>NZ_JAURTI010000020.1:0-1104 GCF_031457855.1 Nocardioides sp. BE266 | reverse complement strand
TGTGATGTCCAGGGACGTTGTTTCGTGACACGGCCCTGAGTTGCTGGATGGCGAAGGCCTCCGGTTGTGAAGTGGAGATGTCTAGTAACCGCTTCACTCACCAGGAGGCCTTCGTGTCCCACGCTAACGCTGCCCTGACCCCGAAAGCGCGTCTTCGGATGGCGCGGCTGATCGTCGAGGGCGGCTGGACGCCGTCCGAGGCGGCCAAGATGTTCATGGTCTCGCCGCCCACCGCCCGGAAGTGGGCGGCACGGTTCAAGTCCGAAGGCGTGGCCGGGATGCAGGACCGGTCGAGTCGTCCTCGCTCGAGCCCGCGACGAACCTCCGAGGACCTCAAGCGCCGGATCGTTCAGCTGAGGTGGCGTCATCGACTCGGGCCGGTCCAGATCGGTGGCCGGCTCGCTGTGCCTGCCTCGACGGTGCACGCGGTGCTGGTGCGGTGCCGGTTGAACCGGCTCAGCCACATCGACCGTGTCACCGGCGAGCCGATCCGCCGCTACGAACACCCGCATCCGGGTTCGATGATCCATGTCGACGTCACCAAGTTCGGCAACATTCCTGATGGCGGCGGGCACCGGTTCCTGAGCCGCCAGCAGGGCAAGCACAACGCCCAAGCCACCGCACGCCGCACCGGTGAACGTGGCAAGCACTACAAGCCCGTCATCGGCACCGCGTTCGTGCACACCGTCATCGACGACCACAGCCGGATCGCCTACGCCGAGATCTGCGCGGACGAGAAAGCCACCACAGCCGTTGCGGTGCTGCGTCGTGCCGTGGCGTGGTTCGCCGAACACGGCATCACCGTCGAGCGAGTGCTGTCCGACAACGGTGCCTGCTACCGCTCGTTCGCCTGGCGCGAGGCCTGCACAGAGCTCTCGATCACGCACAAGCGCACTCGGCCCTACCGCCCGCAGACCAACGGCAAGTGCGAGCGATTCCACCGCACCCTGGCCGACGGCTGGGCCTACGCCCGGTTCTACGACTCAGAAGCCGAACGACGAGCCGCCCTGCCGGACTGGCTCCACTTCTACAATCACCACCGGATCCACTCCGCAATCGGCGGCACGCCCATCAGCAGGAACAACAACCTGCCTGGACATCACA
>NZ_JAURTI010000019.1:0-1445 GCF_031457855.1 Nocardioides sp. BE266 | reverse complement strand
TTGTCGGGCAGGAGTGGCCTGCTCGACCTATCCACAGGCATAGGAGGCCCCGGTGATTTCTGAGCGTACGAGTGTCGGGCTCGATGTGCACGCACGATCGGTCGTGGCGGCCGGTCTGGACTCGGTGACTGGTGAGGTGTTCAAGCAGCGGCTGGTCCCGGCCAGCGAGGTCGTCGTGGACTGGCTGCGCGGGTTGCCCGGCCCGGTGACGGTGACCTATGAGGCAGGTCCGACCGGGTTCGGGCTGTACCGCGCGATCGCGGCAGCCGGGATCCGGTGCGAGGTGGCCGCGCCGTCGAAGCTGACCCGTCCGGCCGGTGATCGGGTCAAGACCGACGCGAAGGACGCGTTGCTGCTGGCCCGGCTGCTGCAGGTCGGGCAGATCGTGCCTGTTCGCGTTCCGAGCGTCACCGAGGAAGCCGCGCGGGACCTGGTCCGTGCCCGCGAAGACGTGCGCGGCGACCTGATGCGTGCACGGCACCGGGTCTCGAAGCTGCTGCTGCGCCATGGTCACGTCTACTACGGTGGCAAGGCCTGGACGGGCAAGCACGAGACGTGGCTGAACTCGATCCGGTTCGACCAGGCCGGCACGCGCGTCGCCTACGAAGCCGACCGTGAAGCCGTCGACTTCGCGGTCCTGCGCCGTGCCCGGCTCGATGCCGCGATCGCCGACATGGCTGCCGACAGCGAGTTCACGGCCGTGACTCGTCGGTTGTGCTGCCTGCGGGGGATCTCCACGCTGACCGGGTTCGCGCTCGCGGTCGAGCTCGGTGACTGGGGCCGGTTCACCGGCGCCAGCATCGGCGCCTACCTCGGGCTGGTCCCGTCCGAGCACTCCAGCGGGGACTCACACAGGCAGGGTGGGATCACCAAGACCGGCAACACCCACGCCCGCCGGCTGCTCGTCGAGGCGGCCTGGCACCACAAGCCCCGCTACACCGTCGGGCCGGTCATGCGTGCCCGCTGGGAACAGGCCACCCCCGCCGCACGGGCCCGCGGCCACGCCGGGAACCAGCGACTGCACCGCCAGTGGGCCAACTACACCGCTCGGAAGAAGAAGCACACGGTCGCGAACACCGCGATCGCGCGCGAGCTCGCCGGCTGGTGCTGGTCCCTGGCCACCCTCGACGATCTCGAGTAGCCCGAGATCCCCTGACTTGGCCTGGGACCGTCCCTGCGTGCAGCGCGAGGAGCCGACCCGCGATTCGACTGTGAGCCACCAACACCACCAACCAGGCGATGGTGACGCTCGACCTCAGAGAAGCGGAGCGCTCCTGCCGAACGCCGTCCTGCGGTACCCAACCCGCGCATATCAGTCTCGACCGCGCGTCGCGAAGACACGCTGCGCAGACGACCGCACCAGACCAAGAGAGGCGCCGTCAGACCACGCCGGTCCGGCGGCGCCTCACCCTGCCCATTGACAGCGGGGCCCTACATATCAGTCG
>NZ_JAURTI010000018.1:0-5703 GCF_031457855.1 Nocardioides sp. BE266 | reverse complement strand
GGGTGCGTCTGATTTTTGAGAACTCAACAGTGTGTTTGATTAGTCGACGAATTAGTTTGTTATGCCCCGTTGACATCATGTTTGCTTCACCGCCTTTTGGGTTGGTGGGGTGTGGTGTCGCGGTTTCTTTGACAATGATTCTGGCGATGCCCTGACTTTGGTTGGGGTGTCATTCGCTAGTTTTGTTCAGTCAGGGGATGTGGCTCTTATTGATAGTCGCTCCTGTCTGCCGGCTTTTGGGTTGGTGGTGGGGGTTGATGGTTTTCGATGGAGAGTTTGATCCTGGCTCAGGACGAACGCTGGCGGCGTGCTTAACACATGCAAGTCGAGCGGAAAGGCCACTTCGGTGGTACTCGAGCGGCGAACGGGTGAGTAACACGTGAGTAATCTGCCCTTGGCTTTGGGATAGCCACCGGAAACGGTGATTAATACCGGATACGACCACTTCTCGCATGGGATGGTGGTGGAAAGTTTTTCGGCCAGGGATGTGCTCGCGGCCTATCAGCTTGATGGTGAGGTAATGGCTCACCATGGCTTCGACGGGTAGCCGGCCTGAGAGGGTGACCGGTCACACTGGGACTGAGACACGGCCCAGACTCCTACGGGAGGCAGCAGTGGGGAATATTGGACAATGGGCGGAAGCCTGATCCAGCAACGCCGCGTGAGGGATGACGGCCTTCGGGTTGTAAACCTCTTTCAGCAGGGACGAAGCGCAAGTGACGGTACCTGCAGAAGAAGCACCGGCCAACTACGTGCCAGCAGCCGCGGTAATACGTAGGGTGCGAGCGTTGTCCGGAATTATTGGGCGTAAAGGGCTCGTAGGCGGTTTGTCGCGTCGGGAGTGAAAACCAGGTGCTTAACACCTGGCTTGCTTTCGATACGGGCAGACTAGAGGTATTCAGGGGAGAACGGAATTCCTGGTGTAGCGGTGAAATGCGCAGATATCAGGAGGAACACCGGTGGCGAAGGCGGTTCTCTGGGAATATCCTGACGCTGAGGAGCGAAAGTGTGGGGAGCGAACAGGATTAGATACCCTGGTAGTCCACACCGTAAACGTTGGGCGCTAGGTGTGGGGTCCATTCCACGGATTCCGTGCCGCAGCTAACGCATTAAGCGCCCCGCCTGGGGAGTACGGCCGCAAGGCTAAAACTCAAAGGAATTGACGGGGGCCCGCACAAGCGGCGGAGCATGCGGATTAATTCGATGCAACGCGAAGAACCTTACCTGGGTTTGACATACACCCTGCCGCTCCAGAGATGGGGCTTCTTTTGGGGGTGTACAGGTGGTGCATGGCTGTCGTCAGCTCGTGTCGTGAGATGTTGGGTTAAGTCCCGCAACGAGCGCAACCCTCGTTCTATGTTGCCAGCACGTAATGGTGGGGACTCATAGGAGACTGCCGGGGTCAACTCGGAGGAAGGTGGGGATGACGTCAAGTCATCATGCCCCTTATGTCCAGGGCTTCACGCATGCTACAATGGCCGGTACAAAGGGCTGCGATCCCGTAAGGGGGAGCGAATCCCAAAAAGCCGGTCTCAGTTCGGATTGGGGTCTGCAACTCGACCCCATGAAGTCGGAGTCGCTAGTAATCGCAGATCAGCAACGCTGCGGTGAATACGTTCCCGGGCCTTGTACACACCGCCCGTCACGTCACGAAAGTCGGCAACACCCGAAGCCGGTGGCCCAACCCTTGTGGAGGGAGCCGTCGAAGGTGGGGCTGGCGATTGGGACGAAGTCGTAACAAGGTAGCCGTACCGGAAGGTGCGGCTGGATCACCTCCTTTCTAAGGAGCACACACCCCGATGCCGGGCGAATGTCCTGGCACGCATGGTGGTGTCTCACTAGTGGAACGTCGACTATCAGCTGCTGCGAGAGTCTTCTCGTGGCTGGTTGGTCATGGGCCTCACGTTGGTGGGGGGGATGGTTGAGCACACTGTTGGGTCCTGAAGAATCAGCCGCATGTCTGGCGCAAGCCCGGCGTGATGGTTGGGGCTTCTGGTCCTCCCTTCGCCCAAGGCCCTCTTGTGAGGGTTGCGGGGGTTGGTGGGGTTGTTGTTTGAGATCTGCATAGTGGACGCGAGCATCTTGCAACCGGCGTCGTGGGTGAGTGATCACCTGGTGATGGCTGGTTGCGTGTATGTGTAAGTAGTGCTGGCTGGTTCTTCCTTGTCTTGAGGGGACTGGCTGGCGGCTGCTCTGCCCTTTGATTGGGGGTGGGGTGGCGTGTTTCTTTGTGTTTGTCGCACGTGTATGACGCATGTTTGACGCGGTGACGCGTTGGAGTGTGTGTTGTTTTGACGTTGTTGAGACAAGCTATGAAGGGCACATGGTGGATGCCTTGGCATCAAGAGCCGATGAAGGACGTTGGAGCCTGCGATAAGCCCTGGGGAGTTGGCAACCAAGCTGTGATCCGGGGGTGTCCGAATGGGGAAACCCAGCACGAGTCATGTCGTGTTACCTGCACCTGAACACATAGGGTGTGTGGAGGGAACGTCGGGAAGTGAAACATCTCAGTACCGACAGGAAGAGAAAACAACAGTGATTCCGAGAGTAGTGGCGAGCGAAATCGGATGAGGCTAAACCGTGTCTGTGTGATACCCGGCAGGGGTTGCAGGCGCGGGGTCGTGGGACCGCTCGATTGAGTCTGCCGGCTCAGTGCAGAGTAAGAAATCAGTGTGGAAGTCGAAGTCGGTTGGAAAGCCGTACCGTAGAGGGTGATAGGCCCGTAGACGTAAGACGCTGACTCTGGAGCGTGTTCCCAAGTAACACGGAACCCCTGAAATTCCGTGTGAATCTGGCGGGACCACCCGTTAAGCCTAAATACTCCTTGATGACCGATAGCGGACAAGTACCGTGAGGGAAAGGTGAAAAGTACCCCTGGCGGGGAGTGAAATAGTACCTGAAACCGTGTGCCTACAATCCGTCGGAGCCTTGTGCCAGCTTGCTGGTGGGGGTGACGGCGTGCCTTTTGAAGAATGAGCCTGCGAGTTTGCGGTGTGTTGCGAGGTTAACCCGTGTGGGGTAGCCGTAGCGAAAGCGAGTCCGAATAGGGCGATTCAGTAGCGCGCTCAAGACCCGAAGCGAAGTGATCTATCCATGGGCAGGTTGAAGCGTCGGTAAGACGACGTGGAGGACCGAACCCACTTAGGTTGAAAACTGAGGGGATGACCTGTGGATAGGGGTGAAAGGCCAATCAAACTTCGTGATAGCTGGTTCTCCCCGAAATGCATTTAGGTGCAGCGTTGCGTGTTTCTTGCCGGAGGTAGAGCACTGGATAGCCGATGGGCCCTACAAGGTTACTGACGTTAGCCAAACTCCGAATGCCGGTAAGTGAGAGCGCAGCAGTGAGACTGCGGGGGATAAGCTCCGTAGTCGAGAGGGAAACAGCCCAGACCATCAGCTAAGGCCCCTAAGCGGTGACTAAGTGGAAAAGGATGTGGAGTCGCATTGACAACCAGGAGGTTGGCTTGGAAGCAGCCACCCTTGAAAGAGTGCGTAATAGCTCACTGGTCAAGTGATTCCGCGCCGACAATGTAGCGGGGCTCAAGTCATCCGCCGAAGCTATGGCATTCAGCGAATACATCAGCATCCACTTGATGGGTGTTCAGTGCGCTGGATGGGTAGGGGAGCGTCGTGTGGGCAGTGAAGCGCCGGAGTGATCCAGG
Organism: Nocardioides sp. BE266; assembly: GCF_031457855.1. Taxonomy (NCBI): domain Bacteria; kingdom Bacillati; phylum Actinomycetota; class Actinomycetes; order Propionibacteriales; family Nocardioidaceae; genus Nocardioides; species Nocardioides sp. BE266. Next base: position 2,041 of record NZ_JAURTI010000018.1, on the reverse strand, counting down.
TGTGGAGGCCACACGAGTGAGAATGCAGGCATGAGTAGCGAATCACGGGTGAGAAACCCGTGCGCCGAATGATCAAGGGTTCCAGGGTCAAGCTAATCTGCCCTGGGTAAGTCGGGACCTAAGGCGAGGCCGACAGGCGTAGTCGATGGACAACGGGTTGATATTCCCGTACCGGCGAAGTTGCGCCCATGACGAACCTAGTGATGCTAACCACCCGAAACCTATCGGACCGGACCCTTCGGGGCGAGGCTGGTGGGCGGAGCGTGGGACCCGAGCTGGTAGTAGTCAAGCGATGGGGTGACGCAGGAAGGTAGCCCAGCCACAGCGATGGTTGTCTGTGGGCAAGCGTGTAGGACGTGGTGTAGGCAAATCCGCACCATCCACTTCAGTGTGGGGTCTGAGACGTGACGCGGAGCCATATATGGCGAAGTGGGTGATCCTATGCTGCCGAGAAAAACCTCTAGCGAGCAACGAGCCGCCCGTACCCCAAACCGACTCAGGTGATCAAGTAGAGAATACTAAGGCGATCGAGACAACCATGGTTAAGGAACTCGGCAAAATGCCCCCGTAACTTCGGGAGAAGGGGGGCCGGATCCGTGAACCCACTTGCTGGGGGAAGCGGTGATGGCCGCAGAGACCAGGGGAAAGCGACTGTTTACTAAAAACACAGGTCCGTGCGAAGTTGTAAGACGATGTATACGGACTGACTCCTGCCCGGTGCTGGAAGGTTAAGAGGACCGGTTAGATCTTCGGATCGAAGCTGAGAATTTAAGCCCCAGTAAACGGCGGTGGTAACTATAACCATCCTAAGGTAGCGAAATTCCTTGTCGGGTAAGTTCCGACCTGCACGAATGGAGTAACGACTTTCCCACTGTCTCAACCATGGACTCGGCGAAATTGCACTACGAGTAAAGATGCTCGTTACGCGCGGCAGGACGGAAAGACCCCGGGACCTTTACTATAGTTTGGTATTGGTGTTTGGTACGGCTTGTGTAGGATAGGTGGGAGACTGTGAAGCGATCACGCCAGTGGTTGTGGAGTCAACGTTGAAATACCACTCTGGTCGTACTAGATGTCTAACCTAGGTCCGTTATCCGGATCAGGGACAGTGCCTGATGGGTAGTTTAACTGGGGCGGTTGCCTCCTAAAATGTAACGGAGGCGCTCAAAGGTTCCCTCAGCCTGGTTGGCAATCAGGTGGCGAGTGTAAGTGCACAAGGGAGCTTGACTGTGAGACAGACATGTCGAGCAGGGACGAAAGTCGGAACTAGTGATCTGGCCACGGCATGTGGAAGCGTGGTCACTCAACGGATAAAAGGTACCCCGGGGATAACAGGCTGATCTTCCCCAAGAGTCCATATCGACGGGATGGTTTGGCACCTCGATGTCGGCTCGTCGCATCCTGGGGCTGGAGTAGGTCCCAAGGGTTGGGCTGTTCGCCCATTAAAGCGGCACGCGAGCTGGGTTTAGAACGTCGTGAGACAGTTCGGTCCCTATCCGCCGCGCGCGCAGGAAACTTGAGAAAGGCTGTCCCTAGTACGAGAGGACCGGGATGGACGAACCTCTGGTGTGCCAGTTGTTCCGCCAGGAGCACGGCTGGTTGGCTACGTTCGGAAGTGATAACCGCTGAATGCATCTAAGCGGGAAGCACGTTTCAAGATGAGGTTTCCCACCACACAAGTGGGTAAGGCCCCCCACAGAACATGGGGTTGATAGGCCGGAGGTGTACAGCAGTAATGCCCAGCCGACCGGTACTAATAGGCCGAGGGCTTGTCCCAACCACGTACAAAACCACACACACGCGCAAACACAACGAACACACGCACACACATGCATGTTCGCGTCCACTAAGCAGTTCCCAACCAACAAACCCAACACGCCCACCAACACGGGCTGGTTTGTGAGGGTTGAAAGAGTTACGGCGGCCATAGCGAAACGGGAAACACCCGGTCCCATACCGAACCCGGAAGTTAAGCCTTTCAGCGCCGATGGTACTGCAACCGAGAGGTTGTGGGAGAGTAGGACGCCGCCGGACATACATT
>NZ_JAURTI010000017.1:0-6724 GCF_031457855.1 Nocardioides sp. BE266 | reverse complement strand
GGCTGGACGGGAGCGGACTGCGAACTTCATGACCGCGCCATGGTGTCAGCCGCGCACCTGCCGTTCCGGGAGGCACGCCCGCTCGGGCGCGGCGGCGTCGAGCAGCTCGCGGGCGTGCGCGCGGGCGCTCTCGGAGTCGTCGACGCCGGCGAGCATCCGGGAGAGCTCCTGCTCCCGGCTGTCCTCGTCGAGCGTGACCAGGCCGGACGTGGTGACCGAGCCGTCGCTGGACTTGTGGACCACGACGTGCCGGTCGGCGTACGCCGCCACCTGCGGCAGGTGGGTCACCACCAGCACCTGGGACGTCCGGGCCAGCGCGGCCAGCCGACGGCCGACCTCGATCGCGGCGCGTCCGCCGACGCCGGCGTCGACCTCGTCGAACACGAAGGTCGGCACCGACCCGGTCTCGGCCAGGGAGACCTCGAGCGCCAGCATCACGCGCGAGAGCTCACCGCCCGACGCTCCCTTGTGGAGCGGGCGAGCGTCCGCGCCGGTGTTGGCGGCCAGCAGGAACTCCACGTCGTCGACGCCGTGGGACGTCGCGCGCAGCCAGCGGCCGCCGACCTCGAGCTGCGGCCCCGCCGGGGTCTCGGGGGCTGACGTCTCGTTCTGGGTGACGGCGATCGACACGACGGCATGGGGCATGGCGAGGGACGTCAGCTCGTCGCTGACGGCCGTGCCGAGCTTCTTCGCGGCCGCCGTGCGCTGCGTGGTCAGCTTCGCGGCGAGCTCACCGAGCTCCCCGCGGATCCGGTCGCGGCGCGCCTCGAGCTCGGCGATCTGGCCGTCGGTGTCCTCGAGGTCGAGCAGCCGCTTGGCGCCCTCCTCGGCCCAGGCGAGCACCTCGTCGATGGTCTCGCCGTACTTCCTGGTCAGTGCGGTCAGCGCCGCCCGTCGCTCCGAGACGGCGGCCAGGCGGGCGGGGTCGGTGTCCAGGGTCGCGGCGTAGGACGCCACGTCCCCGGCCAGGTCGACCAGCAGGTGGCTCAGCTCGGCGACCCGGTCGGCGAGCTCGCCTGCTGTCGCGTCGTGCTCGCGGACGCCCTCGAGCGCCTGGCGCGCGGCGCTGGTCGTGGCCAGCGCGTCGACGGCGCCCTCGTCGCTGGAGAGTGCCTCACGCGCCTGCTCGGCGGCGGTGCGCAGGGTGTCGGCGAAGCCGAGCCGGGTCTCCTCGGACGCGAGCTCGGCGTCCTCCCCCGGCTGCGGGTCCACGGCCTCGACCTCGCCGAGGCCGTACCTCAGCTGGTCCGCCTCGCGGGCCCGCTCGCGGGCGGAGCCGACGACCTCGGCCAGGGTGCGCTCGGTCTGGGCCAGCTCGCTCCAGCGCTCGGCGTACGCCGCCGCGGTCTCGGCCAGCGCTGCGCCGCCGAACCGGTCGAGCGAGGCGCGCTGGGCGCCTGCCTTCAGCAGGCGGTGCTGGTCGGACTGCCCGTGCACGGCGACCAGCGGCTCGGCGAGGTCGGCGAGGGTCGTGACGGGCACGGCGGCCCCGCCGACCCAGGCGCGCGAACGTCCCTGTGCGGCGACGTTGCGGGCGAGCACGACCTGGTCGTCCTCGACCTCACCGCCGGACTCCTCAACGGCCTCGCGGAAGTCGGCCAGCGACCCCGCCGCGACCACGCCCTCCACGCGCGCCTGCTTGGCCCCGGACCGTACGGCGCCGGAGTCGGCGCGCCCGCCCAGGAGCAGGCCGAGGGCGGTGACCACCATCGTCTTGCCGGCTCCGGTCTCACCGGTGATGACCGTCAGGCCAGGTCCGAGCTCGAGCGTCGAGGAGTCGATCACGCCGAGCGAGCTGATCCGCAGCTCCTCAAGCATCGGCGTCACCGTTGTCCCGGCGACGACGCTCGGCCGCGCCGCGCCACCCTTCGACGGGCAGGTCGAACTTCGCGACCAGCCGGTCGGTGAACGGGGCCTCGTGCAGGCGGACCAGCCGCACCGGCCGAGCGCCGCGGCGTACCTCGATCCGCGCGCCCGGCGGCAGGTCGACCGAGCGCCGCCCGTCGCACCACAGCACCCCGGAGCCCTCCGTGTTGGCGAGCACCTCGATGGCGAGCACGGAGCTCGGGGCGACCACCATGGGGCGGGCGAACAGCGCGTGCGCGCTCAGCGGCACCATCAGCAGGGCCTCCACCTCGGGCCAGACCACGGGGCCACCGGCGCTGAAGTTGTATGCCGTCGACCCGGTCGGCGTCGCGCACACCACGCCGTCGCAGCCCCATCGCGACAGCGGCCGGCCGTCGACCTCGACGACGACCTCCAGCATGCGTTCGCGGGCGGCCTTCTCGACGCTGGCCTCGTTGAGGGCGAAGGTCGAGAACTGGACCTCCTTGCCCACCATCACCCGAACGTCGAGCGTGAGGCGGTCCTCGGCGGTGTAGGCACGGTCGACGATCGCGGTGATCGTGGACTCGACGTCGTCCTGCTCGGCCTCGGCGAGGAAGCCGACGTGGCCCAGGTTCACGCCGAGCAGGGGCGTGCTCGTCGCGTGGGTGACCTCGGCAGCGCGCAGGATCGAGCCGTCGCCGCCGATCACCAGCACCAGCTCGCAGCCCTCGCCGGGGGTGTCCTCGGCCAGCGTCGTCTCGACGAGACCCTCGCCGAGCGGGTCGGCGGCCAGGCCCAGGTCAGCGGCCTCGTCGGCGAGGAGTCGTACGGCGATCCCGTGGTCAGTCAGCGACTGGACACACTCGCGCGCGACCTCGCGCACCTCGGCCCGCCCGGTGTGGGCGAGCACGAGCACGCGGCGCAACGGGCTGTCGAGGGTCACGGGTCCACCCTCTCACCCGCCACCCCCAGCGAGGCCGCACGATCGACCTCGGCAGGGATGTCGTCGGCGCCGATCGCGGCAGGCCCGTGGCGCAGGAGCAGGAAGAACTCCACGTTGCCCGACGGGCCCGGCAGCGGGCTCACCGTTACGGCGACCGCGCCCCAGCCGCGCTCGGCGGCGAGGTCGGCGATCGTGGTGACGGCCTCGGCCCGCAACGCCAGGTCGCGAACGACGCCGCCCTTGCCGACCCGGTCCTTGCCCACCTCGAACTGCGGCTTCACCATCAGGGCCAGCGCGCCGTCCTCTCGGGTCACCGAGAGCAGCGGGTCGAGCACCAGGGCGAGTGAGATGAAGGACAGGTCGCCGACCACCAGGTCGACCGGCTCCCCCACGATCTCCGGGGTGAGCTCACGGATGTTGGTGCGATCGTGGACGACCACCCGGTCGTCGCTCTGCAGGGACCATGCCAGCTGGCCGTAGCCGACGTCGACCGCGACCACCTCGCGTGCGCCCGCTCGCAGCAGCACGTCGGTGAACCCGCCCGTCGACGCGCCCGCGTCGAGGCAGCGCTTCCCGTCGACGGTGAGCCCGTGGTCGGCGAAGGCCTCGAGCGCTCCGGCCAGCTTGTGGCCCCCGCGCGAGACGTAGTCGACGGAGGTCGGGTCCTCACGCACCACGATCGCGACGTCGGTGGTGACCCCGGTCGCCGGCTTGCTCGCCACCGCGCCGGACACCGTCACCCGGCCAGCCGCCACCAGCTCGCTCGCGTGCTCGCGCGACCGGGCGAGGCCGCGACGGACCAGTTCCTGGTCGAGTCGAAGTCGTCGTGGGGGCACGGTGCGTCAGGCGCCCTGTCCGCCGTCGGGTGCCGCGTCGGGCTGGGCGTCGAGGGCACGGCGCAGCTGCTCGTGGGCGCGCTCGAAGACCTCGACGTGCTCGCCCACCGGGCGGTCGGCCACGGTCGCCACGTCAGCCAGCACGCGATCGACGGAGTCGACCCCTGTCGGCTCGTAGTCGATCGCCGGCCGCGTCTCTGCGACAGGCTCGCCGGACGACTCGGCCGACCCCTCGTCAGACGCCGAGTAGTCGCCCTCGCCCTGCTCGGGCGAGGCGTCGTCGAAGTCCTGGTCCATGGCCGCGAGCCTACTCGGCGCCGAGCTGCCGGACAGGCCCGGGCGGGGTCGTGTCGGAGACGTCGGCAGGCGCACCGGTCGCGTCGAGGTGCCGCCACCCGGCGACCGCGGCGACACGCCACCAGTCGGCGTCGCTGCCTTCACCACTGACCGTGAGCCGGCCGTCCCCGACCGACGCGGTCCAGCCGCCGAGCCGGACCGAACCGTCGTCCTCGTCCGGGACCGGGTGCGGCTCGAAGAGCCCCTCCAACGTGGGCGAGATGTAGGTCGGCCGGAGCTCGGGCGCGGCCGCAACCAGCTGCTCGAGCCACGTCACGCCCGTCAGCACCAGCAGCGACGGTACGTCGATCGCGTGTGCACCCTCGATGTCGGTGTCGAGCCGGTCGCCCACCATGATCGGACGGTCGCCGCCAACCCGGAGGACCGTCTCCTCCATCAGCGGCTTCTCCGGCTTGCCCGCCACCGTCGGCTCGACTCCTGCGAAGCCGCTGATCGTCCTCACCAGCACGCCGTGGCCGGGAGCGATGCCGTACGGCGTCGGGATCGTCATGTCGGTGTTGCTGGCGACGTAGGGAAGACCATCGCGCACCAGGGTCGAGACCCGCATGATGTCGCGCCAGCGCACGTCGGGGCCGTAGCCGCTGACCACCGCCACCGCACCCTCGGGATCCGCGACCGGCTCCAGCCCGGCCTCGGTCAGCGCGACCTCCAGTCCCTCGCCACCGAGCAGCAGGATCTTCGCGCCCGCGCCGTGCTCCTCCGCCAGCAGCCGCGCCGCGGCCTGGGCGCTCGTGACGACGTCACTGCCCTCCGCCGCGACGCCGACGTCGAGGAGCTTCTTCGCCACCTGGTCGGGCGTGCGCGACGCGTTGTTGGTCACGAACGCCACGTGGGCCCCAGCGGCCCGGACGCGCTCGATGCGGTCGGCCACGCCGTCGATCGCATGGCCCCCGACGTAGACCACGCCGTCGAGGTCGAACATCACGAGGTCGTGCGCCTCCAGGATCGGACCCGTCGACTCCTCGAGCATGCTCCACCCCTCTCCGGACTGTGACCAGCGTCCCCCTACGATGCTCCGATGGACTTCGCCACCGTCGTGCCCCCGTACGTCGCGAAGCCCCTCACGCTCCTCCCGTTCCGGGCGGTCATGCTGGCTCCGGGGCGCGTCGGGGACCCGGCATCGGCTCGAGCGCTGGCGCGACCCTACCGCGACGTCGCGGCCCGCCTGACCCGGTGGATCGACCAAGGTCGGGCCACCTCGGACACCGAACCGGCCATCTACCTGCACGAGTACACCTCCGGGGGCCTCACCGTCCGCGGCCTGGTGGGCTCGCTCGACATGTCGCACCGCGCTGAGACGCTCGCGGGCCGCGCCGTCTGGCCGCACGAGGCGATCCACCCGGAGCAGGCCGGCGAGCTGGCCGACCGGATGCTGCAGATGGACCTCAACCCGGCACCGATCCTGCTGGTCCACCACGGCGACGCCACCCTGCGCGACCTCGTCGCGCAAGTGGCCCGCAGCAAGCCCAGCTGGCGCTACCTCGACCGGACCGGCCAGCGGCAACGGATCTGGGCGATCCGCGACGCTGCCCAGCTCGAGACGATCGCCGAGTGCCTCGCCCGCACCCGCTGCCTGCTCGCCGACGGCCACCACCGGTACGCCGCCTACCTGCGGCTCCAGGAGGCGCATCCCGGCACGGCGTGGGACGCGGGCCTGGCCATGATCGTCGACCAGGACGACACTCCCCTGTTCCTCGGGGCGATCCACCGCACCCTGTCCGGCGCGACGCTCGACGAGCTCGTCACCGCAGCCATCTCTGCCGGCGCCGACATCGGCACGAGTGGCCGTCAGCACGCGCTCAGCGCCCTGGACAGCACCCACCTCGTGCTCACCGACGGCGAGACGTGGCACACGGTGGCACCGCGCGACCTCGCGCAGCAGGCCGCGGTCGCCTGGCTGCACGAGCGCGTGCTGCCCCTGCTGCCGCGCCCGGTGCGCAGGATCCAGCACCACCACAACGTGGACGATGCGCTCGACGCCACGTCGGCGACGTCGCCGGCCGTGCTCCTGCCCAGCCCTGCCTTCGAGCAGGTGCAGGCACTCATCGAGTCCGGCGGACTGCTGCCGGAGAAGGCCACGTCCTTCCAGCCCAAGCCGAGCCTCGGCGTCCTCATGCGGCCGGTGACCGGCGGATGATCCGCGCGGCGGACGCCTCGACCTCCACGCGGGAGCGCGTCGCTCCGCCCGCTTGGAAGAACCGGCACCGCACGGCACCGCTCACCTCCACCAGGTCGCCGGCCCGCCAGCCCAGCACGCTCCGCCGCAGCCGCGGGCTCCACACGGTGCACGGCACCGAGTCGACCCCCTGACTGCGACCCTGCTGCGGCCCTGACCGGCCCTCGCGCGGGACCGAGATCCGGAACGTCACCAGGACGTCCCCGCTCGGCAGCTCGAGTGCCGTCGGCTCGCCGGTGACCCGGCCCACCAGTCGTACGTCGTTGGCCACGACCTCGTCGCCGGCCCGTTCCTTTGTCTGTGTCTCGTGCACAGTGCACCTCCTGGCGCACCACACTGGACGAGTCGACCGACAGCTCAGCGCTCGTCGGTACGCCCCCTGTGGATGATGCGCTCGAGGCGCCGTCTGTGGACGATTGCCGGCCCACGACGCAGCGGTCGGACAGGAAATGCAAAAGTGGGGCCGCCCGAAGGGCGACCCCACTCTCACAATGTATGTCCGGCGGCGTCCTACTCTCCCACAACCTCTCGGTTGCAGTACCATCGGCGCTGAAAGGCTTAACTTCCGGGTTCGGTATGGGACCG
>NZ_JAURTI010000016.1:0-14279 GCF_031457855.1 Nocardioides sp. BE266 | reverse complement strand
GCAGGCCACTCCTGCCCGACAACCCACGTACATGCATGTGAGAGGCCCCGGCCCGCAACCCCCTCACCCCGAGGCGGTCACGTCATACCGTCTGATCGGCCGCCGGGCGTGCGGCGGATGTCGCCCTCCTGACGTACGTCGTGGCGGCCCGGACCGCCACACGTGTCCGACTTGTCGCCCTCGTGACGCGCCGCGGAGGGCGACGTCGCGGACACGTGTGAGGATTGGTCCTCCGCGCTCGTAGCCCAATTGGCAGAGGCACCAGGTTTAGGTCCTGGCCAGTGAGAGTTCGAGTCTCTCCGAGCGCACCCACTCCTGCTCAGCAGTTCCCGCGAGTCCCTGCCGCGTGACGCGCGTCACCACTAGGGTCCGCGCATGGACTCCGCGTTGACGACCGTCGGACTGCCCCTCGCCCTCGCCATCATCATGTTCGGGCTCGGCCTGGACCTGACGATCGGCGACTTCCGGCGCGTGGGCCGCGCACCGAAGGCGGTCGCGGTCGCGCTCGTGTGCCAGATCGTGCTCCTGCCGGCGATCTGCTTCGGGCTGGTGGTCCTCTTCGACCTGCCTGCCCTGCTGGGCATCGGCATGCTCCTGCTCGCCGCATCACCGGGCGGCACGACGGCCAACCTGTTCAGTCACCTCTTCCGCGGCGACGTCGCGCTCAACATCACGCTGACGGCGATCAACACCGTCGTCGCGGTCCTCACGCTCCCGCTGATCACCGGCTTCGCCATCGCGTACTTCGACCGGCAGGACGACGTCTCGATGCCGCTGGCCGAGATCGTCAAGGTCTTCGCCCTGATCCTGCTGCCTGTCGGCATCGGCATGCTGGTCAACCACCGCGCCCCCGACTTCGCGCGCCGCATGGACAAGCCCGTGCGCATCGGGTCGGCGGTGATCCTCGCCATCCTGGTGCTCGGGATCCTGCTCGACCAGCTCGAGAACGTCGGGGACTACCTCGCCGACGTCGGCCTCATCGCCGCGCTCTTCTGCGCCATCAGCCTCCTCGTCGGGTACGTCGTACCCAAGGCGTTCGGCGTCACCGGACCGCAGGCCATCGCGTCGTCGATGGAGGTCGGCGTGCACAACTCGACGCTCGCGATCTTCGTCGCCGTCGAGGTGCTGGAGGCGGTCGAGATCTCGGTGCCGGCAGCGGTCTACTCGCTGATCATGTTCCTGTTCGCCGCGCTGTGGGGCTCCTGGGTCTCGCGCCGGGTGGGCGCCCGCGACGGGGTGGCCGTCGGCTGACCGAATCACTATCTTGTGCCGCAAGGTACCTTGCGGCTAGCCTCACGCTATGACCACCGGGGACGCGGCGCTGACCCAGCTGCGCCGCGGCGCGCTGGAGCACTGCGTGCTCGCCCTGCTCCAGTCGGGCGAGCGCTACGGCTACGACCTCGTCACCGAGCTCTCGGAGGCCGGCCTCCTCGCCAGCGAGGGCACCCTCTACCCGTTGCTCAGCCGGCTGCGCCGCGACGAGCTGGTCAGCACGTCCTGGCAGGAGTCGCCGTCCGGGCCGCCCCGCCGCTACTACGCCCTGACCGACGCGGGTCGCGCGTCGCTCGACACGTTCCGCCACGCGTGGACCCAGTTCGCCGGGTCCGTCGACCAGCTGCTCCAGAAGGGGACGCCATGACCACGCACACCGACCTCCACCCCCTCGCCCAGGACTACGTCGCGCGCCTGTACGACGCTGCCCGCACGCTCCCGCCCGACCAGGCCGTCGAGCTCGTGAGCGACATCTCAGACCACCTGCGCGAGGCGATCCCGGCGGGCACCGACGAGGCCGGGGTGCGCACGGTGCTCGACCGCCTGGGCACGCCGCAGGAGCTCGTGACCGCCGCCGGAGGCGGCGCTGCCGCGCCCGCTGCCGTCGCGCCGGCGGCTGCCGACGGACTGGGGGCCGTCGAGGTCATCGCACTCGTCTGCCTGCTCGGCTCCGAGTTCCTCTTCTTCCTCTTTCCGTTCTCGGTGCCCTTCTGGATCGCAGGCGTGGTGCTGCTGCTGGTGTCGAGGGTCTGGTCGGCGGGCCAAAAGGTCTTGGGCGCGGCGGGCCTGGCGACCGGCTTCCTTGTGGGCATGAGTGCGCTCTTCGTGTCGCCACCGCCGGAGTCCAGCATCTGCGTCAGCGGAGGCGAGTGCACAGTCACCCAGTCCACGTGGCCGGACTCGGTGTTCCTCGCCATCCGTGTCGCGCTCGTCGCCTACCTGCTCTTCCAGGCGTGGACCCTCTGGCGCCTCACCCGGCGGCGTTGAGGTCGGCCGCGACCTGGGGTGCGAGCTCCCGCAGCGCGCGGCCGCGGTGGGAGATCCGGTCCTTCTCGGCCGGGTCGAGCTCGGCGGAGGTGAGGCCCTCGGCGTCGTGCTCGACGGCGACGAAGACGACGTCGTAGCCGAAGCCGCCGCTCCCCCGCACCTCGCGGATGATCCGGCCGTCCATGCGGCCCTCGACCACCTGCTCGCGCCCGTCGGGCTGCACCCACGCGATGGCGCAGGTGAAGTACGCCGACCGGCGCTCGTCGGGGACGTCATGGAGCTGGTCGAGCAGGAGTGCGTTGTTCCGCTCGTCGCTCTTCGGTTGCCCCGACCACCGCGCGGACAGCACGCCGGGCATGCCGTTGAGGGCGTCGACGCACAGCCCGCTGTCGTCGGCGATCGACGGCAGGCCGGTGGCCGCGACGCCGGCGCGTGCCTTGAGGAGCGCGTTGCCCTCGAAGGTCGGCTGGTCCTCGACGGGCTCGACGTAGCCGTCGACGTCGTTGATCCCGAGCACCTCGATGTCGGGCACGTGCTCCGCGAGGATGCGCTGCATCTCGGTGATCTTCTTCGCGTTGGCCGAGGCCAGGAAGATCCTCATGCGCGGAGGGCCTCCTGCTGCAGGCGGGTCAGGTCGGCGCAGCCCTTCTCGGCGAGCGCGAGCAGCGCGTCGAGCTCGGCGCGGTCGAAGGCGGCGCCCTCGGCGGTGCCCTGCACCTCGACGAACTTCCCCTCGCCGGTCATCACGACGTTCATGTCGGTCTCGGCCCGGACGTCCTCGACGTAGGGCAGGTCGAGGCGCGGCACGCCGTCGATGATCCCGACGCTGACCGCGGCGACGGAGCCCGTCAGCGGCTCGCCGGTGAGCGCGCCGTTGCCCCGCAGGTGGGCGACGGCGTCGGCGAGGGCGACGTAGGCCCCCGTGATGGCGGCCGTGCGGGTGCCGCCGTCGGCCTGGAGCACGTCGCAGTCGAGCACGATCGTGTTCTCGCCGAGCGCCTTGTAGTCGATGACGGCACGCAGCGAGCGGCCGATGAGCCGGGAGATCTCGTGGGTGCGGCCGCCGATGCGGCCCTTGACCGACTCACGGTCGGAGCGGGTGTTGGTCGAGGCCGGGAGCATGGCGTACTCCGCCGTCACCCAGCCCAGGCCCGAGCCCTTGCGCCAGCGCGGCACGCCCTCGGAGGCCGACGCCGCACACAGCACCTTGGTGCCGCCGAACTCGATCAGCACCGAGCCGGCCGCGTGGTCGAGCCAGTTGCGGGTGATGGTGATCGGGCGGAGCTCGTCGTCGGCGCGGCCGTCTGCGCGGGGGGTCGAAGTCATGGCTCGACCCTAGAGGCTGGGAACGACGGAGCCGGGTCCGGTCACCCCCGTGAGTCACCGGACCCGGCTCACAGGTCCCTACCCCAGTGGGACCCGTACTGCACGCGGCCCCACGCCGCGCAGCTCCCTCCACGCGGTGGTGTGACCAGCCTGCGGCTCGCGGCACCCTCCGCGCATCCTCCCTGGGGCGGTCGGAAGTGCGACCAAAGTAGGAATCGCGCTCGCTACCCTGAGCGCCGTGGAGACCCGCCCCGCCCTCTCCGAGACCCAGCCTCCGCTGACCTGGGTCTCGCAGGCGTGGCGCTACGCGCTCGCGATCGCCATCTCGGCCGCGGTCTGGCAGTCGGTCGCGGTTATCGAGTGGCGCGAGCACCCGGCCCTCTTCACCACCGAGGTCGCCCTGGGCTGCGCAGCCTTCGTGCTGGTCTGGTTCCGGCGCCGCGCACCCGTGCCGATCGCCCTGGTGGTCGCCGGGATGAGCGCGCTCTCGGGCGTCGCCTCCGGACCCGCGACGTTGGCGGCGGTGTCCGTGGCGACCCGGCGTAACTTCTGGCAGGTCGTCCTGGTCGGCCTCGCCAACATCGCCGCCGCGCAGACCTACACCACCCTCGCACCGCTCGAGGACAACGACCCGGTCATCACGACGCTGGTCAACCTGGCGGTCAACACCGGGATGATGGGCTGGGGGCTCTACATCGGCTCGCGTCGCGAGGTGATGTGGAACCTCCGCACGCGGGCCGAGCGCGCCGAGCGCGAGCAGGAGCTGCGGGTGGCGCAGGCGCGCTACAACGAGCGCGCCCAGATCGCCCGCGAGATGCACGACGTGCTGGCCCACCGGATCACCCAGGTCTCCATGCAGGCCGGCGCCCTCGCCTTCCGCGAGGACCTCGACGGCGACCGGCTGCGCGAGGGGCTGGGCCAGATCCAGGGCCAGGCCAACGACGCCCTCCACGAGCTGCGCGGGGTGCTCGGCGTGCTCCGCGAGGACGACCCGGGCCCGCCCACGGCGCGCCCCCAGCCGACGTACGACGACATCACGGCGCTCGTCGAGGAGGCCAGGTCCCTCGGCCTCGACATCGCCTGGTCGGACGAGGTCGACGGCTCGACGCAGGTGCCGGTCGCCACCGGCCGCACGGTCTACCGGATCGTGCAGGAGGGCATCACCAACGTGCGCAAGCACGCCCCGGGATCGGTGGTGGCGATCCGCTCGACGGGCGACGAGGGGTCCGGCATCACCGTGGTGCTGACCAACCCGCTCGCCGGCTCGGGCAGCGCGGCCCCGGGCGCCGGCCTCGGCCTCGTCGGCCTGCGCGAGCGGGCCGAGCTGCGGGGTGGGCGGCTCGACCAGCGGACCGACGGTTCGACGTTCGTGCTGGAGGCGTGGCTACCGTGGACAGCGTGATCCGCGTGCTGCTCGTCGACGACGACCCGCTGGTGCGCTCCGCCCTGTCGCTGATGCTGGGCGGCCAGTCCGACATCGAGGTCGTCGGCGAGGCGCCCGACGGCCGGGCCGGAGTCGACCTGGTGGAGCGGCTCCAGCCCGACGTGGTGCTGATGGACATCCGGATGCCGGTGATGGACGGCCTGGAGGCCACCCGCCACCTCCACGCGCAGCCCTCCCCGCCCTCGGTCGTCGTGCTCACCACCTTCGACGCCGACGACCACGTCGTGCGCGCGGTGGCGTCGGGCGCCGACGGCTTCCTGCTCAAGGACACCCCGCCGGGTGACATCGTCAGCGCGATCCGCACGGTCGCCGCGGGCGACGCGATGCTGTCGCCGTCGGCGACCCGCAGCATCGTCTCGCGGCTGCGCAGCACCACGACGACCGACCGCACGTCGACGGCGGCCGACCGGCTGACCGTGCTCACCGAGCGCGAGCTCGAGGTGGCCGTCTGCGTCGGCCGCGGGCTCAGCAACTCCGAGATCGCCTCCGAGCTCTACCTCTCGGTGCCGACGGTGAAGTCGCACGTCTCGCGGCTGCTCACCAAGCTCGACAGCTCCAACCGCGTGCAGGTCGCGATGGTCGTGCACGACGCCGGCCTGGTGTGAGCGCTCAGACCTCGTAGGTCGCGCCGGCGCGGGCCAGCTCGATCGGGCCGTCCCACTCGGCGCGCGCCTCGGCCTCGGCGTCGGCCGGGACGTGCCACGGCGGGATGTGGGTGAGCACGAGCCGGTCGACGCCCGCCTTGGCCGCCGTACGGCCGCAGTCGGTGCCAGTCATGTGCAGGTCGGGCGGGTTGTCGTCGGCCGTGCGGAACGACGCCTCGGCCAGCAGCAGGTGGGCGTCGGTGGCCGCAGCGTCGAGCGCCGGGCACGGGCCGGTGTCGCCGGAGTAGACGAGCGTGCGGCCGCCGGCGGTGACGCGCAGGGCGAAGGCGGCGACCGGGTGCACGACGGGGTGCGCCTCGACGGTGAACGGGCCGAGCTCGACGGTGCCGTCGTGCTCCCTGAAGTCGAACTCCTCGTGCATGCCGGGGTCGAGCGGCAGGTCGTAGGCGCGGGCCATCCGGTCGGCGCTGCCCTCGGGTCCCCACACCGGGATCCGCGGCTGGGCGCCGGTGGGGTGGTACTTGCGCATCACGTAGTAGCCGCAGAGGTCGAGGCAGTGGTCGGCGTGCAGATGGCTGACGAAGACCGCGTCGATGGTGAGCGGGTCGGCGTAGCGGTGGAGCTGGCCGAGCGCACCGTTGCCGAGGTCGAGCAGGATCCGCCAGGTGCGGCCGTCGTGCTCCTCCTCGAGGAGGTAGCAGCTGGCAGCGGACTCGGGGCCGGGGTAGGAGCCCGAGCAGCCGACGATCGTCAGCTTCATCGCAGGCCTCCGGCGAACTGGCTTGCGCTGAGCAGCTCGGAGCCGAGGAAGCGGCGTCCGACGGTCGCGAAGTCCTCGGGGCTGCCGGTCGTGGAGAAGGTGTAGTCGGGGTCGCCGCCGTCGCGCATCAGCCCGGTGCTCGCGAGCATCTTGTAGACGTCCTTCGCGCACTCCTCGGCGGAGCTGACGAGGGTGACCTGGTCGCCCATGACGTAGGAGATGACTCCGGTGAGCAGGGGGTAGTGGGTGCAGCCGAGGATCAGGGTGTCGACGTCGGCCGCGACAAGCGGGTCGAGGTAGTCGTGGGCTGCCGCGAGCAGCTCGTCACCTCCGGTGACCCCCTGCTCCACGAAGTCCACGAAGCTCGGGCACGCCTGGATGCTCAGGTCGAGGTCGGGCACCGCGGCGAACGCGTCGTCGTACGCCATCGAGCTGGCCGTCGCGCGGGTGCAGATGACGCCGACCCGTCGGTTGCGCGTGGCGGCGGCGGCGCGGCGGGCGGCCGGGAGGATCACCTCGACGACGGGCACGTCGTAGCGCTCGCGGGCGTCGCGCAGCATCGCGGCGCTGGCGGAGTTGCAGGCGATGACGAGGGCCTTGACGCCCTGGTCGTAGAGGTGGTCGAGGCACTCCAGGGCGTATTCCCTGACCTCCCCGATCGGCTTCTGGCCGTAGGGCTGGCGCGCGGTGTCGCCGAGGTAGACCACCGACTCGTGCGGCAGCTGGTCGATGACCGACCGGGCGACCGTCAGGCCGCCGAACCCGGAGTCGAAGATGCCGATCGGGGCATCGGCGGTCATCCGCGGGTCAGGGGTCGGCACAGGCAGAAGGCTAGGCGGTGGGACCGTCACGGTCACGCCATCGGGAGCGTCGGTCCGGTCACATGTCGCCCGAGTGGATCGCGACCCACTTCATCAGCGGGACGAGGTGGCCGGCGAGCTCCTCGCCGGCCGGGGTGAGCGAGTACTCCACGTGCGGGGGCACCACCGGGTGCGCGTGGCGCTCGACGAGGCCGTCGGCCGCGAGCGTGCGCAGCGTCTGGGCGAGCATCTTCTCGCTGACGCCCTGTGCACGCCGGCGCAGCTCGCTCCAACGCAGCGGCTCGCCCTCCGAGAGCGCGAGCAGGACCAGCACGCCCCACTTGCTCATCACGTGGTCGAGCAGCACGCGACTGCCGCACGCCTCGGGGAAGACGCCGTCGGGGTAGAACTCACGGAGGGGGTTGCTTACCAACACGTCAGTACCTTACTTCAAAGTGGGTACTAACCAATGGGAAGCATGGGAGTGGGTCGTTCGTTGGGCCGGTCGACAGACGCTCCTCCCACGAACAGGAAGTCCCATGACCACCTACCTCGTCACCGGCGCCAGCGGCCACCTCGGCCGCCTCACCGTCCAGGCCCTCCTCGAGCGCGGCGTGGCCGCCTCCGACGTCGTCGCGACCGCCCGCGACCTCGACGCGATCTCCGACCTCGCGGCCCTCGGCGTCGAGACCCGGGTCGCCGACTACACCG
Source organism: Nocardioides sp. BE266 (assembly GCF_031457855.1). Lineage (NCBI taxonomy): Bacteria > Bacillati > Actinomycetota > Actinomycetes > Propionibacteriales > Nocardioidaceae > Nocardioides > Nocardioides sp. BE266. Next base: position 6,374 of record NZ_JAURTI010000016.1, on the reverse strand, counting down.
ACCCGGCCTCGCTCGAGCAGGCCTTCAAGGGTGTCGACCGCATCCTGCTCGTCTCCTCCAGCGCCGTGGGCCAGCGGGTGCCGCAGCACGCCAACGTCATCGCGGCCGCGAAGGACGCCGGCGTCGAGCTCCTCGGCTACACCAGCATCACCCGGGCCGACTCCTCCACCCTCGCGCTCTCCGAGGAGCACCGCGCGACCGAGGAGCTGCTCGCCGAGTCGGGCCTGCCGGTCGTCCTGCTGCGCAACTCGTGGTACCTCGAGAACTACACCGGTCAGGTCGCCACCGCCCTCGAGCACGGCGCCGTCCTCGGTGCCGCTGGCGAGGGCCGCGTCAGCGCCGCGACCCGCGCGGACTTCGCCGCCGCCGCTGCTGCCGCACTGGTGGCCGACGACCAGGCCGGCCAGGTCCACGAGCTCGGTGGCGACACCGCGTTCACCCTCGCCGAGTACGCCGCCACGCTGGCCGCCGAGTCCGGCACCGAGGTCGTCTACCGCGACCTGCCCGCCGAGGAGCTCACTGCCGTGCTGACGGGCGCGGGCCTGCCCGAGCCGTATGCCGCGATCCTCGCCGACTCCGACCTCGGCCTGGCCCGCGGCGAGCTGCAGGCCGACACCGGCGACCTGTCGCGCCTCATTGGCCGCCCGACCACGACGCCGGCCGAGGCGATCCGCGCCGCGCTGGCCTGACCCGCGGAACCCGGGACGAGGAGGCTCGCGGGTTAGGGTCGAGCAGTGCTTTGTCGAACCTCGCTCGCCAGCTCCCTGACCGCAGCCCTCGTCTCGGGTTCCCTCCTGCTCGGTGCCCCCGCGTGCGCCGTCGTACCTTCCGGGTCGGCGGACGCGCCTCGGCAGGTCGCGCAGAAGGCCGACTCCGAGTCGGTGCTGGCGATCTCGATCGACGGCATGAGCGTGGCCGCGGTGAGGAAGCTCGGCAAGAAGCAGCTGCCCAACCTCTACCGGTTCATGAAGGCCGGCGCCTCGACGATGAACGCGCGCACCGAGCGCGAGATGACCGTGACGCTGCCGAACCACACCGGCATGGTCACCGGCCGCCGTATCGACGCCTCGAAGGGCGGGCACGGCGTCACCTGGAACGACGACCGCCTCACGCCCAACACGGTGCAGGCGGCCGCCGGGCACGACGTCGCCTCGGTCTTCACCGCCGTCGACGCAGCGGGCGGCTCGACCGCGCTGTTCGCGGCGAAGACCAAGTTCTCCCTGTGGCAGCGCTCGTGGCCCGACGCCATCGACCGCACCACCATCAACGACGACAACGCCGAGCTGGTCGACGAGCTGATCGCCGACCTCGGCCAGGACCGCGACTTCCGGTTCCTGCACCTCTCGCCGCCCGACGTCGCCGGCCACGCGCACGGCTGGATGTCCAAGCCCTACCTCCGAGCGGTGCGCAAGGCCGACGCCCTCGTCGGACGCGTCGTCAAGGCCGTCAACGCCGACCCGACCCGCAAGGCCGGCACCACGATCCTGCTGACCAGCGACCACGGCGGCCACGGCGCCAACCACGACAACCCGCGACTGCTCGACGACTACCGCATCGTCTTCATGGCGCGTGGCTCCGCGGTCGGCAAGGGCCTCGACCTCTACGCGATCAACCCGACCTACAAGGACCCGGGCACCAAGCGCACGACCTACGGCATGAAGCGCCCGCCCGTGCGCAACGGCATGATCGCCAACCTCGCGCTCGACCTGCTCGACCTGCCGGCCGTCGACGACAGCGAGTTCGACGTCATGCAGGACCTGCGGCTCACCGCCGCCCCCTGACCGCAGCCGCTTCCCAGTCGAGCGGCCAGGGGTTGAAGCTGCACCGCCCCGTGCCCTTGGACTGCTGCATCATCACCGGCGCCGGGCCGCCGCCGGGCGGGCACGACGCGTGGCCGCGCCCGAGCCAGTGGCCGGTCTCGTGGTTGACGACGAGGTGGCGGTAGTCGCGCAGGGACCGTCCGGCCGCGTTCCACGCCGGTGAGGCGTGCTTCCAGCGGTCCTGGTTGATGATCACGAAGCGCCCCACCCGGCACGACCACATGGTCGAGCAGGACGAGGAGAACGACGGCACGGTGCCCGCTGCCGCGAGCACGAGCGTGAAGTCGCCGCCCCGCCTCACGCGGCGGAACTCCACGCCGCCGTAGCGCCAGCCGCGCGGGTCGGCGTAGGTCTGCTGCGCCTGCCGGCGGAACTGCGCGAGCGAGGTGGTGATGCGCCCGCGGGTCGTGACGGAGTACGTCACCCGGCGGCGCACCGGGATCGCGTAGCCCTCGGCGGTCGGCTGGGGCGGGGTGGTCGTCCGGCGGTGGTGGTCGGCGCCCGCTTGCGCCGGGGGCGCCACCAGGCCGAGCAGGAGCGCGGCGAGCAGCACGACGACACGGGGGGCGCGGGTCACCCGGGTGACTCTAGGGCCGCGCCCGCCTCGCAGCCTAGGCCCAGAGCTGGCCGTCGAGCGCGTCCTCGGCCTCGTCGACGGTGCCTTCGTAGGCGCCCGTCGAGAGGTACTTCCAGCCGCCGTCGCACACGACGAAGGCGATGTCGGCCCGCTCCCCCGCCTTCACGGCCTTCGCCGCCTGGCCGAGCGCGGCGTGCAGGATCGCACCGGTGGAGATGCCGGCGAAGATGCCCTCGAGCTCGAGCAGCTCACGCACGCGTCGTACGGCGTCACGGGGGCCGACGCTGAAGCGCGAGTCGATCAGCGAGGCGTCGTAGAGCTCGGGCACGAAGCCCTCGTCGAGGTTGCGCAGGCCGTAGACGAGCTCGCCGTAGCGCGGCTCGGCGGCGACGATCCGCACGTCGGGCTTGGCCTTGCGGAAGAACCGCGAGACGCCCATCAGGGTGCCGGTGGTGCCGAGGCCGGCGACGAAGTGGGTGATGTCGGGGAGGTCCTCGAGCAGCTCAGGACCCGTGCCTTCCTCGTGCGCGAGCGCGTTGGCGTCGTTGCCGTATTGGTAGAGCATCACCCAGTCGGGGTGCTCCCCCGCGATCCGCTTCGCGACGCGCACGGCCTCGTTGGAGCCGCCGGCGGCGGGCGAGGAGACGATCTCGGCGCCCCACATCCGCAGCAGCTGGCGGCGCTCCTCGGAGGTGTTCTCCGGCATCACGCAGACGATGCGGTAGCCCTTGAGCTTGGCGGCCATCGCCAGCGAGATGCCGGTGTTGCCGCTCGTGGGCTCGAGGATCGTGCAGCCGGGACGGAGCGTGCCGTCCTTCTCGGCCTGCTCGATCATCTTCAGGGCCGGGCGGTCCTTGATCGAGCCGGTCGGGTTGCGGTCCTCGAGCTTGGCCCAGATGCGTACGTCGGGGCTCGGCGAGAGCCGCGGCAGCCCCACCAGCGGCGTGTTGCCGACGGAGGCCAGGAGGTCGTCGTAGCGCACCATGGGACCAGTGTCGGGTCCGGCTCAGCCACCCGCGACGGCGGGGAGCACGACGACCTGGTCGCCGTCGGCGAGCGTGGCCTCGAGGCCTCCGATGAAGCGGACGTCCTCGTCGTTGATGTAGACGTTGACGAAGCGACGCAGGTCCGCCACCCCGTCCTTGGTGTCGACGAGGCGGTCCTTGATGCCGGGGTGGTTGCCCTCGAGGTCGTCGATGAGCGCCGTCAGCGTGTCGCCGGTGGCCTCGACGGCCTTGGCGCCGTCGGTGTAGGTGCGGAGGATCGTGGGGATGCGGACCTCGATGGCCATCAGGGGGTGCTCACTCTCTCGTTCTCGGGGGTGACGGTGACGTCCTCTTCGGTCACGACACCGTCGATGATCCTGTAGGACCTGAACTCGACCGGACCGCCAGTATTCCCGCCGTCCTCGTCGAAGCAGTCACGGGTGCTGACGAGCACGTAGTGGGCGTTCGGCTCGCTGGCCAGGCCGATGTCGGTGCGGCTGGGGTAGGCCTCGGTCGCGGTGTGGGAGTGGTAGACGACGACCGGTTCCTCGTCGCGGGCGTCCATGTCCTTGTAGAGCGCCAGCAGCTCGGTGGAGTCGAACTCGTAGAACGTCGGGCTGCCGGCGGCGTTGACCATCGGGATGAACCGCTCGGCGCGGTCGCTGCCCTCAGGGCCCGCGACGACGCCGCACGCCTCGTCGGGGTGGTCGCGCTTGGCGTGCGCCACGATGGCGTCGTACGTCTCCTGGGCGATGGTCAGCACCCGACCAGCCTAGGTCGGAAACCGATGTGACCCCGCCACGTCTCAGCACATAGTCTTGACGTCGAGAGACTCGGGGAGGCCGTGGAGATGTCGTTGCCGGAGGCGCAGGCGCCGCTGACCCGCCGAGGCATCCCCGTGGAGCGTGACCTCCGGGTCCTGGCGCTCGGCTCGTTCGCCAACCGCTTCGGAGCGGGCGCCGTGATGACCACCAGCGCCCTCTACTTCACCCGGCACGTCGGCTTCTCGGCCGCCGAGGTCGCCTTCGCGATCTCCGTGTCGGCGATCGTGGGCATCCTCGTCCAGGTCCCGGCCGGCCACCTCGGCGACACCCGCGGCCCGAGCCGCGTCCTGACGTGGCTGATGGTCGGCGCCGCCCTCACGAGTGCGCTGCCGGTTCTCGCCCGTACGCCGTGGCAGCTGGCGCTGCTGCTCGCGCTCCTCGCCGTCTCCGAGCGGTCGGCGGGCTCGGTCCAGCAGGGCGTCATCGCCCAGCTCGCCACCGGCGGTCGCGGCGTGCTGTTCAAGGCCTACCTGCGGGCGGTGACCAACACCGCGATCGGACTGGGGTCGGTGTTCGGCGGAGCCGCGCTGATCATCGACGAGTCCTGGGCCTACGTCGCGGTCTTCGTGCTCAACGCCGTCTTCACCGGCTTCGCGGCCTGGAACTCCACCCGGCTCCCCGAGCTCCCCGCCTACGTGCGGATCGAGGGCGAGCCCCGGCTGGCGGTGCTGCGCGACTGGCCCTACGTCGCCGTGGTCGCCCTCACCGGCCTGTTCTCGATCCACTTCTTCGTGGTGGAGCTCGGCCTCACGCTCTACATCTCGCAGCGCACCGAGGCACCGCCGGTGATGGTGGCGATCCTGCTCGTGCTCAACACCGCCTGCGTCGCCCTCTTCCAGGTCCGGCTCTCACGTCGCGCCGACTCGGTCGAGGCCGGCGCCCGGGCACTGGTGCGAGGTGCGGTCTGGATCGCCGCCGGCTTCGCGATCCTCGCGCTGGCCGATCGCGGCAACGCCTCGTTCGCGATCGTGGCGCTGGTCGTCGGCTCGTTGGTCCACGTCGTCGGCGAGATGATCGGCTCCGGCGGCCAGTGGGGCCTGCAGATGGGCCTCGCCCCGCACGAGCGGCAGGGCCAGTACCAGGGCTTCGCCGGGCTCGGCTTCGGCGTGGTCTCGGTCATCGGCCCGCCCGTCGTGGCGTTCCTGTGCGTCGACGTCGGCGAGACGGGCTGGCTGGTGCTCGCCGGGCTGATGGTCGCGATCGCGCTGCTCACGGTGCCGGTGTCGCGCTGGGCGCTGGCCTCGCGCGAGCGCTACGGCGTGCTCACGCACTCGGGCTAGCACCGTGCCTGTCGACGACCGCCCCGACAGGATTTGAATTGAGCTCAAGTCAATCGCCGGGCGGCCGCCTCGCGGCCCTGTGGATGAAGCGCGCGTGTCGCCTGCACGATCTGCTGTGCTGCTCACCATGGACAGCGAGCAGCGCTACATCCCTCGCTCAGGCGCGATGTTCTCTGGCCGCAGCCTGGCGCGCGCCGAGATGGCCACGGACCTCGCCATCCCGATCGTGGCCGAGGGCGGCTGGTCCGCCCTCACCCTGCGCAGCGTGGCCGACGCAGCCAACGTGACACCCCAAGCCATCGCGGCCTGGTTCCCCTCAGTGGGCGCCATGCGCGTCGCCGTCGCGTCGCGCTACGGCGACCGCTGGATCGGCGAACGCGGCTACCTTGCCCGCAGGCGGACGTTGCTCCCATCCCCCAGCTCCGAGACCCTGGCTGTGTCGGACCTGGTGGTTGCGCTCCTCCCCCAGTCGTGGCTCGAGGAGGTCTACGACGGCATCTGGCTGACGATCGTCGAGGCCGGGCGGTGGGACGACGGCATCGCGCCGACGGTGGACGCCGTCCACGGACGGGAGCGGGACCTGGTCCGCGACCTGCTCGAACAGCCGGGCCGCTACGGAGCGAGTCCCGGAGAGGTGGACGCACAGGCCCTCGAGCAGCAGGTGGAGCTGGTTCTCGGCGTCGTGCGCGGCATGCGCGCCTCCCACGTCCCGTCGCGCGCGGGGATGACAGCCCATCGCGCCGGCACGTTGCTGACGGCGCTCGGCCAGACTGGCTGCACGATCACGAGCGGCTAGGTGTGATGTCCAGGGACGTTGTTTCGTGACACGGCCCTGAGTTGCTGGATGGCGAAGGCCTCCGGTTGTGAAGTGGAGATGTCTAGTAACC
>NZ_JAURTI010000015.1:0-22027 GCF_031457855.1 Nocardioides sp. BE266 | reverse complement strand
GCCGGACTGGCTCCACTTCTACAATCACCACCGGATCCACTCCGCAATCGGCGGCACGCCCATCAGCAGGAACAACAACCTGCCTGGACATCACAGCTAGGCGCGGATCGCCGCCGGGAGGCCGTCAGAGAACACCTCGGGCGTCGCCGGGAACGACTCCGAGACGCCGAGCGAGTGGCGTACAGCGGTCCAGGCTGCGGCGCACGCGTCGAGCAGGTCGTCCTCGCCGAAGCCCGACCCGCGGAACCACGGCGGAGCGACGATGCCGTGCGCGGCCAGCGCCTCGCGTCGTACGCGCACACCAGCAGGCTCCTTCTTGCGCTCGAGCAGCGGGTGGCCGGCCATCCGGGTGAAGCTCAGCTCGGGGTGCACCTCGACGACCGTGACGCCCGGGTCGGAGCGCACCCAGGCGTCCACCTGGAGGACCTTCTCGCGCAGTGCGTACGCCTGCGCGCTGACGCTGGTGCGCCCGTCGGTCGCCGCCAGATTGGCTGCGCGGCCCTCCTCGTAGGTGGCGGCCTCGAGAGCGGCACGCACGGGCGTGGAGAAGAGCGAGGACGACTTGCCGACGAGCTCGCGGCGGGCCTCGGCGTCGGCGAGGCGACCGCTGCTGTCGGGCAGCCCGATCGGGATGTCGACCGCGACCACGGCGACGTCGTGGCTCTCGCGCACCAGGGCGACGAGCCCGGAGATGGTCGGCGCGACGAAGACCGAGGCGCGACGGTCGGTGTCGAGGACGACGCCGACCCAGCCCGACGGACAGGCGTCCACGCCGAGCACCGGCGCGTCAGGCGCGAGGACGGGAGGTGGCTCGGCCTCCTCCTGACCGGCGGGGGCGACGTACCTCGCCTCGCGCTCGTCGCTGAGGGCCGCCTCGATGCGGGCGAGCATGACCTCGCCCATCGGCGGGAGGCCGGTGACCGGCCACCAGCGCACCTCGGTCGACTCGTCGTCGCCGACGTGCGCCTCGCCCTCGACCCAGGTGCAGGCGAAGGTGAGGTCGAGGTAGGTCGCGCGGTCGCCGTTCTCGTGGACGATCTCGCCGTGCACGCGGGTGGCAGCCAACCGGTCGACGCGAATCCGGACGCCGGTCTCCTCCATCGCCTCGCGCGCGGCTGCCACGGCGGGCTCCTCGCCGGGGTCGGGGATGCCGGTGATCGGCGCCCACCGGCCGTTGTCGGAGCGCTTGACCAGCAGCACCTGGTCGCCGCGGCGCACCACCGCGGTGACACCGGGCAGCCAGAGCGGGTCGTGACCGATCTTGCGGCGGACCTCGACGACGAAGTCGGGGATCGGGCTCACGAGGTGAGGGCCTCGACCACGGTCTCCTGGAGGTAGCCGACCCACTCGTAGATGTCGTGCGCCTGGGCGCGCGGGTCGTCGTCGGGCAGCGAGTGCCAGTAGGCCTCGTCGCCGGCCTCGACGCCGAGCCGGGTGGCCAGCGCGAGCCGGATGTCGGTGAACGCGCGCATCCAGGTCTCGGCCTCGGAGCGGGTCAGCTCGACGTCGAAGACGAGCCCCTCCTCGGTCAGCTCGGGCGGCAGCCCGGCGTCCTCGAGGGTGTCGATGATGAGCCCGGACGCGGCGGCCTTGCCGTCGCGCAGCCCGCCCTCGGTGAAGCGGCGGAAGTCGGAGGCCGCCTCCTCGTCGTCGGGGTAGGCGGTCGGGAAGAGGCGCGCCAGCACCGGGTCCTCCGGGATCGTGGTCGCACCGGAGAACTCCGCCATCAGCGCCTCGAACGGGTCGGCGGCCGGGTGGGCCGGCTCGGCGCGCTCGTTGCGCAGCAACTCGACGATCTGCGACGCCAGCGACCGCAGCAGGTCGGCCTCGAACCCGGTGAAGGTGGCGATGACCCGGTCGGACTTCAGGTGGTGCTCGAACCCGCTCATCCTCAGCCGGCCTTCTCCATCGTCGCCCAGAGCCCGTACTCGTGCATCGCCTGCACGTCGCGCTCCATCTCCTCGCGCGTGCCGGTGGACACCACGGACTTGCCGTCGTTGTGCACCTCGAGCATCAGCTTCTCGGCCTTGTCGCGGTCGTATCCGAAGTACTTCTGGAAGACGTAGGACACGTAGGACATCAGGTTGACCGGGTCGTCCCAGACCAGCGTCACCCACGGCTTGGAGAGGAACGTGATCTCGTCAGGAGTCTGGGTCGGTTCGACCTCGACGGGACTTGCGGCTGACACGGGGCCATCGTGGCACAGTGTCGGTCGTGACTGGCTCAGCCCACTCGGCGGCGCTCCTGACCGACCACTACGAGCTCACCATGGTGCAGGCGGCCCGACACGCCGGCACCGCCGACCGCCGGTCGGCCTTCGAGCTCTTCCCGCGGCGACTGCCCGAGGGGCGCAGGTACGGCGTCGTGGCCGGCGTCGGCCGTGCCCTCGACGCAATCGAGGCCTTCCGCTTCGACGCGGCGGCGCTGGCGATGCTGGAGGGCGTGGTCGATCCCGACATGCTCGAGTGGCTGGCGTCGTACCGCTTCACGGGGGACGTGTGGGGCTATCCCGAGGGTGAGGTCTACTTCCCGCACTCGCCACTGCTGGTGGTCGAGGGCACCTTCGCCGAGGCGGTGCTGCTCGAGACCGTGCTGCTCTCCATCTACAACCACGACTCCGCGATCGCCTCGGCCGCCTCCCGGATGACGCTCGCCGCCGCCGGTCGGCCGTGCATCGAGATGGGCTCGCGCCGCACCCACGAGCAAGCGGCGGTCGCCGCGGCCCGAGCGGCGTACATCGCCGGCTTCGACGCCACGAGCAACCTGGCGGCGCGGCAGCTGCACGGCGTGCCGAGCACCGGCACGGCCGCGCACTCCTTCACCCTGCTGCACGACACCGAGCGCGACGCCTTCGTCGCGCAGGTCGAGAGCCTCGGCGTCGGCACGACCCTGCTCGTCGACACGTACGACGTCGCCGAGGCGGTCGCCCTCGCCGTCGAGGTGGCCGGCACCAGCCTCGGCGCGGTCCGGCTGGACTCCGGCGACCTCGGCGAGATCGCTCGCGAGGTGCGCGAGCAGCTCGACGGGTTGGGCGCCACCTCCACGCGGATCGTCGTCACCAGCGACCTCGACGAGCACGCCATCGCCGCGCTGGCCGCGGCACCGGTCGACGCGTACGGCGTCGGCACCCAGCTGGTGACCGGCTCGGGCCACCCGACCTGCGGCTTCGTCTACAAGCTCGTCGCCCGCGAGGGCGGCGACGGCGAGCTGGTCCCGGTGGCCAAGAAGTCGACGGACAAGGTGTCGATCGGTGGCCGGAAGTACGCACTGCGCCGCCGCTCGCCCTCGGGCCGCGCCCAGGCCGAGATCATCGGCATCGGCGAGCCGCCGGAGGACGACGGCGACGACCGTTCCCTGCTCGTGCCGCTCGTCGAGGCCGGCGAGGTCGTCGGCCGCTCCACGCTGGAGGAAGCCCGCACCCGCCACCGCACCTCCCTCGCCGAGCTCCCCCGCGCCGTCACGATGATGTCTGCCGGTGAGCCGGTGATCCCGACCCTCTTCGAGCAGTAGGTCAGGTCTCGATACGTCCCGTCGCGACCTCGTTCCTCGGTCGCGGGGACACTCGACCTCCTACGCCACGCACGGCGCGACTCCGTCGCACCCCGCTAGGCTCCGGACATGGCACGGGCACTGATCGTGGTCGACGTCCAGAACGACTTCTGCGAGGGCGGGTCCCTCGCGGTGGCCGGGGGTGCCCGCGTGGCCGCCGACATCGGCGAGCTGCTGCACCGCTGGTCGGCGAAGGGCGAGGACGCGCCGTCGTACGACGTCGTGGTGGCCACCAAGGACCACCACGTCGACCCGGGAGACCACTGGGCGGCCAAGCCCGACTTCGCGGACTCGTGGCCGGTGCACTGCAAGGTCGGCACCGAGGGCGCCGGCTTCCACCCCAACTTGGACCCGCAGCCCTTCGACGAGGTGTTCTTCAAGGGCGAGCACGCGGCCGCCTACTCCGGCTTCGAGGGTCGTACGACGACCGGCGACACGCTCGCCGACTGGTTGCGCGCCCGGTCGGTCACCGCGGTCGACGTGTGCGGCATCGCCACCGACCACTGCGTGCGGGCCACCGCGCTCGACAGCGCCCAGGAGGGCTTCGAGACCCGCGTCCTGACCGCGCTGTGCGCGGGGGTCGCCGAGGACACGACGGCGTCCGCGATCACCGAGATGACCGGCGCCGGCGTGGAGATCGCCTGATCAGCACCACTTCTCGGTGACGGTCCGCAGCACCTTGACCGTGCGCGCGGTGCCCTTGCCGAGTGCGGTGAACTCCTTCGAGGCCAGCAGCTTCGAGGTGTGGATGTTGCCGTCGAGGAGGACGTAGGCGGCGCGGCCGTCGACGACGACCGTCTCCCCGTCGTGCTCGAGCGCGTGGACGGCCTTCGCCGTCGCGGCCGTCGGGGCTGCGGAGAAGAGGGTGACGTAGTGCTGGCCGGAGGGGTCGTGCTCGGCGTGCAGCTCCTCCGCGCGAGCGGTGAGCGCGGCGAGGTCCTTGGCCGTGAAGACGATCGTCGGCACCTCGAAGCCTGCCTCGGCGGCGTACGCCTTCTCGAGCGCGGCCTGCACCTTGGCCACGGAGCGGGCGGAGTGCGTCAGCCGGACGTTGCCGGTGTTGATGTAGGTCTCCACGTCGGAGCCCCCGGCTGCCTCGGTGGCGGCCTTGATGGCGTCCTTGGGGAACTTCCGCGTCGGGCCGAGGTTGATCGCGCGCAGGAAGGCGACGTAGGTGGGCATGACCCGATCATGCCCAACCGGGCGCGGGACGACGCCTGTCTAGACCGGGTCTATGGTGGCGCACATGAAGACTCGAGCTCTCGCCATCGGATTCAGCACCCTCGCCCTCGCCCTCGTCGCGGGCGGTTGCGCCAAGGAGGACACCTCCACCACCACCGAGTCCGGGGTGAAGCTCGTCGAGGGCGGCACCCTCACGATCTGCACGCACCTGCCCTACGAGCCCTTCGAGTTCACCGAGGGAGGGGAGGTCGTCGGGTTCGACGTCGACGTGCTCAAGATCGCCGCCGACTCCCAGGGCTGGGACACCAAGGTCGTCGACATCGGCTGGGAGACCATCGTCTCCGGCGAGGCGCTCAACACCGGCCAGTGCGACGTCGCCGCCGGCGCCATGTCGATCACCGACGAGCGTGCGGCGGTCATGGACTTCAGCGACCAGTACTTCGAGGCCAAGCAGGCCCTGATGATGAAGAAGGGCGCCGGCTACACCACCCTCGACGACCTCGCTGGCAAGACCATCGCCGTGCAGGACGCCACCACCGGCGCGGACTACACCCGCGAGAACGCACCCGACGACGCCAAGATCGTGTCCTTCGAGGACTCCGCGCTCATGGAGCAGGCGGTGAAGACCGGCAAGGCCGACGCAGGCGTGAACGACAACGGCCTGCTCAACTACTTCGCCAGCCAGAACCCCGACGTCGAGGTCGGGGCCGAGTTCGAGACCGGTGACGTCTACGGCTTCTCGGTGAAGAAGGGCGACAACGACGAGCTGCTGAAGATCATCGACGACGCCATCGCGAGCAACGACTACGACACCGCCTACCAGACGTGGTTCGGCGACGCGGCCGGCAGCTGACCGGGAAGCGGACCTGAGTCATGGCGAGTCCCCGCCAGCGCGCCGCGCGGCTGCGCTACGCCCAGTACGCCGTCCTGGTGCTCGTCCTCGTGGCGATCGTCACGCTGGCGGACTGGGGCGAGCTCCGGCGCGCGTTCTTCGACTGGGCGATCGTCAAGGAGCAGTTCCCCCGGGTGCTGACGATCGGCCTGAAGAACACGATCATCTACACCGCGTGTGGCTTCACCTTCGGCCTGCTCCTCGGCCTGGCGCTGGCGCTGATGCGCCTCTCGAGCGTCGGGCCCTACCGCTGGATCGCCACCGGTGTCATCGAGCTGTTCCGCGGCCTGCCGGCCCTCGTCGTCTTCATCGCGCTGGGCGTCGGCTTCAGCCTCGCCTTCCCCGACCGTGAGATCCCGTTCGGCAACCTCGGCATCGTCACCCTGGCGCTCGGCCTCGTCGGCGGCGCCTACATGGCCGAGACGATCCGCGCGGGCATCCAGGCCGTGCCGAAGGGCCAGATGGAGGCGGCCCGCTCGCTCGGCATGACCCACACCCGGGCCATGGTCAGCGTGGTGGTCCCCCAGGCGTTCCGCATCATCCTGCCGCCACTGACCAACGAGCTGATCCTGCTGACCAAGGACTCCTCGCTCGTCTACATCCTCGGGCTCGCGCTCGAGGACTACGAGCTGACCAAGTTCGGCCGGGAGGGCATGAACACCGCCGCCAACCTGACCCCGATCATCGTCATCGGCCTCTGCTACCTGCTGATCACGGTGCCGCTGTCGATCGTCGTACGCCGCATGGAGAGCCGCGCGGAGAGGGCCCGCTGAGATGACCACCGAGACGACCCGCACGCCGGGCGACCGCTCCACCGCGGCGATCGACGTCCAGGACCTCCATAAGTACTTCGGCGACAACGAGGTGCTCAAGGGCATCGACTTCCACGTCGGCCACGGACAGGTCGTCTGCGTCATCGGCCCGTCGGGATCGGGAAAGTCGACCCTGCTGCGCTGCGTCAACATGCTCGAGATCCCGACCAGCGGGAAGATCTTCGTCGAGGGCGAGGAGATCACCGACCCGGACGCCGACGTCGACAAGCTGCGTGCGCGCATCGGCATGGTGTTCCAGCAGTTCAACCTCTTCCCGCACATGACCGTGCTGCGCAACCTCACGATCGCCCAGGAGAAGGTGAGGGGACGCAAGAAGGACGAAGCCGTCGAGATCGCCCGCAGCACGCTGGCCAAGGTCGGGCTCTCGGAGAAGGAGTCGGCCTACCCCGCACACCTCTCCGGTGGCCAGTCACAGCGGGTGGCGATCGCCCGCGCGCTGTCGATGAGCCCCGACATGATGCTCTTCGACGAGCCCACCTCGGCGCTCGACCCGGAGCTGGTCGGCGACGTCCTCGCGGTGATGAAGGACCTCGCGTCCGAGGGCATGACGATGATGGTCGTGACCCACGAGATGGGCTTCGCCCGCGAGGTCGGCGACAACCTCGTCTTCATGGACGGTGGCGTGATCGTCGAGCAGGGCGACCCGCGTCAGGTCCTCGCCGATCCGCAGCACGAGAGGACGCAGTCGTTCCTCTCGAAGGTGCTCTGACCGGTCAGCCCCGCTTGCACTGGCTCGGCGGAGTCTTGGCCGGGTCGAAGATGTACTTCGGGGGCGCGATGGGGTTGCCGTCCTGCGACTCCTTCATCGTCATCGCCCACCAGCCCGCCTTGCGGGTCTCGATGTCGGCCAGCGCGTCCTCGGGCACGTCGTTCCACATGTTCAGTACGTCGACGCTCACCTCGATGAAGTGCGTGCCGTGCTGGGTCACGACGCCCTTGGCCTCGACGTCCTTGAGCCCGGCGGGCACCTCGGGGAAGAGGCCGCGCGGCATGCCGGTGAGGACCTCCTCGGCCGGGATGCCGACGGCGACGCCGTCGCCGGAGAGGCGGATGGCACGGGCGGCGGTCACCGGCCAGGTCGGGTCCAGGTCGCTCGGCAGCGCCCAGCTGCGCCCCTCTTGGTCGTCGGTGATGTCGACCCAGCAGTTGGCGGCGTTGGGCCCCCAGACCTCGCTGTTGAAGTAGGTGCGGCCGGCCACGACGAGGTAGTCGACCTGCTCGACCTTGCCGTCGATCGCGGAGTCCATCGAGAGCTCGCTGTAGCCCGTGGAGGGGCTGTAGCGGCCGTCGAGGTCGAAGATGCGCTTGCCGCCGTTGTCAGGGTTCTTGGTGAGCAGCTGCCCGTGCCACTCCATGATGCCCATCTTGTTCACCTGGGCGACCATGGCGTCGAGCTGCTCGCCCTCCATGACCACGTCGGAGGTCTTGGTGGAGGCGGCCGTGCCGGAGCCTCCGCAGCCGGACAGCGTGAGGAGCAGGACTGCGCCGAGAGCCGAGGTCGCAGCCAACAGAGGACGACGTGCCACAGGTGTGCCTATCCGCTCCGCAACGAGGTCCGCCCTCGTTGTCCTGCGGCAGCCTAGGACCCGGACCCTGCCGTGTCCGCAGAACCGCACATATCACTTCGGCGCGCGGGTGCACTGACTGGGCGGGGTCACAGCAGGGTCGAAGACGTACTTCGGCGGGGCGATGCTGTCGTCGTCCGGTGACTTCTTCATCGTCATCAACCACCAGCCCGCTCGTCGGGTCTCCAGGCTGGCCCGCTGCTCGTCGGGCACGCTCTTCCAGAGGCTCACCAGGTCGATGCCGACCTCGATCAGGTGCCCGTGCGGCGCGATGACCGCGCGCGCCTCGGTGTCGTACGGGACGCTCGGCACGGTCGGGAAGAGGCCGCGCGGCATGCCGGCGAGGACCGCCTTGAAGGGCAGCGTCGCGTCCACGTCGTCGCCGGCGAGCTTCAGGGGACGAGCCCCGGACAGCGACCACGCCGGGTCGAGCTCGGTGGGGAGGCCCCAGCTGCGGACCGCGTCGCCGGTGATGTCGGCCCAGCACCCGTCGGCCTCGGGCCCCCAGTCCTCGCTGTTGAAGTACGTGCGCCCGTTGATCACGAGGTAGTCGACCTGCTGCGCCTTGCCACCGAGCGTGGAGGTCATCGACACCTGGCTGTAGCCCGTCGACGGGCTGAACCGGGAGCTGAGGTCGAGCAGGGGCTGGCCACCCTTGTCCGGGTCCTTGGTGAGCAGCTCGCCGTGCCACTCCACGATGCCCATCTTCCCCACCTGGGAGACGAGGTCCTCGAGCTGCTGTCCCAGCAGGGCGGGGTCCTGGGTCTTGCTCGCGGCGGCGGACCCGGAGCCGCCGCAGCCGACGGCGCCGAGGAGCAGGACGACGGAGAGGGCCACGGCCCACGATTGGTTGCGACGTGCCATCGGTGTCCCCGATCGAGTCGGCGACGAGCTCCGTGCTCGTACGCGCGGCATCCTAGGAGCGCTCGACGCGGCCTGTCAGACGAATGGCAGAACCCGTTCAGCTCGCCATCCAGCGCCGCGCCGCCACGACGACCTCCTCGGTGAGGTCCGCGACCAGCGTCGAGCCCAGCCGCCAGTGCTGCCAGAACAGGGGCACCTCGGGTCGCCGACCGGGTACCAGCTCGACGAGCTCGCCGCGCTCGAGCTCGTCGACCACGTCGGACTCCGGCAGCAGCCCCCACCCCATCCCCACCCGGATCGCGCGGTCGAACTCGCGCACCGAGGGCAGGTACGTCACCGGGGGCGCGAGGTGGCGCCGGGTGACCCGGCGGATGAAGTCGTGCTGGAGGGAGTCGCTGCGGTCGAAGGCGACGATCGGCGCCTCGGCGAGCGTCGCCGAGCCCACACCGTCGGCGAAGTGGGTGGCATGGAAGTCGGCCCTGGCCACGGCGGCGTACCTCAGCCGGCCGAGCCGTACGACGCGACAGCCGGGCACCGGCTTGGGCTCTCCCGTGATGGCAGCCACCACCTCGCCGCGCCGGAGCCGCTCGGCCGTGCGGGTGTGGTCCTCACGCACGACCTCGAAGACCACGCGGTGCCGCGACTGCACCTCAGCCAGTGCGTCGACGAACCAGCCGTAGAGGGCGTCGGCGTTCACCGCGATGGGCAGGGAGGTGTACGCCGACCCCTCGTCGTCGGCCTCCTCGACGAGCTCGGCGACCGCCTCGCGCTCGAGGATCTCGCTCTGGGTGGCCAGCCGGACCAGCACCTGGCCGGCCTCGGTGGGCTCCAGGGGCTTGACCCGGTGCAGCAGCACGCGGCCGATCCGAGTCTCCAGCGCCTTGACCCGCTGGCTCACCGCGGAGGGCGTGACATGCAGCTCGCGGGCCGCTGCCTCGAAGGTGCCGAGGCGCACCGCGACGGCCAGTGTGCGCAGGGCCACAGGGTCCAGCTGGGTGACGTCTTTCATACTTAGAGATTCTAATGATTCGTCAAAATAGTTCGCTGGATTGAAGGCTTACGACCTTCTACCGTTGTAGGCATGTTCCAGGTTGTCCTCACCGGTCTGCTGACCGGACTCGCCCTCATCGTCGCCGTCGGCGCGCAGAACGCGTTCCTCCTCCGCCAGGGGATCCGCGGTGAGCACGTGCTGCCCATCGTGCTCACGTGCCTGCTCTCCGACGTCGTCGCGATCACGGCCGGCGTCGCCGGCCTGGGCGTCGTGCTCGAGCGTTGGCCGGCGGTCCTGCCGGTCGCCCAGGTGCTCGGCGGGCTCTACCTGATCGCCTTCGGCATCCACGCCGCGATGCGCGCCTGGCGCCCGGCCAAGCTCGAGGCGGGCGAGGGCGCGGCCCTGACCCCCGGCCGTGCGGTCCTGCTGACCCTCGCGCTCACCTGGCTCAACCCGCACTTCTACCTCGACGCCGTGCTGATGCTCGGCACGGTCGCCAACAGCTTCGGCACCGACCGCTGGTGGTTCCTCACCGGCACGCTGCTCGCGAGCCTGATCTGGTTCTTCGGCCTGGGCTACGGCGCGCGCCTGCTGCGCGGCCTCTTCGCGCGACCGACCGCCTGGCGCGTGCTGGACTCCGCGATCGCCGTCGTGATGGGCACCCTCGGCGTGGGGCTGCTCGCGCACTGACTCCGAGTGGGAATACATAGGATTCCTATGTAATTATGCAGAGGTGACCGACGACCTCTCCACCCTGGCCAGCGACCTCGTCGTCCTGGCCTCGCGCCTGACCCGCGCCGTACGACGCGAGGTCGAGCACCCCGCCGGCGCCCGTACGCTGTCGCTGCTCGACGAGCACGGCCCGTCCGGCGTCACCGCGCTCGCGGCCGCTGACCGCTGCAGCCAGCCGACCATGACCGCCACGGTCAAGGCGCTGAGCGAGCAGGGGCTGGTCGACCGCGAGCCGCACCCGACTGACGGCCGGGCCCACGTCGTCGTGCTCACCGACGCCGGACGCGCCGAGCTGGCGCGCATCCGCCACGCCAACGCCGCGCTCGTCACCGCACGGCTGGCCGCCACCCACCACACCGCCGAGGAGGTCGCGACCACCGTCGCGGTGCTCCGGGACGTCCTCGACCTGCACCCCCAGGAGGACACCACCCCGTGACCACGTCCGCTCCTTCCACCGCACCGTCCATGCTGCGGCAGCCCCGCGCGGTCTGGGCCGTCGCCTTCGCCTGCGTCATCGCCTTCATGGGCATCGGTCTCGTCGACCCGATCCTCAAGGAGATCGCGGCCAAGCTCGACGCGACCCCGAGCCAGGTCTCGCTGCTCTTCACCAGCTACATGGCCGTCATGGGCGTCTCGATGCTCGTGACCGGCGTCGTCTCCAGCCGGATCGGCCCCAAGCGCACACTGCTCGCCGGCCTCGCGCTGATCATCGTCTCCGCCGCGCTCGCGGGCATGTCCGGCAGCGTCGGCGCCGTGATCGGCTTCCGCGCCGGCTGGGGCCTGGGCAACGCCCTCTTCGTGGCCACCGCGCTGGCCACGATCGTCAGCGCATCCGCCGGCCCGGTCGGGCAGGCGATCATCCTGTTCGAGGCCGCGCTCGGCCTCGGCATCGCCTCCGGCCCGCTCATCGGCGGCCTGCTGGGCCAGGTCTCCTGGCGCGGCCCGTTCTTCGGCGTCTCGGTGCTGATGACCATCGCGCTCGTCGCGACCGCGTTCTTCCTGCCCTCGACTCCCCCGGCCGGTCGTCGTACGTCACTGCTCGACCCGTTCCGCGCGCTGCGCCACCGGGCCCTGCTGCTCCTCGCACTCGTCGCGATCTTCTACAACCTCGGGTTCTTCACGCTGATGGCCGCCGGGCCGTTCGCGCTGCCGTCGTACTCGATCATGGGCATCGGGTGGACGTTCTTCGGCTGGGGCGTGCTGCTCGCGGTGACCTCGGTGTGGCTGGCGCCCGTGCTGCAGCGGCACTTCGGCACCCTGCCGACGCTGACCGCCGTGCTCGCGCTCTTCGCGCTCGACCTCGCCGTGATGGCGCTCGGCGCCGCGCACGAGCCCGTCGTGACCGGCGGCATCATCGCGGCCGGCGCCTTCTTGGGCGTGACCAACACCCTCGTCACCGAGGCCGTGATTGGCGCTGCGCCGGTCGAGCGGCCGGTCGCGTCGGCGGCGTACTCCTTCGTGCGCTTCACCGGCGGCGCTGTCGGCCCGTGGGTGGCGCTGAAGCTCGCGGAGAACGTCGACCTGCACGCGCCGTTCTGGTTCGGCGCGGGCGCGGTCGCGATCGGCGTGGTCGTCGTGGCCGCCGGCTCGCGCACCATCGGCACGGCCCTCGCGTCATCGCCCGAGCCGCACGGCGTCACCGAGGCCGAGAGCGAGCTCGTCGGCGACCTCGCCTGAGTGTCGTACGACCGGTGTGGGCGTGGCGCAGTAGCGTCGCGCCCATGCCGTGCGACTACTGCGGGAAAGACTTCGACCCGATCTCCACGCGCTGGCTGTGCCCGCACTGCCACATGAAGGCCAACTGCTGCGACGGCGCCCCGCTCTAGGGAGCCAGCTCGCTCCCCTGCTCGGCCAGCGCCTCGCCCAGGCGGGCGATCGCGATCGGGCCGACGCCGTGCATCGCGGCGAGCTGCGCGGCGGAGTACGACGCCACCTGCTCGAGCGTGGTCACCCCCGCCTCGCGGAGGGCGCGGGTCGCGGGAGCTCCGATGCTGCGCGGGAGGGGCGTGCCCTGCTCGCGCGGCGCCCGCACCCGCGGCTCCGGCAGGCCCGCGTCGACGACGGCCTCGCCGCGGGGCGAGAGCAGGTAGCCGATCGCCAGCGACTCGGTCAGCCCGAGCTCCTTGAGCTTGCGGACGTCCTTCTTGAAGTCCTGGGTCTCGCGACCGACCTGTGCTGCGAGGTCGGGCGCGCGGACCGTCGGGTTGAGGTCGATCAGGTCGAGCGTCTCGCGCGTCCACGCCCCGTAGGGCGACGACGCGTCGAGCCGGTCCAGCCGGGCGGTGATCGTGGCGATCTCGCCGGCGTCGGGGACCGCCGAGCGCAGCGCCTCGCGCGGGTCGGGACCGGCGTACGCCACCCCGATCCGCCAGGCGGGGTCGTCCGGCCTGGCCGCCAGGGCCTGCTTGAGCGCGGCCAGCGACGGGGCGCCGGCCCGGCGGGCGTCCTCGGCGCGGAGCTGGCTCATGCTCACCTGCTCGACCGAGGTGACCTCGATGAGCCCGACCCCTGTCCGCATCCGGGTGCCGACGACGACCCGCGGCTTGGCCCACCGCCGGAACGCGAGGTCGATCGTGCCGGCCTTGATCGCGGCCAGCTCGGCCGGTCGGATCATCATGCGAGCACTCTCTCAAATGCCGACGAGCGGTGGTCAGGACTTCGATACGCCCTGATCGCGCCCTCGCAGGCTCGGTCGCGGGCCTACTCAATCTGGCAGAGCCCACGCGACGACCTCGTTCCTCGGTCGCCGCTGCTCGTCACAGGTTGCCGCGCTTGTCCTGCTCGCGCTCGATGGCCTCGAAGAGGGCCTTGAAGTTGCCCTTGCCGAAGCCGAGGGAACCGTGGCGCTCGATCAGCTCGAAGAACACGGTCGGGCGGTCGCCGAGGGGCTTGGTGAAGATCTGGAGGAGGTAGCCGTCCTCGTCGCGGTCGACCAGGATGCCGCGCTTCTGCAGCTCCTCGATCGGCACGCGGACCTCGCCGATGCGGGCGCGCAGCTCCTCGTCCTCGTAGTAGGAGTCCGGGGTGTTGAGGAACTCCACGCCGTTGGCGCGCAGCGCGTCGACGCTGGCGATGATGTCGCCCGTGGCGACGGCGAGGTGCTGGGCGCCGGGGCCGCGGTAGAACTCGAGGTACTCGTCGATCTGCGACTTCTTCTTCGCGATCGCGGGCTCGTTGAGCGGGAACTTCACGCGGTGGTTGCCGTTGGCCACGACCTTCGACATCAGCGCGGAGTAGTCGGTGGCGATGTCGTCGCCGATGAACTCGGCCATGTTCACGAAGCCCATGACGCGGTTGTAGAAGTCGACCCAGTTGTCCATCTCGCCGAGCTCGACGTTGCCGACGATGTGGTCGAGCGCCTGGAAGAGGCGCTTGGGCTGGCCGTCGCGCTTCTCCCAGCGCGGCTCGACGGCCTGGTAGCCGGGGAGGTACGGGCCCGCATAGGTCTGGCCGTCGACGCTGCGCTGGACGAGCGTGTGGCGGGTCTCGCCGTAGGTCGCGATGGCGGCGATGCGGACGGTGCCGTGCTCGTCGCTGACGTTCTCGGGCTGGCGGAGCACGGTCGCGCCGGCCTTGACGGCCTGGGTGATGCACTGGTCGACGTCGGGCACCTCGAGAGCGATGTCGACGACGCCGTCGCCGTGCTTGGCGTGGTGGGCGATCAGGTCGCTGTCGGGCGAGACCGCACCGCTCAGCACGAACTTGATCGAGCCCGACTTGAGGACGTACGACTTGTGGTCGCGGTTGCCGTTCTCGGGGCCGCTGTAGGCGATGAGGTCCATGCCCCACGCCGAGGCGTAGTAGTGGGCCGCCTGGGTGGCGTTGCCCACCACGAAGCAGATCGCGTCCCAGCCGGTGACCGGGAACGGGTCGGACTCGGCGTCGTACTCCACGAGGCCGACGAGCTGCTGGAGCTGCTCGAGGGACAGGTCGGCCTTCATCTCGTCCACGGTCAGGGCGCCACCGGTCGAGGCGATGTCAGTCGTCATGCGGCCAACCCTCCCAACGTGCGGCAAGGTGTGCAACAGTACGACGAAACGTTGGGCACATTGCACAGCCGGAGGGGCCAGATGGACGAGATCGACGGCAAGGTGATCGAGATCTTCGCCCACGAGCCGCGGCTCGGGGTGCTGGAGGCGAGCCGACGACTCGGCATCGCCCGCGGCACCGTCCAGGCGCGGCTCGACAAGCTCGCCGCGGCGGGCGTCGTCACCGGCTGGGGACCCGACCTCTCGCCCGAGGCGATCGGCTACCCGGTGATGGCGTTCCTGACCCTCGAGATCCGGCAGGGTGCGGGCCACGACGCCGTCGCGACCCACCTGGCACGGATCCCGGAAGTGCTCGAGGCCTACACGATCACCGGTGCCGGCGACATGTGGGCGCGCGTGGTCGCGCGCTCCAACGCCGACCTCCAGCGCGTCATCGACCTCGTCCTCACCGAGCCCGGCATCGACCGCTCGACGACGGTCATCGCGCTCGCGACGCAGATCCCCTACCGCGTGGTGCCACTCGCCAGGGCGGCGGTCACTCCCCCGCCCGCATGATCAGGCAGGTCGAGGTCGCGTGGGCGACCAGCCGGCCCGCGCCGTCGGTCAGCTGCGCCTGCGCGAGCGCCGTACGACGTCCGCGCTGGATCACGGTGCCCTCGCACGTCAGCAGCCCGGAGTCGACGGTGACCGGCCGCAGGAACTTCACCGTCAGGTCGACCGAGGTGTAGAGCTCGCCGACGGCCAGCGTGGTGTGCACCGCGCAGGCGGCGGCGGTGTCGAGCAGCGTGGAGATCACGCCGCCGTGCACGCCGCCGAGCGGGTTGTAGTGGAACTCCGCGGCCGGCATCTCGACCACGACGCGGCCGGGCTCGGGCCGCAGGTCGGTGAAGCCGAGGGTGTCCATGATCGGCGGGTGCGGCAGCTCGCCGTCGCGCATCGCCTGGAGCTGCTGCAGCCCGTCGAGCTCGAGCAGCCGCGTCAGGTCGGCCTGCCCGGGCGTGGCCCACGAGAAGGTGCGGCTCTCCGTGGCGTACTGGTCCTGGGTCTGCGTCATGGACCCAGCGTGGCACTGCTTGCCTGAGTCTGTCAACGAGACCTAGGCTGGCGGGATGACCGTCACCTCCCCGACCGCGCTCCAGTGGTCCACCGACAACTGCACCGTCGGCCGGGCGATGGAGGTGCTCGGCGAGCGCTGGACCTTCGTGGTGCTGCGCGAGGTCTTCAACGGCGTACGCCGCTTCGACGACATGCGCCGCCACTCCGGCATCCCGCGCCAGGTGCTCACCAACCGGCTCACGCTGCTCGTCGACGCCGGCATCCTGCGCCGCGAGCCCTATCGCGAGCCCGGCCAGCGCGAGCGGCACGAGTACCGCCCCACCGACAAGGGCTTCGACCTCTACCCCGTCCTCGTCGCCGTCCGGGCCTGGGGCGACCGCTACCTCGCCGACCCCGAGGGCTCCCCCGTCGAGTTCGAGCACGTCGGCTGCGGCGCGCAGGTCGACGTGGTGCTGCGCTGCCGCGAGGGCCACGAGGTCACCGGCCGACGCGACGTCACGACCCGGCCGGGCCCGGGCATCAAGCCGTTCACCGGGGCCTGAGACCTCAGCGCAGCCGCTCGGCGACCTCGGCGGCGGCCGCGATCACCTGCGGCGCCACCACCGACTCGTCGATCGAGCCGTCGAGGGTCACGATCCCGACGCTCGCGCGCAGCCCCTCGACCCCGCGCACGGGCGCGGCCAGGCCGCGTGCCCCGCTCTGCAGCTCACCGCTCGTGACGGCGTACGACGCCTCGCCCCCGTCGAGCAGCGTGATGGCCTTGCCGGCAGCGCCCTGGGAGAGCGGGTGGCGCGCGCCGACGCGGTAGGCCACGTGGAAGTCGGTCCACGTCGGCTCGACGACCGCGAGTGCCAGGGCCTCGTCGCCGTCCGCGACGGTGAGGTGGGCGGTCGACCCGATCGCCTCGGCGAGCGAGCGGAGCACCGGCATGGCCAGGTCGCGCAGCAGCGGCTGCACCGCGCTGGCCAGTTGCAGGACGCCCAGCCCGACGAACAGGCGCGAGCGCGCATCGCGGCGCACCAGGCCGTGCTGCTCGAGCGTGCTGATCAGCCGGTAGACGACCGTGCGGTTGACCGAGAGGCGGCCCGAGAGCTCGGTGACGGTCAGGCCCTCCGGGCTGTCCGCAAGCACCTTGAGCACGCGCAGGCCGCGGTCCAGGGTCTGCGAGGTCTCCGCGGGCACAGGGCCACTATGTCAGTGCCGTGGGGATCTCAGGAGGTCTGACGCATGGCCCACTCGCGGATCCGGGTGAT
Source organism: Nocardioides sp. BE266 (assembly GCF_031457855.1). NCBI lineage: Bacteria > Bacillati > Actinomycetota > Actinomycetes > Propionibacteriales > Nocardioidaceae > Nocardioides > Nocardioides sp. BE266. The sequence continues at coordinate 5,121 of NZ_JAURTI010000015.1, read as the reverse complement.
CCGCTCGTGGAGCTGCTCGGCGTTGGCGACCGCGGCCGGCGGCCCGCCGCACTCCTTGCGGAGCGCCGAGTGGGTGATGCCGTGCGCCTGGCCCGTGCGGTGGTGCCACGCGGCGACGAGTCCGTTGAGCTCTCGGCGCAGCACGCCGAGCTGCTGGTGGGTGCTGAGCTGCTCGACCGAGTCGACGACCCGGTCCCCAGCGCCCTCGCTCGAGCGCTTGCGGGCACGCTCGCTCTGCCGCGAGTGCAGCAGCTCGCGCACCTGGTCGGGCTCGAGCAGGCCGGGGATGCCGAGGAAGTCCATCTCCTCCTCCGAGCCGACGTGCACCTCGCCGGAGTGCCCGAACTGGGCGCCCTCGTAGAGCACGTGGTCGAAGGACGCGGTCGAGCCGAGCGCCTCCCACGACATCTCGAGCTCGCCGGACGCGGCGTCCTCGGCGTTGGCCGCGGCGAGCAGGCCCTCCTCGGCGGCGAAGATGTCGTCCTCGTCGGTGACCCGGCGGCCGAGCACGTGGTCGCGCTGGGCCTCCATGTCGGAGGCGAACTCCAGCAGGTGCGGCACCGACGGGAGGAAGACCGACGCCGTCTCGCCGCGCGACCGGGCACGCACGAAGCGGCCGACGGCCTGCGCGAAGAACAGCGGGGTCGAGGTGGTGGTCGCCCACACGCCGACGGCCAGCCGCGGCACGTCGACGCCCTCGGAGACCATCCGGACCGCGACCATCCACCGCTTGTCGGAGTCGGAGAAGGTGGCGATCTTCTTCGACGCGCCCTTCTCGTCGGACAGCACGACGGTCGGCGCCTCGCCGCTGATCTTCTTCAGCAGCGCGGCGTAGGCGCGGGCGGTGTCCTGGTCGCTGGCGATCACGAGGCCACCGGCGTCGGGCACGTGGCGTCGTACCTCCGAGAGGCGCTTGTCGGCGGCCTCCAGCACGGCCGGGATCCACGAGCCCTGCGGGTCGAGCGCGGTGCGCAGCGCCTGGGCGTGCATGTCCTTGGTGAGCGGTTCGCCGAGGCGGGCGACGATCTCGTCGCCGGCCCGGGTGCGCCACTGCATCTCCCCGGAGTACGCCATGAACAGCACCGGCCGCACGACGTGGTCGGCGAGCGCGTGGGCGTAACCGTAGGTGAAGTCGGCCGTCGAGGTCGGGATGCCGTCGTCGCCGGGGGCGTAGCTGATGAACGGGATCGGGTTGATGTCCGAGCGGAACGGCGTGCCGGTCAGCGAGAGCCGGCGGGTGGCCGGGTCGAAGGCCTCGCGGACCCCGTCGCCCCACGACAGCGCGTCGCCGGCGTGGTGGATCTCGTCGAGGATGACCAGGGTCTTGAACCGCTCGGTGCGGATGCGCATCGCGAGCGGGTTGACCGCGACGCCGGCGTAGGTCACCGCGATGCCGACGTAGTCGTCGGAGGTGCGGCCCTTGCCCGCGGAGTACGCCGGGTCGATCGGGATGCCGGCACGCGCGGCGGCCTCGGCCCACTGGGTCTTGAGGTGCTCGGTCGGCGCGACGACGGTGATCCGGTCGACGACGCGGCGGCTCAGCAGGTCGGCCGCGACCGTCAGTGCGAAGGTCGTCTTGCCCGCGCCGGGCGTCGCCACGGCGAGGAAGTCGCGCGGCTGGCGGGACTGGTACTGGTCCATCGCCGCCTGCTGCCAGGCACGGAGGGAGGGCGCGGTGCCCCAGGCAGCCCGGTCGGGCCACGCGGGGGGCAGCGGCGCGTCAGGCCGCCCCGTCACTCGTCGGAGCCCGAGCCGTCGTCACCGGGGTTGAGCGACTCCCAGATCTCCTTGCACTCCGGGCAGACCGGGTACTTCTCCGGCACCCGGCTCGGCACCCACACCTTGCCGCACAGGGCGATCACGGGGGTGCCCATGACCATCGCCTCGGTGAGCTTGTCCTTGGGGACGAAGTGGGAGAACCGCTCGTGGTCACCCTCGTCCACGGGGACGGTGCGACGATCCTCGATCGTCTCGGTGCCCGGGGAGAATCCGATGGTGCTCATGATGGGAGAGCCTAACTCGGGACCTAGTTCATCTCGGGATCGACGGGCCGGTTCACGTGCCAGGCGAGCATCCCGGGCTGGCGACGCATCACGTCGCGCCACAGGCCCCGGGTGTCGCCCCGGAACGCATCGCCCGCCTCGGAGCTGACGACGTACCAGCTGCCCTCCTCGACCTCACCCTCGAGCTGGCCGGCGCCCCAGCCGGCGTAACCCGCGAAGACGCGCATCCGGGCCAGCGAGCCGTCGACGAGCTCCGCCGGGGTGTCGAGGTCGACCATGCCGATGAGGCCGGCGACGGGGCGCCATCCGACGGGTGCGTCCTGGACGTCGCGCAGCCGGGCGACCGCGAGCGCACCGTCGGTGCCGACCGGGCCGCCCCGGAACAGGACCTCCGGCTCGGACACGACCTCGCGCCAGGCCTCGAGCACGTCGGCGACCAGGACCTGCGAGGGACGGTTGAGCACGACGCCGAGGGCGCCCTCGTCGTTGACGTCGAGCAGCAGCACCACGGTGTCCGCGAAGTTGGGGTCCTGCAGGGCTGGTGTGGCCACCAGCAGCATCCCCGATGCCAGCTGCATGTCGTCCACTATCGCAACCAATCGCCCGTCCGGCGAGCCTGCTTCTGAACGATCAGGCCGCCAGCACGGCCCTGATCCGCTGGACCAGTGACGACGGGGCCGCCACCGCGGGGCGCACCGCGCCCGGGACGTACGACGTCCGCGCGGAGGCCTCGATCGTCCGGCCGACCCGCTGGGCGGCCTCGCCCGGCGCGCTGGCCCGACCGGCCATGAGCGCGAGCATCTCGTGCTCCTTGGCGTTCGCGATCGCGGTGGTCCGCGCCATCTCCGGGCTGGTGGGGTGGCTCGAGCAGTGGTCGATGACCGCCCGGATGCCGGGCATGTCCTCGGCGGCGGCGAGCCAGGCGAGGGCGACGGCGTTGTCGAGGTCGAGGGGTTGGTCGGCGAGCTCGCGCTCGATGTGGCCGGCGAGGCGGGTGTGCCAGCGCAGCTGCAGCGCACCGAGGAGCGTGAGCTCGTCGCCGAAGGTGTCGGCGACGCCGTCGACGTCCATCGGGAGGTGGGCGGGCTGGCGGTGCTCGGCCGGGGTCGCGAGGCGGGCGTCAGCGGTACGGATCACCTCGCGGAGCACGTCTCCGCGTCGGTGGTGGGACGTCCAGGTCATGGCGTTCTCCTTGTCGTACATACCGTGAGTACGTACTTTGAGTATGCCGGATGCCGGCGGCACACCGAAGAGGTCCGCGGGTGAGTCGGGTCACCTAGGCTGCGCGGATGAAGACGCGGCGGCAGCGCTACTCCGACTCGACCAAGCGCGCGCTGGTCGACGTGGCCCAGCAGCTGTTCACCGAGAACGGCTACACCGCCACCTCCCTCGACGCGATCGTCGCGGGCGCCGACGTCACCAAGGGCGCGCTCTACCACCACTTCAGCGGCAAGCAGGCGATCTTCGAGGCCGCCTTCGAGCGGGTCGAGTCGCGGGCGACGTCGGGCATCGCCGAGGCGACCGACGGGCACGACGACCCGTGGGAGAAGGCCCAGGCCGGGCTGCGCGCCTTCCTCGGCGCCGTGCAGGAGCCGTCGTACCGACAGATCGTGGTCGTCGACGGGCCGTCCGTGCTCGGCCACGAGCGGTTCCGCGAACAGGAGGAGCGCTCGACCTACGCGATCGTCGACCAGATCGTGCGCTCGGTGCTCACCTCGGAGGACTGGGACCTCGACGAGGCGATGCTCGACACCTTCACCAGGATCTTCTTCGGGGCGATGTCGGCGGCCGGCGGGTCCGTCGCGGTGAGCGAGGACCCTGCGGCCGCGGCCGACCGGGTCGAGGCCGCGATCGGCTTCATCATGGCCGGCCTCCAGCAGCTGCTGGAGACCGGCGCGAGGATGCCCGACGCAGGCGCCTGAGCCGCCCGGACCTACTTGGCGAAGGTGACGTTGCCGTTCACGGCCGGGACCAGCTCGATCCACGTGTGGCCAGCGGGGACGGTCAGGTCGCCCTTCTTGGTGGCGAGCTGGATGGCGCCGGTGAGGCCGTCCTTGGTCCAGGTGCCCTTGATGACCTTGCCGCCGTGGAACAGCAGCGCGGCGCCGGTGCCCTCGAACTTGGTCTCCGGCACCGGGTAGCCGGCGGGGTCGCGGTAGCCGGCGTCGCCGACCTTGACCCGCATCACCAGCACCGAGTCGGCCGGGAACTTGTCGCCGTCGGCGGCGTACGAGTTGGTGTTGACGTAGCTGCCGCCCTGGTACTGCCAGGTGGTGGAGTGGCCGCCGAAGTCGGCGGTGAGGGTGCTCGCCTTGGCGCCCTTGGGCAGGTCGGCCTCGGTGCCCCACGGCAGGTAGGCCGGCGGCTCCTCCTTGGCCTTGACGCCCTTGGCGATCTCGGCGAGGTGGGCGAAGAGGTTGTAGGGGGCCGAGCGCGTGGTGTCGCGGTAGACGCCCTTGGCGCCCTCGGTGATCCACGGGATGCCCGCGCCGTTGATGCGGTTGATGGTGACCTGGGCGGCACCGCTGGTCACCACGGTCGCGCCCTCGGGGACGATGCTGATGTCGCTCGCACGCATCGACCGCACCGGGCCGATGTTGGCGGGGACCTTGGAGTAGTAGAAGGCCGCGAGGCGGGTGTAGCCGCCCTCGACGAGCTCCTCCACGACCAGGTCGGCGGAGCCGAGCCCCACCTGCGGGGCACTGGAGGAGGTGTTGTCGACCTTCGTCACGATCACGGGGTGCTTGGGGGCGTTGCCGGTGCGCTCGAGGCCCGTCAGGGGCCAGTACGTCGGCTCGGGCGCCTCGCTCGTCTCCTGCGCCGACGGCTCGGAGGACGACTCGGACGACGCCGGCTCCTCGTCGCCACCACCGCACCCGGCGAGCAGCAGCGAGGCCGTGGCGAGCACGGCGACGACTGCCTTGGAGGAGGACGTGTGAAGACGGTGACGCACGGGGGAGCTCCGATCGGAGGGGGATTTGTGCCTTGCAGTGTGGGGGCGGGGGGGGGGCCCCCCGGGGGGGGGCCCCCCCCCCCGGTTAATAAACCAGTGGGCCAAAAAAAACACCCCCCACACCCCCGCCCCCGGGCGGCCCCCCCCCCCCCGGGTTGAACCCCC
>NZ_JAURTI010000014.1:0-38133 GCF_031457855.1 Nocardioides sp. BE266 | reverse complement strand
AGGCGGTGAAGCAAACATGATGTCAACGGGGCATAACAAACTAATTCGTCGACTAATCAAACACACTGTTGAGTTCTCAAAAATCAGACGCACCCGATCCTCGCCGGCTGGGCCGGTCCGGTCGCGGGGCAACCTGCAGTAACTTACCGGGCGCGCTGTTGCGAGTCAAACTCGAAACGTGACGCTCGATGTGGTCGCAGCTGGTTTCCGCTTCAGCTGACCTTCTGGCCAGGAGGCGGCGCCGCTTGCGGCGACAGGAAGAACATTAGACGACGTCTGGGGGCCGTGCAAAACCGGGGGTGCCCTCTACGCAAAACCGCAGGTCAGCGGCCTGTGGAGGGCCGTCGCGCGGCTGGCCGATAGGTGCTGACGGTCGGATCGCCGGTCACCCAGAACCGCCACGGACGGTCCGCCGCATGGCGCAGACCAACGCGCGGGCCGGTGCTGATCGATGCGGGCTCCTCCCCCGCCGCCAGTTCCGGTCGTACGCCGTTGTCGCCCAGGTCGATGCCGAGGGCCGTGCAAAGACGGGCCGGACCACGCGCCAGGTCTCGGTCGCTGCTGCCGGGTCGACGGCTCCGGGCGACCTCGAGGCCGGCGACGACCTCACCTGCGCGCAGCAGGACGGCGCCCGGCGCTCCGTCCGGACCGGTGACGAGGTTGGCGCAGTGGTGCATGCCGTACACGAAGTAGACGTAAAGGTGCCCGGGCGGACCGAACATCACCGCGTTGCGCGCGGTCCGGCCGCGATAGGCGTGCGAGCCGGGGTCGTCGGGGCCGGCGTACGCCTCCACCTCGGTGAGCCGCAGCGACACCCCGCCGTGCGTGAGCACGGCACCCAGCAGCCGCGGGGCGACCTCGAGCGGGTCGCCCTCAGCCCAGGCGGGCACGGTGGCCGATGCTGGCGCCACGGAGCTGGTCGAGCTGCTCGCGCACCCGGACCGGTGCGGTGCCACCTCGGCCGGACCTCGAGGCCACCGAGCCCTCGACCGTCAGCACGGCGCGCACGTCAGGGGTCAAAGACGGCGAGATCTCCGCGCGCTGCGCGTCGGTGAGGTCGGGCAGGTCGCAGCCGAGCTCCTCGCAGCGTCGTACGCAGGCACCGGCAAGCTCGTGGGCGTCGCGGAAGGGCACGCCCTCGCGCACCAGCCACTCCGCCACGTCGGTGGCGAGGGAGAAGCCCTGCGGCGCGAGCTCGGCCATCCGGTCGGTGTTGAACGTCAGCGTGGCGACCATCCCGGTCACCGCGGGCAGCAGCACCTCGAGCGTCTGGACGGAGTCGAAGACCGGCTCCTTGTCCTCCTGGAGGTCGCGGTTGTAGGCGAGCGGGAGGCCCTTGAGCGTCGCCATCAGGCCGGACAGGTTGCCGATCAGACGACCGGACTTGCCGCGCGCGAGCTCGGCGATGTCGGGGTTCTTCTTCTGCGGCATGATGCTCGACCCGGTCGACCAGGAGTCGTGGAGCGTGGCGAAGTCGAACTCCCGCGTCGTCCAGAGGATGACCTCCTCGGCCAGGCGGGAGAGGTCGACGCCGATCTGCGCGGTGACGAACGCGAACTCGGTGGCGAAGTCGCGCGAGGCGGTGCCGTCGATCGAGTTGGCCGACGAGCCCGAGAAGCCGAGCTCGGCGGCGACCGCCTCGGGGTCGAGGCCCAACGTCTGGCCCGCGAGCGCCCCGGAGCCGTACGGCGAGTCGCTCGAGACGCGGGCGTCCCAGTCGCGCAGCCGCTCGACGTCGCGCACCAGCGGCCACGCGTGCGCCAGCAGGTGGTGCGAGAGCAGGACCGGCTGGGCGTGCTGGAGGTGGGTGCGCCCGGGCATGACGCTCTCCTGGCCCGGGGCGAGGTGCTCCCCCGCCTGTCCGGCGAGCACGTCGACCAGGTCGAGCACCAGCCCGGAGATCGTGCGGGCGTGGTCGCGCAGGTAGGCGCGGAACAGCGTGGCGACCTGGTCGTTGCGCGACCGGCCGGCGCGGAGCCGGCCGCCGACCTCGGGACCGACCTCCTCGAGCAGCAGGCGCTCGAGCGCACCGTGCACGTCCTCGTCGGTCTCGGCCGGCAGCAGGTCGCCGGCGGCGTACCGCTCCCCCAGCACGTCGAGGCCGCGCAGCAGCTCGGCGTGGTCGGCCTCGGTGAGCAGACCGGCGCGGTGCAGGGCGTTGGCGTGGGCGCGCGACCCCGCGAGGTCGTAGGGGGTCAGCTGCCAGTCGAAGTGCGTGGACCTGGAGAGCGCCTGGAGCTCGGGCGACGGGCCGCTCGCGAAGCGACCGCCCCACAGGGAGCCCTCGTTGGTGGTGCCTGCCATCAGTCGGTCCCGAACTCCATCGCCGCGCTCTCGAGCGCCGTCTCGTCGTACGCCTCCTCGTCCGCCTCCTCGACGGGCGAGTGACCGGTGATCCGGTCGAAGCCACCGGCCTCGATGGCACCGTAGAGGGTGCCGTTCTCGACGAGCACCTGGCCCTGGTCGAGCGGCTGGGCGGCGTAGAGCTCGAGCTTGGCGCGCGAGTCGGCGATGTCGAGGTTGCGCATGGTGAGCTGGCCGATGCGGTCGGTCGGGCCGAAGGCGGCGTTCTCCGTCCGCTCCATCGACAGCTTGTCGGGGTGGTAGGAGAACGCGGGGCCGTCGGTGCGCAGGACCGTGTAGTCCTCGCCGCGCCGCAGCCGAATGGTCACCTCGCCTGTCACGAGCGAGGCGATCCAGCGCTGGACCGACTCGCGGATCATCAGCGCCTGCGGGTCGAGCCAGCGGCCCTCGTAGAGCAGCCGGCCGAGCTTGCGGCCCTCGTTGTGGTACTGCGCGACGGTGTCCTCGTTGTGGATGGCGTTGACGAGCCGCTCGTAGGCGATGAAGAGCAGCGCCATCGCCGGCGCCTCGTAGATGCCCCGGGACTTGGCCTCGATGATCCGGTTCTCGATCTGGTCGGACATGCCGAGACCGTGCCGACCGCCGATGGTGTTGGCCTCGTGGACCAGCGCGACCGGGTCCGAGTACTCGGTGCCGTTGATGGCGACCGGGCGGCCCTGGTCGAAGCGGATCGTGACGTCCTCGGCCTCGATCGCGACGGCGGGGTCCCAGAACTTCACGCCCATGATCGGCTCGACGGTCTCGAGCGAGACGTCGAGGTGTTCCAAGGTCTTGGCCTCGTGGGTGGCGCCCCAGATGTTGGCGTCGGTGGAGTACGCCTTCTCCTGGCTGTCGCGGTAGGGCAGGCCGTGCTCGGTGAGCCACGCGCTCATCTCGTGGCGACCGCCGAGCTCGGTGACGAAGTCGGCGTCGAGCCACGGCTTGTAGATGCGCAGGTCGGGGTTGGCGAGCAGGCCGTAGCGGTAGAACCGCTCGATGTCGTTGCCCTTGAACGTCGAGCCATCGCCCCAGATGTTGACGTCGTCGTCGTGCATCGCGCGCACCAGCATCGTGCCGGTGACGGCACGACCCAGCGGCGTGGTGTTGAAGTAGACCCGGCCGCCCGAGCGGATGTGGAAGGCACCGCACGCCAGGGCCGCGAGTCCCTCCTCGACCAGCTGGGTCTTGCAGTCGACGGCGCGCGCGAGCTCGGCGCCGTACTGCATCGCGCGGGACGGTACGCCGGAGATGTCGGGCTCGTCGTACTGGCCGATGTCGGCGGTGTAGGTGCACGGCACTGCCCCGTGGGCTCGCATCCAGGCGACCGCAACGGAGGTGTCGAGGCCTCCGGAGAAGGCGATGCCGACGCGCTCGCCGACGGGGAGGGAGGTGAGGACCTTGCTCACTGGGCGTCCTTTTCGGTGTTCTCAGAGTGGGTGGAGACGTGGTGGGGGTCGTTGGCCAGGTCGAGGAACCGCTGCGCGAGGGCGTCGCCGCCGAGCGGGTCGCGACCGATGACGAGCACGGTGTCGTCGCCGGCGATGGTGCCGAGGATGTCGCCGAGGTCGGCCTTGTCGAAGGCGCTGGCCAGGAACTGCGCGGCGCCGGGCGGGGTGCGGAGCACGACGAGGTTGGCGCTGGCCTCGGCGCTGACGAGGAGCTCGGCGCAGAGGCGCGCGAGCCGGTCGCGGCCGGCCGCGGTCTCGCGCGGTGCGGCGACGCTGCGGTCACCGCCCTCGCCGGGCACGGCGTAGACCAGGGCGCCGTCGGCGCTGCGGACCTTGACCGCGTCGAGCTCGACGAGGTCCCGGCTCAGGGTCGCCTGCGTGACCCGCACGCCGTGGTCGGCCAGCAGGTCGGCGAGCTCGGTCTGCGAGCGCACCGGATGGGTCGTGACGAGGTCGATGATCCGTGCGTGCCGGGCGCCCTTGGTCACCGGCGCGACGGCACTCATCGTCGCTCCAGGAGCCAGGTGAGCACGGCCTTCTGGGCGTGCCGCCGGTTCTCCGCCTCGTCCCAGACCACCGACTGCGAGCCCTCGATGACGTCCTCGGAGATCTCCTTGCCGCGGTAGGCCGGCAGGCAGTGCATGACGATGGCCTCCGGGTCGGCGTGGGCGAGGAGCTCCTCGGTCACGCCGTAGGGCGGGAAGATCCGCAGTCGCTCCTGCGACTCCTCCTCGCGGCCCATGCTGACCCACGAGTCGGTGATCACCACGTCGGCGTCGGTGACGGCCGCGACGGGGTCGGTGGTCAGCTCGATCGAGCCGCCCGTGCCCTGCGCGATCTCGCGTGCCTTCGCCACCACGTCGGCGTCGGGGTGGAAGCCGTCGGGGGCGCCGACGACGACGTGCATCCCGGCGGCGGCACCGGCGAGCACCCACGAGTTGCCCATGTTGCACGCGCCGTCGCCGACGAACGCAGCGCGGATGCCGGCGAGCCGACCCTTGTGCTCCCGCACGGTCTGCAGGTCTGCCAGCAGCTGGCACGGGTGGAACTCGTCGGTGAGCGCGTTGAGGACGGGTACGCCGGCGTGCTCGGCCATGGTCACCACGTCGCTCTGGTGGGCGGTGCGCCACACGATCGCGACGGCCTGGCGGCCGAGGATCCGGGCGACGTCCTCGACACCCTCGCGCGAGCCCATCGCCGCGAGGCCGCCGTCGACGGTCATCGGGTTGCCACCGAGCTCGGCGATGCCGGCGGCGAAGGACACCTGGGTGCGCAGCGTCGGGCGGTCGAAGACCAGCGCGACGGTGCGGGGGCCTTCGAGCGGCTTGTGGTCGAAGGGCTCGGCCTTGAGCCGGTCGGCCAGGTCGAGGACCTCGAGCAGCTCGGCGGGCGACAGGTCGTCGTCGCGGAGGAAGTGGCGGGTCATGGGGTGGGCTCCTGTGCGGCGGTGCGAGCGGCGTCGAGGATGGCGGGGAGTGCTGCGGCGAGGGCGTCGAGGTCGTCGGAGGTGATGACAAGCGGCGGCACGAAGCGCAGGCGGGTGGGGCCGGTGGCGTTGAGGATGAAACCCGCCTCACGCCCGGCGACGACGGCGTGGGTGGCGTAGGCGCCGTCGAGCTCCGCGCCCCGCATCAGGCCGGAACCGGTGACCTCGACGACGCCGGCCTGGTCGGCGAGCAGCGCAGCGAGCTGCTCGCCGCGGGTCCTCGTCGCCTCGAGGAGACCCTCGGTCTCGATGGTGTCGAGCACGGCGAGGGCGGCGGCCGCGGCCACCGGGTTGCCGCCGAACGTGGTGCCGTGGTTGCCGGGCTGCAGGAGCGTGGCCGCGGCGCCGCGGGCGACGGTGGCGCCGACCGGGATGCCGCCGCCGAGGCCCTTGGCGAGCGTGACGACGTCGGGCTGCACGTCCTCGTGGAGCTGGTGGGCGAACCAGGCGCCCGTCCGGGCGATGCCGGTCTGCACCTCGTCGAGCCACAGCAGCGCGCCGTGCTCGTGGGCGATCCGCTGGGCGGCCGCGAGGTAGTCGGGGCTCGGCACCACGACGCCTGCCTCGCCCTGCAGGGGCTCCAGCACGACCGCGGCGACGGTCTCGTCGACGGCGGCCCCGAGCGCGGCCACGTCGTCGTACGGCACGAAGGTGACGTCGCCGGGCAGCGGCTCGAAGGGCTCTCGGTAGGCGGCCTTGGAGGTCAGCGCGAGGGCGCCCATCGTGCGGCCGTGGAACGAGCCCTCGGCCGCGACCAGCCGGGTGCGGCCGGTGCGTCGGGTGAGCTTGAGCGCGGCCTCGTTGGCCTCGGTGCCGGAGTTGCTGAAGAAGACGCGGGCGCTCGAGGTCTCGACTCCGCTCGACCAGCCGAGGAGGGAGACGAGGCGCTCGGCCAGGGCGACCTGGGGCTCGGTGGCGAAGAAGTTGGAGACGTGGCCCAGCGTCGAGAGCTGGGTCGTCACGGCCTCGACCAGCGCGGGGTGGGCGTGGCCGAGGGCGTTGACGGCGATGCCGCCGAGCAGGTCGACGTACTCCTTGCCGTCGGCGTCCCACACGTGGGCGCCCTTGCCCCGGACGAGGGCGAGCTGCGGCGGGCCGAAGGTGTTCATGACGGCGCCGGTGTAGCGCTCCTGGATGGTCACTCTTCCTCCTCCGCCGCGTAGGGCTTGCGCATCTTGGTGGCGGCGCCGGGCAGGACCTGGGTGCCGACGCCCTCGTCGGTGAAGATCTCGAGCAGCACCGCGTGGGGCTCGCGGCCGTCGACGACGGTGGCCCGGGGCACTCCCCCGGTGACCGCCTCGTAGCAGGCGCGCATCTTGGGGACCATGCCCGCGTCGAGGGTCGGCAGCATCTCGCCGAGGGCCTCGGGGCTGATCTCCTGGATCAGGTCGTCGGAGTTGCCGTAGTCGCGGTAGAGGCCCTCGACGTCCGTGAGGACCATGAGCTTCTCGGCGCCCAGCGCGACGGCGAGCGCCGCGGCGGCCGTGTCGGCGTTGACGTTGTGGACCAGCCCGTTGACGTCGGGCGCGACCGAGCTCACGACCGGGATCCGGCCCGCCTCGATCAGGTCGAGCACGGCCTCGGGCCGCACGCGGGCCACCTCGCCGACGAGCCCGAGGTCGACCTCCTCGCCGTCGACGACCGTGTTGGTCCGCTCGGCGGTGAACAGCCCGGCGTCCTCGCCCGAGAGGCCGACGGCCAGCGCGCCGTGCTGGTTGATCAGCCCGACGAGCTCGCGCTGCACCTGGCCGACCAGCACCATGCGGACGACGTCCATCGCCTCGGGCGTGGTCACCCGGAGCCCGCCGCGGAACTCGGACTCGATGCCGAGCTTGTCGAGCATCCGGGAGATCTGCGGGCCGCCGCCGTGGACGACGACGGGCTTGAACCCGGCGAACCGGAGGAACGCGATGTCCTCCGCGAAGGCGACCTTGAGGGACTCGTCGATCATCGCGTTGCCGCCGTACTTCACCACGATCGTCTGGCCGTGGTAGCGCTTGAGCCACGGCAGGGCCGCCGCCAGGGTCCGCGCCTTGGCGGGGTCGGGCCGGCGCGGGCTCTGCACGGGCTCGGTGCTGGTGTCGGTGCTGGTGGTCTCGGTCATGAGCTGTAGGCGCTGTTCTCGTGGACGTAGGCGTGGGTGAGGTCGTTGGTCCAGACGGTGGCGCGGGCGTCGCCGGACTTGAGGTCGATGGTCACGCTGACCTCGCGGCCGGTGAGGTCGACGGTGCTGGGGTCCTCGGCCGGGGTGGAGCTGCGGCAGACCCACACGCCGTTCATCGCGACGTCGAGGTCGGCCGGGTCGAAGGTCGCCTGGGTGGTGCCGATGGAGGCGAGCACGCGGCCCCAGTTGGGGTCGTTGCCGAAGACCGCGGCCTTGAACAGGTTGCTGCGCGCGACGCTGCGGCTGACCTCGACCGCCTCCTCCTCGCTGGCGGCGTGGAGGGTCGTGATGGCGATCTCGTGGTCGGCGCCCTCGGCGTCCTTGAGCAGCTGCATGGCGAGGTCGGTGCACGCCTGGGTGAGGGCGGCGGTGAAGTCCTCGGGCGTCGGGGTGATCCCGCTCGCGCCGCTGGCCATCACCGTCACCGTGTCATTGGTCGACATGCAGCCGTCGGAGTCGAGCCGGTCGAAGCTGACCCGGGTGGCGGCGCGGAGGGCGGCGTCGAGGTCGGCGGCGGGTACGACGGCGTCGGTGGTGATCACGACCAGCATGGTGGCGAGCTGGGGCGCGAGCATGCCGGCGCCCTTGGCCATTCCGCCGATCGACCAGCCGGCGCCCTCGACGACGGTGTTCTTGCTGACCGAGTCGGTGGTCATGATCGCTTCGGCCGCGCTCTGGCCGCCGTCGGCGCTGAGGGCCGCGGTGGCCGCCTCGACGCCCGCCAGCAGGTGGTCGCGGTCGTTGGCGAGGCCGATCAGGCCGGTCGAGCAGACCACGACGTCGATCGCGCCGACGCCCAGGCCGCTCGCGACCTTCTCGGCGACCGCGTGGGTGGTCTGGAAGCCCTCGGGGCCGGTGTAGCAGTTGGCGCCGCCGGAGTTGAGGACGACGGCCTTGACCGTGCCGTCCTTGACGACCTCCTGGCTCCACAGCACCGGGTTGGCCTTGCAGCGGTTGGCCGTGAAGACCGTGGCGGAGTCGAAGGCCGGGCCCTGGTTGACGACGAGCGCCAGGTCCTTGGCGCCGGTGGACTTGAGCCCGGCGACGACACCGGCCGCGGTGAACCCCTGGGGGTGGGTGACGCTCATGGTGCGAGTCCGATCGTGGAGAGGCCGCTGGTCTCGTCGAGGCCGAGGGCGAGGTTCATGCACTGCACGGCGGCGCCGGCGGTGCCCTTGGCGAGGTTGTCGACGACGCCGACGGCGACCAGGCGGCCGGCGGTCTCGTCGACGGTGACCTGGAGCTGGACGGCGTTGGAGCCGAGCACCGACTGGGTCTGCGGCCACTGCCCGGCCGGCAGGAGGTGGACGAACGGCTCGTGTGCGTACGCCTTGGCGTAGACGTCGTACGCCTCGTCGGGGGTGATGGGCGTGGCGAGCGGGGCCGAGACGGTGGCGAGGATGCCGCGGGGCATCGGGACGAGCACCGGGGTGAAGCTGACCTTCACGTCGCCGTCGTGGACCAGTCGGAGGTTCTGCACGATCTCGGGCGTGTGGCGGTGGACGCCGCCGACGCCGTAGGCGCTGACGTTGCCCATCACCTCGCTGCCGAGGAGGTGCGGCTTGGCGGCCTTTCCTGCGCCCGAGGTGCCGCTGGCCGCGACCACGGTGACGTCGGGGGTGACCAGTCCGGCGGCGAGCGCGGGGGCGATGGTGAGGGTGGAGATCGTCGGGTAGCAGCCCGGAACGGCGATCCGGGTGGCGCCGCGGAGCAGGTCACGCTGACCGGCCAGCTCGGGAAGGCCGTAGGGCCACGAGCCGGCGTGCTCTCCGCCGTAGAACGCGGCCCACGCGGCCGGGTCGGTCAGCCGGAAGTCGGCGCCGCAGTCGATGACGACGGCCGCGTCGCCGAGCTCGCTCGCGATGGCGGCGGACTGTCCGTGCGGCAGCGCCAGGAAGACCACGTCGTGACCGGACAGCACCTCGACGGTGGTCGCCTCGAGCACGCGGTCAGCCAGCGGGAGCAGGTGGGGCTGGAGGGCGCCGAGCAGCTCACCGGCGTTCGACCCGGCGGTCAGGGCGCCGATCTCGACCTCGGGGTGCCCCAGCAGGAGGCGCAGGACCTCGCCACCGGCGTACCCACTGGCTCCGGCAACGGCTACTGATACGGACATATGCATGACTATACACAGCCCTGCATGGACAGTCGAACGGGGGGTGACGCCGGGCTAATGCGCGCGCACTCCGTCCTACCGCTCCCCTACGGTTCACGGGTGACCCGTCTTCAGCCAGAGACCTACCTGTCCCACCTCCGCACCGAGTCCGCGCGCTTCCGCGAGGTCCTCTCGGCGTGCGACCCCGAGGCACGGGTGCCGTCGTGCCCGGACTGGTCGGCCGCCGACCTGCTCTGGCACCTGGCGACCGTGCAGCGCTGGTGGGCCGACGTGCTCCACGCCCGACCCGTCAAACCCGAGGCCGTCGAGCATCCCCGCCCGGAGTCGTTCGACGACCTGCTGGCCACCTACGACGCGTGGTCCGCCGACCTCGCACAGGCGCTCGAGGGCGCCGACCCCGCCGAGGAGTCCTACACCTGGTCGGACGACCAGACCGTCGGCTTCATCCTGCGCCGTCAGGCCCACGAGGCACTGGTCCACCGCGTCGACGCCGAGCTCGCCGCCGGGCTGTCGTCGGAACTGGACCCCGTGCTCGCCACCGACGGCGTCGACGAGTGCCTCGGCGTGATGTACGGCGGCTGCCCGTACTGGGGCAGCTGGGTGGCCGGCGAGGGGCTTGTGCGGGTCGACACCACCGACACCGGTGAGGAGTTCTGGGTGCAGTTCGGCCTCTTCTCCGGAACCGACCCCGACAGCGGAAAGACCTACACCGACGAAGAGGACTTCCACGTGGTGCCGGCACCCGACCGCGACGCCGAGCCGGACGTGGTCGTCGACGGTCCGGCGGCAGCCCTCGACCTGTGGCTGTGGAGCCGCGGCGACGACACCGAGGTCTCGGTGGTCGGTGACCGCGCCGTGCTCGCCCGCTTCACCGCGATCGTCGGGACCCCGATCAACTGAGGATTGCTCGCAACCAATCCGCACCGGGCTGCGTCTCTCGGGCGAGACCGCATCGACTTCAACGGGGGCATAGATGAGAACTGCACGACGGACGGCGTCCGCGGCCGTGACCACGACACTGCTCGGCGCCGGACTCGCGGCGCTCGCGCTGCCGGCCACCGCCGCCGCGCCGACGACCTGCCAGGGCAAGCCGGTCACCGTCACCGGGATCGTCGGCACCGAGGGCGACGACGTCATGGTGATCGAGCCGGGGCAGTACACGACGGCCCAGGGCCTTGGCGGCAACGACCTGATCTGCCTCGTGGCGACGCCGACGGTCGAGTGGCGCAACGTGGGCGTCGACGCAGGCCCGGGCGACGACACGGTCATCAACGAGAGCACGGACCTCGACGCGGTGACGTACCGGATCGTCCTCGGTGAGGGCGCGGACACCTACCGAGGTCTCGTCGCATCGGTTCCGGACCGACCGGACTCCGTCCTCATCGAGGAGGTCAGTGCCGGGCTGGGGACCCCTGGCATGGCGGACACCGCTCCCGACACCATCGAGACGGGCGGTGGCAACGACACCGTGTGGTCGGGATCGACCATCCTCGGTGCGCTCAACGCCGACGTCGTACGGACCGGGGCGGGCGACGACACCCTTCACTGGGCGGGCGAGCAGAACGGGGGCGTGGTGGACGTCGGCGCGGGCGCCAACTCGCTCCAGCTCGAGCGCGGCTGGCAGGCGACCTCCGTGGTCGTCGACGCCAGTCGGCACCTGGCGACCGGCGACGGCCGGCCGGTGCTGCAGTGGGCAGGGGACCTGGCCGACGTGATCCTGCGGCTGGGCAACCGCGACGTGAGCTATGTGGGCACCGATGCCGCGGAGTCGCTCGTCATGGAATCGGTCGTCGGCATCGCCATGGCCCCGACCGCGGACATGAGCCGCAGCGCGTCGATGGGGGGCGGGGACGACAGCCTGGTGCTCGTGGCCACCGGGTCCGGCACGGTCGACGGCGGACCCGGCCGCGACCGTTTCTACAGCGACACCTGCACCACCGTGCGCGCGCGTCTCGAAGGCACGTTCAGCTGCGTTCCCCGGATCGCGTCCGAGGTCACCCACACCTTCGGCTTCGCCGACTGGGAGGATCTCCTGGTCCGCGGCCAGGACGTGTCCCTGCGCGGCTCCGACCGCGCCGAGAGGATGAAGGCGGTCGGCGATCGGATCCGCCTGCGGGGTCGCGGTGGCGCCGACGTGCTCAACCCCAACGGCGGCTTCGGCACGGAGGGCAAGCCGGTGGTGGTCTCCGGCGGCCGCGGCGACGACCGGGTGCTGGGCACGCCCCAGGCGGACGTGCTCCGGGGAGGCCCGGGCGACGACAAGCTCTTCGGACAGGGTGGCGACGACACGCTGCAAGGCGGCACGGGGCGCGACAAGGCCGTCGGCAAGGACGGTCGGGACCGGTGCTCTGCCGAGGTGCGCGTCTCCTGCGAACGCCGCTGACGCGCCACTGGGCCTTGAGTCTCCAGGAGACTCAAGGCCCAGTGTGCGTCTGGTGAGCGTGGATCAGGTCCGCTGGACGGCGCCCGTCCGCTCGGCGGCGAGCTTCACGGCGGCGTCACGCGCAGCAGCGGACTCGCCCTCCTTGAGCGTCCGGTCCGGTGCCCGGAAGCGCAGGGCGTAGGCCAGCGACTTCTTGCCCTCGCCGACCTGCTCGCCGGTGTAGACGTCGAAGAGCCGGATCGACTCGAGCAGCTCGCCCGCGCCCTCGCGCAGCGCCGCCTCGACGTCGGCCGCCGGGACGGTGGCGTCGACCACGAGGGCAACGTCCTCCTTGGCGACCGGGTAGGACGAGAAGGTCGGGGCCCTCCGGAGGTGGACTGCACGGCCGATGAGCAGGTCGAGGTCGACCTCCGCCGCGACGGTGCGCTTCGGCAGACCGAAGGCCTGGCAGACCGTGGGGTGCACCTCGCCGGCGTGGCCGACGACCTCGCCGTCGACCGTCAGCCGCGCGCACCGGCCCGGGTGCCACGGCGCGAGCTCGGCCGCCGTGGCCTCGACCTCGAGGCCGAGAGACGCCGCGACGGAGCGCACGGCCTCGACGGCGTCGGCCCACGAGACGGCACGGGCCTCGCCCCACCAGCCACCTGCGGTGGCCTCGCCGAGGGCGACGAGGCCGAGGTGCAGCGGCTGGGCGGGAAGCGCGGCGTCGAGCGCCTCGAACTCTGCGTCCGTGGGACGGCGGTCGACGGGCAGGATCGCCGCCGGACCGGCGTCGCGGGGCAGCGTGACGGTGGCGGTCTCGAAGATCGCCACGTCGGTGTTGCCGTGGCCGACGTTCTTGGCCGCCGACCGCAGCACGCCCGGCAGCAGCGTCGTGGTCATGTAGCCCGCCTCGGAGCTGAGCGGGTTGGACAGGCGCAGCAGCCGACGGCGCGAGTCGTCCTCGGGGAGCCCGAGGGCGTCGAGGTCGGTGGTGCCGACGAACGGGAAGTTCACGACCTCCACGAAGCCCTCCCCCGCCAGCGTGCGCCCGATCCGGCGACGCAGCTGCTGCGGGCGGGTCAGGCCACGGCCCGACGGCGGCGTCGGCAGGACCGACGGCACCTTGTCGTAGCCGACGAGGCGGACGACCTCCTCGGAGAAGTCCTGGGCGTCGGTGAGGTCGGGGCGCCACGGCGGGGGCGTCACCGAGAGCGTGCCGGTTCCGGTCACGTCGCACCCGATGGCCCGCAGGCACTCGACGCTGCGCTCCTCGGTGATCGGCATGCCCGATACGCGCTCGGCGAGGTCTCCGGCGACCTGGATCACCGGCATCGCCGGCGGGGTGCCGACGACGGTCACGCCGGCGTGGGCAGTGCCGCCGCCGTGCTCGACCAGCAGCTCGACGACCCGGTCGGCCGCGGCCTCGCAGATCGTCGGGTCGACGCCGCGCTCGTTGCGCTTGCCGGCCTCGGACGAGATCTTGTGGCGCTTGCCGGTGCGGAACATCGACACGGCGTCCCAGTGGGCGGCCTCGACCAGCACGGACGTCGTGGTGTCCGACATCTCGGTGGTCTCGCCGCCCATCACGCCGCCGAGCCCGATGATCCCGGAGTCGTCGGTCACGACGAGGTCGGCGGGGTCGAGCGCGCGGTCGGTGCCGTCGAGGGTCGTGAGCCGCTCACCGGCACGCGCACGACGTACGACGATCGCGCCGCTCACCTTGTCGGCGTCGTAGCCGTGGATCGGCCGGCCGGTCTCGAGCATCACGTAGTTGGTGATGTCGACGGCCAGCGAGATCGGCCGCATGCCGGCCGCGGTGATCCGCTGCGTGATGAAGTCCGGGGTCGGCGCCGCCGGGTCGAAGCCCGTGACCTTGCGCGCCACGAACACGGGGCAGCCCTCGGCGTCCTCGACCACGACCGGGTGGCCCTGGTCGTTGGCGGCCGGGGTCTCCCGGACGGCCGGGTCGCGGAAGTTGCTCGCGCCGTCGACCGAGACCAGCACCTCGCGGGCGATGCCGCGCAGCGAGAGCGCGTAGGCCCGGTCGGGGTTGATCTCGAACTCGATGACCTCCTCGTCGAGGCCGAGGAGCGGACGTACGTCCTCACCGGGCGTGCCGGCGTCCTCGGGCAGCACGATGATGCCGTCGTGGTCCTCGCCCAGGCCGAGCTCGCGGGCCGAGCAGATCATCCCGGCGGACAGGTGGCCGTAGGTCTTGCGGGCGCCGATCTCGAAGCCGCCGGGCAGCACGCCGCCGGGCAGGACGGTGACGACGAGGTCGCCGGGCTTGAAGTTGTGCGCACCGCAGACGATGCCCTGCGGCTCGCCGGTGCCGTTGGCGTCACCGACGTCGACGGTGCACCAGTTGATGGTCTTGCCGTTCTTCTGCGGCTCGGGGTCCATCGTGAGGACGCGACCGACCACCAGCGGGCCGGTGATGTCCTTGCCGGGGCTGGCGATGGCCTCGAGCTTGAGACCGGTGAGGGTCAGGCGGGCGGTGAGCTCGTCGGTAGTGGTCCCCTCGGGGACGTCGACGTACTCCAGGATCCAGGACTTGGGGGCCTTCATCGCTCAGATCTCCGTTCCGAAGGCGGACGAGAACCGGACGTCGCCCTCGAAGAGCGGACGCAGGTCCTCGAGGTCGTGGCGGAACATGAACGACCGGTCGATGCCCATGCCGAACGCGAAGCCGCTGTAGACGTCCGGGTCGACACCGCAGGCGACCAGTACGCGCGGGTTGACCACGCCGCAGCCGCCCCACTCGATCCAGCCCTCGCCCCGGCAGGTGCGGCAGGACTCGGAGTCGACGCCGCGGCACACGAAGCACCGCACGTCGACCTCGGCCGACGGCTCGGTGAAGGGGAAGTACGACGGCCGGAACCGCGTGAAGATGTCGTCGCCGAACAGCTGCGAGGCGAAGTGGTCGAGCGTGCCCTTGAGGTGGGCCATGGTGATGCCCTCGTCGACGACGAGGCCCTCGACCTGGTGGAACATCGGCGAGTGCGTGGCGTCGTACTCGTCGGTGCGGAAGACCCGGCCGGGGCACACCACGTAGATCGGGGGCTTGCGGGTGAGCATGGTGCGCGCCTGGACGGGCGAGGTCTGGGTCCGCAGCACGACGTGGTCGTCGGCGGGCTCGGTCCAGAACGTGTCCTGCATGGTGCGCGCCGGGTGGTCGGGACCGAGGTTGAGCGCGTCGAAGTTGAGCCACTCGGCCTCCACGACCGGGCCTTCGGCGATCTCGTAGCCCATCGCGACGAACAGGTCGGCGATCAGCTCCGACTGGAGCGTGATCGGGTGGCGGCTGCCGCGCCGGCGACGCTGGGTCGGCAGCGAGACGTCGACGGTCTCCTCGACCAGCATCCGCTCCTCGTGCTCGGCCTCGAGCACGGTCTGGCGGGCGGCGATGGCCTGGTTGATGGCACCGCGGGCCTGGCCGACGCGCTGGCCGGCCTCCTTGCGGGCCTGCGGTGGCAGGGCGCCGATCTCGCGGTTGGCGAGCGCCAGCGGGGAACGGTCCCCGGCGTGGTCGAGGCGGACCTGCTTGAGCGCCTCGAGGTCGGCGGCGGCGGCGATCGCGGCCAGGGCCGCCTCGCGCATCGCCTCGACCTCGTCGGCCTTGAGCGGGGTCACTTCGACAGGGTCGTAGTCGGTGTTGGGGCCGGACATGGCTCCCTTTCGCGCGGCAGCAACGGTTCAGCCGCAGAGTCTAGAAGTGGATGGGCATCGGGTCGGAACGGGGCACTCCCCGGACCCGGTGACGTCAGCTGCCCGACGGACCAGGTCCGGGGCGCAGAAATCGCATGCTCGTGTCCACGACCCGAACTCTACTCGCCGAAGGCGCTCCACACGCCAGCGCATTCGTCGTACGTGCCGGCGGAGGACGCGCTCTGGGGCGCCGAGGTCAGCCCGATCTCGTCGAGCGCGTCCGCGCCGCGCGACCGGCCGAGGTTCCACGCACGGGCGTCGTCGAGCGTCTCGTCGCTCAGCGAGTTGTACGGCAGCGTCTGCAGCACGCAGCGCGCGACGTCCTCGGGCAGCCGGTCGACGATGACCGGTGTGGCGTCGGCGGACAGCGTCTGGAGGTAGCGCAGGTCGAGCTTCTGGGTGGCGTCGTACCGGTCGAGGTTGCGGCCCGCCACCCACGCGTCGGGGTTGATCGCAGCGAGACCGATGAGAGCGACGGCTCCGGAGGCCAGCGCGACGCGCGGCAGCCAGCGCGCCCAGCCCGCGACGCCCGCGACCATGATCGCGAGCACGAGGAAGCCGAGCCAGCCCTCGAAGACGTCGACGAAGAGCCGGAGCGTGGTGAAGCCGTAGGCGTCCTGGTAGACGCTCATCCCCCGCAGCGCGGAGGCGACGACGAGCAGGGTGAGCACGCACAGCAGGCCGAGCGAGGCGAACAGCCAGCGCCGGTCGTCACGTGAGCTGCCGGCGCGGCGCGAGGCCACCCACACCACCAGCACGGTGAGCGCCGTGGCGAGGGTCAGCTGGCCGAAGCCCTTGTGCACGAAGTCCGCGTAGGTGAGGCCCGTGGACTGCTCGATGTAGTCGCGGCCGCCGATGAGGGCGCGCGCCTGCGCCGCGATGAAGGCGACGAAGACGGCGTCGACGACCAGCACCGGCACGAGCCACTCGAACCGGTTGGCCAGCGGCGTCGCCCGCCGGTCGGCGAGGACCTCGACGTGCGACGGGTTGAGCGCGAGGTAGGCGGCGCCGAGGGTCGCGGCGAAGACGAAGCAGGCCAGGAAGGCGCGGCCGACCAGCTCGTTGAAGGACAGGTTGGGCAGCAGCTGGTTGACCCAGGAGCCGAAGACCGGGTTGGCGCTGGCGAAGATCGTGCCGAACACGCCGAGGCCGAGCAGCGACCACGCAACTGTCCGCACCAGTGCCGGCGTACGCGACCCGGTGCCGGCGATGCGCAGCGACCGGCCGAACCACGGCAGGCCGCGCAGCGACGCGAGTGGCCAGGAGATCCCGGTGAGCACGATGCCGGGCATCGTGCGCGCGCCGGTCACGCCGCTGAGGAACACCGCGGTGGCGGCGAGGAGGCAGAGCGCCTGCAGCCACTCGGCCGCCAGCAGGGTCATCGGCAGCACGAGCAGCAGGGCGAGGCCGGCGCAGGCGAGGGTCCACGGCTCTCGGCGACGACGCGCCGTCAGCAGGGCGGCGGTGCCGCAGGCGATGGCGACGACGCTCCACGTGATGCCCGGGCCGTGGAACGAGAGCGCCACCCCGGCGACCACCCCCGCGACCGCCGCCGCGACGACCGTACGGAGCCCGGACGGCAGGCCGCGCTCGGGCCAGAACCGCCCGAAGAGGGCGTCCATGCCCGGCTTGCTGCTGGTCGGGATCGGCGGGAGCGGTGGCTGGGTCGGTGCGGTCGTGGTCATGGTGGGCTCCGGGTCTGGGGAAGGGACGGGTGCGGGTGCGGCGCCGGTCGCGGGCTCGACCGGGTTCGCGGGTACGTCGAGGCGCAGGCGCGCGCCGCGGCCGGACGGTGGGTCGAGGAAGCGCAGGGTGCCGCCGTGGAGCTGCGCGACCCAGCGGGAGACGGCGAGCCCGAGGCCGGTGCCGCCGGCGCCGTCGGTGCCGAAGCGCTCGAACACGCGCTCACGGTCGGCGGGCGGGACTCCCCCGCCGTCGTCGCTGACCTCCAGCCACCAACCGCTCGCGTCGGCGTCGGCCACCACGCGGACCTCGCTGCCGGGCGGCGCGTGGCGGGCGGCGTTCTCGAAGGCGTTGACGAGCAGCTGCTGCAGCCGCGCCGGGTCGGCCCGTACGACGACCTGCTCGGGCACCGCGACGTCGAAGCGTCCCGGCCGGCCTCCCGAGGTCACCTGCGCGATCGACTCCTCGACCAGCGACCGCAGGGCGACGTCACGCCGGTCGAGGTCGACGACCCCGGCCTCGAGGCGGGAGAGCTGGAGCAGGTCGTCGACGAGCCGGGCGAGGCGCTCGGCCTGGTCGAGCGCGGCACCGAGGTGCTCGGAGTCGGCGGGGACCACGCCGTCGGCGAGGTTCTCCAGGAGCGCGGTCATCGCGGTGAGCGGGGTGCGCAGCTCGTGGGAGACGGTGGCGATGAGGTCGCGCCGCTCGCGGTCGACGGTGGCGAGGTCCTCTGCCATCCGGTTGAAGGCGGCGGCGAGCTGGCCGACCTCGTCGGTGGCAGTCGTGCGGACCCGCCCGGAGTAGTCGCCGCGGGCCATCGCCCGCGAGACGTCGGTCATCCGGCGCAGCGGCTCCACCATCCCGGCGGCCAGCAGCTGGGTCACGCCGAGGGCGAGGGCCACGGTGACGGGCACGATGAGCAGCGGCTGCACGTGCGCGGCCGAGCCGAGCAGGGTGAGCAGCGCGGCGACGACGACGGATGCGGCGACCAGCAGCCCGAGCTTCACCTTGATACTGGTGACGGCGTCGAGGGGCCTGGTCGGCGTCGGGGTCGGGGTCTGGCTCACGGCAGGTCCTCGAGCGCGTAGCCGACGCCGTGGACGGTGCGGATCCGCTCGGGCCCGACCTTGCTGCGCAGCGCCTTGACGTGGCTGTCGACGGTGCGGGTCGCGCTAGCACTCGCCCACGCGTCACCCCAGTCCCAGACGTCGCGCAGCAGCCGCTCGCGGGTCAGCACCTGGCCCGACCCGCGCGCCAGGCACAGCAGCAGGTCGAACTCGGTCGGGGTGAGGTGGACCGGGTCCCCCGCGACCGTCGTACGGCGCGTGCCGGGGTCGAGGCTCACCCCGCCCACCCGGACGGCGGCCGGGCGCTCCTCGGCGAGCGCGGCGGCCCGCTCGACGCGGCGCAGGAGCGCGGAGACGCGGGCGACGACCTCGCGCATCGAGAACGGCTTGGTGAGGTAGTCGTCGGCGCCGACGCCGAGGCCGACCAGGACGTCGGCCTCGTCGTCGCGGGCGGTCAGCATCAGCACCGGCACCGGTCGCTCGGCCTGGATCCTGCGGCACACCTCGAGGCCGTCGAAGCCGGGCAGCATCACGTCGAGGAGGACCACGTCCGGTCGCACGGAAGTGGCCAGCTCGACGGCGGTCGGCCCGTCGAAGGCCTGCTCGACGACGTAACCCTCGGCGCGCAGCCGCTGCGCGAGCGCGTCGTTGATGGTGCGCTCGTCCTCCACCACCAGGGCCGTGCGGGATGTCCCAGACGTCATGGCACGAGGTTAGGAGCCAGGGCGGTCAGGAGGCGGGGACGACTCGTGAAGGTTGTGTGGAGGTCGGGCCGACGTCGGAGCTCAGACCTCGGGGCGCAGGTCCTCGCTCGGCCAGTCGACCATCACGCGGGCGCCGCCGCCGGGGGCGTCCTCGATGGTGACCCGGCCTCCATGGGCGCGCGAGAGCCCACCGACGATGTACATGCCGAGGCCGCTGCCTCCGGACTCGCCGGTCGTCCAGAACTTCGTGAAGACGCGGCGGCGCATCTCGACCGGGATGCCGTCGCCCTCGTCGTCCACCGTGATCCGTACGCCGGGCAGCTCGGGGCGCGCGGCGAGGCTGACCGAGACCTGGCCCTGGCCGTGACGGATCGCGTTCTCCACGAGGTTGGTGACGACCTGGGTGAACTTGTCGGGGTCGGCGAAGACCTCGGGCAGTCCGTCCTCGACCTCGAGGGTGATCTCACGGGCTGTGCCCGCCTCGATCGAGCTGACGACGCGGCCCACCAGCATCTCGGCGGACGACTCGCGCGGGTAGAGCTGGAGCCGGCCGGTGTCGATCCGGGCGACGTCGAGGAGCTCGGCGATCAGGCGCGCGAGCCGGTCGGCGTCGGCGTTGACGGTCTCGAGCATCAGCTTGCGCTGGTCGTCGGTGAGCTTGTCCCAGCGGTTGAGCAGCGCCTGGACGAAGCCCTTCACCCCGGTCAGCGGCGAGCGGAGCTCGTGGGCGACGGTGGCGACGAGGTCGGAGCGCTCCCGGTCGAGCAGGGCTCGGCCGCGGCCGCTGCGCAGCCCTACCGCGATGCCGGCCACCCGGCCGAGGTGGCCGTCGCGCACCAGCGTCGCGGTGGTGAGCACCTCCTCGCCCGAGGCGTTGAGCCACGACTGCTCGGGCATGCCGCGCACGATCGAGATGCTGTCGAACGGGCGGTTCACCCCGAGCCACGTGCGCCCGTCCTGGTCGAGCAGCCGGAGCACCTCGTCCAGCGGCAGGCCCAGGGCCTCGTGCGAGTCGACGCCGAGCAGCGCGGCGCCTTGCGCGTTCAGGAGGGTGATGACGCCCTCGCGGGTGGCGCCGAGGATCCCGTCGGGGTAGTAGTCCGCGAGCGACCGCAGCCGGCTGGGGGTGCTGTCGACCCGGCGACTGAACTCCTCGGACACGTCGGCAACCCTAGTCGCGCAACGGCTTCGGGCGGCGCAGGCCCGCGGCGCGCAGGGCCACCACCAGCTCGCGCGACGTGACGGGCACCGCGCCGGCCTCGACCATGGCGTCGTACCACTCCGAGGGGACGTCGTAGTGGTCGCGGTCCCAGCCGCGGGCGGGGATGCCGTGCGCCTCCGCGAACGCGTGCGCCTCGTCGTACGACGTGTCGCTGGCGAGGTGGGACCAGAGCCGGTCCCACCTCGCCACGGCAGGTGGATCGATGAGGATCATTGTCTGGGGAGGCTAGCCGCTCCCCCGCCCCGGATCAGCGGTAGAAGCCGCGGATCGCCCCAGCGAGCTCCTCGGGGACCTCCATCGAGGCGAAGTGGCCACCCTCGGCGTGCTCGGTCCACGACACGATGTCGGTGTTGTCGCGCTCCGCGAAGGGCCGCATGGTGCGGAAGTCGTCGGCGAAGACCGCGACGCCGATCCGGCCGTGGTTGACCTGTGGCTCGACCGCCTGCTCGGCGCGGTAGGCCTGCACCGCACCGCCGCTGCTGTTGGTGAGCCAGTAGAGGCTGACCTGGGTGAGCACCTGGTCGCGGGTCACTCGCGCGGTGCCGTTGCCGAAGCTCTCGAAGAGCTCGTTGTAGGCCAGCTGGCCGACGGGCGAGTCGCTCAGTGCGGCCCGCGATCGTGCGCGGACGCGAGGCGTTCATCGTGGCGTAGCCGTTGACGGTCTGGAACCACCCGGCGAACTCCAGCGCGGCGTAGTCGGCCTGCGTCATCTTCTCGAACTCCGCCGGGTCGCCGGAGGGGAAGGAGAACAGCTGGAGGACGTGCGCGCCGAGGAAGCCCTCGGGTGCCAGCATCGCGAGCTCGCGCGCCACGATCGCACCGTTGTCGGAGCCGTGGGCGCCGTAGGACTCGTAGCCGAGGCCGCGCATCAGCCGGTCCCACGCGAGGGCGTTGCGCCGCGAGTCCCACGCGCCGTCGGTCAGCGGCTGGCTGAAGCCGACGCCCGGGATGCTCGGGATGACGAGGTGGAAGTCGTCGGTGAGGTACGGGATCACGTCGAGGAAGTCGACGAAGGAGCCGGGGTAGGTGTGCAGGAGCAGCAGCGGCGTCGCGTCCTCGTTGGCGGAGCGGACGTGGACGACGTGGATCGTCTGGCCGTCGATCTCGGTGAGGAGCTGGGGGTAGGCGTTCATCCGCTCCTCCTGGGCGCGCCAGTCGAAGCCGTCCTTCCAGTGCTCCACCATCTCGCGCAGGTACCACACCGGGGTGCCGGCGGACCAGTCGTCGGTGCCGGCGGAGTCGGCCGGCTCTGCGGCGTAGCGGGCGTTGGCCAGGCGGGCGTGGAGGTCGTCGATCGCGTCCTGCGGGACCGAGATCGTGAAGGGGCGGAAGGTCAGGTCGCTGGGGTTCTGGTGAGTGGTCATGGAAGTACGGTAGGAACGAATCCGGCACGGTTCGGCCCTGATTGATCACGCCCCGTCAGACTTCTTCTCGGAGGGTCCATGTCGCTCCAGACCTCGTCCCGCCTGATCGCCCTGCTCGGCCACCTCCAGGCCCGCGCCACGGCGACCGGGCCCGAGCTAGCGTCGCTGCTCGGCGTCGGCGAGCGAACTGTCCGCAAGGACGTCGAGCGCCTCCGGGAGCTCGGCTACCCGGTCGAGGCCGTGCGTGGCGCGGCCGGTGGCTACCGGTTCGGGGACCACGGCCGGCTCCCTCCCCTGCTGCTCGAGGCCGATGAGGCCGTGGCGGTCGCCGTCGGGCTCGGCAGCGTCTCGGCCGTGCGCGGCATCGAGGAGGCGGGCGCACTCGCGCTCGCCAAGCTCCAGCACGTGCTGCCCGACCGGCTCTGGCGGCGCGTGCGCGCGCTGAGCGACAGCACCGACGTCGGACCGGCAGACACCGCGACCAACGTCGAGGCACCGCCGGTCGACGTGGCACTGCTGGCGGACCTGGCCACCGCTGTCCGCGACCACGAGGGCCTGCGGCTGTTCTACCGACCGTCGGCCGACGTCGAGGAGCGGGTCGAGGCCGACCCCTACCGCCTGGTGAGCTGGCAGCAGCGCTGGTACGTCGTGGTGCGCACCCGACCCGAGGGGACGTGGCGGGCGCTGCGCGCGGACTGGATGGAGGTCCGCACCCCCGGCGCCGGGCGGTTCACGCCCGAGCCCATGGACGGCGGTGACTACGCCGCGTTCGTGCTGCGCGACGTCGCGTTCTCCGGCTGGAACGTGCACTGCCGGATCGCCGTCGACGCACAGGCCGAGGAGGTGCTTCGGCGGATCAACCCCACCGTGGGCGTCGTCGAGACGGTCGACGACGACCACTGCGTGCTCGTCACCGGCGCCGACAGCGTCGAGATGGTCGCGGTCTGGATCGGGATGCTCGGCCTCGACTTCCGCGTCACGGAACCGCCGGAGCTGGTGGCACACCTGCGCACCCTCGCCCGGAGGTACGCCGCCGCGGTGCCGGCCGGGTGAGCGTCAGGCGCGCTGGGCGCGGGCGCTGGCGTAGAGGCAGACCGCGGCCGCGGTGGAGAGGTTGAGGCTCTCGGCGCGCCCGTGGATCGGGATGGCGACCCGGTGGTCGGCCAGGGCCGCGAGCTCGTCGGGCAGGCCCCATGCTTCGTTGCCGAACAGCCAGGCGGTCGGCCCGGACAGGTCGGCGTCGAACAGGTCGACCTCGCCGGCCCCGTCGGCGGCGAGCACCATCAGGCCGCGGTCCTGGGCGGCGCGCACCGCGGCGGCGGGGTCGGGCTCGAGGGCCAGCGGCAGGTGGAACAGGCTGCCGACGCTCGCCCGCACGGTCTTGGCGTTGTAGGCGTCGACCGACTGGCCGGCGAGCACGACGGCGTCGGCCCCGGCGGCGTCGGCGGTCCGGATGACCGTGCCGGCGTTGCCGGGGTCGCGCACGTCGGCGCAGATGGCCAGCAGTCGCGGCGAGGCGGCCACGACGTGCGCCAGCGGTGCGTCCAGAGGACGGCACACGGCGACCAGGCCGGCGGGCGACACGGAGTCGGACAGCGACGCCAGCGCCCGGTCGTCGACCAGCGTCACGGCCGCAGCGCCGAGCAGGTCGGCGTACTGCTCGGCGGCGTGGGGGGTCGCGAAGACCTCCACCACGCAGCCGTCGACCGAGAGTGCTCCCTCGACGGCTTTCGGGCCGTCAGCGAGGAAGAGCCGCCGCTCGGTGCGGACCGAGCGGCGGCTCAACTTGCGAGCCTCCTTGACGCGGCTGTTGCCAGTGGTCAGAGGCTCCATGTGTGACTCCCTTGGTTTCGACACGCTCGCTGGCGCTCGCTGCTCAACCAGCGGGAGGGATCAGGCGGAGACCTTGGGCGCGTTGACGTCCTCGGGCAGCGCGGCCTTGGCGGCCTCGACGAGCGCGGCGAAGGCCGGCGCGTCGTTGACGGCGAGCTCGGCGAGGATCTTGCGGTCGACCTCGATGCCGGCCAGGCCGAGACCCTGGATGAAGCGGTTGTAGGTCATGCCGTTCGCGCGGGCAGCGGCGTTGATGCGCTGGATCCACAGCTTGCGGAAGTTGCCCTTGTTCTTGCGGCGGTCGTTGTAGCTGTAGACCAGCGAGTGGGTGACCTGCTCCTTGGCCTTGCGGTAGAGCCGCGAGCGCTGGCCGCGGTAGCCGCTCGCGCGGTCGAGGGTGGTACGACGCTTCTTCTGGGCGTTCACTGCGCGCTTGACGCGTGCCATGGGGTTACTCCTTGATGCTGGCGAAAATCAGGTGGGAAGGCGGCTGGGCCACCAGGGGGATGTGTGGTGGACGAGCCTCAGATGCCGAGCATCTTCTTGGCGCGCGCGACGTCGCTCTTCTCGAGCTCGACCATGCCGGCGTTGCGGCGGTGCTTCTTGCGGCTGCCCGTGGTCGGGGCGGACGCGAACGCAGCGCCGGACTTCCGGCCGGCCTGCAGGCGCTGGATCTTGCCCGAGCCGGTCACCTTGAAGCGCTTCTTCGCGCCCGAGTGGGTCTTGTTCTTCGGCATGTTGTCTCCTCGTACTACTTGCGTGGTCCTGTGGTTGTCACGGCTCCGCCGCGACATGCTCGAGCGAGGCCTTCGCTTCGCTCATGCCTTGCTCTCAGACGTCGATGTCGGCGTCCAGGTTCTCGGAGCGGCGACGCTCCTTCTTCTGGGCCACCGGTCCGGCGGCGTGGGCCGCCTCGCGCTCGGCGTCCTCCTCGGCCTTCCGGTCGGCACGCGCCTGCTCCTTGCTGGCGCGGGCTGCCTCGGCGTCGATCTTGGCGTCGGCCTTCTTCTTGTGCGGGCCGAGCACCATGATCATGTTGCGGCCGTCCTGCTTGGGCGCGGACTCGACGAAGCCCAGCTCCTGGACGTCCTCGGCCAGCTTCTGCAGCAGGCGGAATCCCAGCTCGGGGCGGTGCTGCTCACGGCCGCGGAACATGATCGTGATCTTGACCTTGTCGCCCGCGCCGAGGAACCGCACGACGTGACCCTTCTTGGTCTCGTAGTCGTGCTGGTCGATCTTGGGACGAAGCTTCATCTCCTTGATGATCACGTTCGTCTGGTTGCGGCGAGCCTCGCGCGCCTTCTGGGCGTTCTCGTACTTGAACTTGCCGTAGTCCATGAGCTTGCAGACCGGGGGGCGTCCCTGGGGAGCGATCTCGACGAGGTCGAGGTCGGCCTCCTGGGCCAGCTTGAGTGCCTGGTCGGTCGGCACGATCCCAACGGTCTCGCCGTTGGGTCCGACGAGCCGGACCTCGGGTACGCGGATCCGCTCGTTGATGCGCAGCTCGGTGCTGATGGGTCCTCCAGTGGTTCGGTGGGTGGGAGCCCCCCCGCCCTGGCCGGTCACTAGCCCCGGAAATGAACGATGGCTCCCGCTGTGTGCCAAGCGGGAGCCAGTCAGAACACGTCTCCCCTCTCGGGAAGACCTCTGTCCACACCTGCCTCTCGACGGGTGTGTCACTGGGACCGGGACCCGACGATCTGTGGTGCTGGGCGATCGGTGCGGGTGGGAGACGGGTGCTGCGTGCCTCCGCTTGGCGGGATCGGTGTCGCCGTGTAGCTGTGGCGTCACTGATCGGTCAACACGGAAGGTTAGCCGATCATTCCCCCGACGGCCCAATCCAGCCGTGCCCCTCCCCCAGCGCGACCAGGCGCCAGCCGGCGGCCAGCCGGGTGAGGTCCTCCCCGTCGACGACGTACGACGCCGGACCGGCGAGGTCGACGAGCAGCGCCTCCGCACCGTCCTGGACCGCCGCGGTGGCCGCCGTCGCGGCCGTCACGGGCACCGGACGGGCCTGCGGGTCCCAGCGTGCCATGGTCTCGGTCGAGGTGAAGGCGAGGAGCCCCGAGCTGCCGTCGGCAGCCTGCACGAGCACCGCCGCCATGTCGGAGGACTTGTCGTGGGCCAGGCCCTGCTCGTCGAGCTCGACCTCGCCGAGGATCGCCACCACGGGCACCAGTAGGCGGGCGTCCTGGAGCGCGGCGAGCACGCGCCCCGACGACGCCGTGCCGGCGGCGTGCTCGACGAGCACCCCCGCGAGGAGAGGGTCGACGGCCCCCGTGTCGTCGGCGAACCCCGGGTCGGGGATGGTCCGCTCCAGGGGCGCTTCATGTCCGTGGGACTCGTCGTGCTGCACGTCCACCATTGTCGGGCAGGCATGGACCGCTGTGGGACTCTGGGCCCGTGGAAGCGACTACCTGGGCCGCCCTGACCGCCGCACTCACCGTCGCCGGTGCCATCTGGACGTGGATCGCGTTCCGCCGCCGGGGTGCCGCCAACGGCCTGCGCGCGATGGGCTTCACGCTCCTGCCGGCGGCCGCCTGGCTCACCGGCACGCTCGAGATGGTGGTCGAGATCGCGGGGTCGGTGACCGACTGGGCCACCGGCCTGGTCTTCGACATCCGCACGTGGGCCGGGGTCGGGCTCGCCGGGCTCGCCTTCGTGCTCTGGGTCGTCAGCGGCCTCATCCGCGACCGCCAGCTCGGGCGGGCCCAGTCCGGCAAGGGCACCGCGACCAAGGGTCGCCAGGAGCTCCCGCCGACCTCGGCGAAGCAGCCCGGTGGGTCCCCGATCGACGACGACATGGCCGACATCGAGGCGATGCTGCGGAAGCGGGGCATCGAGTGAGCGACCACTTCGTCGACCGCAACCGGCTGTGGTCGCGGTTCAACGCCGCGATCGACGCGCTGCCCGAGCCGCCGGCCACCCCGATCGCGGTGGTCGACCTCGACGCCTTCGACGCCAACGCCGACGACCTCGTCCGCCGCGCCGGAAGCAAGCCGGTCCGGGTGGCCTCCAAGTCGCTCCGCGTCCCCGCGCTCATCGAGCGCGCACTGGCGCACGACGGGTTCGCCGGCGTCCTCGCCTTCACGCTGGCCGAGGCGCTGTGGCTCCACGAGACCGGGGTCAGCGACGACATCGTGGTCGCCTACCCGACCGTGGACCTCGCGGCCCTGGCCCGCCTCACCGCCTCCCCCTCCGCGGCCGCCGCGATCACGCTGATGGTCGACGACCCCGCACACCTCGACCTGGTCGACTCCACCCGTGCCTCGCGTGCGGTCCCCGTGCGGATCGCCCTCGACCTCGACGCGGGCCTGCGCCTCGGCGGCCAGCACATCGGCCCCAAGCGCTCACCGCTCTTCGACACCGGCGACGTGGTCGCGATGGCCCGCAAGGTCGTGGAGCGCGACGGCTTCCGGCTCGTCGGCGTGATGACCTACGAGGGCCAGGTCGCCGGCGTGCAGGACGACGTGCCCGACCAGCGCACCAAGTCCCTGCTCGTACGACGCCTCAAGCAGGCCTCGATGGCGCAGCTCGAGGTGCGCCGCCGCGAGATCGCCGACGCGCTGGGCGAGGTGGCCGAGCTGGAGTTCTGGAACGGCGGCGGGTCCGGGTCGGTCGAGGCCACGGCCGCCGACGGCGCGGTCACCGAGATCGCCGCCGGCTCCGGCCTGCTCGTGCCCGGCATCTTCGACCACTACGCGTCGTTCGTGCCGCGCCCGGCCGCCTTCTTCGGGCTGCGCGTCACGCGCAAGCCGACCCCGACGATGGCGACCGTCCACGGCGGCGGCCTCATCGCCAGCGGCGCCACCGGCGAGGACCGGTCCCCGATCCCCTGGGCGCCGCCCGGCCTGCACCTCACCGGGCTCGAGGGCGCCGGCGAGGTCCAGACCCCGCTGACCGGCCACCCTGCCGCGCTGCTGGCGATCGGCGACCTGGTGTGGTTCCGGCACGCGAAGTCCGGCGAGCTCTTCGAGCACGTGCGCGACGTCCACCTGGTCCGCGGCGAGACGGTCACCGACGTGGTGCCGTCCTACCGCGGCTGCGACCGTGCCTTCTGACCCCGCCCAGGTCGCCGCCGAGGTCGCCCAGCAGGTGCTGGCCGCGCCCCCGAGCCTCGGGCCGGGCCGGCTGGTCT
This sequence comes from Nocardioides sp. BE266, assembly GCF_031457855.1. NCBI lineage: Bacteria > Bacillati > Actinomycetota > Actinomycetes > Propionibacteriales > Nocardioidaceae > Nocardioides > Nocardioides sp. BE266. The sequence continues at coordinate 10,495 of NZ_JAURTI010000014.1, read as the reverse complement.
GCGTCGACGGACCTGCCGGGTCCGGCAAGACCACGCTGGCCGACGCGCTGGCCGACGTCGTACCGGGGACGCAGGTGGTGCACTGCGACGAGCTGCTCCAGGGCTGGCGCGGCCTGCCCGGCCTGGCTGCGACCGTCGAGGCGTTGCTCGCTCCCCTGGCCCGGGGCGAGGTCGGCCACTGGACCCGCTGGGACTGGCTCGCCGGCGACTGGGCGGAGTCGCACCCGGTCACGCCGGGCGGCCTGCTCGTGCTGGAGGGCGTCGGCTGCTGGTCGCCCGCGGTCGCCGACCTCGTCGGCTGCCTGGTCTGGGTCGAGGCCGAGTCGTCGCTCCGGCTGGCGCGCGGCATCGAGCGCGACGGCGAGCAGATGCGCCACCACTGGGAGCAGTGGCGGATCGACGAGGACGAGCTCTTCGAGCGACTCGGCACTCGTCGGCACGCCGACGTCGTGGTGACGACGGACTGAGCGTCGACGGCGTCGGCGTCCTCCTCCGTGAGATCGCGCGTGGTGATGCCCATGACGGGGCGCGGGTCGCACCTAGGGTGACCGTCATGGTCCTTCCCAGCGGTGAGCAGTACGAGATCGCAGCGGCCGGCTACGCCGCCGTCGTCACCGAGAGCGGGGCGGCCCTGCGCCGGCTCAGCCACCACGGCCGCGACCTGGTCGATGGGTTCGGCGAGGACGAGATGTCCTCGCAGTGCCGCGGCCAGCTGCTGATGCCGTGGCCGAACCGGATCCGCGACGGGCGCTACTCCTTCGAGGGTCGCGACCTCCAGCTCGGGCTGACCGACCCCGGCCACCACAACGCCTCGCACGGCCTGGCCCGCTGGGCGGCGTGGACCGTCGAGGAGCACACGCCGACCTCGGTGTCGCTCGTCTACCGGGTGATGGCGCAGTCCGGCTACCCGTGGGCGGTCGACCTGCACGTGCTCTACGACCTCAGCGCCGAGGGGCTGGTCGTGACCCAGACGGCGACCAACCTGGCGCCCGAGCCGGCGCCGTACGCCAGCGGGGCGCACCCGTACCTCTGCGTGGGCGACGCGATCGAGGACCTCGAGCTGCACCTGCCCGCGCACGAGCGCATCCTGGTCGACGACCGGCTGCTCCCGACCGGGACCGAGGCGGTGTCGGGCGACTACGACTTCACCTCGCCGCGACGCATCGGCGACGTCGACCTCGACACGGGGTTCGGGGCACTCACCCACGTGGACGGGCGCGCCACCACCACGCTCGTCGACCCGGCGACCTCGCGCGGGGTGGCGCTCTGGGTCGACGAGAAGCACGGCTGGCTCCAGGTCTTCACCCCGCCCAGCGACGGGCCGCGCCCCGGCATCGCGGTCGAACCGATGACGGCACCGGCCGACGCCTTCAACTCCGGGACGGGCGTGGTCGTCCTCGCCCCGGCGGGTCAGCCGGGCGACGAGCTGTCGGTCTCGTGGGGCATCCACGCCCTCTGACGTCGCGCTCCTAGCGCTCGCGGGGCTCCCGGTCGAGCAGCGCACGCACGGCGCGCACGCCGTCGATCGCACGTCGTCCGTCGGACCCCTGGAAGGCCATCGCGGACATAGTGGTGCCGTCGGCCAGGTCGAGCGTCGCCCACGGCGCGCCCTCGGTGAGGTGGACGGCGAGGACCTCCTCCCACGCCAGCCGACGGGTCCGGAACCCGTTGACGACGACCAGACCGTCGGGCTCGGCGGTCACCCGGGCCCGGGCCAGTGCCCAGCCGCACGCAGCCGCACCGGCGCCGAAGAGCAGCACGGTCCCGCGCTGGAGCAGGCTGAACCGCTCGCGGATCGAGTCGTCGAAGCCGAACCACGCGGCCGCACAGACGACCACGAGCGTCAGCCCGAACCCGACGACCGCGATGCGGACGCCGAGGGGACGCCACGTGTGCGGCAGCGAGGGCAGCGAGCGGTCAGAGCCGGCAGGCATGGATGTCCGTGAGCAGGATGGCGCGCGCCCCGATCGAGTAGAGGTCGTCCATCAGGCGCTGGGCGCCCGAGCGGGGCACCATGACGCGGACGGCGACCCAGCCGGGCTTGCCCAGCGGCGAGATCGTCGGGCCCTCGCGGCCGGGGGCGAGATCGGTCGCCCCGGCGAGGTTCGACTCCTCGATGTCGTAGTCCATCATCACGTAGCTGCGCGCGACCAGGACGCCCTCGAGCCGGCGCCGGAAGATCTCGAAGTCGTCGGGCACGTTGCCGCCGCGGGTGATCAGCACCGCCTCGGATTCGAGGATCACCTCGCCGAAGGTGGCCAGGCCGGCCGCCCGCAGCGTCGAACCGGTCTCGACGACGTCGGCGATCACGTCGGCCACGCCGAGCTGGATGCTGGTCTCGACCGCACCGTCGAGGCGGGTGACGGTGGCGTCGACACCGTTGCGGAAGAGGTGGTCCTCCACCACGCCGACGTACGACGTCGCGATGCGCAGGCCCGCGAGGTCCTCCAGCGACGAGTAGCGGCCAGTGGGACCGGCGAAGTGGAAGCGCGAGCGGCCGAAGCCCAGGCTCATCACCTCGTCGGCCTTGGCTCCGGAGTCGAGGAGCAGGTCGCGGCCGGTGATGCCGACGTCGAGGGTGCCCTCGCCGACGTAGAGCGCGATGTCGCGCGGGCGGAGGTAGAAGAACTCGACGTCGTTCTCGGCGTCGACGAGCGCGAGCTCCTTGGAGTCGGATCGCTGGCGGTAGCCGGACTCGCGGAGGATGTCGGTGGCGGACTGGGACAGCGACCCCTTGTTGGGGACGGCGATGCGCAAGGTCATGGGTGGCTCACAGGTGGGCGTAGACGTCGTCGAGGGTCAGTCCGGAGGCGAGCATGAGCACCTGGGCGTGGTAGAGCAGCTGGCTGATCTCCAGCGCCGTCGCCTCCTTGCCCTCGTGCTCGGCGGCCATCCAGGACTCGGCGGCCTCCTCCAGCAGCTTCTTGCCGATGGCATGCACGCCGGCGTCGAGCTGCTGGACGGTGCCGGACCCCTCGGGGCGCTCCGCGGCCTTGGTGGACAGCTCCGCCCACAGGTCCTCGAACGTCTTCACGAGCAGCAAGCGTAGGCGGTCCGGGCTCGTCGACCTGCCCCGGTCCGGGGTCCGATCCATCGGGCAGGAACACTGGCCGCATGGACGAGCTCACCGGGGTGCCCCACTGGGACCGCGCCAGCTGGCCACGCACCACCGAGCGGCTCACCCTGCGTCCCGCGGTCGACGCGGACGCCGAGGCGATGTTCGCCTACCGCTCGCTGCCCGAGGTCGCGCGCTGGATGACGTGGCAGCCGCCGGACCTGGAGTCGTGGCTGGCGGCGTTCGACAAGCGACGGCCGTACACGGCGACCGTCCTGCTGGGCGACGAGCTCATCGGCGACCTCTATCTCAAGACCGAGAACGCGTGGTCCCAGACCGAGGTGCGCGACCAGGCCAAGGACGTGTCCGCCGAGATCGGGTGGTGCCTGGCGCCCGAGCACGAAGGCCGGGGCTACGCCACGGAGGCGGTCCGGGACCTGCTCTCCTTCGTGTTCGACGGGCTCGGGCTGCGCCGGGTCCACGCGGAGTGCTTCGCGGTCAACGAGCCCTCATGGCGGCTCATGGAGCGCCTCGGCATGCGGCGCGAGGCGCACACCGTCAAGGACGCGCTGCACCGCGACGGTCGGTGGTACGACGGCCTCACCTACGCACTGCTGGCCGAGGAGTGGCGCACCTAGCCGATCGCCCGCACCACACGTGCGGTGTCGAGCGCGGCCGCGGTGGCCTCCCAGCCCTTGTCCTCCGCCGAGCCCTCGAGGCCGGCACGGTCGAGCGCCTGCTGCTCGGTGTCGCACGTGAGCACGCCGAAGCCGACCGGGATCGCGTGGTCGACGCTCACCTGCGTCAGGCCGTCGGTCGCGGCCGAGCAGACGTAGTCGAAGTGCGGGGTGCCGCCCCGGATCACCACGCCGAGCGCCACCACGGCGTCGTACCCCTGCCGGGCGAGGGCCGCGGCGACGACGGGCAGCTCGAAGGTGCCCGGCACCCGGATCACCTCCGCCTCCGCGATGCCGTACGCCGCCAGCGCGCGCTGGGCGCCCGCGACGAGGCCGTCCATGACCTGGGTGTGCCAGCTCGCCGCGACGACGGCGACCTTGAGGCCGCTCGCGTCGAAGGGCTGCGAGGTGGGTGCTCCTGCGCCGCTCATGATTCGTCTCCTTCGTGCTCCGACTGGTGGTCGAGGGCGAGGTCGGGCAGGTCGTGGCCCATCCGGTCGCGCTTGGTCTCGAGGTAGGCGAGGTTGTGGTCGTTGGGGTGGGGTGTCAGCGGCACGCGCTCGGTGACGTGGATGCCGAAGTCCTCCAGGCTGGAGGTCTTGTCGGGGTTGTTGGTCATCAGGCGCACCGAGGAGATGCCGAGGTCGCGGAGCACCTGGGTGGCCGTGCCGTAGTGGCGGGCGTCGGCCGGCAGGCCGAGGTCGAGGTTGGCGTCGACCGTGTCGCGACCGCCGTCCTGGAGCTGGTAGGCCTGCAGCTTGGCGACCAGGCCGATGCCACGGCCCTCGTGGCCGCGGAGGTAGACCACCACTCCCCTGCCCTCGGCGACGATCGCGCGGAGCGCCTCGTCGAGCTGGGGCCCGCAGTCGCAGCGCTCGCTGCCGAAGACGTCGCCGGTCAGGCACTCGCTGTGCACGCGGGTCAGGACCGGGGCGTCGCCGGAGATGTCGCCGTAGGCCAGCGCGACGTGCTCGCTGTCGTCGATGGTGATGCGGTAGCCGTAGGCGGTGAACTCCCCGTGGCGGGTGGGCAGCCGGGTCTCGGCCACCCGCTCGACGTGGCGCTCGTGGCGACGGCGGTAGCGGACGAGGTCCTCGATCGAGATCATCGCCAGGCCGTGCTCGTCAGCGAACTCGCGGAGCTCGGGCGCCCGCTTCATGGTGCCGTCGTCGTTGACCACCTCGACCAGCACGCCGGCCGGGGTCAGCCCGGCCAGCTTGGCCAGGTCGACGGCCGCCTCGGTGTGCCCACGGCGCACCAGCACGCCGCCGTCGCGGTAGCGCAGCGGGAAGACGTGCCCGGGCCGGGTCAGCTCCCACGGCTCGGTCGCCGAGTCGGCCAGCGTGCGCGCGGTGTGGGCGCGGTCGGCGGCACTGATGCCGGTGGAGACGCCGTCACGCGCGTCGACCGAGATCGTGTAGGCCGTGCGCAGCTTGTCCTTGTTGTGCGGGGTCATCAGTGGAATCTCGAGCCGCTCGAGCATGTCGCCCGGCATCGGCACGCAGATCACGCCGCTGGAGTGGCGGATGGTGAAGGCCATCAGCTCCGGGGTCGCCTTGGCGGCCGCGAAGATGATGTCGCCCTCGTTCTCGCGGTCCTCGTCGTCGACGACCACTACGGCCTTGCCGGCCGCGATGTCCTCGATCGCCCGCTCGACGGGGTCCAGTCGCACGCTGCTCTTGGGGCCCCCGCGAGCTTGTTCGGGGGAGCGCAGCGGAGGAGAAGAAGGTCGTGGGGTGTCGTTCATGCTGCGACGACCTCCTTCGTCTCGGTGGCGTCGACGACCGTGCGGGCGTCGCGCAGCCAGACGACGAAGCCGATGACCACGAAGACCGCGTAGAAGAGGTACATCCCGGCGGTCGGGTAGTAGTGCGCCTGCACCAGCGTTGTCACGCCGACGACGTCGACGAGGATCCACACCAGCCAGAACTCCACCCAGCCGCGCGCCATGCCGTAGGTCGCCAGCATCGAGCCGGCGAGGATCCACGCCTCGGTCGTCGGGCCCCAGGAGCCGAGGACCTGGGTGAGGACGACGTAGGCCGCGGCGTAGCCGACGACGCCGAGCACGACCAGCTGCAGGCGCTCGGCGTTGGTCGCCCAGCGGGGTGCGATCGCACCGCCGTCGGAGGCGCCACCGGCCTTGCGGACCTGCGACCAGCGCCACCAGCCGTAGACGGACACCACGGCGAAGAAGACCTGGCGGCCGGCCTGGCCCCACAGCGGCTCGTCGATGTGGCCCGAGAGCTCGCCGGTGGCGAAGACCGTGAAGAGCAGGACGTTGCCGACCAGGCCGATCGGCCACGCCCACATCAGGCGCTTCATGCCGAGGATCGCGCTGGCGAGGCCGAAGAGGTTGCCGATCACCTCACGGGCGCCGAGCGCGCCGCCGGGAACGGGGATGGTGCCGTGCACCAGCCACTCGAGCAGGTCGTTCATCAGTCTTCCTCGTCGTTCGGGGTGGGGGTGGGGAGGTAGCCGCCGAGGAGCTTCTCGACGTGCTTGGCGATGACGTCGGCCTCGAGGTTGACCAGGTCGCCGACGCGGCGCGAGCCGAGCGTCGTACGGGCGAGGGTCTCGGGGATGAGGCTGACGGTGAAGCTGGTGTCGCGCGCCTCGACGACGGTGAGGCTGACGCCGTCGACGGTGATCGAGCCCTTGTCGACGAGGTAGCGCGCGAGGTGGGCGGGCAGGGAGATCTCGACGACGTCCCAGTGTTCGCTGGGCGAGCGGGAGATGACCTCGCCGACGCCGTCGACGTGGCCCTGGACGATGTGGCCGCCGAGCCGCTTGTCGACGGTGACCGCGCGCTCCAGGTTGACCCGGTCGCCCGGCGCGACGCCCGCGAGCGAGGTCTTGTCGAGGGTCTCCTGCATCAGGTCGGCGGTCCAGCGACCCTCCCCCAGCTCGGAGACGGTCAGGCAGCAGCCGTTGACCGAGATCGAGTCACCCAGCCCGGTGCCCTCGAGCACGGTGGATGCCTCGACGGTGAGCCGGATGGCGTCGCCCTGGTCGGTGACCTCGGCGATCGTGCCGAGCTCCTCGACGATTCCGGTGAACATTCAGCTCCTCCTCGATGGGCGGCTCATGGTGAGGCGCACGTTGGTGTCCTCGCCGTCGTGTCCCTGCAGCACGGCGACGTCGGTGACGTGCAGGTGCAGGGCATCGGCGATGGTCGAGATACCCAGGTCGGCGACGGCGCTCGTGCCCGCGCCGAGCAGCATCGGGGCGACGTAGGCGACGACCTCGTCGACCAGGTCGGCCTCGAGGAAGGCGCGCGCGAGCGTCGGGCCGCCCTCCAGGAAGACGTGCTGGCGGTCGAGGGCGAACAGGGTCGCGAGGGCCTCGGCGGGCTCGCGGGTGCGCAGCTGCATCGTCTCGGCGCGGTCGTTGAAGACCCGTCGACCGAGCGGGATGTCACGCAGGCCCATCACCGCGCGCAGCGGCTGGTGGGGCAGCGGGTCGCCGACCTCGTCACGGACGGTCAGCTCGGGGTCGTCGACGGCGACGGTGTTCGTGCCGACGAGCATGGTGTCGCACAGCGCGCGCAGGCGGTGGGTGTCGAGGCGGGCGGCCCGACTGGAGACCCAGCGGCTGGTGCCGTCGGCGGCGGCGCTGCGCCCGTCGAGGGTGGTCGCGAACTTCCACGTCACGAACGGGCGCTGGTGGGCGATGGCGAAGGTCCAGGTGCGGTTGATCGTGCGCGCCTCCTCGACCATCACTCCCCCCTCGACCTCCACGCCGGCGTCGCGCAGACGGCCGGCGCCGCCGATCGCGACGGGGTTGGTGTCGGGCTGGGCGAAGACGACGCGTCGAACGCCGGCGGCGATGAGCGCCTCGCTGCACGGACCGGTGCGGCCGGTGTGGTTGCACGGCTCGAGGGTGACGACGGCGGTGGCACCGCGAGCTGCCTCGCCGGCCTCGGTGAGCGCCACGACCTCGGCGTGCGGGCCGCCGGCCCTGCGGTGGAAGCCCTCGGCGATCGTCGTACCTTCCGGGGCGAGCAGGACGCAGCCCACCCGCGGGTTCGGGCCCAGGGGCACGCCGGGCGTGACGGCGAGCTCGAGGGCGCGCTGCATCGCCTGGCGCTCTGCCTCGCTGGTCGTCATCTCCGCCTCCGGTCCGTCGACGCGGACTCGTGGGGGGCGGGTTGACGTCGCGCGCCCCTCCTCGGAAGGGAGGGCGCGAAGCCGTCTGCGTGCGCTTCTCATCCGGACTTTGACCGTCGGTCCAGGAATTTCACCTGGTCAACCGGCCACTGGCTGTGGTCGGGTCGCGGACTGTGACCGCCGGTGCGGAATTTCACCGCCCCCAGAGCACGCTTGCTCTTCGTGGACGCAACTGTGCCACAGCCGCGCACATTCCCTCACCGGTGTCCGGCGGTGACGTGCGCAACACTTCCGAGGGTGCGGCCGGTCCCGCCTAGACCTGGTCGAGGAAGCGGTCGAAGACCCGGGCGCCGAACTCGAGGGCGTCGACCGGGACCCGCTCGTCCACGCCGTGGAAGAGCGCGGTGAAGTCCAGGTCGGCGGGCAGGCGCAGCGGCGCGAAGCCGTAGGAGCGCATGTCGAGCTTGCGGAAGTGCTTGGCGTCGGTGCCGCCGCTCATCGTGTAGGGCGCGACGAGCGCGTCGGGGTCCTCGGCGAGCAGGCTGCGGGTCATGGCGTCGACGAGGTCGCCGTCGTACGGCGTCTCCCAGGGCTGCTGGTGGGACTCGAAGGCGAAGTCGACGCCGTCGCCGGCGAGCTCGCGGAGCGTCGCGAAGAACTCGTCCTCGTAGCCCGGCAGGAAGCGCCCGTCGACCGTGGCCTGCGCGTCGGTGGGGATGACGTTGGTCTTGTAGCCCGCCTGCAGCATCGTCGGGTTGGCGGTGTTGCGGATGACCGCTCCGAGCATCCGGGCGGCGTCGCCGAACTCCTCCACCAGCGCCTCGGCGTTGTCCGGCGTGGCCGGGGTGCCGGCGAGCTCGCCGATCGTCGCGAGCAGCACCTCCATCGTCGGCGTCAGCCGGACCGGCCACTGGTGCGCGCCGATCCGGGCGACGGCGCCGGCGAGGCGGGTGACCGCGTTGTCGTCGTTGATCATCGAGCCGTGACCGGCGCGCCCGCGGGCGGTCAGCCGCATCCAGGCCATGCCCTTCTCGGCTGCCTCGATCAGGTAGACCCGACGGCCGCGGACGGTCGCGGAGAAGCCACCGACCTCGCCGACGGCCTCGGTGCAGTCCGCGAAGAGGTCCGCGTGCTCGTCGACCAGGACCCCGGCGCCGTGGTGGCCGCCCGCCTCCTCGTCGGCGGTGAAGCAGAGCACCACCTCGCGGTCCGGCGCCGCGTCGGCGCCCGCGCGGGCGCGCACGACGCTGAGCAGCATCGCGTCGAAGTCCTTCATGTCGACGGCGCCGCGGCCCCAGACCTGGCCGTCCTTGATCTCCCCGGCGAACGGGTCGACCTGCCAGTCCGACGCCTCGGCAGGTACGACGTCGAGGTGCCCGTGCAGCAGCAGCGGAGCCCGCCCGTCCCCTCCGCCCCAGCGCGCGACGACGTTGGCCCGGCCGGCCCGGCCCTCGATGACCTGGGCCTCGATCCCGACCTCGTCGAGCAGCGTGGCGACGTACTCGGCCGCCTTCCGCTCCCCCGGTCCGTCGTCGTTGCCGTAGTTCGAGGTGTCGTGCCGGATGAGCTCCTGGCACAGCTCGACGACCTCTGCCGCGGGGTCGTAGGAGCGGTCCTGCGAGCGGTCGTCTGGGCTCTGTCCGGGCGCCTGTTCCATGCTGTCCATCCTGCCCCACGAGCAAGCACCAGCCCCGATTCGGCGGTGCCGAACTGCTTTGCTACTGTTCTCCAGCACTCGTCCGGGTGGCGGAATTGGCAGACGCGCTAGCTTGAGGTGCTAGTGCCCGTATTAGGGCGTGGGGGTTCAAGTCCCCCCTCGGACACCGACGAAGAACCCCAGGTCATCGGCCTGGGGTTCTTCTGCATCTCCGTGCAACCTCCACGGACCCGGCTGCGTCACTACTACGACCGGCCGACTCGAGGCCGCACTCAGTTTTCGGGAGCCACTCATGCGACGTACCGCGTCCGTCCTCGCCTCCGGCCTGCTGGCCGCTCTGACCCTCATCGCCCCCGCGACGTCGGCGCACGCCGCACCTGCCGCCGAGTCGGTGCGCACGGTCACCTACAAGGGCTTCGGGGCCACCGTGACGCTCGACCACCTCGACCGCATCTCGAAGACCTCGCCCGCCTTCCAGGACTTCGTCGAGCAGCGGCTGACCCGCCTCTGGCAGGACAACGACCCGCGTCCGAAGTGCCGGACTGCCGCGACGATGATCGTGAAGAAGTGGCGCTCCGACGGCTACGCGTTGATCAGCGACATGGGCAACTTCGCGCCCTGCCCGGCCGGCGGCTGGATCCAGATCGCGGTCCGCACCGACGGCGCCTGGCGCACGCCCGTGCGCCTGGGCACGCAGGAGCCCTACAGCTGCCGCCTGCTCGGGCGGTACGACGTCCCGGTCGCCATCGTCCCGGACGGGAAGTGCTTCGCGGGCCAGGAGCTCGTGTCGTACAGCTCCTGGCTCGCGAGCCACTCCTGATCGGCCGAGGGATCAGACGGTATGACGTGACCGCCTCGGGGTGAGGGGGTTGCGGGCCGGGGCCTCTCACATGCATGTACGTGGCTTGTCGGGCAGGAGTGGCCTGCTCGACCTATCCACAGGCATAGGAGGCCCCGGTGATTTCTGAGCGTACGAGTGTCGGGCTCGATGTGCACGCAC
>NZ_JAURTI010000013.1:0-45586 GCF_031457855.1 Nocardioides sp. BE266 | reverse complement strand
GCCGGACTGGCTCCACTTCTACAATCACCACCGGATCCACTCCGCAATCGGCGGCACGCCCATCAGCAGGAACAACAACCTGCCTGGACATCACACCTAGGGGTTCATCAGGCGGTCGATGCACGCGTTGAGGGCGGGCAGGTCGAGCTGGGAGATCCCGCTGGCGAGGCACTGGGCCTGCGCCTCGAGGTAGGTCAGCGGCTGCGTGATGGTCGTGGGGACCGGCACCGGCGGGAGCGTCGCGCTCGTCGTCGGGATGATGGTGGGCAGCGTCGTCGGGTTCTTGGTCGGCGTCGGGGTCGGCGACTGCGTGGGGGTCGGCGTCTGGGTCGGCGTCGGGGTCTGCGTGGTGGTGGGCGTCTGCGTGGGGTTCTGCGACGGCGTGGGCTTGGAGGTGGGCGTGTGGTCGGTCTTGCCGCCCTTCCCTCCCTTGCCGCCCTTGTCCGGGTTGCTGCTGCCCGTGGCCGTCTCGTCGGGGAGGATCAGGCCGGAGGTGCCGGTGGACGTCGGGACGGCGCTGAAGTCGCCGTCCATGTAGGCCTGCATGATCTCCAGCACCAGGTCGACGTAGTCGTTGGAGTGGTTGTAGCGGTATACCGCGGCGCGCTGGCCCTTCTCCGCGGACAGGTCGTCGTCGCCCGAGCAGAGGTAGACCGCGGTCGCGAGGGCCGCGTCGTCGATGTCCTGCGGGTTGCGGGTGCCGTCGCTGTCGCCGTCGACACCCACGACCGACCAGGTCGAGGGGATGAACTGCATCGGGCCCACCGCGCGGTCGTGGCGGGTGTCGTTGTCGTACTGCCCGCCGTCGGTGTCGGCGATGTCCTGGGTGTTGTTCTTGCCGTTGAGGGCGACGCCGTAGATGCCGGGGTGGGCCACGCCCTGGTCGTCGAGGGCGTTGCCGCCGAAGCGGCCGTGGTCGGACTCGACGCGGCCGATCGCGGCGATCAGCTCCCACGGGAGGTTGCAGCCCTTGTCGGCCTGGTTGATCACGGCCTCGGCGCGCTGGTAGGCGGCGAGGGCCGCCTGGGGGATGCTGCTGGCCGAGCCGGGGGTGAGGGCGGCGGCGCGGCTGACCGCGTCGCCCACGCTCGCGGGTGCCTCGATGGCGGCGGTGGGGAGCACGGTGCCGTCGGGGAGCGTGCCGGACCCGTCGGGGTCGGCGCTGGCGGACGAGCCCACGCCTGCCAGGCTCGCGGTCCACGCAGCTGAGAGGACGGCGAGCGGAATGATCGCGGTCGCCCGGTGAAGCCGGCCGGAACTCGACATGTCGTGCATCTCCCCTAGGTCATCTGCAGCCATGATGCCCCTCCGGGCACAGGCGAAACAGTCAACGAGTGAACACAGTCACAAGTTACGGTCGGGTCACTTAGTGGTTCGGAGCACATCCGCGGACCGGATTTCACGCCGGTTGGGGATGCCTTGCACGACTACGTGACAATGACCCGGTGACCCCCGCGACGACCACCTCCACCACCGCGGCCAGTGAGGCGCTCTTCGAGCGTGCGCGCGCCGTCACCCCGGGAGGCGTGAACTCGCCCGTCCGCGCGTTCAACGCGGTCGGCGGCACCCCCCGCTTCATCACCTCCGCGTCCGGCGCCTGGCTCACCGACGCCGACGGCAACGACTACGTCGACCTGATCTGCTCCTGGGGCCCGATGCTGCTCGGCCACGCGCACCCCGACGTGCAGGCGGCCGTCGCCGGTGCCGTCGCGCGCGGTACGTCGTACGGCACCCCGACCGAGCCCGAGGTCGAGCTCGCCGAGGAAATCGTCGCCCGCACGCCCGTGGAGCGGGTCCGCTTCGTCTCCTCGGGCACCGAGGCCACGATGTCGGCGATCCGGCTGGCACGCGGGGCGACTGGCCGCGACCTCGTCGTCAAGTTCGCCGGCTGCTACCACGGCCACGTCGACGCGCTGCTCGCCGAGGCAGGCTCCGGTGTCGCCACGCTCGCCGTGCCGGGCACCAGCGGCGTCCCGGCCAGCTCAGCGGGGGAGACGCTCGTCCTGCCCTACAACGACCGCGCGGCGGTCCTCGAGGCCTTCGAGGCCCACGGCCCGCGGATCGCGTGCCTGATCACCGAGGCCACGCCCGGCAACATGGGCATCGTCCCGCCGGCGCCCGGCTTCAACGCCTTCCTCGCCGAGACCTGCCGTGCGAACGGTGCGCTCTTCATCAGCGACGAGGTGATGACCGGCTTCCGCGCGACCGCGCAGGGCGGGTGGGGCCTCGACGGCGCCATCGAGGGCTGGACGCCCGACCTGATGACCTTCGGCAAGGTGATGGGCGGCGGCTTCCCCGCGGCGGCCTTCGGCGGCCGGTCCGAGCTGATGGCCCACCTCGCGCCCGAGGGCCGCGTCTACCAGGCCGGCACGCTGTCCGGGAACCCCGTCGCCACCACCGCCGGCCTCACCACGCTGCGGCTCGCGACGCCCGAGGTCTACGCCCACCTCGACGCCACGGCCCAGACGATCCGCACCGCCGCCTCCGAGGCGCTCACCGCGGCCGGCGTGCCGCACACGGTCCAGACCGCCGGCACGATGTTCTCGGTCTTCTTCCGCGACAGCCCGGTGCACGACTTCGCCGAAGCCAGCACGCAGGACACGTCGGCCTACGCGGCGTTCTTCCACTCGATGCTCGCGCAGGGCGTCTACCTGCCCCCGTCGGCGTACGAGGCGTGGTTCGTCTCCGCGGCGCACGACGAGCGGGCGGTGTCGACCGTCCTCGACGCGCTCCCCGCGGCCGCGCTCGCGGCCGCCACGGCAGGAGGTCACTGACATGGGTGTGCAGACGACGGTCCACCTGCTGCGCCACGGCGAGGTGCACAACCCCGAGGGCGTGCTCTACGGCCGCCGCGACGGCTTCCACCTCTCCGACCTCGGCAACCGGATGGCGCAGCGAATCGCGGAGAAGATCGGCGACCGCGACATCACCCACATGCGTACGTCGCCGCTGGAGCGCGCACAGGAGACCGGGGCGCCCCTCGCGTCGGTCCGCGGCCTCACGCCGGTCGTCGACCCGCGGGTGATCGAGTCGTCCAACGCCTTCGAGGGCCTCAGCTTCGGCGACGGCGCGATGACGATCATCAAGCGCCCGCACCTCTGGCGACACCTGTACAACCCGCTGAAGCCGTCGTGGGGCGAGCCCTACGACGAGATCGCCGGCCGGATGGTCGCCGCGATCCACGACGCACGTGACGCCGCGCGCGGCCACGAGGCCGTGATCGTGTCCCACCAGCTGCCGATCTGGACCACGCGGCTGTTCCTCGAGAAGCGCAGCTACCTCCACCACCCCAAGAACCGCCAGTGCACCCTCTGCTCGCTGACCAGCGTCGTCTTCGACGACGACCGGATGACGCAGGTGCGCTACTCCGAGCCCGCCGGCGACCTGATCCCGGTCGGCGACCGCTCCGCCCCGTTCTCGGCCGGTGGCGCTGCGCAGGAGGACCGGCCCTGAAGCTCCTCCGCTCCAACGTCTGGCCCGTCGTCGCCTGCGTGCTCGTGCTGACGGGCTGCACGAGCCTGTCCGGCACCGGCGACAAGGGCTACATCACCGGCACCGGTGTGCCGGTCGAGGTCGTCGCCAAGGACCGCGGGAACCCGGTCGAGCTCTCCGGCACCGACCTCGACGGCAAGCCCGTCGACCTGAAGGACCTGCGCGGCAAGCCGGTCGTGGTCAACGTCTGGTGGTCGCAGTGCCCGCCGTGCCGGGTCGAGCAGCCCGACCTCAACGACGCCTACGACGAGCTCGGCGACCAGGTCGCGTTCGTCGGCATCAACATCCGCGACTCCTCCGTCGACGCCGCGCGGTCCTACGTCCGCGGCTTCGAGGTGCCCTACACCTCGATCTACTCCGCCGACGGGTCCGCGCTGCTCCCGTTCGCCGGCACGCTCAACCCGCGCTCGATCCCGAGCACGGTGGTGCTCGACGACAAGGGCCGGATCGCGGCTTCCGTCAACGGGCGGGTGCCGACCACCCAGACGCTGGTCTCCCTGGCCGAGAAGGTCATCGATGAGTGAGTGGTTCCAGGAGACGGCCCTGTCGGGATCGCTGATCCTCGCGCTGCCGGTGGCCCTGCTCGCCGGGCTGATCTCCTTCTTCAGCCCCTGCGTCATCCCGCTGCTGCCGGGCTACCTGTCGTACGCCACCGGGCTCTCGGGTGCCGACCTGGCCGACGCGAGGCGCAGCCGGATGGTGACCGGTGCGGTGCTCTTCGTGCTCGGCTTCTCGGTGGTGTTCGTGCTGCTCGGCAGCCTCACCGGCGCGGCCGGCGCGTGGCTGTTCACGCACACCCGCCAGCTCAACGTGGTGCTCGGCGTGCTGACGATCCTGCTCGGCGTCGCCTTCCTCGGGTGGTTCGGCTTCCTCCAGCGCGACTGGCGCATCCACAAGGTGCCGGCCGTCGGGCTGGCGGCCGCGCCGCTGCTCGGCTTCCTCTTCGGCGTCGGCTGGACGCCCTGCGTCGGCCCGACCCTGGCCGCGATCAACGTGCTGTCGGTCAACGAGGCGACGGCCGCTCGCGGCGCCGTGCTGTCCGGCGTCTTCGCGCTCGGGCTCGGGCTGCCGTTCATCGCGGCGGCGCTGGCCTACCGCCGGATGCTGCGGGCCTTCGCGGTCATCCGCCGCCACCAGGTGCTCATCGTGCGCCTCGGCGGCGTGATGATGATCGTCGTCGGCATCCTGCTCGTCACCGGCTGGTGGGACCGCATCGTCCAGTGGCTCCAGCTGCAGGTCGTCCAGGGATTCACGGTGCCGCTGTGACCCAGCTCGACCGCCGTCCCGCCGACGACCGGCAGGCCACGCCGCTGCCCAACGACCTCAACGCGCGCGAGCTCGCGCGCTGGAGCTGGCGCCAGCTCACGTCCATGCGCACCGCGCTCGTGCTGCTGCTCCTGCTCGCGCTCGCCGCGATCCCGGGCTCGGTGATCCCGCAGGAGGACATCGACTCGCTCGCGGTCACCCAGTGGCGGGAGAACCACCCCAACCTGGCCCCGATCTGGGACCGGCTCGACCTGTTCTCGGTCTACGGCTCGGTGTGGTTCTCCGCGATCTACATCCTGCTGATGATCTCGCTCGTCGGCTGCATCCTGCCGCGCCTGTTCGTCTACGCCCGCGCCCTGCGCGCCAAGCCCCCGAAGGCGCCCCGCAACCTCTCGCGCCTGCCCGAGCACGCGTCGTACGAGACCGACGAGGACCCCGACGACGTGCTGGCCCGCGCCGCACGGACGTTGCGCAAGCGGCGCTACCGGGTGGTGCGCCTCGACGGTGGGGACTCGGTCGACGCCGAGCGCGGCCACCTCCGTGAGGCCGGCAACCTGGTCTTCCACCTCGCCGTCATCGTCGTGCTGGTCGGCGTCGCCGTCGGCAGCCTGTTCGGCTACAAGGGCGGCGTCATCATGTTCGTCGGCAAGGACTACGGCTTCTCGAACAACCTCACCCAGTACGACGACTTCGCGCCCGGCAGCCTCTTCGACCCGACGGTGATGGAGCCGTTCAGCTTCAGCATCGACAGCTTCGACGTCAACTGGATCACCGATCGCGAGAACCCGCGCTTCGGCATGGCCCGCAAGTTCGTCTCGCACCTCGACTACACGACCGAGCCCGGCGCGAAGACCCAGGAGTACGACCTCAAGGTCAACCACCCGCTGTCGGTCGGCGGCACCGAGGTGTTCCTGATCGGGCACGGCTACGCCCCGGTCATCACCATCCGCGACGGCGACGGCAACATCGCGCAGTCCGGTCCGCAGGTGTTCCTCCCGACCAATGCGCAGACCTTCGAGTCCTTCGGCGTGGTCAAGGCGGCCGACGCCAAGCCCACGCAGATCGGGCTGGAGGGCACCTTCTACCCGACGTTCTCGCTGGGCAAGGACGCCGACGGCAACCTGTCGATGCCGGCCTCCGCGTTCGGCAACGCGATCGACCCGCTCGTGTCGCTGTTCGCCTACACCGGCGACGTCGGCCTCGACGACGGCACCAGCTCGTCGGTCTACGTCCTGGACAAGACCAAGGCGAAGCAGGTGATGAAGGCCGACGGCCAGCCCTTCCGGATGGACCTGCGTCCCGGCGAGACCGTGAAGCTGCCCGACGGGCTCGGCACGGTGACCTTCGACGGCCTCCAGCGGTGGAACAAGATCCAGATCAGCCGCACCCCGGGCAAGCTCGTCGCGCTGACCGGCGTCGTCGTCGCGCTGCTCGGCCTGCTCGGCTCGCTCTTCGTGCGCCCGCGCCGGCTGTGGGTGCGCGCCCGCCGCCGCGACGACGGGACCACACTGGTCGAGGTCGCCCGCCTCGACCGCTCCTCCGGGGGCGACCCGGAGACCGGCCGCGACGAGCTCGATGCGATCGTGGCAGCACTGCGACAGGACCGAGAGGCAGCACCATGACCGACCTCCAGTGGGAGACCCTCAGCAACCAGGGCGTGGCCGCGGCGGGCGTGGTCTACTTCCTCGCCCTGCTGGCGTACGCCGTCCAGTGGGCGGCGCTGCGCGACGTCCCGGTCCGGCAGGCGGTCGCCGCAGGCGGCGGCGCCCCGGTCCTCGAGGTCGAGGACGAGCAGAAGGCCGACCGGGTCGCGATGACCGGGCGGCTCGGCGTGCTGCTCACCGCCATCGGTGCCCTCGCCCACTTCGTCGCGCTGGTCGGCCGGGGCATGGCTGCGGACCCGAACCGGGTGCCGTGGGGCAACATGTACGAGTTCACCCTGACCGGCACCTTCGTGGTGGTCGCCCTGTTCCTCGCCACCACCAACCGCTGGCGGCTCTCCTGGCTCGGCCCGATCGTGGTGGGCTTCGTCCTCTGCGTGCTGCTGGCCGACGTGCTGTGGCTCTACGAGCCGGTCGCGCCGCTCACCGAGGCGCTGGAGTCCTACTGGCTGGTGATCCACGTCGTCGCGGCGTGCATCGCGACGGGCGCCTTCACCCTCGGCGGTATCACCTCGATCCTCTACCTGCTCAAGGCCCGCTCGTCGAAGGAGACCGGCTACCTCGCCCGGCTGCCCGAGCTCGCCTCGCTCGACCGGATCGCCTACCGGATGCACGCCTTCGGCTTCCCGGTGTGGACCTTCGGGGTGCTGATCTCCGGGCCGATCTGGGCGCACCAGGCGTGGTCGTCGTACTGGAACTGGGACCCCAAGGAGGTGTGGGCGTTCATCACCTGGGTGGTCTACGCCGCCTACCTCCACGCCCGCGCGACCGCGGGCTGGCGCGGTCGCAACGCCGCGATCCTGGCGCTGGTCGGCGTCGCGACGCTGTGGTTCAACTTCATCGGGATCAACTTCTTCAGCACCACCAGCCAGCACTCCTACGCCGAGGGTGCCGGGCAGGAGCGCTCAGTCGTCCTCCGGGTCGCGGCGGCGCCGGTCGAGGCCGCGCAGGAAGTCCGGGTCGTCGTCGGGCCCGATCACGCGTGGGCGTGACGACCCGCCGTCGTCACCGTCGCCGATCCGCCTGAGGGCCACCCTCACCAGCACCCACACGACGAACGCGATGACGGCCACCACGAGCAGGACCTTCAGCATTCCTCCAATGTAGACCCGCCCACCTAGGCTGGTGTCGTGAAGGAGTTCGTGGTCTACACCCTCATGCGGATCGTGCTGTTCCTCGCCTCGTTGGCGCTGGTGATCGGCGTGATGGCGCTGGTCCTCGACGGCCAGGTCCACCTGTTCTGGGCGGTCGTCCTGGCGTTCCTGATCTCGGGCGTGGCGTCCTACTTCATCCTCGAGCGGCAGCGCGAGGCCTTCGCCCAGCGGGTGGAGACGCGCGCGGCCAGGGCCTCGGCCGCCTTCGAGGCGCGCAAGGCCCGCGAGGACGAGGACTGAGCCGACCCGCCATGGCGATCCCGGCCGTCTCCCGGTCGCAGGCGCTCGCGTGGCGGCTGCGCCGGCAGCACCTGGTCGCGGGTGCGGCCGACGCCGTGGAGGTCGTCCGCACGCTCGCTGCGGTCTCCGTGTTCGGCAGCGACCCCGACCTGTCCGTACGCCGCCGGCTCGCCGACCCGGGTGGGCCGGGGGAGGTGCAGCGGGCCCTGACCGACGGGCGGCTGCTGCGCACCTTCTCGTTCCGCGGCTCCGTGCAGGTGATGGCGCCCGAGACCGCCGGCTGCTACCTCGCCGTCCGCGCGGCCGGACGGCAGTGGGCGTTGAAGAGCTGGGTCGAGCACTACCGGCTCGCGGCCGACGACTGGCCCGACCTCCGCGAGGTCGTGCGGGACGTGGTCGCCGACGGTCCCGTGCCGCCGCAGGCCGTCGCCGCCGCCCTCGACGGGCACCCGCGCTTCGGCCACCTCGCCGCGGAGTTCTCCGAGCCCAACATCACCCTCATCAAGCCGCTGTGCTGGCAGGGCGACGTCGTCCTCGGCCCCGACCTCGGCGACCGGCTGATGCTGCAGAGCCCCGAGGCCACGCTGGGCTGGGCGGGTATCCCGCCGCTCGACGAGGCCGGTCCGCGCACCGTCCTCGACTACGTCGCCGGCTACGGTCCGACGACGCCCGAGCACCTGACGTACTGGCTCGGCGGCGGCCTCAGCGCCGGCCGCTCGCGCCTCACGCGGTGGTGGGCCGAGGTGCAGGACCGGCTGGCCGAGGTCGACGTCGAGGGCGAGCGGCGGTGGGTCCTCGCCGAGCACGTCGCCGAGCTCGTCGACGTACGGCCTGAGGGGCACGTGGCGCTGCTGCCCGGCAAGGACGACTGGGTGATGGGGCCGGGCACCAAGGACGTGTGGGTCGTGCCCGCCGGGCACCGCACCGCGATGACGCGCGGGGCGAACCCGGTGGTCGTCGACGGGGTCGTGCACGGCACGTGGACGGTCGACGAGGAGGCCGTGACCGTGACGTGCCCGCTCTCCGGCGACGCGGCCGACGCGGAGGTCGCCCGGCTGTCCACCCTGCTCGGCAGGACTCTGGCGCTCAGAACCCCGTGAGGTTGTACGCCGGCTCGCTGAGCTCGGCCATCGCGGCGAGGCGCGCCACGGCCTCGTCGGTGCCCTCGAGACGGCCCGCGTGGTGGAGGCGGGCGACCTCGACCGCACTGAGGTAGAGCGAGGCGAGCGTCTCCGCGCTCAGTCGTACGTCGGCGGGCGCGTCCGTGGGGGACACCTCGGCCGCGCCGTCGCGGGTGGTGACCTCGAACCGGCCGGCCGCGTGGCCCTGTGCGTCGTCGACCTCGAGGACGACGGTGCCGTCGGCGGCCCAGGGCCGGGCGACCAGGCAGCGCGGGACGTCGAGCAGCCGCAGCCAGAGGAACTCCTCGATCTCGGTCGTCTTCACGCGGTTCATGTCGGTGAGCGCCCAGACCAGGGGGTCGTCGGGGTGGAACAGGTTGAAGGTGACCTTCTTGATGCGGTCGGTGTGGGCGAGGAACGACC
This sequence comes from Nocardioides sp. BE266, assembly GCF_031457855.1. NCBI lineage: Bacteria > Bacillati > Actinomycetota > Actinomycetes > Propionibacteriales > Nocardioidaceae > Nocardioides > Nocardioides sp. BE266. Next base: position 36,229 of record NZ_JAURTI010000013.1, on the reverse strand, counting down.
AGAACGCGAGCTGCGCCTCGGGCGTGAGGGCGACCATCTCGTCGATCTTGATCGAGTAGTCCTCGCCGTGCTTGAAGAGCACGAACCCGTCGACCTGGCCGCTCGCGTCGAGGTGGACCGCGGCCCGGATCTTCTTGTTGGCCCCGCCGCTGTTGAAGTCGAACGCACCGGTGTGCATGTCCTCGTAGGGCGAGGGCCACTCGACCGAACCCCGCTGCCGGGCGTGGAAGGTGTCGAAGACCGGCTTGACGTACTGCCACGCCTCGGCCGGCTCGACCAGCTCGACCCGGCCGGTGTCGGTGAACGAGCGGAGCGCGAAGCCGGGGGTCGTGTCGACCTCGACGCCGGTGCGCAAGGTGGCCGGGCCGAAGCCCCAGCGGCCGTAGATCGTGGCCTCCGAGGCGGTCAGCGCGGCCATCGGGACGCCTGCGGCCACGGCGTCCGTCAGGTCGTCCTCGATGAGCCGGCGGAGCAGCCCCTTCCGGCGGTGGGTGGCGCTCGTGGTGACGTCGGTGATCATCCGCAGCGGCAACAGCTCGCGGCCGGCGTTGAGGGTCTTGTCGAAGCTGGCATAGGTCGCCACCGGCATCGGGCCGGCGCCGAACTCGCCCTCCGGCAACCACGCCCCGCGGACGATGACGTGGTCGGCGCGGTAGTGACGTACCCAGCGGTCGATCAGCTCGTCCTCGGGCCGGTCCTCGCGGAAGCCGCGCAGCACCGAGCCGATCCAGCCGCGACGGCGCGCGACCGCGTCCTCCAAGTCGTCGCTGAAGTCGAGGATCGCGAAGTCGTAGTCCACCCGCTCCACGCTAGTGAGGTGGGCGGTGCGGGGCCACGGATTATCGACCGGGCAGGAAGGACCGGCGCGTGCCGTCGGGCTTGGGGTGCGCCCAGCGGTGGAGCGCGAACAGGCTGGGGCCGAAGATCACCAGGAAGAAGATCCCGCCGATGTGGTCGCCGACGTCGTCACCGCCCAGGAGGAGGGCGACGCCGATCAGGAGGAACGGCGCCGTGAAGAGGGCCACGACCCAGAAGACCACCTTGCGGGCGGTGCTCATGCCGGAGACCACGGCGGTCGGCAACGCGGGCAGCACGAGACCGGTCAGCACCTGGTCGAGGTCGCCGTAGGTGCGGGCCGCCAGCGCGCGCGTGGACCGGTCGGCGTGCTCGTCGGGCGTGAGGCGGCCGTCGGCGAAGGCCTCGTTGAGGAGGGTGACGACCGCGTCCCGCTCGGCGTCCGTCGCCAAGGTGTTGGCGCGCGGGTCGACGTACTGCTGGGACATGCCCCAAGGGTCGCACGCAGCCGGCATCTTCGCGTCCGGAACGCGCGAGTCAGGCCGGTCGGGTCGCTCAGGCCAGCAGCAGCGGCACCGCGACCAGGACCGACCAGACCAGCTCGGACGCGCCGGAGCCGGCGAGGACCGGGATCAGGGCGGGGCCGGTCGCCCCGGTGAGGACCGCCCGCGTGGGCGCGGCGGCGCGCGCCAGGAAGCCGAGCCCGACCAGCGCCCACCACGTCGTGGCGGCCGCGACCGCGACCACGGCCGCGGCCGCGACGAGGACGAGGAAGGCGTAGAGGTAGCGGGTGCGCTCGTCGCCCAGCCGGACCGCGAGCGTGCGCTTGCCGGCGATCGTGTCGGTGGGGATGTCGCGCAGGTTGTTGGCGACCAGGATCGCGCAGGCGAGGGCGCCGACGCCGATGCCGGCGTAGAGGGCGGCCCACTCCCAGGTCTGCGTCTGGACGTAGGTCGTGCCGATGACGGCGACCAGGCCGAAGAACACGAAGACCATCACCTCGCCGAGGCCGAGGTAGCCGTAGGGCTTCTCGCCGCCGGTGTAGAACCAGGCGGCGACCACGCAGACGGCGCCCACCCCGACCAGCCACCAGGCCGTGGTGGCGGCGAGGACCAGACCGGCCACCGCGGCGACGCCGAAGGCGGCGAAGGCGGCGGTCTTCACCGCCCGCGGCGTGGCCGCGCCGGAGCCGACCAGGCGCATCGGCCCGACCCGGTCGGCGTCGGTGCCGCGGATGCCGTCGGAGTAGTCGTTGGCGTAGTTGACGCCGACCTGCAGCGCCAGGCTGACCACGAGCGCGAGGGCGGCCTTCCACCACACGAGCCCGTCGACGTACGACGCCACGGCGGTGCCGGCGAGGACGGGGGCGACGGCGGCAGGGAGGGTGCGCGGTCGGGCGCCGGCGATCCAGTCAGCGGATGAGGTCACCCGATGGATTCTGGCAGCCCGTCCAGGGGCGACATGCCGCCGGGCTCGGCCGGCTGCTCGACGACCGGCGGACCGACCGGGGCGGTGTCGACGTCGTGCGCTGCCGCGTCGGCCAGCACGTCGGCCGGCACGTGCTCCTCGAGGAAGCGGCGCGCCATCGCCGTGGACGGGTGCAGGCCCGCTGCGGCGACGACGATCAGGCCGGCGATGACCAGCCAGCCGACCGAGCCCCAGTTCATCGCGAGGAAGGTGAAGGCGGCCGGCGCCCAGACCCGGCCGAGGGTGCCGGCGAGCTCGGCAGCACCCTGGTACTCGCCCCGGCGGCGCGGGTCCATCAGCTCGGCCTCGAAGGTCCAGCTCGCGGCCGAGAGGTAGAGCTCGGCGCCGGTCAGGGTCACGTGGCCGAGGAAGAAGAGCAGGATCGTCCAGATGCCGACCGTGTGGTGGGTCGAGAGCGTGATCACGCAGGAGATGACGAAGAAGACCGTCGAGAGACGGATCGCGCGCAGCGCGGTGGTGACGTCCTTGACGCCGCGGGCCGCGGCCATCGGCAGCACGATGCACATCACCGTGTTGGTGCCGAAGAGCAGCGACAGGATCACCCACGGGGCGTCGGTCTTGTCGACCAGCCACAGCGGGATGACGATGTTGAGGATCACCTGGTTGGTCCAGAGCACGCCGTGGAAGAAGCTCGAGACCAGCCAGCCGAGGTTCTTCATCGGGCCGGGGCCGGGGATCTGGACCTTCCGCTCCTCCGCCGTGCGCATGTCGTGCGACGCGTCGGGCAGGCGGGTGACGTTGAAGGCGTTGAACAGGAACACCACGCAGGTGAACAGCGGCATGATCATCAACAGCGTCAGCGACTCCGGCCCGAGCGCGATGATGCCGAGCAGCGAGCCGAGCGTGAAGCCGACGTTGAGCGCGGAGTACATGTAGGCGCGCGACTTCACCCGCTCGTGGGGTGGCAGCACGTCGATCGTGTACGCCCCGTGCGCGACGCCGCCGAGCGCGCCGACCACCTCCATGACCACCGCCATCGTGACGTAGCCCTGGAAGCTGTCGATGAACGGCCAGACGGCGAACATCGCGCCCTGGCCCGCCGAGCTGATCGCCCAGCAGCGCTTCGCGCCGAGACGGTCGACGACGCGACCCATCGGGTAGGCCGCGATGAACTGGGCGACGCCCGCGATCGTGAGGCCGAGGCCGACCTGGACGACGGAGAGGCCGACGACCTGGGTGAAGAACACCGCCGACCCGGCCATGAACGTGCCCTCGCCGAGTGCGAAGAGGAGCGACTGCGTCGCCAGCCGTCCCGCCAGCGGTGAGGGAGGAGTGGCCTGCTGCTTGAAGGTCGACACGATGCTCATCGGGAGACATTCTGAGCCGTCGGTACGACATCCGTCCCGCGATTTTCGAGGATCTCTTTACTTTGTGACCTCGCCCTCAGTGTCGGGTTTGAAGGTGGCGGCGCACGACATCGATTCGGGCCCTCGAGGTGTCGTACGCCGCCACCTTCGCGGCGGCCGCGCTAGGGCCGTTCGTCCTCGTCCGAGTCCCCACGCGCCATCCGGCGGGTGTCCCGCTCGATGCCGCGGGCCCGCCGCTTCTCGAACAGGAGGATGGCGACGACGACCCCGGCGACGACCACCAGGGTGGCGACGAGGCGGAAGACGTCCATCGCCCCACGATGCCACGGGTGCGCACGCTCAGGAGCGGTTGAGCTCCACGGCCTCGCGGACGAGCGCGACGAAGGCGGTGCGGTCGAGCGACTCGCCCTCGACGACGTCGACGGCCCGGCGGGTCCCGGCGTCGAGGCTGGCGTTGAAGATCCCGGTGGGGTCGTCGAGCGAGGCGCCCTTCGCGAAGGTCGCCTTCACCTTGTCCTTGTAGGTCTCGACGGTGCAGATCAGGCCGTCGGCGGAGAAGGTCGGGACGCCGTCGGGGTTGGAGGCCTTGCGCCACTTGGCCTCCTCGACGACCTCGGGGACGGCCTCCTCGACCATCGACCGGATGTCGTCGACGACCTGCGCGCGCCAGTCGTTGCTCATGGCGAGGCCCCTACGCGCCGGGGACGACGCGCATGTCGCGGTCGGCGCCACCGTCGAGCGCGCGGAGCGCCTCCTGGTAGGCCTCGCTGTCGTGCGCAGCGACGGCCGCCTCGACGGACGGGAACTCGATGACGACGGTGCGGGTCGCCTCGCCCTTCTCGAAGGTCGCCTCGGGCAGGCCGCGCACCAGGAAGCGGCCGCCCGCCCCGGTCAGCGCCGGCGCGGCGAGGACGGCGTACGCCGCGACCTTCTCGGGGTCGTGCACGGCCTTGTAGGTGGTGATCCAGTACGCAGTCATGCCGGCGAGCCTACGGCGCGGGTGGAGCCTCAGGCCGCCGAGCCGTGGCGCGCGAGATAGCGCTCGGCGGCGCGGGCCGAGGGGCCCATGGTCAGCGTCGCGACCACGCAGATCGACGCGATGGTCACCCAGCCGAGGGCGCCGTGCTCCATCGCGAGGAACGTGAAGAGGGCCGGTGCCCAGACGGAGCCGAGGGTGCCGCCGATGTGGGCGGCGCCCTGGTACTCCGCGCGCTGGTCGGCGTCGGTCAGCTCGGACATGAAGCCCCAGTGACCGGCGGACTGGAAAAGCTCCGCGCCCGTCACGGTGACGTGGCCGAGCCAGACCAGGAAGATCGTCAGCCAGCCGATCGTGTCGTGGGTGACCAGCACGATGGCGCAGGAGAGCACGAAGAACCCCGCAGAGATGTACGACGCCCGCAGCGACCGCGCGACGGAGTCGACCCCGCGCGCGGCGGCCACCTGCAGCAGCACCGCCATCACCGTGTTGGTGCCGAACAACCAGGCGAGCAGCACCCGCGGGGCGTCGGTCTCCTCGACCAGCCAGAGCGGGATCACGATGTTGAGCAGCACCTGGTTGGTGCCGAGCACCCCGTCGCCGGTCATCAGGGCGAGGAACGCGCGGTTCTTCAGGGCGGCGGGCTTGATCACCGCCTCCTCCGCGGCGACCGGCTCCCGGGCCGGCGGGTCGGGCAGCCGGGTGATCCAGAAGGTGTTGGCCATCAGGACCACGGCGGTGAGGATCGGCACGGCCCGCACCACGGCGTCGCTGTTGGTCGCCAGCGCCAGGCCCCCGATGAGCGCGCCGAGGGTGAAGCCGATGTTGAGCGCGGCCCGCATGAAGGCCTGCGACTGCACCCGCTCCTCGCGCGTGAAGATGTCGATCGTGTAGGCGCCGCGGCCGCTCCAGCCGGCCTGGCTGACCACCTCGAGCAGCACCATCATCACGAGGAAGGCCGCGAAGCCGTGGATGAGCGGCCAGACGAGGTAGAGCAGCGCGGTGCACCCGGCGCCGATCGCCCAGATCCGCTTCGTGCCGACCTTGTCGGCGAGCTTGCCTGCGGGCACGGCGAAGAAGAAGGACGCCACGCCGGCGACGGTGAGGCCGATGCCGACCTGCGCGGCGGACAGCCCGACGATCTGGGTGAAGAAGACCGCCGAGCCGGTGATGAAGGTGCCCTCGCCGATCGCGAAGAGGATCGACTGCACCGACAGCGACCGGGCGAGCGGGCTCGGCGGCAGCTGCCGCTGGAACCAGCTGGGCCGCGGCTCTGCGCGAGGCCCCGCCTGCTCGTCCGTCTCCTCCATCGCAGCCCATCGTGGCAGAACGGATAGCGTGGGTCGCGTGAGTTTCCTGCGGCCCTCCGACGAACCCGCGGTCGCGATCCGGCAGCTCGGGCAGTGGCTGGAGGCCGACGATCCGGCGCCCCTGCTGATCGAGACCTCGGGGTCCACCGGCAAGCCGAAGGGCGTGGTGCTGCAGCGTGACGCGGTGGTCGCCAGCGCCGAGGCCTCCGCACGCCGGCTGCAGGGCTCGGGCCGCTGGCTCCTCGCGCTGCCGTCGTCGTACGTCGCCGGGGTGCAGGTGGTCGTCCGCTCGCTCCTCGCCGGCCACGCGCCCGTCGTCGTCGACGGCCTCGCGATCGCGCGCGCCTCCGCGGGGCAGGGGACCGACACCTTCGTCTCGCTGGTGCCGACGCAGCTGCACCGGATCCTCGACGACCCCGTCCAGATCGCCGCCCTCGCGGGCATGCACACCGTCCTGGTCGGCGGCGGCGGGCTCGACGCCCGGCTGCGCGCCCGCGCCGAGCGGGAGGGCATCCGCGTCGTCGTCACCTACGGCTCGTCCGAGACCGCCGGCGGGTGCGTCTACGACGGCCGGGCGCTCGACGGCGTGCAGTTGGCGATCGACGACACCGGCCGGGTCCGCATCGGCGGGCCGACCCTGTTCAGCCACTACGACGCCGACCCCGGGCTCACCGCGGAGTGCCTCGTCGACGGCTGGTTCCTCACCTCCGACACCGGGGCCCTCGACGAGACCGGCCGGCTGCGGATCACCGGCCGCATCGACGACGTGGTGATCAGCGGAGGCGTGAAGATCGCCGTCCCCGCAGTGGCCGAGCGGCTGCGCGCGCACCCGCTCGTCGACGACGCCGAGGTGGTCGGCGTGCCCGACGCCGAGTGGGGGCAGCGGGTCGTGGCCGTCCTGGTCGGCACCGCGCCCGACCCCGAGCTGCGCGACTGGGTCGCGACGGTCCACCCGCGCTCGTGGGCGCCGAGCCGCTTCGTGTGGGTCGAGGAGCTGCCGCGGCTGCGCAACGGCAAGGTCGACCAGCAGGCCCTCCGGGCGGCGCTGTGATGCACGTCTTCTCGATCCCGCTCCGCACCCGGTTCCGCGGCATCACGGTGCGTGAGGGCGTGCTGCTGCGCGGCGACGCCGGCTGGGGCGAGTGGTCGCCCTTCCTGGAGTACGACGACGTGGTCGCCCGACCCTGGCTGGCCTGCGCCCGCGAGGCGGCCGACCTCGGCTGGCCCGAGCCGCTGCGCGACCGGGTGCCGGTCAACGTCACCGTGCCCGCGACGGATCCCCAGCGTGCCCACGACATCGTGCGCGCCGGCGGGTGCCGCACCGCCAAGGTCAAGGTCGCCGAGCGCGGGCAGACCCTCGCCGACGACGTCGCCCGCCTCGAGGCGGTGCGCGACGCGATCGGCCCCGACGGGCTGGTCCGGATCGACGCGAACGGTGCGTGGGACGTGGACGAAGCGGTCGCCGCCATCGCCACCCTCGACCGCGCCGCCGGCGGCCTGGAGTACGTCGAGCAGCCGGTGATGGACGTCGAGGACCTCGCCGTCGTACGACGCCGGGTCGACGTCCCGATCGCCGCCGACGAGTCGATCCGCCGGGCCGAGGACCCCTACCGCGTGCGAGACCTCGAGGCGGCCGACATCGCGGTTCTCAAGGTCCAGCCGCTCAGCGGGGTGCGCGCGTGCCTGCGCATCGCCGAGGACATCGGGCTGCCCGTGGTGGTGTCGAGCGCGGTCGAGTCGAGCGTCGGGATCGCCGCAGGCGTCGCCCTCGCCGCGGCCCTGCCCGAGCTGCCGCACGCCTGCGGGCTGGCCACCGTCCAGCTGCTCACCGACGACGTGGTCGCCGAGCCGATGCTGCCCGTCGACGGCATGCTTCCGGTGGTGCGCCCCGACGTCGACGAGGGCGCCCTCGCCCGGCTCACCGCCGCCCCGGGCCGGGTGGACCACTGGGCCCGCCGGTTCGAGGACGTACGGCAGGATCGCTCCTCGTGACCAACCCGTCGACCGAGCTCGCCCGCACCGCCGTCACGGCCCTCCGCGGCGCCGGCGTCCGCGAGGTCGTCGTCGCCCCCGGGTCGCGCAACGCACCGCTCTCCTTCGCGCTGTACGACGCCCAGCGACCGAGCACGCCGACCGAGCCGGGCCTCCGGCTGCACACCCGCATCGACGAGCGCACGGCCGCCTTCCTCGCGCTCGGCCTGGCGAAGGTCAGCGGGCGCGCCGCGGCCGTCACCTGCACGTCGGGCACGGCCGTGGCCAACCTGCTGCCCGCAGTCGTCGAGGCGGCCCACGCCGGGGTTCCGCTGGTCGTGGTGACCGCCGACCGGCCCGCCCGGCTGCGGGGGACCGGCGCCAACCAGACCACCGACCAGGACGGCATCTTCGGCACCTTCGCCCCGACGCTCGACGTCGCGGCCGCCGACCTCGACGAGCTGCTCGGTTTCCTGCGGACGCACGACGGGCGACGTCCGGTCCACCTCAACCTCCAGCTCGACGAGCCGCTCCTGCCCGACGACGGCGGCTGGGTCGTCGGCGAGGCGCCGACGTGGGCGGTGCCGGCCGTCGGTGAGGCGATGGAGCGCCTCGTCCTCGACCGCGGTCCGCGCACCGTGGTGGTCGCCGGGGACGACGCCGGGCCACCTGCCCGCGTGCTCGCGGAGAAGGCCGGCTGGCCGCTCCTGGCCGAGCCGTCCAGCGGCTGCCGCACCGGGGACGGCGTGGTCCGCACCTACCGCCTGCTCCTCGCCGGCGAGCTCGGCAGCCGCGTCGAGCGGGTGGTGGTCTTCGGCCACCCGACGCTGTCGCGGCCTGTCTCCCGCCTGCTGGCCCGCGACGACGTCGAGGTGGTCTCCGCACGGCCCCGGGGCATGTGGCCCGAGCGTCCGTTCACCGTCGCGCGCGAGGTCGACCAGGTCGACGTCAGCGGGCCGGACGACCCCGCCTGGGCCGAGGAGTGGCGCACGGCCGACCGGCGCGTCTCGCGCGACCTCGACGCCCTGCTCGCGGCCGAGCCCGACCTGACGCCGTACGAGGTGGCGGGGGCGGTGAGCCGGGCGCTGCCGCGGCGCGGGCTGCTGTTCGTCGGCGCCTCCAACCCGGTCCGCGACCTCGACCTCATGGTCGCCCAATACGAGGTGGGCGGGCGGCGCAAGGTGATCGCCAACCGCGGCCTGGCCGGCATCGACGGGACCATCAGCTCCGCCATCGGCGCCGCGCTCGGCCGGCCCCAGTCGTCGCGGGCGATCGCGCTGATGGGCGACGTGACCTTCCTGCACGACACCACCGGACTGGTGGTCGGCCCCCGCGAGGAGCGGCCCGACCTCACGATCGTGGTGGTCAACGACGACGGCGGCTCGATCTTCGCGACCCTCGAGCAAGGGGCGCCGGAGCACGCCGACCGCTTCGACACGCTCTTCGGCACCCCGCACGGCGTCGACCTCGCCAGCCTGTGCGCGGCGTTCCGGGTGCCGCACCTGCGGGTCACCAGCCTGCCGGAGCTCGAGCACGCGCTGTCGTCGCCCAACGGCGGCATCGAGGTCGTCGAGGCCCGGGTGCGCCGCGACAACCGCGGCGACCTCGACAAAAGAATCCGCGCGCTGGCCCCCTGAGGGGCCAACGCGCGGATCGTGGTGTCTAGCCGGTGCGGGTCAGGAGACCGGGGTCTCCCACACGCGCACCCAGTCGACGTACATGCTCTGCGGCAGCTTGGAGTCCTTCATCTCCAGCGCCTCGTAGTCCGAGGCGAGGAGGCTGAGGATGAGGTACTGCTGGGCCTTCGACACGCGGGCCGAGGTGCGCCAGGTCTCCTTGCCGTCGATGTACATCGCGATCGACTTGGGCGTCCACTGGACCGAGAACACGTGGTAGTTCTTCGACCAGCCGTCCTTCTTGTTCTTCAGGTAGGTGGTCGAGTTCTTGATCCAGGAACCGGTCTTGATCAGGCGCTGGCCCTTGTACCAGTGGATGAAGCTGGTGAGGCCGCCCTGCGGGTGCTTGTCACCGAAGTACTCGATGACGTCGATCTCGTGGCCGTCGCTGCCGGGGTGGTTCTCACCGACGGGCTGCAGCCAGAAGCTCGAGTGCTGGCCCTGCATCTTGTGCATCTTGATGCGGGCGGCAGCGACGCCGTAGCGGAAGGTGAAGGCGTCGCGGGTGCCGACGTGGCCGTTGAGGCGGTAGGAGATCTTCTTCTTCTCCTTGCGCGACTTCGCCAGGCACTTGCCCGAGCGCGTCTTGTCCTTGATCACGGACAGGCGCAGGGTTCCGCCGCCGACCTTGACGGCCGACGGGTCGCCCTTGGAGCAGTAGCGCTTGCTCGTGGGCTCGTAGTCCTGGCCGCGCATGCTCCAGTACGGCGACAGCGTGCTGCCGGAGAACTCGTCGGAGAAGGTCGGCGTGAGCCAACGGCTGGTGTCAGCCGTCGAGCTGGTGACCTTCTTGAGTCCCTTGTACTTCTCGGCGGTCACGCGGTAGGTGAGCGCCTGGCCCCCCTTGGAGACCACGGCGGAGAAGTAGGCGCGGCCGGACTTCTCCTGCTTGGCCTTGCCGACCTTCTTCCACGACGAGCCGTTGAGCTGCTCGAGGACGACCTTGCGGCCGACCTTCACGGGCTTGATGGTGGCGGTGACGGCGGCCTTGGCGCTGTTGGCGCTGGCGGGGCGGCGGCCCTGCTGGACGATCTGGGGCAGCACCTCCAGCGAGATCTTCTGGCCGGCCTTCTGGCGCACGGACGTCGACGCGGCCGGAGCCGTGGAGTCAGTGGCAGAACCGGACTCGGTCATCAGAAGCATTGACGCCGGCAGGAGCAGCGCGGCGACGCTGCCTGCGATCACGCGGCGTGCGGACATGAGAACTCTCTTTCGAGTCGGGTGCGGTTTGCTTTCCCCCAGGGCACTCCACCCGTCGGAGGCGGGCCCACCATAACCGCGCGCACCACGCGTCACGCATTCGACAGGCATTTTCGGCGGCATAGTCTGGTGACATGCGCATCACCAAGTTCGGCCATGCCTGCGTGCGGATCGAGGCGGACGGACGGGTCCTGGTGCTCGATCCGGGGGTGTTCACCGACGCGAGTGCGCTCGACGGGGCCGACGCCGTGCTGATCACCCACGAGCACGCCGACCACGTGCACCCCGACCACCTCCGCGGTGGCGACGCGCCGATCTGGACGATCGCGGCCGTGGAGCGCCGACTGCGCGAGGAGGCGCCCGAGGTGGCCGAGCGCGTCACCGTCGTGGGTCCCGGCGACCGGCTGGAGGTCGCGGGCGTCTCCGTCGAGGTCGTCGGCGAGAAGCACGCGGTGATCCACCCCGACTACGACCGATTCGACAACTCCGGCTACCTCCTCGAGGCCGGCGGCCGCAGCCTCTACCACCCCGGCGACTCGCTCACGGTGCCCCCGCGGGCCGTCGACGTGCTGTGCGCCCCGGTCAGCGCCCCGTGGCTGAAGGTCTCCGAGGCGGTCGACTTCGTCCGCGAGGTGGCCGCGCCCACCGCGCTCGCGATCCACGACCGCGTCTACAGCGACATCGGGCTCGACATGGTCGCCGCACACATGGCCAACCTGCTGCCCGACGGGGTCGGCTTCGAGCGCCGGCAGCCCGGCGAGGACCTCTGAACCACTCGGTGGTCGAGTAGCGAGCGTATCGAGACTCAGCCCGCCTCGAGCGCGTCGCGCACCGGCACGAACTTCGCCTGCGACTCGGCCAGCTCGGCCTCGGGGTCGGAGCTGGCGACGATGCCGCAGCCGGCGAAGAGGCGCACACCGCTCTCGGTGACCATCGCCGAGCGGAGCGCGATGCCCCACTCGCCGTCGCCCGAGGCGTCCATCCACCCGACGGGGCCGGCGTACCGGTCGCGGGGCATGCCCTCGATCTCGTCGATCAGTCGGGTGGCGGCGGGAGTCGGGGTGCCGCCCACGGCGGCCGAGGGGTGCAGCGACTCGGCCAGCTGGAGGGAGGTGGCGACGTCGTGGACGACGCCGTTGACGTCGGTGGCCAGGTGCATCACGTTGGGCAGGTGCAGCACGAACGGCGCCTCTGGGACGTTCATTGACGAGCAGTGCGGCTCGAGCGCGTCGGCGACCGAGCGGACGGCGTACTCGTGCTCCTCGAGGTCCTTCGACGACCGGGCGAGCGTGGCGGCGAGGGCGAGGTCGCGCTCGTCGTCGCCCGTACGACGGATCGTGCCCGCCAGCACGCGTGAGGTGACCAGGCCGCGCTCGCGCCGCACCAGCATCTCGGGCGTCGCGCCGAAGAGGCCATCGACGTGGAAGGTCCAGCACATCTCGTAGTGCTCGGCGAGGCGGCGCAGCGGCCAGCGGACGTCGAGCGGCTCGTCGGTGGTCGCGATGAGGTCGCGCGCCAGCACGACCTTCTCCAGGTCGCCGGCGGAGATCCGGGAGACGGCCTCGGCGACGACGGACATCCACTCCTCGCCGTTGCGGGCGCCGTCGGAGAAGGTGAGGCCGACCGGGGGCCGGGGAGCGGTCGCCGGCTCGAGCGCGGGCGCGTCGACCGAGACGGTGGTCAGCCACGTGCGGTCGCCGCGCCGGCCGACCACGACCTGCGGGATCACCAGCACCGAGTCGCCCGGCTCGTCGGCGAAGGCGAACGCCCCGAAGCTGACGAGGCCGGTGCCCGGCTCGCCGACGCGGTCGTCGACCTCGGCGCGGGCGACGGTCTCGGCCCACCACTTGACCGCGTCACTGAAGCGCGTCGGTCCCGACGTGTCGAGACGGGCCGCGACGCCCCAGCCGACGAGGCCCTCGCCGCGGCGCAGCCAGCTGACGGGCTGCTGCTCGGGCAGCAGGTCGAGGAGGGGGAGTTCGGCCAGGTCCACCGGGACGGTGCGCACGACGAGCGGCGGGGTGGAGGCGGACGCGGGGATCGTCACGAGGGGAGAGCGTACGCCGCGCGATCCAGCGCTCGTGAACAACATCGGCAATCCGCGAACAGGAGCGACGTGGATCACCTAGGTTGCGGCGGTACACGACATCCGGAGGAGCCCGCAAGTGTCTGTTCAGGAATCGCCTCTCGTGCGCCTGGAGCGTCACGCGCGCAACCGCGCCCTCGAGGTCGCGGTGGCCGAGCAGCAGGGCCAGGCGTGGGTGTCGCTGACGTGGAACGAGCTCTACCGCCGGGTCATCGACGGCGCCGCCGGGATGATCGAGGCGGGCGTGAACCCCGGCCAGGTCGTGGTGATCCGCGTTCCCACCGGCATCCGCCAGCTCGAGCTCGAGCTCGCCACGCGGGTGGCCGGGGCCGTGCCCCTCCTGCTCCCCGACCACATGGACCCGAGCGAGGTGGGCCGGCTCCTCGACGAGATCGAGGTCCGCCTCGTCATCGTCGACCACGAGAGCCGCCTGGCGCTCCTGCGCCGCGCGGGACTGATGGACGCCCAGCTCTTCGAGTGCGACGACCGCTCGTGGGAGCGCCTGCGCGGCATGGGGCTCGACCGCCGCAAGCGGCAGCCCGACATCCTGCGCTGGGTCGACACCGTGCGGGCCGGCGCTCCGTCCAGCGCCGTGCTCGGCCTGCCGCGCGAGAAGTCCCAGGCGTGGCTGTTCCGCCCCGAGTCGTCCGGCACGCTGTCCGACCTGGTCGCCGACGACGTCGTGCTGCTCACCGGCGAGGCCACCGACCGGTTCACCACCGTCGTGCGCGACGCCCACCTCACGTCGGGCTGCCAGCTCGTGTGGGTGGAGCGGCCCGAGCTGCTGGAGGCGGCGCTGGCCCTGTTCTCGCCCACGCACGTGCTGCTCGACCACGTCGCCGCCCGGGTCCTCGAGGACCTGATGGTCGCCGGCCGTGTCGACGGCAAGCCCTGGCACGAGACGCCGCAGGAGGTCCTGGAGGCCACCTCGGCCCGGGTCGCCGAGGCGCGGCTGACCTCCAAGACCAAGAAGCTGGCGGAGGCCGTCTCGGCGCTCGCGCCGTGGTGGGGCGGCCGCGTGCGCGTCCTCGTCCTCGACACCCGCGTGAACCGCACCATCAGCGGACTGGCGAAGACCTTCGGCTTCAAGATCGGGCGCATCGCGCACCACCCCGCGGTCAAGCTCGACCTGGCCCGCGAGCACTCGGTGGTCGCCGTCCCGACGGCACCCACCGTCGAGCTCCCGGACACGATGCTGCCACGTCGCGGGGGGCGCAACGGGCTTGACTCGGCCTTCAGCCTGTCCGGCTCCTAGCCACCCGCGGAACCCCCGATGTGACGGGCGTCCCACCCCTTGGGACGTACCACAGGAATCCACCAAGTCACATCAACAGGGCGGTAACAACCCGGACGCGAACCCGGGCTCGCGAAACGATTGAGCCCTCAACTGATTCCGGCCGCGAAAGGGGGTTCTCAGATGGCCTACATCCCAGTGACCCGCGCACAGGCGCTGCCCAGCAGCGCGGCCGGAGGCCCTGTCGGGCTGCCGTCGCAGTTTCGCGCCATCCAGGAGCACGCCCGCACCCGCGGCGACGACATCGCGTACGTCGTGCAGCCCGGTGCCGAGCGCGAGTACCGCACCTGGGCCCAGGTCGCCGAGTCCGTCGAGCGGGCCGGCGCCGGGCTGGTGCGCAGCGGGCTGCGCGCCGACCAGGTGGTCGTGTCGCTGCTCGCTGCCGGGCACCCGTGGCCCGAGCTCGACCTCGCGCTCCAGGCGATCGGCGCCGTCGTCGTGCAGGTCTCGCCGCACGCCACGAGCGAGGACCTGGCGCGCGAACTCGCGCACGTCGACGTACGCCTCGTGGTGGCAGGCGCGGAGGCGGACCTGCGTCGGCTCCAGGGGCTGACCTTCCGCTCGGCCGAGATGTTCGCCCTCGAGGGCGGACGCGGCTGGGAGCGCCTGCTGGCGCTGGGCGCCGAGCGGCTCACCATGGACCCCGGCGCGGTCTCCCGCGCCGACCAGGTCGTCGACCCGGCGCTGGCCGGCCCGCGGCTGCTGCGCGCGGGTGCGGAGCTGGCCCGCGTCGCCGACGAGGGGCTCGTCCTCGCGCCGGACGCCGTCGTGGTGCTGGTGGGCGACGTGGCCGACCCGACCGTCCAGCTGGTGCGCCAGGCCCACGTGGCCTCGGGCTGCACCCTGCGCCACCTCCCGGACGACACCGCCCTCGCCACCGAGATGCGCGACCTCGGCCCGACCGTGCTCGCGGTCTCGGCCGACGCGGCCGAGGGCCTGCAGGCGTTCCTGAACGGCTCGCCGGCGCCCTCGGTGCTGCGTCGTCGTTCCAGCCGCGCCAGGGGCAACGACCTCGCACTGCTCCACGCCTGGCTCGGCGGCCACCTCGAGCACGTCGTCGCGGGCGGGCTCGCGGAGCGGGTCGAGCGCGTCGTCGTCGAGCTCGGCGCCACGGTGCCGTCGTTCTCGGTCGACCTGCTCCCGGCGGACCTGCCGGTCCCGCCGCCGGTGCTGGTCGGCGACGCCTCGCTCCTGCCTCGTCGTTCACGGCAGGAGCCCGGGCGCGACTTCCAGTTCGACAACGACCGCCACCCGGTCGTGGAGGAGGCGGGCCCGTCGGCCTTCAACCTCCCCTCCCTCCCGCTCTTCGGCGGCGAGTCGTTCCTCGACAGGCTGCTGATGTCCCAGGCCCTCAAGGGCACCTCATGACGGAGCGACGCTCTCCGTTCAGCGTGCGCCGCCGCTCGCGGCGTACGCCCCAGAACCCTCCTGACCGCGGTGGTCAGGACGAACAACAAGAAGGAACTGACATGACGAACGTTGACGTGATCCTCAAGGAGGCCGTGGGCATCGACGGCGCCGTCGCCGCCCTGCTGGTGGACTACCAGTCGGGCATGGCGCTCGGCCAGGCCGGTGACGCCACCGCCCTGAACCTCGACGTCGCGGCCGCCGGCAACACCGACGTGGTGCGCTCGAAGATGCGCACCATGGAGAGCCTCGGCCTCGACGACCACATCGAGGACATCCTGATCACGCTGGGCAAGGCCTACCACCTGATCAACCTGCCCAAGGGTCACCCGGGCCTGTTCATCTACCTCGTGCTCGACAAGGGCCGCGCGAACCTTGCCATGGCCCGCCACAAGCTGGCCACGCTCTCCACCCAGCTCGAGATCTGAGCACCGTCGGCCCCGGTCAGGATCGGTAGACGATCACCTTGTCGCCGATCCTGACCTGGTCGAAGAGCCACTCGACGGTGGCGCGGTCACGCACGTTCACACAGCCGTGCGAGGCGCCGTTGTAGCCGTTGGCGGCGAAGTCGGGGGAGTAGTGCACGGCCTGCCCGCCGGAGAAGAACATCGCGAAGGGCATCGAGGTGTCGTAGAGGCTGGACACGTGGTCGCGCGACTTCCGGTAGACCGCGAAGGCGCCCTCGCGCGTCGGCAGCTCGTCGGAGCCGAAGCGGACCTCGACGGTCTTGAGCACCACGCCGTCGACCACCCAGCGCAGCGTGCGGGACGTCTTGTCCACGCACATCGCGCGGCCCGTCGTGCAGCGCGGGTCGAGCGCCGGCCCGGCCGGCACGATGTTGAACAGCTCGGCCCTCGTGGGCTCGCGGGTCATGTCCTTGAGCCGCGTGAGAGTACGACGGTCGACCTGGCCCGTCACCGGGATCTTCCGCTTCGCCTGGAAGCCCTCGACGGCCGTCACGGTCGCGCCGGCGAAGCGGCCGGTGACCTTGCCGTCGTACCAGCGGACCTGCTTGAGGCGGGCCTGCACCTGGCGCACCCACATGCCGCTGTCGCCGCGCTGCAGCAGCGGCCGCCCGGGCGTGTAGACGTTGTGGAGCGCCTCGGCCGTGGGCTCGGTCGTGAGACCGACGACCTTCTGCCACGTGCGCTGGTCGACCACGCCGTCGGCGGACCACCCGCGGCGGCGCTGGAACGTGGCCACCCCGGACTGCGTCTCCCGGTCGAAGCGGCTGGTGACCACCTCGGAGTGCAGGTCGAGCTGGTGGAGCCGGCTCTGCAGCTCACGGACCCGCCAGCCGGTGTCGCCGAGCCGGAGCGGTGAGAAGGCTGCGCGGGACGAGGTGTCCGCCGAGGCGGACCCCGCCGTGGCGACGCCCGTGAGCCCGGTCAGGGTGCAGAGCAGTGCGAGGACGAGCGCAAGGGTGCGGCGTGACATCGGGATCCTTCCCCCAGGAATCGGCGTGGTGATCCTATGGACGCACGACGACACCCCCGCGTTGCACGTTCCGGGCCGCGGACGCCTACGCTCGCCGCGTGGCCCGCGCTGACCTGGACAAGCAACCGACCGACGTACGTCGCATGTTCGACACCGTGGCCAAGCGCTACGACCTGACCAACGACCTCATGACGGCCGGCATCCAGCGCAGCTGGCGCCGGTCGATGGTGGCCGCCGTCGGTCCGCAGCGCGGCGACCTCGTGCTCGACCTCGCGGCCGGCACCGGCTGCTCGAGCGAGCCGTTCTTCGACCGCGGCGCGACCGCGGTGCCGTGCGACTTCTCCGTCGGGATGCTCCGGCAGGGGAAGAAGGACCGGCCCTCGCTGCCGTTCGTGGCCGGCGACGGCACGCGCCTGCCCTTCCTCGACGACACCTTCGACGCAGTGACGATCTCCTACGGGCTGCGCAACTTCGTCGACCCGGTCGCCGGGCTGAAGGAGATGCTCCGCGTGACCCGCCCCGGCGGGCGGCTGGTCGTGTGCGAGTTCAGCCGCCCGACCAACGGGGCACTCCGCACCGTCTACCTCGACGGCTTCATGCGCGCGCTGCCGAGGATCGCCTCGGTCACCGCGAGCGCGGCCGACGCCTACGTCTACCTCGCCGAGTCGATCCGGGCCTGGCCCGACCAGGCCGGCCTGGCCGAGGTGATGGTCGCCGCGGGCTGGCAGGCCCCGGAGTGGCGCAACCTCACCGGCGGCATCGTCGCCCTCCACCGCGCCACCGCCTGACCGACCCCGCACCGGAATTAGGGCACGTCGATATTGCCTAAATCCGCAGGTCAGCCCGGGTGTCAGTGGTCCTGACCCCGACGTGACGCACGCCGCACCGGAGTCCTAGACTGTGGCCCGCGCCACTCGTGAAGACATTCACAAGGTCACATTGTCTCCACCCGATTCGGGCGCAGGTCCACCGGAAGGGAAGCGATGGAGCTCTACACGCCGATCCTGGCGCTGGCACTCATTGCAACGGGCTTCGCGGTCTTCTCCGTGATCATGAGCGCGCTCGTGGGCCCGAAGCGCTACAACCGGGCGAAGCTCGACTCCTACGAGTGCGGCATCGAGCCGACGCCCCAGCCGGTCGGCGGTGGCCGGTTCCCGGTGAAGTACTTCATCACCGCGATGCTCTTCATCGTCTTCGACATCGAGATCATCTTCCTGTACCCGTGGGCCGTCCACTTCGACGCGATGCGCCTGTTCGGCCTCGTCGAGATGGTCCTCTTCATCGCAACTGTCTTTGTCGCGTACGCCTATGTGTGGCGCCGCGGCGGATTGGACTGGGACTGACATGGGTCTCGAGGAGAAGCTGCCTTCGGGCGTCCTGCTCACCACGGTCGAGGGCGTCGCCGGCTACATGCGCAAGGCCTCGTTCTGGCCCGCGACCTTCGGCCTGGCCTGCTGCGCCATCGAGATGATGACGACCGGCGCCCCGAAGTACGACCTCGCGCGCTTCGGCATGGAGGTCTTCCGCGCCAGCCCGCGCCAGGCCGACCTGATGATCGTGGCCGGCCGCGTGAGCCAGAAGATGGCCCCGGTCCTGCGCCAGATCTACGACCAGATGCCCGAGCCCAAGTGGGTCCTCGCGATGGGCGTCTGCGCCTCGTCGGGCGGCATGTTCAACAACTACGCCGTCGTGCAGGGCGTCGACCACGTCGTGCCCGTCGACATGTACCTCCCCGGCTGCCCGCCGCGCCCGGAGATGCTGATCGACGCGATCCTCAAGCTGCACGACCAGGTCCAGCACACCAAGCTCGGCGTCAACCGCACGAACGAGATCGCCGAGCTCGAGACCAACGCGCTCCGCGCCCTGCCCACCTCGGAGATGAAGGGCCTGCTGCGGTGAGCGACGACAAGACCGACGACAAGTCGGACAAGAACCAGTCCGCGCGTCCCGCCGAGGAGCGCAACCTCGAGTCAGCCAAGGCCGAGACCGGCACCGGCAGTGGTGTCGAGCAGCCGGCGCCCGAGCAGTCGCCCGAGAACGTCCCCGCCCCCACCGGCGAGGTGCGTGCGGTCGGCGAGCGCCGCGGCATGTTCGGCGTCAAGGGCTCCGGCGACACCTCCGGCTACGGCGGCCTCGTCAGCGCAAAGGTCTTCCCCGCCCCGTCGGCCAAGCCCTACGGCGGCTGGTTCGACGAGGTCTCCGACGCCCTCGAGGCCCGGCTCGGCTCGACCGACCTGACCGCTGCCCTCGAGAGCGTCGTGGTGCACCGCGGCGAGATCACCTTCCACGTACGCCGTGAGGACCTGCCGTTCGTCGCGCAGATGCTGCGCGACGACGAGGCGCTGCGCTTCGAGTTCTGCTCCGGCGTCAGCGGCGTCCACTACCCCGACGACGCCGGCCGCGAGCTGCACGCCGTCTACCACTTCACCTCGATGACCCACAACCGGCGCATCCGCGTCGAGGTCACCGCGCCCGACGCCGACCCGCACATCCCGAGCCTGGTGAGCATCTACCCGACGCTCGACTGGCACGAGCGCGAGACCTACGACATGTTCGGGCTGGTCTTCGACGGCCACCCGGCCCTCACCCGTGTCCTCATGCCCGACGACTGGCCGGGCCACCCGCAGCGCAAGGACTACCCGCTCGGCGGCATCCCCGTCGAGTACAAGGGCGGTTCCATCCCTCCGCCGGACCAGCGCAGGAGCTACAACTGACATGACGACCGAACAGGACTTCTACGCAGCGCCCGGCGACACCAGCCAGGGCCGCGTCTTCACCGTCACCGGCCAGGACTGGGACTCGGTCACCCAGAGCATCGGCGAGTCCGCCGAGGAGCGGGTCGTGGTCAACATGGGGCCGCAGCACCCGTCGACCCACGGCGTGCTCCGCCTGATCCTCGAGCTCGAGGGCGAGACGGTCACCGAGGCCCGCTGCGGCATCGGCTACCTCCACACCGGCATCGAGAAGAACATGGAGTACCGCTCCTGGGTGCAGGGCACGACCTTCTGCACCCGCATGGACTACCTCTCCCCGTTCTACAACGAGATGGCCTACGTCCTGGGCGTCGAGCGGCTGCTCGACATCGAGGACGACATCCCGGAGAAGGCGGAGGTGATGCGCGTCCTGCTGATGGAGCTCAACCGCATCTCCTCCCACTTGGTCTGCATCGCCACCGGCGGCATGGAGATCGGCGCCCTCACCGTGATGACGATCGGCTTCCGCGAGCGCGAGCTGGTGCTCGACCTGTTCGAGCTCATCACCGGCCTGCGGATGAACCACGCGTTCATCCGCCCCGGCGGTGTCGCCCAGGACCTGCCGCCCGGCGCCCTCGACGAGATCCGCGACTTCATCGCGCTGATGAAGAAGCGCCTCCCTGAATACGCAGCCCTCTGCAACGCGAACCCGATCTTCAAGGGTCGCCTCGAGGACGTCGGCCACCTCGACCTCGCCGGCTGCCTGGCGCTCGGCCTCACCGGCCCGGTGCTCCGCTCCACCGGCTACGCCTGGGACCTGCGCAAGACCCAGCCCTACAGCGGCTACGAGGACTACGACTTCGAGGTCCAGACCTGGGACACCTGCGACTCCTACGGCCGCTTCCGCATCCGCCTCAACGAGATGTGGGAGTCGCTGAAGATCGTCGAGCAGGCCGCCGACCGGCTCGCCGGCCTCGAGGGTGCGCCCGTGATGGTCGGTGACAAGAAGATCGCCTGGCCCAGCCAGCTCGCCATCGGCAGCGACGGCATGGGCAACAGCCTCGACCACATCCGCCACATCATGGGCGAGTCGATGGAGGCGCTGATCCACCACTTCAAGCTGGTGACCGAGGGCTTCCGCGTCCCGGCCGGCCAGGCCTACGTCCCGATCGAGTCGCCGCGCGGCGAGCTCGGCGCCCACGTCGTCTCCGACGGCGGTACGCGTCCCTTCCGCGCGCACTTCCGCGACCCGTCGTTCACCAACCTGCAGGCGACGAGCGTGATGAGCGAGGGCGGCATGGTCGCCGACGTCATCGTCGCGATCGCGTCCATCGACCCCGTGATGGGAGGCGTCGACCGATGAGCTTGGAGCAGAAGACCTGGGACGAGCTGCGCGAGATCGCGGCCCGCTACCCCGAGGCCCGCTCGGGCCTGCTGCCGATGCTGCACCTCGTGCAGGCGGCCGAGGGCCGGATCACCCCCGAGGGCATCGAGGCGTGCGCCGAGATCCTGGGGATCAGCGCGGCCGAGGTCAACGGCGTCGCGACGTTCTACACGATGTACAAGCGCAAGCCGGTCGGCGACTACCACGTCGGCGTCTGCACCAACACGCTCTGCGCGGTGATGGGCGGCGACCTGATCTTCGAGCGGCTCAAGGAGCACCTCGACGTCGGCAACGACGAGACGACCGAGGACGGCTCGATCACCCTCGAGCACGTCGAGTGCAACGCGGCCTGCGACTACGCCCCGGTGATGATGGTCAACTGGGAGTTCATGGACAACCAGACCCCCGAGTCCGCGGTCCAGGTCGTCGACGACCTCCGCGCCGGCAAGGAGGTCCACTCCACCCGTGGCCCCCGGTTGTGCACGTGGCGCGAGGCCGAGCGCGTGCTCGCCGGCTTCCCCGACGACCGCGCCGACGAGGGCCCGACGGCCGGACCGGCCTCGCTGGTCGGCCTGAAGATCGCGCGTGAGCAGGGCTGGACGGCTCCGGAGGGGGAGAAGAAGTGACCGACACGCTGACCCCGGTCCTGACCGACAACTGGGACGCCGATCGCGCCTGGACCCTCGCGTCCTACGAGGAGCGCGGGGGCTACGCCGCCCTCGACAAGGCCTTCGCGATGGCGCCCGACGACGTGATCAACGCCGTCAAGGAGTCCGGCCTGCGCGGCCGCGGCGGCGCCGGCTTCCCCACCGGCATGAAGTGGGGCTTCATCCCGCAGGACAACCCGCGCCCGAAGTACCTCGTCGTCAACGCCGACGAGTCCGAGCCGGGCACCTGCAAGGACATCCCGCTGATGATGGCCAGCCCGCACACGCTGGTCGAGGGCGTCATCGTGGCGTCGTACGCCATCCGGGCGAACACGGCGTTCATCTACGTCCGCGGCGAGGTCCTGCACGTGGTCCGCCGCCTGCAGCGCGCGGTCCAGGAGGCCTACCTGGCCGGCCACCTCGGCAAGAACATCCACGACTCGGGCTACGACCTCGACCTGGTCGTGCACGCCGGCGCCGGCGCCTACATCTGTGGCGAGGAGACCGCGCTGCTCGAAGGCCTCGAGGGCCGTCGCGGCCAGCCGCGCCTGCGCCCGCCTTTCCCGGCGGTCGCCGGCCTCTACGCCAGCCCGACGGTGATCAACAACGTCGAGTCGATCGCCTCGGTGCCGAGCATCATCGTCAACGGCGCCCCCTGGTTCGCCTCGATGGGCACCGAGAAGTCGCAGGGCTTCGGCATCTTCAGCCTCTCCGGCCACGTGACGAACCCCGGCCAGTACGAAGCCCCGCTGGGCATCACGCTGCGCCAGCTCATCGACCTCGCCGGCGGCATCCGCGAGGGCCACGAGCTGAAGTTCTGGACCCCCGGCGGCTCCAGCACCCCGCTGCTGACCCCCGAGCACCTCGACGTGCCGCTGGACTTCGAGTCCGTCGGCGCGGCCGGCTCGATGCTCGGCACGCGTGCGCTGCAGCTCTTCGACGAGACCACCTGCGTGGTGCGCGCGGTGCTGCGCTGGACCGAGTTCTACAAGCACGAGTCCTGCGGCAAGTGCACCCCGTGCCGCGAGGGCACGTGGTGGCTCACCCAGACCCTGGCGCGGCTGGAGAAGGGGCAGGGCAGCGAGGAGGACCTCGACCTGCTGCTCGACCAGTGCGACAACATCCTGGGCCGCTCGTTCTGCGCGCTCGGCGACGGTGCCACCAGCCCGATCTCCAGCTCGATCAAGCACTTCCGCGATGAATACCTCGCGCACCTGACCCACGGCGGCTGCCCGTTCGACCCGGCCGCCTCGACAGTCTTCGCCCCGGTGGGAGCCGACGCATGACGACAACCCCCGAGAAGACCGACCTGGTCACGCTCACCATCGACGGCGTCCAGGTCAGCGTCCCCAAGGACACGCTGGTCATCCGCGCCGCCGAGCAGGTCGGCGTACAGATCCCGCGCTTCTGCGACCACCCGCTGCTCGACCCGGTCGGCGCCTGCCGCCAGTGCCTCGTCGACATCCCCGACGCCGGCAACGGCCGGGGCTTCCCCAAGCCGCAGGCCTCGTGCACGCTGCCGGTCGCCGAGGGCATGGTCGTGAACACCCAGGCGACCAGCGAGGTGGCCGACAAGGCCCAGCAGGGCGTCATGGAGTTCCTGCTGATCAACCACCCGCTCGACTGCCCCGTCTGCGACAAGGGCGGCGAGTGCCCCCTGCAGAACCAGGCGATGAGCAACGGCCGCGGCGAGAGCCGCTTCGCCGGGTCGGGTGGCGTCAAGCGCACCTTCCCCAAGCCGATCAACATCTCCGCGCAGGTGCTCCTCGACCGCGAGCGCTGCGTGCTCTGCGCGCGCTGCACCCGCTTCTCCGAGCAGGTCGCGGGCGACCCGTTCATCGCCCTCGCCGAGCGCGGTGCGCTGCAGCAGGTCGCGATCTACGAGCGCGAGCCCTACGAGAGCTACTTCTCCGGCAACGCGATCCAGATCTGCCCGGTCGGCGCGCTGACCTCGGCCGACTACCGCTTCCGCTCGCGCCCCTTCGACCTCGTCTCGACGCCCGGTGTGGCCGAGCACGACGCCTGCGGCGCCGCGATCCGCGTCGACCACCGCCGCGGCAAGGTGATGCGTCGCCTCTCCGGCAACGACCCCGAGGTCAACGAGGAGTGGATCAGCGACAAGGACCGATTCGCGTTCCGCTACGCGCAGGTCGAGGACCGGATCACCTACCCGCAGATCCGCGAGACTCTGCCCGACGGTGAACGGGGTGAGCTCCGGCCGGCGTCGTGGCCCGAGGCCTTCGCCGTCGCGGCCCGCGGGCTGCGCGAGGCCGGCGCCGCTGCGGTGCTGACCGGTGGTCGGCTGACCGCCGAGGACGCCTACGCGTACGCCAAGTTCGCCCGGGTCGCGCTCGACACCAACGACATCGACTTCCGCGCCCGTCCGCACAGCGCCGAGGAGGCCAGCTTCCTGGCCTCGCACGTCGCGCTGTCGGGTGACGTGACCTACGCCGACCTCGAGGCCGCGCCTGTCGTGGTCCTCCTCGGCCTCGAGCCCGAGGACGAGGCGGCGACGATCTTCCTGCGCCTGCGCAAGGCCGCCCGACGCGGCCGGACGCAGGTCGTGTCGGTGGCGCCGTACTCCTCGCGCGGCCTGCGCAAGATGAAGGGCCGCCTGGTCCCGGCAGCGCCGGGCACCGAGGTCGAGGTCATCGGCTCGCTGAAGGACGCCGAGCACGGCGTCACCAAGGATGCGGTCATCCTCGTCGGCGAGCGCCTCGCCGGCACCCATGGCGCCCTGTCCGCCGCGGCCGAGCTGGCCGCGACCACCGGCGCCCGGCTGGCCTGGGTGCCGCGCCGTGCCGGTGACCGCGGTGCGGTCGAGGCCGGCGCCCTTCCGACCCTGCTTCCCGGCGGTCGTCCGGTGACCGAGGCCTCGGCCCGGGTCGACGTGGCCGCCGCCTGGGGTGTCGAGGCCCTGCCCGCCAAGGCCGGTCGTGACGGCAACGCCGTCGTCGCCGCCCTCGCCAAGAGTGACCTCGGCGCCGTCGTGGTCGGCGGCGTCGACCCCGACGACACCAGCGACCCTGCCGCCTTCCGCGCCGCCCTCGACGCGGCCGGCTTCGTGGTCAGCCTCGAGCTGCGCGAGAGCGACGTGACCCGGGTCGCCGACGTCGTGCTCCCGGTCGCCCCGGTGACCGACAAGGCCGGCACGTTCGTGACCTGGGACGGTCGTCCCCGCTCGTTCGAGGCGGTCTTCACCAACCCCTCGTCGCTGCCCGACCTGCGCATCCTCGCCGGCATCGCCGAGGAGCTCGGCCGCCCGCTCGGCTTCCGCACGGTGACCGAGGTGCGCGCCGAGATGGAGGCGCTCGGTCCGTGGGACGGCGCGCGTCCCGCGCTCGACGCCGGCAAGGCGCCGCGTGCGTCCAAGGCGAAGGCCAAGGCGGGCTCGATGGCCCTGGCCACCTGGAAGCAGCTGATCGACCTCGGCTCGATGCAGGACGGCGAGGCGCACCTGCGTGCCACCGCCCGCCGCCCGGTCGCCCGCCTGAGCCAGGCGTCGTACGACGCGGTGTTCGGGCTGGTCGACGGCGACGTCGAGGTGACCGTCACCGGTGACCGTGGCAGCGTCACGCTGCCCGTCGAGGTCGCCGACCTGCCCGACGACGTGGTCTGGGTCCCGGCCCGGTCCTTCGGTCGCGGCGTCCTGGCCGAGCTCGCCTCACCCGGCAGCCCGGTGACCGTGAAGGGAGCCTCTCGATGATCGGTCTTGGTTTCGACTCGCTCGCTGCGCTGTCGACTCAACCGGCGACGGTGCTGGCCGCCGACCTGCCCGACGCGAGCCTGTCCCAGTTCGGGCAGGACCCGTGGTGGGTGATCGCGCTCAAGGCGCTGTTCATCTTCGTGATCCTGGTCCTGCTGACGCTCTTCAACATCTGGTTCGAGCGTCGCGTCGTGGCCCGGATGCAGCACCGCGTCGGCCCCAACGTGCACGGCCCCTTCGGCCTGCTGCAGTCGCTGGCCGACGGCGTGAAGCTGGCGCTGAAGGAGGACATCATCCCCAAGGCGGCCGACAAGGTCGTCTTCCTGATCGCGCCGGTCATCGCGACCGTGCCCGCCTTCATCACGTGGGCGGTCATCCCGTTTGGTCCCGAGGTCAACTTCTTCGGCCACCGCACCCCGCTCCAGCTGACCGACATGCCGGTCGCCGTGCTCTTCGTGATGGCGATCGCCTCGATCGGCATCTACGGCATCGTGCTCGGCGGCTGGTCGTCCGGGTCGACGTACTCCCTGCTCGGCGGCCTGCGCTCGAGCGCGCAGATGATCTCCTACGAGGTCGCGATGGGCCTCGCGCTCGTCGCGGTCTTCCTCTACGCCGGCTCGATGTCGACCTCGGAGATCGTGGCCGCGCAGGACAAGCTGTGGTTCGGCCTGATCCTGCTGCCGTCGTTCGTGATCTACGTGATCTCGATGGTCGGCGAGACCAACCGTGCGCCCTTCGACCTCCCCGAGGCCGAGGGCGAGCTGGTCGGCGGCTTCCACACGGAATACTCCAGCCTGAAGTTCGCGCTGTTCTTCCTGGCTGAATACATCAACCTCGCCACCGTGTCGGCCATCGCCACCACGCTGTTCCTCGGCGGCTGGGCCGCACCGTGGGGCATCGAGAACGTCTGGGACGGCGCCAACAGCGGCTACTGGCCGCTCCTGTGGTTCTTCGGCAAGGTCTTCATCTTCGTCTTCCTGTTCGTCTGGCTGCGCGGCTCGCTGCCCCGCATGCGCTACGACCAGTTCATGGCCCTGGGCTGGAAGGTCCTGATCCCGGTCTCGCTGGCCTGGATCGTGGCCGTGGCGACCATCCGGGTGATCTCGCTCGAGGGCAACATCAACCGCACCTACCTCGTGGCTGCGATCGCCGTCCTGCTCGTCCTCACCGTCGCGCTGATGTTCGTCGGCGAGAAGAGCGACGACACCGAGGTCGAGGCGAGCGACGAGCCGCACGACGCGTTCGCCGGCGGCTTCCCCGTGCCGCCGATGCCCGCCGGTGGTGCCGTACGCGGTGCGGCCGCGCCGCTGACGTTCGCCGCCTCTTCCGGGGGCCACACCACCGTCACCGCTGCAGCGGAGGAGAACCCTGACCATGAGTGAGTCCTCGCAGTCCAAGGGGATCAAGGAGAGCCTCTGGGACCCGATCGCCGGGTTCGGCGTCACCTTCCGGACGATGTTCAAGAAGGTCGTCACCGAGCAGTACCCGTTCGAGAAGCTCCCCACGGCGCCCCGCTTCCACGGCCGGCACCAGCTCAACCGCTGGCCTGACGGCCTGGAGAAGTGCATCGGCTGCGAGCTGTGCGCGTGGGCCTGTCCCGCCGACGCGATCTACGTCGAGGGTGCCTCGAACAGCGACGCCCCCGACGCCGAGGGCAAGAGCCAGCGGTTCAGCCCCGGTGAGCGCTACGGCCGCGTCTACCAGATCAACTACCTGCGCTGCATCCTGTGCGGGCTCTGCATCGAGGCGTGCCCGACCCGCGCGCTGACGATGACGAACGAGTACGAGCTGGCCGACAACAACCGCGCCGACCTGATCTACGAGAAGTCCGACCTGCTGGCCCCGCTGCTGCCCGGCATGGAGCAGCCCCCGCACCCGATGCGCCTCGGCGACGACGAGGGCGACTACTACAGGGGGTCCACGCGATGAGCCACCCCACGAAGTTCTCGTCCTCCTCCGCTTCGCTCCCCCGTCCGACAACTTCGAGGGGACCCCGACCATGACCTTCTGGATCCTCGCCCCGATCATGGTGGCCGCCGCGCTGGGCATCCTGTTCGTCCGCAAGGCCGTGCACGCCGCGCTGCTGCTCGCCGTGGTGATGATCAGCCTGGCGTTCCTGTACGCCGTCCTGGACGCGCCGTTCCTCTTCGCGGTGCAGATCATCGTCTACACCGGCGCGATCTTGATGCTGTTCCTCTTCGTGATGATGCTGATCGGCGTCGACGCCGCCGACTCGGCCGTGGAGACGATCCGCGGCCAGCGGGCCATGGCCATCGTGCTCGGCCTGGTCTTCGGCACCGTCCTGGTCATCGGCCTCAGCCAGGTCACCCTGGGCACGGTCGTCGGCCTCGACTCGGCCAACGAGGGCGGCAACGTCCCGGCCATCGCCAACATCCTCTTCAGCAAGTACGTCTTCGCCTTCGAGGCGACCAGCGCCCTGCTGATCACCGCCGCCCTCGGCGCGATGGTGCTCGCCCACCGCGAGCGCCTCACGCCCAAGGCGTCGCAGGCCGACCTCGCCGCCCAGCGCATCCGCGACTTCGGCGACCACGGCAAGCACCCCGGCCCGCTTCCCTCGCCGGGTGTCTACGCCCGCCACAACGCGGTCGACACCCCGGCCCTGCTGCCCGACGGCACCGCCGCCGAGTCGTCGGTCTCCCGGGTGCTCGCGGCCCGCGGCACCGTCCGCTCGGCTCCCGCGCTCGCCGACGACATCGACGACGTACGCCGCCAGCTGGCCGGCCTCGACGGCCAGGGCGACCCGACCACGATGCCCGAGACCTCCGGCAAGTCCGGTGCCCCCGCGACCACGGAGGAGGACGTCAAGTGACGCAGTACGTAGTCCTGTCCGCGATCCTGTTCACGATCGGCTGCGTCGGTGTGCTCACCCGCCGCAACGCGATCGTGGTGTTCATGTGCGTCGAGCTCATGCTCAACGCCTGCAACCTGGCCTTCGTCGCGTTCGCGCGCCAGCACGGCAACCTCGACGGGCAGATCACCGCCTTCTTCGTGATGGTCGTGGCCGCTGCCGAGGTCGTGATCGGGCTCGCGATCATCATGACCATCTTCCGCACCCGACGCTCGGCCTCGGTCGACGACGCCAGCCTGCTGAAGTACTGAGGGAGAGCTCGTGAACCTGTTGTCCCACTCAGTCCTCCTCGCGGGGCTCCCGACGGCGGAGGGTGGTGCCCACGCCCCGGTGGTCGCGCCCGACACCGCGGCCGGCGGTGTCTTCGACCTGCTGTGGCTGGTCATCGGCCTGCCCCTGATCGGTGCGTTCCTGCTGCTGGCCGTCGCGCCGTTCCTGCCGACCTCGCTGCGCGAGACCGCCGACAAGAAGGGCCACCTCGTAGGGACCGCCGCCGCCGTCGCGTCGTTCGTGCTGAGCCTGGTGCTGTTCATCCAGCTGCTCGGTCGCGGCGAGGAGGAGCGCCAGGTCGGCCAGCACCTCTACACCTGGTTCGAGACCGGCTCGCTCAGCGTCGGCATGGACCTGCTCTACGACCAGCTCGCCGCGCTGTTCCTGCTGCTGATCACCGGTGTGGGCTCGCTGATCCACGTCTACGCGATCGGCTACATGGAGCACGACGCGCGCCGCCGCCGCTTCTTCGGCTACCTCAACCTCTTCGTCGCGGCGATGCTCACGCTGATCCTCTCGTCGAACTTCGTGGGCCTGTTCCTCGGCTGGGAGGGCGTCGGCCTGGCGTCGTACCTCCTCATCGGCTTCTGGCAGCACAAGCCCTCCGCGGCCGCCGCGGCCAAGAAGGCCTTCGTCATCAACCGTGTCGGTGACATCGGGCTCTCGCTGGCGATCGCGCTGATGTTCGCCACCTTCGGCACCACCGACTACGCAGGCGTCAGCGAGCACGCCGCCGACGCCTCGCAGGACACCCTCACCGCGATCGGCCTGCTGCTCCTGCTCGGCGCCTGCGGCAAGTCCGCCCAGGTGCCGCTCCAGGCCTGGCTCCTCGACGCGATGGAGGGCCCGACCCCGGTCTCGGCCCTGATCCACGCGGCGACCATGGTCACCGCCGGTGTCTACCTCGTGGTCCGCGCGAACTTCATCTTCGAGCTCGCGCCGATCGCCCAGACCGCCGTCGTGGTCGTCGCCACGGTCACGCTCCTGTGGGGAGCGATCCTCGGTTGCGCCAAGGACGACATCAAGAAGGCGCTGGCCGGATCGACGATGAGCCAGATCGGCTACATGATGCTCGCCGCCGGCCTCGGCCCGGTGGGCTACCCGTTCGCGATCTTCCACCTGCTCACGCACGGATTCTTCAAGGCCAACATGTTCCTCGGCGCCGGCTCGGTCATGCACGGCATGGACGACGACGTCGACATGCGCCACTACGGCCAGCTCAACAAGGCGATGCCGGTCACCTTCCTGACCTTCGCGATGGGCTACCTCGCGATCATCGGGTTCCCGGGCTTCTCCGGCTTCTGGTCCAAGGACAAGATCATCGAGTCGGCGCTGGCCGACAACCTCGTCGTCGGCCTGCTGGCCATTCTGGGCGCGGGCATCACCGCGTTCTACATGACCCGCCTGATGCTGATGACGTTCTTCACCGAGAAGCGGTGGGAGAAGGACGTCCACCCGCACGAGTCGCCCAAGGTGATGACCGTGCCGCTGGTCGTGCTGGCCGCGCTGTCCGTCCTCGGCGGCGTGCTGCTGCTCGGCGACTGGATCGTGAAGTGGCTCGAGCCGGTCACCGGCCACGCCGTGCACCACGAGCCGCCGCTGCCGGCGCTGGTGATCACCCTGATCATCGTGGGCGTCGTCGCCATCGGCGTCGCGACCGCGTGGTTCCTGGTCGGCAAGCGCGAGGTCCCGCGCGAGGCGCCGCAGGACGTGTCGTTCGCGACGCGTGCGGCCCGCGCCGACCTCTACGGCGACGCGATCAACGACGCGGTCGTGGTCCGTCCCGGCGTCGGTCTCGTCGGCGGCCTGACCGCCTTCGACCGTCACGGTGTCGACGGCACCGTCATGGGCGGCGCGGCCGCCTTCGGGGGCATCTCGTCCACGCTGCGACGCGTCCAGAACGGGTTTGTCCGCTCCTACGCCCTGTCCCTCCTCGGTGGCGCCCTGCTGGTCGTCCTCGCTCTCCTGGCGGTGAACCTCGGATGATGCTGACTGTCCTGATCCTGCTGCCGCTGGTCGGCGCGCTCGTGGTGGCCTGCGTGCCGCGCGCGCTGGCCCGGCCGGTCGGCCTCGGCTTCGCGCTCGCCACGCTGGTCTACGGGCTCGTCGTCGCCAGCCAGTACGACGCGTCCGCCGGCATGCAGATGACCGAGACGCACACCTGGATCGAGTCGATGGGCGTGCACTACGCCCTCGGCGTCGACGGGCTCGGCCTGCTGATGATCCTGCTCACCGTGGCGATCGTGCCGCCGGTGCTGCTCGCCTCCTGGAAGGAGAGCGAGTCGCCTGACGGCGGCGGCGCCCGGTCGTACTTCGCGTGGGTCCTGGCCCTCGAGGCGATGTCGCTGGCCGTCTACACCGCCACCGACGTGCTCCTGTTCTACGTCGTCTTCGAGGCCACCCTGATCCCGGCCTACTTCCTCATCGGCGGCTTCGGTCGCTCCGGGCGCGGCAAGGCCGCGACCAAGTTCCTGATCTACCAGCTCGCCGGCGGGCTCATCCTGCTCGCGTCGGTGGTCGGGCTCTACGTCGTCTCCTCCAACTCCGGGACGCCGACCTTCCTGATCAGCGACCTCGCTGCCCTCGACATCGACCCGATCACCCAGCGCTGGCTGTTCGTCGGCTTCTTCGCGGCCTTCGCTATCAAGGCGCCGATCTTCCCGGTGCACACCTGGCTGGCCGACACCAGCGAGAAGGCCACGCCCAGCACCTCGGTGCTGCTGGTCTGCGTGCTCGACAAGATCGGCACCTTCGGCATGCTGCGCTTCTGCCTCGGCCTGCTGCCCGACGCCTCGCAGTGGGCGACGCCGGTCGTGGTGACCCTCGCCCTCATCTCGATCGTCTACGGTGCGCTCATCGCCATCGGCCAGGACGACATCCTGCGCCTGATCGGCCTCACGTCGCTCTCGCACTTCGGCTTCATCGTGCTGGGCATCTTCGTGTTCAACCCCACGGGCGGCACCGGCGCGGTGCTCTACATGGTCAACCACGGCATCGCGACCGCGCTGATGTTCCTGGTCGCCGGATTCCTCATCAACCGCACCGGCACGACATCGATCCGCGAGATGGGCGGCGTCGAGAAGCACGCCCCGGTCCTCGCCGGCTCGTTCCTCATCGCCGGGCTCGCGGCCTGCGGCCTGCCGGGCCTGTCGCCGTTCGTCTCCGAGATCATGGTCATCGTCGCCGCCTTCGACCACCACTGGCTGGTCGGCTCGGTGTCGGTGCTGGCGATCGTGCTCGCCGCGATCTACGCGCTCTGGATGTACCAGCGCACGATGACCGGGCCCGACCGGGTGGGTGCCGTCCCGGTGCCCGACCTCGACCGGCGTGAGGTCGGCATCGTCGCCCCGCTGCTGCTCGCACTCGTGCTGTTCGGCTTCTTCCCGATGCCGATGCTCGACGTCATCAACCCGTTCGTCTACGACTCCCTCGCAGGGGTGGGCATCGGCCAGGAGGGTGGTCACCAGTGACCGATTTCGTGAAGCCCACTGTCGAGTACTTCGAGCTGTGGCCCCTGCTCGCCGTCTTCGGTGCTGCCTGCCTCGGTGTCGTCGTGGAGGCGTTCGCCCCGCGTGCAGCGCGCTACACCACCCAGGTGGTGCTCGCGCTCGTCGGCCTCGTCGCCGCCCTCGTCGGCGTGGTCCTCATCGCGCGTGACGTGAAGACGTACGACGACGGCGCCGCGCGCGGCATCCTCGCGGTCGGCGGCACGGTCGCCATCGACGGCCCGAGCCTGTTCATCTGGGGCCTGGTGCTGGCGCTGGCGATCGCGGGCGTCCTGCTCTTCGCCGAGCGCCACCTCGACGGCGGCGTCTCGGCCTTCGCCGGCCAGGCCGCCGCGGTGCCGGGCACCGACGCGGAGACCGCCTCGATCGCGGCCAACCGGGAGCACACCGAGGTCTACCCGCTGACGCTGTTCGCGGTCTTCGGCATGATGCTCTTCCCGGCCGCCAACGACCTGCTCACCATGTTCGTCGGCCTCGAGGTCCTCTCCCTTCCGCTCTACCTCCTCAGCGGCCTGGCGCGTCGGCGTCGCCTGCTGAGCCAGGAGGCCGCGCTCAAGTACTTCCTGCTCGGCGCCTTCTCCTCGGGCTTCTTCCTCTACGGTGCGGCGCTGCTCTACGGCTTCGCCGGCTCGATGGACTTCGCCGCGATCAACGAGGCCGTGCGCAACGACGTCGGCAACTCCACCCTGCTGCTGATCGGCACCGGCCTGCTGTCGGTCGGCCTGCTGTTCAAGGTCGGCGCCGTCCCGTTCCAGGCCTGGACCCCCGACGTCTACCAGGGCGCCCCGACGCCGGTGACCGCCTTCATGGCGGCCGGCACCAAGGTGGCCGCGTTCGGCGCGCTCATGCGCCTGTTCTACGTCGCGCTCGGCGCCGACCGCTGGTCGTGGCAGCCGATGCTCTGGATCATCGCGGTGCTCTCGATGTTCATCGGCGCGATCCTGGCGATCACCCAGAGCGACATCAAGCGACTGCTCGCCTACTCCTCGGTCGCGCACACCGGCTTCATCCTCACCGGCGTCCTCGGCCTCCAGGCCTCGGGCGACCTGGCCAGCGGCGAGATCACCTCGCTCCAGGCGGTCCTCTTCTACCTGACCACCTACGGCTTCGCCACGATCGGTGCCTTCGCCGTGGTCAGCCTGGTCCGTGACAGCGGTGGCGAGACGACCGCGATCGACCGGTGGGCCGGCCTGGGCAAGGAGTCGCCCGTCGTGGCGGCGGTCTTCGCCTTCTTCCTGCTGGCCCTGGCCGGCATCCCGCTGACGGCCGGCTTCGTCGGCAAGCTCGCGGTGTTCTCCGTGGCCCTGGCTGCCGGCGCGTGGCCCGTGGTCGTCGCCGCCATCATGGCGAGCATCCTGGCCGTGTTCCTCTACGTCCGGGTCATCAAGGTCATGTACTTCGACGAGCCCGTCGGTGACGGTCCGAGCGTGGCCTACCCGTCCGTGCTCACCGCGATCACCATCGCCGTCGGCGCCGCGGTCACCCTCGTCCTCGGCATCGTGCCGGGGCCGGTGCTCGACCTGGCGGCGGTTGCTGGAGAATTCATCAGGTGACCGACTCGCCCCTCGCCCTGCCAGTCGTCGACGCCGAGCTCGAGGCCCGGCTCGTCGACCGGCTGGCACGCATCGACGAGCTGCTCGAGGGGCACTGCCGGAGCCGCATCCCCTACGTCACGCAGGCCGCGACGCACCTCATGATGGCGGGCGGCAAGCGCTTCCGCCCGCTGCTGGTGCTGCTGGCCGCGGAGACCGGCACGCACCCCGAGGCCGAGGAGGTCCACAGCGCAGCGTGCGTCGTGGAGCTGACCCACGTGGCCTCGCTCTACCACGACGACGTGATGGACGAGGCCGACCTGCGGCGCGGCGCCGACACGGCCAACGCCCGCTGGGACAACCACGTCGCGATCCTCACCGGCGACTTCCTCTTCGGGCGCTCGTCGGAGCTCACCGCCGACCTCGGCCCCGACGCCGTACGGATCCAGGCGCAGACGTTCACCCGCCTCGTCGAGGGCCAGATCCTCGAGACCGTCACCCCGGGGCCGGGGGAGGACCCGCTCGAGCACTACCTCGAGGTCGTCGCCGGCAAGACCGGCTCGCTGATCGCGACCTCGGCTCGCTACGGCGCGATGTTCGGCGGCGCCCGCCCCGAGGTCGTCGAGGCGCTCAGCGCCTACGGCGAGATCGTCGGCTCGGCCTTCCAGCTCTCCGACGACATCCTCGACATCGCCTCCGAGTCCGATACCTCGGGCAAGACCCCGGGCACCGACCTGCGCGAGGGCGTGCCCACGCTGCCAGTGCTGATGGCCCAGGCCTCGACCGACCCGGCCGACGCCCGCCTGCAGGAGCTGCTCGGCCAGCCGCTCACCGACGACGCCCTCCACGCCGAGGCGCTCGACCTGCTCCGCCGCCACCCGGCGATGGACCGGGCCCGCGAGTACGTCCTCGGCCAGGCCACCCAGGCCAAGAAGCTCCTCGAGGCCCTCGACCCCGGCCCGGTGCGTACCGCACTCGAGTCCTTCGCCGACGTCGTGGCCAGCCGCACGGCCTGACCTTTCCGTCGAGCGGTGGCCCACCCACATTTCCGGGCGCTCGAATGTTGGTGGATCACCGCTCCACCGCGTGTCGTACGCCGCCGCGCCCACGAGCGGTGGCCGACCCACATTTCGGGCCCCCGGAATGTAGGTGGGCCACCGCTCAGGCGGCGGTGGTCGCGTGGGCGACCAGGCGCAGCTGGCGGCGGCGGTGGTTGACCGCCTCGACGGTGAAGATCGCGAGCGCGACCCAGACGAGGGCGAACCCGATCCATCGGCTGGCGGGCATCGGCTCGTCGAAGACGAGCAGGCCGAGGGCGAACTGGATCGTCGGCGCGAGGTACTGCAGCAGCCCGAGGGAGACCATCGAGACCCGGATCGCGGCGGCACCGAAGAGCATCAGCGGCACCGCGGTGATGATGCCGGTCGTGGTGAAGAGGAGCGCGTGGCCGACGCCGTGCGAGCCGAAGTTCGAGTCGCCGGTGGACATCAGCCAGGCCACGTACGCCGCGGCGAAGGGCGCGATGAGCAGCGTCTCCAGCGTGATGCTCTCGACCGCGCCGACGCCGGCCTGCTTCTTGGCCAGGCCGTAGGTGCCGAACGAGAAGGCGAGCAGGAGCGCGATCCAGGGCGGGCGGCCGTAGTCGATCGTGATCACCGCGACCGCGACGAAGGCGATGCCCATCGCGATCCACTGCAGGCGGCGCAGCCGCTCGCCGAGGACCAGCACCCCCATCAGCACGGTGACGAGGGGGTTGATGAAGTAGCCCAGCGACGTCTCCACGACCCGGCCGTTGTTCACGCCCCAGATGTAGCCGCCCCAGTTGACCGTGATCACCACGGCAGCCCCGGCGATGATCAGCACCGTGCGCCGGTCACGCAGCATCGCCCGGAAGGGCTCGACGCGCCGCGCGAGCACGAGGATGGCGACCATCGTCACCACCGACCAGAGGATGCGGTGGGCCAGCAGCTCGATCGCGCCGGCCGGCTCGAGCACCGTCCAGTAGAGCGGGAAGACGCCCCACAGCGTGTAGGCCAGCGCGCCGGCGATCAGTCCGCGTCGGCTGTCTGGCACTCCGGAAGTCTAGGGCTCGGCTGTCGCCTACGATGGGTCCGGTCCCGGGCCTGAGACCCGGGACGCACGGTCAGATCGCTCAACACTTCTCGAGGGGGAGTTCCACATGCGGATGTTCCGCGCCGTCCTGGCAGCACTCGTCGCTGCTCTTCTCGTCACCGGTGCGCTCAGCGTGGGCGCCAACGCGTCCTCGTCGCCCAAGCGCATCATCGAGGAAGAGTCGCCCCGGGACCACCAGGTCAGCTACAACGCCTTCAAGCTCAAGGGCGTCGTCACCGAGCCGCAGCTCGACGGCACCGTCCTGCCCTACGCCAACCAGAAGGTGAAGATCCTCAAGAAGGCGTGCGGCTCGTGCAAGTGGAAGACCGTCAAGAAGGTGAAGACCAACGACCGCGGCATCTTCAAGACCCGCATCTTCGCGCCCGAGAAGGGCCGCTGGAAGTGGCGCTCGAAGGTCGACCACTCCAACGGCTACGGCAACACCAAGGGCACCATCTGGACGCTCTACTTCGACTGATATGTAGGGCCCCGCTGTCAATGGGCAGGGTGAGGCGCCGCCGGACCGGCGTGGTCTGACGGCGCCTCTCTTGGTCTGGTGCGGT
>NZ_JAURTI010000012.1:0-58750 GCF_031457855.1 Nocardioides sp. BE266 | reverse complement strand
ACGACCGCACCAGACCAAGAGAGGCGCCGTCAGACCACGCCGGTCCGGCGGCGCCTCACCCTGCCCATTGACAGCGGGGCCCTACATATCAGTCGGAGTCGCGGCGCGCCGGGTCGCCCAGCCACTGCGCGAGGCGGCCGTTCTCCGAGACCTGCCGCAGCCGGGTCTCGGTGGCCTCGC
The DNA here is from genome assembly GCF_031457855.1 of Nocardioides sp. BE266. Lineage (NCBI taxonomy): Bacteria > Bacillati > Actinomycetota > Actinomycetes > Propionibacteriales > Nocardioidaceae > Nocardioides > Nocardioides sp. BE266. The sequence goes on along the minus strand of NZ_JAURTI010000012.1, from coordinate 58,570 downwards.
GCAGCTTGCGCGGCGTGACGACCACGAGGTCGTCGCCCGACTTCAGGACCGTACGACGCTCGGGCACGAGCACGTCGCCCGCCCGGATGACGAGCGAGACCGACGCCCCTTGGGGGAGCCGCAGCTCGCCGACCTCGACCCCGTGCATCTTCGAGGTCGGCGCGATCGTCACCTGGAGGAGGTCGGCGGCGACCCGCTCCAGCGGGGCGGCCTCGACGTCGAGGCCGCGCGGCTCGGAGCGTCGGGCCACGCGGAGGAGCCGGGCCACCCAGGGCAGGGTGGGCCCGGTGAGCAGGGTGTAGACGACGACCATCACGAAGACGATGTCGAAGAGGTGGTCGGCACCGTCGACGCCCTCGCTCAGCGGGATCGTCGCGAGCACGATGGGGACCGCGCCGCGCAGCCCGGCCCACGAGATGAAGACGAGGTCGCGCACCCCCATCCGCTGCACGGCGCTGCTGATGAACACCGACAGCGGGCGGGCGACGAAGGTCAGCACGAGGCCGGTCACCAGCGCGTCGACGACGGTGTTGAGGTCGATCCGGCCCGGCGAGAGCAGCAGACCGAGCATGACGAAGAGCCCGATCTGCGCGAGCCAGGCGACGCCCTCGGCGAACGACCTCGTCGCCACCCGGTGGGGCAGCTCGCTGTTGCCGAGGATCAGCGCGGCGACGTAGATGGCGGCGAAGCCCGAGGCGTGCACCGCGGCCGCAGCGCCGTACGCCGTGAACGCCAGGCACATGACGGCGAGCGGGTAGAGGCCGGACGACGGCAGCGCGACCCGACGCATCAGCCACGCCCCGGCGAGTCCGACGGCGGCGCCGATCAGGCCACCGGCGAGGAGCTCGAAGACGATCGTCCCGGCGACCTCGAGGAGCCCCGCGTCCCCCGCCGCACCGGTGGAGATGATGCCGACGAGGACGACCGTCGGGGCGTCGTTGAGCCCGGACTCCGCCTCGAGCGCACCGGTCAGCCGCTTGGGCAGCGGCACGACCCGCAGCACCGAGAACACCGCGGCGGCGTCGGTCGGCGAGCAGACCGCACCGAGCAGGATCGCGAGCTCCCAGGGGAGGCCGAGGACGTAGTGGGTGCCGACCGCCACGACCGCCACCGACACCGCCACGCCGAGCGTGGCGAGCGAGACGCCGAGCCGGATGCTCGGCCTCATCTGCCGCCAGTCGGTCGTCAGGCCACCTTCGGCGAGGATGATCGCCAAGGCGCCGAAGCCGAGGGCGTGGGCGAGCTGTGCGTCGTCGAAGGGGATCGCGAACGGACCACCCTCACCGAGCAGCACGCCGATCAGGAGGTAGATGAGCAGCGACGGCAGGCCGGCGCCGGCCGAGACCCGCACCGCCAGGATCGCCGCGAGCGTGACCACGGCGCCGACCAGCACGAACGCGTCGAGCTGGTGGACGTCGAAAGTCATGCACACCTCGTGCCATCGGATCTGGTGACGGGGCTGGTCGTGGCGCGATCCTATCGGTCGGGAACGGCCGTCCAGTCCGGGTTTCCAGCGCACGGGCACCTCCACGACGTACTGCTGCCACGGGTCGACCCGGCCGCCCGCGTGGGCCAGAATCGTTCGTCGGACCACGTTTGGGAGGGCGTTGGCGCGGGTAGGCGTCCGCCGACGAGAGGGAGTGATCGATGTACGGCGACACCGCCGCGGGCCGCAAGCGCGTGGCCCAGCTGCGTGAGCAGAGTGGCGACATCCGCGCCCTCGCCGCACGTCTGGTCTCGCAGGCCGAGGCCGTGCCGTGGCACGGCAAGGCCGCCGACGCGATGCGCGAGCGCATCAAGGAGCGCGCCGCCCACCTGCGCGCCGCCGCCGCCCAGCACGAGACCGCCGCCGAGTCGCTCGCCAAGCACCTGGGCGAGGTCGACACGCTCAAGGAGGCGATCGACGTCCGGTCCCACAAGGCCACCTCGCTCGTCGAGGACGCCCGCACCCGGGCCAGCGAGGCGGCGGACGGCCAGGCCGACGCCGGCGACGCACCGCTGCTGGCGTTCGACCCTCCCCCGGCCGGTCACAAGGACTGGCTGACCGTCGACCTCCCGGGGCTCTGACATGGTGACCATCGACCTGACCACCCCGCCGACGCCGCCGGCGAGCTTCCTCGACGGCATGGCCCGGCGCCTCGCGCTGACCCTGCCCGAGCTGAGGCTCGTCGCCGAGCTGGCGGGCGGTGCGCCGCTCCCGTTCGACCTCGTCGCCTCCGACGGCGCGGCCTCCGACGCGGGCTCGCTGTCCGGGCGCCTCGGCCAGAGCCGCGGCTCGGTCGAGGACTCCGCCTACTCCGACGCCCTCGGCACGCTCCACGACCCCCGCGAGACCCTGCGCCGCCGCGGGCTGCTGACCGACGACGGCGCCGATCCGGGCATCGTCGGTGCGGTCGGCCTGCTGGCCACGCCACGGCTCGCGCTCGACATCGACGTCGCGGCCGGCGCGACCCAGGTCAAGGCTTGGCACCGCCACAGCGGGGGCGCGGTGGCCAGCCTGTCGACGTGCGACGGCATCGTCTTCGAGCTGGCGTGGTTCCCCGCAGACCAGTGGACCCTCGAGCTCGCCCGGGTCACCGCGGTCCCCGAGGACCTGCCCCTCGCGACGTCGCAGGTGCCCGGGCTGCTCGACGTCCCCTATGCCCTCGCCGACTCGATCGGAGAGGCACTCCGCTCGGGGCGCTCCGACCTGGTGCCGGTGCTGATCGGCCAGGCGGACGGCGACGTGCTCGCCGACGGCGAGCCCGTCGGCGACGCCGAAGCCGCAGCCGCGATCGCCGCCGTCCACACCGAGAGCAGGGGCCGGCTGCGGATCCTCGCCGCCGAGGTCGCCGAGCGCGCGACCACATCGGTCGGCGTCGTGTCCTGGGTTCTCCTGAAGGACGGCTGGCACTCCCTGACCCCGCGCCACGACGACGGCGCCCGCGTGGCCGTCGGCCGCGTCGACCCCGACGACCTGGCGACCGAGCTCGCCCCCGTCCTGGCCCAGGTGACCACTGCATGAGCGATCTCGACATCCCCCGCACCCACGGCGCCGACGACGGCGACGCCTCCTCGGCGTCGGTCGCGGCCGACAAGTACGACCAGATGCTGGCGCTGGCCGACCTGTTCGACTCCTCCGGCAACGAGATGCGCACCCGCGCCCGCCTCGGGTCCGAGATCCTCTCCGACGACGACGTCGCCGACTCCGGTGAGCTGTCGAAGGCGACCTGGGGACAGGCCGAGGAGGACATCCGCGCGGCCACGACGGGCAAGAACGGGTTGCTGACCCGGTCTGTCGAGCTCGACGCCGACGCGCTCGTCGTACGTGCGACGGTGCTGACCTACCGCTGGATCGACGAGCTCCAGCAGGCCGCCTACAAGACGCTCGGCTCGATCGCGGGCCGGGCCATCGGCTACCTCGCGCCCGAGGTGGCGCTCGGTGGCGCGATCGTCAGCGCCGGCCTCATCGAGACCGACGCGATGGACCGTGACGGGGTCACGGCCTACCTCAACGAGCTCGCCGAGAACAACCCCGAGCTGATGGACCACCTCTCCGGTGGCGGTGGGCTGCTCGACGGCCTGCACATGCGCTCGCTGCTCACTGCGGGCGTGCTGGCCACCGACCAGGGCACCCACGCCGCGCGCGGCGGGTTGCGGGCCATCGGCATCGAGCCGTTCCCGACCGACGCGGTCGCGGCCTTCCGCGACTCGGCCGGCTCCTTCGTCGAGGTCGAGCAGCCGGTGGCCGAGGCCGACGCCGCAGAGGGCCACGCGCCCCGCTCGCTCGAGGAGCTGATGGCCAACCTCCTCGCCGAGGACCGCCGGATCAGCGTCCAGCGCGTCGGCGCTGGCCGCTACATCGCCTACCTCCCCGGCAACCTCGCCCCCGAGGACGGCCGGCTCCGCCTCGTCGGCGCCGATCCCACGACGTCGGCCACCCAGGTCGTGCGCGCGATCGAGAAGGCCGTGACCGACGACGACGCCCGAGTGATGCTGGTCGGCTCCGCGGCCGGCGGCGCGATCGCGGCCGAGATCGCCGCCACCGCCAGCTCGACGCGCTTCGTGGTCGACCAGGTCGTCACCGCCGGCGCCCCCTCGGCCCAGGTCCCCCGGATCCCGGGCGACACGCGTGTCCTGTCGCTGGAGGACCGCTCCGACCCGGTCGCGCTGCTCGGCTCGCTGATCAACGCCTCCACCCCCAACCGGCTGACCGTCGTCTTCGACGGCAGCACCGGCGAGGGCACGCGGGTGTACGTCGACGGCGCCCGCGCCGCCGACAGCGCCGAGCACCCGGAGGTCCGGGCGGAGATCACCCGCCTCCAGGACCTCGGCTTCCTCGCCGGCTAGACAATCGAGTGCACGAACTCGCCGAGCTGGGCGAGGTTGCGGCACTCCGTCATCGGCACGACCGCGCCGTACGCGTCTGCGGCGCTGTCGCCGGTGCCCCAGTGGCGGGGGTGCTCGGGGTTGAGCCACCAGGAGTGGCGGGCGCGGCCGGCCAGGTCGGCGAGGACGGGCAGCGCGAGGTCGCTGTAGTTCGAGCGCGCGTCGCCCAGCACCAGCAGCGACGACTTCGGCCCGATGGCGTCGCCGTGGTCCTCGGCGAAGCGGGTCAGCGCGCGGCCGTAGTTGGTCCGCCCCCACAGCGCGGCGTGGGAGATGCTCGCCGCCAGGCCCTCCATCACCTCGACCACGTCGGCGCCGGGGCGGAACTGGTCGCTGACCTCGACGACGTCGTCGACGAAGGTGAAGGCCCGCACCCCGCTGAAGGCCTCGCGCAGCGCGTAGACCAGCAGCAGGGTGAACTGCGCGAAGTTCGCCACCGAGCCGCTCACGTCGCAGAGCACGACCAGGTCGGTGCGGTGCGGCCGCTTGGGCTTGTGGTGGGTCGTCAGCGGCACCCCGCCGGTCGCGATCGAGGCGCGCACCGTGCGTCGTACGTCGAGGGGGCCGCGCCGCTTCGCGTGCTGCTCCTTGGTGAGGCGGGCGGCGAGGCGACGGGCCAGCGGGTAGATCTCGCGACGCATCTCGTCGAGGTCGCTGCGGCGCGCGGCGGTGAAGTCGAGCCGGTCGATGGTGGGGCGGACGGTCACGTCAGCGACGTGCTCGGGCCCCTTCTCCTCCGCGATGCGACGCCGCGCGTCGCCCTCGACCATCCGGGTGAAGTCACCGATGCGCCGGCCGGCCGCGCGCTGCGCCTGCTCGTCGTCGAGGCCGCCGGCCAGTAGCCCTTGCACGATCCGGTCCATCAGCTCGGACGGCGACACTCGTTGCAGGGAGGTGTACGCCGACCAGCTGGAGAGGCCCGGCCCGCGCCCGGGCATCGCGCCGAACCGGGCGACCGCCTCGACTGCAAGGTCCTGCAACGCCTGCTGGTCGCCGGAGGCGAGGGCCTCGGCCAGCGCCTCGCGGAAGCGCTCCAGCTCGGGTCCGGAGTCGCGTACGCCCCGGCTCGGCACCGCATCCTCGCCGGCAACACCGCTGCCGACCAGCCGCGGGTAGTAGATGTCGAACACCGCGTCGAAGGTGACCCGCTGCGGCTGGCGCTTGACCAGCGTCGCGGCGTAGGCCGCCCGCACCGTCTCGCGGTCGTGCCAGCGCACCTTCTCCAGCGCACTGATCGCGTCGAGGCCCTCGGCCAGCGACACCGACAGGCCCGCGGAGCGCAGCGCCTCCACGAAGCCGATGTGGGTGTCGAGCAGGCTCATCGGGGTCCCTGCGCGGACCGCAGCGCAGCGAGGATTCGCGTGGGGTGGTTCATCCGACGGCCAGCTTCAGCTCCTTGATCGCGCGCTGCTGGTCGGACGCGTGCTTGAGCACGACGCCGAGCGTGCGCGCGACGGTGGCCTCGTCGAGGTCTCCGACCTGGAGCGCGATCAGGGTGCGCGCCCAGTCGACCGACTCCGCGATCGAGGGCGCCTTCTTCAGCTCGAGCTCCCGCAGCCGTACGACGACGTCGACGAGCTGGGCGGCGACCTTGTGGTCGAGCCCGGGCACCTGGCTGGTCACGATCGCGCGCTCCCGCTCGGCGTCGGGGTAGTCGAGGTGCAGGAACAGGCAGCGCCGCTTGACCGCCTCGGACAGCTCCCGGCTGGCGTTGGACGTGAGCACCACGAACGGCCGCCGCGTCGCGGTGACGGTGCCGAGCTCGGGGATGGTCACCTGGAAGTCGCTGAGCACCTCCAGCAGCAGGCCCTCGACCTCGACGTCGGTCTTGTCGACCTCGTCGACGAGGAGGACGGTCGGCTCGCCCCGCCGGATCGCGCTCAGCAGCGGCCGGGTGAGCAGGAACTCCTCGGTGAAGATGTCGTCGTGGGTCTCGCTCCAGCTGGAGTCGCTCTGCCGTGAGGTGGCCTGGGACGCCTGGATCCGCAGCAGCTGCTTCTTGTAGTTCCACTCGTAGAGCGCCCGCGCCTCGTCGAGGCCCTCGTAGCACTGGAGCCGCACCAGCTCCGCGCCCGTCGCCCGCGCGACGGCCTTCGCCAGCTCGGTCTTGCCCACGCCCGCCGGACCCTCGATCAGCAGCGGCTTCTCCAGCGCCCCCGCGAGGTAGGCCGTCAGCGCGGTCGCGTCGTCGGTGAGGTAGCCGGCCGCGCGCAGCCGCGCAGCCGCGTCGTCGGCGGACTCGAACCAGGTCGTCACCCGGCGAGCCTAGCCACCGTGGTGGCCGCAATGCGGTCGCGCACCCGCGGTCCGCTTCGTACCCTCTGCCCATGTCGACTGTCTCGCTCGTGGAGGGCGATCGCACCCTTCCCGCCGGTTTCGCCCACCCGCACGCCTCCGAGGAGGCGAGGGCGGTCGCCGAGGCGGGCATGATCCTGAGGGTCCAGGTCGGGTCGGGCGTGCACGGGACCTCGATCACTGGCCAGGACGACCGCGACGAGATGGGCATCTGCCTCGAACCGGCGCGTTTCGTGACCGGGCTGGCGCGGGTGCCGAAGGGCATCGACGCGCGGGACCACGAGGTCGACTTCGAGCAGTACCAGCGCCACACCGTGTGGGACCAGCCCGGCGGGCTGGCCAACCGGTCCGGTGCCGGCGACCTCGACGTCGTCGTCTACTCCGCGCGCAAGTGGTGCCGCCTGGCGCTCGCGGGCAACCCGACGGTGCTCCTGGCCCTGTTCGTGCCCGACGAGGAGGTGGTGTTCCGCAACGAGGTCGGCGCCGAGCTGGTCGCCAACGCGCACCGCTTCGTCTCCCGCCTGGCCGCGGACCGGTTCATCGGCTACCTCCGCTCGCAGAAGCAGGCCATGACCGGTGAGGTCGGCGCGCACACCAACCGGCCCGAGCTCGTCGCCGTCCACGGGTACGACACCAAGTTCGCGATGCACGCGCTCCGCCTCGGGGTGCAGGGCGTCGAGCTGCTGACCACGGGACGCATCACGCTGCCCGTGCCCGAGCCGGACCTGTCGTACCTGCGCTCCGTGCGTCGCGGCGACGTCGCCCTGGACGAGGTCGTCGCCGCGGTCGACGAGGCCGAACGACGCCTGGAGCAGCTCCGCGACGGCACCGACCTGGCGCTGCAGCCCGATCGGACGTGGGTCGACGACTGGCTGCACCGCTCGCACCTGGCGTACTGGGACGCGTGAGGCCCGGGCCGCGGGCTCTCGCCTCGGATCGCGTCGGGGCGGAGCGCTCGCTGCGCTCACGCTCCTCAGGTCACAGATGCCTCTGGTGAGCCGTCGCTTCGCGACGTCTCAGCAGAGGGGGCGGGATTCGAACCCGCGGTAGGTCTCCCTACGACCGCTTTCAAGGCGGTTCCGATCGGCCGCTCCGGCACCCCTCCTCGTACGACGCCGGGCGCCGCACACCGCGGGACTCTACCCAAGGGTCGGGGAGTCGGACGCGGCGTGATGAAATCGGGCGCGTGACGACCGAGAACGCCACCGTCTACCGCCTCGCCCCCGCCGTCGCGGCGCGCCTGCTGGGCGTGGTGCTGGTGGCGGTCGCCGTGCTGATCCTGGTGTGCACGCTCGCCATCGCCGTGATCGACCTCCACAGCCTGTTCCTGCTGGTGCCCGTCGCCCTGACCGTCCTGGTGCTGGTCGGCACGCGGTGGGTGTGGCGCGAGAAGGGCTGGGTCGCCCGGCTGACCGCCGAGGGCTACCGCGTGCAGTGGGTGCGCGGCGTCGGCACGGCCTCGGGCCGGTGGAAGGACGTGGAGGACGCCGTCACCATGACCCTCGCCGACTCCCCCGTCGTCGTGCTGCGGCTGCGCGACGGCCGCACCACGACGATCCCGGTCGAGATGCTCGCCGTGGACCGCGAGGCCTTCGTCCGCGACATCCAGGCGCACCTCCAGCAGGGGCACGGGCTCCGCAAGTTGTGACCTGATTCGGCGCGAGCGGCGTGGGCCTTGTAACCTTCTGTGCGCCCGGCGCTGGTCGGGCATGGAGGCGTCGCCTAGTCCGGTCTATGGCGCCCGCCTGCTAAGCGGGTTTGGGGCTAAAACCCCATCGAGGGTTCAAATCCCTCCGCCTCCGCAGTGGCCGGCCCCCTTCCACGGAAGGGGGCCGGCGCCGCGCCCCTGTCCGGACTTTTGCAGGATCCTGCAATGCACAGACCTGCAGTCTGATCCGAGTTACGCGTCAGTACTGGCTGGGGGAGAATAAGGGTGTCATCCCCTGTGACGATCAACGAGGTGAAGAGTTCATGACCCCTGTACGCCGTATCGCCGCCGCTGCCCTCGTGGCCGTGCTCGGGCTCGGTATCGCCGGAGTGGGCGTGGCTCCTGCCAATGCCCTCGACATCACGTGGGGCAAGACGAAGGCGCCTCACTGAGGACCCCAGGCGTGCCATGATGGGCACGCAGTGAAGAGCTGAGGCACGGACCCTCTCAACCCCCCACGAGTCCTGGTCCGAAGGCCTCCCCCACAGGCCAGCTTCAGCTCTCGAGGGCAGCAACCTCCGGTTGCTGCCCTCGACCTCTTTCCGCAGGTTCTTCCCGAGCGGCTAGGTCGCAGCGCCCGGCTCGTCGGTCTCGCGCCCGGAGATGCCGCGCTTGCCCATCTCGTAGCCGAGCTGGAAGCGCGTCTCCACCTCGAACTCGTTCTTCAGGTCCGCGACGTAGCCGGCGTACGTCCGCGGGCTGACGCCGAGACGCTTGGCACCCGCAGGGTCGGCGCGACCCTCCAGGAGCATCCGGATGGTCATCGCGCGCTGCTCGGTGGCGATGTCGCGCATGAGCGAGGTCTCACTGCTGGTGAACGGCCGGGCGCGCTCCCAGTGCCGCTCGAACATGTCGACCAGGTAGCCGACCAGGGACGGGTCGCTGATCACCATGGCCGCGTCGAGGCCCTCGTGGCTGGGGATGATGGCCGTACGCCGGTCGACCACGATCAGGCGGTTGAAGAACTCGTCCAGCGTGCGCACCTCGGCACCGGCCGCGGTCACCGTGGCGACGTACTTGCGGGTGTCGGCACCCCGACGCGCGGCGTGCTGGTAGAGGGTGCGGATCTTGCAGCCCCGCTTCAGCGCGGCGATCTCGTGGGCGACCGACTCGTTGAGCTGCTTGATGCCGCGGCGGTACTGGGGCTGCGCGGTGAGCACCTCCTCCTGGGCGTCACCGACCAGTGAGGTGAGGAAGGTGCCGATGGTCGCGGTCCCGCGGATCTCCGCGAAGGGGCCACCGACGGCGCTGGGCGAGCGACGCCACGCCTGGGAGAGCGAGCTGAAGGCCTGGGCCCAGTGCGCCGACTCCGCGATCAGCTCAGCGCCCTGCTGACCGAGCGGGGCGACGACCTGCGCCTGCACGGCTGCCGGGTCGACGGCACGCCAGTGGGCGCCGTCCTCGGACTTCACCACCAGCCCGAGCTCGACGAGGATGCCGAAGGCCTCGTGCAGCTCCCCGCCCTTGACGATGCGCTCGTCAGCGGCGCTGACGCCCCCGGACGTCACGATCTCCTCGTAGAGAGGGGTGGCGTGCTCCTCGAACACACCACGCTCGTGCTGCCCCAAGGGCATGGCTCACCTCTCGTTCCCACCGAGTCCCCGTGGGGAGGATGGTGCCACATCGGACGAAACCGGACTGGTCCGGCGAGAAACGCGCCGACCCGCCTCCGCGTGGGCGGGGACGGGTCGGCGCGTGGTGCTCGTGGGGCTTGGCTCAGGCGTCGAGCCGCGCCTTGAGGGTGTCGAGCTCGCTCCAGAGGACGGCCGGCAGGTCGTCGCCGAACTTGTCGAACCACTCCTGGATCTGCGGGAGCTCGGCCTTCCACTCCTCGGCGTCGACCGCGAGGGCCTGGGCGAGCTGCTCCTCGGTGAGACCGAGGCCCTCGACGTCGAGCGAGCCCGGCGCCGGGACGTGGCCGATCGGGGTCTCGACGGCGGCGGCCTGGCCGTCGATGCGCTCGATGACCCACTTCAGGACGCGGCTGTTCTCGCCGAAGCCGGGCCACAGGAAGTCACCGTCATCGCCGCGGCGGAACCAGTTGACGTAGAAGATCTTCGGCAGCTTGGCGGCGTCGTTGTCCTTGCCCACGTTGACCCAGTGGCCGAAGTAGTCGCCGGCGTTGTAGCCGATGAACGGCAGCATCGCCATCGGGTCGCGGCGCACCACACCCACGGCGCCCACGGCGGCGGCCGTGGTCTCCGAGGAGAGCGTGGCGCCCATGAACGTGCCGTGGTTCCAGTCGCGGGCCTCGGTCACCAGCGGGATCGTCGTCTTGCGGCGACCACCGAAGAGGATCGCGTCGATCGGCACGCCGCGCGGGTCGTCGTACTCGTCGGCGAGGATCGAGCACTGCTTGATCGGGGTGCAGTAGCGGCTGTTGGCGTGGCTGGAGAGCTCGTCGGACTCGGGGGTCCAGGGCTCGCCCTTCCAGCTCGTCGCGCGGGCCGGCGGGTTCTCCAGGCCCTCCCACCACACGTTGCCGTCCTCGGTGAGGGCGACGTTGGTGAAGACCGAGTTGCCCTTGCGGATGGTCTCCATGGCGTGCGGGTTGGTGTGCTCGTTGGTGCCGGGGGCGACGCCGAAGAAGCCGTACTCCGGGTTCACCGCCCACAGGCGGCCGTCCTCGCCGACGCGCATCCAGGCGATGTCGTCACCGATCGCCTCGACGGTCCAGCCCGGGATGGTGGGCTTGAGCATGGCGAGGTTGGTCTTGCCGCACGCGCTCGGGAAGGCCGCGGCGACGTACTTGGTGACGCCCTGCGGCGAGGTGAGCTTGAGGATGAGCATGTGCTCGGCGAGCCAGCCCTCGTCGCGCGCCATGACCGACGCGATGCGCAGGGCGTAGCACTTCTTGCCGAGCAGCGCGTTGCCGCCGTAGCCGGAGCCGAAGCTCCAGATCATCCGCTCCTCGGGGAACTGGACGATGTACTTGGTGTCATTGCAGGGCCAGGCGACGTCGGCCTGGCCGGGCTCGAGCGGCATGCCGACGGAGTGCAGCGCGGGCACCCACTGCGGGGCCTCGCCGGCTGCCTCGAGCTCCTCGATGCGGTTCAGCACCTCGGTGCCCATGCGGGCCATCACGCGCATGGAGACGGTGACGTAGGCGGAGTCGGTGACCTCGATGCCGAACATCGGCTTGTCGGCGTCGACGTGACCCATCACGAAGGGGATGACGTACATCGTGCGGCCGCGCATGCAGCCGGCGTAGAGCCCACGCATGAGCTCCTTCATCTTCGACGGGTCCATCCAGTTGTTGGTGGGGCCGGCGTCGCGCTCGTCGACCGAGCAGATGTAGGTGCGGTCCTCGACGCGGGCCACGTCCGTGGGGTCGGACGCCGCGTGGAACGAGTTGGGCATGACCTCGGGGTCGAGGCGCGTGAAGGTGCCGGTGGCCTCGAGGGAGGCGGTCAGCTGCGCCCACTCCTCGTCGGAGCCGGTGCACCAGTGGATGGCGTCCGGCTGGGTGAGCTCGGCGACCTCGGTGACCCAGGCCAGGATGCCCTGGTGCGTGGTGGGAGGGGTCGTCTGGGTGTCGATCGTTGCGGTCATGAGCGTTTCCTTCAGCGTGCGGAGCGTCTGGTTCGCGCGGCCTCGTTGTCGGCGACTTGCGGGGACGCTAGCCCTTGTGAATGCACGCACATATTGGATCGATCACAGACCTGTGACGCGCGTCTCGCTACTACCGCGTACGCCGGTGGGGCTGGGCGAGCCGGTCGCCCAGCGAGCCGCCGGCCGGTCCACCGACCGCGGCGTCGGGGTGGATGCTGCGGGTCTCCGCGCGCCGGTTGCGGGAGGCGAGCCAGTCGCGCAGGTAGAACTTCGGCAGGATCTTGGCCACCGCGAGCGTGACGTAGACGATCGTGTTGATCGCCACGAACGCCGCCAGCACCGCGATGAACTGGTTCTTCAGGATGCTGTCGGGGAGCAGGATGCCCATCGGGACGACATCCGGGACGAGTGCGACGTGGGGCTCCACGTCAGCTCCCCACCTTGGCGCCGGAGTCGCCCTGGACGACGTGCTTCCAGTCGGCCTGCTTGGCCAGCGAGAGGTCCCAGATGCCCTTGAGGTAGACCACGTTCAGGAACATCGCCTAGAAGAGCTCGGGGAACAGCGAGAGCCCCAGCAGCCGCGCCTTCCACCCGCCACGCCACACCGTCACCACACGCTCGAGCGTGAAGACGAGGCCGATCCCGATCCAGAAGGGGAACCACACCCAGTTCGAGGTGGCCAGCACCATCAGGATGATCAGCGTGAGGTAGGCCCCGAGCGCGATGACCCCGTAGCCGATGCCCAGCTGCTGCATCCAGTAGCGGAAGGTCTGCGGCCGCAGTCCGTAGGCGCCGAGGTTCTCCAGGGCGCCCCGCTGCCAGCGCAGGCGCTGCGCCCAGAGGCCACGCCAGTTCGGCATCACCTCGGTCACCACGGTGCACTCGCTGGGCGAGATCATCAGCGCGCCCAGCGTCTTGAGCGCGATGGTCAGCTCGTTGTCCTCGGTCAGCGCGACCGTGTCGTAGACGTCGCCCGGCACACCCGGCAGGATCTTGCCCCGCTCCTCGGCCACCGCGCGCAGCGCGCGCGGGCGGAACACCGACGCCGTACCGGTCAGCACGAACACCCGGCCGCGTCGGCGGCGCAGGTCGCGCTGGTAGCGGGTGTACTCGTTGCGCTGGAACTGGCCGATGAGCCCGAACCCGTCCTCGCCGTAGAACAGCCCGCCCACGGCCATCAGCGCGCGGTCCCACGTGAGCCGGTTGGCGGCGCCCTCGAGGAAGCCGTCGTCGAGGGTCGTGTCGGCGTCCATGATCATCACGCAGTCGTTGTCGCCCTGGCCGGGGAGGACCTGGGCCAGCGCCTGGTTGAGGCCACCGGCCTTCTTGTGCGTGTTGTTCACGGTCTCGAAGACGTCGACGCCGGCCTCGAGCGCGAGGCGCACCGTGGCGTCGGTGCAGTTGTCCGCCACGACGACGATGCGGGCCGGCGGGAGCGACTGCCCGAGCAGGGAGGCGAGGGTCTCGGAGATGCAGCCCTCCTCGTTGTGGGCCGGGATGAGCACCGTGATCGTCACCGGGCCGGCGTACTCACCCCGGGTCTCGGTCATCACCAGCTTGGGCGCGAGCGGCATCCGACCGCTGTCCGCGCTCCGGCGGGCGCGGGTGAGCAGCCGGCGCTCGATGCCGGCGACCCCGGCCGCGAGCAGCAGCGCGACGCCGACCGCTGCCAGCAGCACGCGCGGGGCAGGCATCTCGGTGTCGTAGAACACCTGCCAGATGCCGAACAGCAGGCCCTCGGAGGGCGCCCGGCCCGCCTCGGGGTCCCCCGACGCCACGGCCACCCAGAGGGCGATGGCCCCCAATGTCGCCGAGCCGATGATCGCCAGGCCGACCGAGCGTTGCAGCCACCGCATCTGTCCCGAGTCTCCTTCTGTGCCTGCGGGCGCCGCCCGCGCCTCTCAGTCCTTCGGCGCCGTCTTGACGACGGATGGCAGGAACTCCGCGACGAACTCGTCGTAGGCCACCGGCTTGCCGATCAGGTAGCCCTGGGCGAAGTCCACGCCCTCCTGGCGGCACACCTCGAGGATCTCGGGCTCGGAGACGAACTCCGCGACGGTCCGCTTGCCGAGGTCGCGGGCGATGCCGACGATCGAGCGCATGATCGTGCGGTCGACCGGCGACTCGTGGACGTGCGCGACGAACTCGCCGTCGATCTTCACGTAGTCGAAGAAGAGGTGCTTGAGGTAGTAGAAGGAGCCGAAGCCGGCGCCGAAGTCGTCCAGCGCGAAGGCGCAGCCGAGGTCGGTCATGCGGGCGGCGAAGTCGCGCGCCATGGCCACGTCGGCCACCGCGGCGGTCTCGGTGATCTCGAGGATGAGCGCCGACGGGTCGACGCCGTGGGCGGCGAGGGAGCCGACGATCGCCTTCTCGATCTCCGGGTTGCCGATGGAGTGGCCCGACAGGTTGACCTCGAGCTCGAACTCCGGGTCGTGGTCGGCGCGGATCCGGGCGAGCATCTCGAGGCTGTGCTCGACCACCCAGGCGTCGACCTGCGGCATCAGGCCGACTCGCTCGGCGATGTAGACGAAGCGGGACGGCGGCACCAGCTCGTCCTCGTCGCGCAGCCGCAGCAGCACCTCGGCGGAGCTGATCCGGCCGGTGGCGATGTTCATGATCGGCTGGAGGTGGAGCTCGAAGCGGTTGTGCTCCAGCGCCGCCTCGATCCGGCTCTGCCAGTGGAGCCTGGCGGCCGTGCGCGGACCGCGCTCGTCGCCCTCCGGGAGTACGGCGACCTGGTTGCGGCCGGCCTCCTTGGCGTCGTACATCGTCATGTCGGCCAGCGCGAGGATGTCGGCCGCGTGCTCCGAGGCGGCCCGGAAGGTGACGGCGCCGACGCTGGCGGTGACCCGGCGCCCGACGCCGTCGAGCGTGGCGGCGTGGTCGCGGACCCGGTCGACCACGAGGGCGGCGACGCGCTGCGCGGCTCCCTGGTCACCCTCGGTGAGCAGGATGGCGAACTCGTCGCCACCCAGCCGAGCGACGAGGTCGGAGCTGCGGATGGAGCGGCGCAGCAGGCCGGCGATGGTGATCAGCAGCTGGTCGCCCGCGTTGTGGCCGAGGGTGTCGTTGACCTGCTTGAAGTTGTCGAGGTCGAGCAGCAGCAGGGCGCCCGTCGCACCGTGGCGACGACACATGTCCTGGTGGCGCTGCAGCTCGGTCTCGAAGCGGCGCCGGTTGGCCAGCCCGGTGAGCACGTCGTGGTCGGCGAGGTGGGCGAGGCGGTCGAGGTAGCGCCGCCGGTCGGACATGTCGACGACGTTGACCATGATGACCTCGCCCATGCCGCGGTCGCCGACGACCGTGCTACTGAGCGCGACGTTGACGTCGTTGCCGCCGGAGTCGCGGAAGGTGCACTCGGTCTCGACGGTGCCGCCGCGTCGCTCCGCGAGCCGTGCGACGTGGTCCTCGATCCGGCCCTCGCCGGGCGTCTCGAAGGCGCCGAGCTGGTGCCCCACCATCTCCGGCGGGTCGAGGCCGACGAGGACTGCCATGGAGATGTTGACGCGGATGATCGCGCCCTTCAGGTCGAGCAGCGCGACGCCGTGCGGGGCGTCGTCGAAGAGCCGCTCCACCCGCTCGCTGGCGATCCGCGCGCGGCGGGACTGTCGGTCCAGGTCGCTGACGATGCGCTGCAGGACGGGGGCGATGACGACGGCGACCGCCGACCACACCACGGCGCGGCGCCAGTCGCCCAGGGCGTAGCCCGGCGGGCCGATCACCAGGATCGGGACGGCGAAGGTGAGGATGGCCAGGACGCTGGCCACCCAGAGCTGCGTGCGAGTTCCGGTGATCGCGAGCCACAGGATCGGCAGCAGCAGCAGGACGGTCATCCCCGACGACGAGCCGCCGGTCCCCGCACCCGCGGCATCGTGCATCAGGGCGGCGAACGGGAACATCAGGTAGGCGGCGAGCGGGTCGAGCCACGAGCGCTCCGCCCGGCGCTGACTCGCCCAGAAGACGACCGCGACGGGCACCAGGCTGAGCGCACCGACCGCCGTGACCCACCAGGGCCGCTCGTAGGGAGGCAGGAGAACGGTCAGGAGGCCGACCGCTGCGACGAGCGCGAAGGGCATCGCCAGGGCGGGCGAACCCCGCCGCAGGTCGGCGTACGACGCCCCCGCAGCGCGGGTCTCCGAGGCGGGTCGTCGCACCCGACCAGACTAGACCAGTCGGGTGCGACGCCGAGGTGTTACTGCTCGTTCTCCAGGTCGGCTGCGACGCGGCGGTGCGCCTCCCAGATCTCCTCGGGCATCCGGTCGAACTGGGAGAGGTGCTCCTCGCGGAAGCCCATCTCCTGCTGCCAGCGCTCCTTGTCGATCGTGAGGATCCGCTCGAGGTCCTCGGGCTCGATGTCGACGCCCTCGAGGTCGAGCTCCTCCTCGGTCGGGAGGATGCCCACGGCCGTGCGCCGGCCGGTGACCTCCCCGTTCCTGAGCTGGAGCAGCCAGAGCAGCGGCCGCAGGTTGTCGCGGTAGCCCGGCCACAGGAAGTGGCCGTCCTCCGGGTCCTTCTGGAACCAGTTGACGTGGGCGAAGATCGGCTGGTCGGTCGCGGCGCCCACCACGTCGAGGTAGTGGCGCGCGTAGTCGCCCTCGCCGTAGGCCATGAACGGGCGGTTGGACATCGGGTCGTAGCGCAGCTGGCCGTCGACCCCCTCCGCGGCGAACGTGGCCTCCGCGCCCAGGGTGAGGCCGTCGTAGACGCCCTCGGCCAGGTCGGTGATCGCGCGGATGAGCGGCTCGCGGTCGCGGGTGCGGCCGCCGAAGATGATCGCGTCGATCGGCACGCCTACCGGGTCGTCGTAGTCGGTGGCGATGTTCGGCACGTTGGCGAGCGTGGTGGTGAAGCGGCTGTTGGGGTGGGCCCAGGCGGCGCTGTCGTCGGACTTGCGGTCGGCGAGCGGCGCACCCATCCAGTCCACCCAGCCGTGCACGTCGGTCGGCGGCTTGGGGGTCTTGCCCTCCCACCAGACCTCGCCCGTGCTCGCGTTGTAGGCGACGTTGGTGAAGATCGCCTTCGACCCCTCGCCGATCGAGGAGAGGGCGTTGGGGTTGGTGCGCTCGTTGGTGTCCTTGGCGACGCCGAAGACGCCGTACTCCGGGTTCATGCCCATCAGCCGGCCGGTCTTCTCGTCGACCCACAGCCACGCGATGTCGTCGCCGTAGAACGACACGTGGTAGCGCTCGCCCAGCGCGTCGGGGGCCGCCATCATCGCCAGGTTGGTCTTGCCGGAGGCGCTCGGGAACCCACCGCAGACGTGGTAGGTCTTCCCCGTCTCCTTGTCGTGGATGCCGATGAGCATGTACTGCTCGGCGAGGAACTTCTTGCTCGCCCAGCCGTCGTACGCCCCCTGCCGCAGGCCGTGCGCAATCTTGCCGAGGAGCGCGTTGCCGCCGTAGGACGACCCGAAGTGCAGGATCGTGCGCTCGTCGGCCACGGTCACGAAGTAGCGCTGGTCGTCGGGGGTGCCCTGGCCGAGGTTCTCCAGGTCGCCGGTGACGTGGACCGCGCGGACGAAGGAGTCCGGGTCCTCGAGGTCGTTGACGAACTGCACGCCGACGCGCGACATCCGGATCATGTGGAGCACGACCGTGCGGGTGTCCGTGAGCTCGACGCCGGCGGCCCACGGGGCGAGCTCGTTGCCGGGGGGCGCCATCAGGTAGGGGATGACGTACATCGTCTTGCCCTCGGACGCGCCGCGCATCCGGTCGCGGAGCATCGGCTTCATCTCCGAGGCCGGACGCCAGTTGTTGTAGACGCCGCGGTCCTTCTCGTCGTTGGTCGCGACGATGGTGCGCTCCTCGGAGCGGGCGGTGTCCTTGTAGTAGCTGCGGGAGTAGTACCGGCCCTCGCCGGCCATCTCCAGCTCGCCGGCCGCGACGGCCTCCTCCAGGAGTCGGGCGTCGTCGGAGGCGTTGACCACCTCGACGTGCTCGGCGCCGGTGAGCTCGGCGTACTCCTTCACGAACTCACGGACCTGGGGGTTGGTCAGCCCGGCTTCGTCCAGGACTGCCTCGAGATCTGCCATCGCGCTGCCTCTCATCGTGCGGTCGATCGTGCGGTGGGTGCGGCCGCCGCGGGTGCGGTGCTAGGCACCCTAGGGGATCGGGTGGTGGGTGGGACCGGCCCTCGGGGGGTGCTGATTTCACTCGTCCGGAGTACGTCGGCTATCCTCGTGCAGTCCTCGCGGGCCGGTCGGTCAGCGGAGACAGAGCGCCTGTAGCTCAACGGATAGAGCATCTGACTACGGATCAGAAGGTTTGGGGTTCGAATCCCTACAGGCGCGCAGCACACGAAGCCGCAGGTCAGTCCGCTGACCTGCGGCTTTGTCGCACAAAGTGCCTTCGGTCCTTGACGGACTGGCCCATGCGCCGGGAACTCCGGACACACTGCGGACACACCCCTCCAACCGGTGGAACGGGTACAACCGGCCGTTGCCGGTCGCGCGGCGAGCCATTGGCGCGTCTGGGCACTGCTAAACCGAACCGCTTGTAGGACCCGGCGGCCCCACGCATGTTCGCTTGCAGCGATGAAGATGCGCTCCATCAGTTGAAGGACCCTCCGTCAAATAGGCGGTCGCCAGGTCGCGGCACTCCAGACACTCGGAAGCGCGGCGTCGGTCGCCCTGCAATTCGCCCAGATAGACGCACCCGTATTGCGGTGAACACATGGCACGTGTCCAGCGCACGCTAAGGGTAAGGCCCTGTACGCCCCCCATTACGAGCCACCGCGGCCCTGACGCATTCGGTCGTAAGCCACCGTCGAAGAAACAACGAACCGGCCCGGCCCTCAGGCGGGCCGGGCCGGATGTAATGGATGTCCGTCAGGGCTGGCGGCCAGGGCTCTTTGCCAACCCCTCGTTTTCATCTCAGGCTGGCGTTGACGGTCAGCAGTCGGCGGCGGACCAGTTCAGGACGCCGAAGCGCGTCTCCTGCCGCAGACACATGCCGAGGTTCACGACGTCGTAGGCGACTCGTGCCTCGTGGTCGGATTCCAGCTGGACGCCGAAGTCATACGCACCGTCATCGAACAGCGCGCCGCAGACAATCTCGCCGGTAGCCGCGAGGTATCGGTAGGTCGACACACCCACGGCCACGGCACCCGGGCCAGTTGCGGCGCTCGCACCAGCAGCGGCGACGCCGCTACCCGTGGCGACGAAGTCGCCGAGCAGTCCACAGGCGAAGCCCGGCACGGCGCCCAGACCGTCCTCGGCGAACGAGGCCACATCGCAGGCCGCGGAAGCGGTGTTGCCTGCCGCCGGGACACCGCTCACGGTCGCGGTCGCTGCGATGATCGCGCACTTCATCCCAGTGCTGTACTCGACGCTCGTGTCAGACCCGAATCCTTCACACACCAAGTAGCGGCTCATCTCCGCGTCGTAGTCTGTGCGACTACCCCCGAACACGCCGTCGGTGGTCGTCGTGCCTCCGGGCCACGTCGCCATGCATGGGTCATCGTAGGACGTCCCAGACTCCACGGACTCCGAACCGTCATCACCTTGGTCGTAGTCGTTGCAGTGGGGGACGCCAGGAGTCCAGCTCGCCGTCCCGGTATTCAAGAACGCGTTGGGCAGCCAAGTCCCATCGTCGAGTCGATCCCAGATCGCGATGTCCTCGTAACCGTTTGACACCACCTCGGCCTCGACCTCACACACGACGCCGACGGGAGTTCCGTCGCTGAGAGCGGCGCCAATCTTGGTGGAGTTCATCGAAGGCGCCGAGCGGGGATAGATGCCGATGTCGGTAAAATCGACGGTGACGGTCGTGGAAGCGGCCGCTGGGGTGGCGGTGACAAGCCCAAATGCTGCGGCGAACCCGACCATCATGGTGAGGGTCACCCGACTTCTGATGAGCCTGCGGGCCTTGTTGTGGCGATTCTCGCGGAGGGGAAGCCTATTGAGTACGCTCATATCTGTCTGACCTCTCTCGTCTGTCACTAACCGGGCGGGCGGGGAGTCGGATCATCGAGGGCTGGCCTGGGCTGCAACCGGGCCGGCCCTTGTCTGTTAACTGTTGCAGAACCCCCGACGCACGTGAAGAGTTGCGCGCAGAGGTCCCCCAAAACTCGGCCGTCTCGGTCCACATCTCCCGGTAATCACGCCCGACCTGCCCTGATAACGGGTGGTTCCAGCGAAGTTCGCGCACTACAGTCCGGAGAATGGCGCGACCTACGGCGGAACTGCGGTGTCCATCTTGTGAGGTCGTAGGCCACTACAAGCCGTTGGGTGACCGCCACCCCAAGTCGCTCGAGCGCGAGTACCGCTGCCAGAGCTGCGGCCACAAGTACAAGACGGAGGAAACGGTCGTCGAAGGAGACCCCGATGCTTTCCTCCTCACACCGAAGAGCCCTGTGCCGGCGCGGTTCGACGCCGCCATCTTGGAGACCCATCTCGCGATGCACCTCAAGAAGTTGTTGACCGAGGAGCAACGTCATCGCATCGCGTCGCGGACGTCGGCGGACTTCCCACGCTGGTTGCCTGCGTTGCAGAGAATGGAGGTTCCAAAGGAGTACGCCCCCGTCGTCGGGACCGCACCTCTACTCCAGGCTGCGGCGATTCGGCCTGTGATCCTCGACGTGTTCACGAGGGAGGCGCGCAGCGAGTCCGATCCTGACGCAAGACGGCGTTTGCAATCGGCCGCCGCCATGTACCGCCTCACCGAGGTCGGCACCACGCTCCAGCCTTTTTCGAGCTGGTTACGCGGTTACTTCAACCTTCGCTTGCCCGCACCTACGGCAGGTAGTCGTCGCGCACATGAAGTATGGAGTCCTCCCGTCGGGAAGCCCACGCAACCGCGCGTCGTCGTTAAGAACCGAATCACGCAGGACGAAACGATTGTCGAAGGTGAAGCCCGGCAGCCGCGCGACCGCGCGGAGCGACGCAGCCGAGACCACGCCCAGTTCCGTCGAGAACGATTGGCAGCGACGGTCGCTGCAGCCATCGGTTCCGAGGACCACGGTCAACGCGTGTCTACGACTCAGTTCGCAGACCAGATCGTCGACTGGGTGCTGTGGTGCTGCGATGGGCAGCCCGTCGTCCGGAGTTCGCAATTGGCCGCATATGCGGCCGGCGCTTTGCGTCGTAGCGCACCTATAGCCTATTTGAGGTGGGCGACTCTAGGTAAGGAACTGCGACCGGAGGAATTGTTCGACGAGACCAGCGCGCTTATCACCAATCCGCCCCCCCCGGCTGGTCTTCCAAGCCCCGGCCTCACCAGGCCTGAACCAGCCCATGGGCCCATCCAGCCGGCAACAAATTTGAACGCCGCAACCCGAATCCCCACGCGCCTACCAAATCGGCTCGCATCCCGGTCCCATCCGCCAGCCCTTGTCCATCATGGCGGCAGGCCGACAGATATTTGACGCTTGTTGATCGTTCGAAGGACGTCATCGAGTCCGGCGGAGAGTGGATCTCCTCTGTAGGCCTCGAGAAACGCCGTGATGTCGCATCCCGATGTCGTCGAGGCCGCCGTCATCGGAGTGCCTGATCCGATCTGGGAGGAGCGCTCCTTGGTGGTCGTGGTCTTGGAGAGCGGCGTCCTTCCGGACGCCGAGCAACTCCGCACCTCGCTGGCTGACGGCTTCACAAGGTGGCAGCTTCCAGAGCGGTGGGCGTTCCTTGATGAGGTGCCGAAGACAAGCGTCGGGAAGTTCGACAAGAAGGCGCTCCGTCAGTTGCACGCTAACGGCGCTCTGTCCATCGTGGAACTGACTGGCCCCAGCCGGTCTCGCGGGTAGCTGCGAGTGATAGCTGTTCACAAGTTCAGCCGGCACTTTCCGGGCATAACGGGTGCGCAAGACGGTGGGGTTCGGCACCGATCACGTGCGACCCGGGCGCCGGAATCATCGAATATCGGGCGGGCAGCCATCTCTTCCACTGTGCGTTTGCCTAGCGGTGCGCGGGGCCTCCTTACCAAAGGCATAGGCCCGGTCGTAACGCACGCCCAGGCCCCGCGCGTGGGAGCATGGGGCAGTGAAGTTCACCGTCCAGTCCCTGATCGACGACCCTTTGATCAGGACCCGTCTGGTTGCCGGTGAAGCGGGACGTGACCGCGAGGTTGCTTGGGCGCACACCTGTGAAGTCGAGGACCCTTGGCATTGGTTGGGTAGCGGCGATCTCCTCATGACCGACGGCTACAACTTTCCCTCGGATGCAGACGGTCAGGCGAACTTCGTGCGCGAACTCGCCCGAGCCAACATCGCCGGGCTCGCCCTCGGTGAGGGCTTCGCAGCGCCTCCGCTAACACCTGAGGCGATAGCAGCTGCGGAGGACCTCGGTTTCCCCATACTACTTACAGCGAGGGCCGTTCCGTTCGTCACCATCGCCCGCGTTGTCGCTGACGCGGCGCGCGGCAGAGGCGACTCCCGCGCGTCACGGATCCTGCGCCTGTACGAGATTCTTCGCCGCACGCAGGGTGAAGAGGCCAAGGATAGTCTGCTCGACGAGCTTGGCACCGAACTGCGAGCGTCGTTGAACGTCGTCGAACTTCGAAGCGGACGACCTCTGCTTCCGAGCACCGCGCCAATCCCCGGTCCCCTGCGGGCATCAATCCTTGAACGAGTGCGCGAGCAGCGAGGGCAACTCTCCGCCTTCAACCGGTTCAAGACCGATGAAGCGTCGGCGCTCCTGATCCCGGTGGGTGCTCGCGACATGGCAGCCCTTCTGGTGATTCCTCACGCTCCAACTGATGCACCCGACCTCCTCCTGGCTCAGCACGCAGCAACGATCGCGGGACTCGAGGTGGAGCGACGGGCTGCCCGCGCAGCGCGGGTACTTGCGCGCGCGGCCGAGCTCGCTCGGAGCATGCTCGCCGGCGCCATCTCACCAGATGCCGCACTGGCGCAGATGCGCGCACACGGACTACGCGACGGTCCGTGGCGGGTACTGGTGTGGAACGAGACGCCCGACGACCCCATGGAACCTGATGTCGCCACCGGCGGGCTGGTCGAGTCGCTTGGTTTTGTGGAGTGGCCACACCTCTACACCTCGGTAGACGACACCCACCTGCTAGTGGTGTCGGATGCTGCCTACGAAAGCGGACTCGGCTTCGACGATTTCGACGTGAGCGTCGGGGTGAGCCAACCATTGGCTGCCATTGGGCGGCTGGCTGATGCATTCAGGGAAGCCAGATGGGCGCTTGAGAGCGCACGCCAGTCTGGTGCGCAGTCGGCGGTCTACGGCTCCCACGGGTCGTACTTCATGCCCAATACGGTGGCCGAGGGCGAGGTGGCAGTTCAACGACTGTTGGGCCCACTTCTCACCTACGACGAGTCCAACGAATCGGAGCTCGTTCGCTCGCTGCAGGTGTATTTCGACGCAAATCGCTCGTGGCAGGAAGGATCGCGACGGCTTGGGATCCACAAACAGACGTTGGTCTACCGGTTGAAGAAGATCGAGGAGATCTTGGGCGTGGACCTCAGGGACTTCGGCGTTCAAGCCGAGCTGTACCTGGCGTTGCGGACCCTTGGTCTTCTGACTGGTGGGGACGACGTTGATCCCAAACGGGTTAGCTCCACCGCCGGCAGGTTGCCTGACGGGTCTAGTTGACGCCCAGTTCGATGTGCTCCCCGATGGTGGGTACGTCCATCGTCGCGCGGGCATCGAACGCCCCGCTGCCATAGTTGCGCTCGGGTGCATCCTGTTGCGTGCTCATCGGAAAACCACCGTCCTCGTCCCGTTCATCAGGACACGATGCTCCGCGTGTGCGGTCACGGCGCGTGCCAGGGCGAGCGCTTCGAGGTCGCGTCCGATCGCGGTCAGATCAGCAGCGGAGCTCATGTGGTCGACCCGGGTGAAGTCCTGCTCGATGATCGGTCCCTCATCGAGGTCACCGGTTACGTAATGCGCAGTCGCACCGATGACCTTCACCCCTCGGGCGTGTGCTTGGAAGTACGGCCGGGCCCCCTTGAAGCTCGGAAGCAGGCTGTGGTGGATGTTGATGGCTCGGCCCGCCAGGTCTTCGCACAGTTCGTTCGAAAGGATCTGCATGTATCGGGCGAGGATGACCGAATCGGCGTCGTAGGACGTGACGAGTTTGCGCAGTTCCGCCTCGGCCCACCCCTTGGTGTCGGCGGTGACCGGCACGTGGTGGAACGGAATGCCGTGCCACTCGACGAGTTGGCGGAAGTCGTCGTGGTTGGAGACGACTGCCACTACCTCCGCGGGCATTGAACCGGTTCGTACGCGGTGAAGGAGGTCGTTGAGGCAGTGACCTTGACGCGACACCATGATGAGCATTCGGTGCTTGCGTGTGGGGTCGTGGACCTCCCACGCAGCGTCGAGTACGTCGCCGACGGACGCACCGAACTCGTCGCGAAGGGCATCGAAGTCGAACGTCCGGTCCGGGTCAGGTGCGGCGTGCACTCGCATGAAGAACAGGCCGGTGTCTTCGTCTCCGAACTGTTGGCTGTCGCGGATGCTGAACCCGCGATCAGCGAGGAATCCGCCGACCATGGCGACGATCCCCTGTCGGTCCTGGCACGAGAGAGTGAGGATGAGGTCGTGCATCAGTTCTTGGGCCTTTCGGACTTGGGGTCGTGCAAGGGGCGAAGGGATGCGCGGGCGGAGACTCGTTGGCCCGCGACTTCGATCTCGTAGCGGCCCTCTTGAAACCACGTACGTTCGACGACCTCGCCAGATTCCACCCAGCCGAGTGCGACGGCGCCTCCCAGGGTGTGGCCGTACTGCGCGGAAGCCACTCGTCCGACGAGCTGGTCGTTCCGGTAGATGGGCTCGTCGTGGAACAGCAGCTGGTCTGGGTCCTCGAGGACGAATTGGACGAGGCGACGGTTGACACCCTCGTCCTTGATCTTCTCCAGCGCTTCGCGGCCGATGAATCCGCCCGGCTTGTCCCACTTCACGGTGAACGACAAGCCCGCCTGGATCGGGTTGTCAGCGCCTGAGATGTCGTGTCCCCAACTGCGGTATGCCTTTTCGAGACGCAGCGAGTTCATGGCGTGGTAGCCGACCGGGAGAAGGCCAAGCGGTTCACCGGCGTCGCGGAGCAGGTACCAAATATGGTGAGCACTCTCGGAGGGGATGAGGAGTTCCCAGCCTAGTTCGCCGACGTAGGTGACTCGGGTGGCGCGCACCTTGGTGTAGCCGAGGTCGATCTCACGAGACTCGCCGAACGCGAAGTTCTCGTTGGACAGATCCGCGTCGGTCAACGGCGCGAGGAGGTCCCGGGCTCGTGGACCCATCACCGCCAGCATGGCCATCGTTCCGCTGACGTCAGCGACCGTGCAGAACTCATCGTTGCCGATGTGGCGCTTGAGATACGCGAGGTCCCGGTTCACGGTGGCTGGCCCGGATAGGACGAGGAACTCATTGTCGGCGATCCGGGTGATGGTGACGTCTGCTTCGATGCCGCCCTGCTCGTTGAGCCATTGGGTGTAAGTGATTCGGCCGACCGCCGTGTCAACGTCATTGACGGACAAACGGTTGAGGACACTGACCGCGTCTCGTCCCTGGACAAGAAGTTTGCCGAAGGACGACGTGTCGATCATGCCGACCGCTTCACGAATTGCGCGGTGTTCGCGCGCCGAGTGCTCGAACCAGTTCGGGCGCTCGAATGAGTACTCGTAGTGGCGCTGGACGCCGTTGGGGGCGTACCAGTTGGCACGCTCCCAGCCCGCCAGTTCGCCGAAGACGGCGCCAGCATCAGAGGTGGCTCCGTAGAGAGGGCTGACCCGCAACGGTCGAGCGCTGGAACGCTGCTGGAACGGCCAATGCACCTCGTACGACAGATCGAGCGACTCCAGCACACGAGCTTCGAGGAAGCGACGGTTAGTCTCATGGCGCTGCACTCGACCGAGATCCGTCTCGGGGAGGTCGACTGGGCTTCTCCCGTCGACGATCCAGTCAGCGAGTACGGATCCGGCGCCGGGGCCAGAGAGGAACCCGACGGAGTTGAAACCCGCGGCGACGAAGAAGTTGCGCAGGTTGGGCGCTTCGCCGAGGTGGTACTGGCCGTCGGGGGTGAAGCTCTCGGGGCCGCAGAAGTGCAGCCGCACGCCGGCATCGGCCAGCACGGGCACACGTTCGATCATCTTCTCGTAGAAGGGTCCGAGGTGGTCCCAGTCCTCGGGCAGCTGGATGAAGCCGTTGTTGATCGGGATGCCGTCGGAGGCCCAGGCGTAGCTGCCGGGTTCGAAGAAGCCCACCATCAGCGCGCCCGCTTCGTCCTTGACGTACGAGTACTCGTCGCCGCTCTTGATGGTGGGAAGGTTCCTTGGGAGGTCCTTGATGGCTTCAGTGACGACGTAGTAGTGCGCGAGTGCTTGGAGGGGAATGTCGACTCCGGCCATGGCGCCGATCTCTCGGCCCCACATTCCCGCTGCGTTGACGACGTACTCGGCTTCGATGGTCCCGGAGGTGGTGTGAACGCCGGTGACGCGGCCGTCGGCCGTGTCGACACCAGTTACGACGACGCCCTCGATGATGCGGACCCCGCGCTTGGTGGCGCCGCGGGCCAGCGACATCGTGGTGTCGGTAGCGCTTCCGCGTCCGTCCTCGGGGAAGTAGAGGCTTCCCAACAGCCCCTCCGGGTTAAGCAGTGGGTGCAGTTCGAGAGTGCGGTCTACGTCGAGGATCTCGGCTTCGATTTTGTTGCCGCGCACGACCGACGCAAGATGCTTGATCTCGGCGAGTCGCTCGGGAGAGGTTGCCAAGTTCATCGTTCCGGTCTTCACGAAGCCGGTGGAGAACCCGGTGTCCTGCTCAAGGCTGTGGAAGACGTCGAGGCTGCGCTGCACCACCTCGCGGGTTCCCCAGGTACCACGCGCTTGCGTTACCAGTCCTGCCGCATGCCAAGTGGTGCCGGACGTGAGCGTGTTGCGCTCGAGCAGGACGACGTCGGTCCAACCTCGCCGCGCGAGGTGATACGCGGTGCTGGTTCCGATGATTCCGCCGCCGACGATCACGACCTGTGCCCGAGCGGGCAACTGCTTCGCTTCCATGAAGCCACCTTCCCTCGATGTATCACGGTGCCGGGGGATAACACCTACGAGCCATGCGACGGTCCATCAATGGAGCGGCCTACTGTTGTGCGATTGACCAATAGCCGGTTCGCTCTAGGTGCGTCACGGTTGATCGCGAACGGGCCATCGTTGCGAGTGCCGACGTGTCGCGCGAGATCGCGGACAGGAACCGGGGTGCGTCTCGTTGCGAAGTGCGGCCGAGATTCCTGCCCCGTGCAGGTGCAGTCAGGAGGGCCATCAGGTGGACCGTAAGGCCATCGTCATCGACGGCAAGCTCGCCGCCCAAGGGGTCAAGGACTCGCTCAGGGACCGCATTGTTGCTCTTGAGGCGATCGGACATCGCCCGGGACTTGGAACGGTTCTGGTTGGCGAGGATGCGGGCTCCCAGTCCTATGTCGCCGGCAAGCACCGTGACTGTGCAGAGGTTGGCATCGAGTCGATTCGAATCGATCTTCCCGAGAATGCGAGTCAGACCGCCATTCTCGACGTGGTGGAGAGTCTTAATGCGGACCCGCGATGCAGCGGTTTCATCGTGCAACTGCCACTCCCCCGCCACGTCGATATGCATGCGGTACTGAACGCCGTTGACCCCGACAAGGACGCGGACGGTCTGCATCCGGTGAACCTTGGCCGACTGGTTCTCAACCAGCCTGGAACCTTGCCGTGCACTCCGCGCGGCATCTTGGACCTCTTGCGGCGCAATGACGTCCCGATCACTGGATCGCAGTTCTGTGTCATCGGGTGCGGGACGACTGTGGGCCGACCCTTGGGCCTCATGTTGACTCGCCCGAGTGAGCACGCCACCGTCACGATGGTCAATGAGGCAACCGTCGACGTCGCCGCTCACACGAGGGTGGCTGATGTGGTGATCGCGGCCGCTGGCGTCGCCCATCTCGTGAAGCCTTACTGGATCAAGCCTGGCGCCACGGTCCTTTCGGTGGGTATCACGCGCACCGTCGAGGGGATCCTTGGCGATGTTCACCCGGACGTCGAAGGTGTGGCCGGGCGGTGGACCCGCGCGACCGGGGGCGTTGGTCCCATGACACGCGCAATGCTTCTCATGAACGTGGTTGAACTAGCCGAGCGGGCCGCTGGTCTGGCGACCGACTCGACACTCGAGACCCGTGCGGTCTCCTGAGATCTCTTTACGAGACAGCACGATCGAAGTGATGAACACTCTCGCGGACCATTGAATCCGTCACGTCGTCTCGTGGTTGCTCGGCGACATCAGCATGCTCACGGGCGTTTGAGGGCATCGTGGGAGACGTCCACCCGGATGTGAACATGTGCCTGGACGGTGGACGCGTGCCACAGAGGGCCTGGGGGCCGGGCTGCTACAACGTCCAGCGGCAGTCGTCAGAAAGGTACGGCTCGCACTTCAAGCACCGCTGCTCAGAACATCCAGCGCACTGCTCGAGTTCTGCGCCGCAGTCCTCGCAGGGCTTGTGGGACTTCGCCTGCGTCGCTGACCACCCCGTCTTGGCCGGGGTCGCCCATTTCGTCTGCCTGCCGACGGCCTGTGGTTGTGCCATCGTCATACCTCCATCGGGGTCGCAGGATGAGGATTGCCGCCCACCAGTGGATGGGCTTGGGGATAGTTGGCGGAGCCAGGAGCGTCGCGTGCTACTTCTCGTCCTGGCTTGATAGGGACAGTCCACGCAGCTTGTCCGACACCAGGACTAGACGGTTGGCCAGGTGTTCAAGCGCGGCAACCTGCGGCGTTCCAAGAGGTTCGTTGTTCGACTGGCCGGTAACGTGCGATACCCCGTACGGGTTGCCGTCGACGAACTTCAAGGGGTCGGTGTAGCCGGGTGGGACCAGGACACCGCCGAAGTGGTAAATGCTGTTGTAGAGGGCGAGCAGCGTCGACTCCTGACCGCCGTGCGCCGTCTGCGTGGCCGTGAAACCGGCATAGGCCTTGTCCGCGAGCAGGCCCTGGGACCACTGGGGCCCGAGCGTGTCCAAGAACTGCTTCAACTGACTTGCGACGTTCCCGAATCGTGTTGGTGTGCCGAATAGGACACCGTCAGCCCAAACCACGTCCTCGGCCGAGGCGACGTCGATCTGCTCAGTTGCGTTCGCGTGCTCTGCCCACGCCTGGTTGCGCGACACTGCTTCCGGTGGGGCCAGTTCCTCGACTCGGAGAAGCCGGACCTCAGCTCCCGCGCCGCGCGCGAATGTCGCCAACCGCTCTGCCATCGAGTGGATGGTCCCTGTAGCGGAGTAGTAAATGACGGCGACCTTGACGGGCGACATGTACAGCCTTTCGGTACGGGGTGCAAGCGGACTTCTCGATGTTGCCTCCCTGCGGACCAGCCGTCCTACTCACTGTCCGAAGAAAAGCCGCCGGCGTTTGCGTAGTGAGTTGCGTTCTTCCACGGCTAGCCCCAGCCCGGCGCCACGGCCCTGCTCAGTCGCCACGGCCTGCATCGCGCAGATCCGTCCAGGTCACGAGCTTGATGCGGGAGCGTCCTTCGTCGCGGCCAGCGTCCACTTCTGCAGCGTCGATACGGCGCCAGCCGTCTACGTCCAGCAGGCCGGGTCGCCGAACGCGTGCGAGGGCTGCGAACGAGTCCGAGTCCCCGGGCGGATCGGCAAGGCGACCTTCGGTGAAGTCCTCGACCAGCGACGCAACTGTTTCCGCCGAGTCGACACGGTTCGTCCCGATGACCCCGGAGGCGCCTCGCTTCGCCCATCCGGAGCAGTACACACCCGGAACCACACGCCCTGTGGACAGTTCTGTGACCCGACCAGCACGATTCGGGACAGTGCCTGTGTCTGCGTCGAAGGGCAGTCCGTCGATGGGATGTCCAGTGAATCCCAGCGCCCATACGACCAGCGAGGCTTCGATGACCTTGGTGGTCCCGTCAGGGCCGGCCAGCTCGACGCCGGTCACGTGATGGTCCCCCAGGACCGCCGTCGGCGTCAGCCCGTAGCGGAGAACTATCCGTCGACTGTGTGTGCGCGGGCGAGTGGCGGCCTCGGCGACAATCCTGTATCTGCGAGGAAGGGCCCAGCCGCGGCTGGACGCCCCGGCAACGGTCCGATCATCTTCGCTGACAGCGACTTCATCCGCCTCAGCGAGAAGGTCAACAGTCTTCAAGCTCGCCAGCGCCGCCAGCTCGGACGTGCTGTAGGCAGCGAAGGCTTGTGACCTGCGTCCGACAACTGCTACTTCCTCGATGCCGCTCGCGGCGAGAGACTTCAGGGCGCCGTCGGATACGGCCGTGGACTCGTACGCGGCGGCCGGCTGGGCGAGAAGGCGAGCGATGTCGAGGGCGACGTTGCCGTTGCCGATGACGACCGCTCTGGGCCCAGTCACGGGAAACGGCAGTGACGCTCTGTCGGGATGGCCGTTGTACCAAGACACGAACTCTTGAGCGGAAACGGAGCCGACGAGATCTTCTCCCGGGACGCCGGCCCGTCGCGGACGACTTGCCCCTGTCGCCACGATCACCGCGTGGTGATGCTCCAACACTTCGGCGATCGAGAGGTCGCGTCCCACCTCAACATCGAACAAGCAGGTCACGTTCGGCCTGACCAGCACACGACCGAGCCGATCGGCCACACGTTTGGTGGACTCGTGGTCAGGAGCGACGCCTGCACGGATCAGCCCGAAAGGCGTGGGGAGCCGCTCGATGATCGTCACCTCGACACGAGGGATCTCTGACAGTTCGGCGGCCGCGTAGAGGGCTGCGGGGCCCGATCCGATGACCGCCACCCTCATTGTGGACACGCTGTGAGGAATATGGTGGCGGGAGACCGCCGGCGGCTCAGCTGGCGTCAACGGATGTGCCTTGAAGTAGTCGGCGTTGATGGCACCGAACTCGGAGAGGCTCGGAGGCAGTTCGTCTTTAGTGGAGATGGCATCGACGGGACATGCAGTGGCGCAGGCGCCGCAGTCGATGCAACTCGACGGATCTATGTAGAGCTGCTCAGCGGTCGCGAAGTCTGCGTCACCGGGTCGAGGTCGGATGCACTGGACTGGGCACACAGGGACGCATGCCGCGTCCTTGCAACACGACTGGGTGATAACGAAGGTCATCTTCGGCGCCCCCTCCGGCCTCGACGCTCATGCTCGCCCGAGGATGCCGCTCCGGCATTGCAAGGTGCTGCAAGATCGACGGCAAGAATGTACGGAAGCCGCAAAGACTTACAGGCAGGCCCAACTTGGAACCTCACATGTTCCGAATGGTCGTGCACACACCTTTACGGCGCTACTACCGCTTCCACACAAGCCGTTGGGCAACTTTGACGGCGACCGTGCAGGCCTGTGATCGCCACCGCTCCTAGGTTGGACGAATGTGTGGCATGGGATTCGTCGCTAGTCCGCCTACGCGCCGGCCCTCGGCAACGACGCGTGCCCGGGGAGGCGGCCGATGAGGGACATTTGGCGTGTTCCACGCGTCCATGATCTGAACGTAGCCGACGCTGGGGTTCGATCATTCTGGATGGCTGACGCACTGATCGAGGAGCATGATCGCTCCGATCCCGAGCCGCTGAGATCGCATGTCCGAGCCGACGTATGCATCGTCGGCGGCGGGTTCACCGGCCTGTGGACCGCGATTGAGCTCAAAACGCGCGACCCCCGCATCGATGTGACGCTCATCGAGGCGGGGCTGTGCGGCTGCGGAGCGAGCGGAACGAACGCCGGGATGTTGATGAACCTCTGGCCCAAACTTCCCTCGCTGGTGAGCGCAGGCGGAAAAGACGAAGCCGTAGACGTCGCGCGAGCCTCAGTAGAGGCGATCGAGCACATTCGCCGTTTCTGTGCCGAACACGGCATCGACGCCCAGATCCAATCGAACGGCTGGTTGTGGGCGTCGAACAACAGCAGCCAGGACGGAGCGTGGCGCGACACTCTCGCGATGGCAGCCGACTACAGCGACAACCCCTTCATCGAACTCGACGAGGAGGAGGCGACGCGACTCGCCGGGGCACCCGCACGGGGCGGCGTCCTCGACCCGACTTGCGTGGGCCTCCACCCCGCCCGTCTAGCGCGCGGTCTGATGAGAAATGCCGAAAGCCTCGGCGTCCACGTACACGAGCACACACCGATGACGGGCCTGCGCCGCGAGCACGCCGCCACCACCGTGACAACCACCTTCGGATCGGTTCGAGCCGGTTCGGTTGTCCTCGCGATCAACGCATGGTGCAACCAGTTCCCAGAACTTCGCTCCCACCTCGTCACAACCGCCTCGGACAATCTTGTAGTCCGTCCGCGGCATCCCCTAAAGAATGGACCGCTCGCCAACGTGTCGGACTCGGGACGCCTGCTGGACTACTGGCGCCCGTTGAGCAACGGAGACCTTCTCTTTGGCAAGGCAGGCCTCGGGCTCGGTTGGGGCGTGCGAGGTACGAGCACCCTGTTCAGAGCAGCACCTCGCCCTGAACGCCTGTTGGCGCAGATGGCACGGACAGTCCCCGACCTGCGAGGTGCCGAACTGCTGTCTTCGTGGCGGGCTCCCGTTGAGTACTCGCTCTCCTCGCTGCCGTTCTTCGGCGAGATCACAGGCTTCCCGGGTGTCTACTTCGGTACGGGCTACTCGGGGGATGGCATCGGTCCGTCCGTAATCGGCGCACAGATCTTGGCTGGCCTCGCCACCAGGTCGACGGACGGGATGACGACATCGTTTCTGACGAGAGCACCGTCAGGACGAGGCCTACCTCCCGAGCCGTTCAGGTATCTGGGTGGGCAACTCGTCAAGACGGCGATGCTTCGCCGAGACCGTAAGCAAGACCAGGAAGCTCGCATTGACCGCCCCACCAGTCTGATAGCACGGATAGATCCCACTTCGTTCCTTGGCTGACCAACCTCAAGGAGACAAAATCATGCGTGACATCATCGATCGCCTCATCGACTGGTGGGACGACGGAGTCTCTGTGGGGCTTGCCACGGTCGTCGACACGTCGAAGTCTGCCCCGCGCGAACCCGGTGCCGCGATGGGTGTCGGACCAGACGGGACGGTGCACGGTTCGGTTTCAGGTGGCTGCGTAGAGGGCGCCGTCTACGAGATTGCGCGTGAGGTCGTCGCGGACGGCGTTCCGGTGCTGGAGCACTACGGCTACTCCGACGACGAGGCGTTCGCGGTTGGACTTACGTGCGGAGGAGAGCTGGATGTTTTCATCGAACGGCTCGACCGCGAAACCTTCCCGCACTTCGCGGAAGTCGTCGACGACATCCGAACGGGTCGGCCTGTCGCCGTCGCCACGATCGTCGACCACCCGGACGCCGCGCGGCGTGGTCGGCGCATGGTTGTGCACCCAAGTGAGGGGCGCTCCACCGTTCAGGGCTCATTGGGCAGCGATAGGGCCGACGACGCAGTTGCCGCCGACGCACTCGGGCTGTTGGCTGCTGGTCATAACTCGATGCTGACTTACGGTCCCGACGGCCAGCGGCTTGGCGATGGGATGAAGGTCTTCGTTCAAGCGTTCGCGCCACAACCACGCATGCTCGTCTTCGGCGCTATCGACTTCGCCGCGGCCGTTGCGTCCGTCGGGTCATTCCTCGGTTACAAAGTCACCGTCTGCGACGCGCGACCCATCTTCGCGACTACAGCGAGGTTCCCCGACGCCGATGAGGTCGTGGTCGACTGGCCACATAGATACCTGGTTCGCGAATATGACGATGCACGAATCGACGATCGCACGGTCATTGCAGTCCTCACCCACGACCCGAAGTTCGATGTGCCTTTGCTGTCTGTTGCCCTCACTCTTCCTGCCGCATATGTGGGCGTGATGGGGTCCCGTCGCACGCACGACGACCGCGTGAGTCGCCTCCGAGAGGCTGGCGTCACGCAAGACCAACTCAACCGCATGTCGAGCCCGATCGGGCTCGACCTCGGCGCTCGCACCCCGGAGGAGACTGCCATCAGTATCGCAGCCGAAATTGTCGCGGCCCGTTGGGGCGGGACTGGTGCGCCTCTCGGCTCCACTGACGGCGCCATTCATCACACCGACGCTTCGGTCATGCTGTGACCCCCGCGGACCGGGTGCAGTTACCCGACGACGTAGAGCGGATGCTGGGTGAGACCGGCTACCTGTGTTCGCCGGAGTTGGCCGCCGTTGTCTTTCTTGCCATCAAGATGAGCCGGCCGCTGCTGCTCGAAGGCGAACCCGGAACGGGAAAGACCGCACTCGCAGAGGCGGTTGCCGCCGCTTGGCAATTGCCCCTGTTTCGTCTCCAATGTTACGAGGGCATCGACTCTACGCAGGCGCTCTACGACTGGGACTTTCCTCGTCAAATCCTCCACCTGCGTGCCTTAGAGGCAGCCGGTTCAGTCGACGCGACAGATGCAGAACGGGGCTTGTACGACGAGCGCTTCCTTCTGGCGCGCCCGGTGCTGCATGCCCTTCAGCAGGCTCCGGCAGTCCTGCTCATCGATGAGGTCGATCGAGCGGATGACGAATTCGAGGCTTTTCTGCTCGAGGTGCTGTCCACGAACCAGGTAAGCATCCCGGAAATCGGTGCGGTCCGGTCATCCGTCCCTCCCGTAGTCGTTCTTACCTCAAACCGGACCCGCGAGCTGCACGATGCGCTGAAGCGTAGGTGCCTTTACCACTGGGTTGAGCACCCAGACCTGGAACGCGAACTGCAGATCGTCCACTCACGCGCGCCCGAGGTCTCCAGCGAACTGGCAGCGCAGGTCGTTCGAGTGGTCCAGGAGGTCCGTCGCGAAGAACATGGGCTACTCAAGCCGCCCGGTGTCGCAGAGACGTTGGACTGGGCGAAGGCGCTCCACTATCTCCAAACAGTTGACCTTGACCTCGAGACAGCCGCCCTCACACTTGGAGCCGTCGTGAAGTACCACGAGGACGCCGAGCGAGTCAGTCGCGCCATGGAGCAGATCCTGGGGTTGTGACTCGACCTAGGGAAACAATGTCACTGTGGGCGGCTGAGGTGGGCCTGCGAGACGGCGAAGGTCTCTACGTGGAACCCATCAGGTCAGGACCGCCACCGGATCCCCGACTCGGACGGAGCCCGGTACAACGACTCTGGCGTACATGCCGAACAGGACGGCAGGACCCGATTCGCTAGGCGTGGCACCGCGCACTTCCCGAATTCGCCGCTGGACCTGAAGTGCGCGGTCGCCGTCGTACGGACGATGTTCGATAGCCACGCATCGCGGCACTCCACCGATCACCCGCAGCTCGGAGTCTCCGACACTTAGGACCTGACCAGCCCACGAATCTTCGCGATACGCGGCCGAACCAAGGTCGAGCGTCATGTTCAATCGGAAACGACGCCCGTCTATTGGGCTGCCGTCGGCCTCGTGCCCGAGCGAACCGATCGAGGCTGAGGAGACGATGGTGACTGGGTGGACGTCACCTCCCGCGCCGGGCTCAGCGCACTGAACCAGTCGCAGGTTGCGCCCTGCCAACTCGGAGAACCATGCGTCCCATGGCCCTGGGACCCACCTCCCGTCGACCGTGCGCTCGTCGAACTGGAATGGGCGGATAGGACCCTCTGGCAGCACTTCGGCTTCAACGTCGACGACGGCCCGTCTCCCCGACCGGAACGTGTTGGCGACCGGATCATAGGCGGTCCAACAGTCAAGGAAGATCGGGTCCTTGGGCACTGAGTAGAGGCGTTCGTCGACGTCGACCAAGAAGAACTCGCGGTTTCCTGCGATCCCCGACGGTGTCACTTGGACGTGCTGAACCTCGCGTAGCGCGAACCCTTTGGTCGCGGTGCTGTACAGCTGTGCGACCGTGCCGACCGCTTCGGGTTTCGGCAACATTAGTGCTTCTCGATCCAACGAGGTGTGGACCCGCTGTCGCTTTGTGGTTCCACGATCTGACTGGCGTGCGTCGCCGACGAACCGTGGCGCGCACCGAGTTCGAGGGCTAGCACCCCTGCGATTATGAGCGCGATGCCCACGATTTGGGCGCCGGTGAGGCGTTCGCCCAAAAACGTCGCGCCGATCGCGGCGATGGCAACGATGCCCGTCGCAGACCACAGCGCGTACACGACAGCGACGTCCAACCCGCGCTGGAGCACCACGGAGAGCAGGAAGAACGACAGCCCGTAACCGCCGAGCACGACGAGGCTCGGCAGAAGCCTGGTGAAGCCTTCGGACGCTCGCAGCGACAAGGTGGCCATCACCTCGACGGCAATTGCCAGCCCAAGCAGCAAGTAGGTCACCATCGTGTCTCCGCCTTGGCCAAGTCAGTTCATAGAATGTCCGAACAACCCCGAAACTAGGGCGCTTCCCTACCGGCCGTCTGCTGGCGACGTGTGGGAAACCGACGGCGCCCTTAGCGCTTTCCGGCAACCATTAGCGCGTCGCTCGTGAACTACGTTCGATGCGGTGTCATTGAGACGTTTGCGACACAGGTCCTCATTGCGCCATGGTCGGACGTCGGGGGACGCCACGAGTGACGTCCCCCGACGCGAGGCATGTCAGGAGACGCCCCACATTGCCTTGTAGACCGGCTTGTAGTCGATGTCTACCGACCACGCCTGGTCATCGGCCGGCAATCCGTTCTCAGCATCGAAGACGGCAATACCGACGCCAGACTGACCCTGCTGCTCGCCCGCCAGCAGTCGATTGATCATGTCCGCGGCAGCCCAGGTCTCGTACCCCATGTCGTAGGCAAAGCCTGCATCCTGACCTTGACCCTTGCGGATGAGCTCCACGTTGGCTGGGAAGCCACTACCTGCGATGACGGCCAGCGAGTCATTGCGACCAGAGGCCATGACCGCTGCGGATCCACCCGTAGTCATCAGGTCGTCGTAGGAAAGTGCCATGCCGTTGGCGTTCGGGTTGCGCAGCAGTGCCGTCTCGATCTTCTCCTGGAGCGCGGGCCCGAAGTCAGCAATCTGCGCCTTGACCTCGGTGACCTTGCACGCCGGGCACTGTTCCTTCATCGCGGCCGCGAATCCCTCGTGGATGGCGTTGGTCACGACCAGCTCCGGCACGCTGACCTCGATCACATCCGCATCCTCGCCGAGCTGCGCCAGGAGCCAGGTCGCCTGCGACTCGCCCATGGCCTTGGCCCAGTCGATGAAGGTGCCTTGGCTAAAGGCGAGCGTTTCGGCGAAGTAGGACTCGGCCTGCGGGTCGACGTCGATGCAGTCTGCGGCCTCTTGGGAGACCACGGGGATGCCCGCCTTTTTCGCTTCGGCCAGCGCGGTCTCGGCGAGTGGGCAGTCGATGGAGTAGAGCCAGATGACGTCTGCGTTCTGTGAGATGGCCTGACGGATGCCCTCCTGGTATTCGGCCGGCTCGTATTTGCCGTCGAAGACAGTGAGGTCCCATCCGAGCAGTTCGGCAACCTCTCGCGCGGCCTCTACCTGCTTGGTGCCTGTCGGCGACTGGACACCGGAGTTGACCACCGCGATCCGGGCCCCTCGCTGAGCCTCGGGTCCCTCGGCAGGTGGTTCGGCATAGCTCCCCTGCCCGTAGAACTCGGATTCAAGAGCCTTCGCGGCATCTTGGGCGATCTCGTCGCCGCCACCGCTGCTGGCGGCAGGCGTATCGGACTCAGTGCTGCATGCCGCGCTAGCGGCCATCACGAGGAGCGCCACTGAGACGCTGGCTAGCCGGCGGCGGACGGGTTTGTCGAATGTCGAACGCATTGTTCCTCTTTCGGGTGCGTACAAGTCACGGGCGTGAACCCGTCTGACGTTGCGCGGCCCTCGAGCCGAGAGCGGGCCGTTGTCGTGAAAGCCAGTTGCGTGTCGAGGGGCGCCGGGTGGGCTGAGGCCCTCGGGGAGCGACGTGCTTTTCCTCCCTACTTCTTTGAGCGAGGCCGAGCAGGATCCGCATGGCCTATGTCGTGTGTCGGCGGGGCCTCGTGAGCCCAGCGACACGGCCGAACCGTGTGACTCGGGGGCTATCGTGGGAGTCCCTCAAATGCGCCTGTTGCCTGAATTGGACGAACTAACGTTGTCCGTGTGTGTCTCATGACAAAGCGGGCGGTAGCGGTGCCGCCGACGGAGTCGGTCCTTGCCGGGGTCACGTGCGGACACCTCGGGCGAGGCGGGCTAGACAGGTACGGCTGGTGGACGAGCGGATGGTGGCCCAGGTCCATACGACGCGGCGGGCCGCCTCCTTGACTCGTCCAGTCCGCTCTCGGCGACCACGACGCCTGGCAAGGAGCGGGCAACTCGAACGGTCCGCAGGCGGCGGCCGTTGCTGCCGACCGCTCGGTCCGTGCGGGAGCGCTCGAGGCGAGTCGGGCTCAGACGTCACCGTGCGAGGTCAGCGGTACGCGTATACCGCTTGAAAGTTGGAACACGCCCGGTGAAGATCGCGGCGGCTTCCTAGCTGTGATGACCAGGCACGTTGGTCGAGATCGTGTGACGACACGATCTGAGGTGTAGATGGACGAAGGCCTCCCGGGTGTGGAGTGGAGCTGTCTAGGAACCGCTCCCCACCGCAGGAGGCCTTCGTGTCACACGCTACCCACGCCAACGCAGCCCTGACCCCACGAGCACGCTTACGACTCGCGCGCCTGATCGTCGACCACGGCTGGCCGCCGGCCCGCGCTGCTGAGCGCTACGACGTCTCGTGGCGCACGGCGAAGAAGTGGGCCGATCGCTACCGCCTCGAAGGGCCGGCCGGGATGGTCGACCGGTCCTCGGCACCGCACCATCAGCCGAACCGGACACCGGCGCCGATGGTGCGCAAGATCGTGCACCTGCGCTGGAAACAGCGCCTCGGGCCGGTCGAGATAGCCGACCGGCTCGGGATGCAGTCCTCGACCGTGTACGCCGTTCTTCGCCGGTGCCGGCTCAACCGGCTCACCCACATCGACCGCGCCACCGGCGAACCGATCCGACGCTACGAGCACGAGCATCCCGGCGACCTGATCCACGTCGATGTGAAGAAGCTCGGCCGCGTGCCTGATGGCGGCGGCTGGCGCTACGTCGGACGCCAACAGGGCGAGAAGAACAGGTCGGCCACCGTCGCGCGTACCGGCACACCACGAACCAAGTGGCGCAACCCCGTGATCGGGACCTGCTACCTGCACACCGTCATCGACGACCACTCACGTGTCGCCTACGTCGAGGCACGCGACGACGAGACCAAGGAGACCGCGGCCGAGGTGCTGAAGAACGCGGTCGCCTGGTTCGCCGAACGCGGTGTCACCGTCCAGCGCGTGCTCAGCGACAACGGCAGCTGCTACAAGTCGAACCACTGGAAACAGACCTGCGCCGACCTCGGCATCACGCCGAGGAAAACGCGGCCCTACCGCCCACAGACCAACGGGAAGATCGAGCGTTTCCACCGAACCTTGGCCGAGGGCTGGGCGTTCAAGAAGTTCTACAACTCCGAGTCAGCCCGGCTCGCGGCTCTGCCAGCATGGGTACACGAGTACAACCATCACCGGCCCCACTCAGCAATCGGTAAGCAGCCACCCATCACCAGGTTGGACAACCTGGCTGGGCATCACACCTAGCGACGCCTCTGCCGCGGCCAAGTCTCGGGCGTTCTGCTATGCCTCGGTTTCGACGGAGTCGGCCATGTCTGCGGCCTCGTCGAGGGCCTGGCGGGCTGCTTCGACGATCTGCTGATAGCCGGTGCAGCGACACAGGTTCCCCGAGATGACTTCGCGGATTTCGTCGTCGCTGAGTCGACGGGCTTCGTTGTAGACCGGCAGGAGTGTCATCAGCATTCCGGGGGTGCAGAACCCGCACTGGAGGCCGTGGCAAGCGGTGAATGCTTCCTGTAGTCCGTGCAACTTCTGGTCGCAGGCAAGCCCTTCGACCGTGGTCAGTCGCCGACCGTCGCTCTGGACGGCCAGCATGGTGCACGATCGCACAGGCTCGCCATCGAGGAGGACGGTGCAACTACCGCACACGCCGTGCTCACATCCCACGTTGGTGCCGGTCAGACCCAGCCCGTGGCGTAGGAAGTCCGAGAGAAGCATTCGGGGCTCGACGTCACGCTCATAGCCCTCACCATTGACGGTCACACGAGTTTTCATGCGGTTCTCCTATCGGTTCCGGCGGGGTCGAGGTCGAACGCTTGGCGTAGGGCGCGCCGCAAGGACTCGGCGACGACTGCGCGCCGGTACTCCTTCGTCCCGTGAACGTTGCTCTCTGGGTTGAGGTGTCCTACGACATGGGTGACCGCTTCCGACACAGCTGTTTCGTCAACGACACGATCGCGAAGTGCTTCATCCAGGCCCTCCGCTGATGTGGGGCCGGGGCCCGCTGCGATCAGGCCCGCGCGCACTTGCGTGCAGCGACCGTTCTCGTCGACGCGGGCGTTGACTGCTGCGCCGCCAATTGCGTAGTCGCCCTTACGGCGCGCGAATTCCGAGAACCCCCACCTGGTGGAGCTATCGTGCGCGGGCACCTCTACACCTGTCAGGAGTTCGCCGTGTTCCAGAGCGGTCTGGAAGTGAGAGCCGAAGAAGTCTCGGCATGGAATGCGGCGCTCGCCGTCTGCGGACCGGGTGACGATGGTTGCTCCAACAGCAAGGAGAACTGCCGGGAATTCGGCGGCGCTGTCGCTGTGCGCAATCGCACCTCCAAACGTCCCTCGATTGCGGACCTGCGAATGGGCGACCCATCCCGCCGCCTCGGAGAGGAGTGGAGCGTCCTGCTTGACGAGCGGAAGCTTGTGGATGTCTGAGTGACGGGTGAGTGCACCGATGTGAAGCACGCCGCCCGCCCGGGAAACGGCTCGAAGCTCAGCGAGGCGAGAGATGTCGACCAACAGGGTCGGGCTCGCGAAACGCAGACTGAGCAGCGGGATGAGACTCTGACCGCCCGCGAGAAACTTTGCGTCCTCGTCCTGGCTGACGAGATTGATGGCGTGGTCCACCGATGTGGCGACCACGTACTCGAACGGCGGTGGCTTCACTGGCATCCCTCTCGTAGAGCGTCAACCGACCCCCACTGCTGGGGCGGGTCCGGCAAGACGCCTATTCCGACTGTCCGAGCAGTCTGATCACTGCGGCACT
The DNA here is from genome assembly GCF_031457855.1 of Nocardioides sp. BE266. Classification (NCBI taxonomy): domain Bacteria; kingdom Bacillati; phylum Actinomycetota; class Actinomycetes; order Propionibacteriales; family Nocardioidaceae; genus Nocardioides; species Nocardioides sp. BE266. The sequence goes on along the minus strand of NZ_JAURTI010000012.1, from coordinate 17,748 downwards.
GCTTGCGCATCACGTAGTCAGGCAAAGGAGGGCGCCCGCTTGGTCAACAACGACAAGGGACGGGTTGTTGTCGAACTACGGGGCAGCAGCCTCGGGGTCGGGTCCTAGGCCGGCGTCCGCGTGGACCTCGAGGTCACGCAGGTCCGCACTCGACACTTGGCTCAGAAGGTCAGCTAGACGCAGCGCCACGGCCAACTCGTCCCTGCGAGCGCCAATGGTCACTCCCAGTCGGGACTCGATTGAGCGAAGCCGATAAGCAACCGTCCGCTCATGGACATGAATGGCCTGCGCCGTCGATGCTGCGTTCTGTCCGGACCGGAAGTAGGCACGCAAGGTAGACTTGAGCAACTCCCCCCGCGGGTCGTCATCGTCGTGGAGCGGACCTAGCTCGCGCGACACGAAGTCCTGAACGGCCTGCCGGTCTTTGAGCATCAACGCTTCGAGTGCCACGTCAGCGTACGCGACGACATCTGCGGACCGCAGCTTGCCTACCCGGTAGGCCTGCCACGCCTGTCGGTGACTCAGCCGAAAGCCGTCCACGCCGTGAGCCACCTCGCCCAAAGCGAGGTGAGTTTCGCGCATCGCGCGGGCGGCCTCGGGTCGCTCGTCAATGACTCGCTTCAACGATGACGAGCCCAACCAACCAAGGTAGGTCCCAGATGTTCCGCTCACGGTCAGGTGCCGTGCGTCCAAACTGACTGCCAGCGCGCGGATGTTCGCTTCGGGCGAACGCCCCCACGCGACCACGGCCAGATGTTCTGCACGCAAGCTGTAGCCGAGCTGCTGAACGTCAGCCGGCATCCCGCGCAGGATGTCGCTGACCACTGCGCGCCGCTTCCTGTCCTGGCTTCGGAAGAAGTAGGCGTTGTGTTCAGCCTGATAGGCAGCGATGACCGCTTCGGTCACCTTATTGTTCCAACCGTACTGGTAGTCCGACGCCTGCCTGAGGACAGCCATGCGCCTTTCGTCGACGTCGACTACACGCAGGGTCTCTTCCAGGATGACGTCCCACAGGATCGACTGACCGATCCTGTATGTGCGCAGCAAGGAGTGGAGGTCGATTCCGGCTTGTGCGGCTATCCGAGCCTCTTGGAGTGCTGCATCTGATGGACGGTCAGGTGGCCGTCGCCCGCCGGCGAGGCCGTCGACGATACTGGTCAGGGCTGAGACGACGCTGGACCGCTCGGCTTCGTTGTAGACCGGGTCGTCCTTCTCGTAAATCTCGGGGACCTCTTGCGCGGATGTCCTTTCGATCGCCGAAACGAGCTCGGGGATACGCGCACGGACCGCGTTCGCCACGACCTGCAGGTCGGTCTCGATCGTCATGCATGAATCCTAGGCGTCGACTCGATGGACGTACCGGAGCCGAGTGATCCATCGAGACGCCTACAGCCGCTCAAGGCGCTAGGACAGCGTCGATGGCCGTGTCCGCCCACTTCTCGTCGTACGCCTCAAAACGGGGGAAACCCTCACCGGGGCGCGCGGTCCAGTGGTAGCGCACACCGGGATTGTGTTCGGCGTAACGGTCCTTAACGAAAATGTGGGGACTGCCCTGCACTGGAAGCGCTGCCGCTGTCTGCCAGTGAGTGAATACATCTGCGTACCCTCTGCCCTGTTCGAGTGCCGACTCAAATGCAGGCAGGTACAGGGATGGACATCCTGCAGCGGCCGCCAGGATCTCGGAGTGAACGCTTATCGACCGCCCGTGGATGTAGAACGCCTGCCGTAAGGCATGGTCTAGCTCGTCGCTGGCGCGTAGTCCGCCGACACTGAGGGTCTTCGCCGCCTGGACGGCTGCCATGGCGGGCAGCGTCGTCACCACATACTGCCAGTCGGGCGCTGTCCAGGGCTGCCAACCGAGGGCTGGCACTAGTCCGGCGATGGCGGTCACTTCGACGTCGATGATGCCCTTCGGCGTGCCGCGCTTGTTGAAGAGCTCCAACGGGAAGGCGCGGTGGTCGATGGCAACGTCGACGTCTCGCTGCAGCACTCGGGAGCGCAGCGTGTGCAGGGCAAGACTTGCCCACGGACAGCCAATATCAGACCAAACGGTGATGACGCCATCGGTTGCGTTGACCAGCGCCGGGTCCTGGAAGGGGTCTCCAGGACCCTCGGCGCGGTCGGTCTCGGCAGTCACGGTCAGGTAGTCCGGCGGCGGTACAGCACGGTAGCCAGCGCGACTCCAGCGATCAGCGCACCGCCGTTCACGTAGTCGTTCACGTACGGGTCGACGCCGGCCAGGCTGAGCCCGTTATTGAGCACTGCTAGGAAATAGACGGCGATGATCGTGCCCCACACGTTGAAACGGCCCGGTCGCACCGATGCGGCGCTGAGGAAGGCAGCCGCGAAAGCGGGCAGGAGGAACGTAGCCCCAACGTTGGGCGACGCACCGCCAGCGCGCGAGACGTACAGGAGTCCGCCCAGTGCGCACAGGAGCGCCCCGACCACAAATGTTGCTGCGCGCAGCCCGTCGGTCCGCAGACCCACCAGCTTCGCAGCGTCCATGTTTGACCCGACGGCGTAAATCTGACGGCCAAGGGAGGTGTGGTTCAGGACGAAGTAGGTGATCGCCGCAATCACGAGAAGGGTGATGAAGATGACCGGGACGCCGGCAACAAGACCGGTACCGAAGTTGGTCAGGGACTGCGGGATGTTGCTCGCTGGGGCCAGGCCACCAGTGCGCTGCAAGATGATCCCGCCGAGAATTGTCGACATGCCCAGCGTGGTAATGACGCCGTTGACGTGAAGGCGAGTGACGATCAGTGCGTTGGCTCCGCCGATCACCACTCCGATGGCGAGAACAATCGCCACCGCGCCCAGCACGCTTCCGTTGGAGGACACTGACGCAGCGACCATGATCGCGGACAGCCCGGCGATGTTGCCGACCGAGAGGTCGAACTCCTGGCAGAGAAGCGGGAGCAGCGTTCCGAGCGAGATGACTCCGATGACGGCTTGGCTCGCGAGCAGGATTCGCATGTTGGCCAGCGTCGGGAATGTAGACGACGTCTCTGACCAGAAGCAGAAGAACAACGCGATCACAACAAGAATGACCAGTAGGGCGTAGGACTCGAGGAAGTCGACGAAACGTGCCTTGCCCGTACGTGCGCGTGCGGCCTTGCGCTTCTGCTCCGCCTCGGCGGAGCCGACAGGAGCGGGCAGCGTCGCCGGGTCCGGAGACCCAGCGGGCCCGTTGGTGGTGTCTTGGGTGTGAGTCATAGTGCCTTCTCCTGTGCGTACACGGTGTCGTTGAGGATGTCCTCGGTCAGGGGCCCGTCGACGCTGTCGACGACCTCGCCGCCGCTGATGACTACGGCTCGCTGAGCCAGCGCTGCCAGCTCCCCGAAATCGGATGAGACCACCAGCACGGCCGTTCCGGCGGACGCGGCGGCGCGCACCAGGTCGTGGATCTCGTTGCGAGCGCCGATGTCGACGCCCTGGGTTGGCTCGTCGAGTAGGAGGACGTCGGGACGACGTTGCAGCCACCGTGCGAGGATCACCTTTTGCTGGTTTCCGCCTGAAAGAGCCGTCAATGGTGCGCTCGTGCTCGGAGCACGAACACCGAACTCGTTGATCAGGTGCTGGGCGGCCATGCGCTCCCGAGCGGGCCGGATCCATCCCGCTCGTGAGTGTTCACTGAGGGAGGTGATCGACAGGTTCTCAGCGATGCTGAGCTCGGGTAGTGCAGCTTCGCGCAAGCGGTTCTCCGGCACGAAGGCCAAACCGCGCTTCATCGCCGTACGCATGTCGGAGGACGGCACCGTGCCGGATCGGACCGTCACGTCGAACTCATCTCGTGGAGTCGCGCCGAAGATTTGCTTGAGCATGCGCGAACGACCCGATCCGAGGAGTCCTGCGATCCCGACGATCTCGCCGGCGCGGACGAGCAACATTTCGTCGCTCAGACCATCCGAAGTGCGGCGACTGAGAGTAAGCGCCGTCTCTCGGAAGCCGGCGCCTTGCGAGAGGTGCACTCGGCTCGCAATGGCGTCGGCGCTGCGTCGCGACCCGAAATTTTGGGATGACGAAGATGATCCGGTGATTCCCGCCACAAGAGTGTCGTGGCTGATCTCGGCTCCCGTCAGGCGCGAGGCGACGCAGCCGTTGCGAAGTACCGTCACCTCGTTCGTGATGGCTGTGACTTCTTCGAGACGGTGCGAAACGTAGATGATCGTTTGTCCGTCGGCGGCATACCGTCGCAGGGCTGTAAGAAGAACGTCGACTTCGTGCTTCGGCAGACTGGCGGTCGGCTCGTCCAGAACCAGCACGCCGCGCTCGTCGGTGTGATCTTGATCCTGAAGGGCCCGAGCGATGGCGACCATCATCTGGGCTGCGGGTGATAGGCGGACCAGGTGGGTGTCTGCGGCAACGTCGATCTCGAAGCGGTCGAGAACTTTCCTTGCCCGCGCCTTCTGCGCCTTCCAGTTTATGGACTTGACGGCGGTCGACTCGAAGCCGCGACCAAGCGCGAGGTTTTCCGCGACAGTGAGGTCCGGAAAGGTCGAGTTCTGCTGGTGGACGAAGTGGAGCCCGGAAGCCTTGGCGCGCGCAGGCGTGTGCGAGCGCGCATCGATCCACTCACCCTTCAGCGACAGTTTGCCCTCGTCGGGAGTGACGACGCCGGCCAGCATTTTGATCAGCGTCGACTTTCCAGATCCGTTGCCACCCATCAGGCCATGGATCGCGCCAGTCGTCACCTCGAGGGAGACCCGGTCGAGAGCACGGGTGGCCCCGTAGGTCTTGCTGACGTCCTGCACAGCGAGCGCAACTTTCCTCGCTTGCTCGACCTCGGTGAGGTTCGTCGCGGTCTGATCGTTCATCGGTTACTCCTGGGGGTGGCAGCTGCACACATAGATCCGCTGCTTTGGTTCGGCGGTTAACACCGACGCGGCCTGCCGCGCCGCGACGCCAGGCAACAGTGGATCTTCTGCAGCGAGTCGGACTAGTCGATTCCAGACAATGCGAGAGGACCCTTTGACGTGTTCCGGGTGTTGTGCCTCACATCGGGACGGCTCCGTCAGTAGGCGGCGCGGGGTGCGACCGCTGCCACAGCGTCTCGGGCGGGACGGGCACCTTGGTCGTGCGTACCCCCTCGCCGAAGGCGTCGTCGATGGCACCTGCCACGGCTGCGCCAACAGCGATGAGGCCGACCTCGCCCAACCCCTTCGCTCCGAACGGATTGTTGGGCGTCGGAGCGTCCTCGGTCATGAAGAACTCGACATCAGGCACGTCGAGGGAGGTCGGCAGAAGGTAGTCCATGAAGGACGTCGCCAACGGCTGGCCGGCTTCGTCGTAGAGGAACTCTTCATAAAGAGCACCGCCGATGCCTTGCGCTGCAGCACCGATCACTTGACCACGGGTGGTCATCGGATTGATCGCTCGCCCGGCTTCGGTGCTGGTGAGGAAGCGCCTCAGAGTGTGACCACCGGTAGCTGGGTCGATCTCGATCTGAACGAGTGTGACGCCGTATGGGTAGTTCATGTGTTCATCCAGGTAGACCGCCTGTGCGCCAAGACCCGGCTCGTCGTTGGCCAGCCTGGCAGACCACCCATCCCACCGTTCGGCGATCTGGGCCAGACTCAAGCCCTCTTGCTCCAGCCCTGATACCACGATGCGGCCGTCGATGAGGATCAGGTCGTCCACATTCGCTTCAAGCATTTCGCTGGCGAGACGCTTGGCCTTGGCCAGCGTGTCGAGAGCAGCTTGGCGCGCAGCTCCCCCCGCCAAGACCGTGGACCGACTCGACCACGAACCGACGCCCTCTGGGACGAGTTCGGTGTCGCCATGGATGACGTCGATCAGTTCCGGGTCAACCTGAAGCTCCTCCGCAACGATCTGCGCCAAGACGGTCTCGATGCCTTGACCGACGGATGAGGCGCCTGTCCGAACGCGGATCCGTCCCGACGCGTCCACGTCGATGGCGCTCGTCTCGTACAGGCCGAGGCCGGCCTTGTCCATCAACATGCCGATTCCGTTGCCGACCAGACGGCCCTGCGCTCGTAGCTCCGCGGCCTCCTGTTCCCACTCCTCGAAGCGTGCTGATTCGAGCGCCTTGTCCAGGTGGTCGACGACATCACCTGAGTCGAAGTGGTACGGCTCAAAACAGATGTCCATGCCCGGCTTGAACGGGAGGTCTGCCTCGGTCAGCAGGTTGAGTCGCCGGATCTCGATTTGCGAGATGCCGATCTGTTCGGCCGCGAGGTCGAACAGGCGCTCTCGCGCGAAGGTCCCTTCAAACCGGCCCGGGGCACGGTACGCAGACAAAGGTGTCTTGTTGGATACCACGACGTGCAGGAGACCGTCATAAGCGGGCACTCGGTAGGGGCCGGGGACCATCCCGACAGTGATATCGCTGACGAGGGGCTCAGCCTGTCGGATAAACGCGCCGTGATTGTGCCAGATCTCGTCCTTCAACGCGAGAAGGACACCGTCGGCGTCGAAAGCTGCGGACATCTCGTGGACCTGTTCGCGAGCGTGCGCGTTCGCCACCATGTGTTCAAGTCGGTCTTCGGTCCACTTGACTGGGCGTCCCAATCGCAGCGCTGCCCAACCGACCATGATGTATTCAGGGAAGACCCCACCCTTAACACCAAAGTTCCCTCCGATGTCCACATGCTTCATTCGGAGGTCAATGAGCGGCAGCTCAAGGACCTGAGCGATCAGGCGCTGACAGTCGTGAGTGTGGACGGGGCCCCACATGAACAGTTGCTTACGCCCACGGTCGGGCTCTGCGATGCAACCTCTGGTCTCCATCGGGACGCCAGAATGACGTCCAACCACATATCGACCCTCGACGATGTGCGCAGCCTTCTTGAAGGCGCCGGAAACGTCGCCGTACTGCTTCACAATCCGCACGGCCTCGTTCGACTGCCCTTCGAAGAGCGGTTCGGCCTCATCAGTGAGCGCGTACTGCGGATCGAGTACGGGGGGAAGGAGGTCGTAGGTGACCTCTACCAAACCGGCGGCGTCCTCCGCTAGATAAGGCGTGTCAGCAATGACTGCGGCAACCGGCTGCCCGACGTATCGGACGCGGTCGGCGGCGAAGACCGGGTGAAGATAATCATCGATCTGCGGGTAAACCTCGTGATAGCCGATTTGTTCGAGGGGGACCTCAGCGTCGATGTCGTCGGCCGTGATGACAAGCCGCACGCCTGGTGCGCGTCGAGCAGCAGAGGCGTCCACCGAGACCACAACCGCATGAGCCTCAGATGAACGCACCACGCTCATGTACAGCTGCCCATGAAGGTCGACGTCGTCTACGAAGCGTGCATCACCCCGCAGGAGTCGGCGGTCCTCACGACGACGCACGGGCTGTCCCACGTATCGCTTGGCTGAAGGGCCGAGGCCGCCGGAAGCGCCAGGTTTACTCACTGCTCGTCCTCACTTTTGTGCGATGTATCGAGACACGCAGTGTCGCCACGCACGAAACGCTGGCGCTGCTCGCAGGCGGAAGAAGCGCAACCGCACTATGGGCAGAACATGTACATGTGCGGTCCAGTTGCTAGGTGGTCGGCAAAGAATCGCTCAGGTTTCGCGGAACATGTAGACGGCTCACGTTCGTGCAGTCGGGAAGATGCTGGCTCCCGACCTATGGAGAAGAGATGACGACCGAGACCCCACCCGTCCCGACGGCAGAAGAAGAGATGCTGAACTGGGGCCGCCTACTGATGGACGGTCTGCCGTTCGCTGACCTCCTGGCCGCGCAGCGTCGGGACGCCGCCATGTCGTGGTTCGACTTCTGGATGGCTAAGGCAGACGAGTACGAGACCATGGGTGAGACGGCCCTCGCCGAGGGGAATGACCTCACCGCTGGCTACTGGTTCTGGGTTGGATCCATGGCCGCTCAGTACGCACAGTTCCTGTGGTTCGACGAGCGACGCCCGAAGGGCCAACTTCGAAAGGCAGGCCTCTACCACCGAGCCGCTCCCCTGCTCGACCCGCCGGCCGAGCGCGTCGACCTCCCGATCGACGACACCGTCATCATCGGCTACCTGCGCCTGCCCAAGGGGGCAGACGGCCCAGTCCCTTGCGCCGTGCTGCTCGGCGGCCTGGAGAGCACGAAGGAGGAGAGCTACATGTTCGAGAATCTCCTTCTTGAGCGTGGCGTCGCCACCTTCACCTTCGACGGTCCGGGCCAGGGTGAGATGTTCGAAGACGTAGCGCTTGCTGGGGACTATCACCGATACACCTCACGCGTGGTCGACCACCTCGAAACGCTGGACGCAACGATCGACCGGGACCGGATTGGCGTTCTGGGTCGTAGCCTCGGTGGACATTACGCGCTGCGCGCTGCCTCGATGGACGATCGGTTCCGTGCGTGTGTCACCTGGGGGGGTTTCGTCCAGATGGACGACTGGGACTTCGAGTACCCCATGACGAAGCTCAGCTGGCAGTACGTGACCAAGTCACCTGATCTTGACACCGCTCAGGCCCGCGTCCGGGAGAACATTGACGTGCGTCCCGTACTGGCAAGGTTGAAGGTCCCCACCTACGTCATGCACGGGGCCAAGGACGAGACGCCCATTACGGAACTGGACCTTCTCCAAGAGTACGCCGTGAACGCCGAGATCATCATCGATCTCGAACCTGAGGGCGATCACTGCTGTCACAACCTCGGACCCGCCCCGCGTCTGCGCATGGCGGACTGGCTCGCTAACCAGCTCCACCCCTGAACCGGCTCCGCGCGGCGTTCGCGACCGCAGCGCCGCGCGGGCCACACCACACCCATCGCAGCAGCCCGAAGCTACAGAACGGTAGGAACAAATGGACCAGATCAAGGCCGTCGAGTCAGGGACCGTCGAGCTTGAGACGTGGCAGCCCGAAGGGGTCACGATCCATGAAGGAGATCCCAAGGGTCGCGGGTTCACCCTTTTCGAGAACTACGAAGGCGGCGCTCGGGCGACCGGCGTCTTCGAGTGTGAGCCGTCGAAGACGACCTACGAGCTGGAGTACAACGAGATCATCTACGTTCTTGAGGGCGAAGTCACCATCGAGCTCGAGAACGGCTCACGCGTCGATTTGAAGGCAGGCATGCAGGCCTTCCTTCCTGCCGGTCACATCTCCACCTGGACCTTCCACACGAAGTTCCGTGAGGTTTGGGTACTCGCGGACTGAACGGCACTCATCGCGCATTCTCCCCGCCCCGGTCATCACAGATGGCCGGGGCGGCTGCCGTCGGGCGACCGACCCATCGGCCCTGGGGACGATCACAGGCGAGGGGTCAACCGGGGATGCGCCTGGATCGTCCTGCGCCAGCCGGCGTCGCATCGGCATCGCCACGCCGCCACAAGAGCGCACGCCGCGGGGCGGCACGCCAATGCCGGCGCCCTCCCGATTCCGGTTCGCCTGCGACCGCTATAACGTCTTTCTCGCGCAAAGTGAAGGATGGTCGGTCGGTGACTGATGTCTTCCCTCGCGTGGCGGCGCGTGACCTTGTGAAGTCACAACATGGACAAACCGCCCAGCCAACAGTGAGTTTCGCGGCGGCTCGTGGCACGCACGCGCCCACATCGTGCTGCCGGCTCCCCGTTACCGACCCGACGAGATGCGCCGACCGCTCACATCCGGCGGTCGGCCAAGACCGGGAAGTTCGCCCTGACTGACGCGACGAGGTTCAGATCGATGTCGGCGAATAGGACGTCCTCGTCGGCGCCCAGTTCGGCTACGACCTCGCCTGTCGGCGCGACGACCTGGGAGTGGCCTCCCATCTCGATACCGCTGTGAGTTCCTGCGGTATTGCACTGCAGCACCCACGTCTGATTCTCAAGGGCTCGTGCTCGACCGAGCAGCCGCCAGTGCTCCACTCTGGGCATCGGCCAGGCTGCCGGGAGGACAATGACGTCGACACCGAGGTCGCCCAGCTCACGAAAGAGTTCCGGAAACCGGAGGTCGTAACAGGTAGCCAGGCCGATGCGGTTGGCTCTGCCGGCGTGCGCGAGTTCGGCGATGGCGATTTCCGTTCCAGCCTCCAGCAGGCGCGGTTCTCCGTCACCAAACCCGAAACGGTGGATCTTGCGATAGGTCTTGTGCACGCTGCCGTGTGGCGAGAGCAGCACAGAGGTGTTCCAGAGTCCGCGTCCCTCGGCGCCTTGATCGGCGTCGTCTGCCGCTCGTTCGATGATCGATCCGGCGTGGAGCCAGACGCCAGCATCGCGGGCGACTGCCGCCATCTGCTCGACGATGGGACCGTTAATCGGCTCAGCCGTCGCGTCCCACGTTGTAGAGGCAAATCCGCCATGAGCCCACAGTTCTGGAAGCACCACCAAGTCTGCGGCTTCGAGCTCACGAATCCACCGGATGACGCGCTCGACCCGATCAGCCAAGGGCTCGTCGTCGCCGTACGCGACCTGGAGGAGGGCGACGCGCATGCTGTTTGGGTCCGTCTCAACCACTCCGGTCACTGACCTTCGTCCGGACGGGAGGCAGTCTTGGCAAACGACATTGCATCGAGCACCTTCTCGGGCGTCAAAGGCAGTTCACGCAGCACCACGCCGAACGGAGAAAGGGCGTCGTTGACGGCGTTCAAGACGGCCGCGGGCGCCGCGATCAGACCCGACTCTCCCATTCCCTTCACCCCCGAAGCCGAGTGCGAGGAAGGCGTCTCAAGGTGGTGGATCTCGAACGGCGGCGCGACGTCCATGGTGGGCAACCCGTAGTCGAGGAAAGTGGTCGTTAGGATCTGGCCCGACTCGTCGTACGCGAGTTCCTCGAAGACCGATGCGCCGATGCCCTGCAGAACCCCGCCTCGGATCTGTCCTTCGACGATGTTGGGGTTGATGACCGTGCCGCAGTCCTCGACAGAGTAGATCTTCTCGAAACGCACAAACCCGGTCTCGGCATCGAGTTCGACCAAAATCGCGTGTCCGCCGTTGCTGAACATCGCTTGAGAGGGGTCATAGGCCTGAGTGGCCTCGAGGCTGGGTTCGAAGTCCTCTGGCCAAGAGTCCAGGTCGAAGTAGATCGCGGTGGCCACATCGGCGATGGACACGGACGCGTCTGAGACGCCCCTGACCGACGCGAGACCGTCGACCAGTTCGATGTCGTCAGTCGACGCCTCCAACATGTGGGCGGCGACCTGCCGCACCTTCTCCCTGACCACATCTGCGGCTCGTGCGACCGCCCCACCTGCGACAACTGCGCCACGGCTCCCGATGGTGCCCGAGCCGTACGCGTGGTCCGTCGACCGCGCTGTCTGGACGCTGACGTCCTCCACCTTGATCCCCAGGGTGTCGGCAGCCATCTGTGCCATCGTCGTTGCGAGCCCCTGGCCCTGCGCGGACAGACCGATGGTCACGTTGGCCGTCCCGTTGGGATTCAGACGGACCGTTGCTGTGTCGTGGTAGACGTCGGCGAGTCCATGCTCAAGGCTGGTCGCCGAACTCTCGCCGCTGCTCTCCACGAAGCAGCTGAGGCCAAGTCCGATGTATCGGCCCTGCTCGCGCAATTCGGCTTGGCGACGCAAGAAGGCCGTGTAGTCGACCATCTCCTCGAGGGCGTCGATCGTCTGCCGCCAGCTTCCCTCCTGGTACACGATGCCCTGCGGATTGGTCCACGGGAACTCACGCACGACATTGTGTCGGCGGAACTCAAAGGGCGACATTCCCAGCGCGCGGGCGGCATCGTCGGCGAGGCACTCGCGTGCGAATGTCCCCGCCATGTAGCCGACGCCGCGGTAAGCGCCGACAGGCGTCTTGTTGGTGGCTGCGGCCTTGTAGGTGTACTCGGCAGCCGGCACGTCATAGATCCCGGTGGGTGTCATAACGACGGCGCACCAGGGCTCTACGGCCATCGACCACGGGGGCATGTGGTAGGCCCCTCCGTCACCAAGGGCGTGCGTGCGGACTCCGGCGATCTTGCCGTCAGCGTCGAGCGCATAGGCGATGTCGACGTACTGCTCGTGGGCGTGGGCGCCGGCGACGAGGTTCTCTCGCCGGTCCTCAATCCACTTGACGGGCCGGCCGACTTCTCTGGCAAGGAGCGGCAGCAACATCTCTTCGGGATAGACGTGTGCCTTCATGCCGAATCCGCCGCCGGTGTCGGGGGTGATGACTTCGACGCTCTGCTCTGGGAAACCGAGGTAGGCAGTCAGCATGTACTTGAGGTAGTGCGGCATCTGAGTGTTCGACCACAAACGAAGCGTCTTAGACGCCCACTCGTAGTCGGCGATTACGCCGCGCGTCTCCATCGGCGCCGCCGACACCCGACAGGTGTAGAACCGCCCCTCCACGATCTGAGCGGCCTGGTCGAATGCCGCTGAGACATCGCCAAAGCTGGCGCCGCCGTTGAGTCCGATGTTGTCGGGCAGTTGTGGGTTCGCAACAGGCCCGCCGGCGGCCGCCGCGTCCATGTTGATGACGGCAGGCAGCTCCTCGAAGTCCCAGTCGATCAGCTCGCAGGCGTCCTCGGCCGCGTAGCGCGATTCAGCCACAACCACGGCGACAGGCTCACCGACGTACAGAACTTCGTCTCCCGCAAGCAGCGGCATCGTGGTTGGGACGCAGCCTTCGACTGCCATCTCACCGACCAGGCCCTCGCAGAATGCGGCCACGTCCTTCCCGGACCAGGCCAGTGCGACACCGTCCGCGTCACGGATCGCGGACAAGTCGATGTTGGTGATACGCGCGTGCGCCACAGGACTGCGTACGAATGCCACGTGCAGCTGGCGTGGCAGGTCGATGTCGGCGATGAACTGACCGCGCCCGGTGAGAAGGCGAGGGTCTTCGGATCGCAGCACCCGGGTTCCGACGGATCGAGCCGCCACAACCGGCGTGTTCATGTGCTGGTGCTTGTCGAGCTTCTTCACTGGTCATCCCCGTTCGTGACGTTCTGACCCTCGGCCGCAGCCTGCTCGATCGCAGAGACGATGGTCTGGTAGCCGGTACACCGACACAGAGAACCGGAGACCGTCTCGACGATGTCTTCTCGTGTAGGGGTGGCGTTTTCTTCCAGCAACGCCGTTGCCGTCATGAGGAAGCCGGCCGTGCAGAAACCGCACTGGAGTCCGTGCTGCTCTCGGAATGCGCGCTGAAGGGTGTTCAACTCCTGGCCGTCGGCTAGGCCTTCGACGGTGCGGATCTGGCGTCCCTCGGCCTGCACGGCGAGGGTGAGGCACGATCGCGCGGGCAAGTCGTCGAGCAGCACCGTACATGCGCCGCACACGCCGTGCTCGCATCCGAGCTTGGTGCCAGGCAGTTGGGCATCCTCGCGGATGAAGTCCGCCAGCGTTCGGCGTGCTTCTACCGTTGAGCGGTAGCGGCGGCCATTGATCGTCATGGAGACGTCCAGGCGCTCCTCGGGAGTTGTGGACACGTCACGCTCCGTTCTTGAGTTCGAGCACGGCACGCCTTACGAGTGTGGCGACCAGCTTCCGGCGGTACTCGCTATTCCCGTGAATGTCCGAGATCGGGTCAATCGACGCGGCTGCGGTCACCGCTGCCTCCTCGGCGAGAGCGTCGGTCACGGGGCCTTGAGACAGGAGACGTTCGACGTCCGTGAGCCTTCGGACCGAGCCGACCGCAGCGCCGACCGCGACCCTCGCTTCGGAAAGCTGTCCATCGCGAGGGATACCGGTGGCAGCGACAAGGGCAAGTCCGTAGTCGCCCCGTTTGACTGCCGCTTCTTGGAACGACCATGCAGTGCGCGTGGTGGGTACCGAGACGTGAGTCAGGATCTCGTCCTCGTCGAGGGTCGAGGTGAAGGGGCCGACGAAGAAGTTGTCCGCCTCGATCGTCCTACGTCCACGAGGACCCACCGCGTGCATGGTTGCGCCGAGCGCGAGCAGGACTGTCGGCCACTCTCCGGATGGGTCGGCATGGGCAGTGCTTCCGCCGAAGGTGCCGCGGGATCGGATCTGGGGGTGGGCAATGTGGACCACTGCCGACGACAAGATCGGTAGACGCTGTGCGATCACATCTGAGCGCTCGATTTCTCGGTGCGTCACGCCCGCTCCGATCAGAACGGATGAGCCCTGGTCGTCGATGCCATCGAGGCCCGGCACATGCTGCAGGTCGACCAGGATCGAGGGCGCGGCAAGCCGCATCGCAAGCAGCGGCATCAAGCTTTGACCACCCGACAGCACCTTGGCGTCCGGGTCAGACGCCAGATGCTCGACAGCCTCGTCTAGCGTCTTTGGTGCGACATAACGAAACTTGGGTGGCTTCACGGCGTGCTCCTTCAATCAGCGGTGAGTTGTGACATCAACGATTGACCGACCGGGCCCGCGCCGACGCGTATCCGGCGGCGAAGACACTGATCAGTGCGGCTACGACGCTGACAAGCGCCCCACCGGTTGGAAGGGCCTTGGCCCAAGACATGCCGCCCGCCAACGCCAGGACGTCGAGCACCTCATCATCACGGTCACTCCCGCGCGAGCCCGCCAGATTGGACGTCTGGGCGGGCGCTTGGGTGGACGTCTGGGTGGACGCCGCCCGGGTAGGCGTTGCCGCGGTTCCGGAGCGTGCCTCGGGTGCGGCCGTTGCAGCTGTGTCAGAGGACGCGGTCGACTCCGACGCACCCTCGGCCGCCACCATCTCCTGCAGCCGCTGCGCGAACATGGTCATCAGTGCCCCGCTCACATCGGCAAGCACCCCTCGTCCGAACTGAGCGACCTTGCCGGTGAGCGCGAGGTCCGTCTCAACGACGACGCGCGTACCCCCGCCCTTCGGGTGGAGCGTCGCCCGAACGTTAGCGGTGGCATCTCCCTGCCCGCGGGCGTCCTTGCCGCGTGCGAGAAGGACGGCAGTGTGCGCGCTCTCGTCGAGCTCCTTGAACTGGGCAACACCCTTGTACTCGGCGGTGATCGGACCAACCTTGATCTTGGCGCGACCGTGGTAGTCGTCGCCATCAACCGAAGTGATCGAGGCGCCCGGAAGACACGGCGCAACCTTCTCCAGGTCTGTGAGCAGGGTCCACGTCTTTTCGGGCGGGAGCGCTACTTCGAACTCATTGAGCAACTGCACTGGTTTCTCCTCTTCGGCTGGGCGCCGTTCCAATAGTGCGTCAGGCGCGGGCAAGCGGGGACGTGCCCCGTATTTACGCGGGTTGCGGGAGTCCGAATCGGTACTCGGACGCCCCAGGGGGAAACTCTCCCCCGTGTTGCAGAACAGCGGCCATGGCCCGCACCTTGGACAGGTATGCCTCTCCTACGGCCAACCGCTCAGGTTCCCACGCCTTCAAAGCGTCAGTGACGTCACCGTTCGCTTCGACGAGCCGATCGGCGAGCGTCCATGCATCAGCAGCCGCCTTGGCAGCTCCGGCCGCAGCGTGTGGCCGCGGTGTGAACGCGGCATCCCCGATGAGAACGACTCGGTCGAAGGCCATCTGCGGCACATCGGCGTCAGCGACGATGGTTACAAATGGCTGCGGCGCCCCGATAATGAGGTCTCGGAACACGGACGCCAGTTGGGTGGTTGCGCGGCCGCGGAATGCTTCGAGGCTGGGCTGCGGCAGCGCTGTGAAGTGAACGGAAACGGGACGCCTGCTTCCGTCATTCGCCGTCATCAATTCGTCAAGGGCCGCTCCGGCTTCAACGTTCCAGTACCACTGGAAGTTAAGTCGGGTGTCGCCCGTGACGACACCTTCGGAGGACACCTGACTGATGGGATAGGCGATGATGTGTCCATCGGGTAGCAGCCCGTAGGTGAAGGCGTCCTGGAAGAAGTCCCACGTTTCGGCTGAGACGTCACTTTCGTCAACCATCCCGCGCCACGTCACGTAGCCGGCGTAGTCGGGGGTCCTGTCGAGCAGTTGGCGCCTCGCAACAGAGCCGCCGCCGTCCGCGCACACGATGAGGTCGGCGACGACTTCAGTGCCGTCGGCGAAGACGGCTGAGGAGCTGTCGATGCCGGGGGCCACGCGGACGAGTTCCTTGCCCAGGTGATACCGCTCTGTCCCGAAGGCGTCGAGCAACTTCTGGTAGACGGCGTTGTAGGCCGTGAAGCGCCATCCTGCCTCAACCTTGCCCACGCCTTCTCCAGAGGCAGCGTCGAAGTACCGCATCTCGTGGCTGGGGACGCTGATGTCGTCCAGCGTTGTTGCGGTGCGCTCCAGCAGGTAGCGGACAAGCTCGGGCTGAACCACGATCCCGGTGCCGAAACCCGAGAGCAGCGTGTCGCTACGTTCGTAGACGTCCACTTCGCATCCGGCGTCGCGCAGCACGTTCGCGGCGGTCAGGCCCGCGATCGATCCGCCGACAACAGCAATCTTCGGCATACCCATCCTGTTACTCCTTGTCCGTGGCTCGTCGCGTTCAGTTGGCACGCAACGGCAACGCGATGGGGCGAAGCGGTGCGCCGCTCGCGCCACGCAGACGGATCGGCGCGGCGATCAGACAGAACTCGTTCACGTCGTCGCGAGACAGGTCCTCCAGGTTGACCAGTTCGATCATCGGAACTCCGGCCTCGGCGAGAAAGTGACAGTGTCCGGGCAGCCAATTGTCCTCGTGCTGGGAGGGCCCGACTTCGACGCACTCCTGGTCGGCAGCGATAGCCGAGATGCCCTGAGCGGTAAGCCACTTGGCCGCTTCCAGGCTGAGTCCAGGAGGATTGCCAAGGACCTTCGAACCATCGGGCCAGAAACCCATGCGTCCAGTCCGGACCATCGCGACGTCACCGGCCTGCAGGGTGATGCCCGCATCGTCGAGGACCTTCTGACAGTCCTCGATGGTGATCGCATATGAATCGGGCAGACACTCGACCTGGTGGCTCTTGGCGACGTCGAGCAGGACGCCTCGGGTGATGATGGGCGGGATGACCTCAGCCCCGCCCTTGGTCCATCCACGGCTACCGAGATTGTCCTCGACGGAGAAGCCGTTGTAGATGTGCCCGTCGACTCCGAAGTGACTGAGGGAATCGATGTGCGTGCCGGTGTGGGTGTACATGAAGACGACATCGCCGGAGTAGCAGACGTGCCGATTTCCGGCCTCCCCTGCCCCGTTCATGTTGTCGACGACGGTGCCGCTGGGGGTGTGACTCATGAAGAGCTGGTAGCTGGGGTCGCCTGCGGCCTGGAAGCTGGGCATGCCGACGAAGTAGTCGATGCTGAGGTCGTAGCTCTTGGAGCCGTCGACGCGCGCCAGGATTGAGGCAGAGCCCTCGGGGCTCAGGTGGTTGAGAGCACCGAGTTGGTCATCCGGTCCCCAGGGACTGGACGCGACCTTGATGCCTGCCCTTTCGCCCATCAGGACTCCTCACGTACGAAGTCGACCACGGCGCGCTCGGCCAGCTTGGGCTTGAGCTTGGCCACGACTTCGAGGTGAAACTCGTCGATCGAGTACTTCTGCAGGTCGTCCCAGGACTCGAAGTCGTTGATCAGCACGCCGCTGAAGGGCTGGCCGTTGTCACCCGGGTCGCCCTCGTGTGCGCCGAGCTCCCAGTACTTGATGTAGGGATACGGCTCGCGAAGGGTGTTCAGCAGCTCGATGACGTCGTCGTTGCTGTGGCCCTCGGCCACCCGCCAGGAAAAGACGTGGCGAATCATGGGGAACTCCTTTACTAACGCTCGGGTGCGCGACTGCGCTGCGTCAGTTTGGGAGCCGACCGTTCCGATCGCCTCTGCATGCTCCGACAAGATGGGGGTGGTCTTTGTGGGATTGCTGACGTGCCGGGCGCCGTGGTCTGACGGCGGGGCTCGTCTGTGGAGCGTGTGAGCCGCCGCTAGATGTGATGTCCAGGCAGGTTGTTGTTCCTGCTGATGGGCGTGCCGCCGATTGCGGAGTGGATCCGGTGGTGATTGTAGAAGTGGAGCCAGTCCGGC
>NZ_JAURTI010000011.1:0-135816 GCF_031457855.1 Nocardioides sp. BE266 | reverse complement strand
GTGCGTGCACATCGAGCCCGACACTCGTACGCTCAGAAATCACCGGGGCCTCCTATGCCTGTGGATAGGTCGAGCAGGCCACTCCTGCCCGACAACCCACGTACATGCATGTGAGAGGCCCCGGCCCGCAACCCCCTCACCCCGAGGCGGTCACGTCATACCGTCTGAGCCCCTCGAGCCCAGCGCCTGGGCGATCGCCGACCAGAGGTCAGGCGATCGTCCAGGTGTCGCCGCCGCCGATCAGTGCCGCCAACCGCGCGGCACGGTCGGCGGTGCTGCTTCCCGAGCCGTTGGTGGCCACCGCGACCTGCTCGCGCGCCGCGTCGTCGTACGTCGAGCGCTCGACCTGCCGGAAGATGCCGATCGGCGAGGTGTTGAGGTAGCCGGAGTCGGTGAGCCGCGAGATCGCGAAGGCCATCGTCGGGTCGGGGCTGTGCGCGTCGTGCACGACGATGTCGGCCGCGTCGACGTCGGCGGTCGCCACGACCTTCACGCCGCCGGTCGACTCGTCGCGCACCAGCGCCTTGGCGCCGCGGCCGTCCTCGAGCTGGGCGCCGAAGGTGATCGGCTCACCGTGCACCAGCGGGATGATCGCGTCGGCCTTGGTCTCGGGTGACTTGATCGCGTCGAAGGCGCCGTCGTTGAAGATCGGGCAGTTCTGGTAGATCTCCACCAGCGACGTGCCGCGGTGGGCGGCGGCCGCGGCGAGCACCGAGGTGAGGTGCTTGCGGTCGGAGTCGATCGTGCGGGCCACGAAGGTGCCCTCGGCGCCGAGCGCCAGCGACACCGGGTTGAAGGGGTGGTCGAGCGAGCCCATCGGCGTGGACTTGGTGACCTTGCCGGTCTCCGAGGTGGGGGAGTACTGACCCTTGGTGAGGCCGTAGATCCGGTTGTTGAACAGCAGGATCGTCATGTTCACGTTGCGGCGCAGCGCGTGGATCAGGTGGTTGCCGCCGATCGACAGCGCGTCGCCGTCACCGGTGACGACCCACACCGAGAGGTCCTCGCGGGCCGTGGCGATGCCGGTCGCGATCGACGGCGCCCGGCCGTGGATCGAGTGCATGCCGTAGGTGTCGAGGTAGTAGGGGAACCGCGACGAGCAGCCGATGCCGGAGATGAAGACGATGTTCTCGCGGCGCAGGCCGAGGTCGGGCAGGAAGGACTGCACGGCCTTGAGCACGGCGTAGTCGCCGCACCCGGGGCACCAGCGCACCTCCTGGTCGGACGTGAAGTCCTTGCCGCTCTGCGGCTCCTCGGTGGTGGGGACGAGCTCCGTGCCGGAGCGGAACGTCGGGATGCCCAGTTCGGTCAGGGGCTGGGTGGTCATCACACTTCCTCCTTCTGGGACGGCAGGCCCCAGATGCCGAGCTCGACCGTGAGGTCCTCGGCCTGGCCGACGAGGTCGGCGATCACGTGGGCCAGCTGGGTGGCCTTGAGCGGGAGCCCGCGGACCTCGTTGTAGCCGACGACGTCGACGAGGTATTCGGCGCGGAGCAGCAGGGAGAGCTGGCCGAGGTTCATCTCCGGCACCAGCACCTTGTCGTACCTCTTGAGCACCTCGCCCAGGTCCTTGGGGAACGGGTTGAGGTGCCGCAGGTGTGCCTGCGCGACGTTGTAGCCGGCCTTGCGCACGCGGCGTACGCCGGCGCCGATGGGGCCGTAGGTCGACCCCCAGCCGAGGACGAGCACCTTCGCCTCGCCGCTGGGGTCGTCGACCTGGAGCGGGGGCAGGGAGTCGGCAACGCGGTCGACCTTGGCCTGGCGGGTGCGGACCATGAAGTCGTGGTTGGCCGGGTCGTAGGAGATGTTGCCGTGCCCGTCGCCCTTCTCGAGGCCGCCGAGGCGGTGCTCGAGGCCGGGCGTGCCGGGAATGGCCCACGGACGGGCGAGCGTTGCCTCGTCGCGGAGGTAGGGCCAGAACTCGGCCTCGTCGCCCTCGCCCTGGTTCTTCTCCGTGGCGAAGGCCGGGTCGATCGCCGGCAGCTCGTCGAGCGCCGGGATCCGCCACGGCTCGGAGCCGTTGGCGAGGTAGCCGTCGGAGAGCAGCATGACCGGGGTGCGGTAGGTGATCGCGATGCGCACGGCCTCCACGGCCGCGTCGAAGCAGTCGCCCGGCGACTGGGGCGCCACGATCGGCAGCGGCGCCTCGCCGTTGCGGCCGAACATCGCCTGCAGCAGGTCGGCCTGCTCGGTCTTGGTGGGCAGGCCGGTCGAGGGACCGCCGCGCTGCACGTCGACCACGACGAGCGGCAGCTCGGTCATGATCGCCAGGCCGATCGCCTCGGACTTGAGCGAGACGCCGGGGCCCGAGGTGGTGGTGACGCCGAGCTGGCCGGCGAAGGCCGCGCCGATCGCGGCGCCGACGCCCGCGATCTCGTCCTCGGCCTGGAACGTCGTCACGCCGAAGCCCTTGTGCTTCGAGAGCTCGTGGAGGATGTCGGAGGCCGGGGTGATCGGGTAGGAGCCCAGGAAGACCGGCAGGCCCGACTGCACGCCGCCGGCGATCAGGCCGTAGGCGAGCGCGAGGTTGCCGGTGATGTTGCGGTAGGTGCCCGGGGGCATCGTGGCCGGCTTGATCTCGTAGCGGACCGCGAAGGCCTCGGTGGTCTCGCCGAAGTACCAGCCCGCCTTGAAGGCGGCGATGTTCGCGTCACGGATGTCGGGCACCTTCGCGAAGCGCTTCGACACGAAGTCGACCGTGGGGTCGGTCGGGCGGCCGTACATCCACGACAGCAGGCCGAGCGCGAACATGTTCTTGGCGCGCGAGGCGTCCTTGCGCGAGAGGCCGAACTCCTTGACCGCCTCGATCGTCATGCCGGTCAGGTCGACGGTGTGCACGACGAAGTCGTTGAGGCTCTCGTCGTCGAGCGGGTTGGCCTGGTAGCCGGCCTTGGTGAGGTTGCGCGCGGTGAAGTCGTGGGTGTCGACGATGATCGAGGCGCCGCTGGTCAGGTCGCCGAGGTTGGCGCGGAGGGCGGCGGGGTTCATCGCGACCAGCACGTCGGGCGCGTCACCGGCGGTGAGGATGTCGTGGTCGGCGAAGTGCACCTGGAACGACGAGACGCCCGGCAGCGTGCCCTGGGGCGCGCGGATCTCGGCCGGGAAGTTGGGCAGGGTCACCAGGTCGTTGCCGAACACGGCCGTCTCCGCGGTGAACCGGTCCCCGGTGAGCTGCATGCCGTCGCCGGAGTCGCCCGCGAACCGGATGATGACGCGGTCGAGCTGCTTGACCTGTTTCTCGGGTGCTACCACAAGCGGCAACGATAGCCGCCGGACACGCTCGGACCACGCGTTCCTGCCCTGTGGGACGGCGGCCCGGCGGGGCCTGTGACGTGCGTCATGCGGATCCTCGCCCGGGGCTCGGCCCTGAAGTCGTCCCAGCATGCAAGACGCGGGGCCACGCGTACGTCGTACCGCCGGGGAGGGCGCACTGGCGGGGTGACCTGCCCTTTTGTTAGGAGACCGTACGTATTACCCCGAGGTAATTAGTTAAGAGATCTAACCAACCCCTTGTGGCGCGCGTCACACGCTCCCTAGCGTTCCTCGCGAGGGCGCGCCTGCGCCCGCATCCACTCGGGAGGATCGAATGAAGTTGAAGGGGAAGCTGAAGGGCAAGCTGAAGGGCAGGGCCGTCGAGAGGCCGGGCCAGCTGCGACGGGTCGCCGGCGCGGTCGTCGCGGTGGTCGCCACGGCCGCGCTGGTGCCGGTCGCCTTCGTCGGCGGCAGCACCGGCTCGGCCGCCGCGGCCGCCGCGTGCACGGCGCCGACTTGGAGCAGCGGTGCGATCTACACCAACGGCAACCAGGTGACCTACCAGGGCCACACCTACCGTGCGAAGTGGTGGACGCAGGGCGAGGTGCCCGGCACCACCGGCGAGTGGGGTGTCTGGGTCGACCTCGGTGCGTGCGACGGAGGTCCGACGACCCCGCCCACGACCACGCCGCCCACCACGCCCCCGCCGACCACGACCCCGCCGGACCCGAGTGGCAAGAAGGTCATCGGCTACTTCACCAACTGGGCGACGTACGCCCGCAACTTCCACGCCAAGGACCTCGACACCAACGGCTCGGCCGCCAAGCTGACCCACATCCTCTACGCCTTCGGCAACGTCCAGAACGGTCGCTGCACCATCGGTGACTCCTACGCCGACTACGAGAAGGCCTACACCGCGGCGCAGAGCGTCGACGGCGTCGCCGACACGTGGGACCAGAGCCTGCGCGGCAACTTCAACCAGCTCCGCAAGCTCAAGGCGAAGTACCCCCACCTCAAGATCATCTGGTCCTTCGGCGGCTGGACCTGGTCCGGCGGCTTCACCCAGGCCGCGCAGAACCCGACGGCCTTCGCCCAGTCGTGCCGCGCGCTGGTCGAGGACCCGCGCTGGGCCGACGTCTTCGACGGCATCGACATCGACTGGGAGTACCCCAACGCCTGTGGCCTGTCCTGCGACGCCAGCGGCACCCAGGCCTTCCCGCGGCTGATGCAGGCGCTGCGCACCGCCTTCGGCAACGACCTGGTCACTGCGGCGATCACCGCCGACGGCACCAGTGGCGGCAAGATCGAGAAGGGCGGCTACGGCGATGCCGCGCAGTACGTCAACTGGTACATGCCCATGACGTACGACTACTTCGGCGCCTTCGCGGCCCAGGGGCCGACCGCACCGCACTCCCCGCTGACGTCGTACGCCGGCATCCCGACGCAGGGCTTCGACTCGAGCACCGCGATCGCCAAGCTCAGGTCGCTCGGCATCCCGTCGTCCAAGCTGCTCCTCGGCATCGGCTTCTACGGCCGCGGCTGGTCCGGTGTCAGCCAGTCGGCGCCCGGCGGCTCGGCCACGGGCCCGGCACCCGGCACCTACGAGCAGGGCATCGAGGACTACAAGGTGCTCAAGACCCGCTGCCCGGCGACGGGCACGGTAGGCGGGACGGCGTACGCCAAGTGCGGGGACCAGTGGTGGAGCTACGACACCCCGCAGACCATCGGGACCAAGATGGCCTACGCCAAGCAGCAGGGCCTGGCCGGCGCCTTCTTCTGGGAGCTGTCCGGCGACACGACCAACGGTGAGCTGATCACCGCGGTCAACAACGGTCTGAAGTAGCAGCACACCCCCTCTGCCGCCTCTCGGGAAGGCGGTCCGGCACGGGCCGGGAGCGCACCTGGCTCCCGGCCTGTTGCCGTGCCCGGACCCCGTCCCGAGAGGTGTGGCGCGCGACACGCGAGACAATGTGCTTCACGTCCATAAAGTCATGTATGTTTCTCGACATTGCTCACCGATCCAGAAAGTCGAGTACCCCCCATGCAGATCCGTTCACAGGCCGCCGTAGCGGCCGCACTGCTCGGAGCGTTGGCTCTCTCCTCCTGCTCCGCTGACGCGGATTCCGGAGACGGCGACGGCGGCACGAACCTCGCCGTCGTGGGCTTCTCCGTCATGGAGACCCCGAACGACGCCGCCTTCGCGGCCTTCGAGAAGACCGACGCCGGCAAGGACGTCACCTTCGACGGCCCGGCCTACGGCGCCTCCGGTGACATGAGCCGCGGCGTGGTAGACGGCCAGGACGCCGACCTCGTCCACTTCTCCCTCGAGCCGGACATGACCCGCCTCGTCGACGCCGGCATCGTGGCCGACGACTGGAAGGACGGCGACACCTCGGGCATCTGCACGCAGTCCGTCGTGGTCATGGTGGTGCCGAAGGGCAACCCCAAGAAGATCGACAGCTGGGACGACCTCGTCAAGGACGACACCACGATCGTCACCCCCAACCCCGCCTCGTCGGGCTCCGCCAAGTGGAACCTGCTGGCCGCCTACGGCTCCGTCATCTCCGACGGTGGCAGCGAGGACGACGCCGCGGCGTACATGAAGGACTTCTTCGAGCACGTCTCGGCGCTGCCCGACTCGGGCCGCGACGCCACCACCGCCTTCACGCAGGGCCAGGGCGACGTGCTGCTGTCCTACGAGAACGAGGCCATCCTGGCCCGCCAGAACGGTGAGGACTTCGACTACGTCGTGCCCGACACCACCCTGCTGATCGAGAACCCCTGCGCCGTGACCGTCGACGCGCCCGACCAGGCGAACGACTTCCTCGACTTCCAGCGCTCGGAGGAGGGCCAGAAGCTCTACGCCGGCTTCGGCTTCCGCCCGCTGGTCGACGTGGGCTCGGTCGAGGTCGAGGGCGCCCTCGACCCTGCGAACGCATTCCCCGAGCCGGCCACCGAGCTCACCATCGACGGTGACTTCGGCGGCTGGGGTGAGGCCAACGACACGTTCTTCGGCGACGGCGAGGAGGACAACCCCCTCGGCATCATCACCGAGATCCAGTCCGAGTCCGGGGTCGGTAGCTGACCTTGTCCACCGCGACTCTCACGACCGGCCGACCGGCGCGCAAGCGCCGGTCGGCACGGCCGCGCGCACTGAACGCGAGCGCCAGCCTCGGCCTGGGGGTCGGCCTGCTCTGGTTCAGCCTGCTCGTCCTCATCCCGCTCTCGGCCGTCGTGGTCGAGGCCTCCGGCGGCGGGTGGGGCACCTACACGTCGGCCCTGACCAACAGTCAGACCGTCAACGCCCTGCAGCTCACCGTCGGCGTCGCCGTGCTGACCACCCTCATCAACATGGTGATGGGCACCGTCATCGCGTGGGTGCTGGTGCGCGACAAGTTCTGGGGCAAGCGCGTCCTGGACCTCGTCATCGACATCCCCTTCGCGATGCCGACGATCGTGGCCGGCCTCGTGCTCCTGGCGCTCTACGGCAGCCAGGGCCCGATCGGCGTCGAGTTCGAGAACACCCGCAAGGCCGTGTTCCTCGCGATCGCCTTCGTGACGCTGCCCTTCATCGTGCGCACGGTC
This sequence comes from Nocardioides sp. BE266, assembly GCF_031457855.1. Lineage (NCBI taxonomy): Bacteria > Bacillati > Actinomycetota > Actinomycetes > Propionibacteriales > Nocardioidaceae > Nocardioides > Nocardioides sp. BE266. The sequence goes on along the minus strand of NZ_JAURTI010000011.1, from coordinate 128,979 downwards.
CAGCCGGTGCTGGAGGAGATGGAGACCGACGTCGAGGACGCCGCCGCGTCGCTCGGCGCGACCCGCTTCACCATCCTGCGCCGCGTCGTGCTGCCCACGCTCGTCCCCGCGATCTTCGCCGGCGCGGCGCTGTCCTTCGCGCGCGGCATCAGTGAGTACGGCTCGCTCGTGCTGCTGTCGGGCAACCTGCCCAACCGCACCGAGGTGACGTCGTACCGGATGGCGTCGCTGCTCGAGGGCGGCAACCGCCCCGCCGCCGCGGCACTCGCCACGATCATGCTGCTGGTCGCGCTGCTGGCGATCATCGTGCTCGACGTGACCCAGCGAAGGCTGGCCCGCCGTGGCTAGCGCGAGCACCGCGGTGGGAAACCGCTCCCCGGTCACCACGTGGGTGCTGCGCATCGTCGTCGTGGCATACCTCTTCCTGCTGATCGCCTGGCCCACCGGCCTGATCGCGCAGAACACCTTCCGCGACGGCCTCGACGGCATGCGGAGCGCACTGGGCGACCCCGACGTCACCCACGCGCTGTGGCTCACGCTGCGGGTCTCGGTGATCGCCGTCGCGATCAACCTGGTCTTCGGCGTCGGGATGTCGCTGCTGCTCGTGCGCTACGACTTCCCCGGCAAGCGGCTCCTGTCGGCGCTGATCGACCTGCCGCTGTCGGTGTCGCCCGTCGTGGTCGGTCTCGCGCTGGTGCTGGTCTACAACCCGCGCTACGGCTGGCTCGGCGAGGGGCTGCACGACCGCGGCATCGACGTCGTGTTCGCCACCCCCGGCATCGTCATGGCCACGTGCTTCGTCGTCCTGCCGCTGATCGTCCGCGAGGTCGTCCCCGTCCTCGAGGAGCTCGGCGACGAGCAGGAGCAGGCTGCCCGCAGCCTCGGCGCCAGCGGCGCCCAGACCTTCTGGCGGATCACCCTGCCCGGCATCAAGTGGGCGATCGTGTACGGCGTGGTGCTGAGCCTGGCGCGCTCGCTGGGCGAGTTCGGCGCGGTCAAGATCGTCGCCGGCCGCAGCATCGGCAACATGGAGACCGCCACCCTCCTGGTGCAGCGCGAGTACCAGAACTTCCACGAGGACGTGGCCTACTCGGTGTCGCTCCTCCTCGTCGTGGCGTCGGTCCTCTGCCTGGTCGTCGTCGCCCTGCTGCGCCCCACCGAGGGGTCGCAGCCCGAACTCATCAAGGAGAAGAAGTGAGTATCGAGGTCCGCAACCTGAACAAGCGGTTCGGTGACTTCGTCGCTCTCGACGACGTGACCGTGTCGCTGCCCTCGGGCCAGCTGACGGCCCTGCTCGGCCCGTCGGGCGGGGGCAAGTCCACCCTGCTGCGCATCATCGCCGGCCTGGACTCCGCCGACTCCGGCACCGTGTCGATCGAGGGCACCGAGGCGACCCACCTGCCGCCGCAGAAGCGCAACGTCGGCTTCGTGTTCCAGCACTACGCCGTCTTCAAGCACATGACGGTGGCCAAGAACGTCGCCTTCGGCCTGGAGATCCGCAAGCGACCCAAGGACGAGATCGCCGCACGCGTCGACGAGCTGCTCAAGCTGGTCCACCTCTCGCAGTTCTCCCACCGGATGCCCTCGCAGCTCTCCGGCGGCCAGCGCCAGCGCATGGCGCTCGCCCGCGCGCTCGCGGTGGAGCCCAGCGTGCTGCTGCTCGACGAGCCGTTCGGCGCCCTCGACGCGAAGGTCCGCAAGGAGCTGCGCGACTGGCTGCGTCGCCTCCACGACGAGGTCCCGGTCACCACGGTGTTCGTGACCCACGACCAGGAGGAGGCCATGGAGGTCGCCGACGAGATCGTGGTCATCAACGAGGGCCGGGTCGAGCAGGTCGGCACGCCCGACGAGCTCTACGAGACCCCGGCCAACGACTTCGTGATGTCGTTCCTCGGCGACGTGACCCACATCGGTGGGGTCGCGCTGCGGCCCCACGACGTCGACGTGTCGACCACGCCGGTCCTGGCCGGGTCGACGGAGGGCGTCATCTCGCGGCTGCTCAAGGTCGGCTTCGAGGTGCGGCTCAACGTCCTCACCGTGACGGGCGACGACGTGCACGTGGTGCTGTCTCGGGCCGAGGCGCGCAGCCTCGGACTTCAGGAGGGTGACACGGTCTGGGTCACCGCGGCGCCCGGCTCGGCCGTCGTACCGTCCATGCAGGTGGCCGGCTGACGCCGGTCCGGACCAGACCTGCGAAGTGGCTGCCGCCGTTGGCGGCAGCCACTAGCGTTTCTGGTGTGATCAGTGCGTCCGAGGCCTCCCGCGCCTCCACCGACCGGCTGTGGGCCGCCGTGGAGACCTTCGACGGCGAGGTCGCGGACGACACGCTGGCCGGCCTGCTCTGGGAGCGCGACCTCAGCGAGGCGATCATGCAGGTCGTCCTGCCGTTCCTCGCCGAGCTGGGTGACCGGTGGGAGGAGGGGCAGCTGTCGGTCGCCCACGAGCACTTCATCAGCAACCTGCTGCGACGCTGGCTGTGGGCCTACACGGGCCGGCCGCGCCAGGCCGCCGAGACGGCGGACGGCCCGGTCGTCCTGCTGGCGTGCCCGCCGGGGGAGCGGCACGACCTGGTGCTGCTCTGCTTCTCGCTGCTGCTGGGCGAGAACGGTGCCCGGACGCGCTTCCTCGGCGCCGACACCCCGATGCCGGCCATCGTGGCGGCAGCGCGCACGGCCCGCGCGGACGCCGTCGTGATCGCAGCCACCCGCGACACCGCGCTCACCGCCCACGCGGCCGCGATCAGCCGGCTGGCCGTCGAGCACCCGGTCTTCGTGGCCGGGCGCGGGGCGACGCAGGGCGTGGCCGAGCAGCTCAACGCCCACCACCTGCCCCATGACCCGGTCGCCGCGGTGAGCTTCCTGCGGACGGTGCTCGCGCGCTAGCGGTAGTTGGTGAACTGCACCGCGAAGTCGTAGTCCTGCGCCTTCACCAGCTGCTGCACGGCCTGGAGGTCGTCGCGCTTCTTCGACGACACCCGCAGCTCCTCGCCCTGGACCTGCGCCTTGACGCCCTTGGGGCCCTCGTCGCGGATCAGCTTGGAGATCTTCTTGGCGTCCTCGGAGGTGATGCCCTCCTTGAGCGCGATGTCGATCTTGGAGACCTGTCCGGACTGGCGCGGGTCGGAGGCGTCGAGGATCTTCAGGCTCTGGTTGCGCTTGATCAGCTTGTCCTGGAAGACGCTGAGCACCGCGCTCGCGCGGTCGTCGGCGGAGGCGGTGATCTCGATGGCCTTCTCGCCCTTCCACTCGATGCTCGCGCCGGTGCCCTTGAAGTCGAAGCGGGTGGCGATCTCGCGGGCCGCCTGGCTCAGGGCGTTGTCGACCTCCTGGCGGTCCAGCTTGCTCACGATGTCGAAGCTCGAGTCGGCCATTGTGTGCCTCCTTGGTGGGGCGTTGCGGGGCGTCCCGAGGGTGCCCCGGCGATTCGTGGTGAAGTCCGTGCCTTGCTATTGTTCCGCACGGCCCGGCAGGTTGCCCGAGCGGCCAAAGGGAGCTGACTGTAAATCAGCCGGCATTGCCTACAGAGGTTCGAATCCTCTACCTGCCACTGGACGGATTCCCGATCCAGTCGCGAGACCCCCGCACCGTGTGCGGGGGTCTCGTGCGTTGCGGGGCGGGGGTTGCCCCGGGTCGACGGACTCGCCGCCGACGTTCGGGCGTCTCGAGCCGCTTGAAGAGCCACAGGGGTGAGAGCCTACGTAGCACGCGTGCGCCGATCTCGTACGTAGTGCTCTGCGATGCCCGCGCCCTGCGCCCCTCGGCCGGTGGATAGCGCATCGGGCTGCCGGGTCCGCCTGGCTGAATGACGATGGCCAGGGGCCGTCTGCGCCATGGGCTCGCATCGGAGCTACGAGCAAACGAGTGCCACCACGTAGGCGCCAGCTAGCAGCGATGTAAAGGGCGTGAAGGGGCCGATCGTGAGGGCGTCATACCACCTCACAGGCATGTGGAGCAGGATGAGAGTACTTGCGAGCGGTGTAACGGCAGCGATAACAACCGCTACGTCGGCCTCTAGTGCGAGCTCGCCATTCGACTTCAACGTTGAGGCGATGCAGAAGGCTATAGAGCCCGCTGCTGCCTGAACGGCGTCTAGGTCGCGCTGGAAGCGGAGGCGGATCTGGTTGAGTTGAACGTCGGTGAACTCAGAGCCCATCCCGTTCAGCTCTAACTGCCTGACCATAAACATGCCAACGATTGCAGAGACGAGGGTGACGCCAAGGCCGACAACTAGCGGTCCGGTCGCCATTAGGTCTCGCTGGCCATAGTCATCGGCTTCCTTTGCACGCCACCGCAAACTCAAGAGTTCTGCGCGCGGGCGGGGAATCGGGGTACGCCGGAGCAATCTCCGCGGTGAGCCGTATTACGTGTTGTCTGCCCGGATCGCAGGTGTCATGGTTTCGGTGGAAGAGAATCTCACGTGGTGTACGCGGATTCACTGAGTTGGCGCCCAGTCGCATACTTCCAACATCCCATTGCTTTGGCAGCGGCAACCTGACGTATCGCAAACCGTCTACGCCGACACGTGACACGGTATCGGCCTCGTAGTCGGGCTCCGACGGGACCGCGATTTCGTCGATTCGCAACTCCGCACCATCGCCGATCGAATCCTCGACCAGTCCGTCATTGACCGCGTTCCGGAAGTCCGCGAGCGCCTCGTCCGGCTCGACATCGATTGCGTCGTCGTCGGTGTCTGGCGGCGCAGCATCAGTCGGGTCTATCCATGCGGTGAGCGTAAGGAACAACTGCTCAGGCATCCCAGGTGGTACGTCTGCCCGCACCTCGTGGATCGCGTCCCGGCCGCGCTTGATGGTGTTAAAGCGCAGGCCATCACGCCCACGCGTCCTAACTGTCAGGCCGGGAGCGTTTGGGATGTTCCGCATCGTGTTCCATCCGAGCACAAGAGCGCACAGTACTGCAGCGGATGCTTTCGCGGGAGTCAGGTTTGACAGGTGGATCATCCCACGATTGCAAACGCAGGCTCAAGAAGATCTGGCGAAGAATCGGCGACCGTCCGAATGTGGTCGGTCCCTGTCGAACTCATCAGCCGGAGCAAGCGCGTCGGAGCCACCTCGTCTCGCTTACCTTCGACCGACACCAGCGCGGCCTGAGCGTGTGCAATCCGACTCCAAGTTGCCTTGCGGAACGGACGTTGCCAGATCAGGGACGAACTTCCTGCCGCAATGGTGCAGAAGGCGACTTCGGCTAGCCCTACATCGTCTGCCAACAGTTCCTGAACTGGTCGGTAGGTGTCCCAATCATCTGTGGCTCCGTCAGGAGGGCGCCTGTGGCCGGACTCGTCCAAAGTCCACCACAGGGCATCAGCTCTGGGCGCGAAGAACTCTGGAGCGGCCAGGGTCGCCGACTTCAGAAATGAGAGGAGGTCGTCCTCGCATGACCACATGACACTGAGGGCGCCGGTGCTTTGATGCTCAGCATGCACGTACTCGTCATTGCGAAGATGCTTGAGATAGCCGTGGGTGTCTTGGACTCTGTATTCACGCGATTGCTCAACCACTTGGTCCTCCGCGCCAACCTCGTGGTCTCTTTGTAGCCCGACCGCCCGACTTGATGCGGGCGGCGCGCCGCGCGAAGCATTCTTCTGTTTCCTCGGCATCTTGGGGCTATAGGCCTCGGTCACCAGTTCAATGACCGCCATGGGCGCGTTGTCGCCCTTGCGGGGGCCGATCTTAGTTATGCGGGTGTAGCCGCCAGGACGCTCCGCGAAGGTCGGTGCGATCTCTGTGAACAGGGTGTGCACGACCGACTTGTCACGAATGGTCTTCAAGACCTCGCGGCGGTTGTGCAGGTCGCCACGCTTGGCCTTCGTGATCAACTTCTCCGCCACAGGACGCAACAGGCGTGCGCGGGTCTCCGTGGTGGTGATCCGACCGTGCTCGAACAGGGCGGTAGCCAGGTTCGAGAGCATCAATCGCTGATGGGCGGGGCTGCCGCCTAGGCGGGGACCCTTCTTCGGGGTGGGCAATCTGCTACCTCCGGAACCGCACGCAAGGCCGACTAGTGGCGAGTCAGTAAATGTACGGCAAGGTGCGAAGCGCGTCGCGACTTATACGTGAGAATCAACCAATACGGGGAGGCCGACACGATCGCGGCTAGGACCTCAACCCCGGCACTTAGTCGCGATCTGCCAGTCGATGCGTCAGTGGCACGGGCATGGCTGTATGGCATTCACTACTGCGCTTCTGATCCGCAGAAGTGGTAAGTCGACTTGACCCCACCCCAGGAACGACGAAAGGGCTGCTTGACTGCCGTCGTGACGAACCCAGCCCCGACCGACGACTGGCTCGACGTCGAGTGCCGCCGCCTCCTCGCCTTCGGCCGCCGGGTCGCGCACCCGGCCGGCGGGGCCGCCTGGCTCGACGGCGACGGCGCCCCCGACCTGTCGCGGCCGGTCTACACGTGGATCACCAGCCGCACCGTCCACGTCTTCGGGCTCGGCACGCTGCTCGGCGTCGAGGGGGCCGGAGCCATCGCCACTGCAGCGCTCGACGGGCTCCGGACGACACTGCGCGACGAGGAGAGCGGCGGCTGGTTCCACGCGGTCGACGCTGACGTCGCGCCCGTCGAGGGCACGGCCAAGTCCTGCTACGACCACGCCTTCGTGATGCTGGCCGCCTCGACCGCGGTGGTCGCCGGGCTGCCGGGTGCGCGCGACCTGCTCGACGAGGCGACCGACGCGTTCGCCGCTCGCTTCTGGGACGACGCGACCGGCCGGGTGTACGACGAGTGGGACCGGGCCTGGACCGAGCCCGCGCCCTACCGCGGCCTCAACTCCACGATGCACTCCCTCGAGGCGATGCTCGCCGTCGGCGACGTGACGGGCGACCAGGTCTGGCACGACCGGGCGGCCCGGGTCGCGGCCTTCGCCGTGGACCTGGCCGGCGCCCACGACGGCCGGCTGCCCGAGCACTTCGGCCCCGACTGGGCGGTCGACCTCGACCTCAACCGCGACCGCCCGGACGACCCGTTCAAGCCGTTCGGCGCCACGCCCGGGCACGGGCTCGAGTGGTCGCGGCTGCTGCTCCACGTCGAGGCGACCTTGGGCGACGCGGCGCCGGCCGGCCTGCTCCCGGCCTCCCGGACGCTCTTCGACCGCGCGGTCGCGGACGGCTGGCACGCCGACGGCGCTCCCGGCTTCGTCTACACCACCGACTGGTCGGGGACGCCGGTCGTGCGCGACCGCTTCCACTGGGTCGTGGCGGAGGGCATCGCCGCTGCTGGCGCGCTGCATCGTCGTACGGGTGAGGGGGTGTTTGCGGAGCAGTACGCCGCCTGGTGGGCGTACGTCGACCAGCACGTGCGCGACGTCGATCGGGGCTCGTGGCGCCACGAGCTCGACCCCGCCAATCGGCCCGCGGCCTCGGTCTGGCCGGGCAAGCCCGACCTCTACCACGCGGTCCAAGCGACCCTCCTGCCACGCCTTCCGCTGGCCCCCAGTCTCGCGTCCGCACTGGCCCTGTCGGAGCGGGACCGACCACCGGCATGATGGGGGCCATGACGGACGCAGCACCACGTGTCCTCGTCGTCGGCGAGGCCCTCATCGACGTCGTCCCCGACCCCGACGGCGCGCCCCGCGACTACCCCGGCGGCAGCCCCGCCAACGTCGCGATCACCCTCGGCCGGCTCGACCGCGACGTCCGCCTCGTCACGCTGCTCGGCGCCGACGCGCGCGGCGACGCGATCCGCCAGTGGCTGGCCGCCAGCAACGTCACCGTGCTCGACCAGCCGACCGGCAGCGGCCGGACCTCGACCGCCGCCGTCACCCTCGACGCGGCGGGCGCCGCGAGCTACGTCTTCGACCTCGACTGGGAGCTGCGCGCCGTGCCCGACGAGGAGTGCGACGTGCTCCACGTCGGCTCGATCGCCACGGTGCTCGACCCCGGTGCCGACGCGGTCCTCGACGCGGTCCGCGCCCACCGGGAGAAGGCCGTCGTCTCCCTCGACCCGAACGCGCGACCTGCCATCACCCCCGACCGCACGGGCCCGGTGGCCCGCGTCGAGGAGCTCGTCGCACTCGCCGACGTCGTGAAGGTCAGCGACGAGGACCTCCACTGGTTGCACCCGGGCGTCGACCCCGTCGACACCGCGACGCGCTGGTCGACGCTCGGTCCCGCGCTCGTCGTGGTGACCCGCGGCGGCGAGGGCGCGGTCGCCGTACGCCACGACGGGACGAGGCTCGAGGTGCCGGGCGTCCCGGTCACGGTCGCCGACACCGTCGGCGCCGGCGACACCTTCAGCGGCGTGCTCGTCGACTCGCTCCTCGGCCACGGCGTCGCGGGCGCCGGCGGCTCGGCCGCGCTGCGCGCGCTCACCGACCGCGACGTGCTCGACGTCGTCACCACCGCGGCCATCGGCGCCGCGATCAACGTCTCCCGACCGGGTGCCGACCCGCCGTCGCGGGCCGAGCTCAGCGCCGCGCTGGGTGCCCCCGAAGCGGGCGAGGAGTGACCGCCGAGCAGATCCACGACATCGGTAGGAGACGGGCCTGGGTGATCTGGTTCGTCGCGCTCGCGGTCTACATCCTGGCGGTCTTCCACCGCAGCTCGCTCGGCGTCGCAGGCATCATCGCCGCCGACCGGTTCCACATCAGCGCGACCAGCCTGGCGACGTTCACCGTCCTGCAGCTCGTCGTGTACGCCGGCATGCAGGTGCCGGTCGGCGTGCTGCTCGACCGCTACGGCTCGCGCACCATGCTGCTGGGCGGCCTCGTCCTGATGACCGCCGGTCAGCTGGGCTTCGCCTTCTCCGGGTCGTTCGTCGGTGCAGTGCTGGCGCGGGCCGTGGTGGGTGCGGGCGACGCGATGATCTTCGTCAGCGTGATCCGGCTCGTCACCGTGTGGTTCCTGGTCCGGCAGGCGCCGATGGTCACCCAGGTCACCGGGCTGTCCGGGCAGCTCGGGGCGATCGCCGCGGCGGCCCCGTTGTCGTACCTCCTCCACGAGCTCGGCTGGACCCGCACCTTCGCGATCACCTCGAGCGTCGGCGTGGTGCTCCTCGTCGCGGTCGCTGCTCTGGTGAAGGACTCGCCCTACCGCCGCGACGACGTCGTCGCCATCAAGTTGAGCGCGCTCGCGCAATCCGTGCGCACCGTGTGGGGAAACCCCGGCACCCGGCTGGGGATGTGGTCCCACTTCACCTCGCAGTTCTCAGCGACGGTGTTCGCGCTGCTGTGGGGCTACCCGTTCCTGGTGCAGGGGCTCGGCTGGAGCTCCGGGGCCGCGAGCAGCCTGCTGATGGCGATGACCGCGTGGACCGTCTTCAGCGGCCTGGCGCTGGCGCGGCTGGTGGCTCGGCTGCCCTACTACCGCTCCTTCATCGTCATCGGCGTCGTGATCGCGATGGTGGTGCCGTGGACCGCGGTGCTGCTGTGGCCGGGATCGGCGCCGGCGTGGCTCGTGGTCGTGATGGCCTTCGCGACGGCCAGCGGCGGTCCGGCGGCGATGGTGGCCTTCGACCTCGCGCGCTCCTTCACGCCGCCGCACGCCATCGGGCGGGCCAACGGCCTGGTCAACGTCGGCGGCTTCACCGCCTCGCTGCTGACGATGGGGCTGATCGGCGTCGTGCTCGACCTGTCGTCGCCGGGTGGCATGGACTCCTACACGCTCGGCGACTTCAAGCTCGCGCTGTCGGTGCAGTACCTCTTCTGGACCTTCGGGATCGTGCAGATCCTGCGCTACCGCCGTCGCGGGCTCGCCCACCTCGCCCGCGTCCACCCGGGCTCGGTCGACCAGATGAAGGCCGGGCGGCCCTTCGTCCACCCGGGCATCGGCACCGAAGGCGTCTAGCCGACCTTCCGGTACTTCCGGTGCATCGTCTGCCGGGTGACGCCGAGCAGCGTGCCGATCTCGGCCCAGCTCAGGCCGGCGTGCCGCGCACGTCGTACGGCGACCTCCTCGCGCCGCGTCAGGTCACGCTTGGCCTCGCGCACGGCCGCCAGCTCGTGGAAGACGTCGTCACCGTCGGCGGTGCCCACTGAGGTCCTCATGGCTGTCAGCATATGCTGACGAGCCAAGCAAGGCCCGATGAACTTCCACCCGAGCGCGTGGAACTTCAGGTCCGGATCGCAGCCGCCACGCTCAGCCCCGGATGAACTTCCACCCGAGCGCGTGGAACTTCAGGTCCGGATCGCAGCCGCCACGCTCAGGCCCGGATGAACTTCCACCCGAGTGCGTGGAAATCCATCGGGAGGCGGGTCAACCGATCTCGCCGTCCCCGTCGGAGTCGAGGTCGCCGGTGGGGTCCTCGGCGGTCGGGTCCTCGAGCAGCTCGCCACCGACCGGGTGGCCCTGCCAGGACACCATCTCCCAGCCGGCGTCGAAGTCGCCGTCGAGCACGATCAGCGCGGTGTTGTGCAGGGGAGTGGTCGCGGGCGGGGCGTCGGGGTGCGGGGTCATCCGGGTGGAGGTCCAGGTGCGCAGCGCCGCGCCGTGGCTGACGATCATCGCCGTCTCGTGGCCGGCCGCGAGGATCTCGAGGACCGCGCGGTCGTAGCGCTCGAGGAACTCCTCGCCGGTCTCCGCGCCCGGCATCCGGTGGGAGAGGTCGCCCTCGATCCAGGCCGCCACGCTGCCGATGTAGCCGGCGACCGCGTCGTGGTCGTTGCGCATCTCGAAGTCGCCGGCCTGGATCTCCTCGAGCCCGTCGAGCTGGACCGGAGTGAGGTCGCGGTCGTCAGCGGTGGGCTGTGCGGTCTGGTGGGTCCGCACCCGGCTGGAGACGTAGATCGCGTCGATCCGCTCGTCGGCGAGGGCGCGGGCGGCGGCCGTGGCCTGGGCCCGCCCCAGGTCGGTCAGGTCGAGGCCGGGGTGCGCGGTGTCGAGCTCGCCGGAGACGTTGGCGTGCGTCTGGCCGTGGCGCATCAGCAGGAGTCGCATGGAGTGAGTCCTCGTGGGTGGACTAGTTGTTGAACTCGGAGGTCTTCGACGAGGCCAGCTCGAACGCCTGCTCCAGCGGGATGTCCTCGAGGGCCGCGGCGATGTCGGAGCCGACCTGGCTGACCTCGGTGCCGCGCTCGAGCGGGACGAGGGTGTGGACCAGCCGGTCGTCGTAGGCGTGGACCATGGTGAAGGCCTGGCCGGCGTCGACGCCGGAGATGAAGCGGTCCACGGGCGCGGGGTCGCTGGTGTAGCAGCTGGCCGAGGCCACCGACACGGGTACGCCGGCGAAGGTCGACCACGTCGACAGGTGGAGGTGGCCGGCCAGGATCCCGCGCACGTCGGTGCCGGTGATCACGTCGGCCAGCGACTGCTGGTCGTGCAGCTCGATGAGCTCGGCCGCGCGCAGCATCGGCAGCGGGAGCGGCGGGTGGTGCATCGCGAGGAGCGTGCCGTGCTCGGCCGGCGTCGCGAGCACGTCGCGCAGCCAGGCCAGCTGCTCGGGCCGCAGCTCGCCGTGGTGGTAGCCCGGGACGCTGGTGTCGAGGGCGACGATGCGCAGGCCGTCGACGTCGTACACACGGTCCTGGAAGCCGTCGTCGTCGGTGTCGAAGAGCCCGCGGGCGTAGGGGCTGCGCTCGTCGTGGTTGCCCATCGTCCAGACCACGACCGCGCCCATCGCGGCGGCCGCCGGCTCGACGATCGAGCGGAGCGTCGCGTAGGCGTCGGGCTCGGCCTGGTCGGCGAGGTCGCCGGTGAAGACCAGCGCCTGCGGCGCCGGGCGCACCTCGGCCAGGCGGGCGAGGGCGGCGCGCAGGTTGGCGACGTTGTCGATCACGCCGTAGTGCAGCCCGCCGCCGCCGATCAGGTGCGGGTCGGAGAGGTGGGCGATGGCGTGCCGCGGGGCGGCGTACTGGCCGAGCTGTTTCACGCCGACAGCCTAGGGGTCGCTGCGAAGGCGCAGCAGGGGTTGGCCGGGCGTTCACCCGGACGTCGGGCCGCGGTCGGGAGCGGCGCCTACCGTCCGCAGCGTGGTGGCCCGGGGACTCGTCGGAAGCGTGCTCGTCCTGCTCGGAGGACTGGTCGTGGCGACCATCCCGCCGAGCGCCGCGGTCGCGGACGTCGACCTCCTCCAGCTGCTACGCGGATCGGCCGTCGGACGGATGGCCGGACTGGTCGTCGTGCTGGTCGGCCTCGGCATGCTCGCCTCGGCGTGGCTGCACCTGTGCCGCGCCTGCAGCCGTGCGAACGTCGAGGGACAGCCCGCGCTCCTCACCCGGGTCCGCGTCGCCACCGTCACCTGGTCGCTGCCGCTGCTCCTCGCGCCCCCGCTCTTCTCCCGGGACGGCTGGTCGTACGCCGCCCAGGGCACGCTGGCCCACCGCGGGATCTCGCCCTACGAGTACGGCCCCTGGAGCCTGGTCGGCCCACGCTCCATCCCCGGCCCGATCGTCGAGGGCGTGGACGCGCGCTGGATGGCGACGCCGGCGCCCTACGGCCCGGTCCCGCTGATCGGCGGCGACGTCGCGGCCGGACTCACGGCCGACCCGTGGCTGCTCGTCGTCGCCCACCGGCTGATCGCGCTCGTCGGGCTCGCCCTGCTGGCGTGGGCGGTGCCGCGGCTGGCCCGCTGGTGCGGCGCCAACCCCGCCCTCGCCTCGTGCCTCGTGCTCGCCTCGCCGCTGATGATCTCCAACGGCGTGGCCGGCCTGCACAACGACCTGCTGATGGTCGGGCTGATGGCCGCGGCGCTGGTGGTGGCACGCGAGCACGGCTGGGTCTCCGGAGCGGTCCTCGGCGGCCTGGCCGCCGGCGTGAAGCTCCCTGGCGGACTGGCCTGCGTCGCCGTCGTGCTGGTGACCCTGCCTGCCGCGGCCTCGGTCGCCCTGCGCCTGCGCCACGCGATCCGCGTCGCGGCGGTCTCCGTGGCGGCGCTCGTCCTGCCGGGCGTGGTGTGGGGCCTCGGCATCGGCTGGCTCGGCGCCCTCGCGGTGCCCGGCACCGTGAACACCCCGCTGTCGCTGCCCACCCTCGTCGGCGGCTGGCTCGACCTCGTCTCGCAGTTCCTCGGCACGGGCACGCCCGACGAGACGTTCCTCGACCTGGTCCGGCTGCTGGCCCAGGTCGGCATCGTCGCCGTCGTCGGCTGGGTGCTGCTCCGGCTGCCGACCGGCGACCGCCGCGAGTCGGTGCGCGCCCTCGCCGTGGTGATGGCGGCGACGATCGCGCTCAGCCCGGTCGTGCACCTCTGGTACTTCCTGTGGGTGGTGCCGTTCGTCGCCGTGCTGCGCCTCGGCCGCGGAGCGATGGCGGCACTCGTCGCGCTCTCCCTCGTCGGCGGCCTCGTCGCCCCGATGGACTCCTCGCTCCACGGCGCCTACCTGGCGATCGTGATCGGGTCCCTCGTCGTGGCCGCTGCCGCTGCGTTGCTGCTGATCACCCGACGTGCCCGCGAGCGGCTGGCCGGCATCGCCACCGACGAGTGGACCTCGAGCATCGAGCCCACGGTCGTCGACCAGGGGTAGAGCTCGGCCCGTCGCCGCGCCGATGCCCGGCGCACCGCCTCGGGACGCGACGTCACCTCGAGCACCGCGTCCGCCAGCGCGGAGGGGTCGGGCGCACCCCATGCCCCTGAGGTCTCGTCGACCAGCTCTCGGGCGCCGCCGCGGTCGGCGGTCACCACCGGCGTGCCGGAGGCGAGCGCCTCGAGGACGGCCAGGCCGAAGGTCTCGCCCGGGCACACGCTGAGGGCGACGTCGGCGTGGGCCAGCGCCCGGCTCAGGCGCGCGGGGGAGTCGACATACCCACGGAAGCGGACCGGTGCGTCCCCGGCGATCTCGACGAGCTCGTCACGGTGCGGTCCGACGCCGTACACGTCCATCCGCAGGGGTACGCCGCGTCGGTGCAGCTCGACCGCTGTGGCCACTGCCAGGTGCGGGCTCTTCTCGCGCGACAGCCGGCCCGCGTGGACCAGCCGCAGCTCGTCGACCGTTCCGCGCGCGTGCGGGCGGAAGGTGTCGAGGTCGACGCCGAGCGGGACTCGCTCCACGCGGCAGCCGGCGGCGTCGGCGACGTCCTGGAACTCGTCGCGGGCGTAGTCGGAGGTGACGACGACCGTGTCGACGCTGCGCACGAGCAGCCGGTTGAGCAGGCCGATCGAGACCTTGCTGGTGGCGTCGAGACCGGTGCGCAGGGCGAGCATGTCGCCGAGCCGCTCGTGGGAGAGGAGCACCGCGCCGACGCCGCTGCGACGGGCCCATCGGGCGACCGGCAGCAGGGTCAGCTTGTCGCTCAGCTCGATCGAGGTCGGCTCCCACTGCTCGAGCACCTCGGTGACCCGCCACGGCTCGACGATCAGCCGGTAGCCACCGCCGACCCGGGGAGCGCGGAGCTGGACGACGTCACCGAGCGGCGTGGAGGTGCGGGCGTCCTCGGGACCCGGTACGACGAGCAGGCGACGGCACCCGGCCGACACGTAGCCCTCGCCGAGGGCGCGCAGCGCGGTGCGCATGCCCCCCGACGCAGGTCCGACGAAGTTGGCCAGCTGGGCGATGCGCATGGGCGCACGCTCGCGCAGCGAGGTGAACGGAGTCCGACGACTCGTCGGCCGTCAGTGGGCCGGGAGGATGCGACCCGCGACCTCGCCGAGGGAGATCCGGCCACCGCCGGTGCCGGGCGCGGTGTAGCGCAGCACCACCTCGTCGCCGTCCTCGAGGAAGGTGCGCTCGCGCCCGCCGGCCGTGAACGGCTCCTTGCCGCCCCAGCTGAGCTCGAGGAGCGACCCGCGCTGGGCGGGCTCGGGGCCGGAGATCGTGCCCGACGCCCACAGGTCGCCGGTGCGCAGACTGGCGCCGTTGACGGTGGTGTGCGCGAGCATCTGGGCCGGCGACCAGTACATCGTCCGGTAGGGCGGGCGCGCGACGACCTCGCCGTCGAGCACCACCTCGACCTCGATGTCGAGCCCGGCCGGTCCGTCGACCCGGAGGTAGTCGAGGACCTCGGGGTCCTGCCCGGGCAGGTCGGTCCACGCTGCGGCGAGCGCGGCCATCGGGGTCACCCACGCGCTGATCGAGGTGGCGAACGACTTGCCGAGGAACGGGCCGAGCGGGACGTACTCCCAGGCCTGGATGTCGCGCGCCGACCAGTCGTTGAGGCCGACGACGCCGAAGGTGTGCCGTGCGAAGTCGGCGGTCGCGACCCGGTCGCCCATCGGCGACGGCACCCCGACGACGAAGCCCAGCTCGGCCTCGATGTCGAGCCGCTGCGACGGGCCGTAGGTGGGGGCGTCGTCGGTCGGCGCCTTGCGCTGCCCGCTGGGGCGTACGACGTCCGTGCCCGACACCACGACGGTGCCCGAGCGGCCGTGGTAGCCGACGGGCAGGTTCTTCCAGTTCGGCAGCAGCGGCTCCTGGTCGGGGCGGAACATCCGCCCGACGTTGGAGGCGTGGTGCTCGGAGGCGTAGAAGTCGACGTAGTCGCCCACCGCGAACGGCATCAGCATCCGCACCGAGTCGACCGGGGAGAGTGCCGGCTCGACGAGGTCGCGCTCGGTCTCGTCGGTCAGCAGGCCGGTGATCCAGGCCCGGGTCGACTCCCAGACCGCCGGACCGGCGGCCATGAACGGGTTGAGCGTCGGCTGGTCGTAGAGCGCGTGGGTGTCGACCATGTCGGCCGCCGCGACGATGCTCAGGTCGAGCACGTAGTCGCCGATGCGGACCGCGACCCTCGGGTGCTCGCCAGAGCGCGCGAAGACGCCGTACGGGAGGTGGTCGACGTCGAAGCCGGAGCCTGCGGCTCCCTCGACCCAGGTGGTGACGGTCATGGCTTCTCCAGGAGTGAGAGGGCGAGCAGGTCGTCGAGCGGCTCGGTCACCGAGCACGAGCCGAAGGAGGTGAACCAGCGACGGGCCGTGGCCACATCGACGCCGGTGAGGGCCGCGCCGTCGCGCTCGTCGAGGAGGTCGGTCGCGTCGGCCGCCGAGCCGCCGTCCCACAGCGCCGCGGTGGCGGCGAGGACGTTGAGGAAGCCGTGGGCGCCGCCGCCCTCCGGCTCGTGGCGTACGGCGCGGTGCAGGCCGGCCGTGGCCTTGAAGCGGACCTCCCGGTCGAGCGCCGCGTCGATCCAGGCGACGACGTTGCCGGCGTCGGGGATCAGGTCGTGGTCGACGTTGCCGAGCCGCAGCTTGAGCCGGTGGTCGCAGGCGGCGACCTCGTCGGCCGCGGCCAGCCAGGCCGCGGTGGCCGGGCCGGGGAGCTCGATGAACACCGGGACGTCGACGTCGGCCGCCCGCGCCGCCGCGTCGATCCGGCGGACGTTGCCGACCGGGTCGTCCACGTCGCGCACGGCGATCTCGAGCGCGGCCACCTGCATCCCGAGCTTTGCGGCGAGGCCCACCGGCCCCTCGACCTGGCCAGCGCCACCGGTCACGACGACCGACAGCGGTGCGCCGAAGCCGCGCACCAGCGGCAGGTCGGTGTCGCGGAGCACGAAGCTGCCGACGAGGTCGGCGTACCACTCGCTGCCGCGCGCGCCGTAGGCCGCGGTCGCGTCGTGGATCGGTGCGTCACCGGGCGGGAAGATCGCGGCGTCGTCGATCAGCCCGCGCCAGGCGTCCGGAAGAGGGGGTGGAGGTGAGGGAGCCACGTCGCTACTCTAGCCACCAGATAGCGGACGCAAGCGTCCGATGATCGGACGATTGGAGCGGACCGATGGCCCACTACCGTGCACTCGGCCGGCTGCCCCGGCAGCGCCACACCCAGCTGCGCGACGACGACGGCCACCTGTTCCGCGAGGAGCTGATGGGCGAGGAGGGCTTCTCGTCCGACTCGTCCCTGCTCTACCACCGCGGCGTGCCGAGCGCGATCACCGACAGCCAGGTCTGGGACCTGCCCGACCAGTCGCGCACGCCCAACCACCCGCTCAAGCCCCGCCACCTGAAGCTGCACGACCTCGAGACCGGCGCCTGCCCGGTCGAGGGCCGCCGGATGGTGCTCGGCAACAACGACGTCCGCATCGCGTACGTCGTCACCGGCACCGACCCGTCGCCGCTCTACCGCAACGCCATCGGCGACGAGTGCGTCTACGTCGAGACCGGCAGCGGCACCGTCGAGACGGTCTTCGGCACCGTCGCCTACCGCGCCGGCGACTACGTCATCGTGCCGCGCGCGACCGACCACCGCTGGGTGCCCGCCGAGCCGTCGCGGCTCTACGCCGTCGAGGCCAACTCCCACATCCACCCGCCCAAGCGCTACCTCTCGCGCTTCGGGCAGTTCCTCGAGCACGCGCCCTACTGCGAGCGCGACCTCGTCGGTCCCGCCGACCTCGACGCGCTGGTCGAGCGGAGTCGAGACCTCACCGACGTCGAGGTGCTGGTCAAGCACCGCACCAGCGCCGGCATCGTGGGCACCCGCCTGACCTACGCCACACACCCCTTCGACGTCGTCGGCTGGGACGGGTGCCTCTACCCCTACACGTTCAACATCGAGGACTACATGCCGATCACCGGCAAGGTCCACCAGCCGCCGCCGGTGCACCAGGTCTTCGAGGGCTGGAACTTCGTGATCTGCAACTTCCTGCCCCGCAAGGTCGACTACCACGACCTCGCCATCCCGGTGCCCTACTACCACTCCAACGTCGACTCCGACGAGGTCATGTTCTACGTCGGCGGCGACTACGAGGCGCGCAAGGGATCGGGCATCAACCTCGGCTCGATCAGCCTGCACCCCGGCGGCCACGCCCACGGCCCGCAGCCCAGCGCCATCGAGGCCAGCCTCGGCGTGGACTACTTCGATGAGTCGGCGGTCATGGTCGACACCTTCGCCCCGCTCGAGCTCGGCGAGGGCGGCCTCGCCGTCGAGGACCCGGCCTACGCGTGGACCTGGGCAGGCCGCGGCCCCGACGCCGGCGGCGACGACGGCGGTCCCGCGGTCTTCAGCAACTCCTAGAACCCCGCAGCTGGCGGCCACCCGAGCGGTGGTCCACCTACATTTCCACGCGCGGAAGTGGAGGTGGACCACCGCCGGCCCGCGGGTCGTACGCCGACACGCCGGGGGCGGTGGCTGACCCACATTCGACGGCGCAGGAATGTGGGTGGACCACCGCTGCTGCGGACCGGGCCTCAGGAGGTCCACGCGCGCCAGAGGGCGGCGTACTCCCCCTCGCGCTCGAGCAGCTCATGGTGGCTGCCGAGCTCGACGATGCGGCCGTCGATGACCACCGCGATCCGGTCGGCGTCGTGGGCGGTGTGGAGTCGGTGGGCGATGGCCACGACCGTGCGGCCCTCGAGGAGGTTGTTCATCGAGCCCTCGAGCGTACGTGCGGTGCGGGGGTCGATCAGCGAGGTCGCCTCGTCGAGCACCAGCGTGTGCGGGTCGGCGATGATCAGCCGCGCCAGCGCGACCTGCTGCGCCTGCGCGGGCGTCAGGGCGAAGCGCCCGGACCCGATCACGGTGTCGAGCCCCTGGGGCAGCCGCTCCACCCACATCAGCGAGCCCACTGCCCGCAGCGCAGCGCGTACGGCGTCGTCGTCGGAGTCCTCGCGCGCGAGGACGATGTTGTCGCGCACCGACCCGATGAAGACGTGGTGCTCCTGGGTCACGAGGGCGACCTCGGTGCGCAGCACCTCGAGCGGCAGGTCGACGAGGTCGACGCCGCCGATCGTCGCGGAGCCGGTGCGCGGGCGGTTGATGCCCGAGAGCAAGCGGCCGAGCGTCGACTTGCCTGACCCGCTGGGGCCGACGATCGCCAGGCGTTCGCCGACCCCGAGGCGCAGGTCGACGCCGTGCAGCACGTCGTGGCCCTCGCGGTAGGCGAAGCGCAGGTCCTCGCCCACCAGGTCGACGCCCTCCGGCAGCCGGTCTCCGGCGACGCGATCGGGCTGCACCTCGGCGATGCCGAGCAGGCGGCTCGTGGACGCGGCGCCGACCTGGAGTCGGTCGACCTCGCCGATCAGGCGGTCGAGCGGGTCGCCCAGCGCCTCGACGTACAGCACCGCGGCGGTGATCTGGCCGAGGTCGACCCAGCCCTGGGTGTAGGCGTAGGCGCCGACGAGGAGGGTGACCACCCGCGGTGTCTGGAAGGCGAAGTTGAGCGCGGTGAAGAGGATGTTGCGCAGCGTCATGCCGTAGCGCTCGGCCTGCGCCGACACCTCGATGTCGTCGTCGCCGGCCCGCACGCGAGCCCTGGAGAGGCCGAGCGCCTCGACGGTGCGGGCGCCCTCGACGGTCTCGGTGAGGGTCGTGTTGATGCGGGAGTACGTCGCTCCCTCGGTGATGTAGCCCTTGGGCGCGCGCCGGAGATAGCTGCGCACCGCCCACGACGAGGTGGCGAAGGTGAGCAGCGCCGGCACCGCGAGGACGACGGAGTTGAGCAGCATCGCGCCGATCGACAGCGCCACGGTCAGCAGCGAGATGATCGCCATCGGCAGGCCGTACTGGACCGAGCGGCTCATCGTGCCGACGTCGCGGGTCACCCGGGTGACGAGGTCGCCGGTGCTCGCGCCCTCCACCGCGCCGAGCGGCAGCCGGAGGATGGTGCGGACGATGTACTCGCGCGCGGTCGAGAGCAGGTCCTGGCCGAACAGCGTCGACGTGCGCTGGGCGACGAACGTGAACGCCGCCTGGAGCAGCACGACGCCGACGATCACGAGCGCGAGCTGGTCGAGCGACCGGCCGGTGCCCTCGACGGTGGTGTTGACCAGCTCGCCGAGCAGGCGCGGCACCACCAGACCGGTGGCGGCGGCGAGCGCGTTGAGCACGACCAGCGCGGTGAACATGCCGCGGCGGCTGGTGAGCAGGTCGCGGAAGAAGGCGAGGACCGCGCGGTTGCCCGACACCGGCCAGCCGCGCTCTGGGTTGCGCGAGGCGTCGTAGACCGCCTCGGCGCGCTGGCGGCGCAGGTCGTGGCGCGCCCAGAGCGCCGCGTTGCGCTCGAGCGGCGTCGCGTCGGTGGGCGGCACCAGCTCGGGCGGGATCACCGGCGGGTCGAGCGTGCGGTCGCGCCAGGTCTCGGCCGAGGTGGCGAGCAGGTCGGTCATCGCGACGCCCCCTCGACCTCGTCGTCGAGCGAGCGGGCCACGACGCCGCGGTAGGTGTCGTTGTCGCGCAGCAGGTCGGCGTGCTCGCCGTCGGCGACCACCACACCGTCCTCGAGCAGCACGACCCGGTCGGCGTGGTGGAGCCAGAGCGGCGAGACGGTGCAGACCACGGTCGTACGACCGCGGCGCAGGTCGCTGACGCGCTCGGCGATCCGCGCCTCGGTGTGGGCGTCGACGGCGGAGGTCGGCTCGACGAGCACCAGGATCGGCGCCTCGACCGCGAGCGCGCGTGCCAGCACGACGCGCTGTCGCTGCCCGCCGGAGAGCCCGCGGCCGCGCTCGTCGAGCTGGCCCTGCCAGCCCTCCGGCAGCGCGTCGTACACGTCCTCGGCGTTGGCGACGCGCAGCGCCTCCTCGGCCTGCTCGCGGGTCAGCCGGCCGTGCGGGTCGATGGCGTCCTGGAGGGTGCCGGCGAACAGGCCGCTGCCGGTGTCGCTCACCAGCACCTGACGTCGTACGTCGACCAGGCTGGCGGCGGACAGGTCGACACCTCCCAGCCGGACGCCCCACGCACGGGTGGCGGCCTCCTCGTCGCGGGCGGCGATGCGGGCCCGGCGACGCTCCCGGTCGGCGCGGGCACGGCGCGCCGTGCGGCCCTTGAGACCGGCGCCGTCGTCCTCGCCCACGGGGTCGGTGTCGGGCGGCAGGTAGCGGCCGAGCCGGTCGGCGAGCGCCGCGCTCTGCTCGGGCACCGCGCTGACCACGACGGTCAGCAGGCCCGGGTGCGCCTCGAAGCCGCTGAGGTCGTCGACGATCCCGGCGGTGCCGTCGAGCGGCTGCGGCTCGGCCGGGTCGCGCCACGGCGGCCGCTGCTCGAAGATCGCGATCGCCTTGCGCGCGCTCACCAGCGCGCGGGTCGTCTTCTGGGCGAGCTCGAAGAAGGTGCGGATCGGTCCGACCATGAAGAGGCCGTAGCCCAGGAAGCTCACCAGCTGGCCGACGGTGATGTCGCCCGAGGCGACCTGCCGGGTGCCGAGCCAGACCAGGCTGACGAGGAAGACGCCGGAGAAGAGCACGCCGACGGCCTCGACCGCCGCCTGCCAGATCCCGGAGGAGACGCCGGCCTTGCGGGCCGACTGCGACTGCTCGGCGTAGTTGCGGCCGAAGGTCTCCTCGCCGCCGATGCCGCGCAGGATCCGCAGCCCGGCGACGATGTCGGTGGCCATCGAGGTCAGCTCGGAGTTGCGGCTGCGCTCGACCTCCTGGCGCCGGTGCAGCGGCCGCAGCAGGGGCAGCGCGGCGCCGAGCAGGACCGGGGCGGCCACCAGCACCAGCACACCGAGCTGCCACGACATCGACAGCACGATGGCCGCCACCGTCAGGTAGGACACCAGCTGCGCGGCGGAGCGGGCGAGGATCTCGGTCAGCGCGCCGAACTCGTCGGAGTCGCTCGAGGAGACGCTGAGCACCTCGCCGGTCGGCGAGCGGCGCGGCAGCACGTGCCCCATCTGCGCGACCTTCCGGGTGACCATCTGGGTCGTGCCGTAGAGGCCGATCAGCCACGTGCGGACGACCAGCGTGTGGAACACGACGCCGAAGACACCGCCCACGCAGACCACCGCGAGCATCGCGCCGGCCCACTTCAGCAGGGCGCTCGTCGAGTCACCGAGGATGCCCTCGTCGACGGCCCGGCCGAAGATGTAGGGGCCGAAGGTCAGCGGCAGCAGCCACAGCAGGCACGAGAGCGACGACAGCGCGACGACCCGCCACTGCTGGCGGAGCATCCACCGCAGGAACGCCGCAGGCGACCGGGTGTCGGGATCCGGTGTGGGTGCGTCGTCCGAACCGGAGAAGAACGTCGCGAACCGGGGAGGGAAGTCCTGCATGGCGGGGTCGAGCCTAGGTGGCGACACCGACCGGGCACGAGGCAATTACCGGGTGCCCGGCCGGGCCGGCAGGCTCAGGCCGCGCCGTACGCCGGGTAGTCGGTGTAGCCGGCCTCGGCGCCGCCGTAGAACGTCTCGGGCTGCGGCGCGTTGAGCGGCAGGCCCTCCTCGAGGCGGCGCGGCAGGTCGGGGTTGGCGATGAACGACCGGCCGAAGGCGGCCGCGTCGATCAGCCCGGCCCGCTGCAGGCGCTCGGCCTTGTCGAGGTCGTAGTTGCCGGCGCCGACGATCGGGCCGGGGTGCGCCGCCCGCAGCGCGCGGCGGTAGTCCTCGTCGAGCACCGGGCCGCCGGCCCAGTCGGGCTCGGACAGGTGGAGGAACGCGAGGTCGCGTCGGGCCAGCTCGCCGGCGACGTGGAGCCCGGCCTCGGCGCCCTCCGGGTCGGTCGTGCCGTTGAAGGAGCCGATGGGGGAGATGCGGATCGCGACCCGGTCCGAGGACCAGGCATCGATGACGGCGTCGGTGACCTCGAGCATCAGGCGGGCGCGGTTGGCCAGCGAGCCGCCGTACTCGTCCGTGCGCTGGTTGCTGTCGGCGGCGAGGAACTGGTGGAGCAGGTAGCCGTGGGCGCCGTGGATCTCGACGAGGTCGAAGCCGGCCTCGCGGGCGTTGACGGTCGCGCGACGGAAGTCCTCGAGCAGGCGCGGGACCTCCGCGAGCTCGAGCGCGCGCGGCGTCGGGCAGTTCACGCGCGTGGGACGGCCGTCCTCGCCGCGCACGGTGGTGCGGTTGCGGTAGGGGAGGGCGCTCGCCGACACCGGCAGCGCGCCGTCGTGGAAGGACTCGTGCGAGACCCGGCCGACGTGCCACAGCTGCGCGGCGATCAGGCCGCCGGCCTCGTGGACCGCGTCGGTGATCGTGCGCCACCCGGCGACCTGCTCGTCGCTGTAGATGCCCGGGGTGTCCATGTAGCCCTTGCCCTCGGGGCTCACCTGCGTGCCCTCGGAGATCAGCAGCCCGGCGCTCGCCCGCTGCACGTAGTAGTCGCGCATCAGCTCGTTGGGCACGTCGCCGGGGACGGTCGCGCGCATCCGGGTCAGCGGCGCCATCAGGACGCGGTTGTCGGTGCGCACGGCACCGAGGGTCAGGGGCTCGAAGAGAGAAGGCACGAGAGGCACCAACCAGCCTGACCAGCCCCGCTATTCCGGGTGGTTGCGTGTGTCACACCGTGCGGCAGGATGGGAGCGTGACCCGGCTGACGAAGAAGGTGACCGACCGGCTCCGCGGTGTGCCGGAGCACGACATCGACGAGGCCGACATCGAGGTCGAGTCGACGGCCCACGCGGCCGCCGGCGCCACGGCCGTCGCCGTCGCGATGAGGCGCGCCGTGGGCCAGATGGGCGTACGACGCGCAGCCTCGACCCTGACGCGGCTCAACCAGGTCGACGGCTTCGACTGCCAGGGCTGCGCCTGGCCCGACCCTGACGCCGGCCACCGCCACGTCGCGGAGTTCTGCGAGAACGGTGCGAAAGCCGTGGCCGAGGAGGCGACCCGCCAGCTCCTGGACCGCGAGTTCTTCGCGGTCCACTCGGTGCAGGACCTCGCCGGACGTACCGAGTTCTGGCTCGGCAAGCAGGGCCGCCTCACCGAGCCGATGGTGCTGCGACCGGGCGCCACCCACTACACCCCGATATCGTGGGACGACGCGTTCGCCACGATCGCCGGTCACCTGCGCGGCCTCGACCACCCCGACCAGGCGACCTTCTACACCTCCGGCAAGACCTCCAACGAGGCCGCCTTCGTCTACCAGCTCTTCGCCCGCAGCCTCGGCACCAACAACCTGCCCGACTGCTCCAACATGTGCCACGAGTCCTCCGGGTCGGCACTCGTGGAGACCATCGGCATCGGCAAGGGCTCGGTCACCCTCGAGGACATCCACCAGGCCAAGCTGCTCCTGGTCGTCGGGCAGAACCCCGGCACCAACCACCCGCGCATGCTCTCGGCGCTGGAGGAGGCGAAGTCCCGCGGCGCGAAGATCATCGCGATCAACCCGCTCCAGGAGGCGGGGCTGGTCCGGTTCAAGAACCCGCAGAACGCCAAGGGCCTCACGGTCGGGACGGCGCTGGCCGACCTGCACCTGCCGATCCGGCTCAACGGCGACCTCGCGTTCTTCCAGGCGGTCGGGTCGCTGCTCGTCGAGTGGGACGCGCTCGACCACGACTTCCTCGACCAGTACACGACCGGCTTCGACGCGTACGTCGACCACGTGGCCGACCTCGACTGGATCAAGGTCGAGGCCTCGACGGGCCTCACCCGCGCCCAGATCACCGAAGCGGCCCGGATGATCGCCGAGTCGCCCGCCACGATCACCTGCTGGGCGATGGGCATCACCCAGCACCACAACGCGGTCGGCACCATCAAGGAGATCGTCAACGTCGCCCTCCTCCAGGGCAACATCGGCAAGCCGGGAGCCGGCGTGTGCCCGGTGCGCGGCCACTCCAACGTGCAGGGCGACCGCACCATGGGCATCTGGGAGCGGGTGCCCGACCACTTCCTCGACAAGGTGCGCGACGAGTTCGGCTTCGAGCCGCCGCGCGAGCACGGCCTGGACACCGTCGCCTCCATCGAGGCGCTGCGCGACGGCAAGACCCGGGTGTTCTTCGCGATGGGCGGCAACTTCGTGGGAGCCGCCCCCGACACCGAGGCCACGGAGGCGGCGATGCGCAACGCCGCGCTCACCGTGCACGTGTCCACCAAGCTCAACCGCTCCCACGTCGTGCATGGCGGCGAGGCGCTGATCCTCCCTCCGCTGGGTCGCAGCGAGAAGGACCTGACCGGGGGCCGCCCGCAGCGGGTGACCGTCGAGGACTCGATGTCGGCCGTGCACGCCTCGCAGGGTCCGCTCGACCCGCCGTCGGAGCACGTGCGGTCCGAGGTCGACATCATCTGCTCCCTCGCCCTGGCCACGCTGGACGACTCTCCCGTCCCGTGGGCCGCGTTCCGCGACGACTACACCGAGATCCGCCGCCGGATCGCGCGCGTGGTCCCCGGCTGCGCGTCGTACGACGAGAAGGTGGACGAGCCCGGTGGGTTCGTGCTGCCGCACCCGCCCCGCGACAACCGCGTGTTCGACACACCCAGCGGTCGTGCCGTCCTCACCACGACGCCGCTCGAGGTGCTGGAGGTCCCGAAGGGTCGCTTCCTGCTGCAGACGATGCGGTCGCACGACCAGTTCAACACCACGATCTACGGCCTCGACGACCGCTACCGCGGAGTCTCGGGCGGTCGTCGCGTCGTCTTCGTCAACCCCGACGACCTGCGCGAGCTCGGCTTCGCGGAGGGCGACGTGGTCGACCTGGTCAGCGAGTGGCGCGACGGCGTCGAGCGCACCGCGCCGTCCTTCCGCGTCGTCCCCTACGACCAGCCCCGCGGCTGCGTGGCGGCCTACTACCCCGAGGCCAACGCCCTCGTCCCGCTCGGCTCGACGGCCGAGAAGAGCAACACGCCGGTCTACAAGTCGGTCGTGGTGCGGCTCGACCGCGAGGGTCGGGGCGGTGCGACGGACGGCGGGTCACACGGCTCGGCGGGCCAGTCCACCGGCTCCCACCGCGTCGACGAACCGCACCACCTGAGCTGACCCGGCCGGGATCCTCCGACCAAAGTCGCGGGTCTTCGCGACTCGCCCCCGCGGATTGCGCGAGCCGGGTACCGTGGCGACCGATGACGGCGCACATCGACGTGCTCACCTCGCGCGAGGTCCCGCTGGGCGGTCCGCGGGCCATGCGCGTGCGACGCACGCTCCCGCAACGGCACCGGTCCCTGATCGGCGCCTGGTGCTTCGTCGACCACTACGGGCCCGACGAGGTCGACTCCACGGGCGGCATGGTCGTCGCGCCGCACCCGCACACCGGCCTGCAGACGGCGAGCTGGCTCTTCGAGGGCGAGATCGAGCACCGCGACTCGGCCGGCAACCAGGCGATCGTGCGGCCGGGGGAGCTGAACCTGATGACCGCGGGCCACGGCATCAGCCACTCCGAGGTCTCCACGCCCGACACGGCGGTCCTGCACGGCGCCCAGCTCTGGATCGCCCTGCCGGAGGGGAGCCGCGACACCGAGCCCGGCTTCGAGCACTTCGCCCCGAAGCCGGTCCGCGGCCCCGGCTGGGAGGCCCGCGTCTTCCTCGGCGACCTGCTCGGCGCCTCGTCACCGGTGCCCACCCACACCCCGCTCGTCGGCGCCGAGCTGATGCTGGCGACCGGCAAGACCCTCGAGATCGAGGTCGACGAGACCTTCGAGCACGGCCTGATGCTCGACGTCGGCGTCATCGAGGTGGAGGGCACCGAGCTGAAGCCCAGCGACCTCGCCTACGTCCCGCCGGGGAACACCACCCTCACCGTGACCGCCCACGAGGAGGCGCGGCTGCTGGTGCTCGGCGGACCGCCGTTCGGCGAGCCGATCGTCATGTGGTGGAACTTCATCGGCCGCACCCACGAGGAGATCGTCGGGTTCCGCGAGGAGTGGCAGCAGCAGATCGTCGACGGCCGGCAGGCCGACGGCCGCTTCGGCGTCGTCGACATCGACATGGACTCCATCCCGGCGCCCGAGATGCCCAACGTCCGGCTGAAGCTCAGGCACTGACCGGGTGGGGACTCCCGCGATCGTCGGCGACGACGGCGTCGCCCGCTGCCCGTGGGGCGCCGGCGACCCGGTCAACCTCGCCTACCACGACACCGAGTGGGGCCTGCGCGTCTCCGGAGAGTCCGCGCACCTCGAGCGGCTGACCCTCGAGGCCTTCCAGTCGGGGCTGTCCTGGCTCACGATCCTCAACAAGCGGCCCGCCTTCCGCGCCGCCTTCGCGGACTTCGACGCCGACGTCGTCGCCGCCTACGGCCCGGCCGACGTGGAGCGGCTGATGGCCGACGCCGGCATCGTGCGCAACCTGCGCAAGGTCGAGGCCGCGATCGCCAACGCCCGCGCCACCGTCGCGCTCCGCGACCAGGGCGGGCTCGAGGAGTTCCTCTGGTCCTTCCGGCCCGAGCCCGGGCCGGCCCCGGTCACCACGGGCGACGTGCCCACCACCTCACCCGAGTCGGTCGCGATGTCCAAGGCGCTCAAGAAGGCCGGGTTCGCCCACGTCGGACCCACCACGATGTACGCCCTCATGGAGGCCGTCGGCCTCGTCGACGACCACCTCGAGGGCTGCCACCGCCGCGGCGTCGCCGGCTGACGTCATCCGGACGGGGTGACCTCGCCCCCTCCGCATGACGTCCGGGATCAGGCGGGCTTGCGCCAGAGCGAGACGTGGCTCTCGCTGTCGTTGGTGAACGGCGCCCCGTGCCAGTCCGCGACGCGTCGCTCGAGCTCCATCCCTGCGAGCTGCGCCATCAGGTCGCACTCGGCCGGCCAGATGTAGCGGAAGTTGCTCTCGCCGTAGGTCACCGTGCCGTCGTCGTGGCGCCGGTAGTGGTGGGACGTGCCCTGCTGTGTGGTCATGTCGTAGGTGTCGAACCCGACGTGCCGGCGCCCGACGTGGAACGGCACCGCGGCCTGGCCCGGCGGGAAGCGGCGGATGCCCGGCACCCAGAGCTCGACCACGAAGCGGCCGCCGGGGGCGAGGTGGGCGGCGGCGTTGCGGAACGTCGCCACCTGCTCGGCCTGCGTGCGGACGTTGCCGATGCTGTTCCACACGACGTAGACCAGGCTGAACTCGCCGTCGACCCGCGTGGTGGCCATGTCGCCCACCGTCACCGGGATGTCGGCCCGCTTGCGGCGCAGCTCGTCGACCATCGGCTGCGACAGCTCGATGCCCGAGACCGGGACGCCCCGGTCGGCCAGCGGGATCGCGACCCGGCCCGTGCCGATGGCGAGCTCGAGGGCGGCGCCGTCGCCGGCGAGCTCGGCCAGGAGGTCGATCGCAGGGTCGAGCACCTCGGGCTCGAACATGAACGCCGAGCTCTCGTCGTACGACGCCGCGGTCTCGGCGTCCCAGTAGTCGCTGCTGCTCATGGCGCCACGCTGCCCCAGCCCGGTGCCCGAGGACCACCGATTTCACCCCTGCCGCCGCGGCCCGCCAGTCCGTAGGCTGCCCGTCCATGACGCGCGTGCACGCCTTCTCCGCCGACGACGCCCTGACCGACCTCGACGCGACCGGGATCGTCGAGGGCCTCCGCGCGGGGACCTTCTCCGTCCCCGAGGTCGTCGAGGCCGCCATCGCCCGCACCCAGCAGGTCGACGCCGTGCTCGGCGCGGTGGCGTACGCCGCCTACGAACGCGCTCGCGCGGAGGCCCGCCACCCGCGCGGCGGCTGGTTCGCCGGGGTCCCGACGTTCGTCAAGGACAACGTCGACGTCGCCGGGATGCCCACCCAGCACGGCGCCGACGCGTTCACGGCCGCGCCTGCGAAGGCCGACGGGGACTTCGCCCGGATGTACCTCGCGACCGGCCTGGTCCCGCTCGGCAAGACCCAGCTCTCCGAGTTCGGCTTCTCCGGGGCGGCCGACCACGTCCGCCTCGGTGCGGTGCGCTCGCCGTGGGACCCCGACCACTACGCCGGAGCCTCGTCGGCCGGCTCCGCCGCGTTGGTCGCCGCCGGAGCGGTGCCGATCGCGCACGCCAACGACGGTGGCGGCTCCATCCGGATCCCGGCCGCGGTGAACGGCCTCGTCGGGCTCAAGCCCACGCGGGGACGCCTCGCGCAGGACAAGATGATGCGCGAGATGCCGGTGCGGATCGTCTCCGACGGCGTGCTGACCCGCAGCGTCCGCGACACCGCGGCGTTCTACCGCGAGGCCGAGAAGGTGTGGCGCAACCCGGTGCTCGCACCGATCGGCGACATCACCCGTCCCAGCCGCGCCCGCCTGAAGGTCGCGGTCGTCACCCAGGGAATCGGTCGCGACTCCAGCCCGGAGGTCCGCGAGCTGACCCTGAAGACCGCCGCGGTCCTCGAGTCGCTGGGCCACCAGGTCGAGGAGATCGACAACCCGGTCCCGCCGGGCTTCCCCGACCACTTCGTGCGGTTCTGGTCGATGCTCGCGCTGGTCATCGTGCGGCGGGGCAAGAAGGACTTCGGCCCGTCGTGGGACCCGGCGAAGCTCGACAACCTCACCCTCGGACTCGCGCGCCACGCCGCCCGCAACCTCCACAAGCAGCCGTTCTCGATCGCGGTGCTGCGGAGGTCGGCGAAGATGGCCGCCCGCCACCGCGCGCAGTACGACGTCACGCTGACGCCGACGCTGGCCACCGAGACGCCTCGGGTCGGCCACCTGCGCCCCGACCAGGACTACGACGAGATCATGGGCCGGCTGATGGACTGGGTGGCCTTCACCCCGCTCCAGAACGCGACCGGCGAGCCCGCCATCTCGCTGCCCCTCGCCACCACCGCCGCAGGCCTGCCGCACGGCATGATGCTGGGCGCCGGAGCCGGGCGTGAGGGCCGCCTGCTGGGCCTGGCCTACGAGCTCGAGGAGGCCGTCGGCTGGCCCCGGATCCAGGACCTCTGACGGGTGCTTCCGGGGCCGTCCGGACGGCCGGTCCGAGCCGATTTCTCATCCGTGCCGGAGCGTGTGTATCGTTCTCCGTCGTTGCCCCTTTAGCTCAGTCGGCAGAGCGTCTCCATGGTAAGGAGAAGGTCTACGGTTCGATTCCGTAAAGGGGCTCTGGGTCGGTCTCCCTCCGGGGCGTCCGTCCTCCGCGGCGGGGTAGCTCAGGTGGTTAGAGCACACGGCTCATAATCGTGGTGTCGCGGGTTCGAGTCCCGCCCCCGCTACCACCAGTCCACACCGCACCACCCGCAACCCAAGGATCTCCGATGGCCAGCAAGAGCTCTGACGTTCGCCCCAAGATCACGCTCGCGTGCACCGAGTGCAAGGAGCGGAACTACATCACCAAGAAGAACCGTCGCAACGACCCCGACCGCATCGAGCTGAAGAAGTTCTGCCCGCGCTGCCGCAACCACACGGCTCACCGCGAGACCCGCTGACGCTTCTCCGCTCCACCCCGACCCGTCCGAGATCCTCGGACGGGTCGTCGTGTTCTAGGGTCGTGCGTATGCCCGTCGACCCCTCCCTGGTGGGGCGCCAGTTCCCCGCGCCGGCACCCCTGACCGTCACGCCCGAGCGGGTCGGCGCCTTCGCCGCCGCCGTCGGCCATCCCGGCGGTGACGTCCCGCCGACCTTCCCGATCGTGCTCGCCTTCGACGCCATGCAGGCGTTCCTCGACGCCGAGCAGATCGACCTGCACCGGATCGTGCACGGCGAGCAGCGCTTCGCCTACGTCCGTCCGCTCGCGCCCGGCGACGAGCTGAGCGCCACGCTCACCGTCACCGGCGTGCGCCAGATCGGCGCGGCCGACATCATCGCCACCACCAGCGAGATCACCGACGCGTCCGGCGCGGTCGTCTGCACCGGCAAGGCGACCCTCGTGCACTCCTCCGGAGGTGCGGCATGACCACCACGTTGCAGGGCGGAGACGTCCTCGAGCCCAAGACCTTCACGGTCACCCGCGCCGACCTCGTGGCCTATGCCGACGCCAGCGGCGACCAGAACCCGATCCACCAGGACGAGGACGTCGCGCGCAGCGTGGGCCTGCCCGGCGTGATCGCGCACGGCATGTACACCCTCGCCCTCGTCGGGCGGGCCGTCGCGGAGTGGACCGACGGGGCCGAGGTCGTCGACCTCGGTGCGAAGTTCACCAGCCCGGTCGTCGTACCTGCCGAGGGCGGTGCGGAGGTCGTCGTCGGCGGCACCGTGAAGTCCGTCGCCGACGGGCTCGTCACGCTCGTGCTCGAGGTGACCTGCGAGGGCCAGAAGGTCCTCGGGATGCCCAAGGCGGTCGTGCGTGGCTGAGCTGCTCAGCTCGCACACCTCGCTCCGGCTCGGCGGTCCCGCGCAGCGGTGGGTCCGGGCGACCACGGAGGACGAGCTCGTCGCCGCGGTCGGCGAGGCCGACCGTGCTGGCGAGCCGGTGCTGGTCCTCGGCGGCGGCTCCAACCTCGTCGTCGCCGACGAGGGGTTCGCGGGCACGGTCGTCGAGGTGGCCACCCGCGGCGTCGTGGCCGACGTCGACGACTCCGGCGATCCCTCCTGCTCGGGCGCGACCGTCACCATCGCCGCCGGCGAGGCCTGGGACGACGTCGTCGCCGAGGCCGTCGACCGCGGCTGGATCGGCGTCGAGGCGCTCTCCGGCATCCCCGGCTCGGTCGGTGCCACCCCGATCCAGAACGTCGGCGCCTACGGCCAGGACGTCTCCCAGACGATCGCCCGGGTGCGCGTGTGGGACCGGGTCCTGCACGGCGTGCGCACCTTCGCGGCCGCCGACTGCCAGTTCGGCTACCGCACCAGCCGCTTCAAGGCCGACCCCACCCGCCACGTCGTGCTCGACGTGACCTTCCAGCTGCGCCAGGGGGTGCTGGGCGCCCCGATCGCGTACGCCGAGCTGGCGCGCACGCTCGGAGTGGCCGAGGGCGGCCGAGCCCCGCTCGCCGAGGTCCGCGAGGCGGTGCTCGGGCTGCGCCGCGGCAAGGGCATGGTGCTCGACGACGACGACCACGACACGTGGTCCGCCGGGTCGTTCTTCACCAACCCGCTCCTCACCCCGGAGCAGGCGGCCGCGCTGCCCGACGACGCCCCGCGCTGGGAGCAGCCCGACGGCACGCTGAAGTCGAGCGCGGCCTGGCTGATCGACCACGCCGGCTTCGGCAAGGGCTACACCAGCGCGGTCGCGGGGGAGCGGGTCAGCCTCTCCACCAAGCACACGCTGGCGCTCACCAACCGCGGCGGCGCCACGACCGACGAGCTGCTGACGCTCGCGCGCGAGGTCCGCGACGGCGTCGAGGCGGCGTACGGCGTCCGGCTGGTGAACGAGCCGGTCACCGTCGGCTGCACCCTCTGACAGCCCGACCCGCGATATCTGAGGACGTGGTGGACGGATCTCCGGTCGGAATCCGTTCACCACGTCCTCAGATATCGGAGGGGGCGAGCCAGGTGGCGATGTCGCGGCGCGCGGCCTCGAGCACGTCCGGCGGGGCCTGGGAGGCCTCGAACGACATCGTCGCCAGCCGCGCGAGGGTGGCGTCGTCGAGGTCGTGCGCGGCCCGCATGGTGGCGTACTGGCCGGCGAGGCGGGAACCGAAGAGCAGCGGATCGTCGGCGCCGAGCGCGACCGTCGCTCCCGCGGCCAGCAGGTCGGGCAGCGGCACCGACGTGAGGTCGGAGTAGACCCCGAGCGCCACGTTGGACACCGGGCACACCTCGAGCGCGACGCCGGCCTGCACGATGCGGTCGAGCAGCTCGGGGTCCTCGGCACTCCGTACGCCGTGCCCGAGGCGCTGGGCGCCGAGCCGGTCGAGGCAGGTGCGGATGTGGTCGGGACCGAGCAGCTCCCCGCCGTGCGGAGCCAGCAGGAGTCCGGCGCGCTCGGCGATCCGGAACGCACCCTCGAAGTCCTCGGTGCGACCTCGCCGCTCGTCGTTGGACAGCCCGAAGCCGATCACCCCGCGGTCGGCGTACTGCGCCGCGAGGCGGGCCAGGGTGCGGGCGTCGAGCGGGTGGCGGGTGCGGTTGGCCGCGATGACCACCGCGATGCCGAGGCCGGTGCGCTCCGAGGCGTCGCGCACGCAGTCCAGCACCAGGTCGGTGAACGCCGTGATCCCGCCGAAGCGCGCGGCGTAGCCACTCGGGTCGACCTGGATCTCCAGCCAGCGCCCGCCGTCCCGTACGTCGTCCTCGGCGGCTTCCAGCACCAGGCGTCGTACGTCGTCGGGCGTGCGCAGCACCGAGCGCGCCACGTCGTAGAGGCGCTGGAAGCGGAACCAGCCCTTCTCGTCGGCCGCGCTGAGCTGCGGCGGCCAGTCCTCGACCAGCGAGTCGGGCAGCACGATGTGGTCGCGCTCGGCGAGCTCGAGGAGCGTGGCGTGGCGCATCGAGCCGGTGAAGTGCAGGTGGAGATGGGCCTTCGGAAGCTGCGACACGTCGCGCCGGTGGTCGCCGCCAACGACCGGAGTCCCCATGCGGGCATCGTAGGTGGGACCCCGTGGGATCCCTCGGTTCGACTCGGCTGGATCGGCCCCGTATGCTTCCCGATTGGTGGTTTCGCCAGATGCTTCGGCATGCCCGCAGCGACGGGCGCAGGCCACCGGAGGGCACTAGCTCAACTGGCAGAGCATCGGTCTCCAAAACCGAAGGTTGGGGGTTCAAGTCCCTCGTGCCCTGCGAGGAAACACTGCACAGCAACCCGGACGAGAAGGTGAAGCAACGTGGCCGACGGCAACGCGGTTCAGGATCGGCGCGACTCGCGCGGAGACGACCGTGGGCGCACCAGCCCCGTCACGTTCCTGCGCCAGGTGGTCGCCGAGCTCCGCAAGGTGGTGTGGCCCACCCAGCAGCAGCTGATCACCTACTTCTTCGTGGTGCTGGTCTTCGTCACCGTGGTGATGGCGCTGGTCTCGGTGCTCGACCTGGCTTTCGGAAAGCTGGTCTTCGAGCTCTTCACCGGCAGCAACACCCAGTGACACCGGGGCAGTGAATCCCCGCCCCCCAGCAACCAGTACGGAGTGAGACGTGTCGGACAGCAATGACGTGGACCAGGTCGAGGACCAGGTCGAGACCGTCGACGAGGCGACCCCCGAGGACGCCGACCTGACCGTCGACGAGGCCGACGAGGCTGACCAGGACGTCACCGAGGACGACGCCGCGGACACCGAGGTCGTCGACGAGGCTGACGAGGACGACGAGGCTGCCGAGGTCGAGGAGACCGACGCCGACGCCGCTGACGAGCCCGCCGAGGACAACGACCCGCTCGAGGCCTTCCGCCGCGAGCTGTGGGCGAAGCCGGGCGACTGGTTCGTCGTGCACACCTACTCCGGCATGGAGAAGCGGGTCAAGCACAACCTCGAGAACCGCATCATCTCCCTCAACATGGAGGACTACATCCACGAGATCGTGGTCCCCACCGAGGAGGTCGCGGAGATCAAGAACGGCCAGCGCAAGATGGTCACGCGCACCGTCCTCCCCGGCTACGTCCTGGTCCGCATGGACCTCACCGACGAGTCCTGGTCCGCCGTGCGCCACACGCCGTCGGTCACCGGCTTCGTGGGCCACAGCCACCAGCCCGTGCCGCTGAGCATGAGCGAGGTCGAGGACATGCTCGCGCCGGCCGTCGTGGCCGTCGCCGAGGCCGAGGCCGCCGCGTCCGGCGAGAAGGGCTCCGCCACCACCCCGCGCAAGCCCGTCGAGGTCGCCGACTTCGAGGTCTCCGACTCCGTCATGGTGGTCGACGGCCCGTTCGCCACGCTCCACGCGACGATCACCGAGATCAACGCCGAGTCCCAGCGCGTCAAGGCCCTCGTCGAGATCTTCGGCCGTGAGACCCCGGTCGAGCTGTCGTTCAGCCAGATCCAGAAGGTCTGACGATTTCGCCAGGCCGCATCTGCGGCCTGACAATGAAGTAGCAACAACCCGTGGCAGAGGGCATCCGTCCTCGTCGTGACCACAAGAGAGAAAGAAGAAGGCAATGCCTCCCAAGAAGAAGATCGCCGCGCTCGTCAAGGTGCAGCTGCAGGCCGGTTCGGCCACCCCGGCCCCGCCGGTCGGCACGGCGCTCGGCCCGCACGGCGTCAACATCATGGACTTCTGCAAGGCGTACAACGCCCAGACCGAGTCCATGCGCGGCAACGTGATCCCCGTCGAGATCACCATCTACGAAGACCGCTCCTTCGACTTCATCACCAAGACTCCTCCGGCCGCCGAGCTGATCAAGAAGGCCGCCGGCCTGTCCAAGGGCTCGGGCGTCCCGCACAAGGAGAAGGTCGGCAAGCTGACCAAGGACCAGATCCGCGAGATCGCGACCACCAAGCTGCCCGACCTGAACGCCAACGACATCGATGCGGCCATGAAGATCGTCGAGGGCACTGCGCGCTCGATGGGCGTCACGACCGACTGAATCCGTGGGAGAGCCGCGCTGGCTCGCTAACCACATCCTTCGCACCACAGAAACGAGAAGACAATGCAGCGCAGCAAGACCTACCGCGCGGCCGCCGAGACGTTCGACAAGGACGAGCTCTACGCCCCGCTGGCCGCCATCAAGATCGCCAAGGGTGGCTCCAAGAAGAAGTTCGACGAGACCGTCGACGTCGTCATGCGCCTGGGTGTCGACCCGCGCAAGGCCGACCAGATGGTCCGCGGCACCGTCAACCTCCCGCACGGCACCGGCAAGACCGCCCGTGTCCTGGTGTTCGCCAACGCCGACAAGGCTGACGCCGCCCGCGAGGCCGGCGCCGAGTTCGTCGGTGGCGACGAGCTGATCGAGAAGGTCGCCGGCGGCTGGCTCGACTTCGACGCCGTCGTCGCCACGCCCGACATGATGGGCAAGGTCGGCCGCCTCGGTCGCGTCCTCGGCCCTCGCTCGCTCATGCCCAACCCGAAGACCGGCACCGTGACGCCCGACGTCGCGAAGGCCGTCACCGACATCAAGGGCGGCAAGATCGAGTTCCGCGTGGACCGTCACGCGAACCTGCACTTCATCATCGGCAAGGCGTCCTTCTCCGAGGTCCAGCTCGCGGAGAACTACGCCGCCGCCCTCGAGGAGGTGCTGCGTCTCAAGCCGGCCAGCTCCAAGGGCCGCTACATCAAGAAGGTCACCGTCTCGACGACGATGGGCCCCGGCATCCAGGTCGACCCCAACCGCGTCAAGAACGTCGCCGTGGAGGACGAGGCCGTCCAGGCCTGATCCACCGCAGCAGCCGACCGGCCCGGTCATCCCTCGCGGGGTGGCCGGGCCGTTCCGCATTTCGCCCGGAACGACCGTTTCGCTGTGGAAGCATCGGGTAGGAAGGGCCCGCAGCCCGCTTCGAACCCGAACGCATCAGGAGACTCCATGCGCGTCACGTCCCTCGCCCGCCGACTCGGCTCCGTCGCCCTCGTCCTGAGCGTCGGGGTCGGTGTCACGGCCTGCAACGACGACTCGTCCGGGTCCGACTCCTCGAGCTCCGCCTCCGACGACAGCAGCAGTGACGACAGCAGCAGTGACGACAGCTCCGCGTCGACCGACGACGGGACCGAGGAGGCCGAGGCGCTGACCGAGCTCGACGGCGCCGGCTTCTACCCCTCGGTCATGGACGCGATGAAGGAGGCGGAGACCTTCAACTTCCAGACCGTGTCCGGCTCGGGCGGCCAGTCGCAGACGATGGAGGGCCAGGCCCGCTTCGGCGACGACGGCATCGAGATGAAGGCCTCCAGCACCGGCGGTCAGCAGATGGAGCTGATCCTGATCGACCAGGCGATGTACCTGAAGTCGCCCGACCTCGGCACCGGTGACAAGTGGCTGAAGGTCGACCTGAGCGACCCGAACTCGCTCTTCGGGATGATCGGCAAGGCCACCGACCCGGAGGTCATGTTCAAGTCCATGGAGGCGCCGAAGAAGCTCGAGCTCCTCGGCTCCGAGGAGGTCGACGGGGTGGAGACCAACCACTACCGGATCACCATGGACCCGAAGAAGTACCTCGACGCGATGGAGTTCCCCGCCGCGATGGCCGACATGCTCCCCAAGGAGCTGGTGACCGAGATGTGGGTCGACGGCGACAACCTGCCGCGCAAGTTCTCCCAGACCCTCGACGTGCCGTCGGTGGCCGGTGGCAAGGCCACCACGACCACCAGTGAGGGCACCTACACCGACTTCGGCACCGACGTCGAGATCGAGGCGCCGCCGGCCAACCAGGTCACCGAGGACATGTTCGGCGGCGCTGCCTGAGCGTCGTACTGCTCACGCCGTGATCGGCGGGCGGGTCACTCGCGGAAGACCCGCTCGTCGATCAGCTGCTCCTTGACCTCGAAGCCCTCGGGGTCGTAGCGACCCTGGTCGAAGCGCGTGCGGAACTGCAGCGTCACGCCGTCACGACCGAAGCGGTTCTTCTCGATGGTGAGCACCGCGAAGTCCTTGAACCGCTCGGCGTTCGTGAGGTCGTACGTCAGGTGGTGGCGCGCGACGATGTCGTACTTGTTGTTGAGCACCATCACCACGTCGGCCTCGTAGGCCAGGGCGCTCGAGCCGCGCAGGTCGCTGGCGCGCATCCGCTTGCCGCTGCGCAGGGCGTCCTTCTCGGCCGCGGCGATCGCCAGGACCGGGGCACTGATGTCGATGGCGAGGTCCTTGAGGCCCTCGACGATCTCGGTCGAGCGCAGCTGCTCGTCGGTGTGCTGCGACTTCACCTTCTGGAGGTAGTCGACGACCACGAGCGGCATCGTGCCGGTCGCCTGGCGGACGGACTCGATGGTGGCCTGGATCGCCGCCAGGTCGGTCCGGGTGCCGGTCGAGCGGTGCACGAAGAGGTGCTCGGAGTAGTGCTCGACCCGCTTGAGCGCGTCGATGCCCGAGGGGATCGACTCGAGGCGGTGCTCGAGCGAGCTCACCCACAGGTCGTCGAAGATCGAGCGGATGCTGTTGACCCGCACCTGGTCGGACTCGTCGAGCTCGCCGGCCTCCATGGCGATGAGCTTCTGGGTGATGTCCTCGGCGTCGTGCTCGTAGGAGAAGTAGAGGACGGGGCGCCCCGTGGCCGCGTTGTTGCGCGCCATCTGCAGCGCGAAGGTCGACTTGCCGAGGCCCTGGGGGCCGGCGAGCAGGAGCAGCGAGCCGGCGCGCATGCCGCCGCCGATGAGCGGGTCCAGGCCGGCGAAGCCGGTCTTCCAGACCCGCCCGGCCGCGTTGCGCCCGGTGAGCATGCGTTCGTCGCTCCGGGCCAGAGAGGCCCCGACGGTCGTGAGCTGGTGATCCACGCCCACCATGGAACCAGTGTTGGGCCTCCACGGCAGGCGAATGCGTGGTTTGGCCGCTGTGGGATGGACCGCTCCCTCCCGATTTGGCCGGTCCGCGGCGAGCGCGTACTGTTCCTTCTCGAAACCAGAGACCGCAGGTTGTCACGAGCTCCACGCCCGTGACCGAAGGTCCGCAGCAGCGGGCGGCCGGCGCAGGTGACAGAGCAGCGGCACTCGCCGCATCCACGCCCTGAGCCTGTGCTCAGGGCGTTCGTCGTCTGTGGGCCCGACGCCGGTGGTCAACCCCGGAAGGAGACCCATGGCGCGGCCAGAGAAGACTGCCGCCGTTGCAGAGATCGTTGATTCCTTCAACGACTCCGCCGGCGCTGTGCTGACCGAGTACCGCGGGCTCACCGTGAAGCAGCTGCAGGATCTGCGGCGCTCCCTCGGCGAGAACGCCAACTACGCCGTGGTCAAGAACACGCTGGCCAAGATCGCCGCCTCCGAGGTGGGCATCGAAGGCTTCGACGACCTGCTGACCGGCCCCACCGCCATCGCCTTCATCAGTGGAGACGTGGTCGAGGCCGCCAAGGGTCTGCGTGACTTTGCCAAGGCCAACCCCGCCCTTGTGATCAAGGGTGGAGTCCTGGACGGCAAGCCGCTCGACGCGTCTGAGGTGGCCAAGCTGGCCGATCTCGAGTCGCGCGAGGTGCTGATGGGCAAGCTGGCGGGCGCGATGCTCGCGAGCCTCTCCCAGGCCGTCTACCTGCTCAACGCGCCGATCGCCCAGGCCGCCCGTCTCGCGGGTGCGCTGCAGGCCAAGGCCGAGCAGGACCCCACGATCCTCGCAGGTGGTGCTTCCCAGGAATCAGACACTGGGTCGGCTGCTCCCGCCGAGGACGCCCCGGTCGAGGAGGCCCCCGCGGCCGACGAGCCCGAGGCGACCGACGAGGCTGCCGAGCCGGCCGCCGAGTCCACCGACGCCTGACACCGGGCCGACGTACACCACCTGAAACCCGGCACGACGCACCACCGCGCTCGTGCCACACACGGAAGGAACCGCCACCATGGCGAAGCTCAGCACCGACGAGCTCCTTGACGCGTTCAAGGAGATGACCCTGATCGAGCTCTCCGAGTTCGTCAAGCAGTTCGAGGACACCTTCGGCGTGACCGCCGCCGCTCCCGTCGCCGTGGCCGCCGCCCCGGCCGCCGGTGGCGCCGCCGGTGGCGACGCCGCTGCCGCCGAGGACAAGGACGACTTCGAGGTCGTCCTCGAGGCCGCCGGCGACAAGAAGATCAATGTCATCAAGGAGGTGCGCGCCCTGACCTCCCTCGGTCTGAAGGAGGCCAAGGACCTCGTCGAGGCCGCCCCCAAGACGATCCTCGAGAACGCCACCAAGGAGGCCGCGGACAAGGCCAAGGAGGCCCTCGAGGCCGCCGGCGCCACCGTCACCGTCAAGTGACGATCCGCTAGCTCCTCGCTGCATCGCAGCAACTGCCGAAGGGCGGTCACCCCGAGCGGGTGGCCGCCCTTCGTCATGCTCCCGGGGTCTGTTCGTGGGGGGTGCGCAGGCATTAGAGTCGTGCTCATCCTGATGCGCATCACGAAATGAGTTGCTCCATGCGCAACAAGCCCAAGGCGTCGACCCTCACCCGGTTGCTGGAGAACGCACGCTACGAGGTCCTGCCCACCGCCTCGACCGAGGACAAGGTCCTCGCGCACGTCCCGCGCGAGGTCGCCGTCACCGTGACGGCCTCCCCGTCGAAGGGCCTGGAGTCCACGTTCGACCTCGCCGAACGGCTCGCCGGCCACGGCTACACCGTCGTACCCCACGTGGCGGCGCGGATGGTGTCCGGGCGCACCGAGCTCGAGGAGATCACCCAGCGGCTCCTCGGCAAGGGCATCGGGAGCATCTTCGTGCCCGGCGGCGACGCCGAGGCGGTGGGGGACTACCCCGACGCGCTCGCCCTGTTGGAGGACCTGAAGGAGCTGGGCTCCCCGTTCCCCCACGTCGGCATCACCGGCTACCCCGAGTCGCACCCGACGATCCACGACGACCTCACGGTGCAGTCGATGTGGGACAAGCGTCGCTACGCCACGCACATCGTCAGCAACCTGACCTTCGACCCGGCCGTGGTTCGCGACTGGGTACGACGGCTGCGCGCTCGTGGCGTGACCATGCCGCTGCTCCTCGGCCTGCCCGGCCCGGTCGAGCGCGCCAAGCTGCTCGGCATGGCGACCAAGATCGGCGTGGGGGAGTCGACCCGCTTCCTGGCCAAGAACAAGGGCCTCTTCGCCCGGCTCGCGGCTCCCGGTGGGTTCACCGGCGAGAGCTTCCTGGAGAAGTGCGCGCCGGCGCTCGGCGAGGAGGGCGCTCTCGTGGAGGGGCTCCACGTCTTCACGTTCAACCAGATCGCCGAGACCGAGGCCTGGCGCACCGACATGCTGCAGCGGCTGCAGTCCTAGCGGCTGCCGTCCGGGCTACGCCGTCGCGACGAGGTTGGCGAGGGCGCGGTCGAGGCCGCTGTCGCCGGTCTCGACGACGGTGAGCGGCAGGCCGATGCTGGCAGCCGCCTGCTCGGCCATCGCGCGCAGCTCGTCGTCGGGCTGCTGGGCCAGCCACACCACGCGCGTGTAGTGGCCGAAGTAGGTGTCGCGCAGCTCGGGGTAGCGGTCGAGGCCGAGCTCCTGGAGCACCGTGCGCGCGAACGAGCGGGCCAGGAAGTCGGTGAGCACGTAGGTGCCCGGCTGGGCGTCGAAGATCCGCTCGAGGCGCTCGGGGCCGGCGTACAGGTCGTAGCAGTGCAGGCCGGGCAGCCGCTCGAGGCCGAGGTCGGCGCAGACGCCGTCGAGGGCGCCGTACGTGCCGCAGTCGGCGTAGCCGATCACCACGCGTGAGTACGACGTCCGCAAGCGCTCGGCGAGCGTGCGTACCTCGTCGGCGATCCGTTCGGGGTGGTTGTGCAGGAGCGGCGGGAGGGGGTGCACATCGACCGGCCAGTCGTGGCGCTGGACGACGCTGGCGGCCGGCTGGGCGAGGGCGCCGCAGGCGATCAGCGCGACCCGGTCGGTGACGTCACCCGCCGAAGGCGAGCTGCTCGACGAAGGCGTCGTTGAAGTCGGGGCGGTCGGAGAGCTCGACATAGGTCACCTCCTCCAGCAGGGCCAGCGCGCCGGCCCGCTCGCGCACCGACAGGAGCGCCATCTTCGCGCCCTCGCCGGCGACGTTGCCGGCGGCGACGATGCGCAGCACGGGGAGCTTGGGCACCAGCCCGATCCGGACGGCGGAGGCGGGGGAGAGGTAGCTGCCGAACGACCCGGCGAGGAGCACCTGCTGGACGTCGCGGTGCTCGAGCCCGAGCTCCTCGAGCAGCAGCGACCAGCCCGTGGAGATCGCGGCCTTGGCGAACTGGAGCTCGCGCACGTCGCGCTGGGAGAGGTAGACGCACTCGGTGGGCTCGGCGTCGGGCGTGGGGCGGTGCAGGATGAAGACGCGCTCCTCGCCGATGCGGGCCATCCGGTCGGCCAGCGCGGGCGCGACCTCCTTGGCCGCCTCGTCGGGGACCAGGCGGCCGGTGCCGTCGAGCAGCCCGACCCGGACCAGCTCGGAGACCGCGTCGACCAGGCCCGAGCCGCAGAGGCCCTTCGGCTCGACGTCGCCGATCACGCCGAGGGTCACCGCCGGCTCGTCGGCACCCGCCTGCGGGTCGACCTTGATCACCTCGATCGCACCGTCGGCGGCGCGCATGCCGCAGCGGATGGCGCCGCCCT
The DNA here is from genome assembly GCF_031457855.1 of Nocardioides sp. BE266. NCBI lineage: Bacteria > Bacillati > Actinomycetota > Actinomycetes > Propionibacteriales > Nocardioidaceae > Nocardioides > Nocardioides sp. BE266. The sequence continues at coordinate 87,650 of NZ_JAURTI010000011.1, read as the reverse complement.
CGAACGCCGGGCCGGCGGGCGCGGCGGTCGAGACGATGCGCTCGCCGTCGCTCAGCACGATCTCGCAGTTGGTGCCGACGTCGATGAAGAGGCGGACCCGCTTGTCGCGGTCCATGCCGGTCGCGAGCATCCCGGCCACGATGTCGCCACCGACGTAGGCGCCCAGGGCGGGGAAGAAGAACGCCCGCGCCTGCGGGTGCAGGGTGAGCCCGACGTCGGAGGCGAGCACGGTCGGCGGCTGCGCGACCGGCATCACGAAGGGCGCCACCCCGAGCGGCTCGGGGTCGAGGCCCAGCACCAACGACGTCATGGTGGCGTTGCCGGCGACCGCGACCTCGTAGACATGCGTCGGGTCGACGCCGGCCTCGCGGCAGACCCGCGTCGCGAGCTCGGCCAGCGTGGCGCCCGCGGCCTCGCGGAGGCGGTCGAGCGCCTGGTCGTCCATCATCGTGGCGCTGATCCGGGTGATCACGTCGCCGCCGAACGGCTGCTGGCGGTTGAGGGCCGAGGCCACGGCGACCGGGGTGCCGGTGCCGACGTCGAGGAGCGTGCCGACGACCGTCGTCGTACCGAGGTCGAAGGCGATGGCGTACCTCGTCGCGGTGGTGTCGCCGGGCTCGACGTCGACGAGGTCCTCGTCGACGACGACGGCGGTCACCTTGAAGTCGGACTGGCGGAGCACGGTGCCGAGGCGCCGGAGGGCGTGGACGTCGGCGGTCAGCTCGAGGTCGTCGATCGCGTCGGTCAGGCGCGCGAGGTCGGTGCGCTGGTCGGACAGCGTGGGCTCGTCGAGCTCGACGTAGCGCTTCTGCACCGCCGGGCGCAGGATGACCTGCCGTCCGATGCCGACCGTGGCCGCCTTCGGGCGGGTGGTCAGCGGTGGCACCTCGACGGCGAGGTCCCGCGTCGCCTGCACCAGGCACCCCAGCCGCCAGCCGTCGTCGAGCTGCGACTGGGTGAACGTGCGCGCGTCGTGGCGGGTGACCGGGAGCTCGACGGCGGAGGTGACGCGCACCTTGCACTTGTGGCAGGTGCCGTGGCCGCCGCACGTGGAGTCGATGGCGATGCCGTTCCACGACGCCGCGTCGAACACGGTGACCCCGGGCGGGACACGTACGCCGCGCTCGGTGGGTGGCAGCTCCGAACCGTCCTCGGAGCGGCCGGCCACCGTGAACGCGAGGTCGACCCGTCCGGTGCCGTCGTGCGTGGCGGGCTCGGCCCCGGGCCTCTCGATGAGGCCCTCGCGGGCGATGTTCGCGAGCGAGAAGTCCGGGCCGTCGGGCGGTTGGGTCATTGCGGGGTCCCCGCGACGTCGTTCGGGGGAGCGGAGCGGGGGAGAAGGACGTCGTGGGGTGCGGTCACGGAGCGGCCGCCGCCTGCTTGGCGCGGTGCGCCGAGATCCACGCCATGCCCCAGTCGTCGTGCCCGAGGAAGACGTCGGCGGCCTTGACCGCCTCGACGATCGCTGGCGTGCGGGTGTCCATGATCGCGCTGGTCAGGCCCGAGGTCATCGCCATCGGCAGCCACGTGGCGTTGAGGGTGTGGCGGTCGGGCATGCCGAAGCTGACGTTGGACGCGCCGCAGGTCATGTTGACCCCGAACTCGTCGCGGATGCGCCGCATCACCTCGAAGGTCACCAGCGAGGTCGTCGTGTCGGCGCCGATCGGCATGGCCAGCGGGTCGATCACGATGTCGGCCTGCGCGATGCCGTACTCCTGCGTGGCGACCTGGACGATCTTGCGGGTCAGGTCGACGCGCTTGTCGGCCTCCATCGGGATCTCGTCGTGGTCGTTGGGCAGCGCGATGATCGCGGCGTCGTACTTCTTCACCAGCGGGAGGATCAACGCGAGCCGGTCGTCCTCGGCGGTGACGGAGTTGACCAGCGCGCGGCCCTCGTAGGCGGCGAGTCCGGCCTCGAGCGCCTCGACCACGGAGGAGTCGATGCAGATCGGCAGGTCGGTGAGGCCCTGGACCATCTTCACGGCCGTGGCGAGCAGCTCGGGCTCGTCGGTCAGCGGGACACCCATGTTGACGTCGAGCACGTCGGCGCCACCCTCGACCTGCGCCTTGACGTCGCGCTCGATGGCGGAGAAGTCGCCCTCGCGCAGCTGCTCCTGGAAGATCCGGCGCCCGGTCGGGTTGATCCGCTCGCCGATGAGGCAGAAGCGGTGCTCGTGACCGATCACCACCTCCTTGCTCGCCGAGCGCAGGACCGTGCTCAGGGGAGGGGCGGTCGTCATGCGGAGACCCTCGCCCGCTTCTCCTGGAGCAGGCTCTTGGCGCGCTTGACCGTCTGCGAGGCGTCGGCGGCGTAGCCGTCCGCGCCCACCGCGTCGGCGTACTCCTGGGTGACGGGGGCACCGCCCACCATCACGATCACGCTGTCGCGGATGCCGGCCTTCTCGAGCGCGTTCATGTTGGCCTTGAACATCGGCATCGTGGTCGTCAGGAACGCCGAGAAGCCGACGATGTCGGGCTGGTGCTCGTCGATGGCCGCGACGAACTTCTCGGGCGCGACCTGGACGCCGAGGTCGATGACCTCGAAGCCGGCGCCCTCGAGCATGATGTTGACGAGGTTCTTGCCGATGTCGTGGACGTCGCCCTTGACCGTGCCCATCACGAACTTGCCGATGGTCTGCACGCCGGTCTCGGCGAGCAGGGGGCGCAGCCGCTCCATCGCGCCGGCCATCGCGCGGCCCGCGATCAGCATCTCCGGCACGAAGAAGTCACCGCGCTCGAACCGCGCGCCGACCTCCTCGAGCGAGGGGATGAGCGCGTCGAAGAGGAGCGTCTGCGGCTCCATCGAGCCCGCCAGCCCCTCCTCGGTCAGCTCGAGCACGCGGGGTGCGTTGCCGACGAGCGTCTCGTCGTAGAGGGCTTGCAGGATCTCCTCGGGTGTCATGCGACCACCTCCTGTGCTCGGGCGATGCTTCGGGGCTTGTGGGGTGCCGGTCCGCGCAGCAGGGCCGAGAGCGCGGTGGCGTGGTCCAGGAGGCTGCGGCCGAGCTCGTCGAGCCGGTCCTCCAGGCGTGGGGTGGGTCCGGAGACCCCGAGTGCGGCGACCACGTCGCCCCGGCCGCCCTGCACGGGTACGGCGACGCCGGTGAGCCCGATCTCGAGCTCGTCGGCGGTGATCGCCCAGCCGCGCTCGCGGGTGCGGACGCAGTCGCGCTGGAGGGCGGCGGTGTCGGCCAGCGTCTGCGGCGTGGGCCGCTCGAGGTCGCCGTCGGGGACGTCGAGGGCGTGCCAGGCGTAGAACACCTTGCCGAGCGCGGAGCAGTGGGCCGGCACCTCGATCTCGGTCCAGTCGCGGGTGCCGAGGAGGTAGCGGGAGTCGACCTGCGCCACCTGTACGACGCGCTCGCCGCGGCTCACGCTCAGGTGGACCGTCTCCCCGGTCGCCTCGCCGATGGCCTCCATCGCCGGTCGGGCGAGGCGGACCAGCTCCTCCCACGGGTCGTGGCGGGCGGCGTACAGCCAGAAGAGGCGGCCGGCGACGTAGGAGCCTGAGGCGTCGCGCTCGAGCAGCCCGGTGCGCTCGAGCGCGGTGAGCATCCGCGACGTCGTGGACTTGGCCAGCCCGCTGGCGTCCTGGAGGTCGGCGAAGCTCATCGGCTCGTCGGCGTGGACGACCGTCGCGATCAGGTCCGCGGCGCGGTCGAGGGCGCGCGTGCCGGTGGCTGCGTCGCCCACGCGTGACTCCTTCGCCGGAGGGGTTCCCAAGGGGTTCCATGATGTGGAACCGTGGTTCCACATCATGAGGCTAGAAGCCGCGGGTCGCCACGGTCAAGCGTCAGCGATGCCGAAGCAGCCACAGGCTGAAGCCGAGACCGACACAGGAGGACCCGTGTTCCGCAACACGATGCCGCGCTACGAGGTGCTGTCCGAGGACGCCATGGCGACCCTGGACAGGGGGTGGCGCCGACTGATGTCCGAGATCGGCGTGGAGTTCATGGACGAGCGCGCGCTCGACCTGTTCCGCAAGGCCGGCCAGAAGGTCGAGGGCAACGCGGTCTTCCTCGACCCCGACTTCGTGCTCGAGCAGGTCGCCAAGGCGCCGGCCGAGTTCGACCTCCAGGCCCGCAACCCCGAGAACAACGTGCACATCGGCGGTGACTCGATGGCCTTCGGCGCGGTCTACGGTCCGCCGTTCGTCCGCGAGGGCGACGTCCGCCGCGACGGCACGATGAACGACTTCCGCGACTTCGCGCGGCTGGCGCAGAGCTTCTCCGTGCTCGACTCGGCCGGCGGTGTGGTCACCGAGCCCAACGACACCCCGCTCGACAGCCGCCACCTCGACATGGTCTACGCGCTGCAGACGCTGACCGACAAGATCTACATGGGCAACGTCGTCTCGGGGGTCAACGCTGCCGACACGATCCGGATGACCGAGATCCTCTTCGGCTCCCGCGAGGCCATCGAGGAGACCCCGGCGCTGATCTCGCTGATCAACTGCAACAGCCCGCTCCGCTGGGACGACCGGATGCTCGAGGCGCAGTTCGAGTACACCTCGGCCAACCAGCCGGTCGTCCTGACGCCGTTCATCATGATGGGCGCGATGTCGCCGGTGACGATCCCGGCCGCCCTCGTGCAGCAGATCACCGAGGCCCTGTCCGGGATCGCGCTCTCGCAGCTGATCCGGCCCGGCGCCCCGGTCGTCTTCGGCTCATTCCTCACCAACATCGACATGCAGTCGGGCTCGCCGACCTTCGGCACCCCGGAATCGGGCATCGGCCTGCTCTGCACCGGGCAGATCGCCCGCCACTTCAACCTGCCCTTCCGCACCGGTGGCGGCCTGACCTCCTCGCAGGTGCCCGACGCGCAGGCCGGCTACGAGGCGCTGATGACCCTCATGCCGACCTTCCTCGCCGGCGCCAACTGGGTGATGCACTCCGCCGGCTGGCTCGAGGGCGGCCTCGTCGCCGGCTTCGAGAAGTTCGTGATCGACGCCCAGATCGTCGAGATGCTCCAGCACGAGTTCACCCCGATGGAGATCGACGAGGCGTCGCTCGCCTTCGACGCCCACCAGGAGGTCGGGCACGGCGGCCACTTCCTCGGCGCGATGCACACCATGGAGCGGTTCCGGACCTGCTTCTACCGGCCGTTCCTCAACTCCAGCGACAACTACGAGCGCTGGATGCGCAACGGGGCCAAGGACACCGCCACCCGCGCCGGCGAGATCTACAAGGAGAAGCTCGAGGACTTCGAGGCGCCGCCGCTCGACGACGCGATCCGCCAGGAGCTCGAGGAGTACGTCACCCGGCGCCGCGCGGAGCTCGGCGACTGACCCATCGCCCGGCCAGCCCCGATGAACTTCCACGCGTGCGGGTGGAAGTTCATCGGGGCCTGAGCGTACGACGGCTCTGTGGGGCCTGAACTTCCACGCGTGCGGGTGGAACTTCATCGGGGCCTGAGCGTACGACGGCCCCGTGGGGCCTGAACTTCCACGCGTGCGGGTGGAACTTCATCGGGGCCTGAGCGTACGACGGCCCCGTGGGGCATGAACTTCCACGCGTGCGGGTGGAATTTCATCCGGCTGGGCAGCGGCGGTTCAGTCCTCACGGTCGGTGAGGCGATCGAGGTCGGGGAGCCTCACGTTGCCTGGGTCATGACGCGCTGCCAGTGACCAGAGGGTGTCGTGGTCCGCGCCCGGGAGGCGGACGCGGTCCTCGCCGGATCACGACAGCGGAGCATGCCCGACGCTCACGGGCACGAAGTGCCCGGTCGTTGGCTCTGACGGGGAGGAAGTGCCCGGTCAGCTGAGGCCGAGGATCGTGCCGTCGTCGAGGAGGTCGATCCGGCCGGCGGAGGGGTCGCGGGGGAGGCCGGGCATCGTCATCATGTCGCCGCATACGACCACGACGAACCCGGCTCCCGCCGAGAGCCTCACCTCGCGGACGTGCAGCTCGTGGCCTGACGGTGCGCCGAGGCTGGCGGGGTCGGTCGAGAAGGAGTACTGCGTCTTGGCGACACAGACCGGCAGCCCGCCGTAGCCGTCCTTCTCGATGCGCGCCAGCCGCCGGCGGGCCTTGGCGTCCCAGGTCACGATCCCGGCGTCGTAGAGCCGGGTGGCGATCGCCTCGACCTTCTCGGTGAGCGGGAGCTCGTCGTCGTACGTGAACGAGAAGTCGTACGACGACGGCTCGTCGAGGACGGCGAGGACACCCTTGGCGAGGTCCTGGGCCCCGATGCCGCCGTCGGCGAAGTGGGTCGCCGGGAAGGCCCGCACGCCCTCGGCGCCGACGAGCTCGACGACCTTGGCGACCTCGAGGTCGGTGTCGGTGGGGAAGCGGTTGACGGCGACCACGCAGGGGATGCCGTACACGTTGCGGATGTTGTCGAGGTGGCGGCGGAGGTTGACCATGCCGGCCTCGACCGCGGCGAGGTCCTCGGTGCCGAGGTCGGCGAGCGCGACGCCGCCGTGGTACTTCAGGGCGCGCACGGTCGCCACGACCACTGCGACGTCGGGGCGCAGCCCGGACTTGCGGCACTTGATGTCGACGAACTTCTCCGCGCCCAGGTCGGCGCCGAAGCCCGCCTCCGTGACGACGATGTCGGCGAGCCGCAGGCCGGTGCGGGTGGCCACGACCGAGCTGCAGCCGTGGGCGATGTTGGCGAACGGGCCGCCGTGCACGAACGCCGGTGCGCCCTCGAGGGTCTGCACCAGGTTGGGGGCCAGCGCGTCGCGCAGGAGGACGGCCATCGCGCCGTCGGCGTTGAGCTCGCGGGCGGTCACCGGCTCCATGGCGCGGTTGTAGCCGATGACGATGTCGCCGATGCGCTTCTTGAGGTCGCCCCACGACTCGGTGAGGCAGAAGATCGCCATCAGCTCGGAGGCGACGACGATGTCGAAGCCGTCCTCGCGCGGGAAGCCGTTGGCGTGGCCGCCGAGGGCGACGGTGATCTGGCGCAGCGCGCGGTCGTTCATGTCCACGACGCGCTTCCAGGTCACGCTGCGCACGTCGATGTCGAGCTCGTTGCCGTGGTGGACGTGGTTGTCGATGAGCGCGGCCAGCAGGTTGTTGGCGGCCGCGATCGCGTTGAAGTCACCGGTGAAGGCCAGGTTGATGTCGGTCATCGGCACGACCTGGGCGTACCCGCCGCCGGCCGCGCCACCCTTCATGCCGAACACCGGGCCCATCGAGGGCTCGCGCAGGCACGCCATGCTTCGGTGGCCCAGGCCGTGGAGCGCGTCGGTGAGGCCGACGGTGGTCGTCGTCTTGCCCTCGCCGGGCGGGGTGGGGGACAGCGCGGTCACCAGCACCAGCCGTCCGAGTGGTCGGTCCGCCAGCGAGGCGACGTAGCCCAGGTCCACCTTGGCCTTGTAGTGGCCGTAGGGGACCAGGCTCTCCTCCGGGATGCCGAGCGTCTGCTCCGCGACCTCGCGGATGGGACGCAGCACGGCCGCGTTGGCGATCTCGATGTCGGACAGCATGTGGTGGGTCCCTCTCCTCGTGGCCGATGTGTGCGCCGTTGTCTGCGTCGCCTACCGGAAGACGACGGTCCGTTCGCCGTTGAGCAGCACGCGCGACTGCGTGTGCCAGCGCACGGCCCGCGAGAGCACCTGCGCCTCGACGTCGCGTCCGGCCGCGACGAGCTGGTCCTGCTGGTAGGTGTGGTCGACCCGCATCACGTCCTGCTCGATGATCGGCCCCTCGTCGAGGTCGGCGGTCACGTAGTGCGCGGTCGCGCCGACGAGCTTCACGCCGCGGTCGAAGGCCTGGTGGTAGGGGCGGGCGCCCTTGAAGCTCGGCAGGAACGAGTGGTGGATGTTGATCGCCCGGCCCGAGAGCTGGCGGCACAGGTCGTCGGACAGCACCTGCATGTAGCGCGCGAGCACGACCAGGTGCGTGCCGGTCTCCTCGACCACCTCGAGCAGCCGCTTCTCGGCGTCGGCCTTGGTGTCGGGCGTGACCGGGAGGTGGAGGAAGTCCAGGCCGTACGACTTCACGAGGGGCTCGGCGTCGGTGTGGTTGGACACCACCACCGGGATCTCCACCTGGAGCGCACCGGTGCTGGCCCGGAAGAGCAGGTCGTTGAGGCAGTGCAGGTGCTTGGAGACCATGATCAGCGTCCGGTAGGGCGCGGCCGCGGCCCACAGCTCGTACTCCATGCCGAAGCGCTGGGCCACGGCGTCGAAGTCGGCGTGCAGCGAGCCGGCGTCATGGCCGTCCTCGGTGGTGAAGCCGATGCGCATGAAGAACCGGTCGGTCAGGCTGTCCCCGAACTGCTGGCTCTCCACGATGTTGCCACCGTGCTCGACCAGGAACCCCGACACGGCATGCACGATGCCGGGACGGTCGGGACACGAGAGGATGAGGACGAAGTCGCCCACGGGTGCTCCTTCACTGGGACCGCTGCGTTGCGCTTGACGAAACGCAGTCTGCGATACGCAACACGTTGTGCGCTAGTGTCGCGCCATGCGCAACGCGGTCGAGGCCGGTGGCGGGGTCCAGTCCGTCGACCGGGCACTCAGCATCCTGGAGGTCCTGGCGCGCACCGGCGAGGGCGGGGTCACCGAGATCGCGGCCGAGCTCGGCGTGCACAAGAGCACCGCCTTCCGCCTGGTCGCCACCCTCGAGTCGCATCGCCTGGTGGAGCAGACCGGCGACCGCGGGCGCTACCGCCTCGGGGTCGGGATCCTGCGCCTGGCGGGCGCCACCACGGCCCGGCTCGACCTGGTGCAGGAGGCGCGCCCGATCTGTCGCCAGCTCGCCGCGGACACCGGCGAGACCGTCAACGTGGCGGTGCTGTCCGACGGGTCGGCGCTCTACCTCGACCAGGTCGCCGGGTCCTCCGCCCTCCAGCCGCACAACTGGGTCGGCCAGCACATCCCGCTGCACGCCACCAGCAACGGCAAGGTGCTGCTGAGTGGTCTGGACGACCACCAGCTCGACAAGGCGCTCGGCACCCTGTCGAACTACACCGAGCACACGATCACCCGGCGGGCCAAGCTGCGTGAGGAGCTGGCCCGGGTCCGCGAGCAGGGCCACGCGCTCGCGATCGACGAGCTCGAGGTCGGGCTCACGGCTGTCGCCGCTCCGGTGCGCAACGCGCACGGCGACGTGGTGGCCTCGATGAGCGTCTCCGGCCCGACCTTCCGGCTCAACGCCGACCGCCTCGACCACGTCGTCGCACTGACCGTCGCGGCCGCCGCCGAGGTGTCCCACCGGCTCGGCTGGGGGCACCGCTGACCGCATCGTTGACCGGACCGTAACAGGGAAAACCTTGACGGGCACCGGAGGCGGCAGCATCCTTCGGAGGGTCAGGCCGGTTGCGCTCGGAGCACCCGGTTGCGACATACGCAACAGACTGAATCTGCCGAGAGGTCTTCTGTGCCTGAACCTGTGCTGTACGTCGACGGGGCGTGGGTGGCCGCGCGCGCCGGTGGCACGCGCGAGATCCGGTGCCCGGCGGACGGCAGCCTGGTCGCCGTTGTCGACGAGGCGGACGCCTCCGACACCGACCTCGCGATCGCGGCCGCACACCGTGCCTTCCATGCCGGACCGTGGCCCACGACGCCGAGCCGCGAGCGGGGCGACCTGCTGCTCCGCGTCGCCGATCTCCTCGAGCGCGACGCCGACGAGGTGGCGCGGATGGAGTCGCTCGACACCGGCAAGCGGTTCGTCGAGAGCCAGTACGACGTCGCCGACGTGGTCTCGGTGTTCCGCCACTACGGCCGCGTCGCCGCCGAGGAGGCCGGCCGCGTCGTCGACACCGGCAACCCCGACGTGGTCAGCAAGATCGTGCACGAGCCGGTCGGCGTCTGCGGGCTCGTGACGCCGTGGAACTACCCGCTCCTCCAGGTGGCCTGGAAGGTCGGGCCCTGCCTCGCCGCGGGCAACACGTTCGTGCTGAAGCCCAGCGAGCTGACCCCGCACTCCGCGATCCACCTGATGAAGGTCCTCGAGGAGGCCGGGCTCCCGGCCGGTGTCGCGAACCTCGTCCTCGGCGCCGGCGCCTCGGCAGGTGCGCCGCTGGCCACCGACCCGAGGGTCGACCTGATCTCCTTCACCGGCGGGCTCCAGACCGGCAAGGCCCTCATGGCCGCAGCATCCGGGACGGTGAAGAAGGTCGCCCTCGAGCTGGGTGGCAAGAACCCCAACATCGTCTTCGCCGACGCCGACCTCGAGGTCGCCCTCGACCTCGCCCTCACCGCGGTCTTCCTGCACTCCGGCCAGGTGTGCTCGGCCGGCGCCCGGCTGCTCGTCGAGGAGTCGATCCACGACGAGTTCGTCGACCAGCTCGTCGCTCGGGCCGGCGACATCCGCCTCGGCGGCCCCTTCGACGACACGGCCGAGACCGGCCCGCTCACCAGTGCCGCGCACCGCGACAAGGTGGAGGCGTACGTCGCCCGCGGTCTCGCCGAGGGCGCCGTGCTCCGGTGCGGCGGTTCCCGTCCCGAGGACCCCGCGCTCGCCGACGGCTTCTACTACCTCCCGACGATCCTCGACGGCTGCTCCAGCGACATGTCGGTGGCCCAGGACGAGTCGTTCGGGCCGGTGCTGACGGTCGAGACCTTCACCAGCGAGGACGAGGCCGTCACCATCGCCAACGACAGCATCTACGGCCTGGCCGGCGCGGTCTGGACCCGCGACGCGGGCCGGGCCGAGCGGGTCGCGGCCCGGCTGCGGATGGGCACCGTGTGGATCAACGACTACCACCCCTACGTCCCCCAGGCGGAGTGGGGCGGCTACAAGCAGTCCGGCATCGGCCGCGAGCTCGGTGAGGCCGGGCTCGAGGAGTACCGCGAGACCAAGCACGTGTGGCACAACATCCGACCGGTGGTCCAGCACTGGTTCTCGCCCGGGACGCCGGAGTAGGCCATGGCAACGAGCCGGTACGACGTCGTCATCGTGGGTGGGGGGTCTGCCGGCTGCGCGCTCGCGAACCGGCTCTCCGCCGACCCGTCCACCAGCGTGCTGGTGCTCGAGGCCGGTCGCACCGACCGCTTCGACCCGCTGATCCACGCACCAGCCGCGCTGCCGTTCCCGATCGGGAACCCGCTCTACGACTGGAAGTACGAGTCCGAGCCGGAGCCCGCGATGGGCGGTCGCCGGGTCTACCACGCGCGCGGCAAGGTGCTCGGCGGCTCCTCGTCGATCAACGGCATGATCTTCCAGCGCGGCAACCCGATGGACTACGAGCGCTGGGCCGCCGAGCCGGGGATGGAGTCGTGGGACTACCTCCACTGCCTGCCGTACTTCCGCCGCATGGAGTCGCTGATCCTGCCCGACGGCATGGTCGGCGCCGACGCATGGCGTGGCGGCTCGGGTCCCCTCAAGCTCGAGCGGAGCCCGGCGACCAACCCGCTCTTCAGCGCCTTCTTCGAGTCCGCGACGCAGGCCGGCTATCACCTGACCGACGACGTCAACGGCTACCGCCAGGAGGGCTTCGGCCGCTTCGACCGCAACATCGTCAACGGCGTGCGGATGTCGGCCGCGCGCGCCTACCTCCACCCCGTGATGGGCCGCAAGAACCTCACCGTCGAGACCTTCGCGCACGCAACGTCGATCCGGTTCGAGGGGAAGCGCGCCGTCGGGGTGGACTACCTGCGCGCCGGGCGCAGGCACGAATCGGTGGCTGCGGGCGAGGTGATCCTCTGTGGGGGTGCGATCAACTCGCCGCAGCTGCTCCAGCTCTCGGGGATCGGCAACCCCGAGCACCTCCGCCCGCTCGGCGTGGAGATGGTGCACGACCTGCCGGGCGTGGGGGAGAACCTCCAGGACCACCTCGAGGTCTACATCCAGTACTCCTCGCTCCAGCCGGTCTCGATCGTCGAGGGCCTGAAGTGGCGCAACCGCCCGCTCGTCGGGCTCGAGTGGCTGTTCAGGCGCACCGGCACGGCGGCGTCGAACCACTTCGAGGGCGGCGGCTTCGCGCGGTCCAACGAGGACGTCGACTGGCCCAACCTGATGTTCCACTTCCTGCCGATCGCGATCCGCTACGACGGCTCGCCCGCGCCCGGCCAGGACAAGTACGCCCACGGCTACCAGGTGCACATCGGGCCGATGTACGCCGACACCCGCGGCTGGGTGCGGATCGCCTCGACCGATCCGAAGCAGAAGCCGAAGATGCTCTTCAACTACCTCTCGACCGCCAACGACAAGCGCGAGTGGATCGAGGCGGTGCGCGTCGCGCGCGACATCCTCAACCAGCCGGCGATGGCACCGTTCAACGGCGGGGAGATCTCACCGGGACCGGCGGTCGAGACCGACGAGGAGATCCTCGAGTGGGTCCGCAAGGACTCCGAGACCGCGCTGCACCCCTCGTGCACGGCCAAGATGGGCACCGACGAGATGTCCGTCGTCGACCCGACGAGCATGAAGGTCCACGGCACCGAGGGCCTGCGCGTCGTCGACGCGAGCGTCTTCCCGTACGTCACCAACGGCAACATCTACGCCCCCGTGATGATGGTCGCCGAGAAGGCCGCCGACCTCATCTTGGGTAACTCCCCGCTTCCTCCCGCCGACGTGCCGTTCTACCGGCACCGTCACGGCATGCCGCTCTACCCGCCCGGCGACCCCCGCAACGCCGGGACCTCCACCCCCGAGGAGTCCGCATGACCGCAGCCCTGTCCGTCGACAGTCTCTGGAAGATCTTCGGCCCGCGCTCCGACAAGATCATCGGCACGCCCGACGCCGAGCTCTCGCGCGCCGACCTCAAGGCCAAGACCGGCAACGTCGTGGGTGTGAAGGACGTGTCCTTCGAGGTCGCACCCGGCGAGGTCTTCGTCGTCATGGGCCTCTCCGGCTCGGGCAAGTCCACGCTCGTCCGGCTCCTCACGCGGCTGATCGAGCCGACCAGCGGATCGGTGACGCTCGGTGGCGTCGACATCACGACCGCGTCGGCGGCCGAGCTGCGCGACGTACGCCGCAGGCAGGTGTCGATGGTGTTCCAGCACTTCGGCTTGCTGCCGCACCGCCAGGTGATCGACAACGTGGCGTACGGCCTCGAGGTGCGCGGCGTCGCGAAGAAGGAGCGGCGCGAGAAGGCCGCCGAGATCGTCGACCTGGTCGGCCTCGCGGGCTACGAGCGGTCCTACCCCGACCAGCTCTCAGGCGGCATGCAGCAGCGCGTCGGCCTGGCGCGGGCGCTCGCCGGCGACCCCGAGATGCTGCTCTTCGACGAGCCGTTCTCCGCGCTCGACCCGCTGATCCGCCGTGACATGCAGAACGAGGTCATCCGTCTGCACAGCGAGCTCGGCAAGACGATGGTCTTCATCACCCACGACCTCGCCGAGGCGCTCAAGCTCGGCGACCGGATCATGATCCTGCGCGACGGCGCGATCGTGCAGATCGGCACGCCCGACGAGGTGGTGGCCAAGCCGGCCGACGACTACGTCAAGGACTTCGTCTCCGAGGTGCCCAAGGCGCACGTGCTGACGCTGAAGTGGGTGATGCGCGACCCGCGCCCCGGCGAGGCGATGGACGGTCCGACGCTCCCGGTCACCACGGTCGTACGCCAGGCGGCGCGCGCCGCGATCGCCTCGGACGCACCGATCCGGGTCGTCGACGGCGACACGCTCCTCGGCGTGGTGGACGAGGAGGACATCATGCGCGTGGTCGTGGCCGAGGAGGAGTCGTGAGCTACGCCGGCGGGCCGCCGATGGCGAACCGCGACGAGATCCACAGCACTGTCGCGACGAAGGAGAAGCGGCCGGTCGAGCCGGGCGCGGCGCCGCCGGTCGTCGAGGAGTCGGGCATCAGCCGCTGGGTGCCCGCGCTGGGCGTCATCGTCGTCTGGATCATCGTGTGGGCCTTCACCAAGGGCACCAACACCCTGGCGCTGCCGGGTCGCGAGCACACTGACCTGCACCAGTCCTTCACCGACTTCAACAACACGCTGCTCGCCAGCCGCGACACCAACCCGGTCATGCAGTTCACCAACTCGATCTCCGAGCTGCTGCGCAACTTCTTCGACTGGGCGCAGCGGATGCTGGTCCGCCCCAACCTGCCGCGGCCCGTCCCCGAGATCGGTTGGCTCGGCGTGGTCGCCGTCGCCACGTGGGTCGGCTTCGCGATCGCGAGCTGGCGCATCGCCCTCCTCGTGCTGCTGTCCTTCCTCTCCTTCGGCGTCTTCGGCTACTGGCAGGACTCGCTCGACCTGCTCATCGTCACCGGCATGGCGGTCCTCATCACGCTGATCGTGGGCATGCCGCTCGCGGTCCTCTCCGGGACCAACACGCAAGCCAACCGGGTGATCACCATCGTGCTCGACTTCATGCAGACGATGCCGACGTTCGTCTACCTCGTGCCGGTGGTGCTGTTCTTCGGCATCGGTGTGGGCGGAGCTGTCGTCGCGACCCTCATCTATGCCGTGCCGCCGTTGGTGCGGATCGCCGGCTTCGGCATCCGCGAGGTGTCCGCCACCACGATCGAGGCGACCGACTCTGCGGGCCAGACCTACTGGCAGCGCCTGCTCAAGGTGCAGATCCCGATGGCACGCAAGACGATCATCGTCGGCCTCAACCAGACGACGCTGGCCGCCTTGTCGATGGCCACCATCGCGTCGTACATCAACGGCCCGGGCCTGGGGAAGCCGGTGCTCAACGCGCTCGTCGCGAACGACTTCGGCGGCGCCTTCGTGCCCGGCGTGCTGATCGTGGTGATGGCCGTGATGCTCGACCGGACGACGACCGCAGCGAGCGAGCGGTCGGAGAAGGTCGCCCGTGGAGGTGGCGGCAACCTCCGGGTGCGCCGGATCGCGCTCGCCGTCTCCGGCGTGGCCGCCCTGGTGGCGGTCTACCTCTCCCGGCTCGAGCTCAGCCTGGCCCGGTTCCCGGAGTACACGATCGGCGGCAAGGTCTCCGACGGCGCGGACAGCGCCATGAACGCCATCGTCGACGTGTTCGGCGGAGTGGCCGGCTGGTTCAAGGACCACATCACCGACTGGTTCCTCAACCCGATGCAGTCCCTGCTGGCCGAGTCGCCGTGGTGGCTCGCCGCCCTGGGGATCCTGGGCCTGGCCCTCGTCTTCGGCGGGGTCCGGGCGTTGGCGACCACTGCTGTCTGCCTGGCGGGGATCTGGTACCTCGACCTGTGGCACGACGCGATGATCACCCTCAACATGGCGCTCGTCGGCACCGTCCTGGTCATGGTGCTGGCCCTGGTCTTCGGCGTGTGGATGGCACGCGACCGCCGCGTCGACCTCGGCATCCGGCCACTGCTCGATGCGGGCCAGACGATCCCGCCCTTCGTCTACCTGATCCCGGTGCTGGCGCTCTTCGGGCCCTCACGCTTCACCGCGATCGTCGCGGGCATCGTGTACGCCGCCCCTGCCGCCATCAAGCTCGTCGCCGACGGAGTCAAGGGCGTCTCGCCCACCACCATCGAGGCGGGCCGCTCGACCGGCCAGACCAAGTGGCAGGAGATCACCAAGGTCCAGCTGCCGATGGCCAAGGGCTCGCTCGTGCTGGCCACCAACCAGGGCCTGCTCTACGTCCTGGCCATGGTCGTCATCGGCGGCCTGGTCGGCGCCGGCGCCCTCGGGTACGACGTCGTCCTCGGCATCTCCCGGAGCGAGGAGTGGGGCAAGGGCGCCGCGGGCGGCCTGACCATCGTGCTGCTCGGCGTGATGCTCGACCGGATCACCCGCGCCGCCGCCGACGTACGTCGTGACGACGGTCCCGGCACCCGCCGTGCCTTCAACATCCGGCTGCCCATCGGGCCGCCCGGCAAGTAGCAGCACCCGTCACACCATCACAGCCCATCACCAGAAGGAGCAGCACCATGCGCAACACCCAGAGCCGAGTGGCCCGCCTCGGGGCCCTCGCCACCGTCGCCGTCATGGCGCTGACCGCCTGCGGGGGTGGATCCATCGAGGAGGAGACCAAGGCCAACGAGGAGCAGGCCGCTGCGAGCGGCGGGGAGTGCGGCGAGCTCAACATGGCCGTCAACCCGTGGGTCGGCTACCAGGCCAGCGCCTACGTCGTCGGCACCGTCGCCCAGGAGCAGCTCGGGTGCACGGTGAACTACAAGGACCTGAAGGAGGACGTCTCCTGGCAGGGCTTCGGCACCGGTGAGGTCGACGTGGTGATCGAGGACTGGGGCCACCCCGACCTGGAGAAGAAGTTCTTCGCCGACCAGGGCGACGGCACCGCCGAGGACTTCGGGCCGCAGGGCAACGTCGGCATCATCGGCTGGTTCGTCCCGCCGTGGCTCGCCGAGGAGCACCCCGACATCCTCGACTACAAGAACCTCAACAAGTACGCCTCGGAGTTCGCGACCTCGGAGTCCGGCGGCCAGGGCCAGTTCCTCGGCGCCGACCCGTCCTACGTCCAGTTCGACGAGGCGATCGTGTCCAACCTCGACCTCGACTTCAAGGTCGTCTTCTCCGGGAGCGAGGCCGCCTCCATCGAGGCGTTCCGCAAGGCGGAGAAGAACAAGGAGTGGGTCATCGGCTACTGGTACGAGCCGCAGTACTTCAACGCCGAGGTGGCGATGCAGCGGGTGGCCCTGCCGCCGTACACCGACGGCTGCCAGGACGACCCGCAGAAGGTCGCCTGCGACTACCCCGAGACCGAGCTGAAGAAGATCGTCGGCACGGACTGGGCGGCCTCGGACTCCACGGCCGTCTCGCTGGTCAAGAACTTCACCTGGACCAACGAGGACCAGAACGTCGTCGCGGGCTACATCGCCGCCGACGGGATGACCCCCGAGGACGCCGCGGCCAAGTGGGTCGAGGAGAACCAGGACAAGGTGGACGCCTGGCTCGGCTGAGCCCTCGGGCGACACGCTGAGTGATCGGTGTGACCGTGCCCGCCCCCGGACGTTCCTTGACACCCGCCCGGGGGCGGAGCACTCTACCCGTTACCTGTGTTGCAAATCACGCACTATGTTGCGCCAAGCGCAACAGGATCGGTAGGGCGTCATGGCAGTCAAGGACCCGCTCGGCACCAACCGTGAGCACGTCGTGCCTCCACCCCTCGAGGGCGAGGGGCACTTCCCGCTCGACAAGGTGACCTTCGGGGTCGCCGCCGCGGTCGCCGTGGCCTTCCTGGTGTGGGGGACCGTCGACTCCTCGGGGATGGGCACCGTGACGGGAGACACGCTCGCCTGGCTGGAGAAGTCCTTCGGCTGGCTGTTCATCCTGGTCAGTGCGATGTTCCTGCTGTTCTCGGGCTACCTCGCCGTCACGCGCTACGGCAACATCAAGCTCGGCCCCGACGACTCGGAGCCGGAGTTCTCCACGTTCTCGTGGGTCTCCATGATGTTCGCGACCGGCATGGGCATCGGCCTGATGTTCTGGGGCGTGGCCGAGCCGCTGACGTACCTCACCGCGACCGACGCGAGCAGCATCCCGCCCGGTCGGGGCGACCCGTCGACCCCGGACAGCGCCCGCGTGGCGATGGAGTACGCCTTCTTCCACTGGGGCTTCCACCCCTGGTCGATGTACGCCGTCATCGGCCTGGCGATCGGCTACTTCGCCTACCGCAAGGGCACGGGCAACCTGGTCTCGGGCGCCTTCGGGCCGCTGCTGAAGGGTCGCGAGAAGGGCGGCTGGGGCAAGGGGATCGACGTGATCGCGATCTTCGCGACGCTCTTCGGCTCGGCCACCTCGCTCGGCCTCGGCGCGCTGCAGATCACCGGCGGCCTCGACGACGTCTTCGGCAGCGGCAAGTCCAAGTGGCTCACCGTCATCGTGATCGCGGTGCTGACCACCTGCTTCGTGCTCTCGGCCGTGACCGGCATCGAGAAGGGCGTCCAGTTCCTCTCCAACGCCAACGCGATCGCGGCCGTGCTGCTGGTCTTCTTCCTCTTCGTCGTCGGACCTACGGTCTTCATCCTGAGCACCTTCACCGAGTCGCTCGGCGGCTACCTGACCCACCTGCCGACGATGGCGTTCCGCACAGGAGCCTTCGGTGGCAGCGAGTTCCTCAGCGCCTGGACGATCTTCTACTGGGCCTGGTGGATCTCGTGGACGCCCTTCGTCGGCATGTTCATCGCGCGCATCTCCAAGGGCCGCACGATCCGGCAGTTCGTCATCTACGTGATCCTGGTGCCGAGCGTCGTGTCGTTCGTCTGGTTCTCGATCCTGGCGGGCGCGGCCTTCGACCTGCAGCTCTCCGGCGCCAAGGACCTCGGCGCGGTGCTCGTCGACGAGGGCACCGAGAGTGCGCTCTTCACCACGTTGCGCGAGTACCCGCTCTCGAGCATCACGGTCGTCCTCGCGGTCTTCCTGGTGGCGATCTTCTTCATCACCGGCGCCGACTCGGCCTCGATCGTGATGGGGATGCTCAGCCAGCACGGCAAGGAGGAGCCGATGCGCTGGCTGATCATCTTCTGGGGTGTCGCCCAGGGTGCCGTCGCGGGCGTGCTGCTGTTCTCCGGAGGGCTCGGGGCGTTGCAGACACTGGTGATCATCGTGGCCGGGCCGTTCATGCTGGTCATCTGCGCGATGTGTGTCTCGCTGATGATGTCGCTGCGCGCCGAGCCCTACGAGTCGACCCTGCCGTCGCGGGTCCGCAAGGCGGTCATGCACGCGCAGCAGTACGACTCGATGGAGCACCACACCGTGGCCCTCGCTGCCCTCGGGGCGGACCCCGAGGAGGTCACCGGCGAGCCGATGCCCGAGCTCGACGCGGAGGGCCGCCCGATCAGCAGGACGTGATCCGTCCGGCGGCGCCCCGGGTTGCTTGACAGCCGCCGGGGGCGCCGTCGTACATTTCTACATGTCGCACATAGCGCAACAAGTTGCATGATACGCAACGATTCATCCTTCAGGAGGAAGCCATGGCCGAGGTCCCCGCGACCGCCGACGTCGTCGTCATCGGAGCCGGCATCGTCGGCAACAGCCTCGTCCACCACCTCACGCGCCTGGGGTGGAAGAACGTCGTCCAGATCGACAAGGGTCCGCTGCCCAACCCGGGCGGCTCGACCGGCCACGCGTCCAACTTCATCTTCACCGTCGACCACTCCCGCGAGATCACCGACATCACGCTCGACTCGGTCGCGCAGTACAAGGAGATGGGCGTCTTCACCGAGTCCGGCGGCTTCGAGATCGCCCGCACGGAGGAGCGGATGGAGGAGCTGCGGCGCCGCATGTCCAGCGCCAAGGCGTGGGGCATCGAGGCCGAGCTCGTCTCGCCCGCCTTCGTGAAGGAGAAGGTCCCCTTCATCGAGGAGGACCAGTTCATCGGCGCCTTCTGGACCCCCGGTGTCGGCGTCGTCGACTCGCTGCGCGCGGGCACGATCATGCGCGAGCGCGCGCTCGCCACGGGCGAGCTCACCGTCGTACCCACCGTCGAGGTCACCGGCCTCGACACCGAGGAGGGGCCGAACGGCCGTCGCCGCATCACCCGCGTGCGCACCACCGCCGGCGACATCGAGGCGAAGACCGTCGTGATCGCGGCCGGCGTCTGGAGCCCGAAGCTCGGCGACATGGCCGGCATCAGCATCCCGCTGACCCCCGCCGTGCACCAGATGATCAGCGTCGGCCCCTGCCCGCAGCTGGCCGAGAAGGAGGGGGAGATCTCCTTCCCGATCGTCCGCGACATGGACACCTTCTGCTACGAGCGCCAGCACGGCGCCGACATGGAGGTCGGCTCCTACGCCCACCGAGCGATCCTCCACGAGCCCGAGGACATCCCGACGATCGAGCAGGCCAAGCTCTCGCCGACCGAGATGCCCTTCACCTCCGACGACTTCGACCCCCAGCTCGAGCAGGCCTACGAGCTGATGCCCGAGCTGCTCGGCGCCGAGGGCGCGGAGATGCGCTACGCCATCAACGGCCTGCTCTCGCTGACCTGCGACGGCAACCCGATCCTGGGCGAGAGCGAGGTGGCGGGCCTCTGGACCGCCGCCGCGGTCTGGATCAAGGAGGGTCCGGGCGTCGGCCGCGCGGTCGCCGAGTGGATGACCGACGGTCACTCCGAGATCGACCTCCACCACAGCAACATCGCCCGCTTCCACGCCCACCAGAAGCGCCGCGAGCACACCCGGCTGCGCACGACCGAGTCGTTCATCAAGACCTACGGCATCGTGCACCCGGCCGAGCAGTACGAGTCCGACCGCGACCAGCGCAAGGCCCCGATGCACGACTCGCAGACCAAGCTCGGTGCGGTCTTCTTCGAGGCCGCCGGCTGGGAGCGCCCGTTCTGGTACGAGTCCAACGCCGGCCTCGTCGAGCAGTACGGCGACGCCGTGATGCCGCGCGAGCACGAGTGGGACTCGCGCTGGTGGAGCCCCATCATCAACGCCGAGCACCTGCGGATGCGCGAGGCCGCGGCCGTGATCGACCTGTCCGCCTTCTGCATCTTCGACATCGAGGGTCCCGAGGCGCTCGACGTGGTCCAGAAGACCTGTGTCGCCCAGTGCGACGTCGCCGTCGGCAAGGTGATCTACACCCCGGTCCTCGACGCCAAGGGCGGCTTCCTGTCCGACCTGACGGTGATGCGGCTCGGCGACGACCACTTCCGCGTCGTCACCGGCGGTGCTCACGGCATGGCCGACCGCGCCTGGTTCTCGGGGCACCTGCCGGAGAGCGGGACCACCACGCTCACCGACAACACCGACGCCGTCGACACCATCGGCATCTGGGGCCCGAAGGCCCGCGAGGTGCTCGCCTCGCTGACCTCCGATGACGTCTCCGACGAGGGCTTCGGCTTCCTGACCTGCCGCGAGATCACGGTCTCCTCGGCGGCGGGCGACCTCACCGTCCTGGCCTCCCGGATCTCGTACGTCGGTGACCTGGGCTGGGAGCTCTACGTCCCGATGGCGCAGGGCGCGGACCTCTGGGAGGCGCTGCTCGAGGCGGGTGCGCCGCACGGCGTCATCCCGGCGGGCATCGGCGTCTACGGCACGACCGGACGCATCGAGAAGGGCTACCGCGCCTTCGGCGCCGAGCTCGACGCCGAGCGCAGCATCGTCGAGGCCGGCATGCAGCGCCCGAAGGTCAAGGCCGCCGACTTCGTCGGCAAGGAGGCCTACCTCGCCCAGCGTGAGGCAGACCTGCAGACGGTGCTGTGCACGCTCACGGTCGACGACCACACCTCGGCCTCCGGGATGAAGCGCTACATGCTCGGCGGCGAGCCGATCCTCACCCGCGAGGGCGGGATGCTCACCGACGGCCACGGCCACCACCCGTACGTCACCAGCGCGGGCTCGGCGCCCTCGCTCGGCAAGCACGTGCTGCTGGCCTACCTGCCGCCCGAGCAGGCCGTGATCGGCAACGAGCTGGCCGTGTCCTACATGGAGGAGCTCTACCCGGTGACCGTCGGCTCGATCGACGCCACGCCCCTCCTCGACCCCACCAACGAGCGGATCCGCTGATGGTTAACCCCCTGGTCTGCGTGAAGCGCGTCGTCGACGCGTCGAGCGAGATCGTGCTGACCGACGACGCCCAGGGCGTGGACGGCCGCTTCGCCGGCTTCACGATGAGCGCGCACGAGGAGTGCGCGGTCGAGATCGCCGTACAGGTGGCGGCGGCCGAGGGTGGTGCCGCGACGGTCGTGACCCTGGGCGACGCCGACGCGGTCGAGCAGTTGCGCTCCGCGCTTGCGGTCGGCTGCACGGCGGCGACGCACGTGGTCGCCGACTCGCAGTCCTTCGGCCCGGCCGACGTGGCTCGTGAGATCGCGGCGGTCGTCCGCGACCACGAGGCCGCGGGCACCCCGCACGAGCTCGTGCTCCTCGGCAACGACGCCGCCGACAGTGGCGACTTCCAGGTCGGCATCCGGCTCGCCTACGAGCTCGGCTGGCCCGTGGTCAACGGCGTCAGCACGGTGAGCGTGTCCGGTGGCGAGGTCACCGCGAGCGGTGACGGGCCCGACGGCCACGAGACCTACCGGCTGCCCCTGCCCGCAGTGGTCACGATCCTGGAGGGTGGCGTCGAGCCGCGCTACCCGACGGTGCCGGGCCGGATGAAGGCCAAGAAGGTGGAGATCGAGGAGCGGCAGCCGACTGCCGAGCCCGCCGGTCCGTCCCGGGTGCGGCTGGTCCTGCCGCCGCCCGCCCCGTCGTCCGTCCGGGTCCTCGGCAACGGCGCCGCGGCGGCGCCCGCCGTGGTCGACCTCCTCGAGGAGCTGGGAGTGCTGTCCCGATGATCATCGTTCTCGTCGAGGTCACGCCCGAGGGCGAGGCCGTGGAGACCTCCCGCGAGGCGATCACCTTCGCCCGCGACCTGTCCGCCAGCGGTGGGGGTGTGCCCATCGACGCCGTCGTCGTCGGCCAGCCCGCCGACGCGCTCGTCGGCGTGCTCGGCTCCTACGGCGTGCGCCGCGTGCACGCCCTCACCGGGACTCCGTACGACGCCTTCGCCGGCGCCGCCTGGGCCGCAGGCCTGATGGCCGTCCGGGAGAAGGCCGGCTCCGTGGTCCTGATGGCCGCCGGCACGCCCCGCGGCAACGAGGTGATGGCCCACGTGGCCGCGCGCAGCGGCGTACCGATGGCGGCGAACGTGCTGTCCTTCGGCGGCCTGTCGCCCTTCACGGTCACCCGGCAGGTCGTCGGCGGTGCCGCGCTGGAGGAGATGCAGCTGCCCGCCCGCCCGGCCGTGTTCACCGTGGCCGGCCACGCCGTCCAGGCCCAGCCGGCCGAGACGCCCGGCGCGGGCGAGCTCGTCGTCGAGACCCCCGAGGTGGCCGAGGCCGACCTCCTCGCCCGCGTGGTCTCCACCGACGAGCCCGAGCCCGACCTGTCGGGCACCCTCAAGTCCGCCAAGGTCGTCGTCGGTGCCGGTCGTGGGGCCGGTTCCGCCGAGGGCTTCGGCGACATCCTCGAGCTCACCGAGCTGCTCGGCGCCTCGCTGGGCGTCTCCCGCGTGGTGACCTCGCTCGGCTGGCGCCCGCACCACGAGCAGGTCGGCCAGACCGGGAGCCGGATCTCGCCCGACCTCTACATCCCGTGCGGCATCAGCGGGGCCATCCAGCACTGGGCAGGGTGCAGCAGCGCCAAGGCGATCCTGGCGATCAACACCGACCCCGACGCCCCGATGGTCACCAAGGCGACGCACGCGGTGATCGGCGACCTCCACGAGGTCGTGCCGGCCGTCAACGCCGAGATCCGGCGGCGACGCGGCTGACCCATCGGCGGCCCCTCCCGGCCCCCGCCCGTCGCCCCCCTCCTGGGGCTGGTGACGAGCGTCTCGTCAGGGCGTAACCTCTCGCGCGGTCCTGCGTTGGTACTGAGGAGTAGCGACGGGGAGGAAGGGAGGTTTCCGCGCGCATGGGTGTCGAGATCCAGGTCAATGACCTGTCCAAGTCGTTCGGCAAGCAGCTGATCTGGGGCGACGTGACCCTCACGGTCCCCGCAGGCGAGATCTGCGTGATGCTCGGCCCTTCGGGAACCGGCAAGTCGGTCTTCCTCAAGACCCTCATCGGCCTCCTCAAGCCCGACAAGGGCTCGATCTTCATCGAGGGCACCGACATCGCGAGCTGCTCGGAGCGCGACCTCTACGAGATCCGCAAGCTCTTCGGCGTGCTGTTCCAGGACGGCGCGATGTTCGGCTCGATGAACCTCTATGACAACGTCGCCTTCCCGCTGCGCGAGCACACGAAGAAGTCCGAGTCCGAGGTCCGCGACATCGTGATGGAGAAGATGGACCTCGTCGGCCTGCTCGGCGCCGAGGACAAGCTCCCCGGCGAGATCTCGGGCGGCATGCGCAAGCGCGCCGGCCTGGCCCGCGCCCTCGTGCTCGACCCCGAGATCGTGCTCTTCGACGAGCCCGACTCCGGCCTCGACCCGGTGCGCACGGCCTTCCTCAACCAGCTCATCGTCGACCTCAACGCCCAGATCGACGCGACCTTCCTGATCGTCACCCACGACATCAACACCGCGCGCACCGTGCCCGACAACATCGGCCTGCTCTACCACCGCCACCTCGCGATGTTCGGGCCCCGCGAGCAGCTGCTCAGCTCCGAGGAGCCGGTCGTGCGCCAGTTCCTCAACGCCCAGCGCGTCGGCCCCATCGGCATGTCCGAGGAGAAGGACGCCGACGAGCTCGCCGCGGAGGCCGGCCAGGAGCTGCCCCCGCTGCCGCCGATCCCGCTGCAGCTCGACCCGTCCAACGGGATCCCGCGTCGCAGCCAGCGCCCGGCAGGGGAGTGGTGCCGGGAGAACGGCGTCACGCCGCCGCCCGGGTCGTTCGAGTCCAGCAACGCCGGCCTGGCTCCGGGGGTCTGACGCCCGATGGCCACCTCCCTGTCCTCGCGCGCCCTCGCGCCGATCGGCGTCGCGGGCAACCTCTTCGCCTTCGCCCTCGACGTCTTCCGCGGGCTGTTCCGCCGACCGTTCCAGCTGCGTGAGTTCATCCAGCAGGCGTGGTTCATCGCCTCGGTGACGATCATCCCGACGGCGCTGGTCGCGATCCCGTTCGGTGCGGTCATCGCGCTGCAGGTCGGCGGGCTGATCAAGCAGTTCGGCGCCCAGTCGTTCACCGGCTCGGCCTCGGTGCTCGCCGTGATCCAGCAGGCCGCGCCGATCGGCACGGCCCTGCTGATCGCCGGTGCGGGCGGCTCGGCCATCGCGGCCGACCTCGGCGCCCGCAAGATCCGTGAAGAGCTCGACGCGATGATGGTGCTCGGCATCGACCCGATCCAGCGCCTCGTCGTGCCGCGCGTGCTGGCCTGCATGCTCGTCGCGTTCTTCCTCAACGGCATGGTCAGCGTCGTCGGCGTGACCGGCGGCTACGTCTTCAACGTGATCCTGCAGGACGGCACCCCCGGCGCCTACCTCGCCAGCTTCACCGCGCTCGCCCAGCTGCCCGACCTCTGGATCGGCCTGATCAAGGCGCTCGTCTTCGGACTCATCGCCGCGATCGTGGCGTCCTACAAGGGCATGAACGCCAACGGCGGCCCGAAGGGCGTCGGCGACGCGGTCAACGAGTCGGTCGTCATCACGTTCCTGATGCTCTTCGTCGCCAACTTCGTCCTCAGCATGATCTACCTGCAGGTCGTGCCCCCGAAGGGCGGATGACGATGGCTCTCAAGGACCTCTACGCCAAGCCGCTGGCCTCGCTCGACACCCTCGGCGAGCAGCTCGCCTTCCACCTCGGCGTGCTCAAGGCGGTGCCGCGCTCGGTCACCCGCTACCCCCGCGAGATCATGCGGATCCTCGCCGAGGTCACCCTCGGCTCGGGTGCGCTGGCCGTCATCGGCGGCACCGTCGGCGTGATCATCGGCATGACGTTCTTCACCGGCGCCCAGGTCGGCCTGTCCGGCTACGCCGCGCTCAACCAGCTCGGCACGGCCGCCTTCTCCGGCTTCGTCTCGGCCTACTTCAACACCCGCGAGATCGCGCCGCTCGTCGCCGGCATCGCGCTCGCCGCCACCGTCGGCTGCGGCTTCACCGCCCAGCTCGGCGCGATGCGCATCTCGGAGGAGGTCGACGCCCTCGAGGTGATGGCCATCCCGTCGATGCCGTTCCTGGTCGCCACCCGCGTGATCGGCGGCCTGATCGCGATCATCCCGTTGTACGTCGTCGGGCTGCTGTCGTCGTACTTCGCGAGCCGGCTCGTGGTGACGCAGATCTACGGCCAGTCCTCGGGCACCTACGACCACTACTTCAACGCCTTCCTGCCACCGGGCGACGTGCTCTGGTCCTTCGGCAAGGTGCTCGTCTTCGCCGTGACCGTCATCCTCATCCACTGCTACCACGGCTACAACGCGTCCGGCGGCCCCGCCGGCGTGGGCGTCGCGGTGGGTCGCGCGGTGCGCACCAGCATCGTCGCCATCAACGTGCTCGACCTGTTCCTGTCCATGGCCATCTGGGGCGCGGCCACCACCGTGCGGCTGGCGGGGTGAGCGGGCGATGAGGCGCAAGACCCTGGGAGTCGTCTTCCTCGTGCTGATGCTGGCCGGCGTGTGGGTGACCTACGGCGTGTTCACCAAGAAGTTCAGCGACTACGACGAGGTCACCGTCCACGCGTCGCGGATCGGGCTGCAGCTCCCGCACCGCGCCGACGTGAAGATCAAGGGCGTCATCGTGGGGGAGGTGCTCGGCTACGAGCCGACGGCCGACGGCGCCGACATCACGCTCGGCCTCTACAAGGACCGCACCACCGACATCCCGAGCGATGTCACCGCCTCGATCCTGCCCAAGACGCTCTTCGGCGAGAAGTTCGTGTCGCTGATCGTCCCCGACGGCGGATCGTCGGCGAAGCCGATCGCCGACGGCGACGAGATCGACCGCACCAACCTCTCGATCGAGGTCGAGAAGGTGCTCGGCGACCTCTACCCGCTGCTGCGCGCGGTCCAGCCGGCCGACCTCAACACGACCCTCAATGCGATCGCGACCGCCCTCGAGGGCCGCGGCGAGCAGCTCGGCGAGAGCCTGGAGACGCTCGACGACTACCTCACGAAGTTCAACCCCGAGCTCCCCGGCCTGATCCAGGACCTCCGGCTCACCGCGAAGGTGTCCGACACCTACGCCGACGTGCTGCCCGAGGTGGCCACGATCCTGCGCAACACGATCACCACCACCGGCACGCTCGAGGACCGCGAGGAGAAGCTCAAGGCGCTCTTCAACGACGTCTCGAAGTTCGCCGCGGTCGCCGAGCGGTTCACGCGCAACAACGGCGACAACCTGGTGCGCCTCGGCGACCTCGCCGCGACGCAGCTCGAGGTCTTCGCGCGCTACGCCCCCGGCTACCCCTGCCTCCTCGGCGGCATCGTCGGCGCCGGCAAGCTCCAGGCCCAGGCCTTCCGCGGGTTCACGCTCCACATCGTGCTCGAGACCCTCCCGAACCAGCCGCGCGCCTACGGCCCGCAGGACGCGCCGGTGTACGGCGACAAGCGGGGCTACTACTGCGGCAGGCTGCCCACCCCGCCGTGGTCGCAGAGCAACCCGGTCACCCACCAGCCCAACTTCGTCGACGGCATCGACGAGCCCACCGGCAAGGGCACCAGCCGCGTCGGCCCCGGCTGGTCCGGCACTGCAGCCGGCTACGCCGGCGGCCGCGACGAGTCGCACCTCCTCAAGGCGCTGCTCGCACCTGGTCTCGGCGTCAGCGCCGACGACGTACCCGACCTGGGCGTGCTGCTCGTCGGCCCGATGGCCCGTGGGGCGGAGGTGTCGCTGCGATGAGCGCCCTCCTCGACAAGAAGACCTCCGTCGACCTGGTCAAGCTCCTGGTCTTCGTGGTCGTGACCTCGCTCGCCACCACGGTGCTCGTGGTCACCATCGGCAACATCGGCTTCGGCTCCTCGCGCGAGTACAAGGCCGAGTTCACCGACGCCACCGGCGTGAACAAGGGCGACGACGTCCGGGTCGCGGGCGTGCGGGTCGGCACCGTCAGCGACGTGAAGATCATCGAGCGCACCCGCGCGCTGATCACGTTCTCCGTCGACGACGCGACCTCGCTCAACGGCGGCACGAACGCCTCGATCCGCTACCGCAACCTCGTCGGGCAGCGCTACATCTCGCTGACCCAGGAGGTCGGCGACACCCAGCGGCTGCCCGCCGGTTCGACGATCCCGGTCTCGCGCACGCACCCCGCGCTCGACCTCACGGTCCTCTTCAACGGCTTCAAGCCGCTCTTCCAGGCCCTCTCGCCGGAGGACGTCAACAAGCTGTCGTACGAGCTGATCCAGGTCTTCCAGGGCGAGGGCGGCACCCTCGAGGGGCTGCTCGCCCACACCGCCTCGGTCACCTCGACGCTGGCGGACCGCGACCAGGTGATCGGCGACCTGATCGACAACCTGTCGCTCGTCCTCGACCACGTCGCCGACCGCGACAAGCAGCTGACCCGGCTGATCGACTCCTTCCGGACGCTCGTCGGCGGCCTGAAGAAGGACCGGTACGCCATCTTGAACTCGCTCGAGGACGTCTCCTCCCTGTCGGTCGAGACCGCCTCGCTGATCGACGGCATCCGCGAGCCCTTCGTGAAGGACATCAAGGAGCTGCGGGCGGTCGCGGGCAACATCGACAAGAACAAGGCCGAGCTCGACCGGGCCCTGCAGGTGCTGCCGATCAAGCTCAACAAGATCGGCCGGACCGCCATCTACGGCTCGTTCTTCAACTTCTACCTCTGCGAGTTCCAGGGCCGGGTCAACCTGCCCGGCGGGGTCTCGCTGCCGGTCAAGTACAACACCGGCTCCGACAGGTGTGATCTCGGATGAAGCCCTTCCGCGAGCGCAACCCGATCGTCGTCGGGGCCGTCAGCCTCGTCGTCCTGGCGATGGTGATGGTGGCCGCCCTGCGCGCGGACGACCTGCCGGTCATCGGCGGCGGCGACACCTACCACGCGATGTTCAGCGAGGCCGGCGGCCTCAAGGTCAACGACGAGGTCCGCATCGCCGGCGTCCGGGTCGGCAAGGTCGACGACATCGCGCTCGACGGCGACCAGGTCAAGGTCAGCTTCAAGGTCGACGACGCCGCCGACTTCGGCACCGAGACCCGGGCCGCGATCAAGGTCAAGACGATCCTCGGCTCGATGTTCCTGGCGCTCGAGCCGGCCGGCTCCGGCCAGCTCGACGAGGGCGGCACGATCCCGGAGGAGCGCACCTCCTCGCCCTTCGACGTGGTCGAGGCCTTCGAGGGCCTGGCCTCGACGTCGGAGCAGATCGACACCGACCAGCTCGCGGAGTCGCTCACCACGCTGGCCGACCTGACCCGCAACACTCCCGACGAGTTCCGCGGCGCGCTGACCGGCCTGAGCCGGCTCTCGGCCAACGTGGCCGCCAAGGACGAGCAGCTCAACACGCTGCTGCAGAACCTCGAGCGCGTCTCCAAGGTCCTCGACGCCCGCGACGAGGACATCATCAAGCTGATGAAGGACAGCGACGTGCTGTTCCGCGCCCTCGTCGCGCGCCGCGACGCGGTGCACGAGCTGCTGGTGTCGAGCACGACGCTGTCCAAGGAGCTGACCGCCCTGATCAACCAGTCGCGCGCCGACCTCAAGCCGGCTCTGGCCCACCTCGAGAACGTCGTCGCGGTCCTCAACAAGAACGAGGACAACCTCGACAGCAGCCTCCGGCTGATGGCGCCGTTCTACCGGGTGTTCGCCAACACCCTCGGCACGGGCCCGTGGTTCGACACGTGGATCTCCAACTTCCCCCCGGTTCCGCAGGTGGGCTGACCATGGACCTCTTCAAGCGCCTCGTGGTGCCCCTCATCGTGCTGGCCTTCATCGTCGCGTCGGCCATCAGCTTCCTCGGCGGCGACAGCTCCAAGACCGTCGTCGCGCACTTCCCGCGGACCATCTCGGTCTACGAGGGCAGCGACGTCCGCGTGCTCGGCGTGCCCGTCGGCACCGTGACCCGCGTCGAGCCCACCGGCACCGACGTCACCGTCACGATGACGTACGACGACACGGTGAAGCTGCCGTCCGACGCCAGGGCGGTGATCATCGCGCCGTCGGTGGTCGGCGACCGCTACGTCCAGCTCACGCCGGCGTACTCCGGCACGGGCGACGTGCTGACCGACGGCGCCGAGCTGAGCGTCGACCAGACCGCCGAGCCGCTCGAGCTCGACCAGATCTACGACAGCCTCGACCGGCTCAACGTGGCGCTCGGCCCCAACGGCGCCAACAAGACCGGCGCGCTGTCCGACCTGCTCTCGGTCACGGCCGACAACTTCGGCGGCCAGGGCACGACGTTCCGCCAGACCATCAAGGACTTCTCCCGCCTCAGCGCCACGCTGGCCGGCAACAAGGAGGAGCTCTTCGGCTCGGTGAAGGCGCTCGAGGGCTTCATGCAGACCCTTGCCGACAACGACCAGACGGTGCGCCAGTTCAACCAGTCGCTCGCCGACGTCTCGACGATGCTGGCCGGTGAGCGCCAGGAGCTCGTCTCGGCGACCAAGAACCTCTCCGTCGCGCTGACGGCGGTGAAGGGCTTCGTGGAGGAGAACAAGGACTCGCTGACCCGCAACATCAGCGGCCTCAACCGGGTCTCGAAGGTGCTGGTGCGCCAGCGCGCCGCCCTCGACGAGATCCTGCACGTCGCGCCGGCGGCCCTCAACAACCTGGCGCTGACCTACAACCCGCAGGCCGGCACGCTCGACACGCGCGCCAACTTCGGCGAGTCGATCAACCAGCTCAACGCCGACCCGGCCGCGTTCCTGTGCGGCTTCGTCGGCCAGGTGGAGCGCTCGGGCCAGGTCTGCAACCAGATCACCAGGCTGCTGGGCAACAACCGACCCGGCGCGCTCGGCAAGCCGGACCGGCTGCCGGCGCAGGACGTCTTCGACCCCACCCTCGGCGGCCTCGTGGAGGTGGAGCGATGAAGCGCGTGAAGGTGCTCGTGCTGGGCGTGCTGGTGGCGATGTTCCTGTCCGCCTGCGACTTCAGCGTCTACGGACTGCCGCTGCCCGGCGGTCCCGACGTCGGCGACAACCCGATGACGATCAAGGTGGAGTTCGCCGACGTCCTCGACCTCGTGCCCCAGTCGACGGTCAAGGTCAACGACGTCAGCGTCGGCAAGGTGACCGCGATCGACCTCGAGGGCTACCAGGCGCTGGTCACCCTCCAGGTCCGCCGCGACGTGAAGCTCCCGGACAACGCGGTCGCCGAGCTGCGCCAGACCAGCCTGCTGGGCGAGAAGTTCGTCGAGCTGAGCGCCCCCGACACGGGCGCGAGTGCCAACGCGCTGAGCAACGGCGACACCATCCCGATCGAGCGCGCGGGCCGCAACCCGGAGGTCGAGGAGGTGCTCGGCGCCCTGAGCCTGCTGCTCAACGGCGGCGGTGTCGCGCAGCTGAAGACCATCACCCAGGAGCTCAACTCGGCGCTCGACGGCCGCGAGGACTCCGCGAGGTCGGTGCTGGACAACCTGCGCACCTTCATGGGCCAGGTCGACGACAACAAGGCCGACATCGTCCACGCGATCGAGCAGCTCAACCGGCTCTCGATCGCCGCCGAGAAGCAGCTGCCCACCATCGACAAGGCGCTCGACGAGCTCCCCAGCGCCCTGGAGTCGATCGACCGGCAGCGCGACGACCTGGTCCAGATGCTCGAGGCGCTCGACAACCTCTCCGCGGTCGCGGTCGACGTGATCGCGAAGTCCAAGGACTCCACGATCACCTCGCTCCAGCGCCTCAACCCCGTGCTCACGCAGCTCGCCGCGTCGGGCGACGACTTCACCAACGCCTTCCACGTCTTCCTGACGTACCCGTTCGTCGACGAGGTCGTGGGCCGAGACCCGCAGGTCGCCCGCAACCTGCACATGGGCGACTACACCAACCTCTCCATCACCCTCGACGTCGACGTGGCGGGTGGGGCGAGCGCGTCCCCGTCGCTGCCGACGAACCTGCCGACGGTCATCGACCCGACGGTGATCGTCAACGACGTCCTGGCCTGCCTCCAGAGCGGCTCGCTCACCAGCGACGCCTGCAAGAAGGTGCTCGCCAACGCCCAGAAGCTGCTGCAGCTGCGCGAGGAGTGCGCCAAGGCGGAGAACAAGGACAAGGACGTGTGCCGCGAGCTCAATGCTATCCCCGGCCTGCCCTCGCCGCCCGTGCCCGTGCCGACCACGCTGCCGCCGACCCTGCTGCCCACGACGCTGCTCCCCACGGGCCTCCCGCGGGCCGGCACCGACGAGCGCGAACCCCGGGGTGGCTACACCGTGCGTGACCTGATGGACCTCTACGACCCGGCGCTCGTCAGCCTCCTGGTCCCGGGGATGGTGGAGCGATGATCACCCGTCGGACCAAGGTGCAGCTGCTGGTCTTCGCCCTCATCACGCTGGTCGGCGTCAGCTTCGTCGGTGCGCGCTACGCCCGCCTCGACCGCGTGCTGCTCGACCAGAGCTACACGGTCGTCGCGCACTTCGCCGACTCCGGCGGCGCGTTCGCGGGGGCGGAGGTCTCCTACCGCGGCGTCCGCGTCGGCCAGGTGGAGGAGCTGCGCCTGACCAAGGACGGCGTCGACCTGGTGCTCGACATCGACAACGAGTTCGACCAGATCCCGGCCGACGCGCACGCGCTGGTCGGCAACCGCTCCGCGGTCGGCGAGCAGTACGTCGAGCTCCAGCCGCAGAGCGACAAGGGGCCCTACCTCCGCGACGACTCCGAGATCGCCCGCGACCTGACCACCACGCCGATCCAGACCGACACGCTGCTGACCCACCTCGACGAGACGGTACGCAGCGTCGACGAGGACGACCTGCGCACGGTGACCTCCGAGTTCGGCAAGGCCTTCAACGGCGCCGGCCAGGACCTCCAGACGATCCTCGACAGCAGCAACGCGTTCATCACCGCGGCCGACGAGAACTTCGGCGTGACCGTCGACCTGATCCGCGACAGCAACACCGTGCTCAAGGGCCAGATCGCCTCGGAGGGCGCGTTCCGGCGCTTTGCCCGAGACCTGTCGACGTTCTCCACCACGGTCGCCAACCACGACAAGGACCTCCGCAAGCTCATCGAGGACGGCTCGATCGGCGCCAACGAGCTGCGTACCTTCCTCGAGGACAACGAGGTCGAGCTCGGCGAGCTGATCAACAACCTGGTCACCACCGGCGAGGTCGTCGTCAAGCACATCGACGGCATCGAGCAGCTGCTCGTCCTCTACCCGTACGTCGTCGAGGGCGGATTCACGGTCGTCTCGAAGTCGCCCGGCACCGGGCTCTACGACGCCCACTTCGGCATGGTCCTCACCAACGACCCGCCCGTGTGCCTCCAGGGCTACGAGGACACCGACCGCCGCTCGCCGCTCGACGGCAGCAACCGGCCGATGAAGGAGGACGCCGGCTGTACCGCGCCGGCGTCGAAGACCAACGCCCGCGGCGCGCAGAACATCCAGTCGCCCCGCGCGGCGACCGGGTGGGACACCCCCGACTTCGCCTACGACCCGGCGACGGGCCACCTCACCTCGGACCCGACCGCGATCCAGCGACTGCTCGGACAGCGCGTCGCCTCGCCCCGCACCCTGGGCGACGACAGCTGGAAGTGGCTCTACCTCGAGCCGCTGCTCGGGGAGAGCGTGACGTCGCAGACCCCCAGTCGTTGAACCACCAGGCTCCTTGAGGGAGGAGTCGTCCGTTCTCGAGGGAGGGAACAATGTCCGTCATGACCGAACGCGCCCGCCGCGGTGAGTCGCCGGGGACCGCCGCTGCGGCCGCCGACCAGCCGCGCCCGCCTCGATGGAGGGTCGTGCTGGCCGGGCTGCTCGCCCTCGTGGTGGTCGTCTGCGTCGCCATGCTCGTCTGGCTGTCCGTGGGAGGGCGTGGGTCCTCCGCCGGCGGGCTGGACCTGCCCGACGAGCGTGAGCAGGTCATGAGCCTGACCGACCAGTTCGTGAAGCGGCTCGGCACCTACAGCCCCGACATGCTCGACGACTCCGGGCAGATGCCCGCCTACCGCGACCAGGTGCGGGAGGTGATCACGCCCAAGTTCGCCGCCGACTTCGACAAGGAGGTCGCCACGGCCGAGCAGCTCGTCGCCCAGGGCCGGATCACCCGCACCGCCGACGTCTTCGCCACCGCGGTGTCCTCCATCGACGACGACTCCGCGCGGGTCCTCGTGGCAGGCGCCTTCACCGACAGCTACGCCCAGGGGACGGGCAAGAAGGCCACGACCGTCGACCAGGAGCCGCTGCCGTTCCGGTTCACCGTCGACCTCGTGCTGATCGACGGGAAGTGGCTCGTCGACGACTTCACCCCCGTCAGCAGCCCGGACGACGCCGCCGAGGGTGGCACCGACCCGGGGACGGGCACGGGAGAAGGGAGCACGCCGTGAGCGACGCACCCACCTGGTACGACCTGC
The DNA here is from genome assembly GCF_031457855.1 of Nocardioides sp. BE266. Classification (NCBI taxonomy): domain Bacteria; kingdom Bacillati; phylum Actinomycetota; class Actinomycetes; order Propionibacteriales; family Nocardioidaceae; genus Nocardioides; species Nocardioides sp. BE266. Next base: position 54,012 of record NZ_JAURTI010000011.1, on the reverse strand, counting down.
TGGACGTCTCGCGCGACGCGTCCCCCGACGAGGTCCGCGCGGCATGGAAGACCCAGATCGCCGACCTCGAGCCCGGCGACCGCCGCTTCGACGCCCTCAACCGGGCCGCCAAGGTGCTGCTCGACCCCGAGGCCCGAGCGGCGTACGACGCCTCGCTGCCCGAGGAGGACGCCGAGGACGGGACCGCCGACGTCGTCCCACCCGTGACGGCTTCTGCGCCCGTCCTCGCCGAGCGCGAGCAGCGAGCCGTGGCCCGGTCGTCCGCCGGTCCCCGGACCGTGCCGTCCTGGCTCCTCGCCGGTCTCGGCATCCTCGCCGCCGGACTCGTCGCCGCGGTCGTGTGGATGTGGAGCGCCGGAGGCGACGGAGGCGACGACTCCGCCGCCCGCGCCGCGCAGGTCGCGGCCGAGAGCGCCGTCGTACCCGTGCTGTCCTACGACTACCAGCACCTCGACGAGGACCAGAAGGCTGCGACGTCGCTGATGACGGGGAAGTACAAGGCCGAGTACGACAAGCTCTTCGCGGTGCTGCAGGAGAACGCGCCGCAGACGCAGACGAAGGTCATCGCCGACGTGGTGGCCTCGGGCATCGTGCGCGCCGCCGCCGACCGGGTGCAGGTGTTGGTCTTCGTGGACCGCCCGACGACCAACAAGCTCAGCGCCGAACCCACGGTCTACAAGGACCAGGTGACCCTGTCGATGCAGCTCGTCGACGGCGAGTGGCTGGTCGACGACCTCATCACCTCACCCGTCCAGGGATAGGGGCAGGGAGAGGGGCAGGGCTAGCCCGAACGGGTCGGATCGGCGCGTTCTGCTTGACCGGGGGCGCTTCGGCGTTCATAGTCATGGCCAACGCGTGGCACTCCTCCCTTCGGGAAATCGACCCCGCGTTTGAGGCGTGTCCACAAGTGCGCTATCGTGGGTCCTTGCGCCTGCCCTCAGATGCCCGACGCCCTCCGGACGGCTGTCGTGGTGGTCGGCCGGCGCCGATCACTTGCTCATCTGTGAGGACACCTCTTGGCCGCGCGCAGCTCTGCTGGTAACCACCGCCGTACCTCTTTTGCAAAGATCACCGAACCCCTCGAGGTTCCCCCGCTCATCTCGCTCCAGACCAGCAGCTTCGACTGGCTGGTCGGTGGAGATCGCTGGGAGAACGAGGTCGCTGCCCGCAGGGCAGCCGGTGAGGACGTCTCCGAGAAGACCGGTCTGCAGGAGATCTTCGAGGAGATCTCCCCGATCGAGGACTTCTCCGAGACGATGATGCTCTCCTTCGACAACCCGGTCTTCCTGGACGAGAAGTACACCGAGGAGGAGTGCAAGGAGAAGGACTTCACCTACTCCCGCCCGCTCTACGTCTCGGCCGAGTTCATGAACCACGAGACCGGCGAGATCAAGGGCCAGACCGTCTTCATGGGCGACTTCCCCATGATGACGCGCAAGGGCACCTTCATCATCAACGGCACCGAGCGCGTCGTCGTGTCGCAGCTCGTCCGTTCGCCCGGCGTCTACTTCGAGTCGACGCCCGACAAGACGTCCGACAAGGACATCTTCACCGCCAAGCTCATCCCGAGCCGTGGCGCGTGGCTGGAGTTCGAGATCGACAAGCGCGACCTGGTCGGCGTCCGCCTCGACCGCAAGCGCAAGCAGAACGTCACCGTCCTGCTCAAGGCCCTCGGCTGGACCACCGACCAGATCCGCGAGGAGTTCGGTCAGTACGAGTCCATGATGCTGACGCTCGAGAAGGACAGCGTCCGCTACGAGGTCGTCTACGAGGAGCTGCAGAAGAAGGCGCGGGGCGAGGCCCCCACCGCCGAGCAGGTCAACGACGAGGTCACCCGCCTCGCGCTGCTCGACATCTACCGCAAGCTCCGCCCAGGCGAGCCGCCCACGGCCGAGGCCGCGCAGACGCTGCTGAACAACTACTACTTCAACCCCAAGCGCTACGACCTGGCGAAGGTCGGCCGCTACAAGATCAACAAGAAGCTCGGTCTCCACGAGGCCTTCGACCAGCAGACGCTGACCATCGACGACGTCGTGGCCGCGATCCGCTACGTCGTGCAGCTGCACGCTGCCGGCGCGCAGGTCGAGTCGACCGACCTGGTCGACGCGGAGGGCAACGTCGTCGAGGGTCCTGACGGTGCTCCCGTCAAGGTCCAGGCCGACGACATCGACCACTTCGGCAACCGCCGCATGCGCACCGTGGGCGAGCTCATCCAGAACCAGCTCCGCACGGGCCTGGCCCGCATGGAGCGCGTGGTGCGCGAGCGGATGACGACCCAGGACGTCGAGGCGATCACGCCGCAGTCCCTGATCAACATCCGTCCCGTGGTCGCGGCGCTGAAGGAGTTCTTCGGCACCTCGCAGCTGAGCCAGTTCATGGACCAGACCAACCCGATCGCCGGCCTGACGCACAAGCGTCGCCTGTCGGCCCTCGGTCCCGGTGGTCTGTCCCGTGACCGCGCCGGCATGGAGGTCCGTGACGTCCACCCGTCGCACTACGGCCGCATGTGCCCCATCGAGACCCCTGAAGGCCCGAACATCGGCCTGATCGGCTCGCTGGCCTCCTACGGCCGGATCAACCCGTTCGGCTTCGTCGAGACCCCCTACCGCCGCGTGGTCAAGGGTGTCGTCACCGACGAGATCGACTACCTCACGGCCGACGACGAGGATCGCTACGTCATCGCCCAGGCCAACGCCCCCCTCGACGCGAAGATGAAGTTCGTCGAGGAGCGCGTGCTGGTCCGCCAGAAGAACGGCGAGGTCGACGCGATCCTGGCCGAAGAGGTCGACTACATGGACGTCTCGCCGCGCCAGATGGTGTCGGTCGCGACGGCCCTGATCCCCTTCCTCGAGCACGACGACGCCAACCGCGCGCTCATGGGCGCCAACATGCAGCGTCAGGCCGTCCCGCTGATCACCAGCGACAGCCCGCTCGTCGGCACCGGCATGGAGTACCGCGCCGCGGTCGACGCCGGTGACGTGGTCGTGGCCGACAACGCCGGTGTGGTGAAGGAGGTGTCCGCCGACGCCATCGAGACGATGAACGACGACGGCACCTACCAGACCTACAAGCTGGCCAAGTTCCGTCGCTCCAACCAGGGCACCTGCATCAACCAGCGCCCGCTGGTGAAGGCCGGTGACCGCCTCGAGGTCGGCACGCCGATCGCCGACGGTCCCTGCACCGACGACGCCGAGATGGCGCTGGGCACCAACCTGCTCGTCGCCTTCATGCCCTGGCAGGGTCACAACTACGAGGACGCGATCATCCTCAGCCAGCGCCTGGTGCAGGAGGACATCCTCACCTCGATCCACATCGAGGAGCACGAGGTCGACGCGCGTGACACCAAGCTCGGCCCCGAGGAGATCACCCGGGACATCCCGAACGTCTCCGAGGAGGGCCTGGCCGACCTCGACGAGCGCGGCATCATCCGCATCGGCGCCGAGGTCACCACCGGTGACATCCTCGTCGGCAAGGTCACGCCCAAGGGCGAGACCGAGCTGACCCCCGAGGAGCGCCTGCTCCGCGCGATCTTCGGTGAGAAGGCGCGCGAGGTGCGCGACACCTCGATGAAGGTGCCCCACGGTGAGTCCGGCACGGTCATCGGCGTCCGGGTCTTCGACCGCGAGGACGGCGACGACCTTCCTCCGGGCGTCAACCAGCTGGTCCGCGTCTACGTCGCCCAGAAGCGCAAGATCTCGGTCGGTGACAAGCTCGCCGGTCGTCACGGCAACAAGGGCGTCATCGCCAAGATCCTGCCCGTCGAGGACATGCCGTTCATGGAGGACGGCACGCCGGTCGACGTCGTGCTCAACCCGCTGGGTGTGCCGCGTCGTATGAACATCGGCCAGATCCTCGAGCTCCACCTGGGCTGGCTCGCCAAGCAGGGCTGGGACCTCGACCTGTCCGGTGAGAAGGGCAACGCCGAGTGGAAGCAGCGCCTGATCGCCATCGGCGCCGACAAGGCCTCCCCGGACACCAAGGTCGCGACCCCCGTGTTCGACGGTGCCCGCGAGGACGAGATCACCGGTCTGCTCGGCTCCACGCTGCCCAACCGTGACGGTGAGCGGATGGTCAAGGAGGACGGCAAGGCCGCCCTTTTCGACGGTCGCTCGGGTGAGCCGTTCCCGGAACCGGTGGCTGTCGGCTACATGTACATCCTCAAGCTGCACCACCTCGTCGACGACAAGATCCACGCTCGCTCGACCGGCCCCTACTCGATGATCACGCAGCAGCCCCTGGGCGGTAAGGCCCAGTTCGGCGGCCAGCGGTTCGGTGAGATGGAGGTCTGGGCGATGGAGGCCTACGGCGCTGCCTACGCCCTCCAGGAGCTGCTCACGATCAAGTCCGACGACGTGCCGGGCCGCGTGAAGGTCTACGAGGCCATCGTGAAGGGCGAGAACATCCCCGACTCGGGCATCCCCGAGTCGTTCAAGGTGCTCGTCAAGGAGATGCAGTCCCTCTGCCTCAACGTGGAGGTCCTCTCCCAGGACGGTTCGCAGATCGAGCTCAAGGACGCGGAGGAGGACGTCTTCCGCGCCGCCGAGGAGCTCGGCATCGACCTGTCCCGCCGCGAGCCCAGCTCCGTCGAAGAAGTCTGAGTGCGCAGGTACGCCGGCTCCGGCCGGCGTACCTCCCTCAGTCCCCAGCTCAACTTTCCACGTACTAACGAAGGACAGCAGCCATCGTGCTCGACGTTAACTTCTTCGACCAGCTTCAGATCGGCCTGGCCACTGCGGAGGACATCCGCACGTGGAGCCACGGCGAGGTCAAGAAGCCGGAGACCATCAACTACCGCACGCTCAAGCCCGAGCGTGACGGCCTCTTCTGCGAGAAGATCTTCGGTCCCACCCGGGACTGGGAGTGCTACTGCGGCAAGTACAAGCGCGTGCGCTTCAAGGGCATCATCTGCGAGCGCTGCGGCGTCGAGGTGACCCGTTCCAAGGTGCGCCGTGAGCGCATGGGCCACATCGAGCTCGCCGCTCCCGTGACCCACATCTGGTACTTCAAGGGCGTCCCGTCGCGCCTGGGCTACCTGCTCGACCTGGCGCCGAAGGACCTCGAGAAGGTCATCTACTTCGCCGCCTACATGATCACCTCGGTCGACGAGGACGCCCGGCACCGCGACCAGGAGTCCCTCGAGAACAAGGTCGGCCTGGAGCGCGAGCGCCTCGAGAAGCGTCGCGACACCTCCGTGGAGGACCGCGCCAAGAAGCTCGAGGAGGACCTCGCCACCCTCGAGGCCGAGGGTGCCAAGGCCGACGCCAAGCGCAAGGTGCGCGACGGTGCCGACCGCGAGATGAACCAGCTCCGTGACCGCGCCAACCGCGAGATCGCGCGGCTGGAGGAGGTCTGGGACACGTTCAAGAACCTCAAGGTGCAGGACCTGCTCGGCGACGAGCTCCTCTACCGCGAGATGAAGACGTGGTTCGGCAAGTACTTCGAGGGCCACATGGGCGCCACGGCGATCCAGAAGCGACTCCAGGACTTCGACATCGAGGCCGAGGTCGAGTCGCTGCGCGACACGATCGCCAACGGCAAGGGCCAGCGCAAGGTCCGCGCCCTCAAGCGCCTCAAGGTCGTCGACGCCTTCCGCAAGACCGGCAACCAGCCCATCGGCATGGTGCTCGACGCCGTCCCGGTGATCCCGCCGGACCTGCGCCCGATGGTCCAGCTCGACGGTGGCCGCTTCGCCACCTCCGACCTGAACGACCTCTACCGCCGCGTCATCAACCGCAACAACCGCCTCAAGCGACTGCTCGACCTCGGTGCTCCCGAGATCATCGTCAACAACGAGAAGCGGATGCTGCAGGAGGCTGTCGACAGCCTCTTCGACAACGGCCGTCGTGGTCGTCCCGTCACCGGTCCGGGCAACCGTCCGCTGAAGTCGCTCTCCGACATGCTCAAGGGCAAGCAGGGTCGCTTCCGTCAGAACCTGCTCGGCAAGCGCGTGGACTACTCCGGCCGTTCGGTCATCGTGTCCGGCCCGCAGCTCAAGCTGCACCAGTGCGGTCTGCCCAAGCAGATGGCGCTCGAGCTGTTCAAGCCGTTCGTGATGAAGCGCCTCGTCGACCTGTCGCACGCGCAGAACATCAAGTCCGCCAAGCGGATGGTCGAGCGCGCCCGCCCGGTCGTGTGGGACGTCCTCGAAGAGGTCATCACCGAGCACCCCGTGCTGCTCAACCGTGCGCCCACCCTGCACCGCCTCGGCATCCAGGCTTTCGAGCCGCAGCTGATCGAGGGCAAGGCCATCCAGATCCACCCGCTCGTGTGCGGCGCGTTCAACGCCGACTTCGACGGTGACCAGATGGCCGTCCACCTCCCGCTGTCCGCGGAGGCGCAGGCCGAGGCCCGCATCCTGATGTTGTCGACCAACAACATCCTCAAGCCGTCGGACGGCCGTCCGGTGACCATGCCCTCGCAGGACATGATCATCGGTCTGTTCTGGCTGACCGCCGACCGCGAGGGTGAGACCGGCGAGGGTCGCGTGTTCTCGTCCCCGGCCGAGGCGATCATGGCCTTCGACCGCAAGGAGATCACCCTCCAGAGCCGGATCAGCATCCGCCTCAACGACATCGTGCCCCCGCTCGACCTCGAGCTCGGTGCCGACTGGGAGGAGCGGACCGCGATCCAGCTCGACACCACCCTGGGTCGGGTCTACTTCAACGACACGCTCCCGGCGGACTACCCGTTCGTCAACGAGGAGGTCGGCAAGAAGCGCCTCGGCGCGATCGTCAACGACCTCGCCGAGCGCTACACCAAGGTGCAGGTCGCCGCGTCGCTCGACGCCCTCAAGGACGCCGGCTTCCACTGGGCCACGCGCTCGGGTGTGACCGTCTCGATCGACGACGTCACCACGCCCGACAGCAAGGCCGAGATCCTGGGCCGCTACGAGGCGCAGGCCGAGAAGGTCCAGAAGAACTACGAGCGCGGTGTGATGACCGACGACGAGCGTCGTCAGGAGCTCATCGAGCTGTGGACCCAGGCTGCTGCCGAGGTCGGTCGTGCGATGGAGACCAACTTCGACCGCAAGAACCCGATCTACATGATGGTCGACTCGGGTGCCTCCGGAAACATGAACCAGATCCGGCAGGTCGCGGCCATGCGTGGTCTGGTGGCCAACCCGAAGGGCGAGATCATCCCGCGCCCGATCAAGGCCAACTTCCGCGAGGGCCTCTCGGTGCTCGAGTACTTCATCTCGACCCACGGTGCCCGCAAGGGCCTGGCCGACACCGCGCTCCGCACCGCCGACTCGGGCTACCTGACCCGTCGTCTGGTGGACGTGTCGCAGGACGTCATCATCCGTGAGGACGACTGTGGCACCGAGCGTGGCCTGCCCAAGCGCATCGACGACGAGCACGTGGAGACCTCGGCCTACGCCCGGGCCTCCGCCGTCGAGATCACCCACCCGGAGACCGGCGAGGTCCTCGCCGCCGCCGGAGAGGACCTCGGCGACGTCAAGATCGGCGAGCTCGTGGCTGCCGGCATCACCGAGGTCAAGGTCCGCTCGGTCCTGACCTGTGACGCCCGCACCGGCACCTGCGCCAAGTGCTACGGCCGCTCGCTGGCCACCGGCCAGCTGGTCGACATCGGTGAGGCGGTCGGCATCATCGCCGCGCAGTCCATCGGTGAGCCCGGCACGCAGCTGACCATGCGCACCTTCCACACCGGTGGTGTGGCCTCCGCGGACGACATCACGCAGGGTCTGCCCCGTGTGGTCGAGCTCTTCGAGGCCCGCTCGCCCAAGGGCCGGACCCCGATCTCGGAGTCCGCCGGTCGCGTGAAGATCGAGGAGACCGACAAGTCCCGCGTGGTCGTGGTCACCCCCGATGACGGCTCCGAGCCGCAGGAGATCCCGGTCTCGAAGCGCTCGCGCCTCAACGTCGAGGACGGCCAGCACATCGAGGTGGGCCACCACATCACCTCCGGTACGCCCGACCCGCAGGACGTCCTGCGCATCCTGGGTGTCCGCAAGGCGCAGGAGCACCTCGTGGACGAGGTCCAGGAGGTCTACCGCTCCCAGGGTGTGTCGATCCACGACAAGCACATCGAGATCATCATCCGGCAGATGCTGCGCCGGGTGACGGTCATCGAGTCCGGTGACACCAACCTGCTCCCGTCCGACCTGGTCGACCGGGTGCGGTTCGAGGAGGAGAACCGTCGCGTGGTCTCCGAGGGCGGCAAGCCGGCCTCGGGTCGCCCGGTCCTCATGGGCATCACCAAGGCCTCGCTGGCGACCGAGTCCTGGCTCTCGGCGGCCTCCTTCCAGGAGACCACCCGGGTCCTGACCGACGCCGCGATCAACGGCCGCTCCGACAGCCTCCGCGGCCTGAAGGAGAACGTGATCATCGGAAAGCTCATCCCGGCCGGCACCGGCCTCGAGCGCTACCGCAACATCCGGGTGGAGCCCACCGAGGAGGCGCGCGCCGCGGCCTACTCGGTCACCGGCTACGACGCCTACGACTACGACTTCGGTCCGTCGTCGCAGGCCGTCGCGCTCGACGACTTCGACTTTGGTTCGTACCAGAACTGAGCGAAGCGAAGTTCTGGTGTAAGAACCAGATCGAGTAGCACCAACGCCCGTCCTCGCGCAGCGAGGGCGGGCGTTGTGCGTATCGAGATCGATCCAACGACTCAGCAACCTCAGCCACCCGGGCTTGCCCGCCAGACGCACACTGGACGTCATGGTCCGATCGATGTGGCACCGCTCCCTCTGGTCCCTGGTGGCGCTGTGCGGCGTCCTGCTCGTCGCCTCCTTCCACGAGCACGGCGTCCAGACCGCCCCGGCCAGCGCCCCGCGCAGCAGTACGACGTCCGCCGTGGCCGAGTGCGCCGACGCCGACCTGCACGCCGACTACCGCGCGCGCGACGCGGGCGCGGGGCACCGGTTCGGCGTGGTCAGGCTGCGCAACACCAGTGACTACGCGTGCGTGGTGCGGGGCTGGGGCGGGTTGTCGTACGTCGGCGGGGGTGACGGCACCCAGGTCGGGGCCGCGGCCGACCGTGACGGCGATCGGGCGCGGCGGGTCGTGCTGGCGCCGGGGGAGCGGGCGCTGAGCACCGTCTCGGAGACCGTGGCCTCGAACTACCCCCGTGCCCGCTGCCGGCCCACCCACGTAGACGGCTTCCGGGTCTACGTCCCCGACTCCACGCGCTCCCAGTTCGTCGCCCACCCCACGACGGGCTGCCGCAACGACAGCGTGCACCTGCTCTCGCACCGCCCGTTCCGCGGCTGAGCGCCGCACCCGGCCACGCCCCGTCCGAGCTCTGGACGGGGCGTCGTCAGTGTGCCCGCGTCCCTCATGTCGAGACGCACGCAACTTTTGATTGACGCACACACAAAAGTCGCTCTAGCGTCGAACCGATGTGAGGGCGATCACACGTCGCCCCGTTCTCCGGACGAGAGGTGTTCTGCGATGTGCTACGGACATGACGGCGAGGCGGCGCTCGAGCGCTCGCTTGCCCAGAAGGGCGCCAGCCGGCGCGGACTGCTGCGGGGAGCGGCGGGTGTCGCGGCCGGCGCGACGGCGCTCGGCGCCCTGGGCGCGGCCCCGGCCTCCGCGCACGGCAAGGGCAAGGGGCACGACAACGGGCATGGCCACGGCCACGGCCGCACCCGGAAGGTGCCCCACGACCGCATCAGCATCCAGCTCTTCACGCTGCGCTCGGCCGCGGCGACGCCGAGCCCGACCGCCCCGGCGGCGATCGGCTACGAGGCGATGCTCCAGGCGGTCGCCCGCTACGGCTACGAGCGCGTAGAGCTCGCCGGCCTCTACGGCCAGACGGCCGCGAGCATGCGCAGCACGCTCGACGGGCTCGGCATGCGCGCCTCCTCCAGCCACGACGGGATCAGCGCCGACACCGGGGCCGCCCACGTCAAGTTCCAGAACGCGGTGGCGCTCGGCCAGGAGTACGTCAACGTCCCCTACCTCAACTCGACCAACCTCGCCGACTGGCAGAAGTGGGCCGACCAGATGAACGCCGAGGCGGCCATCGCGAAGCGCTACGGCCTGAAGTACGGCTACCACAACCACGCGCACGAGTTCACGATCGACCTCGGCGGTGGCCTCACGCCGTGGGAGGTCTTCATGGACCGCCTCGACCGCCGCCTCGTGCACCTCGAGGTCGACCTCTACTGGGCGTTCACCGGAGGCGTGAACACCGGCCACACGACCGTCGAGTCTGCCCTGCAGTTCGCCAAGGACGTGGTCAACGAGGCTCCGCTCAAGGTGCGCCAGTACCACGTGAAGGACCGCACCAGCATGGGCACGGCCCCTGCCGAGGCGGACATGTGCGACCTCGGCGTCGGGGTCATCGACTTCGCCGAGCTCTTCGACAACCACCAGGTCGAGGAGTACATCGTCGAGAACGACACCCCCGACAACGCCGCGGCACCCCTGCTGACGGCGGCGGTGGGGCACCTCTACCTCGAGCACCTGGAGTTCTGAGCCGGGGAGGGGGTCTGAGAGAATCCGCGCGTGACGACCCCCTCCTCGCGCCCCACCTCCGCCGACGTGCTCGTCGTCGGTGCCGGCCCGGCCGGCTCCGCCGCCGCCGCGTGGGCGGCCCGTGCCGGGCTCGACGTCGTCCTGGCCGACGCGGCGACCTTCCCGCGCGACAAGACGTGTGGTGACGGCCTGACCCCCCGCGCGATCGGGGAGATGCAGAAGCTCGGCCTCGAGGACTGGCTGCGGGCGCACACGGTCAACCAGGGCCTGCGGGCCCACGGCTTCGGCCAGACCCTGCTCCTGCCCTGGCCGGGCGGCTCGCTGCCCGACTGGGGCTCCGCGGTCGCCCGCACCGAGCTCGACGACCACCTGCGCACGGTGGCCATCAAGAGCGGAGCCCTCGCGATCGACGGCGCCCGCGCGGTCGGCGTACGGCGTGAGGGGGAGCGGGTCGCTGCCGTCGAGTTCCGTGGCGAGGACGGCACCTTCGAGATCGCCTGCCGGTGGCTCGTGGTCGCCGACGGCGTCCGCTCCCCGCTCGGCAAGCTGCTCGGGCGCGAGTGGCACCGCGACACCGTCTACGCCGTCGCCGGACGGTCCTACGTCGACTCCGAGATGAGCGACGACCCGTGGATCAGCTCCCACCTCGAGCTGCGTGACGAGCAGGGCGAGCTGGTGTCCGGCTACGGCTGGATCTTTCCGCTCGGCAACGGCTCGGTGAACCTCGGCGCCGGCACGCTCGCGACCAGCAAGCGCCCCACAGACGTGGCCATCAAGCCGCTCATGCAGACCTACGCCGACGCGATCGGCGCCGACTTCGGGATCTCCGGCGAGCTGCGGATGCCGACCTCGGCGCTGCTGCCGATGGGCGGCGCCGTCAGCAACGTCGCCGGCCCCAACTGGGCGCTGATCGGCGACGCGGCCGCGTGCGTCAACCCGCTCAACGGCGAGGGCATCGACTACGGCCTCGAGACCGGACGGCTCGTCGCCGAGCACATCGCGAGCGGCACCGGCCTCGGTGAGGCGTGGCGCAGCACGCTGGTGGAGCACTACGGCGAGGCGTTCTCGATCGCCCGCCGCCTCGCCGGCATCGCCACCCAGCCGAAGGTCGTCGCCGCTCTCGGCCCCGCCGGGATGCGCTCCGACTGGCTGATGACGCTCGCCCTGCGGTGGATGGGCAACCTGGTCGACGACGCCGACCGCGACCGTGCTGCCCGCGTGTGGCGCTGGGCAGGGCGACGCTCGATCGCGCGCGACGCGCGACCGCCCTTCGCGTGAGGGCGATCCGCACGCGCGCCGACGACGAACGACCCACATGAGCGATCGCGTCTACCGCGTGACCAACGCGCTGGGGCGCACCGCCCTCCGGCTCCTCGACGTCGACACCCGCTGGACGGGCGAGGAGCACCTTCCCGTGCGGGGGCCCGTCCTGCTGGCCGCGACGCACGTGTCGTACCCGGACTTCGTCGTGCTCGAGCAGGCCGCGGTGGCCCGCGGGCGCTTCGTCCGCTTCCTGTGCCGGCACGACGTCTGGCACGTCCCCGTGGTCCGGACCGCCATGGACCGGATGCGTCACGTTCCGGTGGACCGGGCGGCCCCGGCGGGGGCGTACGTCGTCGCGCGCGGGCTGCTGCGCGAGGGCGAGGCGGTCGGTGCGTTCCCCGAGGCCGGGATCTCCTTCTCCTACACCGTCCGCTCACTGATGCCGGGCGTGGTCAGCCTGGCCAGGGAGACGGGCGCACCCGTCGTGCCTGTCGCGATCTGGGGGACCCAGCGGGTGTGGTCGGTCGGCCTGCCCGACGCGCGGGGCAGGAAGCCGCGGCCGAGCCTGCGGCGCGGTCGTCGGGTCGACGTGTCCTTCGGCGCACCCCTGATCTTCGGTGCTGGCGACGACCTCACGGAGTCGACGCGTCATCTCGGGTCGGTGCTCACCGAGCAGCTCGAGGCGCTCCAGCTGCTGCCGCACCACCAGCCCCGGCCGGGTGTGCGGGCCCCGTGGTACCCGGCGCACCTCGGCGGCCACGCCCCGACGCGGGAGGAGGCCGCCCACCTCGACGTCGTACCGAGGTCGGCGATCAGGCCGACGTGGGGGCCGAGCTAGGCGGCGTCTGGGTGTCCTCGCGGTGCGCCGTGCGCTTGCCCTCCAGCCAGCCCAGCGGGTTGGTGAACGGCTCGAGCACCTTGCGCACCGGCGGGCTCGCCAGCAGCAGCGCCAGGCCGACGGCACCGAGGATCGTCAGCACCAGGCCGAGGGTCGGGTGGGCGGCGGTGAAGTCGGGCCAGCCCAGCTTCATGGCCGTCTTGATGACGAAGCCGTGGAACAGGTAGATCACCATCGTCGCGGTGCCCATCGTGGTGAACCACCCCAGCGAGCGTCGTGGCACCAGCGACATCGCGGCGAAGGCGCCGAGCAGGCCCACCATCATCACGGTGAGGCGGGTCTGCCAGATGATCTCGTTGTCGATGGGCAGGCTGTTGTAGCCGGTGTCGTACCAGAGCAGCGCCGTCTCGCCCCACGCGTCGGTGTAGAGCGCCATGACGCCGATGCCGATGAGCGTCGGGACGGCCGCCAGGCGCACCCAGACGTCGTCGAGGTGCTTGAGGTGGCGCGGCTTGAGGTGCAGGCCGAGCACGAAGAAGGGCAGCAGCCCGAGGAAGCGCGGGATCATCAGCGCGTCGGTGTCCCACAGGCCGCCGGCCAGGCTCACGATGACCGAGAGCGGCAGGAACAGCCAGTGCAGCTTGAGGATCGGCGTGACCAGGCGCCACATCAGCAGGACGATGAGGTACCACATCGTCCAGTGCGGCTCGATCCACAGCGGGTACTCGACGCCCTCCCCGACGACCAGGCGCCGGTAGTAGAACAGCGCCGGCTCGAAGAGCAGGTAGGGGACCGCGAGGGTGTAGACCAGGCTCTTCATCCGGCGCCGGTCCCACTCGAACGACTTCGAGAGGTAGCCGCTCACGAAGACGAAGGCCGGGATGTGCCACATGTAGATGAAGTCGTAGACCCAGTGGCTGCCCTGGGTGGCCTCGACCAGCCCGATCGCGTGCCCGATGACGACGAGGGTGACCAGCACCATCTTCACGTTGTCGAGCCATGGATCTCGGGACGCGGGGGACACGGCGCTCACCGTACTTCACTAGGTTGGAGGCATGGGATCCCTGCCGAGGCGCCAACGTGTGGGGGCGTACGCCGTCATCCTGCGCGAGCGTGAGGGGCAGGTCGAGATGCTCCTGAGCCGGCTCGCGCCGCGGGTCTCCCGCGCCGAGATGTGGACGCTGCCGGGGGGCGGTGTCGACCACGGCGAGGACCCGCGCGACGCGCTGTTGCGTGAGGTCCACGAGGAGACCGGACTCGCCGCGACCATCGGCGAGCGGGCCCGCGTCTACAGCGCCCACATGCCCCGCGCCCCGCGCGACGGCCAGCTCGTCGACGCCCACGCCATCCGCATCGTGTACGACGGCTGGGTCGCGCCCGATGCCCCGGAGCCGCAGGTCCTCGAGGTCGACGGCTCCACGATCGAGGCGGCGTGGAAGCCCCTCGCCGACGTGGCCTCCGGCGCCGTGCCGGTCTCGGCGCTGGTCCTCGAGGCGCTGGTCGACCACCAGCCGTTCCGGATGCAGCGGGTGGCTGCCTACGCCGTCGTCACGCGGCGCCGCGACGACACCGACGAGGTCCTGCTGACGCGGCTCTCGTCCAGAGCCGCGCACCCCGGGCGCTGGACGCTGCCCGGCGGAGGCATCGAGCACGGCGAGCACCCGTCCGTCGCGCTGGCGCGCGAGGTCGAGGAGGAGTGCGGCCTGGCCTGCGAGGTGGAGGGGCTGCTCGGGGTGCACGACACCCACTTCTCCGGCACCGCGCCGTCGGGACGGATCGAGGACTTCCACGGCATCCACCTGCTCTACCGCGCGAGCGTCGCCGACGGCGAGCCGCGGGTCGTCGAGGAGGACGGCACGACCGACGCCGTCGCGTGGGTCGACCTGCGCGACGTGACCAGTGGGAAGGTGCCCGTCCTCGACCTGGTGCGCCACGCAGTCGAGAGGGGATCGATGTGACCGAGAGCGTCTTCACCTACGCCGCCCCCGGCCTGAAGTTCGGCCGGGGCGCGAGCGAGGAGATCGGCTGGGACGTCCAGCAGCTGTGCCACGCGATGCCGGGAGGCGACGCGCGCCGGGTGCTCCTGGTGACCGACCCGGGCGTCGCCGCGACGGGCCATCCGGACCGGATCGCCGGGGCGATGGAGGCCCGCGGCCTCGCAGTGACCGTCTTCGCCGGCGCCCGGGTCGAGCCCACCGACGCCTCGCTCGAGGAGGCGATCGCGTTCGCCCGCGACGCGGGCCCGTTCGACGCGGTCGTCGCGGTGGGCGGCGGCTCGGCGATCGACACGGCCAAGGCCGTCGACCTGCTGCTGACCAACGACGGCGAGCTGATGGACTACGTCAACGCGCCCGTGGGCGGCGGCCGCGCGCCCGAGCACCCGCTGCTGCCGCTCGTGGCCGTGCCCACCACCACCGGCACCGGGGCCGAGTCGACCACCATCTGCGTCCTCGACGTGCTCGCCCTCAAGGTCAAGACCGGCATCTCGCACGCCCGGCTCCGGCCCACCCTCGCGGTCGTCGACCCCGACCTCACCATGACCCAGCCCGCGATGGTGACCGCCTCGTGCGGGATGGACATCCTGTGCCACGCGCTCGAGAGCTGGACGGCCCGCTGGTTCGCCGACTTCGACGCCAAGCAGCCCGAGCAGCGCGTGCCCTACTGCGGCGCCAACCCGATCGCGGACATGTGGGCCGAGAAGTCGCTGTCCCTCCTCGCGGGCGCCTTCCGTCGCGCGGTTCAGGACGGGTCCGACCGGGAGGCCCGCGAGCAGATGGCCCTGGCCGCCACCTTCGCCGGCCTCGGGTTCGGCAACGCCGGGGTCCACGTGCCGCACGCCTGCGCCTACCCGATCGCCGGCCGGGTGCGTGACTACCGGCCCGAGGGCTATCCGGCCGACGAGCCGATCGTGCCGCACGGCATGGCGGTCGTGATGACCGCGCCCGCCGCCTTCGATCTCACCTTCGACGCCTCGCCCGAGCGCCACCAGCGGGCGGCCGAGCTCCTCGGTGGTCAGGGCGAGCCGCTGCCCGAGGTGCTCCGCGGGCTGATGCGCGACGTGGGCCTGCCCAGGGGCCTGGCCGAGCTCGGCTACGGCTCGGCCGACGTCGACGACCTGGTCGAGGGCGCGCTCAAGCAGCAGCGGCTGCTCGCCACCGCGCCGATCGACGTCACGGCCGACGACCTCGCCACCGTGTTCCGGCGCTCGCTCGAGCACTGGTGACGTTCGTCGCGAAGTCGGGCTCCTCCGCCCCCGCGTGACAACATGGCGGCATGAACCCCCGCCACCGTCGACTCGTGATCCCGGTGGCCCTGGGGGCACTGATCCTGATCGTCGTCCTCGCCGCGGTCCTGTGAGCGCCGACGCTGCTCCGAGCGGTGAGTGGGCGCGCGTCCGGGCCGCCGTCCTCGACGCCGACTCGCTCGTACGGGCGCTCGCCAGCGGACGCCGCAAGGGCCAGCCGGCGCCCGAGGTCGACGGCCGCGAGGTGCGCCGCGTGGAGGTCCGGGTCGTCGACCTCAAGGGCGGTCGCCACCTGCAGGTGACGTCGTACGACGCCACGCAGGCGCACACCGCCAACCACCTCGTCGGCCCGGCGGCGGAGGCCGCGGTGGACGCCCTGCTCGCGCAGCCGTTCGCCAACTGGCACGTCGACACCGCGACCGAGACCCTCCAGGTCCGGGTGACCAAGAAGGGCGCGCCGATGCTGCACGCCTCCGACCGCGCCGGCGACGTCGAGCTCACCCGCGACCACGACCGGCCCAAGGACCGGCTGCTGGCCGAGGACCACCCGGTGCTGCAGGCGCTGGGCATCAGCGACGCGCAGGGCCGGGTGAAGCCGACCCGGCAGGCGAAGTACCGCCAGGTCGAGGAGTTCGTCCGGCTGCTCGACGCGAGCCTGACGGAGGCGATCGAGCAGGGCCACGTGCGCACGCCGACTGCCGACGACCCGCTGCGGATCGTCGACCTGGGTTGTGGCAACGCTTACCTCACCTTCGCGGCGCACTCCTTCCTCAGCGACCGGATGCCGGTGCGGATGACCGGGGTCGACGTGAAGCAGCAGTCCGCCGACCACAACTCGGCCGTCGCCGCGGGGCTCGGCATCGACGCCGACTTCGTGGTCGGCTCGATCGCCGGCGCGACCCTCGACCGGCGCCCCGACGTCGTACTGGCACTGCACGCCTGCGACACCGCCACCGACGACGCGCTCGCCCGGGCCCTGGAGTGGGAGGCGGCGCTGGTGCTCGCGGCGCCCTGCTGCCACCACGACATCGCCAGCCAGCTGCGCGCGGGCGAGACCCCGGCGCCGTACGCCATGCTCACCCGGCACGGCATCCTCCGCGAGCGCTTCGCCGACACCCTCACCGACGCCCTGCGCGCCACGCTGCTACGCCGCGAGGGCTACCGGGTGGACGTCGTGGAGTTCGTCGAGAGCGCCCACACCCCGCGCAACACCCTGCTCCGCGCCGTGCGCACACCCGGCGGCGCGACCGGCGCCGGCGCCGCCGCGCAGGAGTACGACGACCTGCTGGCGGCGTGGGGCGTCCGCCCGAAGCTGGGCGAGCTGCTCAACCCGACGAGCTAGCCGGTGAACAGGGCCGACGCCTTCACCAGCGTCTGCCACAGGCCGTAGGCCAGCGGGATCCCGACGAGGAGCCAGGCCAAGGCGATCTGGACCGGGCTGGTGGGCGTGGTGTCGTCGCTCATCGGGTGGCCTCCTGCCGGGCGGTGATGCGGTCCTCGTTGGCTGCGTGGGCGTCATGGTCGAAGTGCGTCTCGGCGACCGGGCGGATCATCAGGTTGGCCAGGAAGCCGATTGCGAGCACGCCGACCATGGTCAGCAGCGCCGGGCGGTAGTCGGCCGCGACCAGGTTGCCGGGCTCGCCCACCGAGTCGAGGATGCCGTTGACGATCAGCGGTCCGGCGACTCCCGCAGCGGCCCATGCGGTCAGCAGGCGGCCGTGGATGGCGCCGACCTCGAGCGTCCCGAACAGGTCCTTGAGGTAGGCCGGCACGGTCGCGAACCCGCCGCCGTAGTAGGAGATGATCACGACGGCCAGGGCCACGAAGACGACGGTGGAGCTGCTGCCGAAGAGCGCGAGAAGCAGGTAGAGCACCAGGCCCACGCCGAGGTACATGACGTAGGTCGGCTTGCGTCCGATCCGGTCCGACAGGCTCGACCACACGAAGCGGCCGAGCATGTTGGCCAACGACAGCACGCCGACGAAGCCGCCGGCCGCGGCCGCGGAGACCGAGCTCTCGCCGCCCTCGCGGAAGAAGTCCTGGATCATGGGCGCGGCCTGCTCGAGGATGCCGATGCCCGCGGTCACGTTGCAGAACAGGACGACCCACAGGAACCAGAACTGCGGGGTGCGGATCGCCTGCGAGGCGCGCACCAGCGCGCCGTTGGAGCCGGGCGAGTGCTCGGCGGTGCTGTCGTCACCGTGGCCGGGTGGCACCCGGATGAGGGTGGCCCCGATGAGCATGAAGACGGTGTAGACGACGCCCAGAGTGAGGAACGTCTGAGCCAGCGACGAGGCCGAGGCGACGGCGCCGGGCTCGGTCGGCACGAAGTCGGCGTCGTAGAGGCTCATCAGCTTGTTGGAGAGCGGGGAGGCGATGAGCGCACCGCCGCCGAAGCCCATGATCGCCATGCCGGTGGCCAGGCCCGGACGGTCGGGGAACCACTTGATCAAGGTCGAGACCGGCGAGATGTAGCCGATGCCGAGGCCGATGCCGCCGATCACGCCGTAGCCGAGATAGAGCAGCCACAGCTGCCCGCTCGCGATGCCGGCCGACCCGACCATGAAGCCGACACCCCAGCACAGGGCGGCGGCGAGCATCGCCTTGCGCGGCCCGGAGCGCTCGACCCACGTGCCGAGCACGGCGGCCGACAGCCCCAGCATCACGATCGCGAGCGAGAAGACCCACCCGATCGCCGTGAGGCTGGTGTCGAAGCTGGCGACCAGCGAGTTCTTGAAGACCGAGAACGCGTAGACCTGGCCGATGGAGAGGTGGACGGCGAGGGCGGCCGGGGGGATCAGCCAGCGGCTGTAGCCCGGGCGCGCGACGATCGCCTGCTTGTCGAGACGCGACATGCGCATCCTTTCCGAGAGAGGTCCGTCACGTTACGGAGGGGTGGTTGACCTGTCACCTACCTCAAGGGAGGGGTTGCGACGAACGGTCGTGCAGGGACGACCAGCGGTGCGCGGCTACGGTGTGGGCGTGAGGGGACGGGGTCTGCTGGTGGCGGCGGTGGTCGCGACACCGTTCCTGATGGGCGCGGCCGCAGGTGCGCCGGGATCCGCCGACCGGACCGCCTTCCGCTTCGCCGACCCCGACATCGTCGAGTCGAGCGGCCTGGCGATGAGCGACGGGCTGGTCGTCACGACCAACGACTCCGGCGACTCCGGGCGGGTCTTCACCGTCGACCCCGCCACGGGTACGACGGTCGGCCTGACGTCGTGGTCGCCGGACCCCGTCGACGTCGAGGCGCTCGCGTCCGCCGGTCGCGGCCACGTCTGGGTCGGCGACATCGGCGACAACCAGCACCAGCGCGACTCCGTGGAGGTGCTCCGCGTGCCGGTCGGCCGCGGCGACGTCACCGCGACGCCCGAGGCCTACGAGCTGGTCTACCCCGACGGCCCCCGCGACGCCGAGGCGATCGTGGCCCACCCGCTCACCGGCCGGCTCCACGTGATCACCAAGGGCATCTTCGGCGGCACCGTCTACGCCGCCCCGGCGCGGCTCGACCCCGACGAGCCGAACCTCCTGGAGGAGGTGGCCGACGCACCCGGCATCGTCACCGACGCGACCTTCCTCCCGGGCGGCGGCGGGGTCGTCCTGCGGACCTACACCGACGCCTACCTGGCGTCGTACCCGTCGTGGCAGCCCGTCACGTCCTGGGAGCTGCCCCAGCAGGACCAGGGCGAGGGCGTGACGGTCGCCGGCCGCGACCTGCTCATCAGCACCGAGGGCGCGCGCTCCCGCGTGCTCGAGGTTCCGCTGCCGCCGGAGGCGGGCGCCACCGACCTGCAGTCACCCGCGTGGACCGCGCTGCGCTGGCTCGCGACCGCCCGCGGACTCCCGCTCTGACCACCGGTGGTCGAGTGCCCGCGAGGAACGAGCGGGTGTATCGAGACCCGCTCAGGCGAGCGCCGCGTCGAGCGCGGCCTGCACGTGGAGCGTGGTGCACGGGAAGACCGGCAGCTCGACGTCGGCCTGCTTGACCAGCAGCTCGAGCTCGGTGCAGCCGAGCAGCACGCCGCCGGCACCTGCGTCCCACAGCTCCTCGATGATCGAGACGACCCGGCTGCGCGTGCGCGGCAGCACGACGCCGTGCACGAGCTCCTCGTAGATCGCGTCGTTGAGGACGTCGTGGTGGTGCTCGTCGGGGACGATCACGGTGAGCCCGTGGCCGGCCAGCCGGTCGACGAAGAACGACTCCGACATCGCGACCTTGGTGCCGATCAGCCCGACGGTCGTCACTCCGGAGGCCTTCACGGCCGCGGCGACCACGTCGGCGAGGTGCAGGACCGGGATGTCGACCGCTTCCTCGACCTGGTCGGCGACCTTGTGGAAGGTGGTGGTGCAGAGCAGCAGGAAGTCGGCGCCCGCGCGCTCGACCCCGCGGGCGGCGTCGGCCAGCAGCGTGCCGACCTGGTCCCAGCGCTCCTCGTCCTCGAGGTGCGTCACCTCGGCGAAGTCGACCGTGGTGAGCGCCAGCTTGGGGGAGGAGAGGCCGCCGAGGCGCTCCCGCATCCCGAGGTTGAGGTCGCGGTAGTAGGCCGCGCTGCTCTCCCAGCTCATGCCGCCGACGAGTCCGATGGTCTTCACGCGCGGCAGTCTGCCACCTCTCAGGACCGGTGCACCTTGTGTGCCGCTGCTTGGGCGCGGGGCTTGATCACCAGCTCGTCGATGTCGACGTGGGAGGGCCGCGTGGCGACCCACGCGATGGCGTCCGCGACGTCCTCGGCGACCAGCGGCTGGTCCACGCCGGCGTAGACCGCGTCGGCCTTGTCCTGGTCGCCGCCGAACCGCACGAGGGAGAACTCGTCGGTGCGCACCATGCCGGGAGCCACCTCGGTGATCCGGATCGGCTCGCCGTTGAGCTCTAGGCGCAGCGTCTCGGTCACGACCTTCACGCCGTGCTTGGCCGCGGTGTAGCCGCCACCGCCCTCGTAGGCCCAGCGGCCGGCGGTCGACCCGACGTTGACGATCACGCCGTCGCCGCTCGCGCGCAGCGAGGGCAGCAGGGCCTTGGTCACCCGGACGAGGCCGAGGACGTTGACGTCGTACATCCAGCGCCAGCCGTCGAGGTCGGCCCCGTCGACGCGGTCGACGCCGACCGCGCCGCCGGCGTTGTTGACGAGCACGTGGCACACCGGCACGGCCGCGGCCAGCGCCGCGACGGAGGCGTCGTCGGTGATGTCGCAGGTGATCGCCTCGCCGCCGATCTCGGCGGCCAGGTCCTCGATGCGGTCGGTGCGCCGGGCCGCGCACACGACGCGGAAGCCCTGCGCGGCGAGGGCGCGGGCGGTCGCGGCACCGATGCCGCTCGAGGCCCCCGTGACGACGGCGGTGCGGGGCTGGGTGCTGTCAACGCTCATGCGCCCATCCTGCCAAGATGGCCCCGTGATCATCGCGGCGGCCGACGGTTCGGCACTCGGCAACCCCGGTCCGGCCGGATGGGCGTGGTACGTCGACGACACCTGCTGGGCCTCGGGCGGCTGGCCGCGCGGGACCAACAACATGGGCGAGCTGATGGCCGTGCTCGACCTGCTCCAGCAGACCGCCCACCTCGACGACGAGCTGCACGTCTTCTGCGACAGCAAGTACGTCATCGACTCCGTCACCAAGTGGATGCCGGGCTGGAAGCGCAAGGGCTGGAAAAAGAGCGACGGCAAGCCCGTCCTCAACGTCGAGCTGATGAAGGCGCTCGACGCGGCCATGGAGGGCCGGCGCGACCGCGTCCGTTTCGAGTGGGTCAAGGGCCACGCCGGCCACGAGCTCAACGAGGCGGCCGACAGGCGCGCCAACGCCGCCGCCTCGGCCTACCAGCGCGGTGTCGCGCCCGATGCCGGGCCGGGCTTCTCCGGCAGCAGCACCGCCCACCCGGCGGCTGAGGTCGGCCAGGTCGAGGAGGAGCCCGACCTCTTCAGCGGCCTCGGCGAGGAGCCGGCTCCCACCGACGAGGAGCGCGTCGTCGCGCTCGAGCGCTCGCTGCTCACCGACGAGGTCCGCTCCGACCGCGCCGCCGTGGCGGCGCTGCTGCACCCCGACTGGCAGGAGGTCGGCCGCTCGGGACGGTTGTGGACCCGCGAGGACGTCCTGGCCGAGATCGGGCCGATGGAGCAGGTGGGCTTCGAGGTGCTCTCGACGTCCCGCCTGGGCGCCGACTCGATCCTGCTCCTGTGGCGTACGTCGACCGCGGAGCGCTCGACCCTGCGCAGCACCCTCTGGGTCCGCTCGGGCGGGCAGTGGCAGGCGCGCTTCCACCAGGGCACCGACGAACCGTGAGGTAGGTCTCACCGCCGGCTCGTGGCACACTCGTCCGATGCCCCCCGCAAAGCTTGCTGCTGCAGCTGCACTTCTCGGCGGTGTGCTGTGGATCCTCTACGCCCTCCTCGGTGGTGGCAGCGACCCGCTGTCCAGCACCCTGCGCTTCGTCGGCCTCGCCTGCGTCCTCCTCGCCTCCGCCGCCTTCGGCAGCACCCTGGTGAAGAGCGACGCGGTCGGGATGCGCGTCGTCGTCGCCCTCGCCTCCGGCCTCCTCGTCCTCTCGCTGATCGAGGCGTTCCGGATGTCCGACACCCCGTGGTACGACGGCTTCTGGGGCGCCGTCGCGGCGCTGCTCGGCGGCATCGCCCTGCTCCGCTCCCGCGGGCAGTCCCCGGGTCGCCGTCCGGCGGGCGCGCACGCCCGCTGAGCGTCGTACGGACTCCGGGGAATCCCGGGGCGGTCCGCGCGGTTGTGCTCTAGGTGCCCAATTCGGGGTACCTCGAGGAGCACAGCGAAGGAGACAGCGTGGGCGAGCGGGTGGCGATGATCAGCCTGCACACCTCACCCCTGGACCAGCCCGGCACGGGCGACGCCGGGGGCATGAACGTCTACGTGATCGAGCTGTCCAAGCGGCTCGCCGCACAGGGCATCGCCGTCGACGTCTTCACCCGGGCGACGTCTTCCCAGCTCCCGCAGGTGGTCGAGGCAGCCGACGGCGTCCTGGTGCGCCACATCGCGGCCGGCCCGTTCGAGGGCCTCACCAAGGGCGAGCTCCCGGGCCAGCTGTGCACGTTCGCCCGTGAGGTGCTGCGCGCCGAGGCCGTGCAGCCGCTGGGCCACTACGACGCGGTCCACTCCCACTACTGGCTCTCCGGCCAGGTCGGCGCGCTGGCCCGCGACCGCTGGAACGTCCCGCTGGTGCACTCGATGCACACGATGGCCAAGGTGAAGAACGAGGCGCTCGCCGAGGGCGACACCCCGGAGCCGGTCTCCCGGGTGATCGGTGAGGAGCAGGTCGTCGAGGCGGCCGACCTCCTCGTCGCGAACACCGACACCGAGGCCCGCCAGCTCATCGACCTGTACGACGCCAGCCCCGACGCCGTCGAGGTGATCCACCCGGGCGTCGACCTCTCGGTCTTCAAGCCGCACGGCCGCGCCGAGGCTCGCCGCACGCTCGGCCTCCCCGACGACGCGGTCGTGCTGATGTTCGCCGGCCGGATCCAGCCGCTCAAGGCGCCCGACGTGCTGCTGCGGGCGGTCGACGTGCTGCTGGAGCAGGACCCGTCGCTCCGCGGCCGGCTCGTCGTGCCGGTCGTCGGCGGCCCCTCCGGCTCCGGCCTCGAGCACCCGACCTCGCTGGCCGACCTGGCCGCCGACCTGGACATCGCCGACGTGGTCCGCTTCGTGCCCCCGGTGACCCAGTCCGAGCTGGCCGTGTGGGCCGCCGCGGCCACCGCGGTCGCCGTACCGTCCTACAACGAGTCGTTCGGGCTGGTCGCCGTCGAGGCGCAGGCGAGCGGCACCCCCGTGGTCGCCGCCGCGGTCGGCGGTCTCACGACCGTGGTCCACGACGGGGTGAGCGGCCTGCTCGTCGACACCCACGAGCCGCGCGACTGGGCCGCGAGCCTGCGCCGCCTCATCGACGACCCGGCTCTCGTCGAGCGCCTCGGCGCAGGTGCGGTCGCGCACGCCCAGGAGTTCTCGTGGGAGCGCACCGCCGAGCGGACGCTCGAGGCCTACGCCCGGGCCGCCGGCCGGATGCGCGCCGTCGACATCGCCGGTTGAGGTGCGAGCGCAGCGAGCCTCGAAACCGCCCTGTGATGGGATGACCAGATGAGCGCGGTCGACATCCTCCGGGCCTACCTGGCCGACAACGAGATCGAGCACGAGGAGATCGGCGGCGGCTCGTTCTCGCTGACCCTGCCGGGGGAGAAGAAGCTGCAGACCCCGGTGCGGCTCGACGTCGGCCCCCACGCGCTCGGCGTGCACGCCTTCGTGTGCCGCAACCCCGACGAGAACCACGCCCGCGTCCACCGCTGGCTGCTCGAGCGCAACCTGAGGATGTACGCCGTCTCCTTCGCCGTCGACCGCCACGGCGACATCTACCTCGAGGCCCGGCTCCCGCTGAGCGCGGTGGAGCCTGACGAGCTCGACCGAATCCTGGGCTCCGTGCTCGCCAACGCCGACGAGTCGTTCAACGCGATCCTCGAGCTCGGCTTCGCGTCCTCGATCCGCAAGGAGTGGGAGTGGCGCATCTCGCGCGGTGAGTCCACGCGCAACCTCGAGGCGTTCCGCGGCTGGCTGGAGGCCGGTTCCGCTCCCGAGGAGCCGGCGGCCGACTAGGCCCGCACGACGGGCTTGCGACGGGTCATCAGCACGCCGACGATCGCGAGCGCACCGCCGAGGAAGGTCAGCGACGGCGGCACCTCGTCGATCAGCAGCCACGCGATGACGGTCGCGATGCCCGGCACGAGGAACGTGGTGAGCGAGAGCTTGCCTGCGTCGGTGTGGGTCAGCGCGTAGGCCCACGTGGTGAAGGCGACGGCGGTGGGCAGCACGCCGAGGTAGACGATCCACCACAGCTCGGCACCGCCTTCCGTGACGATCGAGGGCAGGTCGGAGGCGAACGGCAGGCAGGTCGCCGCGCCCATCAGGAACGACACGAACACCACCTGCACGGACGGGATGCGGCGCAGCAGGACCTTCTGGGTCAGCACCCCGACGGCGTACATCGCCGCGGCGACGAGCACGAGCACCACGCCCAGCAGGCTCGCGTCGGCGTCCGTGGTGGACCCGCGCGCGATCACCGCGACACCGGCGAACCCGACCAGCATCCCGGCGAGCAGCCAGGCGTGCATCCGCTCGCCGAAGAGGGGCACCGCCAGCAGGGCCACGATCACGGGGCCGATCTGGATGATCATCGCCGCGGTGCCGGCGTCGACATGGCGCTCGCCCGCGTTGAGGGCGAGGTTGTAGATGCCGAACCAGCCGACGCCGCCCAGCGCGAGCAGTCCCCACTCGCGGGGAGTCGGGGCGACCCAGCCCTTGCGCAGGACCAGCGGCAGCACCACGAGCGCAGCGACGAGCAGCCGGCCGGCACCGAGGGCGCCCGGGCTGACGTCGTGGGCGACGTGGCGGATCACGACGAACGCCGACGCCCACATCACCAGCGTGACGCCGCAGGCCGCCAGCGGAAGCCAGGTGGCGGGCGCCGAGGTGGTGCCGGTGTCGCGTGCGTCGTCGGTCGTCGTGGTCACGGGTCAAGGCTACGGACGGTCATGACGGCCGACCAGCGCTTTTCGGACGTCGTACGCCGACATCCGGACAGGTCCTGCCCGTCGGGGACCACGGCGCCGACTAGGGTTCACCCATGAGGTCGGCACGCGTCCACGGGTGGGGTCCGCGGGGATGACCACGCGCCGCCCGGTCACCATCCACGACGTGGCGCGCGAGGCCGGCGTCAGCAAGTCGACGGTCTCCCGCATCCTCGACGAGCGTCGACCGGTGTCCAGCTCGGCCACCGCTGAGCGGGTCCGCGAGGCCGCCCAACGCCTGGGCTATCGCCGGGATGCGAGCGCGTCCGCGCTGCGTCGTCAGCAGACCGGCACCATCGGGGTGCTGGTGCCCCGGCTCTCCGATGCGGTAATGGCGATGTTCTTCGAGGAGGTCGCGCGAGCCTGTCGGGACGCCGCCCGATTCGCGATCGTCGCCACGACAGGGGACGAGCCGCGAACGGAGGCGATCGCTGCCGAGACGCTGCTGGCGCAGGGCGTGGACGGCCTGGTCATGACGACGGCGCGCGCCGACAGCGACACCACCGAGCGTCTCCGCCGCCAGGGAGTCCCGCTCGTCCTGGCGCTGCGCACCGATGGTGCGACGCCCGCGTCACTCTGCGACGACGAGCTCGGTGGGTTCCTGGCGACCCGGCACCTCCTCGACCTGCAGCACCGTCGCATCGGCCTCGTCGCCGGTCCGGATTACGCGTCGAGCGCCCTCGGGCGCCGTGCCGGCCATGCCCGGGCGCTCGCGGAGGCCGGCGTGGAGCTCGACCCGGCGCTGGTCCGTGCCTCGTCGTTCGGGATGGAGTCCGGTGCCACCGAGGCGGGAGCGCTCCTGGACACCGCTGACCCACCGACGGCCATCTTCGCGATCAACGACAACACGGCCGTCGGTGTGCTCGCGGCGGCCCAGCAGCGCGGGCTCTCGGTTCCCGACGACCTGTCCGTGGTGGGCTACAACGACATCCCGTTGTCCGCCCGCCTGCCCGTGCCCCTCACCACGGTGCACGTGCCGCTCGACCAGGTGGCGCGCTCGGCGGTGGACATGCTGCGCACCCTCCTGGACGGCCGGCCGGTCGAGGAGGACCGGACGGCCCTGCCGACACTGATCCCCCGGAGCAGCACAGCCGCCCCGGCCTCCCTACGACGACGGTGACCGAGGCAGCTGCTGGCGGGTGGCTGCTCAGACGAGTGACTGGATGACCGTGACCAATCGATAGCACGTCGCGACGATGGCGATGAGGCCCGCGAGGGCGAGCACGTTCTGCCACGGACGGTTGCGCAGCGGTCCCATCAGGGCGCGGTGGTTGGCGAGCACGAAGAGCAGCACGCCGAGCACCGGCGCGAAGACCACGGTGAGGGCCTGGGCGGCGATCAGCAGCTCGACGGGTGAGCCGCCGCTGAAGGCAAGCGTGATGACCATGCCGAAGGCGAGCACCGTCAGGATGAGTCCCCGGACCCGTGGGCGGTCGAGCTGGTTGCCCCATCCGAGGCCGTCCGACAGCAAGGTGCCGCCGGCCGTGGCGTTCGCGATCATGGACGAGAACGCCGCCCCGAAGAACCCGAGCGCGAAGATGGTCGAGCCCAGGTTGCCGGCCAGCGGCTCGAGTACCGCCGCGAGCTGGGGCAGCGAGGAGATCTCGGCACCGGTCTGGGCCGTCGCGGCAGCGGCGACCACGATGACGAGCGCGGTCATGACCCCCGGCGCGACGATGCCGGGCACGGTGTCGCCCACGGTGATCATCCGGTACTGGTTCGGCGTGAGCCTGCGCTCACGCGTGGCGTAGCCGGTGTAGAACGCCGCGTTGATCGAGAAGTTCGTGCCGACCAGTGCGACCAGGAGGAGTCCGACGCCGTCCGGCAGCTGGGGCACCAGGCCGGCGCCGGCGGAAGACCAGTCGGGTCCGACGAGGAAGGCCGACACGACGAAGGCCAGGGCCATCACCGCGACGATCACCATGAGCGAGCGCGAGAACACCTCGTAGTAGCGCTTGCCGAACACGGTGGCGGCGACCACGACCGTGCACACGACGGTCCACGTGGCCGGGTTGCCGCCGAACAGCAGGGAGAGGCCCAGGCCCGATCCCACGGCGTTGCCGACCGAGAACATCAGGGTGATGCCGAAGACGCCGAAGCCTGCGACCGCTCCGACCCACGTCCCGAGGACGTCCTTGACGGTCTGGATCAGCGAGGAGGTCGAGACCAGCGCGATGCGGACGCTCATGTCGGTGAACACGAGCATCAACAGGGTCGACACGGCGATCACCCAGATCAGGGTGTAGCCGTAGCCGGTGCCTGCCTGCAGTGCGGACAACAGGTTGCCCGGCCCGAACTGCCAGGCGCCGGCGATGAAGGCGGGGCCGACGACCGCGAGCCAGGAGAGGGCAGAGCGGCGTGGTTCCACCGGACCGTCGACGTGCGCTGACGGAGCGGGCGGGGTAGTGGGCGCCGCGTCCTGCGGCGAGGTGGAGTTGCTCATGGTGGGTCCGTTCCCGTCGTGCCCTGCCGTCAGCAGCGTACGACGTGGTGTGTGCTCACGGGTCAGATGAGACCGGCGTGCTTGAGGGCCAGGGAGATCTCGCCCTGCGCCTCAGGCGCGAGCGGCAGGAGCGGCGGACGCACGGCGGCGTGCTCGAGCTTGCCGCGCTCGACGAGGGCCAGCTTGAGGGCGACGGTGCCCTCCATGTGGGACCCACGGTGGTAGACCGCCTTGGTCAGCGGCAGCAGCGAGTCGTGCAGAGCGCGTGCAGCCGGGTAGTCCTTGGCCTTGCCGGCCGCGATCAGCTCGACGAGCAGCTCGGGGGCGATGCCGCCATAGCCGACGAGGAGGCCGTCCACGTCAAACATCGTGTGGAGGAGGTACTCGTCGTGGCACGAGAGGATCTGCAGGTCAGGGAGCTCCTCGCGCAGCACCGGGATCTCGGTGTCCCACCGGCGCATGTTGCGCACGCCGTTCTTCGTGGCGAACACGCCGGGCTGCGCGCCGATCTCCAGCTGCGTCTGGAGGTCGTACGTCGCCTTCGTCGCGTCCGGGTACTGGAACAGGATCAGCGGCAGGCCGGACTCCTCGAACACGATGCGGTAGCGCTCCTGCGGCGAACCGACCTGGTAGCCGAAGCGCAGCCAGCCGTGCGAGGGGTAGAGGAGGCCTGCCCGGGCGCCGGCGGAGACGGCACGCGCGGCCTCCAGGCCGGCGACCTTGTCGCCCTCGCCGGTGATGCCGGCGATGATCGGCACGTCGCCGGCGTGCTCGACCATCGTCTCGATGACACGTACCTGCTCGTCGGCGGTCAGGTAGGTGCCCTCGCCGGCGTGGCCGAGGCAGACGAGGCCGGTGATGCCGGGCAGCGAGGCGTACCACTTGGTGAGCAGTGCGACGGCGTCGTAGTCGACCTCGAGGTCGACGGTGAAGGGGGTGACAGGCGCAGGGGTGAGGCCGCGGAGGTCGAGGGGAGGGAGAGTCATGTCGCATCCTTAGGAACGTTAGCGGGAACGTTCCCATAGTGACATGACGTCCATCACATCTGTCAAGGGGTGATCCGAGAATGACGACCGCGAGGCACGCCTCAGGGCACGCCTCGCAGTCGGGCGAGCAGGCAGCTTCAGAGGTCCAGCTTGTAACCCAGCCCGCGCACGGTGACGAGGTACTTCGGCTCGCTCGGGTCGGGCTCGAGCTTGGCGCGCAGGCGCTTCACGTGGACGTCGAGGGTCTTGGTGTCGCCGACGTAGTCGGAGCCCCAGACGCGGTCGATCAGCTGGCCGCGGGTGAGCACGCGACCCGGGTTGCGCAGGAACATCTCCAGGAGCTCGAACTCCTTGAGCGGCAGGCGCTGCTCGGAGCCGTCGACGGTCACGACGTGGCGCTCGACGTCCATCCGCACCGGCCCGGCCTCGAGGGTGTCGGGCATCAGGTCGGGCTCGGTACCGCGGCGCAGGACAGCGCGGATCCGGGCGACCAGCTCGCGCGGGGAATAGGGCTTGGTGACGTAGTCGTCGGCGCCGAGCTCGAGGCCGACCACCTTGTCGACCTCGTCGTCCTTGGCGCTGACCATGATCACGGGCGTCGACGAGGACTGCCGGATCTGGCGGCACACCTCGGTGCCGGGGACGCCGGGCAGCATCAGGTCGAGGAGCACGATGTCGGGACCGAAGCGGTCGAACTCGGTGAGGGCGGTGTTGCCGTCGGCCGCGATCGCCACCTCGTAGCCCTCCTTGCGGAGCATGTAGGCGAGTGCGTCGCTGTAGCTCTCTTCGTCCTCGACGACGAGTACGCGGGTCATCTGCTGGTCTCCTGCTGTTCTCTGCGGGGTGTGGGGTCAGGGGTGGTCGCCTGCGGCTTCGGGGGTACGACGACCTCCACAGGCGTGGTGGTCCGTCCGGGGCCGGTGCCGGGCTGGGAGTTGCGGGGGAGTGTCAGGGTGAAGGTCGAGCCCTGGCCCTGCACCGACCACACCGAGATGTCGCCGCCGTGGGTGGCGGCGACGTGCTTGACGATGGCGAGGCCCAGGCCGGTGCCGCCGGTGGAGCGGTGGCGGGCGGGGTCGACGCGGTAGAAGCGCTCGAAGATCCGGTCGATGTCCTCGGCCGGGATGCCGATGCCCTGGTCGACGACCGAGATCTGCACCTGCTCGCCCTCGGAGCGGGTGGTCACCACGACGCGCGAGCCCTGGTTGGAGTAGGCGACCGCGTTGGCGACCAGGTTGCTGATCGCGGCGCCGATCTGCTCCTGCGACCCGAAGACCTCGAGTCCGTGCTCGCCGCGCGACTCCACCGAGATCTCCTTCGCGGCCGCCTCCATCGCGCTGGTGTCGACAGCCGTGGTGACTGCGGCGTCGAGGTCGACCATCACCGGGGTCTCGAGCGGGTCGTTGCCCTGGAGGCGGGACAGCTCGATGATCTGCTGCACGAGCCGCGAGAGCCGGTCGCTCTCGGTGAGCATCCGGGTGGCGAAGCGCTGGACGGCCTCGGGGTCGTCGGACGCGTCGGTGACGGCCTCGGCGAGCAGCCGGATCGCACCGACCGGGGTCTTGAGCTCGTGGCTGACGTTGGCCACGAAGTCGCGCCGCACGGCCTCGACCCGTCGCTCACGCGTCCGGTCCTCGACCAGGGCCAGCACCAGACGGGAGCCGAGCGGCGCGACGCGGGCGGTCAGCGTGCGCGCCGTGCCGCCGTCAGCCGCGGGCAGCTCGAGCTCGCTCTCGCGGATCTGGCCGTCGCGCCGGACCTGGGCGATGGTGTCCAACAGCTCGGGGACGACCAGGGTGTTGCCGCGCACCAGCCCGAAGGCGTACGCCGGCGCGGAGGCCTTGAGGACGTGGTCGGACTCGTCGACGACGACCGCGCTCGAGCGCAGGATGCTCAGGACCGCGGCCACGCCGGCCTGCACGACCGGCTCCTCGACCGCCGGCATGGTGTGGCGCTGGCGGTCGCTGATGTGCCACGCGAGCACTGCACCACCGGCCACGATGGCCCCGATGATCGCGGCCAACCCGGCCTGCATCGTCGGATCCACGCTCACCATCGTACGCAACCCGCATGCGTGACCAGCCCTGATGGACGCCCGGCGCCGAGTGTTCACGCGCCGTTCATCGCTCACGCACAACTGTTCGCTTCCGGTGCCTACAGTGCCCGCATGCGTGAGGCTTTCCATGACCAGCTCGACGGCATCTTCGCCGACCTCTCCGAGATCTGCGGACAGGTCGAGGTCGCCGTTCGCGAGGCCACCAAGGCACTGATGACCGGCGACGTGCACACCGCCGACCAGGTGATCAGCAACGACAAGGCGATCGACGCCGCCCGCGAGCGCGTCGACGACACGGCCTTCCAGCTCCTGTCGCTCCAGCAGCCCGTGGCCGGCGACCTGCGGGTCGTCGTCTCGGCGCTGCGGATGGTGAGCGAGCTCGAGCGGATGGGCGACCTGTCCGTCCACGTCGCCAAGATCGCCCGGCTCCGGGTGCCGGCCATCGCCGTGCCCGACGAGCTGCGCCCGACCATGGAGCGGATGGCCGAGACGGCCGAGGACATGGTGCGCCGGGTGCGCGGCATCATCATCGACCGCGACGTCGAGGCCGCCATCGAGCTCGGCCGCGACGACGAGGTGATGGACCAGCTCCGCCGCCGCAGCTTCACCGAGCTGCTCTCCGCCGACTGGCAGCACGGCGTCGAGGCCGCGGTCGACATCGCGCTCCTCGGTCGCTACTACGAGCGCATCGCCGACCACTCGGTCTCGGTCGCCAACCGGGTCGTGTTCGTGGTCACGGGCGACATGCCCGGCAAGGACTGACCTCCACCCGCTGGGCCGTGCGCGAGGGGCGTTGCACCGCGCCTGCGTCCTGCTCGCCCACCGCTCCGGCGCGTGTCGTACGACGGCGCGCGAGGCGGCGGTGGCCCAGCCACACTTCAGTGGTCAGGAATGTGGGTGGACCACCGCTCCGGCGCGTGTCGTACGACGGCGCGCGAAGCGGCGGTGGCCAAGCCACACTTCCGTGGTCAGGAATGTGGGTGGACCACCGCTCGTGGATTCGTCAGCGACCCTGGTTGGCCACGGCGGCCGCGGCCTCGGCGGCGGCCTCGGGGTCGAGGTACTCGCCGCCGGCGACGGTCGGCTTCAACGACTCGTCGAGGCGGTAGACCAGCGGCATGCCGGTGGGGATGTTGAGGGCCGCGATGTCCTCGTCGGAGATGCCGTCGAGGTGCTTGACCAGGGCCCGCAGGCTGTTGCCGTGGGCGGCCACCAGCACGGTCTTGCCGGCCTGGAGGTCGGGCACGATCTCGGCCTCCCAGTAGGGCAGGAAGCGCGCGATGACGTCCTTGAGGCACTCGGTGCGCGGCAGCTCGTCGCCGAGGTCGGCGTAGCGCGGGTCGCCGGACTGGGAGTACTCGTCGGAGTCGTCCAGAGGTGGCGGCGGGGTGTCGAAGGAGCGGCGCCAGAGCATGAACTGCTCCTCGCCGTACTCCTCGAGCGTCTGCTTCTTGTCCTTGCCCTGGAGGGCGCCGTAGTGGCGCTCGTTGAGGCGCCAGGACCGCTTCACCGGGATCCAGTGGCGGTCGGCGGCGTCGAGGGCGAGGGCCGCGGTGTTGATGGCGCGGCGCTGCAGGGAGGTGTGCACGACGTCGGGCAGCACGCCCGACTCGCGGATCAGCTGGCCGCCGCGGACGGCCTCGCCCTCACCCTTCTCCGTGAGCGCGACGTCGACCCAGCCGGTGAACAGGTTCTTGGCGTTCCACTCGCTCTCGCCGTGGCGGAGCAGGACCAGCGTGTAGCTCATGACGCGTCCATGCCTTCCCAGTAG
Source organism: Nocardioides sp. BE266 (assembly GCF_031457855.1). Taxonomy (NCBI): domain Bacteria; kingdom Bacillati; phylum Actinomycetota; class Actinomycetes; order Propionibacteriales; family Nocardioidaceae; genus Nocardioides; species Nocardioides sp. BE266. Next base: position 21,394 of record NZ_JAURTI010000011.1, on the reverse strand, counting down.
CCGAAGTCGTCGGCGACGACGGGGACCTCGATCAGGACCCGCTCGCCGTTGCCGAAGTCGACCGCCAGCGGCAGGAAGTCACCCGCGGCGAAGTCGCCGGTGAGCACGATGTCGGCGGCCGGGTCGGCCAGGTTGACCAGCCCGCCCGGCGCGATCGGGATCGGGTCGAAGTCGGCGGCCGTGACGTCCGCGCCCTCGTCGCCCGAGACGCCGGTGAAGCTCTGCTCGGCGTCGACCTCGTTGTTGGACAGCGAGGCCACGAACGTGCCGGAGCCCTCGGCCGCGGAGACGACCACGGCGGAGAGGATGTCGACGTCGCCCGAGCGGTTGTTGGCACCGCCGGCGGGGGTGTAGTCACGTTCGGTCGCGTAGTCGAAGCCGCACGAGGTCAGCGGCACGGCGAGCGCGAGAACCGCCGCGGCGGTCGCGAGAGGTCGAAGCTGCATGGCCCACAGCCTAGCGTCGGCTCAGGTCAGCCCGACGCTCCGCCCTGTGATCAGGATCGCGACCACGACGAGGGCCGTGAACACCCCCGCCGCGACCAGCAGCCGGGGGGTGCCGATGCGCAGCGCGAGCACCAGCGGGAGCGAACGCTCGCCGGCCTCGTGGTCGTGCACCAGCCCGGGCAGCGCGACGAGCAGGTGCACGCCCAGGCCGAGCAGGGCAGCCAGGCCGACCATCGCCGGCGTGGGCGGCGTCGTCGTACCGACCCCGTCCCAGCCGCCGTAGGCGAGGAAGGCCGGGTAGAACGAGAAGCTCACCATCCACGGCAGTAACGACACCGGCCGCGCGTGCAGCAGCCAGTCGCCGGCCGCGGAGACGACCAGGAGCGAGAGGTACGCCAGCCCGGCGCTGCGGCCGTTGGCGATCGCGAGGGGTACGACGAGCAGGACCGCGCAGCTGAGCGCGAACCAGACCGTCCCCGGGTCGAGCCGGTCGTCGGCCAGCGGCTTGTCGGGGCGGTGCCGCCGGTCGCTCCGGCGGTCGGCCAGGTCGTCGGCCCAACCCAGCACCGACTGCCCCACGAGCACAGTGGCGGCGACCAACGCGACCTCGCGCAGGGGGCGTCCGGCCACGGCCGCCGCCGTCGCCAGGGCCGTCGCGGTGGCCAGGGCCTGGCGGGGGTGCGCGGCACGGAGGAGGAGCAGCGCAGGGGGCGTCGGCATGGGCCGAAGTATGTCCCAAGGGGTGGGTCGTGACGTGGGTCGCACCACAGGAACATGCCATCTGTCAAGCCCGCATGTGGCCTCTGACCTGCGGAAACGCGTCGGGTGCCCATTCGAACCCGTGTTAGAATGGACACCTAGGAAGGGGAACTGAACATATGACTTTCACCGTTGGCGAAACGGTCGTCTATCCCAATCACGGGGCCGCAGTCATCGAGGAGATCGAGACGCGGACGATCAAGGGAGAGGACCGCGAGTACCTCGTCCTCCGGATCGTCGCCCAGCAGGACCTGGTCGTTCGCGTGCCGGCCTGCAACCTCGACCTCGTCGGCGTCCGTGACGTCGTCGACAAGGAGGGCCTGGACCGCGTCTTCGACGTGCTGCGGGCCGCCCACGTCGAGGAGCCCACCAACTGGTCGCGCCGCTACAAGGCCAACCTGGAGAAGCTGCACTCCGGCGACGTCATGAAGGTCTCCGAGGTCGTCCGCGACCTCTGGCGCCGCGAGCGTGACCGGGGCCTGTCGGCGGGCGAGAAGCGGATGCTGGCCAAGGCGCGCCAGATCCTCGTCTCCGAGCTGGCCCTGGCGGAGAAGACCAACGAGGACAAGGCCGAGGCCATGCTCGACGAGGTCCTCGCCTCCTGATCCACCGCACCACCGACTCGACCCCCGGCGCACGTCCCGTGCCGGGGGTCGAGTCGTCTCACGCCGCCGCCCGATAGCGTGACCCCGCCATGAGCACCGACGACACCGACGAGCCGACCCCCTCCCTGGGCACGGTCGTGGACGAGGCGCGCGGCTCGCTGCCGTACCTCCTCATCCACGGGGAGTCCCTGGTCGCGTGCGCGGCCTGGGCGCTCGGCGACGCGCGCGTCACCGCCGTGGACCTCGGCACCCAGTGGGCGGGCCTCGTCGACAGCGGCGAGCCGTTCGTCGTGCACGACTCCCTGTGCCCGATGACCCCCGCCGCCTTCATCGCCGACTGCGTCGAGCGAGCGGTCACCTCGGGCCACGTCGTCGTGGGCGTCGCCGACGACGGCGCCGTGCTCTCGCCCGTCGTCCTGCCGGCGTCGGTCGTCGCCGGGCTCGACGAGCTGCCGTCCGCCGACTTCGAGGCGCTCTTGGCCCGGCTGGCCGACAGCTTCACCGTCGAGCGCGTCGTCGCGCCCGCCTCCGCTGCCCGGGTCGCCTCGGCCGACGACGTCGCCGCGCTCGAGGCTCGTACGACGCCTGCGTCCGACGAGACCGCATGAGCGCCGCCATGCCCGGTGTGCTGGCGATGGCCGGTCGCGACGGGCTGCCCTTCGCCTCGCTGCACAAGGCCCCGCTCTACCTCCACGCCCTCCGCTCGCTCGCCGCCTCCGGCGCGGCGGAGCTGGTGGTCGCCGTCGACGTGGCCGACCTCGACCGCGTGGTGCGCGAGGTGCGGCACGCGGGCCTCGACGCCGAGGTCCGCGCCGGATCGGGGTGGTGGGACGACCTGCAGGCCCGCGACACCTCCGCCGGCCTGCTGGTCCACGACGCGCTCTGCCCGCTCGCGTCCGCCGACTTCCTGCGCAGCGTGCGCACCGGTGCTGACCGCCCCGACGCGTCCGTGCTGGCCTACCGGCCCGTGACCGACACCGTGAAGACCGTCGTGGACTCGCGCATCCAGGGCACGATCGACCGTGAGGGCCTGGCGGCGCTGGTCTCGCCCGCTGTGATCGCCCCCGACGTGCTCGCCGCAGCCGTGGCCGCCGACGAGCGGCCGCCGGTCGACGACTTCGCGCGGCTCGCCGGCTGGCTCCGCGACCGCGGCCGGGTCGAGCTCGTCCGGGCGCCCTCACTGGCCCGGCGCGTCGACGACGCGTCGTCGGTCAACCTGCTCGAGTGCGTCGACGAGCTCGCCCGGCGGACGCGCCGCGAGCCGGTCAGCGACGCAGCAGGCCCCGGAACTCGCTGAGGAACTTCCGCGGCTGCCGCAGCACCGCGCGGGGCAGCTGCCGCAGGTAGCCGACGGGGTCGCGCGCGACGCGCCGCAGCATCCGCCGCGGCTTGCTGAGCACGCGCTGCTCGAGGTCCAGGGCGTACGCCGGGATCAGCGCGCGCGAGGACAGCTCGACGTGGGTGCCGCACTGCGTGCAACGCACGGAGTCGAGCAGCCGGCCGGTGTAGTGGAGCTCGTGGTCGGTGAGCTGGTTGCAGACCTCGCAGTGCAGCTCGGCCTCGTTGGTGCTCATGTCGGGTCCGCGTGGGCGCCGTGGGGCAGGAGGTCGCGCAGGTGGGACATCGCGGACTCCCGTCGGTGGTGGCGCTGCCGGCCGGAGAGGTCGTAGTCGGCCTTGGCGAGCAGCCGCTCGGCGAGGAAGAGGTCCTCGGGGAACGTGATCTTGATGTTGCCCGCGTCGCCCGGCACGCACAACACCGGGACGTCGGTGTAGCGCTCCATGCAGCTGGCCGTGTCGGTGCCGACGAAGCCGTCGGCGTCGGCGAGGCGGTAGGCCTCGAGCAGCGGACCGGCGCGGAAGGCCTGGGGCGTCTGCACGGCCACGACGCGGTCGGGTGGCTGCTCACCGTGGTCGAGGGCGGTGAGGTGGCCCTGGTCGCGCACCGGGATGGCGCCGCCGTGCTCGACCGCCGCGTCGATCACCGAGGAGAACAGCGTGGTCACCGCCAGGGGTCGTGCCGCGTCGTGGATGACCACGACGTCGATCTCGCCGGCCTCGATGGCGGGGGCGAGCGCCTGGAGCGCCTGCCACTCCGAGCTGTGCCGGCTGTCGCCCCCGACGACGACGGTGACGTCGGGCGGGCCGACCTCACGGTCGAGGGTCGCCATCACGGCCTCCCGGTCGTCCTCGCGGATCACCAGCACGCTGTGGGTCACCGACGCGAGCCTGCGCGCTGAGTGGATGGACCAGGTGAACACGCCCCGACCTGCCAGGGGCAGCAGCACCTTGTTGGTGTGGTGCCCGCTGCGTCGGCCCTCGCCGGCCGCGAGCATCACGACCGCGGCACGGATCGGCGGGGGGAGGGGCACCGCGCGAGCCTAGCGCCCGGCGTACCCCTCCCTTCGCGTCGAGTCCCGTGCCGACGAGGCTCACCCGGCGATCTGGGCGACCAGGTCGGCGAGCGTCGGCGCGCTGCTGCCGTCCTTGCCCATCGCCTCCTGGATGCGGCGCATCCGCACGATGAGCGCGGACTCGTCGAGCTCCACGTCGTCGTAGGTCAGCGTGTGGTCGACCGGGACGTCGCGCTTGAGCGTGGCACCGGCGAGCACGCCCAGCGGCACCAGCCCGTCGCGGGCGAAGTCGTCGGCCGCGTCGATCAGGCCGCGGACCATCATCCCGCCGATGCCGTCGATCCGCTCGCCGGCCTTGAGCGCCCGCTTGGACTGGGCGCCCACCTCGGCGGTCCAGTGCTCGGAGGTCAGGCTGGGGCGCTTGTCGAGCACGATCTCGTAGACCGTGAGCGGCGCCTCGATGCTGGCCAGGTGGTAGGGGCGGTAGAGGGCGAAGTACGGCCCGTCGCCCATCTGGAGGTACGTCATCTCGTGGTGCACGTAGGGGTCGTCGGTGCGGATGATGACGAAGACGCCGGGGGCCACGTCGCCGGTGCAGTAGTCGACGACGCCGGCCTGCTCGATGATCCCGCCGTCCTTCGTCAGGGCAAATGTCTCGTGGAGCGTCGCGACCGACGACGGCGGGCCGTGCATGCCACGCTTGCTGACGCCGAGCCCGGTCGTGTTGGCCAGCGACGCCATCTCGATCATGGCCTTCGAGCCGTCGACGAAGCTGGTGAGCATCTTCGGGTTCATCTGCTTCTGGGCGGCGCGCTCGGTCAGCGACTCGGGGGTCGCGTAGGGGTCGAGTGGGTTGTTCTTGCCCTTGCCGGCGCAGATGACCTCGAAGTTCAGGTCGCGCGCGTAGTCCACGAGGATCTTGGTCTCGACGGGCTCGTCGCCGCGGCAGACCGAGTAGACGGCGTCCGACTCGTCGGCGAGCTGCGCGAGGTAGCGACCGACGGTGACGTCGGCCTCCACCGTCAAGGTGGCGACGCTGATCCCGGCGGCCAGGGCCTGGACGGCGACGGACACCGCGACCTCGGGCACGCCGGTGGCCTCGACGACGACGTCGAGGGGGAGCCCCGCCAGCCGGTCGACGCTGGTGAGGGCGATGCTGCCGCCGCCCTCGATGGCGGCCACGGCCGACTCCGCGTCGGGGGCGTCCGTCGGGGTGATGCCCGCCTGGGTCAGCGCCTCGACGGCGCGGTCATGCTGGACGTCCAGCACGGCGGACAGCGTGATGCCGGGCATCCGGAGCAGCTGCGCTGCGAAGCCGCGGCCCATCTGCCCCGCGCCCACGAGGCCGACCCGCAGGGGGCGGCCCGTCTCGTCCAGCCGGTGCTGGAGCCTGTCTCGATAGCTCATGTCAATCCTGTTCGGGGGTGGTGGGGCGGGTGATGCGGAAGGCGTCGCCCGACGCCAGGAGGGGGAGGGGGCCCTTGCGGACGCACACGTCGCCGGGGAGCTTGGCCTCGGTGAGGCCGTCGGCCTTGATGTCCATGTGGCCGAGGTTGAGCAGGTTGTCGCGTACGACGTCGCCGACCGCGAGCACCTCGAGGATCTCCTCGCCGAGGTGGACGAGGTCGCCGGGCCGGGGGCCGTCGTCGTCGACGGTGACGTGGTGGAGGACCGAGATGTCGTGCAGCTCGGCGGGCGCCTGGTCGCTGAAGAAGATGAGGATGCCGTGCTCGAGGAAGGCGGGGACCTGCTCGCCCACGGCGGTCACCGTGGTGTCGTAGACGGTGGTGCTGGTGCTCACGCCTCCTGCACGTCCTCGGGCTTCACGCCGGAGACGAAGAGCTCCTCGGTGATGAACTGCGCCAGCGGGCCGGCAGGGCTGGTGGCGTGCACGTCGACGGTGAGCACCTTCTTCATGGGGTAGACGCCCACGCGGGCGGTGCCGCCGCAGTCGATGACGGCGACCGCGATCTTGTCGAAGGGGGCCGAGGACTTGAAGCCGTCGAAGGCCTCGCCGCCGGTGAGGTCGGCGATGCGCTGGGCGACGGGGTGGATGCCACCGCCGGTGATCGAGGCGACCAGGGGGCGCTCGTCGGTGGGCAGGATGGTCAGCGGACCGCCCCAGCCGCCGCGGCCCTTGCTGACGGTGACGGACTTGTACTCGCTCATGGGTTCTCCTGTGGTCGGTGATCGGGTGGTGACCCGGTCCGGCCGGCGTGGACGCCGACCGGACCGGGAGCCTCAGTTGCTGCTGCTGTAGAGGCCGAAGCTCGCGAAGTACGCGATGACGACCGACAGCGGTCCCGTGATGAGCCGGGAGATCAGGACGGCAGGCACGCCGACCTCGACGGTCTCCGGCTCGGCCTCGCCGAGGGCGAGGCCGACGGGGATGAAGTCGCAGCCGACCTGCGGGTCGATCGCGAACAGGGCCGGGAGGGCGTACTGCGGGGCGATGTCGCCCTCGCCGATCCGGGTGCCGAGCAGCACGCCGACGACCTGCGCGATGACGGCACCGGGGCCGAGCACCGGCGAGAGCACCGGCAGTGCGCAGAAGATGCTGATCGCGAGCAGGCCGACGAGGCTGCCGGCGAGCGGCTCGATGACGTGGGCGAGCCAGTCGCCCAGGCCCGTCTTGGTGATGATGCCGATCAGGACCGCGATGAAGGCCATGAACGGCAGGATGTTGCGGATGACGGTGTCGATGGTGTCGCGGCCGGCCTGGTAGAGCGTGCCGACGACGCCGCCGACGGTCGTGCCGATCTTGACGAGGACCTTGTTGAGGCCGTCCATGCCGCCGCCGGACTTCGTCTCGGTGGTGGTGCTCATGCCGCGACCTCCTCGTTCGTGGTGCGACGCGCCAGCATGCGCGTGGTGATGATCTCGGTCAGCACGCCGCGGATGAAGATCACCACGAGGCCGACGATGAGGTAGCGCACGGCGAGGTCGCTGGTGTTGAGGCCGAGCGTGGTGATGCCGGCCGCGATGCCGAGGTAGACGAACAGCTCACCGGCGTTGGCGTGCGGGAAGATGCCGGTGATCGGGTGCACGAAGCTCACGGCCGAGTCGTAGAAGGCGGGCTTGTACTTCTCCGGGAGGAAACGGCCCATCGTGTACGCCATCGGGTTGGTCAGGAAGAACACCGACAGCACCGGCAGCAGCAGGTAGCGGACCGGGTAGTACTGCAGCCCCGGGCGGGCCGCGACCTCGCCGAGCTTGTCGATCCGCTCGGGACCGATCATCCGGATCAGCGCGTTGACGAAGGTCAGCAGCACGATCAGCGTCGGGATGATGCCGGTCACGAGGCCCATGAAGGTCTCGCCACCGGCTTGGAAGAGGCCGATGAACCAGCTGGCGGCGTCGGCGAGGGCGCCGAAGACACCGGTCGGCGGGTCGACCGTCGGGGTGTCGGCGGCCAGCGGGAGGCCCGCCAGCGCCATGGGGGTGAATGGCATGATTGCTCCTGTCGAGTCGGCTCTTGTTGAACCTGGTCGTGATGCTTGCCCGGCATCTGTTTCACCGGCGGACGCGTCCGCTCGATGTCTGACCCACAGGCCGGTCCGGGCTCCACCCCGGAGCCGGTCTGTGGTGTTGCTGGGGTGTTGCTGTTACACGGTGGCCCGGACCGTCGTGCGTGCTGCGCCGTACAGCTCAGCGGCCTGGCGTGCTGCCAGGCGCTGCGACGGCGAGACGTGGGGGAGCGCGCGGTCGCCGCGCAGGACAGAGACCTTGACGCCGAGGAGGCCGGGGAGCGACTTCGCCCGGGCGAAGGTGGTGAGGCCGCCCAGGGTGATCGCGTCGCGGACCACGCCGGCGTCGTCGACCGCGATGGCGACGAACGCACGACGGCCCTTGTAGCGGTTGCCGCCGACGCCGACGCTGACCGTCCCGGACCCGCGCAGGCGGCGTACGTCGTCGTTGAAGGCCATGGACTGGCGGTAGGTGAAGTAGATCTGCACCAGCCACCCGGCCACGAGGGCGCCGATGATGATGAATCCAGGGTTCATTGCGTGCCTCCGGTGGGGGAGCCCGCGGCGCTGAGCACGCTCCGGGCGAGTGCCTCGTCGCAGACGAGGGAGTCGATGATGCGTCCGCGCAGGGCGCCGAGGACGCCCGGCGTCTTGGCACGTCCCGAGGCGACGCCGACGACGTTGGGGATCTCGAGCAGGCCCTCGAGGCTGATGCCGAGGACGCGGTCGTCCACGACGCCGCGGATCGGGGCGCCCTGCGCGTTGTAGTAGCGGGCCGCGACGTCGCCGGCCGGCTCGTGCGCCCAGAACTCGTCGCGCTCGGCCTGGGTCAGGTTGAGCGACTCCAGGATCGCCGACGACGAGCCGTGGGTCGGGGTGCCGATCCCGATGAAGGCGATGTCGGCGCGGTTGGCGTCGTCGAGGGCCGCGCCGATCGACGGCTCGGCGAGCAGCGCGTCGCGCGAGGTGACGCTCTCCAGCGTCGCCGGCGCGTGGAGGAAGCGGTACTCCGCGCCGAGGCGCACCGCGAGCTCGCGCACCAGCTCCTGGCCGCTGATCTCGTTGCTGATCGAGGACAGACCGCCGACCAGCTGGACGAGCGTGAGCCGGTGGTGCTCCTGGTCGGCCGTCGTCGCGTAGACCATCGCCTGGAGGGCGTGGCCCCACGACAGCGCCACGGTCATCGAGTCCTTGAGCTCGTCGAGCAGCAGGCGGGCGGCCTGGGAGCCGACCGCGTCCTCCACGCGCAGGCCGGGCACGTTGCGGGTGTGGGCCACCCGCACCTCGCTGAGCCCGAACCGCGAGCGCAGCTCGTCCTCGAGCTCGGTGACCCGGCCCTCCGGGTCGTTGATGCGGATCTCGACGATCGACTGGCGCAGCGCCTCGCTCAGCATCCGCGAGACGTTGCTCCGGCTGGTGCCCAGCGCCTCGGCGACCTCCGCCTGCGACCGGCCGTGCTGGTAGTACAGCCGGGCGGCTGCCAGCAGCATCGACGGATCACGGGGGTTCGGCATTGTCACCTCTGTGCGGAGTTGGATCACATTTGTGCGCATATCAGAGCATGTGATGTGGGTCACGTCAAGGGTCAGCGTCCGCGTGTCAGGCGTGGTCCAGACGGCTGACGAACGCCTGGAGCAGCTGGGCCGCGTGGGCGCCGTCGCCGACCCGGTGGTCGACCGTGAGTCCGGCCGTGACCGACAGGGCCAGCCCGACGCCTCCGGGCACCGCGACGGGCCGCTGGGCGATGGACCCCAGCGCCAGCACGCTCGCCTGCGGCGGCGTCACGAGCGCCTGGAACCGGTCCACGCCGAGGCCGCCGAGGTTGGACAGCGCGCCGTTGGCGAGCCCGAGGTACGACGGGTCGAGCCGGCCCGCGTGCACCGCAGCCACCACGGCCTTGACCTCGGCGTCGAGCTCGCGGGGGTCGCGGGCGTCGGGCTCGGTGAACACCGGGACCATGAGACCGCCCGGCGTCGCCACGGCGAGGGCGATGGCGGGAGGTCCGCTCGGGGCCGCGGTGGACGTCGCGACGTCCCAGCGGGAGAGCAGCTCGGGCACCTCGCGGAGGGCGGCGGCGTACGCCTGCAGGAGGACCGTGGTCCAGGAGATGCCGTCGCGCCGGGCGTTCGCGGTGTCGAGAAGGACGTCGCGCCAGACCGTGAACTGGGGCACGGCCGCGCTCTCGGTCATCTTGCGGGCGACCGCGGCCCGGATCTTCGCGGTGCGGTCGAGCGACGCAGCGGGTGCGGCCGGCGCGGCCGGCGCCGCCGCCGGGGTGGGCGGCGGGGGAGCCGCCGGCGCGGGCCGGGTCAGCTGCTCGACGTCGGGCACGCGAACCAGCCCGTCGGGGCCGGTGCCGGTGACGGTCGCCAGGTCGACGCCGTGCTCGCGGGCCAGGGCACGCGCCCGGGGAACGGCTGCCACAGGGCCGGTCGAGGTGGGGGCCGGGGCCTCGGCGACCGGCTCGGGGGCCGCGGGTACGGGCTCGGCCTCGGCGGCAGCCGGCTCGGGTGCGGACTCGGCCAGCAGGTCGCCGAAGCCACCGCCGGTGTCCTCGCCCTCGACCCAGCCGATGGGCTCGCCGACGGCGACCGTGCCGGACTCGACCACGATCTCGACGAGGGTGCCGGAGACGGTGCTCTCGACCTCCATGTCGACCTTGTCGGTCATCACCTCGCAGACGACGTCGCCCTCGGAGACCTCGTCTCCGACGCGCACCATCCACTCGTTGACCTCGCCCTCGGTCATCGTCATCGACATCTTGGGCATCCGGATCGCGAGCCGCGCCATCAGGACTCCTTCATGAGGGTCGTGGCGGCCTCGACGATGTCCTCCACCTGCGGGACAGACGCGCGCTCCAGCTGCGGTGCGTAGGGGATCGGCGCGTCGAGCCCGCTGAGGCGGCGGACCGGAGCCAGCAGGCGGTAGATCGTGGGGGACTCGGCGATGCGGGCGGACAGCTCGGCGGTGAAGCCGACGTGTCCGGGTGCCTCCTGCACGAGGAGGGCGCGACCGGTGCGCGAGACGTCCTCGTGGATCGGGGCGTCGTCGAGCGGGGTCAGCGTCCGCGGGTCGATGACCGAGACGTCGATGCCGTCCTGGGCGAGGAGCTCGGCGGCCTCGAGTGAGCGGGAGACCATCACGCCGGTGGCGACGATCGTGAGGTGCTCGCCCCGGCGTCGTACGGCGGACTGGCCGAGGGGGACGCGCACGGCCTCCTCCGGCACGGGGCCGGACGTGCGGTAGAGCAGCTTGTGCTCCAGCACGATGACCGGGTTGGGGTCGTCGATGGCGGCGAGCAGCAGGCCCTTGGCGTCGGCCGCGGTGGCCGGCATGACCACCTTGAGGCCGGGCACGTGGGCGAACCATGCCTCCAGGCTCTGGGAGTGCTGGGCTGCCGCGCCCGTGCCGGAGCCGAGCGGCGCGCGCAGCACCATCGGCACCGACATGGCGCCACCGAGCATGTAGTGGATCTTGGCGGCCTGGTTGACGATCTGGTCCATCGCCTGGTTGGTGAAGTCGGAGAACTGGATCTCCACGATCGGGCGCATGCCCGCCAGGGCGGCACCGACGGCGGCGCCCACGATGCCGAGCTCGGAGATGGGGGTGTCCCGGATCCGGTCGGCGCCGAAGCGGTGGTAGAGGTCGCCGCTGACGCCGAACGCGCCGCCGTACACGCCGATGTCCTCGCCGAGCATGAAGACCCGGTCGTCGGCCTCCATGGACTGGGCGATCGCCTCGCGGACGGCCTCGGAGTAGGTGATGACGCGGTCGGTGCCGGTCTCGGTCTGGGTGCTGGTCACGGGGGTGCTCCTGCTTTCAGGGGGTCGCGGTCAGGCTCGCGCGAAGACCGCGTCGAGGAGGTCGGACGGATCGGCATCGGGGGCGGCGTTGGCCTGGCGCACGGCTTCGCGCATGTCCTCCATCGCGCGGGTGCGGATCGCCTGCACCTCCTCGTCGGTCAGCAGGCCGGACTCCTTGACCTGCGCCTCGAAGCGGAGGATCGGGTCCTGGGCACGCCACTCCGCGATCTCCTCCTTCGTGCGGTAGAGGTTCTTGTCGGACTTGCTGTGGCCCTTCCAGCGGTAGGTCACGTTCTCCACGAGGGTCGGTCCCTCGCCGGCGCGGGCCCGGGCGACCGCGGTGCTCACGGCGTCGAAGACCGCGTCGAGGTCGTTGCCGTCGACGGTCACGCCGGGGATGCCGTACGCGGCCCCGCGCTCGGAGATGTGCTCGATCGCGAAGGACTTCTCGGTGGAGAAGGACATGCCGTACTTGTTGTTCTCGCAGATGAACACGACCGGGAGCTTCCAGATCGCGGCGAGGTTGACGGCCTCGTGGAAGGCGCCCTCGTTGGCGGCGCCGTCGCCGAAGAAGCACGCGACGACGCGGTCCTCGCCGCGCAGCTGGAAGGCGAGGGCGGCACCCGCCGCGATCGGGATGCCACCGGCGACGATGCCGTTGGCGCCCAGGTTGCCCGTCGCGGTGTCGGCGATGTGCATCGAGCCGCCGCGACCGCGGCAGTAGCCGGTCTCCTTCGCCAGCAGCTCGGCCATCATCCGCGTCAGGTCGGCGCCCTTGGCGATGCAGTGGCCGTGGCCGCGGTGGGTGGAGGTGATCGCGTCGTCGGTGCGCAGCGCCAGGCACGCGCCGGTGGCCGAGGCCTCCTGGCCGATCGAGAGGTGCATCGTGCCGTGCATCAGGCCGCGCGCGAACAGGTCGTCGACGGCCTCCTCGAAGCGACGGATGGTCCACATGGTCAGCAGCGCGTGGCTCGCGGTCTCGTGGTCGGCCCCGGGGGTGGTGGTCATCGAGTCTCCTATGCACATATGTGCGTATGGTCGTCACGTTTGACCAGACTGTAGGTGACCGATGTCACGGCGCACAAGGGGCAGCACGAGAACTCCAGACCACTGGGCGTGGCTGGAGGAGGGTCGGGCAGGCCCCGGGGCGGCCGCTCGGGCCGGGGGCGTCAGCTCGTCAGGAGCGCGGTGGCGATGGCGGCCACGCCCTCGCCGCGGCCGGTGAGGCCGAGCCCGTCGGTGGTGGTCGCGGACACGCTGACGGGGGCGCCGACTGCGGCGGAGAGCGCGGCGGCCGCCTCGTCGCGGCGCGACCCGAGGCGCGGCACGTTGCCGATCACCTGCACGGCGACGTTGCCGATCTCCCAGCCGGCGGCGCGGACGCGACGCGCGGCCTCGGCGAGCAGCGTCGCCCCTGAGGCCCCGGCCCACTCGGGCTCGGAGGTGCCGAAGTTGGTGCCCAGGTCACCGATGCCGGCGGCGGAGAAGAGCGCGTCGCAGGCGGCGTGGGCGGCGACGTCGGCGTCGGAGTGGCCGTCGAGACCGGCCGGCTCGTCCGGCCATGCCAGTCCCGCGAGGTGCATCGGGACGCCCGGCACGAGCCGGTGGACGTCGGTGCCGATGCCGATGCGGATGCTGTTCGCGGACTGTAAGGACGTCACGTCGGCATCATGCCCGAGGGCGCGACACAATGGACCGGTGACCACTCGCCGCCCACCCTGGGCACTGGCCGGCATCCTCGCCGGTCTCGCCGGGCTCGCCACCAGCTATGCCACGGCGATGGTGCTCACCATCCGTGAGTCGCCGGTCGTCGCGGTCGCGGAGCTGGTCATCCGGCTCACCCCCGGCGCGGTGGCCGAGCGGGCGATCTCGGTGCTGGGGCACCTCGACAAGCCGGCGCTGGTCGCCGGCATCGTGGTCCTCCTGCTGGCCTGCTTCGCCTTCGCGGGCGTGCTCGCCCGCCGGACGTGGTGGCTGCCGGTCGTGGTGTGGACCGTGCTGGCAGGCATCGGCCTGGTGGCCGTGGTCTCCCAGCGGGGCGCCGGCCCCGTCGACTCCCTGCCCGTGGTCGTCGGGCTCCTGACCTGGATCACCGTCCACTCCGCACTCACCGACGCGCTGCGCCGCGAGCAGCGGCGGCCCGAGCTCGGGTCGCGCGAGCGCCGCGTGTTCCTGATGGTCGCCGGCGTCGTCTCGGTGGCCTCCCTGGGCATCGCCGTCACCGGACGGCTGGTCGGCGCCGGGCGCCGCCACGTGGAGACCAGCCGACGGCTGCTGCGGATCCCGGGCGTGACGCGACGCCAGGCGCCGGCGGACACCTCGCTCGGGCTGGCCGGGATCGCACCGTGGCAGACGCCGAACGAGGACTTCTACCTGATCGACACCACCATCGCGAAGCCGACCATCGAGCCGGAGGAGTGGTCGCTGCGCATCCACGGCCTGGTCGAGCGCGAGCTGAACCTGACCTACTCGGAGCTCGTCGCGCGGCCGATGACGGAGTCGTGGATCACCCTCAACTGCGTCAGCAACGAGGTCGGCGGGGGACTGGTGGGCAACGCCCGCTGGAGCGGCGTACGGCTGGCGACGCTGCTGTCCGGCCTCGGCATCAGCGACGAGGCCGACTGCGTGCTGCAGACCTCGCACGACGGCTGGTTCTGCGCGACGCCGCTCGAGGTGCTGACCGACGAGCGCGACGCGATGCTGGCGGTGGCGATGAACGGCCGGCCGCTGCCGATCGAGCACGGCTTCCCGGTGCGCACGGTGGTGCCCGGGCTCTACGGCTACGTCTCGGCCACGAAGTGGGTCGTCGACCTCGAGGTCACCACCTTCGACAAGGCGGTGGGCTACTGGACCACGAAGGGCTGGTCGGCCGAGGGGCCGGTCAAGATCGCCTCGCGCATCGACGTGCCCCGCTCGGGCGACGACGTCGAGGCCGGCCAGGTCTCCGTCGGCGGCGTCGCCTGGCACCAGCACACCGGCATCGCGGCGGTCGAGGTGCAGGTCGACGGCGGGCCGTGGCAGAAGGCCGAGCTCGGCAAGGTCCCGTCGGTCGACACGTGGGTGCAGTGGGCCGTGACGGTCGACGTGCCCGAGGGCGACCACGAGCTCCGGGTGCGGGCGACCGGCAAGGACGGCGACGTCCAGACCAGCGTCGTACGCGCTCCGGACCCGGACGGCGCGACCGGGCTGCACACGATCGAGATCAGTGCGAGCTAGCGCTAGCTGTTGCGGATGACGTACGCCGTCCCGCCGGAGGCCGCGATCCAGATCCGCTCGAACTGCGCGCGGTCGTAGACGCGGCGCACGGCGGCGTTGGTCGCGCCCGCGGGGTCGTTGACGACGACGTCGCCGTCGGGCTCGAAGCCGACGATGACCAGCAGGTGGCCGTTGCTCATCGAGATCGGCGCGCCGGTGAGCTGGTTGCGGCCGAAGGCGATCGACACGACGAGCGGCACTCCGGCGACGATGTAGTCCTCGGCCTCGCGCAGGTCGCGCATCCGGGTGACGTAGGAGTCGCCCGCGACGAGGGTCGCGGCGTAGGCGGTGTTGAAGGCCCAGTTGCCGGTGCCGTCGTAGCCGTGGTCGTAGACCATCTTCGCGGTGTAGTCGACCGCGGCGTCCACGTGGCCGGGCGCGATGCCCGCCGGCGCCGGCGCGATGCCGTAGTAGGCGAGCACCATCGCGGTCGAGGTGGCCGAGCACCACGCCTCGCCGCCACCGCCCCACTGCGGGTAGTGGCCGGAGTGCACCATCTGGGAGTACGTCGGCACGGGCAGGACCGTGCCCACGCCGGGGCCGGGCTGCGACGTGGGCCGCGCGGCGGCTGCGTCGACGCTGGCCACGGCGCCCACGCGCTCGAGGCTGACCGGCTGGGTGGTGCCCGCCGGGCGGAGGAGGGTCACGCGGACCTGCCACGACGCGACGGACGAGGTGGCGTACCAGGTGTCGACGCTGACCCGGCCGAGGTCGTCGGCCTGCCCGGAGTGCGTCGTGCGCGGGAGGCGCTTGTTGAGCCGCGACCAGTCGGCGACCGTGTCCCAGCTGCCAGTGGTGCCGTCCGCCGCGCGGCCGCGGACCTCGACGCGCACCAGGCTCTTGCCCGGGGTGGTGGCCTCCCAGGTGGGGATCAGGGCGGTCGCGCCGAAGCCGGGGGTGGCCCACGGTGAGGTCCAGGTGCCGGCGTCGTACGACCGACCGGCGATCGTGCGGCGCTTGGGCTTGAGCAGCGAGACGCTCCCGCGGCCCAGCTTGAGGCCGCGGCGGGTGCCGGCCTTGAAGTCGGCGTACGAGCTCCAGGAGGTCACCTGCACCTGCGGGGTCGCGCGCTGCCGGGCCTCGGTCGCGGCGGTCGCGGTGGGAGTCTGCGGGAGCAGGAGGCCCACGAGGCAGAGGGCGAGAACGGCGGCGGGGCGTCGGAGCACCGGACGACGATAACCCGCCAGATCACACCCGTCACAGGAGTCACGAGACCCCGGGCGACTACGGCCAATGTTCACGAAAATGTCCCCGGAGACTGTGGGCACCTTCGTCACCGATTGTCGGTCGGGCCCCTTAGTCTTCGGCAGCGGCCGCCGCTCGTCCCCCCACGCGGCCCCTGACAAAAGGGCTATCGACTTGTCTTCACGCACGCTCCGCACAGCGCTCAACCTGACGACATTGATGGCCCTCGTGGCCGCCCCGCTGGCGGTGGGCTTCACCGCGCCGGCATCTGCCGCCGAGGCGAATCACCTGGTGATCTCCGAGGCCTACGGAGGGGGTGGCAACGGCGGCGCGCCCTACCGCGCAGACTTCGTGGAGATCTTCAACCCGACGGACAACCCGATCACCATGACCAACTGGTCGATCCAGTACCGGTCCTCGGGAAGCACCTCCGCGCCCGCGGCGAGCGGCATCACCACGCTGAACGGAACCGTCCCGGCCAAGGGGTACTTCCTCGTCCGCGAGGCGACCGGCGCCGGCACGACGCTGCCGGACCTGCCGACGGCCGACGTGACCGGCACGATCGCGATGTCGGGCACCGCTTTCCAGGTGTGGCTGGCCAACACCACGACCGCCCAGAACCCGCCTGCTGGCAACGTGCTCGCGACGCCCAACGCGGCGATCGTCGACTTCCTGGGTGTCGCGGCGGGCAGCTACGAGACCGCCACCGCGAGCGGTACGGCCAACGCGACGTCGGCCTCGCGCACGCCGACCCCCGGCACTGAGTCGGACAACAACGGGGCCGACTTCGTCATCGGCGCTCCCACTCCCAAGAACACAACGAACCGCTACCCCGAGGTGCTGCCCGTCGCGGCCACCAACCCGGGCAACAAGACTGCCTACCAGGGTCGCGCGATGACGCCGTTCACGCTCGCTGCCACCGACGGCACCACGCCGTACTCTTGGTCGGCGACCGGCCTGCCTGACGGCGTCAACGTCAGCTCGGCTGGTGTCGTGTCCGGCACTCCGACCACCGTCGGCTCGTCGACCGTGACCGCCACGGTCACCGACTCGAGCTCGCCCACCCCGGGCACGGCGTCGACCCAGTTCACCATCACCGTGGCCGAGTTCCCGGTGAAGGAGCTCAAGACCATCCCGGAGATCCAGGGCACCGGTGACGCCTCGCCGCTGGTCAACCAGGACGTCCAGGTGAAGGGAGTCGTGACCGCACGGTTCCCCGACGGCGGCCTCAACGGCTTCGTCATCCAGACGCCGGGCTACGACCCGGCCACCGACACCACGCCCGACGCGTCTGACGGCCTCTTCGTCTACCAGGGCGCCACCCCGACCTACGCGCCGCCGGCCATCGGCGACCACGTCACCATCTACAACGGTCGCGTCACCGAGTTCTCCGGCCTGACCGAGCTCACGGTCACGAGCGGTGACCTCATCGACACCCGTGCCGCCACCGCCGAGGAGGCCGTCACCCCCGGCACGGTCGTGCCCGGCACCGACTGCACCCTGTCCGAGGACTCCACCGACTGCCTCACCGGCGCGGCGCTGGCCGACGTCCGCGAGCAGCACGAGTCCGAGCTCTTCCTGCCGACCGCCGACTACACGGTGACCGACGGCTACGACGGCAGCCCGTGGGGCCCGCCGTTCGTCGCGAGCTCCTCGTCGTCCAACTTCGGCGAGATCGGCCTCGCGGCCAACGACGACGAGCCGCTCTACATCCCGGTCGACAAGGCCAACCCGACGAGCGACCCGGCGAAGTGGGCGGCGATCGACACCTACAACAACGCCAAGCGCATCTCGCTCGACGACGGCGCGACGCTGTCGATCAGCGGCTCCAGCAACACCGGCATCGCCTACCCGTGGCTCCAGAAGGACTACACGGTCCGCGTCGGGGCGGCGGTGACGTTCCCGAAGCCGGTGATCTTCGAGTACCGCAACAGCGTGTGGAAGCTCTACCCGCAGACCCGTGTCCAGCCCGGCACCACCGGCGCGGACCGCGTCGCGATCGAGCAGGACCGCGCCCAGTTCGCCACCCCCGACCCGGTCGGTGGCAACGTCAAGATCGCCACGTTCAACATGCTCAACTACTTCGTCCACCCGGTGGACGAGTGGGTCGCCAACGGCGGCGACGCGGTGCCCGGCACCAACCGCACCTGCACGACCTACAAGGACCGCAACGGTGTGGCCCTCACGGCCAACACCTGCAGCTGGCGCGACCCGCGCACAGACCCGCCGTCGGCCACCGGTGACCTCGGTCCCCGCGGTGCCGCCACGGCCGTGAGCCTGAGCCGCCAGGAGGGCAAGGAGGTCGCGTCCATCAACACGATGGCCGCCGACGTGATGAGCCTCGAGGAGGTCGAGAACCCGGTCAAGCTGGGCTACTCCGACCGTGACGCCGCGCTCAAGCGCCTCGTCGCCGCGCTCAACGCCGACTGGGCCACGCGCACCGGCGAGGACACCGTCGCCAACCCGCGGTGGGCCTACGTCGCCAGCCCCCGCCCCGAGGCACAGCCGACGATCCTCGAGCAGGACGCCATCCGCAGCGCCTTCATCTTCAACCCGCGGGTGATCTCGCCCGTCGGGCGCTCGCAGATCCTGACGAACTCCCCGTCGTTCCGCAACGCCCGCGAGCCGCTGGCGCAGGCGTTCCGCCACGTCGACGGCACGCGCGACGACGGCTTCATCGTCATCGTGAACCACCTCAAGTCCAAGAGCTCGCCCGACGACGTCTCCACCGTCGCCGGCACCGACAACGCCGACGCCGGCAAGGGCGCGGGCTTCTACAACGGCGACCGCGTCCGCCAGGCGCGCGCGCTCAACGAGTTCGCGCACTCGGTCGCCGAGGACAAGGGCATCCCCGCCGTCTTCATGACCGGTGACTACAACGCCTACGGCGCCGAGGACCCGGTCCGCACCCTCGAGGCCGCGGGCTTCACGGCCCTCGAGCCGGAGAACAACCAGGCGTCGTACTCCTTCGGCGGTCTCGCCGGCTCGCTCGACCACGTCTTCGCCAACGAGGCGGCCCTCGAGATGGTCACCGGCCAGACGATCTGGCCGATCAACGCCAACGAGCCGGTCTACTACGAGTACTCCCGCTACAACTACAACGTCGCCGACCTGTTCGACGGCACGACGCCGTTCCGCTCCTCCGACCACAACCCGGAGATCATCGGCATCGACGCGCCGACCAGCACGGCTCCCCAGGACGTGGACACCGTCCAGGTCCTGGCGTCGAACGACTTCCACGGTCGTCTGCTCGACGACCCGGCGAGCGCGTCGGCCGGTGCCGCCGCGATGGCCGGAGCCGTCAACGGCCTGCGTGACGCGAATCCCGACACGGTCTTCGCGATGGCCGGTGACATCGTCGGTGCGTCGACGTTCGAGTCGTTCATCCAGAACGACAAGCCGACGCTCGACGCGATGAACGAAGCGGGCCTCGAGGTCTCCGCGGCCGGCAACCACGAGTTCGACCAGGGCTACGAGGACCTGATGGGTCGCATCATGGCCGAGTACGACGCCACCTCGAACCCCGAGGGCGGCGCCAACTGGCCCTACCTCGCGGCCAACGTGCGCCTCGGCGACGCGAACGGCGCCTACGCCCTCGACAACGACCGCACCGACCACGGCTACGACAAGTCCAACGGCGCCACCTGGTGGAAGACCTTCCCCGGCCTCAACGACGGTGACGGCATCCGCGTCGGCTTCGTCGGAGCGGTGACCGAGGACCTCGACTCCCTGGTCGCGCCGAGCGCCATCGACGGCCTGGCCATCACCAGCGTCGTCGCCGAGGTCAACGCCGCGGCCGACCAGCTCAAGGCCAGCGGTTGTGGCGGCGAGCCCTGCGACCTGGTCATCGAGCTGGTCCACGAGGGTGCGCCCAGCCCGAGCTGCGCGACCATCAAGACCGACGTCGACTCGCCCTTCGGCAAGATCGTCCACGGCGCCAGCGCCAAGGTCGACGCGATCATCTCCGGCCACACCCACCTCAAGTACAACTGCAAGGTGCCCGTGGCGGGCAAGACGATCGACCGTCCGGTGGTCTCCGCAGGCCAGTACGGCTCCTACCTCAACCAGCTCGAGTTCGACTTCGCCCCGGACACCAACAACCTGGTGGGCATCCGCCAGCACGTCCTGGCGATGAAGGACTACGACGAGGACCCCGCCACGAAGACGGTCGTCGACGCTGCGGTGCAGGTCGCCAACCAGCGCGGCGCCGAGGTCCTCGGGCAGGTCGCCGGTCCGTTCAAGCGGGCCCGTCGCGTCGACCCGACCTCCGGCGTCGTGGAGAACCGCGGTGGTGAGTCGACGCTGGGCAACCAGGTCGCCGAGATCCAGCGCTGGAAGACCGGCGCCGACATCGGTGTGATGAACCCCGGTGGTCTCCGCGACGACCTGATCGGCACCGACGACGGTCCCGGCCCGGTCACCTACCGCGAGGCCGCCAACGTGCAGCCGTTCGCCAACACCCTCGTCACGGTCGACCTGACCGGAGCGCAGCTGAAGACGCTCCTCGAGCAGCAGTGGCAGCGCGACCCCGACGGCAACATCCCGTCGCGGCCGTTCCTGCGGCTGGGCACGTCGAAGGGCTTCACCTGGACCGAGGACTCCTCCAAGGCCGAGGGCAACCGGATCACCGGCATGTGGCTCGACGGTGTCGCCATCGACCCGGCGGGCACCTACACGGTGTCGGCCAACAGCTTCCTCGCTGTGGGTGGAGACAACTTCCGGGCCCTGACGCTGGGCACGAACAAGCAGGACACCGGGTTCACCGACCTGCAGGCCACGGTGGAGTACCTCGGCGAGTTCGCCAACACCGCCGAGGGCGACGCGCCGCTGGCCGTCGACTACCGGCAGCACGGTGTGGGCGCCCGCGTCCAGGGCGGTCCGTTCTCGGCGGGCGACACCGTCACCATCCCGGTCGACTCGCTGTCGATGACCGGTGGCGGCACGTCCAACGTCATCACCGACACCGTCGACAGCACCGTCGCGGTCACGCTCGGCGCCCAGGACCTGGGCACCTTCCCGGTCACCTCGGCGCTCCCCACGACGCCGTACGACATCCCGGGTGCGGCGACCGTGACCTTCCCGCTGCCCTCCGGCCTGACCGGCGGCACGAAGTGGTTCACCCTCACCGGTGCAGCCACCGGGACCACCGCCAAGATCCCGGTCGAGGTCGTCGACAACAGGGCCGACTCCACGGTCTCGGGGACGGCTGCCGACATCACGTGGGGCCAGGCGGGCTCGGTCTCCGTGACCGTCACCCCGGGTTCGGCCACCGGCACGGTGGAGCTCTACGACGGCACGACCAAGATCGGCGAAGGCACCCTCACGGGCGACGCCACGACGATCGCGATCCCGGCCGAGTCCCTCTCCGTCGGCGCCCACACGCTGACGCTGAAGTACCTCGGCGACGTCGCGACCAAGCCTGCGGAGGGCTCGGTCAGCGTGACGGTGGTCAAGGCGTCCTCGACGGTGTCGGGCACGGCGGCCGACGTCACGTGGGGCCAGGCGGGCTCGGTGTCGGTGA
>NZ_JAURTI010000010.1:0-138000 GCF_031457855.1 Nocardioides sp. BE266 | reverse complement strand
CGGTCCCATACCGAACCCGGAAGTTAAGCCTTTCAGCGCCGATGGTACTGCAACCGAGAGGTTGTGGGAGAGTAGGACGCCGCCGGACATACATTTGGCAGGGGCCACCAGGAATCTGGTGGCCCCTGCGCCATTTCACGGGTGGTATGAGTACCGTGGCTCCCGGAGCGGGGGCAAGCGCTTGCAGAGCTGAAGAAGGAGTGTGCGGCTGTGGCCGAGGACCGTCGAGGACAGCGTCCGTCACGAGGTGG
Organism: Nocardioides sp. BE266; assembly: GCF_031457855.1. Lineage (NCBI taxonomy): Bacteria > Bacillati > Actinomycetota > Actinomycetes > Propionibacteriales > Nocardioidaceae > Nocardioides > Nocardioides sp. BE266. The sequence continues at coordinate 137,749 of NZ_JAURTI010000010.1, read as the reverse complement.
ATCCGGTGCCGGACGATCGTCCGGTGGTGGCCGAGGTGGGTCCTCGTCGTCGCGTGGCGGTTCGTCCGGCTCCCGCAGCAGCGACTCGCGCGGACGCGGATCCCGCGACGACGCTCCCCGCGGCAAGGGCGGCTCGTCCTCGCGTGGCGGCTACCAGGGCAAGACCGGCGGTCAGGCCGGCGGGAAGCCCAGTGGGAAGCCCGGTGGGAAGCGGCCGTCGAACTCCGCGCAGAAGGCGTTCCGCCCGCGCACGGTCGAGAAGGCCCGCACCGCCGAGCAGGCGGCCTACGACGGTCCGGACCTGCCCGAGAACATCACCGGCGCCGAGCTCGATCGGGGCGTGCGTGCCCAGCTCAAGGGCCTGCCGGAGAAGCTGGCGGCCCGCGTGGCGCGTCACCTGGCTGCTGCGGGCATGTTCATCGACGAGAACCCGGAGCTGGCCTACCAGCACGCGCTGGCAGCCCGTGCCCGCGCGTCGCGCATCGCGGTCGTCCGCGAGGCCGCGGGGGAGTCGGCGTACGCAGCCGGCCACTACGCCGAAGCGCTCGCGGAGCTCCGCGCGGCGAAGCGGATGAACGGCGCCACGGACTACCTCCCGATCATGGCCGACTGCCACCGGGCCCTCGGCAACCCCGAGCAGGCGATCAAGCTCGCCAAGAGCCCCTCGGTGGCGAACTTCGCCTCGGAGGCCAAGGCGGAGATGACGCTCGTCGAGGCGGGTGCCCGTCGTGACATGGGCCAGCTCGACGCCGCGCTGCGCACGCTCGAGCTCGCCCCGCTGACCTCGAAGAGCCGTCAGGCGTGGGTCGTACGCCTGCGCTACGCGTACGCCGACACCCTCGAGGCCGCGGGCCGCGAGTCCGACGCCTTGGCGTGGTTCCACCGCACCCACGCGATCGACTCCGAGGAGCTCACCGACGCGGCCGAGCGGGCCGACATGCTGGAGCGCCGACAGGCCTGAGCCGCCGCGCGTGACCCGGAGCGCCCGATGCGCTGGCGTTCGGGCGCCTCATGGGTCACAATGGAGCCACTAATCACATACGTGTCACTCGACTCTCGTTGAGCACTGACGACAGAACGCTGGGGAAGGCGCATCTGGAGCGTCGGAACTCAAGGAGGTCACGGTGACCACACGCATTGCTTCCCGTCCGGACGGTCCGGCGACGAGGGGCATTCTTTACGTGCACTCTGCTCCCTCCGCACTCTGCCCGCACATCGAGTGGGCGGTCGGCGGGGTGCTCGGAGTCGCGGTCTCGCTCGACTGGACGCCGCAGCCTGCCCAGCCGGGCTCCTACCGCGCCGAGCTGTCGTGGACCGGCGTGGCCGGCACGGCGGCCGCGGTGGCGTCCGCCCTGCGCGGCTGGAACCACCTGCGCTTCGAGATCACCGAGGAGCCGACCAGCTCCACCGAGGGCACGCGCTTCTCGTGCACGCCGGACCTCGGCATCTTCCACGCGATCACCGGACCGCACGGCGACATCCTCATCCCCGAGGACCGCCTCAAGGCCGCCGTCGTGAAGGCAGCCCTCGGCGACACCACGCTGCTCCTCGAGATCGACAACCTCCTCGGCAAGCCCTGGGACGACGAGCTCGAGACCTTCCGGCACGCGGGCGAGGGCGCACCCGTCCGCTGGCTGCACCAGGTCGTCTGAGCGTTCGGCAGGCGCTGCCTGCCGTCACGGGTTGCGCTTGCGCAGCCGGAACGACTCGATGACCTTGACCGTGGTCGCGTCCGCGCCGTCGTACGACACCAGCTCACCCGTGAGCGTGAACACGCCCGCCTTCGTCGCCCAGCGGCAGAGCCGGAAGTCCAGGACGCCCGACTTGGGGTCGTTGGGACCGATGAGCGACTGCGCGTTGACGCCCTTGCCCGCGCGGTCCTGCATCGAAATGTCGAAGGTCCAGTCGATCGACGGCGTCTGCACCGCGTAGGTGTAGTGGTAGTCCTTGCAGCCGCGCTTGAGCCGGCCGTCGGGGGCGTCGAGGACTCCCGTGACCTCGACCTGCTGCGCCTGGGGCTGCTCCTGCGTGGCCGGAGCACCGGGCGTCAGTGGGACGGGCAGGGGCAGGGGCAGGACGCTCGCCGTGGTGAGCACGGCGGCAGCGAGCAGGCTCGACATGGGGCACCTCCGAGGGTTCAGAGGTCCAACGACGGCCTGTGACGTGCGTTACGCCCCAGGTCGGCTCGGTGGTGGCTCAGAGCGGGATGTTGCCGTGGTGCCCGCGGCGCACGCCGACGGTGTCGATCTCGTGGCGCATCGCCGCGGCGATCGCGCTGCGGGTGCGGCTGGGCTCGACGACCTCGTCGACCACGCCGATCTCGACCGCCTTGTCGACGCCACCGGCGATCCGCTCGTGCTCGGCGGCCAGCTCGGCCTCGACCTGCGGGCGGATCTCGGGGGAGACCTCGGCGAGCTTGCGGCGGTGCAGGATGCGGATCGCGGCCACGGCGCCCATCACGGCCACCTCCGCGCCCGGCCAGGCCAAGACGCGCGTGGCGCCCAGCGAGCGGGCGTTCATGGCGATGTAGGCGCCGCCGTAGGTCTTGCGGGTGACCAGGGTGACGCGGGGGACCACGCACTCGCCGAAGGCGTGCAGCAGCTTCGCGCCGCGGCGTACGACACCGTCCCACTCCTGGCCCACGCCGGGGAGGTAGCCGGGGACGTCGACGATGACGACGAGCGGCACGCCGAACGCGTCGCACATGCGCACGAAGCGGGACGCCTTCTCGGCCGAGAGCGAGTCGAGGCAGCCGCCGAGGCGCAGCGGGTTGTTGGCGACGACGCCGACCGTGCGACCGCCGAAGCGGCCGAGCGCGGTGACGATGTTGGGCGCCCAGCGGGCGTGGATCTCCTGCATCGTGCCCTCGTCGAGCAGGCCCTCGACGAGCGGGTGCACGTCGTAGGCACGCTTCTTCGACTCCGGGAGCAGCGCGTCGAGGTCGCGGTCCTCGACCGACTCGGCCGCGAGGCTGCCCTGGGCGCCGAGCAGCGAGGCGACCGTGCGGGCCTTGTCGAGGGCCTCACGCTCGGAGTCGGTGAGGATGTGGACCACGCCGGAGCGGCGACCGTGCGGCTCGGGGCCGCCGAGGCGCAGCATGTCGACGTCCTCGCCGGTGACCGAGCGCACCACGTCGGGGCCGGTCACGAAGATGCGGCCCTCGGGGCCGAGGATTACCACGTCGGTCAGCGCAGGCCCGTAGGCGGCGCCGCCGGCCGCGGGGCCGAGCACCACCGAGATCTGCGGGATCACGCCGGAGGCCTGGGTCATCACCTGGAAGATGCGACCCACCGCGTGGAGCGACAGCACGCCCTCGGCCAGGCGCGCGCCGCCGGAGTGCCAGAGCCCGATGATGGGTACGCCGTCGGTGAGCGCGCGGTGGTAGGCGTCGACCACGACCCGGCAGCCGACGTCACCCATCGCGCCGCCCATGACCGTGGCGTCGCTGCAGAACGCGACCACCTGCGTGCCGTCGACCCGGCCCACGGCTGCGAGCATGCCCGACTCGTCGTCGGGGGTGATGAGCTCGAGGGTGCCCTCGTCGAGCAGCGCCGTGAGGCGGTGCACCGGGTTGCGCGGGTCGTCCTCGCGGGGCAGCTTGGCGGGCTTGGCGGCGGTGGCAGTCACAGTGGTGGAGTCCTTCCGAGGGGCTGGTGCGGATCAGGCGCTGCCGAAGGCGACGGCGACGTTGGCGCCGCCGAAGCCGAAGGAGTTGTTGAGGGCCACGATGTCGCCCTCGGGGAGGTCGCGCTTCGATGTCGGGATGTCGAGGTCGACCTCGGCGTCCTTGTCGTCGAGGTTGATCGTCGGCGGGCTGACGCGGTCGTGCAGCGCCATCACGGTCGCCACGGCCTCCAGGGCGCCGGCGCCGCCGAGCAGGTGGCCGGTCATCGACTTGGTGCTGGTCACCACGCAGCGGTCGACGTGCTCGCCGAGGACGGCGTGGAGCATCAGGCCCTCCGCGATGTCGCCCTTCGGCGTGGAGGTGGCGTGGGCGTTGACGTGGACGACGGTCGCGGGGTCGACGTCGCCCTCGCGGATCGCCATCTTGATGGCGCGGGTGCCGCCGCGACCCTCGGGGTCGGGCTGGGCGATGTCGTGGGCGTCGTTGCTGATGCCGGCGCCGAGCACGTAGGCGTACACCTTGGCGCCGCGGGCGCGGGCGTGCTCCTCGGACTCGAGGACCAGCACGGCGCCGCCCTCGCCGAGGACGAAGCCGTCACGGCCGCTGTCCCACGGGCGGGACACGGTGGTCGGGTCGACGCCGTCGTCGGTGCCGGTCTTGGAGAGCGCCATCATGTTGGCGAAGGCGGCCATCGGGAGCGGGTGGATCGCGGCCTCGGTGCCGCCGGCGATCACGACGTCGGCGCGGCCGAGGCGGATCATGTCGATGCCCATCGCGATGGCCTCGTTGCCGGAGGCGCAGGCGGAGGTGGGCGCGTGCACCGCGGCGCGGGCGCCGTACTTCAGGCTCACGTTGGCAGCGGGGGCGTTGGGCATGAGCATCGGCACCGCGAGGGGGGAGACCCGGCGCGGGCCCTTCTCGAGCAGGGTGTCGTAGTTGTCGAGGAGCGTGGTCACGCCACCGATGCCGGAGGCGAGGGCGACGGCGAGGCGCTCGGGCTCGAGCCCGGAGTCCTCCAGGCCGGCGTCGGCCCACGCCTGGTCGGCGGCGACCATCGCGAACTGGCTGGAGCGGTCGAGGCGGCGCGCCTTGACGCGCTCGAGGACCTCGGTGGGCTCGACGGCGACGCGGCCGCCGATCTTCACCGGCAGCGACTCGGCCCACTCGTCGGTGAGGTGCTTGATGCCGGACGTGCCGGACAGCATCGCCTGCCACGTGGAGGCGACGTCCCCTCCGACGGGGGAGGTGGTGCCGAGGCCGGTGACGACTATGCGGGTCGAGGGCATCAGTGGGTTTCCGTTTCTCGCTGAGGTGGTCTGGAGTCCGTGGTCACGAGCGGCCGAGGCTGGTCGGCCGCTCGTGACGTCCGCGGAGGGCTCAGCCCTGGGCGCGCTCGATGAAGGCGACGGCGTCACCCACGGTCTTGAGGTTCTTGACCTCGTCGTCGGGGATGGTCACGCCGAACTTCTCCTCGGCGGCCACGACGACCTCGACCATGGAGAGCGAGTCGACGTCGAGGTCGTCCACGAAGGACTTGTCCAGCTGGACGTCGTCGGCGTCGACGCCGGCCACCTCGTTGACGATGTCGGCGAGGTCGGCGCGGATTTCTTCGGTGGTGGCCATGGGGCCTTCCCTTCTTCTGGTGGGGTGGTGGTGCTGGGTCAGAACTGGTGGGGTGCCGCTCAGGGCACCGTGACGACCTGCGCCGCGTAGGCGAGGCCGGCACCGAAGGCGATGAGCAGCGCGGTGTCGCCGCTGCGGGCCTCGCCCTCGAGCATCATCCGGTCGAGCGCGAGCGGGATCGACGCGGCGGAGGTGTTGCCCTGGTCGGCGATGTCGCGGCCGATGCGGACGTGCTCGGGCAGCTTCATCGAGCGCGCCATCGCGTCGATGATGCGCATGTTGGCCTGGTGGGGCACGAAGACGTCGAGGTCCTCGGGGCTGACGCCGGCGGCGTCGAGGGCCTGCTGGGCGACCTTGGCCATCGTGAACGACGCCCACCGGAAGACCGGGTTGCCCTGCATGGTCAGGTGGGGCATCAGGCCGCTGCCGGGCTTGTCGTCGTCGCCGACGACGTCGCGCCAGTCCTCGCGCTGCCGGATGAGGTCGTACTGCTCGCCGTCGGAGCCCCACACGACCGGGCCGATGCCGGGGGTGTCGCTCGGGCCGATCACGGCCGCGCCGGCGCCGTCGGCGAAGATGAACGCGGTGCCGCGGTCGCGCATGTCGGTGATGTCGGAGAGCCGCTCGACGCCGATCACCAGCACGTGGCCGGCGCTGCCGCCGCGGACCATGTCGGCTCCGAGCGCGACGCCGTGGCAGAAGCCCGCGCACGCCGCGGAGATGTCGAACGCCGCGGCGTGGTCGGTGCCGAGCTCGTGGGCGATGGCGGGCGCGATGGCCGGGGTCTGCAGCAGGTGGCTGACGGTGGCCACGACGACGCAGTCGATCTGCTCGGGGCTGAGACCGGCACGCTCGATCGCGTCGCGCGAGGCCGCGACGCTCATCATCTGCACCGTCTCCTCGGGCGTGGCGAAGCGCCGCGTCTTGATGCCGGAGCGCTGCTGGATCCACTCGTCGCTGGAGTCGATCGCGTCGACGACCTCGGAGTTGGGCACGATGCGGGACGGGCGGTAGGTGCCGATCCCGAGGATCCGCGCGTGCGCCGAACCGGAGGTGCCGGAGATCGGGGCCATCAGTGGGTCGCCTCGGGGTGCAGGCGGAGCAGGGGCTGGCCGGGGGAGACCAGGTCGCCGTCCTCGACGAGCCACTCCACGACGGAGCCACCGTGCGGGGCGCTGACCTGCGTGCGGTCGCGGAGGCTGGCGACGGCGCCGATCTCCGCACCGGGCGGCAGGACGTCGAGGTCGGCCGCCTCGGGGGAGAGGTGGAAGGTGCCCTTGGCCGGCGAGACGATCATCCGCCAGGTCGGGGTGGTCTCGATCATCGAGGCCTCGCCGTGCTTGTCGCAGAACTCGCGGGCGGCGTCGAGCTGGTCGGGGGTCTTGAGGGCGAAGGTCTCGACGCCCTTGAGCGCGCGCTTCGCGATGCCGGTGAGGGTGCCCGCCGGCGGCATCTCCAGGATGCCGGTGACGCCGAGGTCGCTCATCGTCTCCATGCAGAGGTCCCAGCGGACCGGGTTGGCGATCTGGCCGACGATGCGGCGCAGCACGTCACGGCCGTCGTGGACGACCTGGCCGTCGCGGTTGGAGATGACCGGGGTGCGCGGGTCGTGGGTCGAGACCGAGCGGGCCAGCGAGGCGAGCCGGTCGACGGCCGGGGACATGTGCGCGGTGTGGAAGGCGCCGGCGACGCTCAGCGGCATGATCCGCGCCTTCTCCGGCGGGGCGTCGGCGAAGGCGGCCAGCTGCTCCATCGTGCCGGCGGCGACCACCTGGCCGGGGCCGTTGTCGTTGGCGGCGGTGAGGCCGTGGCGCTCGATGGTGGCGAGCACCTCGTCGCGGTCACCGCCGAGGACGGCGGTCATGCCCGTCGCGGTCACGGCGGCTGCGTCGGCCATCGCGTTGCCGCGCTCGCGCACCAGCACCATCGCCTGCTCGGCGGTGATGACGCGGGCGCCGGCGGCCGCGGCGATCTCGCCGACGCTGTGGCCCGCCACGGCACCGATGCGGGCGAACGCGTCGGCGGGGTGCGGGAACAGGTCGAGTGCGGCGATCAGGCCGGTCGCGACCAGCAGCGGCTGGGCGATCTTGGTGTCGCGGATGGTGTCCGCGTCGGCCTCGGTGCCGTAGTGGGCGAGGTCGATGCCGGCCACGGTGGCCAGCCAGTCGAACCGCGCGGCGAAGGTGGGGTCCTCCAGCCAGGGCGTGAGGAAACCGGGGGTCTGGGCCCCTTGACCGGGGGCGACGATGACGAGCACGAGTCCACTGTGCCGAACCGCGGGGCCTCGTCGCGGGTCCGACGCCGACGAAAGTGACCCCCAGTTCCTTGTAGGGTTCCTACAGTTCCGTCCGACCGGACTGACGCCCTAGGATCAGCGCCAGCTGCAGCGTGAAGGCCTCCCGGGGACGCGTGGGTGACCAGCCGGTGACCTCGGCGATCTGGCGCAGCCGGTAGCGCACCGTGTTGGGGTGCACGAAGAGCGCCCGTGCGGTGCCCTCGATCGACGAGCCGTGCTCGAACCACGCGCCCAGGGTCTCCAACAGCGTGCCCCGCGCGGCGACCAGTGGCAGGTAGACGTCGTCGACGAGGTGCCGGCGGGCGTGGCCGTCGCCGGAGAGGGCCCGCTCGGGCAGCAGGTCGCGGCTGGCGACGGGCCGGGGCGCGTCGGGCCAGCCGGTCGCCGCCCGGTGGGCCGAGAGCGCGGCGCGGGCCGAGGCGTTGGCGTGGGCCAGGTCGGCGGTCACCGGTCCGACGACGACCGGTCCGTCGCCGAAGTGGTCGAGCAGCCGGGTGGCGGCCTTCAGCGGGTCGTCGACGCCGCCGAGGACGACGACCAGCCGGTCGCCCTGGGTGGCGCAGAGCGCGTCCATGTCGCCGGCGCGGGCCGAACGTCGTACGGACTCGAAGACGTCGATCTCGGCACGGTGGGGCGGCACGGACCCCAGCACCACGGCGACGTCGCCGTGCGCGCCCCAGCCGAGGGCGCTGGCGCGGGACAACACGGACTCGTCGGTCTCGGCGCGGACCACCGCGTCGACGACGAGGGCCTCGAGCCGGGCGTCCCAGGCGCCGCGGGACTCCGCGGCGCGGGCGTAGACGGCGGCGGTCGCGAAGGCGACCTCGCGGGCGTAGCGCAGCACGGCCTGGTGCACCTCGCCGACATCCTCGGGGTGGAGCAGGGCGTCGATGTTGGTCTCGACCACGCGGATGCTCAGCCGCACCAGCTCGACGGTCTGCTGCAGCGAGATGACGCCGGTCAGCTCGCGCGGGGCGGCGCCGAAGACCACCACGTCGAGGGGATCGTGGGCCGAGGCCTCGACCTCGACGTCGTACCACTCCACGAAGCCCCTGATGCCGGCCTGGACGATCAGCCCGACCCAGGAGCGGTCCTGTGCGCTGAGGTCGTCGAACCACGGGAGGTCGCTCGACATCCGGCCCGTGGCGGCGGTGCTCAGGGCTCCCGACGAGCTCCGCAGCGCGTCGGCGGCACGACGTCGTGAGGCGGGCATGGGTCGACTGTAGTGCGGTCGGGTCCGTAGTGGGATTCCCACGAAGCCACGGCGCCCCGCCCGATCGGTGCTCGTGCGGTGCGCCAGGTCACGACTTCGCATCGGCGGCTTGCGTGGCGGTCGTCCGGGGGACCGGTCTGGTTGAATCCGGAACCTGTCCCGACTGGCCCAACTGGTTTGGAGAACGCGTGCCCCGTCGCAGCAGCCCGCACCTGCAGTACGTCACCGTGCACGGGCACCGCCGTGCGTACGTCCGGATGGGTTCGGGGCCTGCGATCCTGCTGCTGCACGGCCTCGCCTGCGACCACACGACCTGGAACCCGATCCTCGAGTCGCTGGCGCGCACCCACACCGTCATCGCGCCCGACCTGCTCGGCCACGGGGCCTCGGACAAGCCGCGCGCCGACTACAGCGTCGGCGGGTACGCCAACGGGATGCGCGACCTGCTGACGCTGCTCGAGATCGACACGGCCACCGTCGTCGGACACAGCTTCGGCGGGGGAGTGGCGATGCAGTTCGCCTACCAGTACCCCGAGCGCACCGAGCGGCTGATCCTCGTCGGGTCCGGCGGTCTCGGCCCCGAGGTCACGCCGGCGATCCGGGCGATCACCACGCCTGGCTTCCAGCAGCTGATGGGCGTGCTCTCGCTGCCCGGGCTGCGCCACGTCACGACCGCGACGATGCGGGTGCTCGCTGCCAGCGGCGTCAGCCAGCTGCGCGACCTCGACGAGGTCGCCGACATCTACGACTCCTTCAAGGACCCCGACACGCGCGCGGCGATCCGCCACGTGGTGCGCGCGGTCGTGGACTGGCGTGGGCAGATCGTCACGATGGCCGACCGGGCCTACCTGACCGAGGCGATGCCGATGTGCGTCGTGTGGGGTGCCGACGACCTGGTCATCCCGGTCGACCACGCCAGCAACGCCAGCGCCCTCGCGCCGAGCGCGCGGGTCGAGATCATCCCGAACGCCGGCCACTTCCCGCACAAGGACCATCCCGAGCGGTTCGTGAAGGTCGTGCGCGACTTCATCCGCTCGAGCGAGCCGAGCCACTACGACCGCGACCGGTGGCGCGAGCTCCTCGAGGAGGGTGCGCCCCTTGCGCCGTCGTACGGAGGCGCGGGGGATGCGCCGGTCGCACCCCTGCACGCCGTACGACGCGCAGCGGGGGCGTAGGCGGGACCTAGCCCCAGTTGGCGGCGTCGGTCAGGCAGAACGGGTGCCCGGCCGGGTCGATCAGCACGCGCCAGGTCTCCCCGGGCTGCGGGTCGGCGAGCGTCGCGCCCAGCTCCACGGCACGCTCGGCCATCGCGTCGAGGTCGTCGACGGCGAGGTCGAGGTGGAACTGCTTGCGGCCGTCGTCGGGCCACGACGGCGGCTGGTGGTCCTCGATGCGACCCAGCCCGAGGGCGGGGGAGCCGTCGGGGCCGGTGAGCATCGCGTAGTCGTCACTGCTCGCCGCGACCTCCCACCCGAGGAGCGCCGACCAGAAGTCGGCCGACGGCGCGACCTCCGCGCAGTCGAGCGTCACCATCGCGATCCGGGCTGTCTGCTGGGCCATGTCTCTCCTCGTGCTCGTCCGTGTGCCGTCGGCACCAGTCTCGCGCGCGGCCGTCGTTGGTGGCTTGGACAAAGCCGACAGACAGCTGGTGGGCCACTCCTCCCGGGTGAACGGGAGGCGTGACCCACCAGGTGGTGATGCTCAGGGTCAGCGACTACGCGTCGCCGCCCTCCTGCTTGATGTCCTTCGTCGCGGTCGGGTCGTCGATCTTGTAGCGCTGGGCCGCCTCGACGACCTTCTCGACCGGGAACCGACCGGCGTCGGCGAGTGCCTGCAGGGCCTGCACGACGACGCTCTGCGCGTCGATGTGGAAGAACCGGCGGGCGGCCGGGCGGGTGTCGGCGAAGCCGAAGCCGTCGGCACCGAGCACGCGGTAGTCGGCCGGCACCCAGCGGGCGATCTGCAGCGGGACGGCGCGCATGTAGTCGGAGACCGCGATGACCGGACCCTCGACGCCGGCGAGCTTGTCGCTGACGTAGGCGGTGCGGTGCTCCTCGCCGGGGTTGAGCAGGTTCCACTGCTCGGCGGCGGCGCCGTCGCGGGCCAGCTCGTTCCAGGAGGTGACCGACCACAGGTCGGACTGCACGCCCCACTCCTCGGCGAGGAGGCGGGCCGCCTCGTCGATCCAGGGGTAGCCGACGCCGGAGGCCATGAGCTGGACGCGCGGCCCCTCGCCCTCGGCGGTCGAGACCTTGTGGATGCCGCGCAGGATGCCGTCGACGTCGACGCCCTCGGGCTCGGCCGGCTGGGACACGGGCTCGTTGTAGACGGTGAGGTAGAAGATGACGTCCTCGCCGTGGCCCTCGGGCCCGCCGGTGCCGTACATCCGCTCGAGGCCGCTCTGCATGATGTGGCTGATCTCGTAGGCGAACGCCGGGTCGTAGTGCACGACCGCGGGGTTGGTCGCCGCGAGGAGCGGCGAGTGGCCGTCGGCGTGCTGGAGGCCCTCACCGGTCAGGGTCGTGCGACCGGCCGTGGCGCCGATGAGGAAGCCGCGCGCGAGCTGGTCGGCCATCGCCCAGATCGAGTCGCCGGTGCGCTGGAACCCGAACATCGAGTAGAAGATGTAGAACGGGATCATGTGCTCGCCGTGCGTGGTGTACGCCGATCCTGCCGCCGTCGCCGACGCGAGCGCGCCGGCCTCGGAGATGCCCTCGTGGAGCATCTGGCCCTGCGCGGACTCCTTGTAGGACAGCAGCATCTTGCGGTCGACCGACTCGTACTGCTGGCCGCCCGGGTTGTAGACCTTGGCGCTCGGGAACATCGAGTCCATGCCGAACGTGCGGTACTCGTCGGGGGCGATCGGCACGACGCGCTCGCCGATCTCCGGGTCCTTCATCCAGTCGCGGAGCAGGCGCACGACGGCCATCGTGGAGGCGAACTTGTTCTTGCCCGAGCCCTGCTTGAGCTCGGCGTAGAGCTCGTCGCCGGGCAGCTTGAGGGCGGTGGCCCGGTTGACGCGACGGGGGATCGAGCCGCCGAGGGCCTTGCGGCGCTCGAGCATGTACTCGATCTCGGCCGACTCGGCGCCCGGGTGGTAGAAGGGCGCGCCGCCGGTCTTCTCGTAGGACTCCTCGAGGTCGCGGTCGCTGATCGGGAGGTAGAGCCGGTCGCGGAACTTCTTCAGGTCCGGGAGGGTCAGCTTCTTCATCTGGTGGGTGGCGTTCTTGCCCTCGAGGGCGTCGATCGTCCAGCCCTTGATGGTGTGGGCGAGGATCACCGTCGGCTGACCGGTGTGCTTGGTCGCGGCGTCGAAGGCGGCGTAGACCTTGCGGTAGTCGTGGCCGCCGCGCGGCAGCTTCTCGATCTGCACGTCGGACATGTGCTCGACCATCTTGCGCAGGCGCGGGTCGCCGCCGAAGAAGTGCTCGCGCACGTAGGCGCCGTCCTCGGTGGAGTAGGTCTGGAACTGGCCGTCGGGCGTGGAGTTCATCCGGTTGACCAGGACGCCGTCGACGTCCTTGGCGAGCAGGGCGTCCCACTCACGGCCCCACACGACCTTGATGACGTTCCAGCCGGCACCGCGGAAGTTGGCCTCGAGCTCCTGCATGATCTTGCCGTTGCCGGTGACCGGCCCGTCGAGCTGCTGCAGGTTGCAGTTGATGACCCACGTGAGGTTGTCGAGCTCCTCGCGCGCGGCGACGCGGATCGCGCCGAGCGACTCGGGCTCGGCCATCTCGCCGTCGCCCATGAATGCGAACACGCGCTGCTGCGAGGTGTCCTTGATGCCGCGGTTGTCGAGGTAGCGGTTGAAGCGCGCCTGGTAGATCGAGCCGATGGCGGTGAGGCCCATCGAGACGGTCGGGAACTCCCAGAAGTCGGGCATCAGGCGCGGGTGCGGGTAGGACGGCAGGCCGGCGCCCTTGCCGTGCTGGACCTCCTGGCGGAAGCGGTAGAGCTGGTCCTCGCTCAGGCGACCCTCGAGGAAGGCGCGGGCGTAGACGCCCGGCGAGCCGTGGCCCTGGATGTAGAGCTGGTCGCCGCCGCCCTCGTGGTCCTTGCCGCGGAAGAAGTGGTTGAAGCCGACCTCGTAGAGGGAGGCCGAGGACTGGTAGGTGGCGATGTGGCCGCCGACCTCGAGGCCCTTGCGGTTGGCGCTGGAGACCATCACCGCGGCGTTCCACCGGATGAAGGCGCGGATCCGGCGCTCGACCTCCTCGTCGCCGGGGAACCAGGGCTCACGCTCCGGCGGGATGGTGTTGATGTAGTCGGTGGACCGCAGTGCGGGGACGCCGACCTGCTTCTCGCGGGCCCGCTCGAGCAGGCGCAGCATGACGTAGCGGGCCCGGTCGCGACCACGGTCGTCGAGCATCGCGTCGAAGGACGCGAGCCACTCCTGGGTCTCGTCGGGATCGATGTCGGGCAGCTGGGTGGGGAGTCCCTCGTGGATGACCGATGCGACGGGGCTCTTGCTGGACTTCTCGGCGTCACTCACGGGCTCATCGTGTCACGCGTCCGGCCGCCACGAAATCTACCCACCGGTAGTCCCACGGAGCGTGGGACAGGCGTGCCTGCGCGGCTCGTCGTACGGGACGGGGTTGCGGCTCCTGCCGTGTTCCTGTGGACTGTGCGTCACCGTGCGTGACCAGCGCACCGGGACATGGGAGGCAACGCGTTGAGCTCGACGGTGGGCGATTCTGCCCCGGCAACCGGAGTGGGTGACCGGCTGGGACTCAAGCCCGGCATGGTCGTCCAGGAACTCGGCTGGGACAACGACACCGACGACGAGCTGCGCGTCGCCGTCGAGGACTGCATCGACGCCGACATGGTCGACGGCGACTACGGCAACGTGGTCGACGCCGTCGTGCTCTGGTGGCGCGACGACGACGGTGATCTCGTCGACGGTCTCGTCGACGCGCTGACCGACCTCGTCGGCGGTGGCTCGATCTGGCTGCTGACCCCGAAGGTCGGGCGGCCCGGCACCGTCGACGCGGCGGACGTCTCCGAGGCCGCGCCGATCGCGGGCCTCTCGCAGACCACCACGGCGGCCGTCAGCAAGGACTGGCAGGCCACGCGACTGGTCGCACCGAAGACTCCCGCGTGACCGGCGCGAGCACCGAGGCGGCCCGCGCGGCCGTCCGCAACGTCGCGGGCACGGTCTCCGGCATCGGCACCACGGTGCGGGTCCTCGGCCAGGCTGGGATCATCCGCCCCTACGGCCCGCGCACCCTCCTCGACATCGGCCGCGTGGTCATCCGGTGGGGCACCGGCCCGGCCGGTGGCTTCGCCACGCTGGCGGCCCGCGCACCCCACCAGGTGGGCGTCGTCGACGAGCTCGGCGAGCTGACCTGGGGCGAGCTGCACCGCCGTTCCAACTCCCTCGCGCGGGCGCTGTCCGAGCGAGGCGTGGGCGAGGGCGACTCGGTCGCCGTCATGTGCCGCAACCACCGCGGCTTCATCGACGCCTCGATCGCCGTCGCCAAGCTGGGCGCCGACATCCTCTACCTCAACACCGCCTTCGCCGGCCCGCAGCTGGTCGACGTGCTCGAGCGCGAGGCGCCGAGCATGGTGATCCACGACGAGGAGTTCACCGGGCTGCTGTCCGGGGCCCACGTGGAGCGCCGGCTGCTGGCGTGGACCGACGGCGACTCCGACGGCGAGACGCTCGAGCAGCTCGTCGGGGCGTACGACGAGGGCGACCTGCAGCCGCCCGCCCGTCACGCGCGGATCGTGATCCTCACCTCCGGCACCACCGGCACCCCCAAGGGCGCGCCGCGCAATGAGGCCGGCATCGACGCCGCCGTCTCGCTGCTCTCGCGGATGCCGCTGCGCGCCGGCTGGCGCACGCACATCGCGGCCCCGCTCTTCCACACCTGGGGCTTCGCGCACCTCGCCCTGGCGATGCTGCTCGGCTCGACGGTGGTGCTGCGCCGCTCCTTCGACCCGCTGACCGCGCTGCGCACCGCGCAGGAGGAGCGCTGCCAGTCGATGGTGGTCATCCCGGTGATGCTGCAGCGGATGCTCGCGCTCGAGCCCGAGCAGCTCTCCGGCATCGACCTGTCGCGGGTGAAGGTCGTCGCGTCCTCGGGGTCCGCGCTTCCCGCGACGCTGGCGCAGGCGTGGATGGACCGGTTCGGCGACAACCTCTACAACATCTACGGCTCGACCGAGGTCGCCTACGCCTCGATCGCAACGCCGGAAGACCTGCGCGCCGACCCGACCTCGGCGGGCAAGCCGCCCTACGGCACGGTCGTGAAGATCCTCGACGAGTCGGGGAGCGAGCTGCCCCAGGGTGAGACCGGCCGGATCTTCGTCGGCAACGGGCTGCTCTTCGAGGGCTACACCAACGGCGGGTCCAAGGAGGTCGTCGACGGCCTGATGTCCTCGGGCGACGTCGGCTACTACGACGAGCACGGCCGGCTCCATGTGGCGGGGCGCGACGACGACATGATCGTCTCGGGCGGCGAGAACGTCTTCCCGCAGGAGGTCGAGGACTGCCTGGTCACCCACGACTGCGTCCAGGAGGTGGCCGCGATCGGCGTCGTCGACGACGACTACGGCCAGCGGCTGCGGGCCTTCGTGGTGCGCAGCGGCGACGTCTCCGCCGACGAGCTGCGCGACCACGTGAAGGCCAACCTCGCCCGCTTCAAGGTGCCGCGCGAGATCGTCTTCCTCGACGAGCTGCCCCGCAACGCCACCGGCAAGATCCTCAAGCGGGAGCTCGCCCAGCACGACACGGCACAGGGCGACGGCGAGGGCGGGGCGTGAGCGGCCCAGGACTGTGCATCGGTGACGAGGCGCCCGACTTCACCCTGCGCGACCAGTTCGGCCAGGACGTGCGGCTCAGCGACTTCCGCGGCCGCAAGGCGGTGGCGCTGATGTTCTTCCCGTTCGCCTTCACGGGGGTCTGCACCGGCGAGCTGTCCGGCGTGCGCGACCGGCTGGCCGAGTTCATGACGTTCGACACCGAGGTGCTGGCCCTGTCGTGCGACTCGGTCTACGCGCTGCGCTCCTTCGCCGAGACCGAGGGGCTCAACTTCCCGCTGCTCTCCGACTACTGGCCGCACGGCGCCGTGGCGACGGCCTACGAGGTCTTCGACAGCGTGAAGGGGGCCCCGCGCCGGTCGTCGTACGTCGTCGACATGGAGGGGCGGCTGCGGTGGTCGGTGCACAACGCCAACCCCGACGGGCGCGACCTCGACGAGCACCTGCGCGAGCTGCACGCAGCCGTCTCCTGAACGCGGATCGGACGCGTGGTCTAGACCGGCTGGCGGAAATCTGCGTTTCCTCGGACAGGTTTGGACGACGGTGTAATCTTCTACGTGTTGAGCCGCTGGTGACCCGAGACGCCAGCGGCTCGACTCATTTCTTTTCCGCCTTCGTCGCCCGGCCCGCGCGATTCAGGGCAGGCCCATCCGGTCCCGTAGTGTGTGCCCTCGCGCGTCGGTAGCTCAGCGGTAGAGCACTCGGTTTACACCCGAGCGGTCGGCGGTTCGAAACCGTCCCGACGCACCAGCCCCGGACCAACCCGTGCGTGCCACAGTGGTCGCATGATCGTTCCCTTCAGCGTCACCGACTTCATCGAGCGCGCCGCAGCGGTCTACGGCGAGCGTCCCGGCTTCATCGACGAGCCCGACCAGCCGGCGACCTCGCTCGGCACGCTGACCTACGCCGAGGCGTACGCCCTCGCGCAGCGCCAGGCGGCGAGGCTCGACGAGCTCGGCATCGAGGTCGGCGACCGGGTGGCGGTGATCAGCCACAACAGCGCGCGGCTGCTGACGTCGTTCTTCGGCGTGTGCGGCTCGGGGCGGGTGCTGGTGCCGATCAACTTCCGGCTGCGTCCCGACGAGATCTCCTACATCGTGGCCCACTCCGGCGCCCGGGTGCTCTACGTCGACCCGGAGCTGGTCGACGCGTTGAAGGACATCGACGTCGAGCACAGGTTCGTCCTCGGTGAGGACGACTCGATGTTCGCCGCGCCCGGCACCGAGCCGCGGGCGTGGGAGCCGGACGAGAACGCGACGGCGACGATCAACTACACGTCGGGCACCACCGCACGGCCCAAGGGCGTGCAGCTGACCCACCGCAACCTCTGGACCAACGCGGTCACCTTCGGCCTCCACGCCGGTGTCACCGACCGTGACGTCTACCTCCACACGCTTCCGATGTTCCACGCCAACGGCTGGGGGATGCCGTTCGCGATGACCGGCCTCGGTGTGCCGCAGGTCGTGCTGCGCAAGGTCGACGGCGCCGAGATCCTGCGCCGCGTCCGCGACCACGGGGTGACGGTGATGTGCGCCGCGCCGGCCGTCGCCGCGGCGGTCCTGGAGGCGGCGGCCGACTGGGAGGGCGAGATCCCCGGACGCGACCGGGTGCGGATCATCATGGCCGGGGCGCCGCCGCCGACGAAGACCGTCGTACGGGTGCAGGAGGAGCTCGGCTGGGAGTTCATGCAGATCTACGGCCTCACCGAGACCTCGCCGCTGCTGACCGTCAACCGCAGCCGGGCCGAGTGGGACGACCTCTCGGCGGAGGAGCGGGCGGCCAAGCTGGTCCGCGCCGGCGCGCCTGCCATCGGCGTACGGCTGCGGGTGGACGGGGAGGGCGAGGTGCTCGCTCAGTCCAACGTCATCCTCGACGGCTACTGGGAGCGGCCCGACGAGACCGACGCCGCCCTGCGCGACGGTTGGTTCCACACCGGTGACGGTGGCGTGATCGGCGACGACGGCTACCTCACGATCAGCGACCGCAAGAAGGACGTGATCATCACCGGCGGCGAGAACGTCTCCTCGATCGAGGTCGAGGACGTGCTGTTCTCCCACCCGGCGGTGGCCGAGGTCGCCGTCATCGGCGTGCCCAGCGAGAAGTGGGGCGAGACGATCAAGGCGCTCGTGGTGCTGGCCGAGGGGGCGAGCGCGGAGGAGGCCGAGCTGATCGCCTGGTGCAAGGACAAGGCGGCGGGCTACAAGGCGCCGACGTCGATCGAGTTCCGCGACGAGCTGGCCCGCACCGCGACCGGCAAGCTGCAGAAGTTCAAGCTGCGCCAGCCCTACTGGGAGGGGCAGGAGCGGCAGGTCAACTGATCTCGACTCCGCTCGATCACCGATAATCCGGGCATGCCCTCGCTCGCCGACCTCGTCGACCTGCTGCACGCCTGGTACCCGCCCGGCACCGCCGACTCCTGGGACGCGGTCGGCCTGGTCGCCGGCGACCCGTCGGCCGAGGTCGGCAAGGTGATGTTCGCGGTCGACCCGACGCTCGACGTCGCGCGCGAGGCGGTGGAGTGGGGTGCCGACCTGCTGGTCGTGCACCACCCGCTGCTGCTGAAGCCGGTGAGCTCGGTCGCCGCGACCACGCCGAAGGGCCGCATCCTCCACATGCTCACCTCGAACGGCTGCGCGCTGCTCACCGCGCACACCAACGCCGACCAGGCCGAGTCCGGGGTCTCGGAGTCGTTGGCGCTGGCGCTCGGCCTGTCCGACCTGTCGCCGATCCGGCCCGGTCCGGCCAAGCCCCTCGACAAGGTGGTCGTCTTCGCACCGGTGGACGCCGCGGAGGCCGTGCGCGCGGCGCTCCACGAGGCCGGCGCCGGGCGGATCGGCGACTACGACTCCGCCTCCTGGTCGATGTCCGGCGAGGGGCGCTTCCGCCCGCTCGAGGGCGCGGCGCCCGCGATCGGGCAGGTCGGCGAGCTCGAGGTCGTCGACGAGGTGCGGATCGAGGTGGTGGCCCCGCGCGGACGTCGTACGTCGGTGGTGCGGGCGCTGCTGGCCGCGCATCCCTACGAGGAGCCGGCCTTCGACGTGGTGCCGCTCGCCGACCCCGGGCTGGCCACGACCGGCACCGGCCGGATCGGCACCGTCGAGCGGACCACGCTCGACCAGTTCGCGGCGCGGGTGTCGCGGGCGCTGCCGAGCACCGCGCACGGCGTACGCGTCGCGGGGCACCCGGACCGGCCCGTGCGGCGGGTGGCGGTCTGCGGCGGTGCGGGCGACTTCCTGCTCGACGAGCTCGCTCAGTCGGACGTCGACGTCTACGTCACCAGCGACCTGCGGCACCACCGCGCCGGGGAGTTCCTGGAGCACGACGGCCCCGCCCTGGTGGACGTCGCGCACTGGGCGGCCGAGTGGACCTGGCTGCCGGTGGTGGAGGCTCGGCTGCGCGCAGCAGTGGGCGATAGGGTCGACACCCGGGTCAGCACGCAGTGCACCGACCCGTGGACGTTCCGCCACTAACCACGCAGTCGAAGCAGGAGTGCCGTTGAAGGCCGATCCCACCCACCAGCTCAAGCTGCTCGACGTCGCCGAGCTCGACTCGCGCGCCACGCAGCTCCGGCACCAGCGGGCCCACCTGCCCGAGCTCGCCGAGATCGCCGCGCTGGAGGCCGAGCGCACCGAGATCACCGACCAGGTGCGCGACGCCCGCATCGTCGTCGACGACCTCACCGTCGAGCAGACCAAGGCCGACCGCGAGGTCGAGCAGGTCAAGACCCGCCGCGAGCGCGACCGCAACCGGATGGACACCGGGCAGGTCACCAACCCCAAGGACCTCGAGCGGATGCAGCACGAGCTGGTCTCCCTCGAGCGCCGGATCACCACGCTCGAGGACGCCGAGCTCGAGGTGATGGAGGCCCTGGAGCAGGCCCAGCAGGTGCTGGACGCCCTCGGCATCCGCGCCGACGACATCGACGCCAAGCTCGGCGAGCTGGTCACCGCCCGCGACGAGAAGCGGGTCGGCATCGACGCCTCCCTCGACGAGGTCACCGCTGCCCGCGGGCCGGCGACCGAGGGCATGCCCGAGGACCTGATGGCCCTCTACGAGCGGCTGCGCGAGCAGAAGGGCATCGGCGCGGCGCTGCTGCGGGCCCGCCAGTGCGGCGGCTGCAACATGACCCTCGACGCCTCCGAGCTCTCCCGGATCCGGTCGGCCGACGCCGACGAGGTGATCCGCTGCGAGGAGTGCCAGCGCATCCTGGTGCGCACCGACGAGTCGGGACTCTGAGGGCAGGGTCCCGGTGCGCCTCGACGCGGAGCTGATGGCGGCACGCGGTCGTACGTCGCTGCGCGCCCGCCTCGCCCGGCTGCGCTCCAAGGCCTGGGTGATCGGCCAGTGCGCCGTCGCGGCCGGTGTGGCCTGGTGGCTGGCCAAGGACGTCTTCCAGCACCAGCTGCCGTTCTTCGCCCCGATCGCCGCGGTGGTCTCGCTCGGGATGTCCTACGGCCAGCGGCAGCGGCGCGTCGCCGAGGTCACCGTCGGCGTCGCGCTCGGCGTGCTGCTGGGCGACGTGCTCACGCACCTGATCGGCTCGGGCGGCGTGCAGATCGCGCTGATCGTGGCGTGCGGGATGTCGATCGCCCTGCTGCTCGACGCCGCGCAGCTGATCGTCATCCAGGCCGCGGTGCAGGGGATCGTGGTCGCGGCGCTCGCACCCGCGCCCGGTGCCGCGTTCCTGCGCTGGACCGACGCGCTCATCGGCGGCGGGGTCGCGCTGGTCGCGGCGACCGTCGTGCCGCGGGCCGCGCTGCGCAAGCCGCGCGACCAGGCCGCCGTGGTGGTCCGCAAGATCGTCGAGCTGCTCCGCTCCGGCGCCGACCGGCTCGGGGACGGCGACGTCGAGCGGGCGCTCGCGGTGCTCCGCGACGCCCGCTCGACCGACGCGCTCATCGGCGAGCTCCGTGCGGCCTCGGAGGAGGGGATGTCGGTCGTGCAGTCCTCGCCGTTCCGGCGCCGCCACGGCGAGCACCAGCGGCAGCTCGCCGAGCTGGTGGAGCCGCTCGACGTGGCGCTGCGCAACACCCGGGTCGTCGTACGCCGGGTGGCGGTGGCGGTCTACCGCCGCGAGCCCGTGCCGCCGTCGTACGCCGCACTCATGCGTGACCTCGCCGAGCTCGCGGACCGCGTCGCCGACGAGCTGGTCGCGGACCGGATGGCAACCGCAGTCGTCGAGGACCTGGTGAAGCTCGGCCGTGCCACGGCCACTGTCGAGCACAGCGACGACCTCTCGGCCGAGGTGATCCTCGCGCAGGTGCGCTCGATCATCGCCGACCTGCTCGCGCTCTGCGGGGTCGACCCGCTCGAGGCGACGGACATGATCCCGCTGCGCTAGGGGCTGGGGTGATCTCGCTCCCGATTGTGCGGTATCGGTGTCGTGCCTGGCGCGTCATCACGACCACACAAAGGCGAGAGTCACCGGATATCCGGTGACTCTCGTCGAGTAGCGTCGCCCGCCCCGCTAGATCGCGGTCACGACCACGTCGAGCTGGGTGCCTCTGGGTGTCGGTTCGCCGACCTCGACCGTCCAGCCGAGGCGGGTGAGTGTCTGGGCCAGTGCCTTCGGCGTGCGCGGGTCGGCGCCGTCCTCGAGCAGGGCCCGGACGATGCGGCCCTTGGTGGCCTTGTTGAAGTGGCTCACGACCGTCCGCTTCCCGCCCGACTCGTGGAGCACGCGCACGGTCGCGACCTTGCGCGACAGCTCCTTCGTCGGGCGCCAGAAGGCGGCGTACGTGCTGGAGCGCAGGTCGACGAGCAGGCCCGTGCGCATCCCGTCGGCGATCGCTTCGCCGAGCACCTCGCGCCAGGCGCCGGCCACCGAGCCGACACCGGGGAGTACGGCATCGCCGGAGAGGCGGTAGGCCGGGATCCGGTCGCCGGGGCGGACGATCCCGAAGAGCGAGCTCGTCACGGCGACGCGCGACGTCGCACGACGTCGGGCAGCGGGGGAGAGGGTGTCGAAGCCCAGGGCGTCGTAGAGCACGCCGGTGTAGATCGCGTCGGCGCGTGCGGTCGGCGTCGTCGCGAGGTCGACGTTGCGCTCGACGAGGTCGCGCTGGGCGGGACCGAGGCCGAGCACGGCGGCCGCCTTCTCGGGGTCCTCGCGGCACAGGGTGGTGAGCGCCTCCAGCAGCGCCGCGCGAGTCGGGGTGAGGACGGGCGACGACAGCGCGGCGAGGTCGAGGGGCTTGCCGCGCCGGGCGGCGGTCTTGCCCTCGCTGGGCGGAAGCAGGATCAGCACGCGGCAAGCGTAGGGATGGCGCGGACGTGCGGGTTGGCTGGGTCTGGTCTCGGTACGCCCCGTCGCGACCTCGTGCCTCGGTCGCGGGGCCACTCGACCTCCCGACCCACGCCGTGCGCGACTCCGTCGCGCCCGGCTAGGGTCGTGACATGCCCAGCAACCGCGTGGTGAAGGTCCGTACGACCGGCGACAGCGTGACGGCCCAGGAGATGCGTGACGGCATCGCCGCGATCCAGCAGGAGATGAAGGTCTCGGCGACCTTCCCCGACGCGGTGGAGAAGGCGGCGGAGGCTGCCGCTGCGGCACCGCGGCTGCCCGAGCTCGACCGCACCGACATCGAGCTCGTCACGATCGACCCCGAGGGCGCCAAGGACCTCGACCAGGCGATGCACATCGAGCGCAGTGGCGACGGCTACGTCGTGCACTACGCGATCGCCGACGTGGCCGCCTTCGTCGCGCCGGGAGACCCGGTCGATGTCGAGGCCAACCGGCGCGGCGAGACGCTCTACGGCGCGGACTCCAAGATCCCGCTCCACCCGCCCGTGCTGAGCGAAGGGGCCGCGTCGCTGCTGCCGGACCAGGTGCGGCCGGCCCTGCTCTGGACGATCCAGGTCGACGACGTCGGCGAGGGCATCGACGTACAGGTCGAGCGGGCGCTGGTGCGCTCGCGGGCCCAGCTGTCGTACGAAGCCGTGCAGGCCGACCTCGACGCGGGCAAGGCGGGGGAGATGATCGACCTGCTCAAGGAGGTCGGCGAGCTGCGCCTGGCGCGCGAGGCCGCCCGCGGGGGCGTGTCGCTGCCGCTGCCCGAGCAGGAGCTCGTCGAGACTGGCGACGGCCACTGGGAGCTGGAGTTCCGGCGGCTGACCCCGGTGGAGAACTGGAACGCGCAGATCTCCCTGCTGACCGGCATGGCTGCGGCGTCGTTGATGGTCTACGCGCGCGTCGGCATCCTCCGCACGCTCCCGCCGGCCGACCCGCACGACGTGCAGCGGCTGCACCGCACGGCCCGTGCGCTCGGGATCGAGTGGCCGGCCGAGCAGCTCTACCCCGACTTCATCCGCACGCTCGACCCCTCGAAGCCCACGCACGCGGCGATGGTCGTCGCGTGCACGCGGCTGCTGCGCGGCGCCGGCTACGTCACCTTCAACGGCGAGCTGCCCGAGCAGGCCCAGCACTCCGCGCTCGCCTCCGAGTACGCCCACGTGACCGCACCGCTGCGCCGCCTCGCCGACCGCTACGCCGGCGAGATCTGCGTGGCGCTGTGCGCCGGCACCGAGGTCCCCGACTGGGTCCTCACCGCGATGCACGACCTGCCCGAGACGATGAGCGAGTCCGGCCGCCGCGCCAACCAGTACGAGAACGCCGTCGTCGACCTCTGCGAGGCCGAGCTGCTCCACGACCGGGTGGGCGCGAGCTTCACTGCTGTCGTGGTCGACCTCGACGACAAGGACAAGAACAAGGGCGACGTCACGATCCAGGACCCGGCCATCGAGGCCACGGTCACCGCCGGCCACGAGCTGCCACTGGGCGAGGAGGTCACCGTCGAGCTGGTGCAGGCCGACCCCAAGACCCGCAAGGTGGCGTTCCGGTTGGCCTAGGGCTCAGCCGCCGTTGCGCCGGCGCGCCCATGTGCGCGCGGACTCCATGAGCTCGGCCTGCCCGATCACGTCGTCCTGGGGGCGCAGGTAGGGACGCTCGGTCCGGGTGCCGTTGGTGCACAGCGCGTCGTTGTGCCAGTCGTCGTCCATCGTCGGCGACCAGGTGCAGGTCCAGCGGGCCTTGCCCCCGTTCTTGCCCGGCTTGCGGTCCGCACCCGCTGACGAGTCGGCCGCGCAGCCGGACAGCGCGACACCCAGTGCGAGCACGACGGAGGCCGTCAGCGCGAGCGGTCGTCCGGTCATGGGTCCCCCGATCCTGTGGTGACTTGGAGGCTAGATCCGCCGCCGACCCCGCCGCGGCGGTTCGCCGGAATCGGTCCCGGCAGGCAGCAACGTTGAACCGGGCGGGATTGGGCACCGTACGTGTGGGTGAGGGAGGTGCCCCGTGGTCGCTGTACGACGTGGGCTGGCCGCGTGCGTGGCCGGCCTGATGGTCCTCCTGGTGCTGCTCGGCGTCGGGCCGGTGGCGTGGATCGTCGGGCTCGGGTGCGCCCTGGTGCTGACGGTCGCGACCGAGCGGCGTGCCGTCGTCGATGGGATCGCAGCCTTCGGACCGGCCGACCTGGTGACGCTGACAAGGGCCACCCTCGCGTGCGCGGTGGCCGCGCTGGTCGCCCAGTCCTTCACCGGCGCCCACGTGGTCAGCGCCCTGGTGCCGCTGACGGTGGTGGCGCTCGTCCTCGACTTCGTCGACGGCCGGGTGGCGCGGCGCACGGGCACCGCCTCCGCCTTCGGCGGACGGATCGACGGGGAGGCCGACGCCTTCCTCATCCTCGTGCTGAGCGTCTTCGTCGCCCGCGACGCCGGCGTGTGGGTGCTGGCGATGGGCGTGGTGCGCTACGCGTACGCCGTCGCCACCTGGCTCCTGCCGTGGATGCAGCAGCAGCTGCCGCCGCGCTACTGGCGCAAGGTCGTCGCGGCCTACGTCGGCATCGCGCTGACGCTCGCCGCGTCCGGGCTCGCCCCGGCCGTGACGTCGTACGCCGTGCTGGCAGTGGCGTTCGTGCTCCTGGCCGAGTCGTTCGGCTGGGACGTCGTCTGGCTGTGGCGGCGACGTGCGGGACTGAACCGGACGGGCGCGCGCGACGTACGGAAGGGAAAGACCCTCCAGCGAAACAGGTGAGCGTGATGCGTGTCCTTGCAGCCCTCTCGGTCCTCGTCTCGGCGGCGGTGCACCTCTACCTCTGGCTGGACTTCGCGAAGGACGACGACTTCCTCGGTCCGTCGTTCATGCTCAACGCCGTCGCCGGTGCGGTGATCGCGGGGCTGCTGGTCGTGTGGCGGCACTGGCTGCCCGCGTTCCTGGCGCTGGGCTTCGGCCTCTCGACGCTGCTGGCCTTCGTGCTGGCGACGACGGTCGGGCTCTTCGGCACGACCGCCAACTGGACCGGGTGGGCCGTGTGGGTGGCCGCCGCTGCCGAGGTCGTCGCGATCATCGCGGGTGCCCGGCTGCTGGCCGTGGACAACCCGCTCGCCTCACGCGTCAAGTCGTAGCACGACCCGCCCGTCGGGCGTCCGCACCTCGACCGACGCGAGGTCGCTGCGGGTGACCGACGTGGCGGCCGGCACCGTCATCGTGGTGCCGCTAACCGACGTCCAGCTGCCCACCTGCTCGCTGTGGCCCTGGGCGTCGGTGACGTAGAGGAGGTAGTCGACCTGCTCGGGCAGGTCGACGCCGATCGCGTCCTTGTCGTAGGTGCAGGTCAGCATCATGCGGGTGCCCCACGTGACCTGCTCGAGGCCCAGCGTCGCCTCGATGGGTACGTCGCCCTGCGGCGACATGACACGCGTCTCGACGTCCGGCTCGGGAGTCACCGAGCTGTTCGGTCCGGAGACCGGGGGAGCGTCGTCGCGGTGGAGCGCCAGCGGCACGCCCAGCGCGACGACCGCGGCGGCAGCGGCAGCGAGGCCGGCGATCACGACGGTGCGGCGACGGCGCCGCAGGCCGACCGCCTGGGTCAGCGAGGGGAGCAGCGTGGCGGGGAGCGGCGGGTCGTCCGGCGGGTCCTCCAGCACGCTCGCGTCGACGAGGTCGAGCAGGCCGGGCATGCCGGCGAGCGCGCGGATCGAGCGGGAGCAGTCGTCGCAGGTCGCGAGGTGGCGCTCGAACTCCAGGCGCTCGGCCGGGCTCAGCGCCCCGAGGACGTAGGCCGCGTCGTCGTGGGCGTGGATGCAGCTCATGCGGACACCCCCATCTCCTCGAGGGCGAGCTTGAGCGCGCGGAGGGCGTAGTGAGTGCGGCTCTTGACCGTGCCGGGCGGCACCCCGAGCCGGCGGGCGACCTCGGCGACCGGGCGCCCGCGGTAGTAGCACTCGAGGAGCACGGTGCGGTGGTCCTCGGAGAGGTGGGTCAGCGCCTCGGCCACCACCCACGACAGCAGCAGCTGGTCGCTCTCGTCGTCCTCGACCGAGCGCCGCTGCTCGGGGACCTCGTCGACGGGCGTCTCGGGACGCGCCTTCCGGGCGCGCCAGTCGTCGATGACGATGTTGCGCGCGACGGTGAACAGCCACGACCGCACGGCCGCGGGCGGGCTCTCGAGGATCGTGCCGTGCCGCCAGGCGCGCAGCAGCGTCTCCTGGGTGACGTCCTCGGCACGGCCGCGGTCGTTGCCGACCAGGCGCAGGCAGAAGCGCCACAGCACGTCGGCGTGCTCGTCGTGCACCTGCTGCATCAGCGCGACCTCGTCCTTCGGCATGTCACCTCCCTCGACCCCTGAGAAGGGGAACGACGGGACCGCCCGTTCGGTTCACCCCGCGCTCGCCTGCGCGGTCCCAGTCTGTCCCGCGGGGCCGAAGGCGGCGAGGAGCTCGTCGCGGAAGGCGTCCATCCGCCACACCGGCGCGTCGTCGGAGGGCCGCAGGCCGGGGTCCCAGTCCCAGTCGTCGATCCGGTCCGCGACTGCGGGGTCGCCGGCGATGATCGTGACCGGCACGTCGTGGCCGGGGTCCTGCCCGGAGACGATGGTCGCGGGCTGGTGGTCCCCGAGCATGATGACCACGGTGTCGTCGTCGGCGTACGTCTCGAGGTAGGCGACCATCGAGCGCAGCGAGTACTCCACCGCACCGGCGTACGCCGCTCGCACGCGGCCCGCGTCGGGCCAGATATCCGCCTCGGAGGGCAGCGTCTCCGGCATCCCGGCGTAGACCGAGCCGTCACCGACGGTGTCCTGCGGGATCAGCCGGGGCGTGCGCGACCAGGGTGCATGGCTGCTGATCAGGTCGATCTCGGCCATCACCGGCTGCCGGTCGCGGGCGGCGAGCTCGAGGTGCTGTACGGCGTCGAGAGTGAACTGGTCGGGCATCGTGGGGTAGCCGAAGCGCGGGCCGCGGTAGCCGAGCGAGCGCGAGTCGTAGACCTGGTCGAAGTCGTAGAACTCGCCCTGCGGCCAGTCGCGGTTGTTGGCCGGCACGGCGGCCACGGTGCGCCAGCCGGCGCGGCCGAAGAGACTGGTGAGGGTCTCGCGGTCGGTGGTGACGAGGTGGTCGTAGCGCTGCTGGCTGTCGACCCACAACCCCGACTGCAGCGAGGAGTGGGCGAGCCAGCTCAGCGCACCGAACGTCGGCGACGTCAGCCAGCCGCTGCGGGCGGTGAGTCCCTTCTGCGAGAGCGACTCGGTGCCTTCGTCGAGCGCGGCGACGATTCCGGCGGAGAGCTCAGGGTCGTCGAGCGCGACGCGGCCGTAGCTCTCCACGAAGACGAGCAGCACGTCCTTGCCGCGCAGGCCGGTCAGCAGGTCGTCGGCGGCGAGGTCGTGGGCCGGGTCGGCCGCGGCGGCCGCGGCGAACTCCCGCTGGTCGCGCAGCTGGGACGGGACGCGCGCGACCTGGCCGTAGGCGTAGGCCGCGGCCGCCTCGGAGGCGACCGGCACGGTGCCGGCCCGGACGCCGAGCAGGCTGAGGACCAGCCAGACCGGGACGAGCACGGCGAGCACGCGTGCGGTCGTGGGCCGGTGCTCGCGTGCCACCCGGGTCACCCGCGCGACCGCCAGCGGGACGACCAGCAGCGTGGCCACCAGCGCGAGGCCGGCCGCCAGGAGGAGGACGACACCCAGGGCGCCGGGGGCGGAGCCGCGCACGGTCTCGACCAGGTCGGCGCCGTAGCGCCAGTCGATCATCGGGTCGAAGGGCCGGTTGAGGGCCTGGTAGAAGCCGAGGTCGAGCAGCTTGAAGACCGTCACCAGCGCCAGCAGCACACCCGCGCCGACGACCAGGAGGCGGCGTACACGCACCATCCGGTCGGGTAGGGCGAGCACCACGGCGACCAGCGCGAGCAGCTCGACGGGCAGCCGCAGGAACGCGGCCGGTGTCATCTCCTCGAGGTGGTTGGGCGCCAGGAGGGCGAGCACGACGAGGACGAGGGCGAGCACCGTCAGCACCCTCGACCGGAGACCACGGCTGCGGCGTTGAACCGTCGGCACATCCCCTCCGTTCACCCCGGGTACAAGTCAGCTCATGGGAGGGAACGGGGTCGCACCCCGTTCGGTTCACGGGATCGGGCAGAGGTGGACGGATGCAGGACGAAGCTCGGGGGGAGGCGCGGGCCTTCTGGCTGCGCGAGCCGGGAGTCGGTGAGATCCGCGATGTCGCGCTCCCCGAGCCGGGCCCCGGCGACGTCGTCGTACGGACACTGAGGTCGGCGGTGAGCCGCGGCACCGAGAGCCTGGTCTTCGGGGGCCGCGTGCCCACCAGCCAGTACGACGTCATGCGCGCGCCCTTCCAGGACGGCGACTTCCCCGGGCCGGTGAAGTACGGCTACCTCAACGTCGGTCTGGTCGAGGCGGGACCTGCCGACCTCGTCGGACGCACGGTCTTCTGCCTGCACCCGCACCAGACGACCTACGTCGTGCCGGCCGACGCGGTCACGGTCGTGCCCGACGGCGTGCCCGTGCGGCGCGCCGTGCTCGCCGGGATCGTGGAGACCGCGCTCAACGCCCTGTGGGACCAGCCGCCGCTCCTCGGCGACCGGATCGACGTGGTGGGCGCGGGTGTGCTCGGGTGCAGCGTCGCCCGGCTCGCGTCGCGGGTGCCGGGCACGACGGTGACGCTGGTCGACGTCGACCCGGCCCGCGCGGCGGTCGCCGAGGCACTCGGCGTGGGCTTCGCGACGCCGGGCGAGGCGAGCGGTGACTGCGACCTGGTGGTGCACACGAGCGCGACGTCGGCGGGCCTCCAGCGCTCGCTCGACCTGCTCGCGCCGGAGGGCACCGTGCTCGAGCTCAGCTGGTACGGCGACGAGCCGACGACGGTCTCGCTCGGTGGCAGCTTCCACTCCGGGCGGCTCAACCTCCGGGCCAGCCAGGTCGGGCGGGTCGCGCCCGCGCGCCGCGATCGTCGTACGACATCAGAGCGGCTGGCACTGGCGCTCGAGCTGCTGCGCGACGACGCCTTCGACTGCCTGCTGACGGGGGAGTCGGACTTCGAGGCGCTGCCCGAGGTGATGCCGCGGCTGGTCTCGCGTGAGCTGCCGGCGCTGTGC
Organism: Nocardioides sp. BE266; assembly: GCF_031457855.1. Classification (NCBI taxonomy): domain Bacteria; kingdom Bacillati; phylum Actinomycetota; class Actinomycetes; order Propionibacteriales; family Nocardioidaceae; genus Nocardioides; species Nocardioides sp. BE266. The sequence continues at coordinate 108,843 of NZ_JAURTI010000010.1, read as the reverse complement.
CACGCGGTGACCTACGGCGCGCCCTCGGACGAGGAGGTCCCGTGTTCGGCCTGACGGTCCGCGACCACATGATGGTGGCGCACAGCTTCCGCGGGGAGGTCTTCGGCCCGGCGCAGGCGTTGCACGGCGCGACGTTCGTGGTCGACGCGACCTTCCGCGGCGAGACGCTCGACGCCGACGGCATCCTCGTCGACATCGGCCGCGCGACCGAGGTGCTCAAGGCGGTCGTCGGCGAGCTGTCCTACCGCAACCTCGACGAGGTGCCGGCGTTCGCAGGCACCAACACCACGACCGAGGTGCTGGCCCGCCACGTCGCCGACCGGCTGGCCGACGAGGTCGCGTCGGGCGCGATGGGCTCGGCCGACCACCTCGCCGGGCTGGTCGTCACGCTCCACGAGTCGCACGTGGCGTGGGCGAGCTACGAGCGGGCGCTGTGACGGGCGGGGTGCTCCACGTCGTGGTCCCCGGCGGGATCGACGACCCGGCGCGCCCCAGCGGCGGCAACACCTACGACCGCCGGCTGTGCGCGGCGCTTCCCGAGCGCGGTACGACGGTCCGGCTGGTCGAGGTCGAGGGCGGCTGGCCGTGGTCGGCGGACCGCGGGGCGCCGGCCCTCGAGCGGGCGCTGGCCAGCCTGCCCGACGGCGCAACGGTGCTCGTCGACGGCCTGCTCGCCTCGCGCCTGCCGTCGGTGATGCTGCCGGCCAGCCGCCGGCTGCGCGTCGTGCTGCTCCTCCACCTCCCCGTCGGCGTCGACGACGTCCTCGCGCGGCTGCCCGAGCAGCAGGTCGTCATGGCCGCGGCCGGCGTGGTCACGCCGAGCGACTGGTGCCGCGACTGGCTTCTGTGGACCTACGACCTCGACCCGGAGCGCGTCGTCGTAGCCCGGCCCGGTGTCGACCGGGCTGCCGTGGCGTCGGGCTCGCGGAGTGGCGCGTCCCTGCTGACCGTCGGCGCCGTCAGCTCGATCAAGGGCCAGGACCACCTCCTGGCCGCCCTCGCCGACCTCCGCGACCTGCCCTGGACCTGGACCTGCGTCGGCTCGACCACGGTCGAGCCGGAGGCGACGCTTCGGCTGCGCGAGGCGGCGGCCGCCCTCGGGGTGGCCGACCGGATCCTGCTGGCCGGACCACTGGGCGGCGCGGACCTCGAGACGGCGTACGCCGCTGCCGACCTGCTGGTGCTGCCCAGCCGCACCGAGGCGTACGGCATGGTGCTGACCGAGGCGATCGCCCACGGCCTGCCCGTCGTGGTGACCGACGTCGGTGGCGTGCGCGAGGCGCTGGGCGAGTCGGCGACCGGTGCCGTGCCCGGCCTCGTCGTACGACCCGGGGATCCCGCCGACCTCGCCGCCGCGCTGCGTGGCTGGCTGGCGGACGCCGACCTCCGTGACCGGCTCCGGACCGCCGCGCTCGAGCGGCGCTCGCTGCTGGAGGGCTGGTCGGTCACGGCGGGCCGGGTCTCGGACGCCCTGGCGGAGGTGGCGGCATGAGGGACGCCCTGACGTCCGGTTGGCGCTGGCTCGCAGGCGCGCTGATCCTCGCGCTGGTCGTCCGCGAGGTCGGCAGCGACTCGGTCCTCGACGGCCTGCGCGCCCTCGACGTACGGATCCTGCTCCTCGGTGCCGGCCTGACCGTGGTGACGACCGTCGCCTCCGCGTGGCGCTGGACGCTTGTCGCCCGAGAGCTGGATGTCGCGATCACGCTGCCGCGGGCGGTCGCGGCCTGCTACCGCGCCCAGCTCCTCAACACCGTCCTGCCCGGCGGCGTGCTCGGCGACGTGCACCGAGGGGTCGTGCACGGCCGCTCGACCGGGGCGACCGGCCGCGCGCTGCGGGCGGTGGCGTGGGAGCGGTTCGCCGGGCAGGTCGTGCAGGCGGTGCTGGCCGTGGTGGTGCTGGCCATGCTCCCGTCGCCGGTGCGCCCGGCCCTTCCGTGGCTGGTCGCGGGCGTGGCGCTCGCGGTGACTGTCGCCGTGGTGCTGGTGAGACGGACGCTCGACCGCGACGCCTGGTGGAGCCGCGCGGCCCGCGTGGTGCGCGACGACGTACGCCTCGCCCTCCTCGTACGACGCTCGTGGCCGGGCGTCGTGGTGGCATCGGTCGTCGCCACCGCGGGCTACGTCACGACCCTGGTCCTGGCCGCCCGCGCCGTCGGCGTCGACGCCTCCGTCGCGACGCTGCTGCCGCTCGCGCTCGTCGTGCTGGTCGCCGCCGGGCTGCCGCTCAACCTCGCCGGCTGGGGGCCGCGCGAGGGCATGGCCGCGTGGGCCTTCGGCACTGCCGGCCTCGGCGCGTCGGCCGGGATGGCCACCGCGGTCGCCTACGGCGCGGTCGTGCTCGTCGCCAGCCTGCCCGGCCTGGTCGTCCTCGCGATCTCCGTCCCTGACCCCGAGCCCGCACCCGCCCCCGCAGCAGGAGAACCCGCCCATGCCTGACCGGCCGTACACGATCCTCAGCTGCAGCATCTCGCTCGACGGCTACCTCGGCGGTGCCACCGAGGAGCGGCTGGTGCTCTCCAACGACGCCGACCTCGACCGGGTGGACCGGGTGCGCGCCGACTGCGACGCGATCCTCGTCGGCGCCGGGACGGTGCGCGACGACAACCCGCGACTGCTGGTCCGCGACGCTGCCCTGCGCGAGCGACGGCGCGCCCGGGGGCTGCCGGACTCGCCGGCCAAGGTGACCATGACGCGGCAGGCCCGGCTCGACGCGGCAAGCAACTTCTTCGCCACCGGTGACAGCGAGAAGCTCGTCTACTGCACCAGCCAGTCTGTCGTCACCGCGCGGCGCCGCCTGGCCGGCGTGGCGACGGTCGTCGACGGTGGCGCGGACGTCCGGGTCGGACGGCTCACCGAGGACCTCTGGGACCGCGGGGTGCGCCGGCTGATGGTCGAGGGCGGCGCGCGGGTGCACACGCAGTTCCTCACCAGCGGGGTCGCCGACGAGCTCCACCTCGTCGTCGCCCCGTTCTTCGTGGGCTCCTCGGCCGCCCGTCGCTTCGTCGGCGACGGCGCCTTCCCGTGGAACCCAGGCCACCGCGCGACGCTCGCCGAGACCCGCCAGATCGGTGACGTTGTGCTCCTGCGCTACGCGCTGTCCTCCCGGTTCGAGGACCGCACCGACGAGGAGTCGGCATGAGCGTCGAGCGCATCCCCGACCGCCTCGCCCCTGCGTCGGTACGACGCGACGTCCAGCTGCCGCTGCGGCTGGCCGACGGGTCGTCGGTGCCCGCCCGGATGATCACCTTCCGCGGCCTGGTCGACGGGCGCGAGCACGTCGCCATCGGGCTGGGCACGCATGCGCCCGGCGACGCCCGCGCGTCCGGCGTACCCCTCGTGCGGCTGCACAGCGAGTGCCTGACCGGTGACGTCCTCGGCAGCGCCCGCTGCGACTGCGGTCCGCAGCTCCAGGAGGCCGTCGCGCGGATCTCGGCGAGCGGGGGATACCTGCTCTACCTGCGCCAGGAGGGCCGCGACATCGGGCTCTACAACAAGATCGACGCCTACGCGCTCCAGGACGAGGGCCTCGACACCTACGAGGCCAACCTCGCGCTCGGCTTCGCCGAGGACGAGCGCGACTACACCCCGGCCGTCCAGATGCTCCAGGCCCTCGGCGTCGACCGCCTCGACCTGCTCTCGAACAACCCCGACAAGGCCGCCCAGCTCGAGGACGCCGGCCTCCGGGTCGAGCGCCGCGTCCACACCGGCCTCCACCTCAGCCCGGTCAACGCCGCCTACCTCACCGCCAAGGCCCTCGGCGGCCACGTCCTCCACCTGCCGGGGCTTTGAGCTCGCCGGCGCGTCGGACGACCAGAACTCGTTGAGCGCCCGGACTTCAAGCGGGGCGGGCGAGGTTGCCGGCGACTTGTGGTCGTCCGACACTCCGCATGAGCTCGGTGAGCACCCATCTGACGTACCCCTGCTCGTGCATGACCTGCTCCCAGGTGAACCGCAGCACGAGCCATCCCCGGAGCGTGAGGAGGTTGTAGCGGGCACAGTCGCGACGGTGCGCCTTGCGGGACGCGTGGAAGGTCCAGGAGTCGGCCTCGATCACGACCCCGAGGACACGGCAGACCAGGTCTGGGCGGACCTCCCCGGTGCCGAGGTCGAGGGTCTCCTGCGGCTCGACCTCGAGCCCGGCCTCGACGCAGAGCGCCCGGAGCACCGACTCGAACGGGTTGGCAGCGCGACCGTCGGCGTGCCTCAGCACACGTCGTACGGCAGCCGCGCCCGCACCTCGTACGTCGATGGCCGCGAGCTCGTCGGGCATCACGTCGCCGTGGCGCAGCGCCGAGTCGGCGATCGCCAGCGCCTGGGTGAACGGCAGGACGCGTGCGCAGTCGAGCACGGTGCGCAGGTGAGTGGTCACGCCGTCGTGGACCTGGTCGTCGGCGAGATTGGTCCAGTGGACCGAGACGTCCGTCCGCTGGTCCACGGACAACTTCCGCCCTCGACGGACCATCAGCTCCGGCGCGTCGGGCTGCACCGCGAGCTCCCACCCATGGTGGGCGGCCGCGCTGCGGAGGCCGACGACGGCGGCGAGGCGTGCTGCCGCCTGCACCGCCTCACTGGCGGCGGGAAGGCAGTAGCGGCCACGCGTCGGCGTGAGGATCCGCCCTCGAGCCACCGCTCGGCGCAGACGCCGGCGGGTGGTCAGTCGCAGCAGGGTCGCGGCGTCGGAGGTGCCTCCCAACCGCTCGAGCGCTGCCACCGGATCCATCGACCCAGACTCCCGCGTGGAGCTCCTCAGCCGCTCCGGTCATCCACAGGCGCGTCGGACGACCAGAAGTGGGCCCGGCGACGTGGACGCACGCTCAGTGCGTCGTACGACAGCGACTTCTGGTCGTCCGACGCGCCGGGCTCCCGGGTCAGGACCCCGAGAGCCAGGCCGGCACCTGGTCCGCGGGCACCTCGTGGGCCCAGCGGCGCAGGACCGCGATGAGTGCATCGAGGCCGACGGGTCGCTCGCGGCGGGCGAGGCCGGCCTCGACGATCGCGACGGCCACCGGCCAGAGACCTCGCATCGAGCCACGGAGCAGGGCGCGCTCCCAGCTGAGCACGTCCCGGAGGACGTGCGGCTGCGCGCCGTCCCACAGCATCGTGGCCGCGGCCACGGCGGTCGAAGGGTCGAGCCGGCCTTGGTTCTGGAGGTGCGTGAGCTGGGTGTAGGACCAGTCGGTCATGTTCATCGTGTGCGTGCCCAGCCACCCCAGGATGCCGTCCCACACCGTGACGTCGAGGTCACCACCCACGTCCGCGACGTTGACCGGGTGATGGGGGTTGATCGACGCCAGCTCCGGACGACCGGGCAGCAGCCAGACGTCGTCGCCGCGGAAGTGGCTCGGACCGTCCAGCACGGTGCCGCCCACCAGTGCCTCGCACGACCGCCACGGCACGGGCGCCAGGGCGTCGAACGACCAGTACCCCGGGTGGGGGCGCTCCTTTGCCACCAGCCGCAGGCCACCCTCGCCGAGCCAGCGGCGTACGACCTCGTCGGCCACGACGCTGCGGTCGCCCCGGGGCGTGGTGAGCGCAGGGTCCGTCGTCGGCCCCGGCGCCACCCGCCCCGCGTCCTGCGGGGTCGTGGGACGGAGCCGGCCCAGGGCGAGGCGGAGGTCGATCGGCCCCACGAGCGAGGCGCGCTGGAGGCGGTCGAGCAGGGTCGTGAGCCCCAGGCTGCCGTCGGAGACGTCCGGGGTGCTGAGCAGCAGGCCGCCGTGCTCCCGCACGAGCACCGCCTCGCAGGCGTGCAGGAACTGGATGCGCTGACGCGGCGAGGAGTGCCACCAGTCCGGCATCACGGGCGGGTCCATCGACACCCCGTCGATCACGGTCCAGCGGTACTCCTGGTGGGACGCCTCACGTGCGCCGAGCTCCTCGCGCCACGTCTCCCGCACCTCCGAGACGGGCACCGCGGTCGTGGCGATCCGCCAGTACGTCTCGGTCGTCAGCAGGCCGGCCGCCCAGAGCTGCAGCGCCTGGGGGACGGGCCCGCTGTGGCGGTACGGGGTGGCGAGCTCGCGCCGGACCATCTCGGCGCCGTGCTCCGCGATCAGGCCGAGGGTGTCGTCGAACGCGATGCTCTCGAGGGTGGTCCGACCCACGGTGCTGATCTCCCCGAACCCTCCGTCCAACCGGCGGGCGAGGGTCTTCAGGTCTCGCGTGGGGGAGTAGGCCAGCCGCCAGGGCAGCGGCTCGGTGACCTCGCGCCACAGCCCGAGGTGCACGGGCTCGGGCGCCGGCCGGTCGCTGGGGGAGCCGAGCACCTCGGCCAGGTGCCGCGCTTCCAGCGCTGCCTTGGACGAGCCGCGCATCAGCGCCAGCAGCTGGCGCGGCAGGAGCGAGGGCTCGGGCACCTCGACGGCGTACGTCGCCAGCACCCGCAGCAGCTTGTCGAGCCCCGCCGCCGGGCGGGGCGGACCCGCGCACAGGTCGGCGACGCGCAGGGCGACGGTCCACGTCCGGCGCATCGCGCCCCCGACGAAGAGCGCCTCGAAGAGGTCCGCGGCGCGGGTGGCGCTGAGCATGTCCTCCGCGGCGAGCTCGTACGCCCGGGCGAGCAGGTCGAGCTCGGTCATCCGCCCCCGGCCGAGGAGGTCGAGCAGCCGGTCGTGGAAGTCGCCGTCGGGCTTCTCCGCACCCGAGCGGAGGGCCCGCCAGCTGAACTCGCGCATGTGGTGGGTGCTGGCCTCCTCGTCCATCAGCGCCGGCTCGAGGTCCCAGAGCCCGAGGGCCGTGACCTCCACGGGCTCGGCCTGCTGCGGCGCGGCGCCGAGCCGGAGCCGCGCCTTCTCGTACGCCGCCCGCATCCCTTGGTCGGTCTCCTGGTCTGCCAGCTGGTCGATCGCCGCGACCAGCGCCGCGGTGTCCAGGCGCTGGCCGAGGTGGCGCGGCGCGAGCGCCTTCGCCAGGGTCTGGCGCAGTCCCTTCTCGGGACGGCCGGCGACGACGCGGACGAGGTCCTCGAGGTCGTCGGGCGTGACGACGAGCTCGATCGCCAGGGGCAGCAGCACCTTGGCCACCGACCGGTCCGCGGCCGACAGCGCGCCGAGCAGGAAGGGGATCCCGCCGGTGACCTCACCGGCCGTCAGGCCGAGTCGCTCCAGCGTGCCGACGAGCACCCGCTGGCTCCCGACCCGGTGACCCGCCGTGAGCTGCTGCAGCGCCTCGGCCACGACCCGGTCGCGGTCGAGCCAGCCCTCGTCCACCAGGGTCGCGATCGTCGCGGGCAGGCCCGGGTGCCGGTAGGCCTGGCCCGATGCGAGGTGGGCGGTCACCACCTCGGGCAGGAGCGGGTGCACCCGCACCAGGCTCGTCAGGCTCGTCTCCGGGTCAGAGCCGAAGACCGCCGTGAACGCCGAGGAGTGGAAGAGGGCGCCCGTGGGGACCGGGAGGTCGTGTGCCGCCACGAAGTGCGCGACGAACCGAGCGACGACCCAGGCGCCCTGCGCGCCCGGCGAGAGCGTGTCCGCCGCCACGCAGAAGGCCCGCGCCCACTCGTCGCCGCGTCGCTCGAGCCGGCCGCGGAGGTAGGCGAGGTAGGGATCGATCCTGCCGGCCAGCCTGAACCGCGAGATGGACTTCACGGCCGCAGCCGGAGCCTCGAAGTGGCCGATCAGGAGCACGTGCCCGACGTCCATCACGTCCGCCCGGCGGTACATCTCGTCCTGCTCCAGCCCGCTGTCGTAGATCGAGCGACGATGCGCGTTCCACGTGTCGGCCCGGCGAGCGCGGGTGGCCCATGCCCGCGCGACCTTCGACGCGGCCGCGTCGAGCCCGTCGACGTACGACGCCAGCGCCTCGAGGTCCCCGCCTAGGAGGAGCTCGCGCATCCGTTCCTCGACCTGCTCACGCGCATCCCCCGACACGACCGGAAGGGTAGGCGGTGCCAGCCGCCCCGCGCAGGGCTTCGCGGCAACGCCCGGACGTGCGGGGGAGTGGGCCGGCCTGTAGGCCGGGTTCTGTCCCGCTGACGCGGGGGCGACCATCCATCTGCGACGACCGTTGCCGGCCGCCTGGTGCGATCTACCCGGATGCTCGGGCGGGCCGCCCTCGGACGCATCCTGTCTGATCTTGCCCCGGGTGGGGTTTGCCTAGCTACGCCGGTCGCCCGGCGTACTGGTGGTCTCTTGCACCACCGTTTCACCCTTACCGGTCCGAAGACCGGCGGTCTGTTCTCTGTGGCACTGATCCCGCGGGTTTCCCCGGGTGGCTGTTGGCCACCACCCTGCCCTGTGGAGCCCGGACCTTCCTCGACCCCACTTGCGTGGAGCCGCGGCCGCCCGGCCGACCCACTCGCCGAGGATCCTAGTGCTGCCGGGCCGTCTTCACGCGATCCGCGTGACGTCGACCCGCACGAACATCGACGACGTCGCGGCACCGGAGTAGATCCCGTGCAGGGGTCGTACGTCGAGGTAGTCGCGGCCCGTCGCGATCACCACCCAGCGGTCGCCGGGCTCCAGGTCGTTCGTCGGGTCGAAGCCGTGCCAGCCGTCGTCCCACCACTCCACCCACGCGTGCGACTCGCCCTGGACCGTCTCGCCGATGCGGGCGTCGGCCTGCGGGTGGAGGTAGCCGGAGACGTAGCGCGCGGGGATGCCGAGCGTGCGCAGGCAGCCGAGCACGAGGTGGGCCATGTCCTGGCAGACGCCGGCCCGCTGGGACCACGCGTCGACGGCCGGTGTGGCGGCGTCGGTGGCGCCGGGCACGTAGTTGACCTCGGCGTGGACCAGCGAGCAGACCTCGCGCGCGGCCTCGCCCGGTGTGCCCGCAGCCTCGGCGATCTGTCGTACGCGCGTGACGAGGTCCTCGGGCGGCGCGACGAGGGGTGGGAGGGCGAGGTACTCGGTCCACCGGTCGGCGACCTCCGGCGTCGCCAGGTCCTCCCACCCGAGTGCGGGCAGCGAGGCGGGCGGCCGGTCGGTGTGCACCGTCGAGACGGCGGTGACGGTCATCGACTCGTGCGGGTCGAGCACCTCGAAAGCCGTCACGTCGTTGCCGAAGTAGTCGCGGTAGTCGTAGGTCCACGGCGTCGGCGAGACCTGCAGCCGGGTGTGCACGACGATCTGGCCGGGGCTGGTCTGGGGCGTCATCCGTGCCTGGTTGTACGACGCCAGCGCCAGGCCGTCGTACTCGAAGCCGGTCGTGTGGACGATCCGCAGCTGCATCAGATCCGCCCTCCCATCCAGTGGGTGCCCTCGGAGCCGGCGAAGTAGCGGTGGGTGATCGCCTCCGTGGCGCGGGAGCAGGTGAGCTGGAGCCGCTCCATCTCGGCGGGGAGGTCGGCGATCACGTCGGCGAGCGGGCGGTACTCCAGCTCGGCGCGGGTGCGGCCGATGAGCCGGTGGGCGTCGTTCTGGAAGCCGGCGCGCTGGCCCGACTCGAGGTTGTCGAGGCACTGCTCGGCACGCGACAGCGCGAAGACCACCGACCGCGGGAAGAGCCGGTCGAGCAGCAGGAACTCCGCGGCGCCGCGCTCGGTCTCGAGGCCCTTGTAGGTGCGCAGGAACGCCTCGTGGCCGCCACAAGCGCGCAGCGTGCTGGACCACGGCGAGCCCACGCCGCCGGCCAGCGCGGCGGTCGCGACGAGGCGCGACGTCATGTCGGCGCGCTCGATCGTGCGGCCGAGGATGAGGAACTGCCAGCCCTCGTCGCGGGTCATCGACGCGTCGGCCGCGCCGTTGATCAGCGCCGCGCGGTCGCGGACCCAGCGGAAGCCGTTGCCCTGGCCCATCCGGCGGAACTGGCCGGTGGTGACGTGGCGGTGGGTCGTGTTGAGCGCCTCCCACATGGTCACCGACAGCGTCTCCCGCGCGCGGCGGGCGCTCTCCCGGGCGGCCGCCAGGACGGCGGCGATCGAGGCCGGCGCCGTGGCGTCGTACGCCAGCAGGCCGAGGACCACGTCGAGGTCGACGTGGCTGTCCGGCGGGGCCTCGACACCCATGACCGAGAGCAGGTTGCGGCAGGTCGTCTCCTCGTCGCCGGTCGAGTCCTCGATCAGCAGCTGGGTCTGCACGTCGAGGATCCGGGCGGTGTCCTCGGCACGCTCGACGTAGCGGCCGATCCAGAACATCGACTCCGCGATCCGGCTCAGCATCCGGCACCGTCGAGGTCGACGCGGCCCTGGTGCTGTTGCTGCTGTTGTTGTTGCTGCTGGTCCTCGACCTGGGCGGCGATCTCGTCCATGGCGGGGCCGAAGCTCGGCGGCCGGCCGACGGGCACGAGCGGCGGCGGCTCCTCGCGGTGCACCGGCTGGTTGGAGGAGCCGGCGAGCACCCACGTGTCCTTGGACCCGCCGCCGCGCGACGAGTTCACGATCAGCTGGCCCTCCTCGAGCGCCACGCGGGTCAGACCGCCCGGCAGCACCCACACCCGGCTGCCGTCGTTGACGGCGAAGGGCCGCAGGTCGACGTGGCGTGCGGCCATCGTGCCGTCGACGTAGGTCGGGACCGTGGAGAGCTGCACCACCGGCTGGGCGATCCAGGCACGCGGGTCCTGGCCGACCTTGGTGCGCAGCTCGTCGAGCTCGGCGCGGTCGGCCTGCGGACCGATCACGATGCCCTTGCCGCCGGAGCCGTCGACCGGCTTGACCACCAGCTCGTCGAGCCGGTCCATCACCTCCTCGCGGGCCTCGGCGTCGCCGAGGCGCCAGGTGTCGACGTTGCGGAGGATCGGCTCCTCGGAGAGGTAGTAGCGGATCAGGTCGGGGACGTAGGTGTAGACGAGCTTGTCGTCGGCGACGCCGTTGCCGACGGCGTTGGCCAGCGTCACCTGCCCGCTGCGAGCCGCGTCGATCAGGCCGGGGCAGCCCAGCAGCGAGTCGCCCTTGAAGTGCACCGGGTCGAGGAACTCGTCGTCGACGCGGCGGTAGATCACGTGCACCGGCTCGAGGCCGTGCGTGGTCCGCATCATCACGCGACCGCGACGACACTGGAGGTCACGGCCCTCGACGAGCTCGACCCCCATCGTGCGGGCCAGCAGGGCGTGCTCGAAGTAGGCGCCGTTGTAGACGCCCGGCGTGAGCACGACGACCGTCGGGTCGGTGACACCGGCAGGCGCCGCGGCCCGCAGCGCGGCGAGCAGCCGCTGCGGATAGCTCGCGACCGGGCGGATCCGGTGGTGGGCGAACGCCTCGGGCAGCGCCGCCGCGATCGAGCGCCGGTTGGTCATCACGTAGGACACCCCCGACGGCACCCGCACGTTGTCCTCGAGAACCCGGAAGTTGCCCTCGTCGTCGCGGATCAGGTCGATGCCCGACACGTGCACGCGTACGCCGTTGGGCGGGCGCACCCCAGCGGCCTCCCGGTGGTAGTGCGAGGAGGTCGCCACCACCCGGCGGGGGATCACGCCGTCCTCGAACACCTGCCCGGCGTCGTACACGTCGGCGAGGAACGCCTCGAGCGCGCGCACCCGCTGCTGGACCCCGGCGTCGACCTCCTGCCAGGTCTCCATCTCGATCACGCGCGGCACGATGTCGAGCGGGAAGGCCCGCTCCTCACCGCCAATGTCGAAGGTGACGCCCTGGTCGAGGTACGCCGTCTGCAGCGCCTCGACGCGCGCCGCGACGTCGTCCGGGTCGAGGTCGCCGAAGGAGCGGCTCAGGGTGAGGTAGGGCTCGCGGGCGCTGTCGGCGTCGAACATCTCGTCGTAGGCGCGACCGGTGGAGTAGTCGTCGAACAGGCGCGGCATGTCCGGACCCTAGACGGGAAACGTGTCGCGTGTGTTGCGCCTGGGCCGGAAGTGTTTCGTGCGTGTGTCAGGGGTGCGTGAGCACCTCGGCGCCGGTCTCGGTGACCAGCAGGGTGTGCTCGAACTGCGCGGAGCGGCGGCGGTCCTTGGTGACCACGGTCCAGCCGTCGTCCCACATGTCGTAGTCGGGGGTGCCGAGGTTGAGCATCGGCTCGATGGTGAAGGTCATCCCGACGCGGATCTCGTCGTCGAAGCGCTCGTCGTCGTAGTGGGGGATGATCAGCCCCGAGTGGAACGCGGTGCCGATGCCGTGGCCGGTGAAGTCGCGGACCACTCCGTAGCCGAAGCGCTTGGCGTAGGACTCGATCACCCGGCCGATGATGCTGACCCGGCGACCGGGCTTGACCGCCTTGATGGCGCGGTCGAGGGCCTCGCGGGTGCGCTCGACGAGCAGCCGCGACTCCTCGTCGACGTCGCCGGCGAGGAAGGTCGCGTTGGTGTCGCCGTGCACGCCGCCGATGAAGGCGGTGATGTCGATGTTGACGATGTCGCCGTCCTCGACGACGCGGGCGTCGGGGATGCCGTGGCAGATGACCTCGTTGACGCTCGAGCACAGCGACTTGGGGAAGCCGCGGTAGCCGAGGGTGGACGGGTAGGCGCCGTGGTCGCAGAGGAACTCGTGGCCGATCCGGTCGAGCTCGTCGGTGGTGACGCCCGGCACGACGTGCTGCCCGACCAGCTCGCGCGCCTGCGCGGCCAGGCGGCCGGCGACCCGCATCCGCGCGATCGTCTCGGCGTCCTTGGCCTCCTCGCCGGTGAAGCGCTGCGGCGCCGGCTGGCCGACGTACTCGGGACGGGCGATGTGGGAGGGGACCGCGCGACGGGCGGACACCTCTGCGGGGGATACGACAGGCACGAGCGTGAGTGTAGTTTCGAGGGGTGAGCGACAACGAGTTCTGGTTCTGCCTGAAGCACCACACGGTCGAGGGCCACGACGGTTGCAGGAACGCCGACCGCCTCGGTCCCTACGCCACCTCCGAGGAGGCCTCCCGCGCGCTGGAGAAGGTCCAGGAGCGCAACGAGGACTGGGACAACGACCCGAAGTGGAACGACGACGGCCCGGGCTCGGGCAACGGCCTCACCGACGGGACGCCGGACAGCTGAGCGAGCCGCGCCTGACGCGCGAGCCCCTCTCGCCCTGGCCCTTCGTGGGGCTGGTCGGGCTGGCGTGCGTCGCGTTCCTGATCGGCGCGACCCCGGTCGCCGTCGGCGCCCCGTGGTGGGCGATCGCGGCGCTCGCCCTCGTCTGGCTGGGCGCGCTCCTGCTGGCGGTCGCGTGGTTCACCACCCGGCCGAGAGCGGTCGTGGTGCTCCCGGCCGTGGTGGCGGTCGTGTGGCTCGCCGCCGTCATCGGCGGCGCGACGGTGCTCGGCTGGAGCTGATCAGAAGGTGTGCTCGGCGCCGGGGAAGGTGCCGCCGCGGACGTCGTCGGCGTACGCCTTCGCCGCGTCGAGCAGCACGGAGTGCACGTCGGCGTACTGCTTGACGAAGCGCGCCATCCGGCCGGTGCGCAGCCCGAAGGCGTCCTGCCAGACCAGCACCTGGCCGTCGCAGCCCGCGCCGGCGCCGATGCCGATCGTCGGGATGGTCAGCTCCTTGCTGATCCGCTCGGCGACGTCGCCGGGCACCATCTCCATGACGACCGCGAACGCGCCCGCCTCCTGCACCGCACGGGCGTCGGAGATGACCCGGTCGCTCGCGTCGCCGCGTCCCTGCACGCGGTAGCCGCCGAGCGTGTGCTCGCTCTGCGGGGTGAAGCCGATGTGCGCCATCACCGGGATGCCGCCCCGGGTGCACTTCTCGATGACCGGTGCCATCTCGGCGCCGCCCTCGAGCTTCACGCAGTGGGCGCCGGCCTCCTTCATGAAGCGCACGGCCGTCAGGTAGCCCTGCTCGGGGGAGGCCTGGTAGCTGCCGAAGGGCAGGTCGCCGACCACCATCGCGCGCTTGGTCGACCTCGCGACCGCCCGGGTGAGGGGGAGCAGCTCGTCCACGGTCACGGGCAGCGAGGTCTCGTTGCCGAAGACGTTGTTGGAGGCGGAGTCGCCCACGAGCAGCAGGTCGATGCCGGCCTCGTCGAAGGTCGCCGCGGTGTACATGTCGTACGCCGTCAGCATGGTGATCTTCTCGCCGCGCTCCTTCATCTCCCGGAGGTGATGGGTGCGCACGCGCTTGGCCGGGGCCGCCGCGGGGGCACCCTGGCCGGAGCCGTAGGGGGCGGTCTCTTCGGGTGCAGGCATGGGTCGCTCCTCGTCATCTCGCAGCTCCCTGGTGGAGTCCACGGACCACTTCTCAGGCTAGTGCGGACCCGTCGGTAGCGACCCTGTGGCGCTGGTCACGCGTCGTCAGCGCGGGGACACCCGCAGCACCCGGTCGTTGCCGTTGTCGGTGGTGATGAGCAGGTCGCCGTTGCGCGCCGCGGTGATCGAGCGCAGCCGCCCGAAGGCCTGCAGCGCCGGCGGCTGGACCACCGACTGGAGCGTGCCGCTGGAGTCGAAGCGCATGAACAGCACCTCGCCGGCCTTGAGCGCCGCCACGGCGAGGGTGCCGTCGAGGTCGCCCCACTTCGCGCCGCTGACCCAGGCGGCGCCCGAGGTCGCGAGCGTCGGGTCGCCGGAGGACCACTTCGCCTCCTGCTGCTCACCGGGCAGCGACTGGTCGGTCATCGGCACCGACTCGTTGTAGCCGGGCACGGGGTTCCAGCCGTAGTCGCCGTTCCTGACGAGCAGGTTGACCTCGTCGTCGCGGTAGCTGCCGTGCTCGACCGACCACAGGGAGCCGTCCGCGCGCTGGGCGAGGCCCTGGACGTTGCGGTGGCCCCAGGTCCACACGAAGCGCCGGGCAGTGGTGGCGCCGGCGTACGGGTTGTCGGACATCGGCGCGCCGGTGTTGCGGTGCACCCGCAGCACCTTGCCGCCGAGCGAGTCGAGGTTGCGCGGGTTCGTGCCGGTCGCCGCGTCGCCGGTGCCGACGAGCAGGGCGTCGCTGCCGCGCTCGAGCAGCAGCCGGCAGCCGCCGTGCCGACCGCTGGTCGACGGCAGGCCGGAGATGATCGTGCGGCGGTGGGCGACCTTGCGCCACTTCTTGTCCACGCGCCAGCGCGACACCATCACCTCGGGTCCGCTGCCGGTCATGTGCCCGTGGCACGCCCACAGGAAGCGCTTGTCGGCGTCGACGGCCATCGACATCAGGCCGGTCTCGCCGGAGACCCACACCAGCTTGGAGAGCTTGGCGAGGGTGTGCCGCTTCCCCTTGCGTACGACGCTGATGCGGGCGCGGTTGCGCTCGGTGACGAGCAGCCGGCCGCCGGGCGCCTGCTGGACGTCCCACGTGGTCTCGAGCCCGCGCGCGACCGTGCGGATCCTCAGGTCGGGCACCGCCGCCCGTGCACCTGTGCCCGGTGGCGCGGACGCCTCGGCGGGAACCAACGCGAGCGCGGTGAGGACGGCGGTGGACAGGGCGAGGGTGGTGCGGAGAAGTGGGCGCACCTCCGCGACGCTAGTGGCGCAGCGGGCGGGGGTAAAGGGTGCTCAGGGCTGGTCGAGCGGCCGTGCCAGCTGGATCCCCACGCGGGTGGTGGCGTAGCCGAGGCGGGTGTTGAGCGCCCGCATGGCCGCGTTGCCGTCCTGGGTCCAGGTGTAGACCTCGGTCAGCCCGTGGTCGGAGGCCCACGCGAGGGTGCGCAGCTTCAGGTGGACTGCGAGGCCGCGGCCGCGCCAGTCGCTGCGCACGGCTGTGAGCAGGTGCTCGGCGCGCGTCGGGTTGTCCGGGTCGAGCCCCAGGCCCGCGCAGCCGACGACCTCGCCCTCGGCCAGGCCGAGGAACATCGGGTCGCCCAGCCACTCGCGTACCCAGTTCTCCGGCGTCACCTGGAGCGGGGTGTCGACCGAGAAGCCGGCGATCGCCTCGAGCCCGAAGCGCTCGTACGACGCCTCCCACAGGCCCGGGCGCTCCTGGGCCGTGACGACCTCGATCCCCACGGGGGTCTCGCCGACGTCGACCGGACCGTCGAGGTGGAAGGTCTGCTCGACCTCCCGGTTGACCTCGGTGAAGCCGAAGCGGTGGCCGAAGGCGAGCGACCCCTCGTCGTCGGCGCCTGCCCTCAGGGTCGGGACGCCCAGGGTGCGGACGTGCTCGATGAGGTGGTTCAGGAGCGCGGTGCCGGTGCCACGACGGCGGTGATCGAGCAGGACGCGCGGGATGACCGACCCGCCGCCGGCGCTGTCGGACCGGTCGGACAGGCCGTGCCCGACGACCACGCCGTCCTCGCGGGCCAGCACCATCAGCCGGTCGGGCGAGTCGCCCTCGCGCAGCTCGGCCACCGAGACGGTGCGCTCGTAGGGGAGGATCGCGATTCGCACCTGGCGCCAGGCCTCGTAGTCCTCGTCGGTGACGCAGCGGGTGATCTCGAGCGACATGCCTGCACCCTCGCGCCGTCACGCCGGGGTAGTCCAGTGAGTTTCGGCTGCCGGGGTAATCCAGTGGGTTTCGGTCGTCCTGCGGTCCCCGGGACGACCATTCGCCACTGGACTACCGGGGAGCGGCAGCCATTCGTCACTGGACTACCCCGACGGTTGGGCCGCGGGCCGGCTCGCCTTCCCTAGAGTGAGGGCGTGGACTTCTACTCCGCCTACGCGCAGGGCTTCGCCCGCATCGCGGCCGTCACCCTGCCGGTGCACCTCGCCGATCCCGCCGCCAACGCGGCCGCCGTCATCGAGCAGGCGCAGGCCTGCCACGACGACCACGTCGCGGTCGCGGTGTTCCCCGAGCTCTGCCTGACCGGCTACTCCGTCGACGACCTCTTCCTCCAGGACACCCTGCTGGCGACCGTCGAGGAGGCGATCGCCGAGATCGTCGCCGCGAGCGCGGACCTGATGACCGCACTGGTGATCGGCGCGCCGCTGGCGCAGGGCAACCGAGTCTACAACTGCGCGGTCGTGGTGCACCGCGGGGCGATCCTCGGCGTCGCGCCGAAGTCGTACCTGCCGAACTACCGCGAGTTCTACGAGCGCCGCTGGTTCGCCCCGGGCGATGACCGGGAGCTCGAGTGGATCTCCGTCGCCGGCCAGGACGTGCGCTTCGGGCCCGACCTGATCTTCCGCTGCCTCGACGTCCCCGGCCTCGACCTGCACGTCGAGGTCTGCGAGGACATGTGGGTGCCGGTGCCGCCGAGCGCCGAGGCCGCGCTGGCGGGGGCGACCGTGCTCGCCAACCTCAGCGGCTCACCGATCACCGTCGCGAGGGCCGAGGACCGTCGGCTGCTGGTCCGCAGTGCCAGCGCGCGGTGCGCGGCGGCGTACGTCTATGCGGCGGCGGGGCAGGGCGAGTCGACCACCGACCTCAGCTGGGACGGGCAGACGCTCGTCTACGAGTGCGGCGACCTGCTCGACGAGGGCGAGCGGTTCCCCGACGGCCCGCGGGTCACCATCGCTGACGTCGACCTCGACCGGCTGCGCCAGGAGCGGATCCGGCAGGGCTCCTTCGACGACAACCGGCGTACGCACCACGAGCGGGTGCACCGCTTCCGCACGGTCGAGTGGGAGCTCGACCCGCCCGCCGGCGACATCGGCCTGCGGCGCAAGGTCGACCGCTACCCGTTCGTGCCCGACGACCCGGCGCGCCTCGAGCTCGACTGCTACGAGGCCTACAACATCCAGGTCTCCGGCCTCGAGCAGCGACTGTCCTCGATCGGCACGCCCAAGGCCGTGATCGGCGTCAGCGGCGGCCTGGACTCCACCCACGCGCTGATCGTCGCGTGCAAGGCGATGGACCGGCTCGGGCGCCCGCGCAGCGACGTACTGGCCTTCACGATGCCCGGCTTCGCGACCGGCGCGACCAGCAAGTCGTACGCCACCCGGCTCTCCGAGGCGCTCGGCGTCACCTTCGCCGAGCTCGACATCCGGCCCGCGGCCGAGCAGATGCTCGAGGACATGGACCACCCCTACTCCCGGGGCGAGAAGGTCTACGACGTCACCTTCGAGAACGTGCAGGCCGGCCTGCGCTACGACTACCTCTTCCGGCTGGCCAACCAGCGCGGCGGCATCGTCGTCGGCACCGGCGACCTGTCCGAGCTCGCGCTCGGCTGGTGCACGTACGGCGTCGGCGACCAGATGTCGCACTACACGGTCAACGCCTGCGTGCCGAAGACCCTCGTGCAGCACCTGATCCGCTGGGTGATCAGCCACGGCGAGTTCAGCGACGAGGTCGGCGAGGTGCTCGGCGAGATCCTCCAGCAGGAGATCACCCCCGAGCTGATCCCGACCGAGGAGGGCAAGAAGCCGCAGGCCACCGAGGACTCCGTCGGCCCCTACAACCTCCAGGACTTCACCCTCGCCCACGTCGTGCGGCACGGCTTCCGCCCACGCAAGATCGCCTTCCTCGCCTGGCACGCGTGGAAGGACGTCGAGGCAGGGGAGTGGCCGCCCGGGTTCCCGTCCGACGCGCGGGTCGCCTACTCGCTGGAGGACATCCGCTCCTGGCTCGAGGTCTTCGTGAAGCGCTTCTTCGCCAACCAGTTCAAGCGCTCCGCCCTGCCCAACGGCCCCAAGGTCAGCGCCAGCGGGACGATGAGCCCCCGCGGCGACTGGCGGATGCCGAGCGACGCCAAGGGCACCGCCTGGCTCGCCGAGATCGAGCGGGACGTGCCTTCCGCCTGAGGTCCCGCCGGGCGGTGCGTGAAGAGGATTCCTGGCCGCTGGAATCCCCCTCACTCACCGCTCGCCGGCGTGTCGTCGTACGCCGTGCCCGTGAGCGGTGCGTGAAGAGGATTTCCGACCGTAGGAATCCCCCTCACTCACCGCCCGAGCTGGACGCCGGGCGGCCTTAGCGCGCTCTTAGCCACGGGCTGGAGCGCGGTTAGCCGCGGTCCGGCGAGCCTCCTTCCATGACGCCAGCCCGGCGTCCGGACGAGGAGGAACAGTGCGCAAGAAGCTAGTCATCGGCGGCGTGGTCGCGGCCGCGGTCGTGGTCGGTGCCGGCACCGCGTGGGGGATCGACCGGCAGGTCGAGGCCCAGACCACCGAGCGCGGCACGTGCGGCGGCGCCACCTGGGAGCTCAGCGTCGAGGGGGAGGACGGCGGCACCGAGGTGAGTGCCGAGATCCAGTCCTCCGGCCCCGGCGAGACGTGGGAGGTCGCGCTCGTGCGCGGCGACACGTCCCTGCTCGAGGGCACCCGCACCACCGACGAGGACGGCGAGATCGACGTCGATGCGTTCAGCTCGGGCAACCCCGGCGACGCGACCTACACCGCCACCTTCACCCCCGCCGACGGCGAGCCCTGCACGGCCTCGCTCGGCTCCTGACCGACCCACCACCACATCACCAGACACGAGGAGACACCCCATGAAGAAGATCCTGATCGCCGGAGTCGCCACTGCTGCCGTCGGCTCGACCGCACTCGTCGCTGCTCCTGCCCACGCCGACGTCGAGCGCCGCGGCACCTGTGCCGGCGCGACCTTCGAGCTCTCGGTGGACCGCGAGCGGGGCGGGTACGACGTCGACGCCGACCTCGAGAACGCCAAGGCCTACAGCACCTGGCAGGTCGCGATCCGCCACAACGGCAAGGTCGCGGTCTCCCGGACCCTCAAGGCCGACGACGAGGGCGAGCTCGACCTCGACACCTCGACCCGCAACACGCGCGGCAAGGACACCTACCAGCTCACCGTGAAGCCGGCCGGCGGCAGCGCCTGCTCGACGAAGGTCACCGTCTGAGGGACACCCCTCTCGACCAGCCAGGAGCCCGGGTCAGGCCGTCCGCAACGTGACGGCGACCCGGGCTCCACCCATGTCCGAAGCACCTGTCGTGAGCGCGCCGCCCGAGTCCTCGGCCGTGCGGCTGGCGATGGCCAGGCCGAGGCCGGTCGAGCCGGCACCGCTGGCGCCCCGCCCGGTCGGGTCCAGGCCGCTCGGCAGGCCGGGGCCCGCGTCCTCGACGACCAGCTCCACCCGGTCGTCGTACGACGTCAGGGTGACGCGCACCGCGTCGTCGTCGGCGGTGTGGGTGAACACGTTGTCGAGCAGCACGTCGACCAGCGCCTCGAGGTCCGCGCGGCTGGTGCGCAGCAGCGGCCCGGACGAGGCGAGGTCGAGCTCGAACGGCCGGCCGAGGTCCTCGGCGAGGGGTGCCCAGTGGCGTACCCGCTCCGCCAGCACCGGTACGACGTCGGTGCGGGGGTCGAGCCCCTCCCGCTCGGAGCGCCGGGCCTCGCGCACGATCTCGTCGACGGTCGCCTGGAGCGCGTCGAGGTCGCCGCCGAGGCGCTCGCGCAGCTCGGGGTCGGCCACCGCCTCGACGCGCAGCCGCAGGGCGGTCACGGGCGTGCGGAGCCGGTGGGAGAGATCCGCGACGGACTCGCGCTCGCGGGAGAGCAGCAGCTGGATCCGCCCGACCAGCCGGTCGATCGCGGCACCGAGCTCCTGCACCTCGGCCGGTCCCTCGACGGCGGCCAGCGGAGCGGGCTCGCCGGGACGGCCGAGGGTCTGGGTGTGCTCGGCGAGCCGCCGGATCGGCTGGACGAAGGACCGGCCGAGCCGGTCCACCACGACGAGCGACCCGACGAGCAGCGCCAGGCCGAGCAGCGCCAGCAGCGCCCACGCCAGGCCGACGACCGAGTCGAACCCGGGCTCGTCGACCACGACGCGGATGACCGGGGTCTGCGAGGGGAGCGCGGAGTTCCCGCCGCGCGAGACCGGCACCAGGATCTGCGAGCCGCCGGACACGTCGTCGACGCGCGCGCGGCCGGTGTTGCGGGCGTCGAGCACCTTCGCGTCCTCGCCCGGGTCGGGCCCGACGCCCGTGCCGTCCGGGTAGAGCACGGTGACGCGGGCGCTGGGCTCGTCGTCGTTGAGCCGGTCGACGTAGACCGCGACCGAGCCCTTGTCGTCATGCCGCGAGACGACGGTCTCCACGGCCTGGACCTCCAGCGCGGCGCGCGCCAGGCGGTCCTCGAGCGCATAGCTGCGCACCAGGATCGCCATCGGCACGAGCATCGCGAGCAGCACCATCGAGACGGCCGCCGCGGCCGTGAGCAGCAGGCTGCGCCGCACCTCAGCCGTCCTCGGGGACGGCGAGCCGCACGCCGACGCCGCGGACGGTCGTCAGGTAGCGCGGCGCCGCAGCGGTCTCGCCGAGCTTGCGACGCAACCACGACAGGTGGACGTCGACGGTCTTGTCGGAGCCGCCCCACGGCTGGCGCCAGACCTCCACGAGCAGGTCGCGCTTGGTCACCACCTCACCCGGCCGCTCGGCGAGGTGGGCGAGCAGGTCGAACTCGCGCGGGGTGAGCTCGACCTCGCGGTCGTCGAGGTGCACGCGCCGACCGGCGAGGTCGACGACGAGGCCGCCGACGGTGATCGTGGCGGGTCGCTCGCGGCCGGACTCGACGCGGCGCAGCACCGCGCGTACCCGGGCGTCGAGCTGGGCGCTGGTGAAGGGCTTGACGACGTAGTCGTCCGCGCCGGCGTCGAGCGCGCCGACGAGCGACGGGTCGTCGTCGCGGGCGCTGGCGATGATGACGGGCACCTGACTGACGGCACGCAGCATCGACAGCACCTGCGTGCCGTCGACGTCGGGCAGGCCGAGGTCGAGCACCACGAGGTCGGGGGAGGAGTCCACGGCGAGCTGGAGGCCGGCCATCCCCGACGGCGCGGAGGTGACGGTGTGGCCGAGCTCGCGCAGGGCCTTGACCAGCAACGGCCTGATCCGGTCGTCGTCCTCGATGATCAGCACCTCGGCCACGCAGGGACCGTACCGAACCCCGCCACGCCCGACGTCCGCCTTAGCGCTCCCTTAACCACCGCCTGACCTCGCCATGGTGCACGACGGGGCACGATGGACCGGTGAGACGTCGGATGCTGCTCGTCGGCCTGTGGGCCGCCGTCACCGCCGTCGCGGTGCTCGTCGGCGTACTGGCCATCTCGACCGTCGGCGCCACCATCCGCGACCGCGGCCCGGTCGGCGACGAGGTGAGCGGCGACATCTCCGTGGTGCCTAGCGACGCGCCCTCACCGGAGGGCCCGAAGGTCCGCGACGAGGTGTCCGGCGAGTGGGGCGCGTTCGTGGTCGAGTGCCGCGACACCTGGGCGTACGGCGTCGCCGCGCGCCCCGACAGGGCGGCCGGCTGGCGGGTGGTCAGCTGGGAGAAGGGGCCCGACGACGACGTGGACGCGGTCTTCAGCGACGGCCGCAACTCCGTGGACCTCGAGGTCTTCTGCAACCGCGGCCGGCCGACGCTGGCCGAGCTCGAGCGCAACACCCTGGGCGACGACTGAGGTGTGCGGACACGCAACGTGACGGCGGTCGTGGCGCGTCTGACGGTGGTAGGACGGAATGACCACCCACAGGAAGACGACGCACACCATGACCTCACGCCTGCTCTCGGGAGCACTGCTCGCCACCCTCCTCGTCCCGGTCGCCGCTCCGGCGCTCGCCGACCCGTCGCCCGTCGCGGACCGGGCAGTGGACCGGGCCGCACCGAGGACGACGCTGACGATCCACGCGCCCGGCTGCGAGGGCTGCGACATCACCGCCCACTCGGCCCTCACCTCCGACTACGAGGACGTCTGGGAGTCCGGGTCGAAGGAGGTGGTCGACGGCGTCGTGACGTTCCGGGTGCCGACCGACCGCACGGCCGGTCTGTCGCTGAGCCTCGTGGCGCCGTGGGAGCGCCGGCTCGGCTACGTCACGGTCGTCGCGATGCGCTACGCCGGGACGCATCCCGGCGACACCGTCGGCTTCCGCGACGCCCGCGCCGAGCGCCGGGCCAGCGCCTGCTGGGGAGGCACCGCGGAGTCGTCGTACGACCTGACGATCCGCACCCGCAAGGTCCGCGTGGTGGGCGCCTCCCCCCGGAAGGTGCCCGGCACGCTCGCCTGGGCGCGTACGACGCCCGGGTGGCTCGCGCCGATGCGTCGGGTCTACGACGGCGTGATGGGCGGGCAGGACATCGACTTCTGCGACCCGCCCGCCGAGGGCTGAGTCACTGGATCCGGATGCCGACGCCGGGACCGACGTCGGCTCCGGTGAGGTAGAAGACCGTCAGCACGGCGACCCAGGAGATCCAGAAGGGCACCACGAACGGGGGCATCCGGGAGATGACGGTGCCGAGCCCGGCCTCGGGCTCGTAGCGCTTGAGCATCACCAGGATGATCCAGATGTAGGGGTTCATCGGCGTGATCACCTGGGTGGCGGAGTCGCCGACCCGGAACGCGGCCTGCACGAAGCCCGGCTCGTAGCCGAGCAGGGCGAACAGCGGCACGAAGACCGCGCCCATCAGCGTCCACATCGACGACCCGCTCACGATGAACAGGTTGAGCACCGACGCGAGCAGGATGAACCCGATGATCGCCGGGTAGCCGGTGAGGCCGATCGACTCCAGGCCGTCGGCGCCGGCGACAGCCAGCGCGGACCCGACATTGGTCCAGTTGAACAGGGCGATGAACTGGCCCAGCATGAACGCCAGCACGATGAAGGCCGACATGTCCTTGATGCCGAGGCCCATCACCGCCGGCACGTCGGCGGCCCGGCGCAACGACCCGCTGACGAAGCCGTAGGCCAGTGCCGGCCCGAGGAAGAGCACGAACACGATGAAGACCGTCGAGTCGAGCAGCGGTGACTCGGGGAGGAACGCGCCCTCGTCGTTGCGCCACGGCGATCCACCCGGCAGCACCGCCGCCACGATGACGGCCGCCAGCGCGAGGAAGACCAGGCCGGCGATGCGCAGGCCGCGACGCTCGGCCGGATCGAGGTGTGGTGAGAGGTCGGTCGGCGTGGCGCGCAGTGCAGGCGCGACGTCCTCGGTCCCCTCGGCCGCGGGCGCCACCTCGTCGTCGGACTCGACCATGTCGACCGGCGCCTGCTCGCGCACGAGGCGGGGCTCGACCAGGCGGTCGATCACGAACCCGGCGACGAGCGCGAGCACCGCGGCCGAGGCGATGTTGAACCAGAGGTTCGACACGGGGGTGACGGCCGCGCCGGGGTCGGGCAGCCCGGCCGTGACCGAGCTGGTGATGCCGGCGAACAGCGCGTCGAGGCTGGTCACCAGCATCGAGGTGCTGTAGCCGGCACCCACCGCGGCGAAGCCGCCGACGAGACCGGCGATCGGGTGCCGTCCGGCGGCCTTGAACACCATCGCGGCCAGCGGGGGTACGACGATGAACGCGGCGTCGGCCATCACCGAGGCGTTCACCCCCACGAACCCGACGGCGTACGGGAGCAGCCAGCGGGGCGCCGAGCCGAGGCTGGCACGGATCGCGGCCGAGAGCAGTCCGGTGCGCTCGGCAACCGTCACCGCGAGGAGGATCGTCACGACGGTGACCAGGGGCGGGAAGCCGATGAAGTTGGCACCGAGGTTGACCGTCAGCCAGGCGAGCCCCTCGCCGGTGAAGAGGCCGCGCACGGCGGTCTCCTCGTCAGCGCCGGGGATCGTCACCGACGTCCCCGCGAGCTCGAGCCCGGTGGAGATCAGCCCGACCAGCAGGAACAGGCCGAGGAACAGCAGGAACGGGTCGGGCAGGCGGTTGCCGACCCGTTCGACGGAGGCGAGCACCCGGTCGGTGCGGGTGGTGGTGACGGTGTCGTCTGCCATCTCAGGCCTCCCCGAAGTAGGACGGCACGTCGACGGCGCCACCGGCGTCCTCGAAGTCAGCCACCGCAGCCGCGCGCAGCTCGGGGTCGGCCAGCCAGTCGGCGGCCACCGCGGCGAGGGTCCAGGCAGCGTCGACGACCACCCGGTCGGCCTCCTCGCTGACCGCCGCCTCGGCGAACTCCCGCGTGTGCAGCGAGAGGTCCGCGTCGGTGATCCGGACCATCGCGTGGACGCCCGGCACCCGGTAGGACACGTTGCCGAAGTCGGTGGACCCGGCGAACATCCGAGGCACCACGTCTGGTGGCAGCACGGTGCGCCCGCGCTCGCCGTAGCGGGTGGTCCACGCGGCGGCCAGCGGCCCGTTGGACCGGACCGGGAGGTACGGCGGTGACTCGTCCCAGGCGAGCCCGACCCCGCACCCGGTCATCAGCGCGGCGCCGCGCGCGATGTCGGCGAGACGGTCGCTGAGGACCGCGAGCCCCTCGGGGTGCTCGCTGCGCAGGTAGAACAGCATCTCGGCGTGCTCGGGGATGACGTTGGGGCGCTCACCGCCCGCGGTGACCACGCCGTGCACCCGGTCGGTCGGCGGCATCTGCTGCCGGTGCAGGCCCACGCCGGTGTACATCAGGTTGACGGCGTCGAGGGCGTTGCGGCCCATGAACGGCTGGGCCGAGGCGTGCGAGGTGATCCCGGTGAAGGTCGCCCGGAGCTGGCGCCGGCCGAGGAAGAGCGGCTCGGCGATGTCGTAGGTGAAGGGGTGCACCATCAGTGCGGCGTCGACGTCGTCGAAGGCGCCGTCGGCGGCCATGGTCTCCTTGCCGCCCCCACCCTCCTCGGCGGGCGTGCCGAGCCACACCACCCGCCCGGGCAGGCGGTCGCCCAGCGAGGCGAGCGCCAGGAACGCGCCCAGGCCCGCAGTGGCGATGACGTTGTGGCCGCACCCGTGCCCGATCCCCGGCAGGGCGTCGTACTCCGACAGCACCGCGATGGTCGGTGCGCCCGCCGGCCCGGCCTCGGCGCGCAGCGCGGTCGGCATGCCGTGCGCTTCTCGCACCACCTCGATGCCGTACGACTCGACGAGGTCGGCGAGCGCGGCCGCGGACCGGTGCTCCTCGAAGGACACCTCCGGGTGCTCGGACAGGTCGTGGCTGGCGGCGAGCAGGGTGGGCGCGAGGTCGTCGACGGCGTCGCGGAGCGCGTCGAGGAGCCCCTGGTCGGCACCGGTCGTGGTGGCTTCCGGGGCACGCGCGGTGCGCGCCTTCTGGCGGGTCTCCTCGGCCAGGTGGGCCAGGAGGAACCCGTCCGGCGTGGTGGGCGAGGACAGGTCGCGAGGTGCGGCGGAGGGGTCGGTCATCGAGCAGCTCCCTTTTCCCGTGGTGGACGGGCCCGAGTCGGGCGGCTGGACCGTCGACGTTAACAGCGACCGCGACCCCTAGGCTGGTGCCATGGGCAAGCAAGAGGACTTCGTACTCCGCGCGCTCGAGGAGCGCGACGTCCGGTTCGTCCGGCTGTGGTTCACCGACGTGCTCGGCTTCCTCAAGAGCGTGAGCGTGGCGCCGGCGGAGCTGGAGAACGCCTTCGACGAGGGCATCGGCTTCGACGGCTCGGCCATCGAGGGCTTCGCCCGCGTCTACGAGGCCGACATGCTCGCCCACCCCGACGCCTCGACGTTCCAGATCCTGCCGTGGCGCGGCGGCGACGAGGGCCCGGCCACGGCGCGCATGTTCTGCGACATCGTGATGCCCGACGGCAGCCCGTCGTACGCCGACCCGCGGCACGTGCTGAAGCGCACGCTGAGCAGGGCCGCCGACAAGGGGTTCACCTTCTACACCCACCCCGAGATCGAGTTCTACCTGTTCAAGGACATGCCCGGCGCCGGCGAGGAGCCGCAGCCGGTCGACCGCAGCGGCTTCTTCGACCACACCGCCCAGTCGCGCGGGTCGGACTTCCGCCGCGAGGCGATCACCATGCTCGAGGCGATGGGCATCTCGGTGGAGTTCAGCCACCACGAGGGCGGCCCGGGCCAGCAGGAGATCGACCTGAGGTACGCCGACGCGCTGACCACGGCCGACAACATCATGACCTTCCGCACCGTGGTCCGTGAGGTCGCGCTCGGCCAGGGGATCTGGGCGTCGTTCATGCCCAAGCCGTTCACCACCCACCCGGGCTCGGGCATGCACACCCACGTCTCGCTCTTCGAGGGCGACCGCAACGCCTTCTTCGAGGCCGGTGCCCAGTACCAGCTCTCCAAGACCGGCCGGCAGTTCATCGCCGGCATCCTGCGCCACGCCAGCGAGATCAGCGTGGTGACCAACCAGTGGGTCAACTCCTACAAGCGGCTGCTCGGCGGCGGCGAGGCCCCGTCCGGCGTGTGCTGGGGGCACAACAACCGCTCGGCGATGATCCGCGTGCCGATGTACAAGCCCAACAAAGGCCAGTCGACCCGCATCGAGCTGCGCACCATCGACCCGGCCTGCAACCCCTACCTCGCATTCGCGGTGATCCTGGCCGCCGGCATGAAGGGCATCGAGGAGGGCTACGAGCTGCCCCGCGAGGCCGAGGACGACGTCTGGTCGCTCACCGAGCGCGAGCGCAAGGCGCTCGGCATCGCCCCGCTGCCCAAGAGCCTGTGGGACGCGATCGGCATCGCGGAGGACTCCGAGCTGCTGGCCGAGACCCTCGGCGAGCACGTCTTCGACTTCTTCCTCCGCAACAAGCGCGCGGAGTGGGAGGAGTACCGCACCCAGGTCTCCGCCTTCGAGCGCGACCGGATGCTCCCGGTCCTCTGAGGTGAGCCCGCGCATCCTCGTCGTCGAGCACGAGGACTCGTGCCCGCCCGCGCTCGTGGGCGAGTGGCTGGTCGAGGCCGGCTGCACGTTGGAGGTCTGCCGCCCCTACGTCGGCGACGCGCTCCCCGCCCTGACGTCGTACGACGGCGCGGTGGTGCTGGGCGGCGAGATGGGTGCCAACGACGACGACCTCCATCCGTGGCTGGCGCCGCTCAAGGCGGGCATCCGCGACGCGGTCTCCGCGGGCACGCCGCTGCTCGGCATCTGCCTGGGCCACCAGCTGATGGCCGTCGCCCTCGGCGGGGTCGTGGAGCGCAACCCGCGCGGTCAGACGGTCGGGCTGCAGCCGGTGGGCTGGACCGACGAGTCCGCGGCCGACGACTGGGTCGGCGCGCGCACCGGTGACGAGCGGGCGATCCACTGGAACAACGACGTGGCGGTGACGCTGCCCGACGGTGCGGTGGTGCTGGCCCGGACGCCCGGGGGAGAGGTGCAGGTCGCCCGGTTCGGGCCGCGCGCGTGGGGCATCCAGGCGCACCCGGAGGCCCACGCCGGCATCATCCGCCGCTGGATCGAGACGGACCGCGAGGACGAGGTCGGCCGCGGCTTCGACGAGGACGCGGTGCTGGCGGCGATCGAGGAGGCGGGCCCGGCGCTGGCGTCGTACTGGCGACCGATGACCGAGCGGTTCGCCCTCGTGGTGGCGGGAGCGCTGCGGTGACCACGACGTCGGCCGGCGGGTTCGTGCGGATCGGCTTCGTCGACGGCGCGGCCGCGGCGGCCGGGATCGAGCGGCTCGGCGCTGCCGGGCGGCCGCTCAAGGACAAGCTGGCCGCCACCGCCGACCCCGACGCCGCGCTCGCCGGGCTGCTACGGCTGGGCGAGGCCCTCGACGAGCGCGAGCCGGGCTCGGGCGCGGCGATGTTCGCCGAGCTCGCCGACGACGAGGGCACGGCGATGCGCGTGTGCTGCGTGCTGGGGGCGAGCGCCGCGCTGGCGACGCACCTGGCCCGCCACCCCGAGCACTGGCGCGAGCTCACCGACCCGACGCTGGGCAGCACCCGCACCCCGGCCTACGCCATGCGCGAGTCGATGCTCGCGGCCGTCGGCGCCGACCCCCGCACCGAGGCGCCGGTGGCGTCGCTGCCCGACGCCGAGGCCGTCGACGCGCTGCGGGTGGAGTACCGCCGGATCCTGCTGCGGCTCGCCGCGCGCGACCTCGCCCACCACGTCGGCGTCGACGACGCGGCCGCGGAGATCTCCGACCTCGCCGCCGCCACGCTCGACGCCGCCCTCGCGGTCGCCCGCGCGCGCGTCGGCGAGGCCGCCGACGCGGCGCGGCTGTCCGTGATCGCGATGGGCAAGTGCGGCGGCCACGAGCTCAACTACATCTCCGACGTCGACGTGGTCTACGTCTACGAGCCCACCCGATCCGATTCAGGGGAGGGCGCGGACGAGGGCGTGGCCCTGCGCAGCGCCACCCAGCTCGCCTCGCACCTGATGCGGATCTGCTCCGACCACACCCGCGAGGGCACCATCTGGCCGGTCGACGCCAACCTGCGCCCCGAAGGCAAGAACGGGCCGCTGGTCCGCACGCTCGCGAGCCACCGCGGCTACTACGAGAAGTGGGCCAAGACCTGGGAGTTCCAGGCGCTGCTCAAGGCCCGCCCGGTTGCCGGCGACCTCGCGCTGGGGCGCGACTACCTCGCGGTCATCGAGCCGATGGTGTGGAGCGCCGCCGAGCGCGACGGCTTCGTCGCCGACGTCCAGGCGATGCGGCGCCGCGTCATCGACCACATCCCGGCCCACGAGGCCGAGCGGCAGATCAAGCTCGGCTCGGGAGGCCTGCGCGACGTCGAGTTCGCCGTGCAGCTGCTCCAGCTCGTGCACGGGCGCGCGGATCCGTCGCTGCGCGAGGGCGCCACCCTGAGCGCACTCGCGCGGCTGACCGCGGGCGGCTACGTCGGCCGCGAGGACGGCGAGAAGCTGCACGAGGCGTACTCCTTCCTGCGCACCCTCGAGCACCGCATCCAGCTCTACCAGCTCCGCCGCACCCACGTGCTACCCGACGACGAGGCCTCGCTGCGACGGATCGGCCGTTCATTGGGGCTGTTCTCCGAGCCGGTCGCCCAGCTTGACAAGCAGTGGCGCTACCACCGCCGCGAGGTGCGCCGGCTCCACGAGAAGCTGTTCTACCGCCCGCTGCTCGGCGCCGTCGCCAAGCTCGCCGGCACCGAGGCCCGGCTCTCGCTCGAGGCCGCCGAGGCCCGCCTGGCCGCGCTGGGGTACGCCGACCCGAAGGCCGCGCTGCGCCACCTCGAGGCCCTGACCAGCGGCGTGTCGCGCACCTCCGACATCCAGCGCACACTGCTTCCGGTGCTGCTGGAGTGGTTCGCCGACTCGCCCGACCCCGACGCCGGGCTCTTCGGCTTCCGCCGGATCAGCGAGAGCCTCGGCCGGACGCCGTGGTACCTCACGATGCTGCGCGACGAGGGCGAGGTCGCCGAGCGACTGGCGTACCTCCTGGGCACCTCGCGCTACGCCACCGACCTGCTCGAGCGGGAGCCGCAGGGCGTGAAGATGCTGGGGGAGTCGCTCGTCCCGCTCAGCGCCGAGGCGGCCCTCACCGAGATGGAGGCGCTGGTCGAGCGCGCCGACTCCCCGGAGGCCGCGGTCGGGGCGGTGCGCGCCGTACGCCGTCGTGAGCTGCTGCGGATCGCGTGCGGCGAGCTCGTGGCCGGGACCGACGTGGCGCTGGTCGGGCAGGGCCTGAGCCGGCTCACCGACGCCACCCTGCAGGCCACCCTCGACATCGCCACCGAGTCCGTACGCCGCCAGCGCGACCTCGCCGAGCCGCCCAGCCGGATCGCGGTGATCGCGATGGGCCGCTACGGCGGCTTCGAGCTGTCCTACGGCAGCGACGCCGACGTGATGTTCGTGCACGACCCGGTCGAGGGCGTGGAAGCGCAGGTCGCCTCGTCGTTCGCGACGGCCGTGGTCGCGGAGGTGCGGCGGTTGCTGTCGCTGCCGGCCAGCGACCCGCCGCTCGAGGTCGACCCCGACCTGCGACCCGAGGGCAAGAACGGCCCGATGGTGCGCACGGTGGAGTCCTACGCCGCCTACTACGCCAAGTGGTCGCACGTGTGGGAGTTCCAGGCCCTGCTGCGCGCCGACGCGGTCGCCGGCGACGAGGAGCTGCGGCGCGAGTTCACCGCGCTGATCGACCCACTGCGCTTCCCGGCCGACGGCATCACCGACGCGGACGTGGTGGAGGTACGCCGGATCAAGGCGCGCGTCGACGTCGAGCGGCTGCCGCGGGGTGCCGACCGCACCACCCACCTCAAGCTCGGGCGCGGGGGACTGGCCGACGTCGAGTGGACGGTGCAGCTGCTCCAGATGCGGCACGCCGGTCGGGTCGAGGCGCTGCGCACCCCGCAGACCCTCCCCGCGCTGGAGGCCGCGGCCGCTGCCGAGCTGATCGCCGAGGACGACGCCCGCACGCTCGCCGAGGCCTGGCGGCTGGTCAGCCGGGTCCGCAACGCGGTGACGCTGGTCCGGGGCAAGCCCGCCGACCAGCTGCCGCGCGACAGCCGCGAGCGGGCCGCGGTGGCCCGGGTGCTGGGCTACCCGCCGGGGTCCTCGGACCAGATGGTCAACGACTACCTCCGGACCACGCGCCGGGCGCACGCCGTGGTGGAGCGCGTCTTCTGGGAATGAAGCCTCCCTGTTCATCTCGCTCAGAAGAAGGTATTCTCTTCATATGAGTGACGTGAAGCTCGATGCTTCAGTGACGATCATCGGTGACCTCGTCGGCTCGCGCCGGCGCGAGGACCGTGCGGCGGTCCACGCCCGGTTCGTCAAGGCCGTCGACGCCGTCAACACGGAGTACGCCCCGCCCGTCCCGCTGCGGATCGGTGTGGGCGACGAGTTCCAGGGGATCTTCGCCGACCTCGGCGACGCGATGGCGGCCACCCTCCGGGTGCGGATGGCGCTGTGGCCCGACGTCGACGTCCGCCAGGGCATCGGGTGGGGACGCGTGCTCGTCCTGTCCGAGGAGCCGCGGGTCGAGGACGGCCCCGGCTGGTGGGCCGCCCGGTCGGCGATCGAGGCGGTGGAGGGCTACGAGCGCAAGGCTGCCCTGCGTGCGGTCCGGACGGCGTACGCCGCCGCCGAGGGCGTGGCCGGACCTGATCCGGCGTTGGTCAACGCCGCCCTGATGACACGCGACCAGGTCGTCAGCGGCCTGTCGGAGCGCTCGATGTCGGTCCTGGATGGTCTGCTGAGGGGTAGGCAGCAGCAGGAGATCGCGGAGGAGCTGGGCATCAGCCCGTCCGCGGTCTCGCAGCGGATCCGGTCCGACGGGCTCGGGGTCCTGCTGGCCGCCGACGAGCTGGTGCGCCGGCTGTGAGGCCGGCCCCGGACTCGGGAGCGCGAATCGACGTAGGAGACAACGAATGAGCTGGCTCGGGATCCTGCTGGTCGGGTTCGCCGTCACCGACCTGACGCACTCGGTGCGCAAGGTCAAGGTGCTGCCGCAGGTGGTGGGCGTCCTCGCGGTGCTGGTGCTCGGCGTCCTCGCCGACCTGACGACCGGGCGCGACCTGCTCGCGCTCCTCGTGGTCGCCGTCGTGGTACTGGTCTGGGGCTTCGCGGTGACGTGGGGCTTCGGCCACCCCGCCCAGTCGGCCGCGTGGCTGCCGCTCGGGGTCTTCACCGCCGCGCTCGTGGCCGGTGTGGCCTGCTCCGGTCTCGCGCCCGAGGCGGGTGGCCTCCTCGACCGCTGGCTCGACTCCATCTCCTTGCCGGCGGTCCAGGGGCTGCACGCCGACCGGTTCCTGCTCCTCCTCGGTGCCTTCGGCGTACAGCTCTCGACGGGCAACGTGCTCGTCCGGCTGGCGCTGAAGTCCACCGGCACGATCAATCCCCGCAAGGACGGCGGGCTCCCGCCCACGCAGCTCAAGGGCGGGCGCCTGCTCGGCCCGCTCGAGCGCGTCTTCATCCTCGCCCTGGCGCTGGGCGGTCAGGTGACGGCGGCCAGCATCGTGGTGGCGGCCAAGGGCCTGCTCAGGTTCCCCGAGCTGTCCTCGCGCCAGGAGCAGCAGACCGTGCACGAGATGACGGAGTACTTCCTGCTCGGCTCCTTCGTGTCCTGGCTGGTCGCGCTCGCGTCCTACGTCCTGCTGATCTGACGAGCCGGTCCATCGCGGCAAGGACCGTGCCCGGTGACTCGATCCACACGAAGTGACCAGCTCCGGGGACGACGGACGACCACGCGCCCGGGATGCGGTCCGCCGTGTCGGTCGCGGCCGTCGTGGGAATCGGGCTGCCCTCGCCGGCGAGCACGCCTGTCGGCACGGTGATGGTCGGAAGGGCGGCCTCGAGCTCCGGCAGGCGCGCGACGAGGTCACCCCACAGCCCTCCGCTCGATCCCGGGGACATCCTGATCGGCGGCATCTCCGGCGCTGTCGCCGGATCGGCGAAGTAGGAGGGCCACAGCAGCCGGAGCTGCTCGATCTCCTCGTCGAGGGACAGGCCCTCGGCCTCCTCGCGGGTCGTCAGCTCGGCGAGAGCTGCACGACTCCCGTCCTTCATGCGCGCGACGAGCTCGGCGCCGAACGCTGCTGCTCCGCCGTCAGCCACAGCGCCGAGCGGGTCGACCGCGAGGATGCCGTCCAACCGTTCCGGGATCGCGGCGGCCGCATGGAAGGCGAGGTGCCCACCCCACGAGTGGCCCATCACGTACGCCGTCGCCCACCCGAGCGCATCGAGGACCGCCACGATGTCGCTGATTGCCTCGGCGATGGTGAACTCGCCGTCGAGCGTGGACGGCGCCAGCCCGCGCTGCTGGAAGGTGGCGACCCGATAGCGCGCGGCGACCTCGTCCACGACGTCGCCCAGGTACTCGTAGCCCAGGCCCGGCCCGCCGTGGAGCGCGAGGACACGGGGGCCGTCCCCGACCACCCGACCGCCGAGCTCGCCCGACTCGGTGACTGCCGTGAACGACGCGTGGTCCATTCGGGGAGACTAGGGCAATCGCCGCGTAGCGTGGGCGGCGTGGCGGGGGTTCGGCTGTGCGTCGTGGGGGCGGTGGTGGCCGCCCTGCTCACGAGCGCGTGCACGGTCCGGCCCGAGCTGGACTCGGCGACCGGATGCGGACCCGTGACGTACGCCGACGTGCGGGGCCACCGGCCGTCCTACGGGTCGCCGCAGCTCGCGCGCTTCGCCAACGACCACGCCATGTGTGCCGGTCGCTGGGTGCCGGGCGCCGACGAGTGGCTGGTGCCGCAGGGGATGACGATCGCGGACGGCACGGCCTACGTCGCGAGCTTCGACGGGACCAAGCTCGCCGGGCACCGGCTCTGCACGATGCAGTCGATGGACCTGAAGTCCGGCGAGCTGATCCGGTCGCGCTACCCGGTCGTCGGGCAGGTCGGGCCGCGGCAGCCGACCGAGTGCCGCCACGGCGGCGGCGTGGTGGCCGACGAGCACGGCGTCTGGCTCGCGGAGACGCTGCGGCTGTGGTTGCTCGACCCCGACACCCTCGAGCCCGTGCGCGGGTGGGCGCTGACCGACCCGGTGCGCGGGTCGTTCGCCGTCTTCGGTAAGGACGGTCGGCTGGGGCTGGGACGCTTCCGGGCGGAGAACCCCGCACGGCTGTGGTGGTTCGACGTCGACGCGATGCTTGCCTCGTCGGCGTACGTCCTCGACGAGGGTGACGCGGTCGACGCGGTGCGGATCCCGCCCGACGTCCAGGGCGCCCTCTGGGCCGAGCTCGGCGGCGTCGGTCCGGGGCTCTGGCTGGCGCGGTCGAACACCTCGTGCGGCGTACTCGTCGGCCCCGACGGCACGAGCCGCGCGTTCGTGCCCGGGGCGGAGGGGATGGCGCTGACGGGCCGCGACCAGCTGTGGGTGGTCAGTGAGTCGGGGTCGCGGCTCTACCAGGAGAAGGGGCGGCCGATGACGCCGATGCTGGCGCGTCTCGACACCTCGGACATCACCCAGTGGACGGCGCCGGCATGCACCCTGTGACGTCCCGGCTGACCGCTTGTCCTGCCGGCTCTGAGGGTGGCGGCGGACGACATGCTGCGGGGCCGATTCGATGCCGTATGCCGCCACCTTCGGGTCCGTCGTGCTGGAGGTGGCGGCGGACGACATGCTGCGAGGCTGAATCGATGTCGTACGCCGCCACCTTCGGGCGAACCCGTCGGTCGAAAGGCTGAACAGCCCTGAGACCCATGGCGCTGGGACCCGTGGTGCTGCTGTGATTGCGCCATGCGCCCCCACCCCCGTGCCGCCCTGCTCGCCCCACTGCTGACCCTGGCCCTCGGTACGACGCTCGCCGTCGCGCCGACGGCCGGTGCCGCCGATCCCGGCTCGGCCGGGACGACCCAGGAGAGGAAGGCGGCCGAGGCCGCGCTCGACGCCGCCCAGGACGCACTCGCCGGACAGGGCCAGGGGCGGGGCGTCGACCAGACGCTGGCGATGCGCGACCTCTTCATCGCCAAGGACGCGCTGCGTGGCGCCGACCGCGCCTCGGCCGAGAGGCTCCTGGCTCGGCCGACCACCCCGCCCGACGACCCGAACGACCCGCGCGACATCTACTACGGCCCCGACGCCGACCTGAAGACGCAGTGCAACGCGGCCTTCTGCCTGCACTGGGTCGAAGAGGGGCCGCACGCCTCGACGCCGGAGTTCGCGGCGACGGCGTTCGCCACGATCGAGCACGTCGCCGGCGTCTACGCCGCCGCGGGCTTCAAGCGTCCGCTGCCCGACGCCGGGCAGGAGGGCGACACCCGGATGGACTTCTACCTCGGCGACATCGACTCGGTCGGCGCCCTGGGCTACTGCCGCTCCGACGCGGACGGCCCGGTCGTCGGCAGCGCGTGGTACGCCTACTGCGGCTTCGACAACGACTACGCCAGCACCCCGTGGCTCTCGCCTCAGGCGGCGCTCGGCATCACCGTCGCCCACGAGTACTTCCACGCCGTCCAGTTCGCCTACGACGCCGAGGACGACGGCTGGCTGATGGAGTCCACGGCCACCGCGATGGAGGACGTGCTCTACGACGACGTGAACGACAACGCGTTCTTCCTCAACTACGGCCAGATGGGCGACCCGTCCTTCTACCCGCTCGCCGGCCCGTCGACGCCGCTCGACACCTACGACCTCACGGCCTACGGCAACTGGGGCTTCTGGCGCTTCCTGACCGAGAAGTACGACGACACGACCGCCGGCGTCCCGAACCTGGTTCGCCAGGTCTGGGAGGCGCTCGACACCACGAAGCGCCCCAACACGCTCTACTCGCTCCAGGCGATCGACAAGGTGCTCGCCGCGCGCCGCACGTCCACCCCGGACCAGTACGCCGCCTACGCCGACGCCAACCAGCACCCGGCCGACTCCTACGACGAGGCCGTCGAGCAGGCCTACCCGACCGCGCCGAACACGATCGAGAGCGTGCAGCTGGCCCGCAAGTCGCCCAGCGCACGACGCAGCGCCACCCTCGACCACCTCACCAGCGCCACCGGCGAGGTGCTGCCGTTCGCAGGCAGCAAGCTGCTCCTCGTGCGGGTGGACCTCGACGACGCCAAGGTCGCGCGCGCGGTCGTCACCGTGAACCGCGCCGGCGGTGGCACGTGGACCACCCCGGTGCCGGTCGCGAAGAACGGCAGGGGCTTCGTGATCGTGCCGTTCGTCAACGGCAAGGTCTCCTCGGTCGAGGTGACGCTGGCCAACGGCAGCACCCGGATGACCGGCTGCGGTGGCGGCAGCGCGTACTCCTGCGGTGGCACCAGCCCCGACGACGGGCTCGCGGCCGAGGTCAGGTTCCAGGCGGTCGGCTGACGGCCTCCGACTGGTCGGACCTGCGCGCGGCCCGGCGGGAGGCGACGCCGGCGTCGGTGCAGAAGCCGCCGCCGTGGTGCTTGAGGCAGAGCAGCCCGAGGAGCAGCCCGCCGGCGTCGACGACGGCGGCGCGGCGCTTCCCGGCTGCCTGCATCGAGCGTCGTACGTCGTCCGCAAGCAGGTCGGCGCCCACCGTCCGGCCGGCGAGCCGGGCGTGGGGGAGCACCGGACCCCGGGCCATCTCGGGCGCGGCCAGGTCGTCGCGGACGAGCGTGCCGAGCAGCGGCTCGCCCACGCGACCGGTCGGC
Organism: Nocardioides sp. BE266; assembly: GCF_031457855.1. NCBI lineage: Bacteria > Bacillati > Actinomycetota > Actinomycetes > Propionibacteriales > Nocardioidaceae > Nocardioides > Nocardioides sp. BE266. The sequence goes on along the minus strand of NZ_JAURTI010000010.1, from coordinate 72,572 downwards.
GTCAGGAGCACCATGTGGACGTGGGTGCCGGCGAAGACAGTGCGCACCTCGTCCACGGTCGCCGACCGGTCGAGCACGATCGGCGACCGGAGCATCACCTCGGCCACGAGTGAGGTCATGCAGCGACGATAAGGCCCACCGCTAGAGCCGCAGCACGCGCCCGGCGACCACGAGATGCACTTCGTCGCAGGCCGCGGCGACGCGCTGGTTGACCGTGCCGAGCAGGTCGCGGAAGAGCCGGCCGGAGCGGTGCTCGGGGACGACACCGAGGCCGACCTCGTTGGTCACCAGGACGACGTCGTGCGCGCTGTCGCGCACCGCGGCGGCCAGCTCGTCGACGTGCGCCACGACGAGCCCGAGGACGACGTCGTTGTCCTGCTCCCAGGCGCCGGCGTCGTCGATGACGGCGGTGAGCCAGGTGCCGAGGCAGTCGATCAGCACGGGGGCGTCCGCTTCGCGGACGGCCGTCGCGAGGTCCTGGGTCTCGAGCGTGGTCCAGGTGGCAGGCCGTCGCGCGCGGTGCGCGGCGATCCGCGCGGCCCAGTCGGGGTCGGTGTCGACGTCGGGCGTAGGACCGGCGGCGACGTAGGTCGCGGGGCCCTCGCCGACGAGCGCCTCGGCGTGGGTCGACTTGCCAGACCGCACGCCACCGGTGACCAGGATCCGCATGGCGGCCATCGTTTCAGACGGTCGCTGCGGCCAGGACCAGCACGGCGAACGACAGCTCGGTGGCCGCGCCCAGCACGTCGCCCGTGATCCCGCCGAGTCGTCGTACGCACCGCAGGAGGAGCGCGAGGACCGCGGCCACCATCACCACGAGACCGATCAGCGTCGGCACTGCCGACCCGAGGGCGTGCCCGGCGAACGCCGTCGCGACCGCGGCCACGAGCAGGGTGGCGATCGCCCCGACGACGGGGACGGCGCCGATGTGGGTCGCGCCCAGCCCGTCGGCGCGGGCGGCCGGCACCCCGCGCACGCAGCACACGGCGAGCGCGGCCCGCGACGCGCACACCAGCAGGCCGACGGCCCACCACGCGTGCTCGTGGCGTACGACGGCGGTGAGCCCGGCGGCCTGCATCCCGCTCACCAGCACCACGGCGACGACGCCCGCGGGGCCGACGGGCCCGGTGCGCATCACCTCGAGCGAGCGCTCGGGGGAGTAGGAGGCGGTGAGGCCGTCGGCGGTGTCCGCGAGCCCGTCCCAGTGGAAGGCGCGGGTGCCGAGGGCGAGCGTGAGCAGCACGACGTACGCCGTCGCGAGGGCCGGGAGGTCGACCAGGTCGGCGACGAGCACGACGACAGCCGCGGCCGCGCCGAGGGGGAGAGCGGCCACCGGCGCGAGCACCATCGCCGTACCTGCGACCGCGCGGTCGACCCGGCTCGGCGGGGGCACCCGGACGGCGCTCAGGGTGCTCGTCGCGTGCAGCCAGCCGTCACGCAGCGTCGAGGCTCGGGTCACGAAGGGAGGATCTCGGACAGCAGCGCGACGTCCCGCATCACCGCGATGCCCGAGCGCAGCACCGGCAGCGCGGCCACGGCCCCGGAGCCCTCGCCGAGCCGCATGCCGATGTCGAGGAGCGGCTCGAGGCCGAGCGACTTCAGGGCGTGGGTCTGCGCGGGCTCGGTCGAGCGGTGCCCGGCGACCCACCACGCGCTCGCGCCCGGCGCCATCGCCTCGGCGACGACCGCGCAGGCGACCGACATCAGGCCGTCGAGCAGCACCGGGGTGCCGAGCGTGGAGGCCCAGACCAGGAAGCCGGTCGTGGCGGCGAGGTCGGCGCTGCCGAGCGCGGTGAGGACGTCGACCGGGTCTTCGGTGCGGCCCTCGGCGCGGGCGAGCGCCTGGGCGATCACGTCGCGCTTGCGGGTCCAGCCGTCGTCGTCGATGCCGGTGCCGCGGCCGGTCACCTCGTCGGCGGGCAGCCCGAGCACGGCGGCGACCAGAGCCGCCGCGGGCGTGGTGTTGCCGATCCCGAGATCGCCGGTGATCAGCAGCTGGGCGCCGGACTCGACGTGCTCGCGGGCCAGCCGCGCGCCGAGGGCGAGGGACTGCTCGGTCTCCTCGCGGGTGAGCGCGTCAGTGAGGTGGATCGGCCCGGAGCCGCGCCGCACCTTGTGCGCGGTCACCTCGGGCGGCAGGTCGGCGAGGTCGGCGTCGACCGCGACGTCGAGGACCTGGACGCTCACCCCGTGCGCCGCGGCGAGCGCGGAGACGCCGGCGCGGCCGGACACGATCGTGCGCACCATCGCCTCGGTGATCGCCGGTGGGTACGCCGAGACCCCGTGCGCGGCGACGCCGTGGTCGCCCGCCAGCACCACGAGTCGTACGTCGTCCAGCGGGCGCGGCGGAACCTCGCCCTGGGCGGCGGCCAGCCAGGCGCCGACCTCCCCGATGCGACCGAGCGCGCCCGGCGGTGTGGCGAGCCCGGCGAGGCGCTCCTGCGCGCGGGCGGCGACGGTGGGCGAGGGCGGCGCGATGCGGGTCTGGTCCATGGCCGGGCCAGCCTAGGGGGCGGATGCGGAGTCGGCACCTGCCAGTCTTGGCCCGTGACCGGCCACTCCGTCCTCCAGCTGCCGGTCCCGCCGCTCGAGGAGTGGGTGCGCGCCCGGACAGCCCACTACGACGCGGGCTTCGTCTCCACCGACCCGCGCTTCGGGCACGCCCACATCACCGCGCTCGGACCGTTCGACCCCGACCCGTCGGCCGAGGTCCTGGGCCGGATCGCGGAGCTGGTGGCCGCGACTCCGCCGGTGCGGGTCCGCCTCGCCGACCTCGCGCAGTTCCCCAACGGGATCATCCACGTCGTGCCCGACCCCGACGGTCCGCTGCGCGACCTGACGGCACGGCTGGTGGCCGCCTTCCCCGCCTGGCCGCCGTACGGCGGGGAGTTCGACGACGTGCGTCCGCACCTCACCGTGGACGCGGCCTCCGAGGTCGTCGACCTGGCCTCGACCGCAGTCCTGCTGGCCGACGTGCTTCCGGTCGAGGTCGTCCTCGACCGGCTCCAGCTGACGTGGTGGGAGTCGGGGGCCTGCCACGTGCGGCAGGAGTGGGCGCTGGGCCGTTGACCGGCATGGCAGGATCGCCGCATGGCTGCTTGGGCACACCTCGAGATCACTGTCGACGACCAGGGCAACGTCGAGGTCGGCGGCTACAACGCCGACCCGGAGGCGCTCGTCGCGGGCACAGAGTCGTGGGAGGACCTCCTCACCTCGCTCGGCGTCAACGGCTGGGAGCTCGTCCAGGTCATCCCCGGGCCGGAGACGACGTACTGGTTCAAGCGCCAGGCCTGAGGTGACCGAGCTCCAGGACCGGTTCCGCGCGGCCTCGGCCACCGCGGAGACCATCTTCTCGCGACCGGCATCGACGCCGGCCGCGATGCTGGCCGAGCTGGCCGCCTTCGCCGAGGAGCACGACCTCGACTGGGACCGCTACGGCGAGCGCGGCGCGGTCGCGCAGCTCGAGTCCGAGGTCGCCGAGCTGCTCGGCAAGCCCGCGGCGGTGATGTTCCCGAGCGGGATCATGGCCCAGCAGGCGGCCCTGCGCGCGTGGTGCGACCGGTCCGGCTCGCGGCGCGTGGCGCTGCCCGACCTGTCGCACCTCGTCCACCACGAGCAGGACGGCCCGCGGCGGGTGCTCGGGCTCGAGCTGGAGTGGTTGACGACCGGCCGCGAGACGGCGACGGCCGAGTCCCTCGCCGCCATCGGTGGACGGCTCGGCGCCGTGATGGTGGAGCTGCCGCTGCGTGACGCCGGCTGCCTCCTACCAGACTGGGACGACCTGGTCGGGCTGTCAGCCGCCGCCCGCGAGCGCGGCGTGCCGTTCCACGCCGACGGCGCCCGCATCTGGGAGTCCGCTCCCCACTGGGACAAGGGCCTGGCCGAGATCGGCGAGCTCGTCGACTCGATGTACGTCTCGCTCTACAAGGGCCTCGGCGGCGCCAGCGGCGCGCTCGTCGTGTGCCCCGAGGACCTCGCCGGCGAGCTCCGCTCCTGGCGGGCCCGGATGGGCGGCACGATCTTCTCGATGACGGCCGCGGCGATCGGCGGGCTGAAGGGCCTGCGCGAGTTCCTCCCCGAGTTCGCGTCGTACCGCCAGTGGGGGATCGACCTCGCCGCCGCCCTCCACGAGCACGGCTTCACCACCTGGCCCGAGGTGCCGCACATCGGCACGTTCCTCGCCTACGCCCAGGGCGAGGCGGACGAGGTCAACGAGCGCCTGGTCGCGTTCGTCGAGGAGCGCGGCATCGTGCCGTCGGGCATGTGGAGCCCGAGCGACGTGCCGGGCTGGCTCGTCACCGAGCTGACCTGCTACGACTCGGCGATCCGCCACGATCCGGGCGAGGTGGCTGGTTTGATGGCGGCTGCCGTCGGGAAGATCTCCGCCGGCACCTAGACAGCGGGTTCCGCGGGGGAGTGGGGGATCGCCGATGACCGGTCGGTTGCGCAGGGCTGCGGCGCTCGCCGTGGTGGCGTGCGGGATGGCGCTCGTGCCGTCGCACGCGTCGGCAGCAGGGGACCTCTGCGACCCCGGGGTCGTGTTCGACGACGCCGGCGTGCTCGACGAGCAGGCCGTGACCCGGGCCGCGAAGGCGGCCTTCGACGACCGCGTGACGGTCAAGGTGATCGCCTGGCAGGACACCCCCGGTAACGTGTACGACGCCATGGTGGCGGCGCGCCAGGAGTGCGGCGGCTGGGGCTTCCGCGCCGGCGGGCGGCGCTCGCTCCTCGTCCTCGGCGTCTCGATCGCTGACCGCCGCCAGGGCGGCCACTACGACGGCTGGGCCTTCGACTGCTTCGACGCCGCGCGTCCGCGCATCGAGCGCAACGCCATGGGACCCCGGTTCGGCAACGGCGAGTGGACCGAGGGCATGGTCGCCGGGCTCCGTGCCTACGGCCGGGCCTACGCCGCGACGCCGGGCACCAACGACCCGACGGACGACCCGACCGGCTACCCGACCGACTTCCCCGTCGACCCCGGGGTGGGCGTCGGGAGCGACACCACCGACGTGCAGCCGTGGGCCCTGGCCGTGCCGGTCGGCCTGGTCGCCGCCGGCGCGGGCGGCTACGGCGCGGTCCGGCTGCGCCGCCGTCGCAAGGAGCGTGCCGCAGCTCGTGCTGCGCTGACGGCCGCCGTGACCGACATGGCGCAGGCGTGGTTCGACCTCGACGAGAGCAACGAGCTGATCGACGCCCGCGTGGCCGCGCTGCCCGCGGTCAGCGACTCGGTCGCCGACGCCATCCGCTCCGCCCACGCCGAGGCGGTCACCGCCCGCGAGGGCGCCACCGCGACCTACCTCGAGCTCGCCGACCGGCACACCGCCACCTCGATCGCGAAGGCCGACACCGACGAGGCGCAACGCGGCGCCCACGACGTCACGATCGCCACGAAGGGGCTGGGGGAGGCCCGCGCCGCGATGGCTGCGGTCGAGGAGCGGCTCTCCGCCTACGACACCCTGCGCGCGGAGCTGCCCGGCCGGGTGGAGGGGCTGCGTGCCGCCGCCACCGACGTGTCCAGCCTGATCGTGGCGCGCCGCTCCGAGGGCTACCAGACCACCGACAACGACCCCGCGCCGCAGACCGCCGAGGAGGGTGCCCGCGCAGTCACGGCGCTGGTCACCGAGCAGAGGTACGGCGACGCCGCGGCGCTGCTCGAGCGCGCCACCGCCGACCTCGACGGGCATCGTGCGTGGCTGGTCGGCCTGGCCGCCTTCCGCGCCGCGCTGCTCGACGACACGGCAGCCCTACGCGCGCGGATGACCGCGCTCGACGCCGCGATCGCCGACGCGTACGTCACGACCGAGGGCCTCGAGCGCGACCAGGACCCGAGCTGCGTCGAGGGCATCCGGTCGACCGTCGACCGGGCCGCGGCCGACCGCAAGGCGCTCGACGGGGCACTGGCCACGATCGAGCGGCACAGCTCGATGGGCGACCAGCAGTTCGCCAAGGCCCGCGAGGAGATCACCGCGGCCCAGGCGAGCGCCGAGTCCGTCGCCACCGACGCGGGCGCACCTGCGGCCGCCCAGGAGCACCTCCGGGCGCTGGCCGTCGACCTGCCGCTGCGGGCGCAGCGCGCGGTCGTCGAGGCCGACGCGATCCAGGGGCAGGTCACCACCCACCCGGCGGCCATGACCTTCCTCGCCGAGGTGCCCGACGTGTCGACCCTGCGGTCCGACGCGTCCGCCGTGGGCACCGACGTCACGGCGAGCAAGCCGCCCTACCTCCGGCTCGACGCCCGGCTCGCCGAGGCCGAGGCCGGTCTCGTGCGAGCGCGGGCGGTGGTCGACCGCGGCATCGCCGACCACGAGGCCGCCCAGCGCGCGCTCGAGGGCGCCGCGTCCGCCGTGTCTGCCGCTGCCGGCGAGGTGTCGCAGCGCGACGTCGGCGGTGGCGCCCGGGCGCTGCTCGAGGAGGCCAGGTCGCTCCTCGCGGAGGCCGAGGCCGAGACCGCCTCGCTGGCCGCGATCACCTCGGGTGCCGACGCCGCCAAGGACCGCGCCCACGCGGCCGCGGCGCGAGCCCGCCAGGACCAGCGCGACGCCGAGCAGCGGCGCCGGGCGGCCCGCCGGGCGGCAGCGGCCGCGGCGGCCAGCCGCAACAACTCGAGCAGCAGCTTCGGCGGCTTCGGGGGCGGATCGGGAGGCGGCGGGTTCAGCGGTGGCGGCGGGTCGAGCGGCTTCGGTGGGGGAGGCGGCTCGGGTGGCTCCGGTGGCGGTGGCTCCAGCAGCTTCTGATCCGGCTACATTCCTCCCGTGAGTGCCCAGGCCCCTTCCGCAGTCATCCTCATCCGCGCGACCAACTTCGTCCCGAACCCGGCGACGGCGGCCGACAACGCCTTCCAGGCCGACGCGCCCGAGGGACAGTCCGACTTCACCACGTCGGAGCATGCGCTGGCGGAGATGGATGCGCTCGCGGCGGCGCTGCGCGAGGTCGGCGTACGGGTGCACGTGTTCGACGACGACGACCACACCCGCCCCGACAGCGTCTTCCCGAACAACTGGGTCTCGACCCACGCGGGCGGCAGCGTCGCGGTCTATCCGATGTACGCCTCCAACCGTCGCCACGAGCGTCGCGCCGACGTGCTGGAGATGCTCAAGTCGGAGTACCGCGTCCAGACGATCGTCGACTACTCCGGCCTCGAGCCCGACGGCATCTTCCTCGAGGGCACCGGCGCGATGGTGCTCGACCACGTGTCCCGCGTCGCCTACACGGCGCGCAGCCACCGTGCCGACGTCGCGGTGCTGGAGCGCTTCTGCACCGACTTCAACTACGAGCCGATGGCCTTCGAGGCGGTCGACTCCGAGGGCGTGCCGGTCTACCACACCAACGTCATCGCCTGCATCGGCACCGACGTCGCGATGATCGCCCTGGAGATGATCCCCGACGCGCACCGTCGCGAGCAGGTGCGCGAGCGCCTCGCCGTCACCGGCCGCACCATCGTGGAGCTGACCGAGGAGCAGATCCGGGAGTTCGCCGGCAACGCCGTCGAGCTCTGCGGACGTACGCCGGAGGGCAGGCGCCGCTACGTCATGGCCATGTCGGCCCGGGCCAAGCGCTCGCTGCGCCCCGAGCAGGTCGCCGCGATCGAGGAGTCCTGCGAGATCGTCGCGGTCGAGATCCCGACGATCGAGCTGGCCGGGGGATCGGTGCGCTGCATGATCGCCGGCGTCCACCTCGACCGCCGCCCCCCGATCGAGGAGGCCGAGCTCACCGAGGCGGTCGAGGCGATCAACGTCGACGACCCGATCACGCCGGATGGGCGGTACGTGGCGAAGGACTACGCCTGACGCAGGGTTCGTTTGGCTCGGTCAAGCAGCGGTCAAGCAGCGTCACCTCGCCGCGAGCCGCGCGGCCCGAGGTGCCTCAATCTCCAGCGCCGGTGGACGGTCCGCGACATCATGTGCTGGTCAACCTCGAGCGAAGGTCCACAGATGATCAAGCGCATCAAGAGAGCCTTCGCGGTTCTCCTTGTTTGCACGTTTGTCGTATCCAGCTACGTAGCTTGGTCAGGCTTCACCGGTCGCGAACCCATCCCGATCCCCAACGCCCTCGGCGGAGGCGGGGCGGAGACCGTGACCGGCAGCGACCCCGACTTCAGCGACCTGGACGTCAAACAAGGGGATGCCGGTGAGTTCGCCGGCACAATCTCAATCGACAACCCCAGCGACACGTATCAAGACGTGCTCGTGACGGTGGATCTGTTCGACGGTGACCAGAATGTTGGAGAACTGTTCGGCAGCGTGACAGTGAAGCCCGGGACCTCGTCGTCCGTCGAGCTCATGTCAGTCAATACATATGTCTCGTGGAGCGACGCTCACGTCGATTTGCTGCGTTCCTGAGGCTGACCCATTGCGCCGCCGAACGACGCCCGCGGAGCGACGCTCATGCCGATGAGCATGTGCCTGAAGTTCCCGGCGTGATCGGGACGGTAGCCCTGGGCGGAAGCGCGATGGCTGTCGCACACTCGCCGCATGGGCACCCACAGACTGAGCACCGCTCACCGCCTGGCGGTGGTGTCGCTGCTGCTGGGCAGCGCAGTTGCGTGTGCGGTAGAGGATTCGCCTGGCTCACCGGGCGAGCAATCGCCAGAAGCAGTGGCTACCACCGAGACAGCAACCGAGGTCGGCACGGTTCGAGAAACTGCTGACGATGGGCCGGCGCCGTGCCTCTCGGAGCCGAAGCGCCTGCGGCGCATGGGCGAAACCGTGACGCACCGTCTACCCGTGTACGGGACGCTTGACGATGTGTTCGTGAGTCGCACCGGCGCGGCGACGGTCGCGTGGACCGTCTCGTTGGACGCTGGGGAGATTCGCACTCTGGACGTCCCGCCCGGACCCGGCGACCCTCAGTCGCCCGCGGGTCCTCCGGATCCCGAGCACCGCCAAGGGTTCCACGGGTCCGGCTTGCACGACGTCCTGGCTGCGGACGCGGCAGGCGTGCAAACGCTGATGTGGTTCTCGGACGGACTTGGATACACCGGCGGACCCTCCCACTTCAACGAGATCTACGAGGTCACGGTCGCCGACCGAGGTTCGTCCGGCGGCGGGTGGTCGAGTTTGCCGGCGGTGCTGGGAGCTGGCTTCGTCTCGGGTCATGCGCTTGGAGTGAACTCGTCCGGCGCTGCTGTGGTGGCCTGGACTCAGTTCGAGGGGCCACGCCAGCGCCTGTTCGCCTCCTACCGGCCGACCGCCGGCGCAGGGTGGGGCCCCGCGGAGCTGGTCGCGAAGGACGCGTCGCTGCGAGAGGCGGGTATCGACGATGCGGGTCGGGTCGTGTTGCTGTTCAGTCGGGGGAACAACGCTCGCGAACGCCTGTACGCAGTCCGCCGCACTGTCGAGGGTGGGTGGGGTTCCCCGGAACGTCTCCCCGGTGGCGGATTCCTGGGTCACGACTTGACTGTCAGCGCCGACGGTTCCGCGGTGGTCCTGCGTGATCGCACTGGGTACGAAGGGGACCCAGTGCCTGGGTCGCAGTTCACCGTGCGCATGACCCCTTCGGGCCGCTGGCAGTCTCCGACGCGGCACCCGGCACCGACTGATGGGTTCTTCTGGAACCCCCTAGGCACAGATACCAAGGGGCGAGCGCTGCTGGGGTGGTGGGACGGCGGAGGCCTGTTGATCAGGTGGAGTCGCGCTGACGGCGAGTGGCGCCGGCCCTGCATCCTTGCCTCCAACGTCACGCACCCGGGTTCGGTCAACCCCGACGCGCAGCTCGCAGTGAACCGGCGCGGGGATGCGCTGGTGGTGTGGGCGGCCAAAGGCGGGGAGCCGCAACTGCGAGCCAGGTACAAGCGAGCCGGACAGGGGTGGACAGCGCCGTTGAACGTGACGCGAGAGGGCAGCCCTCCCGAGGCATTCACCATCGCGCTTGGAGACGGCGGCCATGCGGCCGTCGGATGGATGCCGCGCGGCGGGCGTCAATTCCATGTCCTGCGAGCCGCGCTCGCGGGCACCGGCTCGCGCGGCCGGCGCTGAACCAGCGTACGCGCCAGCGCGCCGGCCGCGCACCTGCAGAAGCTCATGCGATAGGTGCGTCAAACCGCCGCCTTCCGCGTGGCTGAAGGAGCCGCGACGTGAGCGGTCGGGCAAGCGCGTCCGCGGGTGAAGGCGGGTGGACTCGATGGTCCGCGCGGCTCCCGTCATTGCGCGTGCCCGAAAATGGTGGTCGAAATGTCTACAGGCGGAGCACCCTGTTGGGGTGACCGGACCGGTGACGGGTGGGTTGCTGCGGATTGCCGCGGCGTGTGTGGCTTGCGCAGCATCGGTCTGGCTTGCCGTCTGGCTTCAGCAGTACAGCGCCCATGGGCGCACGTCGGTCAATGAGCAGCGACTCGTCCTCGGCCTGACCTGGATGGACGCGGCCAAGGCGCTGCCGCTGGCGATGCTGCTCGTGCTCCCAGGGCTTGAGGTGCTGGTCCGACGCGCCGGCTCCGACGTCCGCATCGGGCGTCGTCGAGCTGGCGTCGTCCTCGGCCGCGGAGTTCAGGCGTGCGCGTTGGTTGCCGCGGTGGCAGGTGCAGCGGACTTCTGGCCGTTCAGGTTCGCCAGCTATGCCGAGTCGTTCGAGTCGCGTCGGGCAGACGGCCTGACGTGGGTGCTGCTCGTGCCTTGGCAGTTCATCTCCTGTGTGGTTGCCGGGCTCCTGCTTTTCGTACTGGCCGCCCTGCGTCGTCGCGCCGCAGACCGCGAACCCGTCGTACTCACGATCCTCGCCGGCGGGTTCGTGACCGGCTCACTTTGGACACCCGTCTGGTTCTGCCCGTTCCTCGCCTGGTCGGGGCTGGCGATCTGGTGCGGCTGGCTGGCCCGACGCCCGTTGGCTCCCCGGTCCCTCGACGCGACCGGCGCCGATGCCACCGCGACAGACGAGGCCAGCGCGTAACCCCGACCACCGTCCTCCGGAGGTGCGTCGAAGCGCTCCGACGTCCGTCAGTTCTGGAGTTGACGCTGTCGGACACAACGCGTAGAATCGAACATAGTTTCGAGCCAGCGAGCTCGGGTCCTTCCTGAAGCCACACATCCGGCTGCACGCACCTCACTGACACCAGGCCCACGACCGAAGTCGTCCATGCGCCCGATGAGGGTGCGGAGGGGCCAGCCAGTGAGCGCCGTACCTGCCGAGCAGCCCCACGCGGACGTGTGGCGTGCTCCTGGCACGCAGCCGGAGGCGTCGCCGGTGGTGAGCCAGGTGCTGGCGCGGGTGCACGGGTCGCTCACCGAGGTGGGCGAGGTGTCGCTCGGAGGTCTGTCGGATGACGACGTCGTGCGGCTGGTCGACGAGCTGGACGCCGCGGTGAGTCGCCTGACCCGCGAGCTGTGCCGCGTGGTAGCCGAGGCTGACCGACGCCGGCTCGGGGACGCGACCGGGGCTCGTCATTTCCACCAGTGGTGGGCCGGGCGCAGCCGGCACACCCACGCGGACGCGGCGCGCTTGACGAAGCTCGGCCGCGCGCTGGAGGACGACCTGCACGCTCCGACCGGCCGGGCGTTGGGCACAGGCGAGCTGCGGGTGGAGCAGGCGCGCGTCATCGTCCACGCGGTCGACGCGATCCCTGCCACCGTTCACACTGCGGAGGGCGCGACCCGGATCATCGACCCGACGGTCCGGGCGCAGGCACGTGACCACCTCCTCGCCGCCGCGGCCGAGCACGACGCCAAGGCGCTGCGCAGGCTGGGCAGGCGGATCCTCGACGTGGTCGCGCCGGAGCTGGGCGAGATCCAGGAGGCGGCGGTGCTGGAGGCCGAGGAGTCCCGGGCCGCCGCGACCGTCGACTTCACCATGGTCGACGACGGCAAGGGCCGCTGCCACGGCCGGTTCACCGTGCCCTCGCACATCGGCGCGATGCTCAAGCGGCACCTCCTCGCTCTCGCGAACCCGGCCCGCCACCCCGAGGCCGAGCTGCGTGATGAGTCCGGTGACTGGAAGCCCTTGCGCCGACGGCTTGGCGAGGCGTTCATCGAGTACGTCGAGCGCTACCCGACCGACGCCACACCGCAGACAGCCGGGGTCAACGCGACCGTCGTGGTCACCATGAGCCTCGAGCAGCTCCTCGGCGAGCACGCGACCGCGCTGCTCGACGACGGCTCCCGCATGAGCGCAGGGCAGGCCCGGCGGCTGGCGTGCGAGGCCGGCATCATCCCCGTCGTCCTCGACGGCCACTCGATCCCGCTCGACCTGGGCCGCAGCCGGCGGCTGTTCACCAAAGCACAGCGCATCGCCCTCGGCCTGCGCGACGGCGGCTGCACCGCCCGCGGCTGCGAGACCACCGCCTCCGGCTGCCACGCCCACCACGACGACCCCTGGTCCCGCGGCGGCCTCACCGACCTCGCCCTCGGCCGCCTCCTATGCCCCCGCCACCACCGCCTCGCCCACGACTCGCGCTACGCCATGACCATCCACGCCGACAACAAGGTCACCTTCGCCAGGCGGACGTAGACCAAGGCTGAAACCGCCGCTCGAGCGGTGTGGGCCGGTGCTGGGACACCTCTGCGCGGGAGTGACGATCGGCGCCGAGGACGATGCGACGCCAGATGCCGAGCTGATCGGCTGATCGGCAGGTGCGCGGCGGGACACCGACGCGTACGCCGTACTCGTGCGCCGGCGCGCCCCGAGGGCGATGCGGACGGCGGTGCTGCTGGCTGCTGCGGATCGTGGCCGACGAGACCCGGGCTCAGGCGACGCGTTCGTGGAAGACGCGGTGGGAGGTCAGGGTGGCGTGGCGTTGGGAGGTCAGGCCCTGGATCTCGCCGGTCCGCAGGTAGTCGGTGAAGCCGGGGATGGTCTCGGCCGTGGCCTTCGAGATCTCGCGGTAGCCCATGAACCACGCAGTGAACCGTCGGGTCGCGATCTCCTCGCGGCGGACGATGAACAGATGGTGGTGTCGGGGGTCGGCGTCGATGAGCGTGAACAACGCATCGACGGACTCGTGGGGGCCCTCGAGGGTCTGGATGAAGGTGCCGCGCGCGTTGAGCATCATCCCCGTGATGCCCAGACCTTCGTTCTTCGTTCGAGCGCTGCGCACCAGGGCGTCCAGCTGCTCCTTGGTGAGGGTTGCGGTGGTCGAGCTGATGTAGGTCAGTGAGAGCACAGATCTCCAGGGTCGGATCGGCGGACGTTCCGCCGAGCTGGAGTCGTACCCGCTGGCTGCGGCGCGATGTTCATTGAACAGTCAAGAACCAGTCAAGACCGGAGCTGCTGACGGGAACCTCCACCGCTCCAGCGGTGTAGACACGGTGCTGGGACCCTCTGGACGGGAGCGACGATCAGCGCCGAGGACGATGCGACGCCAGATGCCGAGCTGATCGGCAGGGTGCGCGCCGGTGACACCGACGCGTACGCCGTGCTCGTGCGCCGGCACGCCCCGATGGCGATGCGGACGGCGGTGCTGCTGGGTGCGGGCGGCGACGCCGAGGACGTGGTGCAGGAGGCGCTGGTGAAGGCATACCGGTCGTTGGACCGCTTCCGCACCGACCGCCCGTTCCGGCCCTGGCTGCTGCGGATCGTGGCCAACGAGACCCGCAACGCCCACCGTGGTGTCGTACGACGATCAGCGCGCGAGGAACGCGCAACGACATCCTTGCCGCCGGAGCTCATCGACCCCGCCGCCGAGGTGGCCGACCGCGAGGAGAAGGAGCGGCTGCTCGCGGCGGTGCAGCGGTTGCCGGAGGCGATGGGACGCGTGGTCGTCTGCCGCTGCCTGCTCGACCTCGACGAGGCCTCGACGGCCGTCGTGCTCGGCGTGCCCCGCGGCACGGTGAAGTCGCGGCTGAGCCGGGGGCTGAAACGGCTGCGCGAGGAGCTCGGCTCGACGAGGGAGGAGGTGGACCATGCCTGAGACGCTCGAGGAGCAGCTGGCCGCGCTGGCCGGCGATCTGAAGGTGGACGTGCCCGACGGGCTCGAGGCGGCCGTGATGGAGCGGGTCCGCACGACGCGGCCCGTCCGGCGGTGGCGCCGGTGGGCGGCAGGTGTGTTCCTGGGCCTGCTCGCCGGTGGCGTGGTCGCCTCGCCGGTCGGCGCGACGATCCGGGAGTGGTTCGGCTTCCACGGCGTCTCGGTGACCTCGGGCGACCCGGCGACCGAGGAGCCGACCGTTCCGCCGGCCACCGGCGACGTCCGCCTCGAGGACGCGGCCGAGCGCGCCGGCTTCGACCCGGTCGTACCCGAGGCCCTCGGCGCACCAGACGCCGTCGAGATCTCACAAGACGCGGCCGTGGTCTCGCTCAGCTGGGAGACAGACGGTGGGACGGTCCGCCTCGACGAGTTCCGGGGCTCGGTCGAGCCGCTCTTCTGGAAGACCGCGCCCGACGCGGGGTTCGCCACGGTCTCGGGCCGGGACGCGCTCTGGATCCCGGTGCCCCACGAGGTCACGGTCGTCTCGCCGGACGGCGACGTTCGGAACCTGCCCTCCCGGCTGGCGGCGCCCACCCTCGTCTGGCTCCACGACGACCTCACCCTGCGCCTCGAGGGCGACCTCACGCAGGAGGAGGCGACCGCGATCGCCGAGTCGGGCGAATAGGGAACCTCGCGGGCACCGGCGGTGTACCTCCTGCATCCCCTCACTCCACTGGAGGAGCCATGCGCAGGATCCTGGCCGTCGCCGTGCTCGCCCTCTCCGCCCTGATCGGGCTGCCCACCACCTCCGACGCGGGAGGCCCCACCAGCGTGCTGGTCACCAAGGTCGGCGCGGGTGCCGGCGGGCTCTACTACTCCGACCAGGCCTATGACGCCATCGTCCGGCTGCTGCCCGACGGGGCGACGGTGGGCGAGGCCGAGCCGCCGGGCTACGACGGCGACAACTACAACCTCACCTGGATGATCCACGACGTCACGCCGTGGCGCTGGGACCGGATCCACATCGACCCCGACGGCACGGCGTGGGTGTCGACGACGGTCACCCAGGACGCCATCGGCCAGTGGCAGGAACTCGGCCCGGCCGACCGCCTCGTCGGCCTTCTGAACGGCGTCGTCCAGCAGGACGGCGGGCCGGCGATCGTCAACGTTCCGGGTGAGCCCCTCGCGACCCAGGCCGCCAGCCAGCCGGCGACCCCGGCGCCGGCGGACGACGCGTCGTGGATCTCGCTGTCCGGCTGGCGCTGGGTCGTCCCCGGTGCGCTCCTCGGCCTGCTCGCCGGCGTGGCCGCCGGACATCGGAGCAGGGACGAGGAGCCGCGCCGGGTCCTGATCAGCTCGTGATCAGGTGACCGTGATCGGCTGGCCGCCCGACACGAGCCGCCAGTCGACCGAGGCGAACTCGGCCGGGTCGATCGTGCCGTTGGCCGTCACCCAGTCGATGAGCAGCTGGCGGATCTCGTTCTGCCGGTTGTAGACCACCGGGGCGGTGCTCACGTGCGGGAAGCCGCCACCGCCCGACTGGCGGTAGTTGTTGACCGCCATCGCGAACTCCTGGCCCGGCGCGACCGGCTGGCCGTCGTACGACAGGTTGAGGATGCGCGAGCCGACCGGCTGGGCGACGTCGATGTCGTACGTCAGCGGGGCGTCGAGGCCGGCGACGGTGTCGAAGTTGTAGTCGGGCGTGCCGTTGGGTGCGGTCGGGGTGACCGCGTTGGTCACCTGCGCCATCGTGAACGGGCCGGGTCCCGACACCTGCTGGAAGTAGCGCGCGGAGTACTCGAGGTAGTCCTTGACCTGGGCGCCGGTGACCTTCACGCCGAGCAGCGTGTTGTCGTAGATGTAGAGGCCCGCGACGTCGCGCACCGTCACCTGCCCGGCCGGGAAGGACGCCGCCCGGTTGAAGGGCGCGGCGATCGAGAGCACCGGCAGCGCGGCGTCGGCGCCGGTGAGCCCGGCCTTCACCGCGTCGGCCTGCACGAACTGCACGAAGTCGATGATCGGCACGTCCTCCACGACCGCACGGGCCGCGGACAGCGCGGCGGCCGAGGTGCCGACGGGGGAGTTGACGTAGTCGACGACCGTCTCGTGCTGGCGGCGCACGGCCGCGAGCACCTTCGGGTCGCCATCGACCGTGTTGGAGTTGAGCGTCTGCCCGTGGGAGGCGACGACCTTCCAGCGGCCGTGGTGGTGCTGGAGGTCGAGGTCCATCACAGCCACGCGCATGCCCCAGTAGGCCGGCTCGACCAGCAGCACCTGCTGGCCGGTGGCGGTGTTGGTGACGAAGCGCTCGGGGATGTCGCGGTGGGCGTGCCCGACGAGGATCGCGTCGACGCCGGGAACCTGCTCGGCCACCAAGGAGGCGGCGTTCTCCGGCCATGGCAGCGCGTCGCCGTACGACGACGAGGTGTCGGCGCCGCTGTGGGCGCTGATCACCACGACGTCGCAGCCGCGGCGCTTGAGCTCGGGCACGAAGCGGCGGGCCTGCTCGACGAGGCCGGGGAACTCGACCTTGCCCTCGACGTTGGCCTTGTCCCAGATCGCGATGCCGGGGTTGGTGAGGCCGAGCACGCCGACCTTGAGGTCGGGGCCGCCGTGCACCTTGTAGCGCTTGATCACGTAGGGCGGGAAGACCGGGCGTCCGGTGGCCGGGTCGACGGCGTTGGCGCCGAGCAGCGGGAAGTTGAGCTGCGACTCGAAGGTGCGCAGCGTGTCGAGGCCGTAGTTGAACTCGTGGTTGCCGAGCGCCGCCGCGTCGTAGCCGACGAGGTTCATCGCGTTGGCCATCGGGTGGATGGTGCGACGGCCGATCGGCTCGATGCGGGCGTAGTAGTAGGCCAGCGGCGTGCCCTGGATGGTGTCGCCGGCGTCGAGCGTCAGCACCGGCTGGCGGCCCAGCTGCTGGCGGGCGGCCTTGATCAGCGTGGCCGCCTTGGCGATGCCGATGTCGTC
Organism: Nocardioides sp. BE266; assembly: GCF_031457855.1. Lineage (NCBI taxonomy): Bacteria > Bacillati > Actinomycetota > Actinomycetes > Propionibacteriales > Nocardioidaceae > Nocardioides > Nocardioides sp. BE266. Next base: position 55,771 of record NZ_JAURTI010000010.1, on the reverse strand, counting down.
GTGGGCGGTGTTGTCGAACTCGAGGTTCTTGAAGTAGTCCCAGTTGAAGACGTTGCCGTGGAGGTCGGTGGTGCCGAGCACGGTGAGCCGGGTGCTGCGCGGGTGGTGGCCGTGCCGTCCGCCGTGCGCCATCGCGGGGAGGGGGTGTGCGACGAAACCGGCCGCGGTGAGTGCGGCGGCACCGGTGAGGACGGTGCGACGGGCGGGAGTGAGCTGCGAGGTCATGCAGAACCGCTTTCCGAGAGATCCGAGCGCCCCGGGGGTGCCCGGGAGCCGGTCCATCTACCTACACGACCTCGGCCCGGGTCAACCTCCCCGAGGCGGTGTTCACCGATCGTTCGGACGCGTAGAGCCGGAACAGCCAGTACGCCGCCACCGCGCACAGCAGGTGCCACACGGCATGCCCCTGGAGCAGCGAGTGCGGGTCGCACATGCCCGCGTTCGTGAGCAGCCAGATGGTGAAGGCGACGAGCATCGCGGTCAGCGAGACCACGCCGTTGGCGAACACGGTGGTCGTCTCGCCGCGCCGCCAGATGCGGGTCTCGAGCACCACTGCGGCGACCAGGAGGAGGCCGAAGGCGAGGTTGCCGGAGTAGTGCACCACCGGCACCGGGTCTGACCAGAGGCCGACCAGCTCGCACGCCGCCACGCAGGCGGCGTACGCCATCAGGAAGGCCGTGGTGCCGCGGCGGGTCCAGCGGACCCACGCCCAGGCGGCAGCGAAGCCGGCGACGAGGTACATGCTCAGCATGTCGAGGTGCCCGCCCCACGCGCTCTGCGTCGCGTGCATCGCCGCGGAGCCGGGACCGAGCAGCACCACCACGCAGGCGTACGACGTCGCGACGGTCGTCGACATCACGCCGTCGCGCGGCAGCCGATCCGCGCGCACCGCGATGAGCAGGCCGGCCACCACGAAGCCCACGTTGGACAGCGCGTTCGCGGGCTGGCGGATCCAGCCGTCGTGGGGCGCCTCGCAGAAGTTCGCCCCGCGCCCGACGTCGGGCCCGAGCCAGCCCTGCGCCACGGCCGCCACGAGCAGCGCCGTGGAGACGACCGCGACGGTGCCGGCGACGGCGAGCGGACGGGCCATGGCCCGATCGTAGGGACCGCGTCAGGTCACCGCGTCGATGATCACGGCGACGACGGCTGCGATGGCTCCGAGGCCACCGACCGCGCCCATCACGAGCGCACCCTTGGCCTCGGCAGGCAGCGCGCCCCACCACGACGCCTTCCAGCCGGTCTCGCGGAGCACCTCGTCGACCGGGCCCTGGATCTGCGAGCTGCTGAAGTCGATGTCGACCTGCTTGCCCACCGACCCGTCGGTCCCGACGCCGAGCTCGACGCGTCGCGTGTAGCTCCACGAGCGGCCCGACTGCACCCGCGCGCTCCCGGTCAGCACGCCGGCGCCGCCACGGAGGTCGAAGCCCTGCGAGACGTCGCGGGTGATCGCCTCACCGGGCTTCTTCGCGACCACCTCGACCATGCGCACCTCGCGGACGTGGTGCGCTGCCGCCCACGTCAGGAACGTCGCGTCGGCGAGGTCGGCGCGGACCCGGATCACGCTGCCCTCGGTCTCGACGGTGAACGGCGTGCCGGCGAAGCGCGCGCGGATCCTCTCCGCCACCTCGGACCAGGGAACCCCGCCCGGAGCGGCGTCGGGGGCCGCGACGTCGTCCAGGTGCTCCTCGCGGCGCATCGCCAGGGCCGGCACCCACATGCCCAGGCCCACGACGAGGAAGATCCCGCCGGCGACGTAGCCGACGGGATCTTCCCTGCCGAGCGCGACCACGAGGACCACGCCGAGGACCGTGAAGATGGTTGCCAGGAACCCGAGGAGCCACCACCGCTTCATGGCCCGATCAGATCACAGGCTCAGCCCCGCCAGCTCGCCGCCACGGCCGCGCCGACGTCCGGGTTGTCGGTGAAGAAGTCGTCCATGCCGGCCCGGAGGAAGGTGCGGATCTCGCCGGCGAGGTCGCCGACCGCGGCCGGGTCGGCGGAGGACCGGAAGTCCAGCGGGAGGAAGGAGTTCTCCCGGCGGAAGGTCCAGCCGGTGACGGTCAGGCCGGCCCGGTGGGCGTTGCCGATCGCCGCGGTCGGCGTGCCGAGGCTGCCGTCGGCGTTGCGCGGGATCATCACGTCCTTGCACATCCCGACGCTGTCGGCGTACCTCGCGATGCCGCGCATGCCCGTCTTGGTCACCAGGTCGGCGTACGTCACCCCGGTGCCGGCGACGACCTGGTCGTACGGCGCACCGGCGCAGTCGACGAGCTGGACCAGGTCGAAGCGGGTCATCCGCGACAGCCGCTGGAGGTTCGAGACCTCGAAGCTCTGGATCACGACCGGCGTGTCACCGGGACGTACGCCGTTGCGCGCCAGCGCGTCGAGCACCGGCTGCTCGGCGGGCAGGCCCGCCTGCGCCAGGTAGGTGCTGTGCTTGATCTCGGGGATGACGCCGATCGGCTCGCCGTCGCAGGTCTCGGTACGGCGGGCGAAGGCGAGGACCTCGTCGAAGGTCGGCACCTGGTAGAGCCCGTTGTAGGTCGCGCCCTCCGGTCGGAGCTGGGGGAGTCGCTCGACCGCACGCAGCGTCTTGAGCTCGGCGAGGGTGAAGTCTTCGACGAACCAGCCGGTGACGGCCCGGCCGTCGAGCTGCTTGGTGGTGCGGCGGCCGGCGAACTCGGGGTGCGACGCGACGTCGGTGGTGCCGCCGATCTCCGGCTCGTGGCGGTCGACCAGCACGCCGTCCTTGGTCATCACCAGGTCGGGCTCGACGAAGTCGGCGCACTGGCGGGCGGCGAGCTCGTAGGCGGCGATGGTGTGCTCGGGGCGGTAGCCGGAGGCGCCGCGGTGCGCGAAGACGGTCGGGCCGCCGGTGCGGACCTTCTGGCGCCGCATCTCGACGTGGATGATCTCGATGTCGTCGGGCGTGCCGTCGACGCGGGCGTCGTCACCGGGGAAGTTGTTGTCGTTGGTGAAGACGAAGCTGCCGTCGCGCAGCTGGACGACGGTCTCGTCGGAGACGAACGGGAAGGCGAACGGGTCACCGGTGCCGTAGCCGTCGCCCTCGCCGATGCCGTCGGGGTTCGCGATGTCGAGCAGGTCGAGCACCGGCTCGGCGACGAGGTGGCCGCCGGGCTCGGTGCGGCCGAGGTCGACCTCGACGATCCGCTTGGTGACCGCCTGGGCGCCGCCGAAGTTGTCGCGCTCGAGGAGCAGCATCCGGTTCCGGCCGGTCATGAACGCGTCGCCGACCAGGTTGGCCGCCTCGACCGTGCGGTAGGCCCACTTCTTGCCGGTGTAGCGCATCGTGCGGGTGTCGAACTGGTTGATCCAGCGCACCCGCTGGTCGGTCTCGGTGATCAGCGCGCCCTCGAGGACGGGGTAGGCGTAGCGCGAGCCGTCGTACGCCGTCGCCTCGAAGCCCTTGCTGGCCGGCAGCGTCGGCTGGGCGCCGCCGAGCGCCGGGTTCTGGGGCGACTGGACGCCGGGGAGCGGGACGGGTGCGTCGAGCAGGGCGCCGTCCTCGTCGAAGTGCAGGAGGAACGGCCCGAACTCCTCGCCGACGAGGAAGCTGCCGTCGCGCAGCCGGACCACCGACTCGATGTCGAAGTCGGCTCCGGTGAGCAGGCGCTCGTCGGTGCTGTCGTTGACGATCGGGAAGCCCGCCTTGTGGTCGGGGTCGGCGAAGGAGATGAACTCGGGCAGGTCGACCGAGCCGTCGCCGCCCGCGCCCTCGAAGCTGGGCTCGACGAGGTACATCCGCAGCAGGAAGTCGGCCGAGTTGCCCTTGGCGCCGAAGCCGTTGTCGGGCATGGCCCAGAAGGTGCCGTCGCCGTTGTCGACCATCGCGGAGAAGCCCGGGATCACCTGGCCGGGGAACGGGCCGGTGCGTCCGTTGGCGGGCGTCATCTGCGCGCCCGACGGCGGGCCGGGGGCCAGGTAGTCGGCGTCGATGGTGGCGCGGCCGACGAGCGTGGGGACCTCGACGGTGCGGCTGTGACCGCCGTGGCCGTGGCCACCGCCGTGACCGTGGTCGTGGCCGCCGGCGTGGGCCGGGGCTGCGATGAGGAGGGAGCCGACCAGCAGGCCGGCGAGGGGAGCGGCAGCGAGCGTCGTACGACGAAGCGGGTGGGATGGCATGACGAGTCCTTCGGGTCCGAGTTCCGGGCAGGGTCGAGTGCAGGGTTCAGTGCAGGGTTCAGCGCAGGCAGGCGTGCGCGGTCGCACCGGGCCGTGGTGGCCCGGCGCGACCGGTGGAGCGATCTGGGGGAGTGCGGGTCAGTCGCGGGTGACCTGGACGACCGAGGGCCGCGGGCCGGCGAACTGGCCGGCGCGCGGGGTGGCGCCGGCGGCGACGAAGTCGGGGAAGCGGGACTGGGGAGCGGCCCAGGTGCCGTCCTCGCCGGGGTGCTGGACGGCGACGAAGACGGACCCGTCGCGGTCGTGGATCACCGGGCCGCAGGTCTCCGCGCCGGCGGGCACGGCGAGGAACTGCTGGACGTGGCCGCGCTCCGGGCCCTCGACCGGCACCTTAAACAGGCCGTCGTTGAGCTTGATCGCGCTGGGCTGGCCGTCGGTGGAGATCCAGAGGTTGCCGACGCTGTCGAAGGCGACGTTGTCGGGGCACGAGATCGGCGAGACCGGGCCGGTCCAGCCGCCGAAGTAGGTGCCGGCGGACGCCGAGTCGCCACAGATGAGGAACAGGTCCCAGCTGAACGTGTCGCTCGTGTGGTCGCCGTCCGTCGGGGAGATCTCGACGATGTGGCCGTCCTTGTTGGCGTTGCGCGGGTTGGGCTCGGTGGGGCCCTCCTTGCCCACCTTGCCGCGGTCGGTGTTGTTGGTGCACGCGACGTAGATGCGGCCGTTGTGGGTGCTGGGCTGCACGTCCTCCGGCCGGTCCATCTTGGTGGGCATCACCGCGTCGGCGGCCAGGCGCGTGAAGACCAGGACCTCCTCGAGCGTGAAGCCGGGCACCATCGACTCGCCGTCCTTGGTCAGCGGGATCCACTCGCCGGTGCCGTCGCTGACGCCGTCCTCGAGGCCGTCACCGGTGAAGCGGGCGACGGAGAGGTCGCCCTCGCTCAGCGGCGAGCGGTTGCCGTGGCGGCGCCAGCTGCCGCCGCGCCCGTGCAGCCGGTCCTTGGACACGAAGCGGTAGAGGTAGTCGAAGCGCTCGTCGTCGCCCATGTAGGCCACCACGTGGCCGTCGCGGTTGACGATGACGTTGGCGCCCTCGTGCTTGAAGCGGCCCATCGCGGTGTGCTTGACCGGCGTCGAGCGCGGGTCGGACGGGTCGATCTCGACGATCCAGCCGAACCGGTTCGGCTCGTTGGCGTACGCCGCCTGGGTGGCGTCCCACCGCGGGTCGACGGCCCGCCAGTTGCGGGCGTCCTGCGTGGCGGAGAGGCCGTAGCGGGCCTCGCGCGGGTCGGTGCCGGTGGCCTTGAAGTACTGGTTGAAGTTCTCCTCGCCGGAGAGCACCGTGCCCCACGGCGTCGTGCCGCCGGAGCAGTTGTTCATCGTGCCGCGGACCTTCGTGCCGGTCGGGTCCTCGGCGGTCTTCAGCAGGTCGGAGCCGGCGGCGGGGCCGTCGAGGACGAACGGGGTGTCGAGGGTGATCCGGCGGTTGAGGCGGGCGCCGGGGACGTAGCGCCAGGTGTCGCCGCGGCGGCGGCGCTCGAGCTCGACGACGGACATGCCGTGCGCGGCCCACACCGTGCGGACGAGGGTCGCCGCGTCGAAGCCGGGCGGGAACATGATGCCCTCGTTGGTGTACTCGTGGTTGCACACCAGCAGCGCCCGGGTGCCCGAGCGGTTGGTCTCGATGATGTCGAGGTAGTCGTTGTTGTAGCCGAACTGCCCGGCCTGCGACTCGGGCGTCTGGCGGGCGGGGTCGAAGGCCGGCGCGCCGCGCAGGATCGGGTCGCCCCAGCGGATGATCGCGTCCCACTCGTAGCCCGACGGCACCGTCACGTCGTCGACCGTGGTGGCGACCGGGGCGATCGCGGTGAACGCCAGCGAGTCGTCGTGGTGACCGCCGCCATGGCCATGGCCGTGCCCGTGGTCGTGCCCGTGGCCGCGTCCGGCGGCGGCCGGGGCAGCGCCCACCACGCCGAGGGCGGTGGCGGTGAGGCCTGCGCCGACGACCGTACGACGCTTCAGGGCGTGTGCCGCGACGTCACGGAAGTACGACGTCTCGGTGGTGTTCGGGGCCGTCGTGAAGCAGGCGTCGCCGCACCGGAGGTGGCAGGTGACCGCGCTGCGGCTGCCGTGGGTGAGGCCGGCCATGGGAAGGAGCGGGCGAGGGGCGGTGTCCGTCATCGAGGTCTCCGTGCCGAGTGAGTGCGAGTGCGGTGTCGTCCTCACTCTGTCCGGGCCCTGTGTGCGCGGGGGAGGCCGGAAGGTGGACATCAGGTGAACTACCCATCAGTCACGAACGCGCGTCCCCTCGATGTGGGAAGGGGCGCCCGGGAGCACCTGTCAGCCGGAGGCGGGACGTGAGGTGAGCACCCGCACGGCGAAGTCGGTGGTGAAGTCGTTGTCGAGGAACCCGACCACCTTGGTGACCCGGTCGAGGTCGAGGGGGAGCAGCCCGCGCGAGCCCGGCACGTCGGGGGTGAGGCCGAGGTCGAGGTCGTCCTTGCCCGACATCATCTGGACGTTGAACTCGTAGCGCGCGCGGGCACCCGGCGCCGCCAGCCGTCGTACGACGGTCTCGCCGAGGCGGCGTGCGCCGTTCTCCGCGGCCCAGTCGTCGAGCGCGGCGGCGAGCGAGCTGCCCTCGAGGTTGTCGACGTCGGCCCACGCGGCCTCCATCGATCCGGCCACCTCGAGCAGGATCGCCGCGGTCTTCTCGCCGATGCCCTGCACGCCGGGGAGGTTGTCGCTGGAGTCGCCGCGCAGCGCGGCGAAGGCGAGGTAGTTGGCCGGGCGGACGCCGTACATGTTGAACAGGCGTGCCGGGTTGAGCATGGGTGAGCCGTGGATGCCGCCGTCGATGAGGCGCAGCACCTGGGTGTGCGGGCTGATGTGCGCGAAGGCGTCGCGGTCGGAGGTGATGATCACGCAGTCCCAGCCGTTGGCCGTGGCCCACGTGGCGCCGGAGGCGTTGACGTCGTCGGCCTCCAGCCCGGGCGGGGTCAGCGTGGCCAGGCCGAGGGCGTCGAGCAGCGCACCCGCGCGGTCGAGCTGGTCGACGAGCTCGGGGTCCTTCTCCGCGCGGCCGGCCTTGTAGTCGGGGTAGGCGTCGCGGCGGACCGAGCCGGTGCGGTCGTCGAGCCCGAAGAGCACCGCGTCGGGGGCGAAGGAGTCGATCGACTCCAGGATCTGGCGCAGCATCCCGTGCAGCGCCCAGATCGGCCGGCCGGACCGGTCGCGCAGGCCCGTGTGGGAGCGCGCGTGGTGGTTGCGGTGCAGCAGCGAGGGTGCGTCCACGACCAGCAGCAGGCGTCGGGAGCGGGTCACGCCGTCATGCTCGCACGCACGCTCAGGAGCCCGCGCGCGGCACGTGGATGTCGTACTGCGCGAGCTTGCGGTAGACCGTGGCGCGACTCATCCCGAGCTCGGAGCCAGCCTCCTGCATCGAGATGCCGGGCCGCATCAGCACCCGGACGATCTCGTCGCGCTCGAAGGTCTCGATCCGGGTCAGCCGGCGGGAGGAGCCCGAGAGCACGTCGGCCGAGAGGTGGCGCACGTCGATGGTGTCGGTGAGGCGGGCCGCGTGGGTCACCTCCTGCGCCAGCTGGCGTACGTTGCCGGGCCAGCCGCAGCCGCGGAGGGCGGTCTCGGCGGCGGGCGTGATGGTGACCTCGCGACCGCGCACCCGGTGCGCGACGTGGTGAGCCAGGGGCACGACGTCGCCCGACCGCTCGCGCAGGGGCGGGACCGCGACCACTGTCTCGACCAGCGGCGCGAGGGCCGGCGGCACGGTGTCGAGGCCTCCTGCGGTGAGGCAGAAGGGGACGCGCTCGCCCTCCATCGCGCGGACCCGCGCCTGCAGCACCAGGTCGCGGACGTGCTCGGCGACCCAGGCAGGAAGCAGGTCGACGTCGCGCACCAGGATGCCGGTGTCGGGCTTGCCGAGCTCGGGGGTCCACAGCCCGATCCACGCCTCGCTGTCCTGCGGTGCCGGGGGAGAGGCGGCCAGGATCCGCTCACGCGGGAAGGCCTGACGCATCGCCTGCGCGAGCAGGGTCGAGCGGCCGGCCCCGTCCTCGCCGACCGCGGCGACGATGCGCCCGTCGCGCATCGCGGCGGCGGCGTGGGCCACCGCGTCGGTCCACTGGCTGCCGAGCGCGGCGAGCGCCCCGGCCCCGGGCTCGAGCCGCGGGGTCTCCACCCGGAACACCTCGCCGCGCTGCGCAGGGCGCGGTCGCTGCCCGCGCGAGCGCGCCAGCATCAGGGCCGAGGTGGTGCTCGCGGCCGACTGCGCCAGTGCCAGCAGCAGCTCGCTCGACTGCGACGACCACGTGGTGAGGTTGACGCAGCCCTCGAGCTGCCCGCTGAGCGGGTCGAGCACGGGCACGGCGGCGCAGGTGTAGCTGCAGAGGCTCAGGGAGTAGTGCTCGTCGGCGCGTACGACGGTGGGCGCGCGGTCGGCGATCGCCAGGCCCAGGCCGTTGGTGCCGACGGTGCGCTCGGCATAGCCGAAACCGGGTGCGAGGTGCACCTTGTCGAGCGCGCGGAGCAGCGCGTTGTCGCCGCTCATCCGGTTGAGGACCAGGCCCTCGGCGTCGGTCAGCATGAGCGAGACCGGCTCGTTGACGAGGGTCGCGTGCAGGTCGGCCAGGACCTCACGCCCGCACTCGAAGAACAGGGACTCGTCGTTGACCGTGCCGGTGAAGCGGGGCTCGATCTCCTCCAGCGACACGCCGTAGTCCTCGCTTCGCTGCCACGAGGCGACGAGCCGCTCGGAGAGGCTCGCCGGCTCGGCGTCGACGACCGCGCCGGGGAGCGAGCGCTGCACCTCGCGGTGCCGCAGGGCGCGCTCGGGAAGACCTCCGTCGGCCACGGCACACCCCCTCGTTCGGTGTGACCGACGTTACAACCGCGCCCGCGTGGGGTCGCCTGGACCGCGTCTCAAATTGAGACGCCGCCAGATCTCAGATTGAGACGGCCGGCCGGGTCCCGTGGCGCGTGGGCGGACCTAGCGTCCGGAGGCACCGCAGCTGGTGACGTCCGTCACCCGCGCCCGCCCCACCACCTCATCGGAGGCCCCATGTACACCAAGGACGGCGAGAGCTACTTCATCGTCGACGCCCACATCGCCCTGTGGGACGCCCGGCCCGAGAACATCCGGAACGTGCAGGGCCAGCAGTTCATCGACTGCTTCTACGACTACCACCGCAACCTCTCGCCCGAGTCCGAGGTCTGGACCAAGGAGGACTACCTCTACCAGGGCGGCGAGCGGCTGATGAAGGACCTCTTCGAGGACGGCTACGTCGACCACGCGGTGTTCCAGCCGGCCTTCCTCGGCGAGTTCTACCACCGCGGCTTCGGGCAGACCGAGGAGGCGTTCGCGCTCACGCAGGCCAACCCCGGCAAGCTGACCTACAACCACAACTTCGACCCCCGCAACGGCGAGGCCGGCCTCGACCAGCTGCGCGCCGACGCCGAGCGGTTCGGGCTCAAGGGCGTGAAGCTCTACACCGCGGAGTGGCACGGCGACTCGCGCGGCTGGCGCCTCGACGACCCGATGGCCTACCGCTACTTCGAGCTGTGCCGCGAGCTCGGGATCACCAACATCCACATCCACAAGGGCCCCACCATTCGGCCGCTGGACCGCGACGCCTTCGACGTCGCCGACGTGGACCACGTCGCCACCGACTTCACCGACCTCAACTTCGTCGTCGAGCACGTCGGCCTGCCCCGCCTGGAGGACTTCTGCTGGATCGCCACCCAGGAGCCCAACGTGCACGGCGGCCTCGCGGTCGCGATGCCGTTCATCCACACGCGTCCGCGCTACTTCGCGCAGATCATCGGCGAGCTCCTCTACTGGATCGGCGAGGACCGCATCCAGTTCTCCTCCGACTACGCGTTGTGGACACCGAGGTGGCTGATCGAGGCGTTCGTCGACTTCCAGATCCCCGAGGACATGACCGAGTACGCCCCTCTCACCACGGCGCAGAAGAAGAAGATCCTCGGGCTCAACGCCGCGAAGATGTACGACGTCGAGGTGCCGGCCGAGCTGCGCCTGCCCGAGGCCGACGCGACGGAGACCGGTCCGCGCGACCCCGAGGCCGCCGACGCGGGCAGCATGGCGGCGGTGTGACCGTGACGCTCACCGCCACCCGCGCCGCAGCGTCGTACGTCGACGCAGTGCACGAGGCGCTCGGCCAGGTCCTCGACCCGGAGCTCGACGAGCCGATCACCGACCTCGGGTTCGTCCGGTCGGTCATCGTCGAGGAGACCGGGGGAGTCGAGGTGCACCTCCGGCTGCCCACGTCGTTCTGCTCGCCGAACTTCGCCTACCTGATGGCCTCGGACAGCAAGGACGTCCTCACCGCACTGCCGTGGACCCACCACGTGGTGGTGCAGCTCGACGACCACCACGACTCCGACAAGATCAACGCCGGGCTCGCGGCCGACGCCGGCTACCGCGGCACCTTCGGCCACGAGGCCGAGCAGGACCTCGAGGAGCTGCGGGAGACCTTCCGGCGCAAGGCGCACACGGCCGCGATGGAGCGGTGCCTGACCGGGCTGCTCCGCTCGGATCCGGACCGCCACCTCGACACCCTGGGGCAGGTCGTCCTGCGCGACCTGCCCCGGGGTCCGCACACCGAGGCCCTGCTGCGACGCCGGAGCGCGCTCGGGCTGCCGCTCGCGGCCACGTCGCCGGTGCTCGTCGACCACACGGGCGCGCAGCCCGACGACGTACCCATGGCGGTGCGGCGGGCGAGGTCGACGCGGATCTCGATCGACGGCAACGCGCACTTCTGCCGCGGGCTGCTGCGCACCCGCTACCCCGGGTCGGAGGAGGCGCAGGTGCATCGCGCCGACGGCGCCGAGGACGCCGATGCGTCCTACGACCCGACCTTCATCCCCCTGACCGCCCTGGTCCCGTCACCGTCGAAGGAGCACACCCGATGAGCACAGCCGCGAAGAAGATGCGAGCCGTCCAGGTCGTCGGCTACCACCGCGACCTGGAGATGACCGAGATCGACGTCCCCGAGGCCACCGGCCCCTTCGACGTCATCGTGCGGATCGGCGGCGCCGGCGTGTGCCGCACCGACCTGCACATCCTGGAAGGCCAGTGGGAGGAGAAGAGCGGTGTCGCCCTGCCCTACACGATCGGCCACGAGAACGCCGGCTGGGTGCACGCCGTCGGCTCGGCGGTGACCAACGTCCGCGAGGGCGACAAGGTGATCGTCCACCCGCTGATCACCTGCGGCCTGTGTCGCGCGTGCCGCACCGGCGACGACGTGCACTGCGAGAACAACCAGTTCCCGGGCATCAACGCCGACGGTGGGTACGCCGAGTACCTGAGGACCTCGGCGCGCAGCGTCGTGCCGATCGACGACTCGCTCGAGCCGGCCGATGTCGCCGCGCTCGCGGACGCCGGGCTGACGGCCTACCACGCGGCTGCGAAGGCGGCCCGTCGGCTGACCCCGCGCGACACGTGCGTCGTGATCGGCGCCGGCGGCCTGGGCCACATCGGCATCCAGGTGATGAAGGCGCTCTCGCCGGCCCAGCTGATCGTGGTCGACCGCAACCCCGACGCGCTCAAGCTGGCGCTCTCGATAGGCGCCGACCAGGGCGTGGTGGCCGAGGGCAGGCAGGTCGAGGAGATCCTCGACATCACTCGTGGCCTCGGCGCCGAGGTCGTCATCGACTTCGTCGGCGAGGGTGGCTCGACGGCCGAGGGCCTGGCGATGACCCGCCAGGCCGGCGACTACCACGTCGTGGGCTACGGCGAGGACGTCGTGGTCCCGACGATCGACCTCATCTCCTCGGAGAAGAACATCGTCGGCAACCTCGTGGGTTCCTACAACGACCTGTGCGACCTGATGGCTCTTGCGGCCCGCGGCGCGGTCACCCTTCACACGCAGAAGTACGCGCTGGACGACTTCCAGACCGCGATCTCCGACCTCGACGCCGGCCGGGTCCGCGGCCGCGCGATCCTCACCCCCTGAGAGGGAGCACCCCATGAACGGAATGAAGTCACTGCTGGGAATCGGCATCTCGGTCGGCGTGCTCGCCGGCGTCTGGACCTTCGCCAGCGTCGAGCTGACGTGGATCACCTGGGTCGCGTTCATCGCGTGGGCGTGCTTCTTCGCGGCCGGTGGCGGGACCACCGGCCTCGCCAAAGGGCTCGCCGCCAACGTCGCCGGTGTGTTCTGGGGCTGGGTGATCAGCCAGGGCCTGGAGCACGTCAGCAGCTCGACCCTCGCGCTCGCCGTGATGGTGACCGTCGTCGGCTTCGTCCTCTGCATCGAGGCCGCGCTGCCGCTGCTGTCGTTCATCCCCGGCGGCTTCGCCGGCACGGCGATCTTCTTCGGCACCGGCTTCGACACCGGCGGCGCGCTGCTCGCGATCGTCGCCGGAGCCCTGCTCGGTATCGTCTCGGAGAAGGTCGGGGCGGCGATCCAGTCGGCCGTCGACGGATCCGCGCACCCGGTCTCGACGCCCGACGCCACACCCGCGACCTGACCCGCCACTGACTGCTGGAGGAGAGACGTCTTGATCTTCATCACCGCCAAGTTCCATGTGTTGCCGGAGCACGCCGAGGCGTGGCCCGAGATCTCCCGGGCCTTCACCGAGGCCACCCGCGGCGAGGAGGGCTGCCTCTGGTTCGACTGGTCGCGCAGCCTCGACGATCCGAACGAGTACGTCCTCGTGGAGGCGTTCCGCGACGGCGACGCCGGCGCCGCCCACGTCGGCTCGGACCACTTCAAGGCCGCCCAGGCCGAGCTGCCGCAGTACCTCGCCCGCACCCCCGACATCGTCAGCACCGCCGTCGACCAGGACGGCTGGAACGAGCTCGGCGAGCTCAAGGTCGACTGAGGGTGGACTGAGCGGGACCTTCGCCCACCGACCCCGGGACCTCGGCCCCTGCACTGCGCGCGCCGCCCGCGCGAGCGTGGAGGCATGACGACGACACTCCCCATCCTGCTGGCCTACAACGGATCGGCCGACGCCGATCGCGCGCTCGACTGGGCGGCCGCGGAGGCCCTCCGCACCGGTGCTGCGGTGCGGGTGGTCGCGGTCGACGAGATGCTGCCGCCGCACCTGGGAGCCATCGCAGGCACCGTCGTGCCGGCGGCCCCCTACGGTCGCGACACCGACGTGATCGTCCACGAGGCGGCCAAGGCGCTCGCGGACGCAGGCGTGGCCGGTGTGACCACCGAGATCCACACGGGACAGGCGGTCGCGGAGCTGCTGCGGGCCGCGGACGAGTCCTCGGTGGTCGTGCTCGGCAGCCACGGCCACGGCCGCACGGGCGAGGCGCTGCTCGGCTCGGTCAGCCAGCACCTCGCCCGGCACGCGACGTGCCCGGTCGTCGTCGTACGGAAGGCGCGGGACGAGGAGGCGCGGCGCATCGTGGTCGGCATCGACGGCTCGCGCTCCAGCGCGGCCGCGCTCGACTACGCCTGCCGGCGCGCCGAGGACACGGGGGAGACCGTGGTCGCGATCCACGCGTGGCGCGTCCACGCCCCCTCGACCGACGTGTGGAAGAGCGAGCCGCGCAGCGTGGACAGCGAGGAGCGGGAGCTGCTGCTCTCCGAGAGCCTCGCGGGCGTGCGTGAGGACCACCCCGACGTACGCCTCGAGCACGAGGTCGTGGCCGTCGCGCCCGGCCAGGCGCTGGTGGACGCGTCCGCCGGTGCGTCGCTCGTGGTGGTCGGCTCGCGCGGGCTCGGCTTCTTCAGCGGACTGCTCTTGGGCTCGGTGAGCCAGGTCGTGCTGCACCGCGCCGAGTGCCCGGTGGCCGTGGTGCGCTGATCGCGAGAGGTGCGCGAATTGGTTGTCATGCGCAACTTGTGTATGTTGCACACATGACCTCTCGTACGACTCCTGCGCAGCACCCCGGACTGGCCATCGCCGTCCTGTGCGCCGGCGGCCTCAGCGCCGCCCTCACCCAGACCATGGTGATCCCGATCCAGACCGAGCTGCCGCAGTTCCTGTCGACGTCGTCGTCGAACGCGTCATGGGTCATCACGATCACCCTGCTGGCCGCGGCCGTGACGATGCCGGTCGCCGGCCGGATCGCCGACATGGTCGGCAAGCAGCGGGTGCTCACCGCTAGCGCGGCGCTGCTCATGATCGGCTCCGCCGTCTGCGCGCTCTCCGACTCGCTCGCCCCGGTCCTCGCCGGCCGCGCCCTGCAGGGCATGGCGATGGGCTTCATCCCCGTCGGCATCTCGTTCATCCGCGAGTTCGCGCCGCCGGAGATGGCCTCGACCGGGGTCGCGACGATGAGCGCCACCCTCGGTGTCGGCGGTGCGATCGGCCTGCCGCTCGCCGCGTGGATCGCCGACTCGGGCGACTGGCACACCCTCTTCTGGGTCGCCGCCGGGCTCTCCGCCGTGATCACCCTCCTCACGTGGTTCGCGGTGCCCCACGTGCACGACGGCCACCCCGGCCGCCTCGACGTGCCCGGCACCATCGGCCTGACCATCGGCCTCTCGGCATTCCTCGTCGGCGTCTCCAAGGGCAGCACCTGGGGCTGGGACAGCGGCCGCACGTGGGGCGCGATCGTCCTCGGCCTCGTCGTCCTGGTCGCGTGGGGCTTCTTCGAGCTCCGCCAGGACGAGCCGCTCGTCGACCTGCGCACCACCGCCTCGCCGGCCGTGCTGATGACCAACCTGGCCGCCGTCGCCATCGGGTTCGGGATGATGGCCCAGTCGATCGTCGTCCCGCAGCTGCTGCAGATGCCCGAGGCCACCGGCTACGGCCTCGGCCAGTCGATCCTCGGCGCCGGCCTCTGGATGGCGCCCGCCGGCCTGATGATGCTGGTCTTCGCTCCGGTCTCCAGCGGGCTGATGCGCAGCATCGGCGCGAAGAAGACGCTGATGATCGGCGCCGCCGTGCTCGGTGCGGGCTACCTCGTCGCGCTCGTGCTGATGGACGCCCCGTGGCAGCTGCTCGTCGCCTCCTGCGTCGCCTCCGCCGGCGTCGGCATCGGCTACGCCGCGATGCCCACGCTGATCCTCGACTCGGTGCCCGGCCACGAGGCCGCGTCCGCCGTCGGCGTCAACGGCCTGATGCGCTCGGCTGGTACGACGCTCGCCGCCGCCGTGATGGCGACGCTGCTCACCAGCAGCACGACCAGCCTCGGTGGTTTCGCCGTGCCGAGCGAGTCGGCCTTCCGCTGGTGCTTCGTCGTCGGTGCGGTCGCCGCGTTCGTCGGCGTCGCGATCGCGGCGTTCGTGCCTGCGGTCAGGCGTCGCGCAGACGCGATCGGCGTCGATCTGGACGAGACTGCCGATGCCACCGTCTGAGGGGGTCGCGGTCACCGACGAGACCCTGGCCGCCCTCCGCCACGAGCTCATGCGGCTCGGACGGCGGCGGGAGACGGGCTCGTCGGTGACCGACCTCGACGCCTCGGCGTTCCGCATCCTGTGGCTCGTGATCGAGCACGGCCCGCACACCATGCGTGGGCTGGCCGAGCAGCTCCAGCTCGAGCAGTCGACGATCAACCGCCAGGTCAGCGCTGCCGAGGCCCACGGGTGGGTCGAGCGCCACCACGACCCCGGCGCGACGGCGATGCTGGTGCGCGCGACCGCGGCGGGCGAGACGGCGTACGGCATCGAGTCCGAGGCGCGCGCCGAGGGGCTCCGCACGATCGTGAACACGCTGGGGGACCGGGCGATCGCCGACCTCGCCGGCGGGCTGGCGCGCTTCAACGATGCGATCGACGAGGCCATCGAGGCGGCCGGGAAGTAGCCCGGCCACTCACTCGTCGAAGAGCCGGTCCTCCGCCTCGACCGAGGTGACCTCGAGCCGCAGGGCGAGGACCAGCTCGGGCGCGAGGTTGAGCCGCATCAGCATCGCCTGCACCTGCGGGAGCACCCAGCTGTAGGACTGCACCGCGACCCGACCTGCCTCGCTCTGCACCTGGATCCACACGACCGGGTTGCCCTCCCGGTCCGGGAGCCAGTGGGCGCCGATCACCCCCACCGCGCCGAGCGACGCGACGATCGGCAGCATCGCCGCGTCGGCCGCCCGCTTCAGCTGCGCGTCGTCCACCTCTCCACGCTAGCCCCGCACCTGAAGCCCGGTCAGGGGGTGACCGGTGGCACGAACTCGAAGGTCGTGCCGAGGAGCCAGAGGAGCAGCAGCACCACCGGCAGGTGGAAGAGGAACTGCAGGAACGTGAATCCGACGAGGTCGCGTGCGCGGACCCCGAGCACGGCGAGCAGCGGCAGCATGAAGAACGGGTTGACCAGGTTGGGCAGTGCCTCGGCGGCGTTGTAGATCTGCACGGTCCAGCCGAGGTTCATCCCGACGTCGGTGGCCGACTGCATGACGTACGGCGCCTCGACGAGCCACTTGCCGCCGCCCGAGGGGACGAGCAGGCCGAGGAGCGCGGTGTAGAGCGCGATCACCACGGCGAACGCACCGCCTCCACCGATGCTGGTGAACAGGTCGGCGAGGTGTTCCGACACGGTCACCCCACCGCGACCGTCGGCACGGGTGAGGACCGCGGCCATGGCGGCGTACAACGGGAACTGCACGAGCACGCCGGCGGTGGTCGGGACGGCCTTGGCGACCGCGTTGAGGAAGCCGCGCGGGGTGCCGTGGAGGACGAGGCCGAGGATCAGGAAGACCATGAGGTAGCCGTTGAGGCTGCTGATCACGCTGAGGAACGGCAAGGTCGCGAACTGCTGGACGAGCCAGCCGAGGGTGAGCAGGCCGACCAGGACAGGCAGCACGCGGGAGTACTCCAGCCACTCGCCGGGACGGGTGCGCTCGGCCATCGGCGCGACGTCGTCGGAGAGGTCGACGCCCATGTCCTCGGCGGTCCTGATCGCCTTGCCCTGCGGCGCCGACGCCCACGCGATGACGACGCTGAGCGCGATCAGGATCGCGGCCATGACGAGCGACTGCCAGGTGAGGATCGTCGTGCCGAAGTCGAGCACGCCGGTGATCTCGAGCAGCTCCGGCGGCAGCGACGCGGGCGTCGCCTGGAGCTGGGCGGCCGACGACGAGAGGCCGAGCGCCCAGACGGCACCGAGGCCGAGGTACGCCGCGGCACCGAGCGCTCGGTAGTCGGTGCGCAGGTCGGGGCGGCGTGCGATGGCGCGCGCGAGCAGGCCGCTGAAGACGAGGCTGAGGCCCCAGTTGAGCATCGACACGAGGCACGACAGCAGGGCGACGAAGGCCACCGCGCCGCGCGGGCTGGACGGGTAGAGCGCGATCCGCTCGATCACCTTCGCGACCGGCGGCGAGGTCGCGACGACGTACCCCGTGAGCACGACCATCGCCATCTGGAGCGTGAACTGGGCCAGGTCCCAGAAGCCGCCGCCGAAGGTCTCGGCCACCAGCACCGGGCTGGAGCCGTTGACCATCGCGGCCACCGACACCAGCACGACGCCCGCGAGGGCGAAGACGTAGGCGTCGGGGAACCACTTCTCGGTCCACGCTGCGCTGCGCTGGGCGAGGCGGGCGAGGCCGCGTTCCTCGTTCGTACCCGAGATGGTCGACATGGCTCACGAACGTATCGGGCTGCTGCCCCGCACGCGTCGGGGGGTGGAGGATGGCGGCCGTGAGCACGGTCTTCCGCAACGCGACGGTCTTCGACGGGCACTCCTACCTCGGCGCGGTCGGCGACGTCGTCGTCTCAGGCGGCCGGGTGGTGGCCGTTGGCGAGGACGTCGCGCCGGCGGGGGCGGGGGTCGTGGACGTCGGGGGAGCGCTGCTGCTGCCCGGCTTCACCGACGCGCACGTGCACCCCATCCAGGGCGGGCTCGAGCGGCTGGCCTGCGACCTCAGCGGACTCCCGGTCGACGCCGCGGCCTACCTCGCGCACATCAGGGAGTACGCCGCCGCGCACCCGCAGCTGGACTGGATCCAGGGTGGCGGCTGGGCGATGGCGGCCTTCCCCGGCGGCCTGCCGACCGCGGCCGAGCTCGACGCGGTGGTGGCGGACCGGCCGGTCGCGCTGGTCAACCGCGACCACCACGGCATGTGGGCCAACAGCCGCGCCCTGGCGCTCGCGGGCATCACCGCGGCGACTCCGGATCCCGCCCACGGGCGCATCGAGCGCGACGCCGACGGGACGCCGTCCGGGATGCTCCACGAGGGTGCGATGGACCTGCTCTCCGGCGTGCTCCCGGAGGCCGACGACGCGCAGATGTACGCCGGTTTCCTCGAGGGCCAGCGGTACCTCCACTCCCTCGGGATCACCAGCTGGCAGGACGCGATCGTCGGTGCCTACTCCGGCATGCGCGACGCCGGGCCGACCTATGCCCGGGCGGCTGCGAGCGGCGACCTGACCGCGACCGTGGTCGGTGCGCTCTGGTGGGAGCGTGACCGTGGGATCGAGCAGGTGGCCGACCTGGTCGCCAAGCGCGGGGACTTCTCCCGCGGCCGGTTCGCCGCGACGGCCGTGAAGATCATGCAGGACGGCGTGGCCGAGAACGGGACGGCTGCGCTCGTCGAGCCCTACCTCGACCGGTGCGGGCACGCGACCGGCAACTCGGGCATCTCCTTCGTCGACCCGGCCCGGCTGCCGTCGTACGTCTCCCGGCTGGACGGGGAGAGCTTCCAGGTGCACTTCCACGGGCTGGGCGACCGTGGCGTGCGCGAGGCGCTCGACGCGCTCGAGGGCACCGACCCCGCGCGGCGGCACCACGTCGCGCACCTGCAGCTGGTGCACCCCGACGACGTCGCCCGCTTCGCGCGGCTCGGCGTCGCCGCGAACATCCAGGCGCTGTGGGCCTGCAACGACGACCAGATGACCGAGCTGACGATCCCGTTCCTCGGGCCGGAGCGGGCGGGGCGGCAGTACCCGTTCGGCGACCTCCACGCCGCCGGCACACGCCTGGTCGCCGGCAGCGACTGGCCGGTGAGCACTCCCGACCCGTTGGCTGCGATCCACACCGCCGTGCACCGGACGTCGTACGGCGACACGGGGGTTGCGGGCACCGAGCCGTTCCTGCCCGAGCAGGGCCTCCCGATCGAGGTGGCGTTCGCGGCCTACACCAGCGGCTCGGCCTGGGTGAACCACCGCGACGACGCCGGCACGATCGCCGTCGGCGCGGTGGCCGACCTCGTCGTGCTCGACGCCGACCCGTTAGTGACGCCCGACGAGATCGGCGCGGCGCGGGTCCGCTCGACCTGGATCGACGGGGAGTGCGTCTTCGAGGCCTGACCGGTCACGCCCCGTCGTGCAGCCGGCGGGTCCAGGCCGGGTCGTAGTCGGGGTGCGTCCCGTAGCCGACGAGCAGGATGTGGCCGGCACCGCGACGTCCGGCCGGGACGGGGGAGGCGCCTGCGCGGCTCACAGGACCACCGCATCCGGCGTGGGACGGAACGGGGACCGGCGCAGGCTCTCGGGGAGGTCTGCGACGCCCGGCCCTCCGGCACCGACCCAGTCGGCGATCGCCGAGGTTTCGTGCCGTCCGTTGAGCCGGCCGAGCCAGACGGGGCGGGCGCCCGAGCGTCGGGCCTCCCGCGACGGGCTGACCACGACGACGTCGGAGCGTTCGCAGGGTCCGAGGCAGTCGGTGACCCGCAGCGTCGCGCGGTCGCCGAGCATCGTGCGCAGGGCGTCGAGCCGGGCGGCGTGGTCGACGCCGGGTCGCTTCTTCGTGGTGCCGCAGCAGCAGCCGCGGCAGACCGTGACGGTCGGGCGGTCGCCCGTGGGCAGGGGTGCGTCCATTCGTGCAGCGCTCCATCTCTCGTGGAATCGTCAGGTGTGCATGGGACGCAGGCGGTCTCCTGACTCCTGGGTCGAGCGCTGTTCCCGGCCTTCCCGGACCTGACGGTCCAGTGGCGTCGTCGGGCGCAGCTCCCCAGTCACAGTGGCGAGGACCGTGTCGGGCTTGCACCGACTTCCCGGTCTGCGTCTCGCGGGGAGTCTACGGGCGGTGCCGGGCGACGAGCTGCAGGAGGGTCGCGTGGGTCTCGGCATCCGCGGCGGCGACGAGACCGGGGCCGGTGTGGACGGGTGCTCCGTCGAAGTCGCTGACCACGACGCCGGGCGCTGCCTCGCACAGGGCGATGCCCGGCGTGAAGTGCAGGCTGCCCTCGAGGCGACCGTCGGTGACGTACGCCAGTCGCCGCCCGGCCGCCACCCAGGCGAGTGCGAGCGTGGTGGACTCCACCCGCGGCGCGAACGTCGCCCGGAAATCGGGGTCGGCGGCGAGCTGGGCACCGACGAACGGGCGGTCGAGCGGACCGTCGGCGTTGATGTTCACCAGTCGGTTGGCGGGCGCAGCGTGCTCACGGCCCAGGACGCCGAAGGCACCGTCGTCGGCCCAGTAGACCTCGCCGCTCGGCGGGTGGGCGACCGCCGCGACACTCGTCGAGCCGCCGACGACCAGGGCGACGTTGACCGAGAACAGGGGAGTGAAGGCGGCGAAGTTGAGGGTGCCGCACAGCGGATCGACCAGCCAGGTGCGGTCCCGCGCACCGCTCACCTCGCCCAGCTCCTCGCCGACGAAGGCGTCGTCGGGGCGGGCGGCACGGATCACGTCGAGGATCGCCTGCTCGGCCTCGACGTCGGCGGCGGTCGCGAAGTCGGTGGCCGACTTGGCCTGTCGGGTGAGCTCGGAGCCGTACATCCGCTGCAGCACGGCCGCTCCCGCACGCGCCGCGCGGACGGCGACGTCGAGGTCGGTGTCGCTCACGTGCCGCAGAAGGTCTGGTAGCCGGTGCCGAAGGACTCCGGCGCGGGCTCGGCGAAGCGCTCCTGCCCCGGGCGGACGTCGTACGGCTGCGAGAGGACGTCGAGGAGCTGGTTCAGCGGCGCGAGGTCGCCGTCGGTGCCGGCCGCCAGCGCCTCCTCGACGAGGTGGTTGCGAGGGACGTAGGCCGGGTTGACCCGGTCCATCGCCGCCGCGTCGGGGGAGAGCGCCAGCCAGCGCTCCGCCCAGGCGTCGTACGCCGCCAGGTCGAGCACGAGCCCACGCGCGGGTGCGGCGTCACCGCGGGCCGCGTCACCGAGGCCGCGGAAGAACGACGTGTGGTCGACGTGGTTGTCGCGCATGAGCGTGACGAGGTCGGCCACGAGCGCCGAGGTGACGGCGTCGGCCAGGCCCTCGGGCAGGCCGAGCTTCGCGTGCATGCCCGCCTTCCACGCGTCGGAGTAGAGGTCGCGGAACTTCTCGAGCGAGGCCACGGCGAGGGCCACCGCGTCGTCCTGCTCGTCGGCGAGGAGGGGGAGGAGCGCCTCGGCGAAGCGGGCGAGGTTCCACTCCGCGACGACCGGCTGGTTGCCGTAGGCGTAGCGGCCGCCGGTGTCGATCGAGCTGAAGACGGTCGCCGGGTCGAAGGCGTCGATGAAGGCGCACGGGCCGTAGTCGATGGTCTCGCCCGAGATGGTCATGTTGTCGGTGTTCATCACGCCGTGGACGAAGCCGACGAGCATCCACTGGGCGACCAGCGACGCCTGGGCTGCCACCACGGCCTCGAAGAGGGCGAGGTGGGGCTGCTCGGCGTCGGCCGCCTCGGGATGGTGCCGCGCGATGGCGTGGTCGGCGAGCCGGCGGAGCAGGTCGAGGTCGTCGGTGGCGCGGGCGTACTGGAAGGTCCCGACCCGCAGGTGGCTGCTCGCGACCCGCGCGAGGACGGCGCCGGGCAGCACGACCTCGCGGTGCACCTCGCGGCCGGTCGCGACGACAGCCAGCGACCTGGTCGTGGGGATGCCGAGGGCGTGCATCGCCTCGCTGATTACGTACTCGCGCAGCATCGGGCCCACGGCGGCGTAGCCGTCACCGCCCCGGGAGAACGGCGTACGGCCCGAGCCCTTGAGGTGCAGGTCGCGCAGGCGCCCTTCACCGTCGCCGAGCTCGCCGAGCAGCAGCGCGCGGCCGTCTCCGAGGCGCGGCGAGTAGCCGCCGAACTGGTGGCCGGCGTAGGCCTGGGCCACCGGGGTCGCGCCCTCGGGGACGCGGGTGCCGGTCAGCAGCCCGACGCCGTCGGCGGTGCGCAGCCAGTCGGGGTCCAGGCCGAGGTCGCTCGCGAGGGCGTCGTTGAGCACGAGCGGGCGCGGCTCGGGCACCTCGGCGGCCTGCCAGGGGAGGGCCAGCTCGGGGAGGTCGTCGGCGTACTGGTGGCCGAGGTCGACGGCCGGGACCACGCGCGTGTTCACGTCGTCGACGATACGGGCCCCGGCGTAGCAGGATCGCGCCATGTCGTCAGATGCCCCTCCGGCTCGCGGCCGCTGCCTGTGCGGTGCCGTGGCGTACGCCGTCACCGGGCCGCTGCGGCCGGTGGTCAACTGCCACTGCGAGCGGTGTCGCCGGTTCACCGGGCACCACATGGCGGCGACGTCCGCCGCGCTGGCCGACCTCTCGCTCACCGACCCCGGTGGCGACCTGGCCTGGTACGCCGTCGACGGCGCGGCGTACGGCTCCTGCCGCCGGTGCGGGTCGTCGTTGTTCTGGCGAGCCGACGACGCACCGGAGCGGTGGTCGATCTGCGCGGGCACGCTGGACCCGCCGACGGGGCTGACGACAGTCGAGGCGTGGTGGGTGTCGCAGGCCAGCGACTACGCGACGCGGCCCGACCTGCCCGAGCGCGCCACCGAGTTACCCAGCGTCTGATCCAGCGTCTGAGGCAGCGTGGTCAGGCGCCGCCGGCGGGCAGCGCCTCGAGCATGATCTCGGGGTTGTCGCGCGCGGTGACCTGGGCACGCCACTGGTCGACGAACAGCGCGAGGTGCGTGCCGTCGCTGCGCTGGAGGACCTCGACACCGCGCTTGCCGGCGAGGGCGGCGGCGCCGGCGGCGTCGGTGCGGCGGGCGACCTGGTAGTCGAGCCGGGAGAAGCGGATGGGCGAGTTGAACTCGTTGGTCATCCGGTCCTCGACGACCTCGAACTGCATGGGGCCGACGGCGGCGAGGACCGGGTTCTGGTCGCCGCGCAGGTCGGAGCGCAACACCTGCACCACGCCCTCCTGGTCGAGCTGCTCGATCCCGCGGCGGAACTGCTTGTAGCGACCGATGTCGCCGGCGCTCGCGGTCACGAAGTGCTCGGGCGCGAAGCTCGGGACCGGTGGGTACTCGATGGCGTCGCCGACGTACACCGTGTCACCGACCCGCAGCGCCTGGGCGTTGACGAAGCCGATCACGTCGCCCGGCTCGGCGGTCTCGATCACGGTCGTGTCGCGGCCGAAGACCGACTGGGCGAACTTCGTGGTGAAGGGGCGGCCCGTCGTGGCGTGGGTGACGACCATGCCGCGCTCGAAGGTGCCGGACACGACGCGGGCGTAGGCGAGGCGGTCGCGGTGGGCGTTGTTCATGCCGGACTGCACCTTGAAGACGAACGCGCTGAAGTCGTCGTCCACCTCGCGCACGGTCCCGTCGACGCCCGCGGTGGGGCTGGGGTCCGGGGCGATGTCGAGGAGCAGGTCGAGCAGCTGCGCGACGCCGAAGTTCTGCAGGGCCGACGCGAACATCACCGGGGTGGTCTCGCCGGCGAGGAAGCGGGCCTGGTCGTGGTCGGCCTCGTCGAGGGTGAGCAGCTCGTGCTCCTCCTCCGCGACCTTCCACTGGTGGGCGTCGGTCTCCTCGACCTCGTCGGGCGCCATCCGCTTCTCGGGTGCGCGCGTCGCGCCGCCGGCGGTGCGGGTGTACTTCACGAACTCGCCCGTACGGCGGTCGATCACGCCGCGGAAGTCGCCCGCCTCGCCGACCGGCCAGGTGAGGGGAGTGGGGCGGAGCTTGATCTTCTCCTGGATCAGGTCCATCAGCTCGAGCGCCGACAGGCCGGGGCGGTCCCACTTGTTGATCACCGTGATCACCGGGATGCCGCGGAGCGCGCAGACCTTGAACAGCTTGAGGGTCTGCGGCTCCAGGCCCTTTCCGGCGTCGACCAGCATGACCGCGGAGTCGACGGCGGAGAGCACCCGGTAGGTGTCCTCGGAGAAGTCACTGTGGCCGGGGGTGTCGACGAGGTTGATCACGTGGTCGCGGTAGACGAACTGCAGCGCGGCCGAGGTGATCGAGATGCCGCGCGCCTTCTCCATCGCCATCCAGTCCGACACGGTGGCGCGGCGGTCGCCCTTGCCGTGGACGGCTCCGGCCTCGGTGATCACCCGCGCGTGCAGCGCAAGCGCCTCGGTGAGGGTCGACTTGCCCGCGTCGGGGTGGCTGATGACGGCGAACGTACGGCGGGGGCGGGTGTCGGGCACTGCGTGAATCTACCGGCGAAGGGCCCGCATCACCGACTTCGCGATGGGGCACGATGGCGGCGTGAAGCCACGCTTCGTGCTGCACGACCACCGCAAGCCCCGACCGCACTTCGACCTGCGGCTCGAGGAGGACGGCGTGCTGCGGAGCTGGGCGGTCCCCAAGGGCCTGCCCGACGATCCCGCACACGACCGCCTCGCGGTGGCCGTCGACGACCACGAGCTCGAACACGTCGACTACGAGGACGAGCACAAGTCCATCGCCGACGACGGCACCTGGGAGGAGCACGACCGCAACGACCGGCGCCTCGTCTTCACCCTCCACGGCCGCTCGGGGTCACGCCGCTACGCCCTCATCCACACCGGGGACGAGCAGTGGCTGCTGCACCTCCTGAAGGACCAGGGGCGGTAGATGGACCTCCAGGACTACCGGGATGCGCGCCACCGGAGACTCGTCGAGATGGCGACCGAGCTCGGCGTGCCGGCGGACCGCGCCGCGGCGGTGGTCGACCGCGTCATCGAGGACCAGCGACGCCGCATCCTGCGCTCCGCCGACCCCGACCAGGTCGTCGTACCCGCTCTGCGGGAGGAGGTGCTCGGTCGGCGGTCCCGCGGCCCCTTGCTCGCCGTCGTCGTGCTCGTCGCCGGCGTCGCGGCGGCCTTCGCGGTCGCGATCCTGACCGGACCGCCCGACCGCGAGAAGGTCGAGCGGACGTCCGCGACGGTGCCTGCTCTCCTGGGCCTCACCTCCGCCGAGGCTGTGAGCGAGCTGGGCCGCGCCGGCATCTCGTCGCGGGTCGACCCGGTGCCCCAGTGTGATCCGGCCGGGCAGGTGCTGGGGTCGGTGCCACCGTCCGGCGACACGGTCCGGCTCGACGAGGTGGTGGTCGTCATGGCGACGGCGACCCCGTCGTGGAACTGCCCTGCCGACTCCGCCGCACGCGCCCAGGCGTGGGCCTTCCTGCGCTTCCTCGTCTCCGGCTCGGCCAGCCCGCGCCTCGCACCCGAGGTGCGGCTCTACGTCGACGGCAAGTCGGCCGGGACGGCCGACGGGACCCACGCGGCCGCCGCGCCCGACTGGCGTTGGCGCGTGCGCGACCCCGTCGTGGCCTACGCGGTTCGCCCCGTCGCCAACGACCTCGGACAACCGGTCGTCTCGATCACCAGCGGACCACCACCGCCCACCACCTGCGGCCTCCCCACGACGATCCCCGCCGGTGTCGCTGACGCCCCTACCCGGGTCGTGCTCACGGTCAGCGGTGCCGGCCCTGGCGATGGACCGGATCCAGGGTGCCAGCTCACCATCGACCTCTTCGAGGACGACCACGGAGGCATCGTGGTCGTCTCGCTGACCTTTCCGGGCGGCAGTCGTCTCGGTCCGCCGGCCTGGGTCCTGGCCCGCGACGACCGGGACGCACTCGACGACTGACCGCTGGCGTGCACGGTGGGTGGTCGAGACCGGCTACGCACGAGCGCGGTATCTGTGACGCGCTGTGTACGTCACCACGACCGCAATCGGCTTCGGGCCCACGTGCCGTCATCAGCACGAGCCGCACCTCACCCACCGACAGGCCCTTGGTTTCGACACGCTCGCTGGCGCTCGCTGCTCAACCAGCGGGGGAGCGACTGGCGCTCGCTGCTCAACCGGGGGGCGTGTGGCACGGGCGGCGGGCGAGGACGTACGCGACCAGCAGGAGCCAGAGGCACCAGAGGACGTAGCCGGCGAAGTTGGTGAGCGACGCGGGCTCGAGGAGCGGGATGACGACGCCGGTGGCGATGAGGGCGGCGGCGACGTACCCGAGGCGGGTGAGCCAGCGACCGAGGAGCGTGCGGAGGGCGTAGGCCACGAGAACCGTGAAGGTCGCGGTGAGGGCGTAGCCGACGGTCTCGCCGATCACCTTGCCGAGCACGGTGTGCAGCAGCTCGAAGCGGTCCTCGGCGGCCGCGCGGCGGGCCGGGTCGACGGCGTCGTCGCTGACTCCGGGCACCAGCAGCACCCAGCGCTGGAGGCCGACGACCTGGACGACGGCCGCTCCGATCCCCACCCCAGCGATGAGACGGCCGACGGTCCCGCCGGCGAGCCGGCCGAGCCAGATGCCGGCGGGTGCCATCAGCGCGGCGCTGACGACGAGCACGCCGAACCAGGCGCGCACCGCGGTCTCGTGGTCGCGGTAGAGGGCGAGGATGTCGGCGGTGGGCTCCTCCAGGATCTGGGGGTACTGGAAGATCGAGCCCAGCGCCGTGAAGCCGGCGATGGCGAGCGCCGAGGCGAGGGCGAGGGCTGCGGCGGCACGCCGCGATTCCGTACGACGCTCAGCGCGCGTGGTGGCGTGGGTGGCGGTGCTGGTCATGGCGGGGCTCCTTCGAGGGGTTCAGCGGTTTCAGTGGGCGGGGACGGTGGCGCGGTCGCGGTACCACGCGAGGGTGGTGGCGATCGCCTCGTCGAGCGGGGTGGCGGACAGGCCGAAGGCGCTGCGGAACTTCGCGTCGTCGACGACCCACGGCTCGGAGAACTGGTAGAGCGTGTGGAGGTACTCGCGCATCGCCGGCTGGAACAGCCCGAGCCCGCGGAGCGTCCACGCGCCGGCGGCCATCAGGCGCGGGCGCGTGCCGGCGGCGGCGTACACCGCCTCGACGGTCGCGCGGATGGTGCGCGCCTCGGCGACGGGCAGGTGCCAGACCTCGCCGGTGGCGCCGGGCGCGGTGCCGAGGACGGCGAGCGCGGCGGCGACGTCGGGCGTGTAGGACCAGCTGTGCAGCTGGCGCGGGTCGCCCATCACCTGGGCCGTCTTCCCGCGCAGAGCGGGGCCGAAGACGGTCTCGCCGAGCGCCGAGCGGGTGGCGCCCGGGCCGAAGTAGTCCGAGGCGCGGCCGATCGCGACCTCGACCACGCCGCGGCGGTGCGCGTCGAGCAGCTCCTGGGTCATCGCCGCGCGGGTCGCCGACTTCGACGACGTGGGCCGGGCCGGCATCGTCTCGACGAGCGGGCGACCGCCGGTGCGGCCGTAGGAGTAGAGGTTGTCGAGCACGACGAGGCGGGCGCCGGCCGCCGCGGCTCCGGCGAGGACGCCGCGCTGGAGGGGCGGGAACTCCTCGTCCCAGCGCTCGTAGTTGGGCGCGTTGAGGCAGAAGTAGACGGCGCTCGCGCCGCGGCAGACGCGGGCGGCGAAGTCGGGGTCGGTGGCGTCGCCGCCGACGACCTGCGCGCCCGCGAAGCTGCCCGAGCCCTCGCGGTTGACGGCGACGACGTCGTGGCCGGCGGCGACCAGGGTCTCGACGAGCGGGTGGCCGACCTGGCCGGTCCCGAAGACGATGTGGCGGTCCATGGTGGTGTTCCTCTCAGGGGTGATGGGTTCAGCGGCTGCGGCGCTCGAGGGCGAGCGGCAGCACGGAGGTGAGGACGGCGGCGGTGACCGCGCCGGCCGCGCCGAAGACGGTCCAGTGCCGCTCGACGTCGACGCCGACGGCGGTGGTGAGGGTCCAGCCGAGCGCCCAGACCCCGGCGACGTACGCCGGCCAGGCGGCGGCCGCGGCCCCCAGCCGGCGGGCCAGGACGACGGCCTGCGCGACGCCGACGAGGGCGCCGGAGACGGCTCCCTGCACGGCGAGCTCGCCCGCCGTCGTACCGAACGAGACGGCGGAGCCGCCGACGGCGAGCCCGGCCGCGAGACCGGCGGCGGTGGCGCCGATCCAGGCGAGCGCGGCGGAGCGGTCGAGTCGCAATGCCCAGGCCTGGACGGCGCCGAGGACGGTGCCGGTGACGAGGCCGCCGGCGAGTGCGGGAGCGAGGCCGTCGACGGGGCCGACGAGCAGCATCGCGGCGAGCCCGCCGAGCGGGAAGCCGGTGAAGGAGACGACCCAGCGGAGCACGGTGCGGGTGCTGGATCGGGTGACGGTGGCGGTGGTGGTCATCGGGGCTCCTCGGGGTGGGTGGGTCAGTGCTCGCGGGCGGCCATCCAGGCCGCGAGGAGCTGGTCGGGGTAGTCGGCGAGGTGGTCGCGCACCAGGGCGTCGAACACGTCGTCCCCGGCGGTGAGCCGGGCCTCGGCGAGGGCGACCAGCTGACGGTCGCGGGTGGTGGTGGCGAGGCCGGCCGCGCGGTGGAGCGGCTCGACCGATCCGGTCACGACGGCCGCGGCGACGAGGACGGGGACCGAGCGGGTGTCGGCGGCGGCGGTCCGCACCTGGTCGGCGGCCGCGGGGTCACCGCCGACCAGCCGGCCTAGCAGTGCGTCGGGGTGGGTCATGGCAGGAGCGTGCGCCGGGGCGCTGACGAACCGCTGACGGCTGCTGACGGCAGGGGTCGGGCGGACCTAGTCTCGGGTCGTGCTGACCGTCGGCGTCCTCGGCGTGGTCGAGGCTCGCCGTGACGGCGAGCCGGTGCCGCTGCCTGCCGGGAAGACGACCGAGCTGCTCGCGCGGCTGGCTGTCGAGCCGGGCATCCCGGTCCGGGTCGACGCAATCCTCGAGGACCTGTGGGGCGAGCCGACCGCGCGCAACACCCTGCAGGCGAAGGTCTCGCAGCTGCGCCGGGCGCTGGGACGCGACGTCGTGCTCGGCGTCGACGGCGCCT
This sequence comes from Nocardioides sp. BE266, assembly GCF_031457855.1. NCBI lineage: Bacteria > Bacillati > Actinomycetota > Actinomycetes > Propionibacteriales > Nocardioidaceae > Nocardioides > Nocardioides sp. BE266. Next base: position 26,898 of record NZ_JAURTI010000010.1, on the reverse strand, counting down.
ACGTGCTCGCCCTCGACCCGGTGCGGGTCGACGCCCGCCGGGCCGTCGACCTGTCTGCCGAGGCGCAGGCCGCGGCCCGGGACGGTGACGCAGCGGTCGCCCTCGATCGTGCAGGCGCGGGCGTGGCGCTGTTCCGCGGCGAGGTCCTGGCGGCCGCGGGCGACTGGGCGGCGCCGCACCGGACCCGGCTCGAGGAGACCCGCTGGACGCTGGTCGAGACGCTGATGGCGGCGCGGGTCGACCTGGGCGCCGGCGCGGACGTCGTCGCCGAGCTGGAGGCGCTGGTCGCCGAGCAGCCGCTGCGCGAGGGGCTCTGGGCGTCGCTGGTCACCGCGCTCTACCGGGCCGGCCGGCAGGGCGACGCGCTGGCGGCGTACGACCGGGTGCGGCGGCACCTCGCCGACGAGCTCGGGATCGACCCCGGGCCCGAGCTGCGGGCACTCGAGGTAGGCGTGCTGCGGCAGGACGCCACCCTCGGGTCCGGCGGCCGCGACGAGCCGGCGCGGCCAGGCAACGTGGGCGCCGCCCCGCAGCCACTGGTCGGTCGGACCTCGGAGCTGGCGGTGGTCGAAGGGGTCGACGGACGGCTCGTGACCCTCGTCGGCCCGGCCGGCGTCGGCAAGACCCGGCTGGCGACGGAGGTGGCCCTGCGGTCGTCGTACCCGGGTGGCGCGTGGCTGGTGCGCCTCGAGGCGGTCGACGGCACCGCCGACCTCGAGCAGGTGGTCGCCGAGACCCTGCGCGTCGGCAGCGGACCGACCGCGCTGATCGACCGGCTGGAGGGCGCCGAGACGTTGCTGGTGCTCGACAACTGCGAGCACGTCGTCATGGAGGCGGCCCACCTGGTCGAGGGTCTGCTCGCGCGCGTCTCACGCCTCGCGGTGCTCGCCACCAGCCAGGTGCCGCTGGGGCTCGCTGAGGAGCACCTCGTGCCGCTGGCTCCCATGCCACCGGAGGACTCGGTAGCCCTCTTCGAGCAGCGGGCCCGGCACCACCGGCCCACGTTCGCGGTCGACGGCGAGCACGCCGAGGCCGTCGCCCAGGTGTGCGCGACCCTCGACCACCTGCCGCTGGCCATCGAGCTCGCTGCAGCGCGGGTGCGCTCGCTGCCGGTCGAGGACATCGCGCGCCGGCTCGACGACCGCTTCGCATTGCTTCGCGACCCGGGCAGCCACGCGCCCGAACGTCGCCGCGCGCTCGACGCCGCGATCGGGTGGAGCTACGAACTGCTGTTCCCCGACGACCAGCGCGTGCTGTGGGCGCTGTCGTGCTTCGCCGACGGTGCGTGCGTGGCCGCGCTCGAGGCGGTGACGGAGTCGCTCGGCGTGCCGCCCGATGCCTTCGCCGACACCGTGACCCGGCTGGTCGACCGGTCGCTGGTCCGGCTCGACGACGGCGCGACACCGCGCTACCGGATGCTCGACAGCGTGCGCGCCTTCTCGTCGGCCCGTCTGGCGGAGACCGGCGACGAACCGGTCGCCCGGGCAGCCCACGTCGGCTGGTACGCCGACCGCGCAGCGCGGTGCGCCGACGTCGTCCGCTCCGCCGAGCAGGCGGGCTGCGTGGCCTTCGCGCGCGACGAGCGCGCCGACCTCGACGGGGCCGTGGCGTGGGCGCTCGTGCACGACCCGCCGCTCGCGGCGCGGATCGGGCTGGGCATGGCGTGGACGTGGATCGTGCTCGGCGACGGCACCGCAGGCGCCGCCCGGATCCGGGCCGTGCTCGACGCGGCCGGCTCCGACGGGGAACGCGCGCGCGGGGGCCTGGCGGCGGCCTGGCTGGAGAGCTCGGCGGGCGACCTCGCCCTCGCCCGCGCGGACCTCGACTCCGCTGCGGCGCTCGCCGCGACCCTCGACGACGCCCTGCTGGCGGCCGACGTCCACTGGCACGCCGCGTTCGTGGCGATCCAGGAGGGCCGCCCCGACGTGGTGCTCGGGGAGTCGGCCTCGGCCCTGACGTCGTACCGCAGCAGGGGGACGGACTGGTCGGTGGCCTCGGCGCTGCTGCTGTCGGCCTACGGCTCCCTGATGGTGGGCGACGTCGCCACCGCGCGGGCCGCTGCGGCCGAGGCGCAGGGGATCCTCGACGAGGTCGACGATGCGTGGGGGCAGACCCACGCGCAGGGCATCCTGGCCGGGATCGCGGAGGCGACGGGGCGGTCCGCCGAGGCCGCAACCGCCTTCGCCGGCGCGGCTGACGCGGCCGCGCGGCTCGGCTTCACGGGCCAGGCGGCGCTCCACCGGGCGTCGTGGGCGCGCTGCCTGGCGGCCGGCGGCGACGACGGCGCCCGCGAGGCACACGAACGAGCGCTCGCCGAGGCCAGTGCTGTGGGCGACGGGCGCCTCGCTGCGTCCGTCCGACTCCACCTCGCCCAGCTGCTCCGGGCGTCGGGCGAGCACGACCGGGCGCTCGCGCTGCTGCGGCAGAACCAGCGGTGGTACGCCGCCGCGGGCGGAGGCGACCTCGAGGAGCTGAACGCGGCCGAGCTGGCCTCGGTGGCCGGCGAGGTCGTCGGTCCGGAGGACGCGATGGAGCACACGCGCGACCGGCTCAGGTGATCGCGAGCCCGGCGAGCGCCACCACGCAGAGGGCGACGAAGCCGATGACCACGCCGTAGGCGATCGAGGCGCCGCGAGTGGCGACCTGGTCGCCCATCACCTCGGGGTCGCTGGCGAGGCGGTGCATGAGGACGAGCAGCGGGAGCAGGAGCACCGCGTTGAGGACCTGCGTGAGGACGAGGACGGGCACCAGCGGCACCCCGGGCAGGAGGACGATGCCGGCCGCCGTGGCGGTGACGAGCACGAACGTCGAGTAGAACACCGGGGCCCGGGCGAAGCCGTCGTCGAGCGCGCCCTCGGAGCCCAGGAACTCGCACACCGAGTAGGCCGTCGAGAGCGGGAGGATCGCAGCGGCGAGCACGGCGGCCCCGATGAGGCCGGTCGCGAAGAGGGCGCTCGCGAAGCTCCCCGCGAGCGGCTCGAGGGCGCTCGCGGCGTCGGCCGACGACTCGATGGTGATGCCTGCGGCGTGGAGGGTCTCCGCGCACGTCACGACCACGAAGAACCCGATCACCCCGGTGAGCACCGAGCCGGTGACGACGTCGACGCGCTCGTAGGTGAGGTCGGCGGCGGTCAGCCTCTTGTCGACCGCGTAGGACTGGATGAAGCTCAGGCCCCACGGCGCCAGCGTGGTCCCGACGACGGCGACCACCACGGTCCAGGCGTCGCGGTCGAGCGGCACGGTGGGCACCACGAGTCCAGCCGCGGCGCGGCCCCAGTGCGGCCCCACCGCGACGCCGGCCGCGACGTAGGTCAGGAACACCGCGGCCAGGGCCATGAAGAGGTGCTCGACCCGGTGGAAGCTGCCGCGCAGGACCAGCACCGTCACGCCGACCGCGACCACGGGCACCGAGACGTGGCGGGGGACGCCGAAGAGCTCGAAGCCCGCCGCGACACCGGCCAGCTCGGCGCACGCGGTGCCCAGGTTGGCCAGGAGGAGCAGCAGCATCGCCACACTCCCCGTGCGCACGCCGAACCTGCTGCGCACCAGCCCGACGAGCCCCTGTCCGGTGGCGACGCCCATGCGCGCGCCGAGGTCGTGGAAGAGCACCAGCGCGACCGTCGACAGCAGCAGGACCCAGAGCAGCTGGTAGCCGTACGACGCGCCCACGATGGAGTACGTCGTGATGCCGGCGGGGTCGTCGTCGGAGAGCCCGGCGAGCAGTCCGGGCCCGACGACCGCCGCGAGGACGGCCATCCGGCTGCGCCGGAGGGGGTGCGCGGGTGCCTCCTGGGTGCTCATGCGTGTTCCTCCGGCGGCCGGTGAACCCGCCACCCGCGGGTGCGGCGCAGGCGGCGCGGGAGGGGTGCGGAGGCGGCATGGCCGAGGCGGTCGAGGGTCTGCGCGTGCTCGCCCGTCGCCGCCTCGGTGAGGCGTCGGCGCTCGTCGTGGCGGAGCGCCCGGACGAGGTGGAGCGCCGTGCTCGGGTGGGCGTGGTGCAGGGCGGCGACTGCGTGAGCCGGCTCCACCGCGCGGATCACGTCGGCGCCGGCATCGGTGGTCAGCCGCCCCAGCAGGTGGGCCAGCCCGCGCGCGTCCAGGCTGCGGAACCCAGCATCGTCGGCGGTGAGCTGCACGGCGTGCCCGCGCGGGGAGGTGAGGTGGAGGTGGTCCCAGCCGAGCGGCGCCGACGTCCGGCCACGCCGCATCGCGCGGGGGAGGAGGCGGCGTACCAGCCCCGCCGCACCGAGGTCGACGCCGAGCACCTCGAGCCCCGTGCCGGCGGGACGCAGCACCACGTCGGAGACCCGGGCCAGCCGGTGCCCGTGGAGGTCGACCACCTGGGTGTCCACCACGTCGCGCCACAGCAGCAGCTCCGCATCCTCGAGCGCCGGACGCCCGGGATCCACCGGAGCGCCGTCGTCGGTCGTCACCACCCCGCCCGCGGGGTCGACCGCGACGGCGTCGTACGGCACCAGCCGTGCAGCGGCCCGCGACTCCCGCACCAGGAGCCGGCGCACCTCCGGATGGGTGGTCCCGAGGGTGACCGTCAGGTCCGCCACCCGCCCGACGCGTGCGCCCGTCGGCGTACGCGCCGGCGCGCCGACCAGGTCGGAGAGGACCAGCAGCTCGTCTCCCACGACCCCATCGCACCGCGACCTGTGCGGTGGCGACAGGGCCGAAGGACCCGAGGCGCTCCCGTCAGTTCTGGGTGAGCCTCCCCTCGACCTGCGGGTCAACCGGGCTGTTGGCCCCGACGTAGTCCATCGCGATCTGCATCAGGTCGTCGCCGGGCTGCAGGACGTTGGTGCCCTGGGCGAAGATCGTGTAGCCGTCACCGCCGGTGTACATGAAGTCGTTGGTCACCAGCCGCACCGAGTCACCGTCGGCTATGGGCGTCTGCGTCCCGCCGATCCCGTCCGGTGTCTTCCACATGCCGTCGACCACCGGCGTGGTGCCCTCGCAGTGGAACGTCGCACGCAGCCCGGAGACCTGTGGGAAGCGCCCGGTGGCGATCGCCGGGTTGCACACCGGCGAGAACCCGTTGAGGAACGCCTGGCGCAGCTGGGCACCGGTGAGGGTGAGGATCGTGGTGCGGTTGCCGAACGGCAGCACCGCGAACATCTCGCCCCACGTGATCTCGCAGGGGGCCTCGCCCGCGCTCGGCGGCGAGCAGACGAGGTCCTGCCGGAGGCCACCGGAGTTGGTGTACGCCGCGTCGATGCCGGGGTACTTCCCGCGCATCGCGTCGGCCACCATGTTGCCCATCTCCGACTCGTGCAGCCGGGTCGGGTCGCGAAGGACGTCGTTGGCCTGCGTGCCGATGACCTGGTTGCGCAGCACCGCGGTCTGCGCGTTGGCGTCGTCGACGATCGCCTGGACGTCCGCACGTCCGGTGACGCCGAGCGTCTTGGCGACCCGGGTCGCGCCGCCGGCCCACGCCACGTCGCCGTTGCGCACCATCAGCTGGAGCACGGAGTACGACGCCCCGGCGTTGACGCCCTCGGTGATGAGGATGTCGCCGCGCATCAGGTTCGAGACCCGGTGCGTGTGGCCGACCACCATCGCGTCGACGGTCGTGTCCTGCAGCGCGTCGGCGATGTCGAGGATGGGGCCCTCCCACGCCGCGCCCGGCGTGTTGCCGGTCGGGTTGCTGCCCAGCGCCGTGCCCTGGTGGATCACCACGACCTGGACCTTCACGCCCATCCGGCGCAGCCGCTCCGACTCCGCCTTGATGCGCGGGCCCTCGTCGAGGAACTCCAGGCCCTCGGTGGCGCCGGCGGCGACGAGCTCCGGGGTCTCCTTCAGCCCGGCCCCGATCACACCGACCTTCACGCCGTTGACCCGGAACACCTTCGAGGGCGTGACCCAGTCGGGTGCCTCTCCGGTGTCCGCGTCGACGATGTTGGTGGCCAGGAACGGGAAGTCGGCCCGCGCCTGGTGCTGCAGCAGCCGCGCGACGCCGTAGTCGAACTCGTGGTTGCCGTACGACGTCGCGTCGAGGCCCCAGGCGTTCTCCACGTCGATCGCGGGCATGTCCTCCAGCAGCGCCGAGTTCGGGGGAGAGGCGCCGACGTTGTCACCGCCGGCGAGGATCAGGCCCTGGCCCGGCAGGGCCGAGAGTTCCTCGTCGAACATCGTGGCGAGGAACGACGCACCGCCGACCCGCGCGTTGATCGCGTTGTCGTAGGCCCGCGTCGTCGGGTCGAGCTGGCCGTGGAAGTCGTTCAGCCCGACGATCGGCACGGGCGTGTACGTCTTTCCCTCCTCCGACACGTCGAGGAGGACCTTGCCCTGGCTGTGCTGCGGCTCGGGGATCCCGAGCAGGAACGCCAGCGTCGGGGCGAGGTCGATCGACCGGGCGGTCACCTTGCCGTGGCCGATGCCCTCACCGCCGGCGAGGAAGGTCGCCCGCATGTTGACGTTGGCGTCGAGCACCTGGACGTCGGGGACGTAGCCGTGCTGGCCGAAGAAGTGCGACGGCGCGACGAGCGTGCCCGGGGTCTCCGCGTCGAACTGGTAGGGCGGGTAGGCGAAGACCACGAGGTCGCCGGTGCGGGTCGGGTGCGCCATGTCGGCGGTGCTGCCCGGACCGTTGGGGATGTAGCGCGACTCGGCCTTGGTGAAGGCGCGGTCGATGACGGTCCACCCCTCGGGGTTGCCGTCGTGGGTCCAGTCGTTGGGGTCGGTCAGGCCGAGGTACTTCGCCTTGATGGCCGCGACCGTGGCCGCCTCGTCGGCGGCCGCCACCTGCTGGAGGCCGCCTCCGGCCGGGTCGCGCCCGGCGAGGTTGAGGTAGATCTGCAGCGCGCCGCCGGCCCAGCAGGCCTTCGCCTTGCCGATCGTCTCACCGGTGGCAGTGCGGCAGTTCGAGGTCTGCGGCTTAGACAGCAGGCCCATCTCCACCAGTGGAAGGCTGGCGTCGACGGCGAGGAACTGCGGCGCGAAGCCGTGGTCGGAGCCGACGAACGTGGTCGGGTCCTTGCCGACCAGCGACCGCGCCAGGCGCAGCGTCTGGTCGGACTCCTGGTAGGCCTCGCGGATGAACGCCGACCGCTCCTTGACTCGACCGTCCTTGACGCCGTCGAGGTCCACGTCGTCGTACGCCGGGTTGGCCGCGCCGTTCGGCAGCTTCTTGCTGATCAGGCCGAGGAACTGGTGCTGGAACTCGTCCGTCGTCGGCATGCCGACCATGAGCAGGTCGGGCTGGTAGGTCTCGGCGATGTACTCCAGCATCGGCCAGTGGCCGGTGGACCAGTAGAGGCCCTGCTGGACGTAGGTCTCCTCGCTCGTGACGCCTGCCTCGAGGATCGCGAAGTCGGCCGCGGTCGAGGTCGGGAACTCGGCGGCGAGGTACTCGTCGAAGTCGGTGTAGCCCGGCTCGCCCGGCCACGTCGGCCAGCTGGCGATCGCGCGGGTCACCGAGGTGTGGAACAGCCGGACGCGGGAGAGGTCGGAGGAGAGGGTCTCGACCTTGACCAGCATGCCGGCGGTCTTGCCGGCCAGCGCGCCGCCGACGATCTTCACCTTCACGTCGGCCCACTCGCCCTGCTTGAGGTCGCCGACCGCGTCGGCCCCGCTCTTGGTGGGGGAGAAGAGCACGCGGTCGTACTTCGTGCGGCCGTCGTTGCGGCTGTCGTAGATGTAGGCGTTCAGGCCGTACTTGTCGACGCCCGCGTCGAGCACCCGCAGCCGCATCTCCTTGGCGGGGCTGTACGACGTCGGCACGCCGGACCAGCCGGTGGCCGCGGTGGGGGCGGCGGCGGCGAACGGCGCCTGCCCGGCGTAGCCGGCCGGGTGGTCGAACTGGAGGCCGAAGGAGGTGATGAAGGGCGCGTCGTCGAAGAGCGCGTCACCCTTCTGGCCGATGAAGTTGGTGGCCACGCCGCGACCGGAGAAGAAGCTCTGGAAGTCGATCGTCGGGCCCTGGATGGAGGCGTTGCGGCCACCGGCCCACTCCATCTGGGCGACCTCCAGCCCGCCGCGCTCGGCGGCCTGGGCGATCGACTCCGCCTGCAGCACGCCGTTGTCGAAGGCGGCGGTGCGGTTGGTGCCGAACGGGTCGCCGTTCTTGTGGAAGGTGTTGTTGGTCGAGCCGGTCACGCCCGGCCAGGCGCCGGTCGCCATCGTGTACCAGCCGGCGCCGGTGTTGGGCGGCGCCTGGGTGAGCATGCCGTTGCCGCGCGCCTTCACGCCGTTCTTGAGGAACTTCCTCATCGTCGGCATCACGCCCTGGTCGGCGTACTTCTCGACGAGGTCCTGGCGCATGCCGTCGGAGGCGAAGAAGACGGCCTTGTCGGACGTCGAGTGCGACGACGGATGGTGCCCGCCGCCCTTGTGGGCAGACGCCGCGGGCGCAGGCCCCACGGCGAAGGCGGCGACGGCGGCAGGGGCCACGAGGGCCAGGGTTGCTGCGGCGACGACGGGACGGCGGTCTGAGCGGAACACGGCACCCTCCAAGGCGACGTGGGAGCCCATCCCTCAGCGTGCAGCGGCTCCCCCGGGGATGGGATCGAACCTCCACCCGCGCCCCGGCGGCGTCAAGGCCCCCGCTTGGGTATGTGCCGCGCGCAGGCTGGGCGCCGCGTGCCCGGTCCAGACCGGGCTTCAGGCGGTGGTCAGCGAGCGACCTCGTCGCGCCCGTGCTCGACGAGGATCAGCATCACTGCGACGACGGCACCGATGAAGGTCTCGACGCCTCGGTCGAAGAGGAGCGCGCCGGGTCCCTGCGAGGAGCCGAGCTGGCCCATCAGCAGGGCCATCGGGGTGATGAACAGCATCGCGATGCCGTAGTTCCGGCCCACCACGAGCTCGGTGACGATCTGCAGCACGACCACGACGAGCACGAGCGGCACCGGGTCGAGCCCGAGCAGCAGCAGGGGAGCGGCGACGAGCAGGCCGAGCAGCGTGCCGACGATGCGGTGGCTGGCGCGCAGCACCTGGTGGTCGCGACCGCTGACGCTGAGCGGCGCGGCGGCGGCGACCATCGCCCACCATGGGTGGCCGATGCCGGCCGCGGTCGCGGCACCACCGGCGAGGGTCACCACGACGACGTACCGCAACGGGTCGACGTACCGGGGAGCACGCAGCGGCGGGGGAGAGGTCCAGGGCGTACGCCGCGCGACGGCGCCGACGTTGCCGATCACCACGGCCAGGGCTGCGCTCGCGGCGGAGACGGCCAGCGCGACCGGGACGTCGGAGAAGCCGGCCGGTGCGGAGGCGACCGTGCCGAAGGCGAAGATCGCGAAGAGCGGCCCGGACGGGTGCCAGTCGAAGACGGTCGACGCCACCGAACCGCCGGCGGCGACGAGGGCACTGAGGAGCACCAGGGTCCACGGACCCACGCCGACGGCGGAGACGAGGGCGCCGAGCCCGACGGCGGCGACGAGGGTCAGCCCGGCCGTGGCCTGCATGACGGCCCGCGGCAGGTGCACCCGGCTACGGCCGTAGAGAGCGGTGAACGCACCGAAGGCGGCGTAGACCGCCCACGAGGTGTGGCCGGTCACGACGAGCGTGAGCAGCGGCACCGCCACGCTGAGGCCGGCGCGCAGGGCGACGCGGTGCTGGCCGGGCGGCACCGGGTTCAGCCGCAGCAGGCTGCGGGTGAAGGACGCCGTGGAGGAGACAAGGAAGCGCGCACGCGCCCGGACACCACCGGGTCCGGGCTCGTGCGCGCTGCTCGTGGGGGACGTGATCAGGCGCTCTTGATCGCGGAGACGTCGAACTCGAGCTTGATCTTCTCGGAGACCAGCACGCCGCCGGTCTCGAGGGCCGCGTTCCAGGAGAGGTCCCAGTCCTTGCGGTTGATCGTGGTCGCGCCCTCGAAGCCCACGCGGGTGTTGCCGAACGGGTCGACGGCGGTGCCGGTCTCCTCGAAGGGGATCGTGACGGGCTTGGTGACGCCCTTGATGGTCAGGTCGCCGGTGATGGTCCACTCGGCGCCGTCGCGCTCGACGTCGGTCGAGACGAAGGTGATCGCCGGGAAGTTCTCGACGTCGAAGAAGTCGCCGGAGACCAGGTGGCCGTCGCGGTCGGCGGTGCCCGTCGAGATGCTCGCGGGGCGGATGTTGATCGTGACGGACGAGGCGGCCGGGTTCTCGGCGTCGACCGTGGCGGTGCCGTCGAAGTCGGCGAACTGGCCGCGGACGGTGGTGACCATCGCGTGGCGGGCCGAGAAGCCGAGGCGGCTGTGGCTGGCGTCGATGACGTAGGCGCCGGTGATCGAGTCGCGCTCGAGGACGGCGACGGGGGCGGCGGGGGCGGCCGGGGCAGCCGGGGCGGCGGTGGGCTTGTTGCGGCGGAAGATCGACATGGGGGCTCCTGGGAGGTCGGGTGCGTCAGTTAGTTGACGATTCAATCAACCTAACGACGCACCCGCCCTGCCCATTCCCGGTTCCGTGTGATCTGGGTCTCAGACGATCGACGAGGGGTGCTGCGCGAGCGGCGTGACCTGGATGTCCATGTAGGGGAACAGCGGCAGCCCGGAGAGCAGGTCGTGGAGCGCGTCGTTGGACTCGACGTCGAAGATCGAGACGTTGGCGTACTCCCCGACGACGCGCCACAGGTGCGGCCAGCGACCGGAGTGCTGCACCTCCTGGGCGTACGCCTTCTCGCGGGCGACCAGGTCGGCCTTGACCTCCGGATCCATGTCGAGCGGGATCCGGACGTCCATGCGCACGTGGTAGAGCATCGGCGATCAGGCCTTCGCGGGGTCGAGGACGAAGCCGTAGGCCACTGTCGCGGACCCGTCGGCCTGCTGCTGCGGGTCGAGGACGAGCTCGGGCTTCACCGCCGAGGCGATGTCGTCGTCGTTGTGCTCGTCGCCGGGGAAGTAGAGCTGCGCGGTGAGCAGCTCGTGGTCGGGGGCCGAGACCTTGACGTGCAGGTGGGCCGGACGCCAGGCGTGCCAGCCGGCGGCGGCGATGAGCTTGCCGCAGGAGCCGTCCGTCGGGATCTGGTACGGCGCAGGCTGCACGGTCGTGATCTCGAAGAACCCGTCGGCGTCGGTGGTGAAGGAGCCGCGCAGGTTCCACTCCGGGATGCCGGGGGCGAACTGCGAGTAGAAGCCGTCGTCGTCGGCGTGCCAGAGCTCGACCTTCGCGCCGCCGAGCGCGGAACCGTCGGTCGAGGTGACCTGGCCGCTCCACACGAGCGGCGTACCGCCCTCGCCGTCGCGCATCGGGATGGTGCCCTTGGCACCCTGCTCGGGGGCGTTCGGGACGTAGTAGGGGCCCTCGATCGAGCCCTTGTTGCCCTCGCGGTGCTCGGTCGCGACGTCCTCCACGACGTGCTCGAGCCACACGTCGAGGAAGAGCGGCCACTCGCCGTCCTCGCCGACGTTGATCAGCCACGCCTTGAGGGCGTTGAACTCGTCGTAGGTGACCTTGTGCTTGCGCACGGTCGCGTAGATCGCGTCGAGGACCTCGCGGGCCACGGTGTCGACGCGCTCGGCGGGCACGTCCTTGACGGCGTCGAAGGGCGACTTGTCGGCGTGGAAGCGCTCGGTGGCGCTGGCGCCGGACGCTGCCGCGCTGGCCGTCCCGGTCTCGTTCAGGCTCTCGTTCAGGGTGGTGCTCATGGTGGTGCTCCTCGGGTGGGGTGGGTGCTGGTGTACGTCGGGTGGGTGGGGATCGCGCGTCAGTCCTGGCGGTAGCGCGCGAGCTTGTCGGGGTCGAGCACGGCGCCGAGGCCGGGCCCGGAGCGGGCGACGAGCTCGCCGCCGTGGATCTCGAGCGGCTCGGCGAGCAGGTCGTCGGTCATGTCGAGGAAGTTGGAGAGCTCGCCGGCGCGGCGCGAGGTGAGCTCGAAGGCCGAGCCGAAGGCGACCGAGCAGAGCGAGCCGAGCTGGCCGTCGATCTGGTTGCCCATCACGAGCTCGATGCCCAGGCCCTCGGCGAGGTGGTGCACCCGGCGGCTGGTGGTGAAGCCGGTGCGGGCGGTCTTGATGCTGGCCGCGGTGGCGGAGCCACCGAGGATCTCGCGGGTCACCTCGGCCGGGGTCACCACCGACTCGTCGGCGATGAAGGGCACGTCGAGCTGCTTCACGAGCCAGCGGCGCCCGACCACGTCGTCGGCGGGGCACAGCTCCTCGGCGAAGGTGAGGCCGAGGTCGGCCATCTCCTTCATCGCCCGCGCGGACTCGGAGGCGGACCAGCCGCGGTTGCCGTCGACGTACAGCTCGACGTCGTCGCCGAGGCCCACGCGCAGGGCGCGGACGACCTCGGTGTCCAGGCGGACCGGGTGGCGCCCGACCTTCACCTTGAAGGTGGTGATGCCGTAGGTGTCGCGCATCCGCTCGGCCTCGGCGACCATCGCGGCGGGCTCGTCGAAGCCGAGCATGTGGGAGACGCGCATCCGGTCGGTGTAGCCGCCGAGCAGCTCGGTGACGCTGTAGCCCAGCGACTGGCCGAGGGCGTCCCAGATGGCCATGTCGAGCGCGGACTTCGCCGTCGGGTTGCCGACCGTGCGGGACAGGCGGGCGTGGATCTGCTCGCGTTCCATCAGGTCGAGCCCGACGACCTGGCCGGAGAAGATCGAGCCGATCACCGCGATGATCCCGGCCTGGGTCTCGCCGTAGGTGAAGGGCCGCGGCGGGGCCTCGGCGACTCCGACGACGCCGTCGTCGGTGGTCACGCGCACGAGCACGTGCTCGGCGACGTGCACCTCGCCGCTCGCGAACTTCAGCGGCTTGCGGTAGGGGATGGCGAACGGGATCGCCTCGACCTGGGTGATCTTCATCGGACGGCCTCGTCGAGCTCGGTGGCGGAATCGGGGGCGGAATCGGGGGTGGTGGGGGAGAACAGGCCCGCGGCCTCGAGCACCTCGAGGACGGCGAGCAGGGCAGGGTCGGTGTCGTCGGTGCGCCACGCGAGGGCGAGGTCGAGGTACGCCGCATCGCTCACGTCGCGGAACACCACACCGTCGAGCGGCGCGGCGCGCGTGGCGGCCGGCACGAGCGCGACGCCGAGCCCGGCGGCGACGAGGGGCAGCATCACGGTGGTCCCGGGTGCCTCGTGGGCGACGGTGGGGGTGAAGCCGGCCTCGCGGCAGCTGCGGAGGACGGCGTCGTTCACCACCGACCGGCTCCCGACGAACAGGATGAAGTCCTCGGTCCGCAGGTCGGCCATCGACACCTCGGCCTTCTCGGCGAGGGGGTGGTCGGCAGCGACCGCCAGCACGAGCGGGTCGCGGGCGATCGTGCGCAGGGTCAGCGCGTCGCCGGACGTGGGCGGACGCAGCACGCCGAGGTCGAGGCTGCCGTCGGTCAGGCCGGCGACCTGGGCAGGGGTGAGCAGGTCGGCGTGGATCTCGAGGGCCATGCCGGGCAGCTCGCGCTTGACGGTGCGCGCGATCCGCGGGAGCAGGGTGTGGGCCGCGGACCCGGTGAAGGCGATGCGCAGCAGGCCCTGGCGACCCTCGGCGATGCGTCGTACTCCCCGGACGCTGTCGTCGATCGCGGCCAGGATCCGGGCGGCCTCCTCGCGGAGGAACTCGCCGGCCGGGGTGAGGTCGACCTGGCGGGTGGTGCGCACGAAGAGCGGGGTGCCGAGCTCGCCCTCGAGCTGGCGGATCGCCTGGGAGAGCGCGGGCTGCGCCAGGTGGAGGCGGTCCGCGGCACGGCCGAAGTGCTTGGTCTCCGCGACGGCGGCGAAGTAGCGCAGGTGGCGCAGCTCCACGGTCGTGCCTCCTCTTCTGTCCAGGTCGGGACCGGGGTGACGACGGTCACCCGTCGCGCGATTGATTCACGGTAGGTCTGGATATTCATCGAGGACAAGGACTTGTTCCGCGATGATTGATAAGCCTGAGATATGGATCTCCGCGCTGCTCCATCTGTCCCGCAGCGGCTCGGGCGGAGGATCCTGACCCCATGGCCGACCATGCGGCAGCCCGCAGCCCGGGGAGCATGACCGTCCCGCTGGCGGCGTTCGCCGCCGGCGCGGTCGTCGCGGTGCTCCTCGGCGTCTTCGGGCGGGTGCACGACCCGACGCTCAGCGGCACCACCGACCTCGGCTTCCGCACGGTCATCGAGATGAAGGTCGCGGTGTCGCTCGTGATCGCGGTGCTGGTGGTGCTCCAGCTGGTCAGCGCCCTTTGGATCTACGGACGGATCGGCGGACGGGCGCCGACGTGGCTCGGCACGGCCCACCGGGTCTCAGGGACGCTGACGCTGCTGCTCGCGGTCTTCGTCGGCTACAGCTGCCTCTGGGCGCTCGGCCTCGAGGTCGGCCACCTCCACACCGGCGAGCCCGTGCCGCTGCGCGCGGTCGTGCACGGCGTCCTTGGCTGCGCGGTCTTCGGCGCCGTCGTGGTCAAGCTGGTCGCCGTGCGCGCGCGACGGGCGCCCGGCTGGTTCCTGCCGGTGGCCGGCGGGCTGCTCTTCACGCTCCTGGTCGCCGTGGTGGTGACGTCCGCTGCCTGGTACGTCGTCGAGCGCGGCTGGCCGAGCCCCAGCGGCTACTGAGGCCCGGCCTGCCGAGGACTCAGCCCTCGCGCGACTCCGTGAGGCTGTCGCGGAAGGTCTCCGGCGCCAGCAGCGCGGAGACGAACGTGATCCCGGCGAGCACGACGACGTAGATGCCGACCGGCCACGAGGCGCCGTTGGCCGACGCGGCGAGGCTGACGGCGATCAGCGGCGCGAAGCCGCCGAAGATGATCGCGGCGAACTCGCGGCTGACGGCCGCGCCGCTGTAGCGGCTGGCGGTGCTGAACAGCTCCGACAACACCACGCCCTGCACGCCGAACATGATGCCGACGCTGCCGCCCTGGGCGAGCGCGAGGGCGAGCATCGCGAGCACCGGCCGGCCGCTGTCGACCAGCGCGAAGAACGGGAAGGCGAACGCGATGGCGTAGAGCGCGCCGACCATCAGCACGGGGCGTCGGCCGAAGCGGTCGGAGGCGATGCCGGCGAGGGGCGCGGTGATCATCACGACGAGCCCGGCGACCAGCAGGCCGGTGGTGCCGGTGACCCGGTCGTAGCCGTGGTCGGCCATGTAGGACAGCGCGAAGACCTGGTAGAGGTGGCTGAAGGACAGCGGCGCGGCGACGAGGCCCATCACGAGCAGCAGGCTGCGCCACTGGGTCCGGACGAGGGTGAGCAGCGGGGCGGTGGCGGGCGCGGCGTCCTCGGTGACCTCCTCGAAGGCCGGGGTCTCCTCGAGCTTGAGCCGGATCCAGAGGCCGAGGGCGATCAGCAGCAGGCTGGCGAGGAACGGCAGCCGCCAGCCCCACGCGGCGAACTGCGCGTCGCTGGTCAGCGACGTGGTCAGCAGCAGGGCGCCCGACGACAGCACCAGCCCGAGGTAGACGCCCGCAGCGGAGAACGACCCGAAGAAGCCGCGACGTCCGGGCGGGGCGTACTCGACGGCGTACACCGAGGCGCCGCTGTACTCCGCGCCCGAGCCCATGCCTTGGAGGAGGCGCAGGACGACGAGCAGGACGGGCGCGGCCATGCCGATCATCGCGTGGGAGGGGATCAGTGCCATCGCCGTGGTCGAGAGGCCCATCAGCATGAGGGTCGCGATGAGCGCCGGGCGGCGGCCGTGCTTGTCGCCGATGTGGCCGAAGACCATCGCGCCGACCGGACGGGCCACGAAGCCGACGCCGAAGGTCGCCAGCGACAGCAGCAGCGAGGTCGAGTCGGAGGCGCTCGGGAAGAACACCTGGCCGAAGACCAGCGCGGCGGCCGCGCCGTAGAGGAAGTAGTCGTACCACTCGAGCGCGGAGCCGAGCAGCACCGCGGTGCAGACCCGCGCGAGGGTACGACGGTCCGCGACCGGCCCCGTCGGGTCGGGCGTCGGCGGGGAGCTCGGGGTCGTGAGGGTGTGGGTCATGGGGGTCTCCGGATCGGATGGGCGCGCGGGCGCGCTCGGACAGCGCCGGCACGTCGTCGTACCGGGCGGGACTGGTCTGCCGTCAGGCGTGGACGGTCAGGTGTCGGCGGGGAGCCGTTCGAGGGTGCGAGGGTCGGCCGCGGCGCGGGCCGGGGCCCAGCCGTAGCGGCCGGGGGCCCAGTCCTCGTCCCCGGGCACCCAGTAGAAGAACGTCACGCGACGCTCGGCGAAGCGCCACCGGCCGTCGTCACCACGGACCATCTGGTCCTGGTAGCGCCCGGCGGCGATGTGGGCGCGACCGTCGACGACGCACGGCTGGTCGAGCCACGTCGCTCCGGTCGCCGCGTGGGCCGGTGAGCCCACGAGGTCGATGGTCTCGTTGGACGAGAAGTGCCACCAGGCCGACAGCGAGCCGTCCTGGAGGTCGGCGAAGAACGTGCGCAGCTCGTCGTGGCCACGCGCCGTGGAGAGCCCGACGAAGGCGCCGTCGGGGGTGAAGAGGTCGACCAGGTCGTCCCAGCGGCCGTCGTCGAGGGCCTGGCAGTAGTGCGCGCGGAGCTGCCCGATGGCGTGCAGGTCCTCCAGGCGACGCACGCGTGCGGCCAGGTCCTCGTCGACGGACACGGGGGTCGTCATGTCAGACCCCGACCGGCACCCGGACCGGTGCACCCGTCTTCTCGGTGATCTCCTCGACCGTGACGCCGGGCGCGAGCTCGACGAGCTCGAAGCCGTCGCCGGCGACGTCGAGGACGCCCAGGTCGGTGATCACCCGGTCGACGACGCGGCGGCCGGTGAGGGGCAGCGTGCACTGGTCGACCAGCTTGGCCGCCCCGTTCTTGGACACGTGCTCCATCAGCACGATCACCCGACGGGCGCCGCTGACGAGGTCCATCGCGCCGCCCATGCCCTTCACCATCGAGCCGGGCACCATCCAGTTGGCCAGGTCTCCGGCCATGGAGACCTGCATCCCGCCCAGCACGGCGGTGTCGATGTGGCTGCCGCGGATCATCGCGAAGCTGAGCGAGGAGTCGAAGAACGACGCCCCGGGCAGCACGGTGACGGTCTGCTTGCCGGCGTTGATCAGGTCGGGGTCGACCTCGTCCTCGTAGGGGTAGGGGCCGACGCCGAGGATGCCGTTCTCGGCGTGCAGCGTGACCGTCGAGTCCGCCGCGAGGTGGGCGGGGATCATGGTCGGCAGGCCGATGCCGAGGTTGACGTACTCGCCGTCGTGCAGCTCCTGGGCGGCGCGGGCGGCCATCTCGTCGCGGGTCCAGCTCATGACAGGGCCGCCTCTCGGGGTCGGGTGGTCAGCTTCTCGATGTCCTTCTCGTGCGCCTGCGCGGGCGTCAGCTCGACGATGCGCTGCACGAAGACACCGGGGAGGTGGACGTCGTCGGGGTCGATGTCGCCGATCTCCACGACCTCCTCCGCCTCGACAATGGTGAGGCGGCCGGACATCGCGGCCGGGATGTTGAAGTTGCGGGCCGAGGCGTGAAAGACGCAGTTGCCGGCGCGGTCCACCTTGGCCGCGCGGACGAGCGCGACGTCGGTGACGATCGACTCCTCGAGCACCATGTCGACGCCGTGGAAGGTCCGCACCTCCTTGGGCTCGGAGGCCAGGGCCACCGTGCCGTCGGGGTGGTAGCGCCACGGGAGGCCGCCCTCGGAGACCATCGTGCCGACGCCGGTCGGTGTGAAGAACGCCCCGATGCCGGCACCGCCGGCGCGCATCCGCTCGGCGAGGGTGCCCTGCGGGGTGAGCTCGACGGTCAGCTCGCCGGCGAGGTACTGCCGGCCGAACTCCTTGTTCTCACCGACGTAGGACGCGATGACGCGAGTGATCCGGCGGGCCTCGAGGAGCAGGCCGAGACCCGCACCGTCGACACCGCAGTTGTTGGAGACGACGGTGAGGTCGTCGGCACCCTGGTCGAGCAGAGCGCTGATCAGCGTCCACGGGATGCCGACGAGCCCGAAGCCGCCGACAGCCAGGCTGGAGCCGGGCGCGACGTCGGCGACGGCGTGCTCGGCGCTGGGGACGACCTTGTCGATCTTCTTGGAGGTGCCCATCACTTCGCTCCCAGGTGCTCGATGATCGTGGCCGCGACGGCCGCCGGCTGCTGCGCAGCGGCGAGGTGCGCCGCGTCGGGCACGACGACGAGCCGGCCGTCGACCACGCCGTCGGCGATCTCCTGGAGGTACGACGGCGGCGTCGCCGGGTCGTCGGCTCCGGCGATCGCGAGGGTGGGGGCCTTGATCTGCGCGAGGTCGGGCCGCAGGTCCATCGCGGCGATGGCCTCGCACGAACCGGCGTACCCCTCGGGGGAGGTCGCCGCGCACATGGCCACGTGGTGCTCGCGGACGTCCGGGTTCTGCTCGAGGTAGTCGGGCGTGAACCAGCGGCTCACCACGCCCTCGGCCACCGAACCGGTGCCCTGGGCGCGGACCTGGGCGGCGCGCTCGGTGTAGGCGGGGCCTACCTCGAGGAAGGCGCCGGTGCACAGCAGGACGAGGCGGTCGACCCGCTCGGGGTCGCGGGCGGCGAGGCGCATGCCCATCATCCCGCCGAGCGACAGGCCGACGAGGTGCGCCCTCTCGATGCCGAGGCTGTCGAGCAGCGCGACGTAGTCGTCGGCGAGGTCGTCCATGGAGTAGGGGCCGGGCGCCTCGGGCGACTGGCCGTGCCCGCGGGTGTCGTAGCGGACGATGCGGAAGTGCTCCTCGAGCGCGGGGAGCACGCCGTCCCACATGCGCAGGTCGGCGCCCATCGAGTTGGAGAGGACGACGACGGGCGCGTCCTCGCGGCCGGTGACGACGTGGTGGACCTTCGCGGCGCCCATCACGCGACCCGCTCGAAGATCGCGGCGAGGCCCTGGCCGCCGCCGATGCACATGGTCTCCAGCGCGTAGCGCGACTCGCGGCGCTGCAGCTCGTGGGCCATGGTGGCGAGGATGCGCGCGCCGGTGGCGCCGACCGGGTGGCCGAGAGAGATGCCCGAGCCGTTGGGGTTGAGCCGCTCGTCGGTCGGGTCGACCTTCCACTCGCGCAGGCAGGCCAGCACCTGGGCGGCGAAGGCCTCGTTGAGCTCGATCAGGTCGATCTCGTCGAGGGTGAGCCCGGCGCGGTCGAGGGCGGCGGCGGTCGCGGGGACCGGGCCGATGCCCATCACCTCGGGGCCGACGCCGGCGACGGCCCACGACCGCAGCGCGAGCAGCGGGCGCAGCCCACGGCGCTCGGCCTCCTCGCGGGTGGTCACGACGCACATCGCGGCGCCGTCGTTCTGGCCGCTGGCGTTGCCGGCGGTGACGGTGGACGCGGCGTCGAGCTTCTCGCGCACCGGGCGGAGTCCGGCCAGCTGCTCGAGGGTGGTCTCGGGACGGGGGTGCTCGTCGCGGTCGACGACCACGTCGGGCTTGCCGCGGCGGCCGGGGACGGTGACCGGCACCAGCTCGTCGGCGAACCGGCCGGCCTCGTGGGCGGCGCCGGCGCGCTGCTGGGAGCGGACCGAGAGCTCGTCCTGCTCCTCGCGCGAGATGTCGTACTCCTTGCGGAGGTTCTCGGCCGTCTCCAGCATGCCGCCGGGGACCGGGTGGTCCTTGCCGCCGGCGGTCTCGCGAGCGCGGACCAGGCGGTCCATCAGCTCGACGGACCCACCCTTGACGCCGGTGCGCAGGCCGAGCGCGTAGTGCTCGACGTTGGACATCGACTCGGCGCCGCCGGCGACGATGAGGGTGCCGCCACCGCTGGCGATCTGCGAGGCGGCGTAGAGCACGGCCTGCAGGCCGGAGCCGCAGCGGCGGTCGAGCTGGAGTCCCGGGACGCCGGTGCCCAGTCCGGCGTCGAGGGCGGCGATGCGACCGATGGCGGGGTTCTCCCCGCTGGGGTAGCAGTTGCCGAGGATGACGTCGTCGACGTCGCCCTCCTGCAGGCCGGTACGACGCACCAGCTCGGCGAGGGTGGTCGACGCGAGGTCGACGGCGGACAGCGAGGCGAACGCGCCGCCGTAGCGGCCCACCGGGGTGCGCACGGGTTCACAGATGACGATGTCGGGCATGGATCGAACCTAATCGTGACGTTCGATACAGTGAAGTATCTGTTTGGGAGTCACTGAGACGTCTGACGTCCTAAAGGCTCAGGGGCTGGTCGAGGCGCGGCAGGGTCGGCCAGCGCTCGCTCGCCCAGTGGAGCCAGGTGTCGAAGCCAGCGGGCGGGTCGGGCACCGGCGCGTAGGACAGCTCGTCCGTCGACGGCGGCTGGTACGACGCCAGCCACCGGTCGTGGTCGTCGTCGGTCATCGGGAACGTGGTCTCGGGCGCGGTCTCCCAGCGGGCCGCCGCCCGGGACCGACGCTCGGCCTCGTCCAGGCTGACGTGCTGGAGGTCGAAGCGACCACCGGCCGACTCGGCGACCACGCGGATGGCGTACCTCTCCTCGGGCGACCAGCACCCGAAGTCCAGCACCGCGCCCGCGCCGCTGCACAGCACCTCGTGGGCGACCCAGATCATCCGCCCCTCGAGGATGTCGCGGCGCCCGCCCGCGTCGTTGTCGCCGAACAGGGGAGCCATCCAGTCGTCCGGCGTGAGCCGCACGATCCGCTCGGCCTCCGCAATCCGGCGCGCCAGCGTCGTCTTGCCCGCACCCGGCAGGCCGACGGTCAGGTGGAGCACCGGCTGGGAGGTCACGGCCCGATCGTGGCACGGCTCGGCTCCGGTGCAGACCGCCCGGCGCGTCGGACGACCAGAAGTCTCGAGGTGCTGCGCGACTCAGCGTGGTGCCGGCCGGGCGCGGGGAGTTGTGGTCGTCCGACGCGCCGCTCAGTGACCCGAGGCATCGAGCACCCTGCGGATCACCTCGGTAGTCGACAGGTCGGTGGTGCGGGGGACGGCGACGTACCTCCCGGACGCGACGGCCGGGCCGTAGATCGTCGTGGCGGCTTCGGGGGAGAGGTCGTCGCCGTGGACCACCGTGGTGATGGCGTGCTCGTCGAGGAACTCCTGGGTCACCTCGAACGGGGCGTCCGGGACGACCTCGTCGACGTATCGGCAGGCCTCGATCACCGCGACGCGCTCGGCGAGGGTCATGATCGGCCGCCTCTTGTACGCCCTTGCCGTCTCGTCCGACAGCACGCCGACGACCAGCTGGTCGCCGTGCCTCCGTGCCTCCCGCAGCAGGGCGACGTGGCCGGCGTGGAAGAGGTCGCCGACCATGTCGACGTACACGCGAGCGGAGCCCTGGTCGTCCGGAAGCATGCGCGTGAACCTACCTTCGGCCCTTGCGACCGGCGATCAGTCGACGCGACGATGTGGTTCCAGGGGGAGGGAGACGCATGGACGTCAGCAGGGGTACGGCTCGCGCACTGGTCGCGGGGACGGTGGGGGCGCTGCTCGCGCTGCCGGGCACGGCGACGGCGGACTCCGCCGCGTTCGACGACCCCGTGGGCGACTCGGTGTCGGTCGACATCACGCGCGTGCGGGTCGTGCACGAGAACGCGGTCAAGGTGAGCGTCCGGTCGGACGTGCCGCTCGACGCGGGCCAGGTCTACTCGTCCTGGATCGACACCGGGACCGGGCCGAGGCCGACTTTCCACGTCTCGTTCCGCGCGAACTCCGACTTCGGCAGTGGCCTTGCGGTGACCAAGTTCTTCGGGGAGCGCCCGACCCGGATCGTGAAGTGCCCGGGCATGCGCGCCCACGCCGACATGTTCGACGACAAGCCGGTCTCCGTCCGGATCCCGCGGAAGTGCCTGGGCGACCCGAAGCGGGTCCGGGTGGCGGTGAAGTTCGTCGACGAGGACTCGGGCTCGGTGGACTGGGCGCCTGCGCGCCGCACCTTCGGAGCTTGGGTCTCGCGCTGACCGTCGGTGATATGCGCGATCACCCAGTTCTGATCCATTCACACTCTGCGAGTATGAGTGAATGGAACTGCGCCACCTCCGCTACTTCGTCGCCGTCGCCGAGCAGCGGCACTTCGGCCGGGCCGCCGAGCGGCTCCACATGGCGCAGCCGCCGCTCTCCCAGCAGATCCGCCAGCTCGAGGCCGAGCTCGGCGTCACCCTGCTCACCCGCACGACCCGGCGCGTCGACCTGACCCCGGCGGGGGCGGCCTACCTCGACCATGCCCGTGAGATCCTCGCCGCCGTCGACGAGGCCGGTGCGGTCGCGGCCCGCATCGCGGCCGGTCGTACCGGGCGGCTCATGGTCGGCTGCGTCGGGTCGGCGACGTACTCCCTGCTCCCGGTCCTGGCGAAGCGGATGCGCAGCGAGCTGCCCGAGGTCGACTTCGGCTTCCGTGGCGAGATGCTCTCGCCCGACCAGGCGAGCGCCCTCCACGACGGGTCGCTCGACCTCGCGCTGCTGCGCCGGCTGCCCGACAGCTCCGGGCTCAACGTGGCGCCGGTGCGCCACGAGGGCCTGATCGTCGCGCTGCCGCAGGAGCACCGCTACGCCGGTCGCAAGCGGCTGCGCGTCGCCGACCTGGCCGGGGAGGGGCTGATCATCCACGCGGGCAACGGGCGCTCGGTGATGCACTCGCTCGTCCACGACCTCTTCGCCGCCGCGGACGTCGACCTCCAGGTCGTGCACCAGGTGGCGGAGACCTCGACGCTCGTCACCTTCGTCGCCGCGGGGCTCGGCATCGCGGTCGTCCCCGAGCCGACGTCCGTCCTCAACGTCCCCGGCGTGGTCTACGTGCCGCTCGTCGGCACGTCGGGCGTCGACCTCGTCGTGGCCACGCGCGCGGGCGACACCAACCCGGTGCTCGCGCGGACGCTGGCTCGCCTGGTCGAGCTCACCTGACGGCTCCCCGTCAGAAGAACCCGTCGCGGACGGTGGGTGTGAGCCGCCCTCGGCGGTTGGCCAGGAGGGCCAGGTCGCGCTCGACGCCGGCCGCGACCTCGAGCATCACCGGGACCACGTCGCGGGTGACCTCCTCGGGCGACGTGCGGCTGCTCGACGTGGAGTACGCCAGCGCGGCCACCACGTCGCCGGACGGCTCGCGGACGGGCACTGCCGCGGAGAGGAAGCCGCGCTCGAGCTCGCTGTCGACCACGGCGAACCCCTGGGCACGCACCTCGTGCAGGCTGTTGCGGAAGTCGATCTCGGAGGTGATCGTGCGCGGCGTCAGCGCGGTGAGGCCACTCGCGACGATGCGCTCCACGGTGGCCGCGTCGCCGTACGCCGCCAGCACGCGGCCCATCGACGTCGCGTGGGCCGGGAGGCGCGTGCCGACGTCGACGTTCAGGCTCAGCACCCGACGCACGTGGACGCGCGCGACGTAGACGACGTCGGCCCCGTCGAGCTGGGCCAGCGAGGCGGACTCGCCGGTCAGCTCGGTCACCCGCAGGAGGTGCGGCTGCACCACCTCGACGATGGTGTGGGTGGCGGCGTAGTGCTGCCCGATCGTCAGGACCCGCGGCGTCAGTGACCACCGACTGCCGTGCGGGGCGACGTAGCCGAGCTTCTGCAGCGTCAGCAGGATCCGGCGCACGGCGGGGCGCGACAGGCCGGTGGCGGACGCCAGCTCGGCGAGGGTCGGGTCGGGGAGGTCGGTGTCGAACGCGAGCAGGACCGCGAAGCCGCGCTCGATGCTGGTGATGATGTCGCGCTCCGAGACCTCCGGACCACCGGACGTCCCCGCCACCTCGTCGACCATGTCGTCCTCCCACTGAGTCGATATCGCATGCGTACCAATGCGTGGGCTCCCACCCGTTGACTTCACCTGTGACGGCCGCCACAGTCGAAGTACGCACCGCGTACAGATTGTACGCACAGCGTACATCCACTGGGAGGTGGACACGATGGATCCCCGACTCCTCCGCAACGCGTTCGGCCAGTTCGCCACCGGCGTGACCGTGGTGACCTGCACCAACGACGAGGGCGAGCCGCACGGAGCGACCGTCAACGCCTTCACCGCCGTCTCGCTCGAGCCGCCGCTGGCCCAGGTCACCCTGGGCCGCACCGCCAAGGCGTGCGAGTACCTGAAGGACAACGCTTTCACGATCAACGTGCTCGCGGCCGACCAGCTCGACGTCGCGTGGCACTTCGCCGGCCGACCGGCCGACGAGCCGCCTGCCTGGGGAGAGGGACCCACCGCTCCGCTCCTCGAGGGCACGGCCACGACGATCTCGTGCCGGCCATGGCGGACCTACGACGGCGGCGACCACCTCATCGTCATCGGCGAGGTCACGGCCGTCTCCATCAACGACCGCGACCCGCTGCTCTTCCACGGCGGTGCCTTCCGCCATCTGTCCCCGCTCGAGACCGGCGTCCACTGGGGCGGCTCGATCGACAACCCGGACAGCGGCTGGTTCGACGCCACCGCCACCTTCACGCCGCTCGCTGCGTCGGCAGCCCTGTCGACCAGCGCCTGACCACCCGCACCACCACCCGCACCACCACCCGCACCACCACCCCGCATCACTTCCGAAGGGAACCCTCATGACCGCGACACAGGAACGTCCCCTCAGCACCGTCGAGGAGGGCGTCAACGACGTCCGCCCGATGACCGGCGCCGAGTACATCGAGTCCATCCGCGACGACCGGGAGATCTGGATCTACGGCGAGCGCGTCGAGGACGTCACCGAGCACCCCGCGTTCCGCAACCCGGTCCGGATGACCGCCCGCCTGTACGACGCCCTCCACGAGGACGCCGTGAAGGGCACCGGCGTGCTCACGGTGCCGACCGACACCGGCAACGGCGGCTACACGCACCCGTTCTTCCGGGCACCGCACAGCTCGGCCGACCTCGTCGCGGACAAGAACGCCATCGAGGCGTGGGCCCGCCAGACCTGGGGCTGGATGGGTCGCAGCCCCGACTACAAGGCCAGCTTCCTCGGCACGCTCGGCGGCAACACCGAGTTCTACGCACCCTTCGAGGACAACGCGAAGCGCTGGTACAAGGAGAGCCAGGAGCGGCTGACGTACTGGAACCACGCGATCATCAACCCGCCGGTCGACCGCGACCTGCCGCCCGACGAGGCCGGTGAGGTCTTCATGCGGGTCGAGAAGGAGACCGACGCGGGCGTCATCGTCTCCGGTGCCAAGGTCGTCGCGACCGGTTCGGCGATCACCAACTACAACTTCATCGCGCACTACGGGCTCCCGATCAAGAAGAAGGAGTACGCGATCGTCTGCACCGTCCCGATGGACGCGCCGGGCGTCAAGCTGATCTGCCGCCCGTCGTACACGATGCAGGCCGACGTGATGGGGAGCCCGTTCGACTACCCGCTCTCGAGCCGGATGGACGAGAACGACACGATCTTCGTCTTCGACAAGGTGCTCGTGCCGTGGGAGAACATCTTCGTCTACGGCGACGTCGACAAGATCAACGGCTTCTTCCCGCAGTCCGGTTTCATCCCGCGGTTCACCTTCCACGGCTGCATCCGGCTCTCGGTGAAGCTCGACTTCATCGCCGGCCTGCTCCTCAAGGCGCTCGAAGCCACCGGCAGCAAGGACTTCCGCGGCGTGCAGACCCGCGTCGGCGAGGTCATCGGCTTCCGCAACGCCTTCCGCGCGCTGGCCGACGCGATGGCGCTCAACCCCGACGAGGGGCCCAACGGCACGGTGCTGCCGAAACTCGACTACGGCCTGGTCTACCGACAGCTGATGATCCAGGCCTACCCCCGGGTGAAGGAGATCATCCAGCAGGACGTCGCCTCGGGCCTGATCTACCTCAACTCCAACGCGATCGACTTCAAGACCCCCGAGGTCCGGCCCTACCTCGACAAGTACGTCCGTGGCTCCAACGGCTACGACGCCGTCGACCGCGTCAAGGTGATGAAGGCGCTCTGGGACGCCGTCGGCTCCGAGTTCGGCGGCCGCCACGAGCTCTACGAGCGCAACTACTCCGGCAACCACGAGAACGTGAAGGCCGAGATCCTCTTCGCCGCCGAGGCCCAGGGGGAGACCGAGGCCATGAAGGGCTTCGCGGAGTCGATGATGGCCGAGTACGACCTCGACGGCTGGACCGTGCCCGACCTGGTCAACCCCACCGACGTCAACCGCATCCTCAACCGGAACTGAAGGAGAACCCGATGACTGCCACGCAGGACAACCCCACCACGTCGCCCACCACGTCGCCCACCGCGGCCGGCTCGGGCGCCAACGCCAGCGAGAACTTCAAGGCCACCGCGGCCACCCGCGACGTCGCCGACACCCCGCCCGAGCGGGTCGCCGCGATCGTCACCTCGATCCTCGAGGGCGTGCACGGCGCGATCGCCGAGCACGACGTCACCTACCCGGAGTTCCAGGCCGCCAAGGCGTGGCTGATGGAGGTCGGCGAGGGAGGGGAGTGGCCGCTCTTCATGGACGTGTTCGTCGAGCACGCCGTGGAGGAGCAGGTCGCCAAGGCGCAGACCGGCACCAAGGGCTCGATCCTCGGCCCCTACTTCCTGCCCGACCAGGCCCGGCTGTCGTCGACCTGCGAGCTGCCGCGCCGCGACGACGAGCAGGGAACTCCGCTCGTCCTCGAGGGTCAGGTGCGCGACACCGACGGCACGCCGCTCGCCGGCTCCGAGGTCGACATCTGGCACGCCGACTCCGACGGCTACTACTCGGGCTTCGCCCCGCACGTGCCCGACGGCAACCTGCGCGGCGTCGTGGTGACCGACGAGGAGGGCCGGTTCGCGATCCACACGATCCAGCCCGCGCCGTACCAGATCCCGCACGACGGCCCCACCGGCCAGCTCATCGAGGCCGCCGGGTGGCACCCGTGGCGTCCGGCCCACCTGCACATCCAGGTGCGCGCCGAGGGGCACCGCACGATCACCACGCAGCTCTACTTCGCCGGTGGCGACTACCTCGACTCCGACGTCGCCGAGGCGACCAAGCCGGAGCTGGTGCTCGACCCGCAGGACGACGGCAGCGGCACCCGCCGCAGCACCTACGACTTCGAGCTCGAGCCGACCGCCTGAGCCGCAGTCCCCGCAGGACCCCCGGTCGTGGGGGGGGGCCCCCCCCCCCCCCCCCCCCCCCCCCCCCCCCCCCCCCCCCCCCCCCCCCCACGCAGAGACCCCCACCCCCCCCCACAGGGGCCGCCCCCCCCCCCCCCCCCCCCCCGCCCCCCCCGCCCCCCC
>NZ_JAURTI010000009.1:0-148291 GCF_031457855.1 Nocardioides sp. BE266 | reverse complement strand
GACCGCACCAGACCAAGAGAGGCGCCGTCAGACCACGCCGGTCCGGCGGCGCCTCACCCTGCCCATTGACAGCGGGGCCCTACATATCAGTCGAGGCGTGCGGCTCGTACGACGAGCACGTCCGGCAGGTCCTTGTGGATCTCCTGCCAGCTGCCGCCCTCGTCGGGCGAGGCCCACACGCCACCGTTGCGGCCACCGAAGTAGAGCCCGACCTGCTCGTGGTCGTCGACACACATCGCGTCGCGCATCACTGCGGTGAAGTAGCCGTCCGGGAGGGCGCCCTCGCCGAGCGGCTCCCACGACGAGCCGGCGTCGGTGGTGCGGTAGACGCGTGCCTTGCCGTCGACGGGCCAGCGCGCCTCGGCGCCAGTGATCGGGAAGTTGTACGCCGTGTCGGCCCGGTGCGGGTGGGCCACCATCGCGAAGCCGAACTCGGTCGGCAGACCCGGCGCGATGTCCTGCCAGTGAGCACCGCCGTCGTCGGAGCGGTAGACGCCGCCGTGGTTCTGCAGGTAGAGCCGATCGGGGTCCGCGGAGTCGCGGGCGACCTTGTGCACGCACTGGCCGAACTCGGGGTAGTTCCGCTCGCCGGGGAAGAACTCGGCCTTCACCCCGTCGTTCGAGGGCTCCCACGAGGAGCCACCGTCGGCCGTGGCGTACACACCGCCGGTGGAGAGGGCCGCGAGCACGTGCTCCCCGTCGCGAGGGTCGGGCAGGATCGTGTGGAAGGCCTGGCCGCCGAAGCCCTCGTTCCACTCGGGGCGGTGCGGGTGGTCCCAGAGCCCGCGCACCAGCGAGAAGGTCTCGCCACGGTCGGTCGAGCGGAAGATCGCGCCCGGCTCGGTGCCCGCCCAGACCACGTCGTCCTCGAAGCCCGGCTGGAGCTGCCACACCCGAGCGAGCGTCGCGCCGGTGTCCTCCGGGAAGCGCGCAGCGCCGTTCGGCGTCTCGTCCCACGACGTACCGAGGTCGTCGGAGCGCCACACCTGCGGGCCGAGCCAGCTCGAGGAGGCGCCGGCAAGCAGCCGCGGCGACTCGCCCCGGTTGTCGATCATCACGGAGTAGACCTCTTCCATCGGGAAGTGCGGTCCCGTCCACTCCCAGGCCGTCCGAGCCTCGTCGGACGTCCCCAGCCACATGCCCTTGCGGGTCCCCACCATGAGCAGCGTGCGCGACATCGAGCCTCCCCGTTCCGTGACTATTCCGATTAGGAACACTACTCTCGGAGCGAGATGAGTCAAGAGATCCCGGTGACCGGTTACGCCATCCTCGGCCTCCTCACCTTCGGCGACGAGCTGACGGGGTACGAGATCAAGCAGCGCGCCGACATCACGCTCCGCTTCTACTGGGTCTCCCCCGCGATGAGCCAGATCTACACCGAGCTGCGCCGGCTCACCGAGCACGGCCTGGTGCGGGCCGACGCCCGTCAGGACGGCGGCCGCGAGGTGACGTCGTACGCCATCACGGCAGAGGGACAGGTGGCGCTGCGCGCGTGGATGGACGGCACGCCGGCAGGGTTCCCGGTTCTCAAGCACACGGTGCTGCTCCGGCTGCTGATCGGGCACGCGACCGAGCCCGACCGGACGCGGCAGATGCTCCACGACTACCTCGGCGAGCTGGACGCGGCCATCCACGACCTGTCCAACGTGCGCGAGTCCCTGCGCGGCGCGGACCGGCCGGGCGAGCCGTTCCGCTTCCCCTCGCTGGTCGCGGACTGGGGACTGGACTACTTCGCCGCCGAGGCCCAGCACGCGCAGCGAGCGCTGAGCAGCCTCGATGAGACGGGCACCGGTGCCGGGGAGACGACTGAATAGGCTGACCCGGTGATCGACCGAGCGAGCCGTTCCCTGCTCGGACCGGTCGGCCTGGTCCTCATCGGGATCCTCTCGGTCCAGCTCGGCGCAGCCATCGCCAAGGGTCTCTTCGGCGAGATCTCGCCGACCGCGATGGTCTGGCTCCGCCTCGTCACCAGTGCCCTCGTCCTCGTCGCGGTCGCGCGGCCGAGGTTCGCCGGGCACTCGCGCCGGGACTGGGTCGTCGTCGTCGGCTTCGGCCTGAGCCTGGCCACGATGAACTGGGCGATCTACCAGTCCTTCTCCCGCATCCCGCTCGGCATCGCCGTGACGATCGAGTTCATCGGCCCGCTCACCCTGGCCGTGGTCGGCTCGCGGCATGCGCGCGACGTCGTCTGGGTGCTGCTGGCCGGGCTGGGCGTCGTGCTGCTCGGCTTCGAGCGCGCCGACCTGGACGTCCTCGGCGTGGTGTACGCCCTGCTCGCCGGGGCGGCCTGGGCGGCGTACATCCTGCTCAGCGCGAGCACCGGGCGCCGTTGGCCGGGCTTCGACGGCCTCGCGGTCGCCAGCCTGGTCGCCGCCGCGGGGATGACGCTGCCCGCGCTGCTCGCCGCCGGGAGCGGCCTCTGGGACGGCCGGATCCTCCTCATCGGCGCACTGGTCGGCCTGCTGAGCTCCGTCATCCCCTACAGCTGCGAGCTCGTCGCCCTGCGCAGCCTGCGACCGGCGGTCTTCGGGATCCTGATGAGCCTCGAGCCGGCGGCCGCCGCGCTCGCCGCGATCGTCGTCCTGCACGAGACCCTCGCCGCGATCCAGTGGCTGGCGATCGCCTGCGTGGTGGCCGCGTCCATCGGCGCGACCAGGTCGGGGTCGGCCCCCGGCGAGCATCCCTCCGAGCATTCGGCGACGCCCGGCACACTGGCAACATGATGAGGGGCGACATGACGTACGGGGGACACATGCGGTCACGGCTCGCCATCGGCTCGCTCGCGCTGACGCTGGGGGCGGCGACCGGGTGCGCGAGCACCAGCGAGGACCCGATCCCCAGCACGACCCAGCCGACCGACCTTCCGAGCCAGCCGACCCCGAGCGAGACGCCCAGCGAGAGCGGGGGCGGCAACGCAGCGCCGAAGGCCGCGGGCGCACTCGTCGACGGGCTGGAGGTGCCGTGGGGCGTGGGCTTCCTGCCCGACGGGGACGCCGTCGTCACCGAGCGGATCTCGGGCCGGGTCCTGCGGGTCACCGACGACGGTACGTCGACCCAGCTCGGCGCGCTGTCGGGCACCGCGCCCGAGGGCGAGGCCGGCCTGCTCGGCGTCGCGGTCTCGCCCGACTTCGACAGCGACCGGACCCTGTTCTTCTACCTCACCACCGACAGCGACAACCGGGTGGTGAAGGCCGAGCTGGACGGCGACGAGCTCGGCGAGCCGACCATCGTCCTGGACGGCATCCCGAAGGGCTTCATCCACGACGGCGGGCGTCTGGCCTTCGGCCCGGACGGCTACCTCTACGTCACGACCGGCGAGACCGGGAACCCAGACCTGGCCCAGGACCCCGCCAGCCTGGCCGGCAAGATCCTGCGGATCACCACCGACGGCGACCCGGCGCCGGGCAACCCCGAACCCGACTCCCCCGTCTGGTCGCTCGGCCACCGCAACGTCCAGGGCCTCGCGTGGGACGACGACGGCCGGCTGTGGGCCTCGGAGTTCGGTGACTCCTCGTGGGACGAGCTCAACCTGATCGAAAAGGGCGGCAACTACGGCTGGCCCCGGTTCGAGGGCAGGAGCGGCGGCTCGGACTTCATCGACCCCCAGCTCGTCTGGCCGGTCGAGGACGCCTCTCCCAGCGGGCTCGCGTGGGCCGACGGCCACCTCTGGATGGCCGGGCTCCGGGGGCAGCGGCTGTGGCGGATCGACGTCTCCGCGGCCGGCAAGGCGTCACGCCCGACGGCGTACTTCACCGAGGACTACGGCCGCCTGCGGACCGTGGCGGCGGCGCCCGACGGCTCGATCTGGGTGACGACGTCCAACCGCGACGGGCGCGGAAATCCGACGCCCGACGACGACCGGATCATCGTCGTCCAGCCTTGATCCTGCGCCGTGAGTCCCTGAGAGACTCAAGGCCCAGGGTCAGAGATCCGCGAGCGGCAGCGCACCCGTCTGGTGGAGGCGCGGCGAGCCCGCCTCGACCGCGAACGACGCCCGGGTGAACGCCGGCGCGCCCGGCGCCCGCACGAACGGCAGGCTCCGGTAGTCGGCCGTCAGCACCTCGGGCGTGAACCGGAGACTCACGTAGCCGCGCAGGTCGTTCCAGAACTGCACCTGCGGGTTGGTCCGCGCCCACTTGTAGCTGCCGTCGGGTGAGTCCTCACCGTCGCCGTTGGAGGTGACGGACGTGCAGATCAGCTCGGGTACGACGACCGAGTCGGGGTCCTCGTGGTCGGCCCAGACCTCGGTCGCGAAGGCGTCGTGGACGTCGCCGGTCAGCACGACCGGGTTGGTGGCCTGCGCCAGCGACCCGATCACCCGCTCGCGGCACGACGGGTAGCCGTCCCAGCTGTCCATCGACAGCCGCCCGATCTCGACCGGGCTGAGCTCGAGCCGGCCGAACGGCACCTGCTGCCCGAGCACGTCCCAGGTCGCGGCCGACTCCCGCAGCCCGGCGTCCAGCCACGCCTCCTGCGGCGCACCGAGGATCGACCGCTCCGGAACCCACGTCTCGTCGCACGTGCCCATCGCGTCGGGCCCGCACGCCTGCGGGTCGCGGTGCTGCCGGGTGTCGAGCACGTGGAAGGTCGCGAGCTGACCCCAGCCGAAGCGCCGGTTCGCCGTCATGCCGGTGCCCTGCGGGAAGGCCGAGCGTCGCAACGGCATGTTCTCCCAGTACGCCCGGAGCGCGGCTCCGCGGCGCTGGTCGAACGGGCCGCCGACGGTCGACGACCCCGGCCGGTCACCGGCCCAGTTGTCGGTCACCTCGTGGTCGTCGAACACCGCCACCCACGGCGCGGTGCGGTGGAGGAGCTGGAGGTCCTCGTCGGTCTTGTACTGCGCGTGCCGTCGCCGGTAGTCGGCCAGCGTCGCCGTCTCCGGCCCACGGTGCTCACGGACGTTGCCGCTCTTCGCCGGCTCAAAGCCGGGGTCGTACTCGTAGAGGTAGTCGCCGAGGTGCAGCACCAGGTCGGGCTGGTCCTCGGCCATCCGGCGGTAGGCCGTGAAGTACCCGTGCTCCCACTGCGCGCACGACGCGAAGGCCACGGAGAGCGCAGCAGGTACGACGGCCGGGCTGGGCGCCGTACTTGTGCGGCCGACGGGCGAGAGGTGCCGACCGACCCGGAAGCGGTACCAGTACTCGCGGTCCGGCTCGAGGCCCGACGGCTCGAGGTGCACCGAGTGCCCGATCTCCGGTCCGGTGGACACGACCCCGCGGCGCACGACGCGGCGGAACCGTCGGTCGGTGGCCACCTGCCACTCGACCTGGCGCACCGCGTCGCCCATCCCGCCCTGGCCGTCGTCGGCGAGCGGGAGCTGCGCCAGCCGCGTCCAGAGCACGAAGCCGTCGGGCGACGGATCGCCGCTCGCGACCCCCAGCGCGAAGGGGTTCTCGCGCGGTGTCCCGGCAGCCGCGCTGGGCCGGAAGTCGAGGGGCGGCCCGGTCATGCCGGGAAGGAACGTCACGCCGGCGGCGACCAGGCCACCCTTGAGCAGCACCCGCCGAGAGGTCTCCACGTCCCCTGAGGTTCGTCGGCCGGGCTGGCCGGAGGGCGACCTCCGGGTGACGTGTCGTCGGCGGTCAGGTGGCGGATCGTGCCGTCGAGGCCGCCGGGACCGTCGTACCGGGTCGTACGACGGCGCGGCGGGCGGCGCGGCGCAGCGTGGTCAGGATCGCCGGGCCGAGGACCACGACCGCCACGGCCGTGGTGATCGCCCGCCCGGTGTCCCAGCCGCCGGTGGAGGTGAGCAGCGAGTAGACGAGGAAGCGGTGGGCGTTCTCCAGCACCGGCGCGCCGGCGACGTAGGCCAGCGACCCCTCGTGCCCGGGCACCACGATGCCGAGCGTGAACGGCCACGAGCTGAGGTTCATCAGGAGCCCGTAGAGGTACGACGCCACCACCGCGTAGGCGGCGAGCATCGCGATCTCGGCCCGGCCACCGACGCGGCGCGGGAGCAGCCCGGCACCCATCCCGACCCAGGCCGAGCAGATCATCTGGAACGGCAACCACGGGCCCACACCCGCCGTGAGCAGCGCCGAGGCGAAGAGCGACGTACAGCCCAGGGCGAAGCCGAAGCCCGCGCCGAACACGCGACCGCCCAGCACCAGCAGGAAGAAGACCAGCTCGATGCCGGCCGTACCGGCGCCGAGCCCGCGCAGCACCGCGTTGATCGCCGAGAGCACGCCCAGGACGGCGAGGACGCGCGAGTCCATGCCGCCCTCCCCCATCTCGGCGAGCACGACCACCATCACGAGCGGCAGGAGCGCGAGGAACATGAAGGGCGGCTCGACGCGCTGCCCGGGCTGGGCGTCGAGCAGCAACGGCCAGCACAGCATCATCAGCCCGGCGGCGGACGCCAGAGTGAGTACGACGGCGGTGCGGGGGCCGATCGGGAGGGCGACCGGGCGGCTCATCGCTCGGCCCCGACCAGCGCGGCCGCGACTTCCTCGACGACGAGCCAGGGCGGTCCGAGGACCTTGGTGACCTGCGGCGCGAACGACGGCGACTCGGCGAGCACGCGGCGCGGCGTGCCGCGGGAGACGACCTCGCCCTCGGCCATCACCACGACCTCGTCGGCGACGTGGGCGGCGAACTCGACGTCGTGGGTCGCCAGCAGCACTGCCCGACCGTCCGACGCGAGGTCGGCGACGATCCGGGCCAGCTCGGCCTTGCCGGCGTAGTCGAGGCCGCGGGTCGGCTCGTCGAGCAGCACCACCGGCGGTCGCGCGGTCAGCACGATCGCCAGCGCGAGCGCGAGCCGCTGACCCTCGGACAGGTCGCGCGGGTGGCCGTCGGCGCCGATCCCGGGAGCCAGTCGGTCGAGCAGGCCGCGGCAGGTGCCCGGGGCGACGTCGGCGCCGCTGTCGGCCGCGGCGCACTCCTCGGCGACGGTCTCGAGGTAGAGCAGGTCGGCAGCGGTCTGCGGCACGAGCCCGACGTGCGTACGACGCTGGGCCGCGGACAGGGATGCCGGATCGTCGCCGGCGATGTTCAGCGTGCCGCCGCGACGCTTCCCGGACCCCTGGAGGGCCCAGATCAGGCTGGACTTGCCCGAGCCGTTGCGGCCCATCAGCACGGTCACGGCGCCCGCGCGCAGGGTCAGGTCGACCTCGCGCACCGCGACGGTCGCGCCGTGGACGACGGTGAGGCCGCGGCCCTCGAGGACGGCGTCCCCCGGGTCAGTGGCGATCTGCTCCGGCGCGGTCAGGGCGGGGAGCGACCTGGCGTGCCGACGCGCGTCGCGCACGGTGAGCGGCAGCGGCTCCCAGCCGGCGAGGCGGCCGAGCTCGACGAGCGGCGGGGCCACCGGCGAGTCGGCCAGCACGACCGCGGGACGGTCGACGCGGATGCCGCCGTCGCCGGTGACCAGGCAGATCCGGTCGGCGAAGGGCACCACGCGCTCGAGCCGGTGCTCGGCCAGCAGGACCGTGAGGCCGAGGTCGTGGACCAGGCGGGTGATCGTGGCGAGAACGTCCTCGGCGGCGGTCGGGTCGAGCGCCGAGGTCGGCTCGTCGAGCACCAGCACCCGCGGGTGCGTGGTGAGGACCGCGCCGATCGCCACTCGCTGCTGCTGCCCACCGGACAGGGTGCGCAGGTCGCGCGCCCTCAGGTCGGCGATGCCGAGCAGGTCGAGCGTCTCCTCGACGCGGCGGCGCATCGTCTCGGGCGCGATGCCGAGCTGCTCCATGCCGTAGGCGAGCTCCTCCTCGACCGTGTCGGTCACGAATCCCGCCAGCGGGTCCTGGCCGACGTAGCCGACGAGGTGGGCGCGCTCCCGCGGCGGCTGCTCGACGATGCTGGTGCCGTCGAGCAGCACGTCGCCGGTGAGCTCGCCGCCGGTGAAGCGCGGCACCAGACCGGTGACCACGCCCAGCAGCGTGGACTTGCCGACGCCCGTCCGCCCGGAGACGAGCACCAGCTCGCCCTCCTCGAGGGTCAGGTCGACGTCGCGCAGCACCTCGTGCCGGTCGTAGCGAAACCCGATCCCGCGCAGCTCGATCATGCGGCCACCTCACGGACCAGCGCCGTCGACGGCACCGGCGTCGCCACGCCCGGGACGAGGCCGAGCAGACCGACGGCGAGGGCGAGCGGGGAGAGGTACGGCGTCACGTCGACGGCCGGGTAGGCGACGGCCACCTGGCTGCGACCGAACCACCAGCCGAGGACGGCGACCGCGAGCCCGACGCCGACGGTGACGAGCTCGGGGGTGCGCCACGAGTCGGGGCGGTAGCGGGTGCGCTGGACCCGTCGGCCTGCGCTGCTCAGGCCGACGACTGCCGCGACGACACCCGCCCCGAGCATCGGCATCGCGAGGAGACGCGGCGCGGTCGGGTCGAGCCAGGCGTAGGTGCCGACGCAGATGCCGGTGAGGGCGAGTAGCAGCAGCGACCCGGTGGTCCATCGCTCGCGCAGGGTGGCGCCACCGGAACGTCCGTAGCCGCGGGTGTCCATGCCGGCCGCCAGGGCGAGCGACCGCTCGAGGGCGTCCTCGAGGACGGGCACGAGGAAGCGCCGGAGCCGGCCCACGCCGGTCGTCGTACCCCCGCGGAGGGCCTGCGCGGCCCGCACCCGGCGGGCGCTGTCGGCGAGCTGCGGGAAGATCGTCACGGCGACGACCATCGCGGTGCCGATCTCGTAGAGCGCGGGCGGGACCGAGGCGAGCAGCCGCTTGGGGTTGGCGAGCGAGTTGGCCGCCCCGACGCAGAGGATGATCGCGGCGAGCCGGAGGCCGTCGTACAACCCGGCGAGGAGCGCCTCGCTGGTGACGGGGCCGAGCAGCCGGATCCCGGCCGCCCAGTCCGGCAGCGGGACCTCCGGGAGGTCGAGCAGCACGTGGCCGACCGCTTGGCCGCCGAAGAGGATGCGGAAGACGACCCGGGCGACGATCGTGACCGCCGCGAGCAGGGCGTAGAGCCGGAACGAGCGACCGAACGGGTGGCCCGAGCGTCGTGCCATGACCACCACCGTCGCGGAGCCCATGATCAGGAGCAGCAGCAGCGGGTTGGTGGTCAGCGAGGCTGCCGTGGCCAGCCCGATCGCCCAGGTCCACCAGGCGATCGGGTGCAGGTCACGCGGCAGTCCCCACACGGACGACGCCGATCCGGTCACGGCGCCGAGGATCCCCGTCGCCGGCGCGCCACCACCGCGCTCGCCACCCCGGCGAGGGCGACCAGTCCGACGATGCCCCAGGTGACCGCCGCCGGGATACGGGTCGGCTCGTCGGCCTCCGGCCCGCCTGCCTCGGAGGACGCACTGGGCGTTGAGTCGCTGGGAGACTCAAGGGCAACGGACGGCTCGTCCGAGGGGTCGCTGGACGCTGAGTCGCTGGGAGACTCACTGCCCTTGGTGGGCTTCTTCGAGGGCTTGCTGGACGGTGAGTCGCTGGGAGACTCACTGGCCAGGGGCGACTCGGAGGGGGTGCTGCTGGGCGTCCCGGAGGGCGAGGTCGACGGGCTCGGTGACGAGGTCGGCGAGCTGCCGCCGCCCTTGCCGCCACCCGTGCCGCCGGACCCTCCGGACCCACCCGAGCCCGAGCCCGGGTTCGTCGGCGACGAGGTCGGGGACGAGGTGGGCGACGACGTGGGCGAGGACGTCGGGCTCGGCGAGGCCGGCGCGACCGGTGGGGCGACGGACGGTGCGGCGGGAGAGCCGCCACGGTCCTGCTGCCACGCCCAGCCCACCGAACCTCCGGCGGGGACGGTCTGGCCGCCCACGCCGGAGGACGCGTAGGTCCACGAGCCCGACGAGCCATCGGACCACCAGAGGCCCCAGTAGGCGTTGGCGGGCGAGGCGTTCACGCACGGGTCGTTGGCAGGTACGTCGTTGACGCGGCACACGAAGCCCGGCTGGCGGGTGGCGTAGCTGATCCTGACGCCCACCGAGGCGAAGACCGCCGCCGCGCTCTTGCCGCCACCATCCGGCGCGCACGTCGTCACGGTGCTCCCGCCGAGCTCGCGGTAGTCGACGACGACGCTGACACCTCCCGACGAGGTGCAGGTAGCCGCACCCGCAGACGCGACGTAGGCCGTCGGTGCGAGCCCCAGCGAGAGGGACAGAGTCGCTCCCCCGCCCACCAGACCAGCGGCCAGGAGGGTGAGGGGGCGCAGCATCCGGTGTGCGCGAGCCTGGGTCGAGATCACGCGCGCTTCAGCCAGAACTTCGTGCTGGCCGGCTCGGCGCCCGACGTCCGCTGGACGGCGACGACGCGCAGGCGCATCGTGCCCAAGGCCGAACGGGCGGCCTTGGTGAGCTTCAGCGTGACGTCGGCGGTCGTACCGGGCGTCACGGTGTAGGCCTTCTTGGCCAGCAGCAGCTCGCGCTTCTTGCCGTTGGCGAGCTTGACCTTGCCGGCCGAGCGGACCTTGAGCGTTCCCGCGCAGGCGACGTTCGACTCGCACGCGACCGAGAGGGTGAAGCGGTTCCTCGTGACCTTCTCCACCCTGGCCGCGGCGAGCTTGCCGACGGTCGGCGGGGTGGCCGTGGCCGCGGTGGTGGCAGACGACGCACCGGACAGGGTGGTGAGCGTGAAGGTACGCGCGCCGACACCGGCCGGCAGGTCGAAGGACACCGGCACGGTGCTGCCGGTGCCGGTGACGGGCTTTGCCACGGAGCCAAGGGTGACGCAGGCCGCCTCGCCCTGGCCGAGGCCGGTGACGTTGACCGTGACGGTGCTCCGCTCG
Organism: Nocardioides sp. BE266; assembly: GCF_031457855.1. NCBI lineage: Bacteria > Bacillati > Actinomycetota > Actinomycetes > Propionibacteriales > Nocardioidaceae > Nocardioides > Nocardioides sp. BE266. The sequence continues at coordinate 137,609 of NZ_JAURTI010000009.1, read as the reverse complement.
ACCGCGGAGGCCGGGGCGGAGAGTCCGAGCGTGCCGTTCGCGGCCGGAGCACTGGCCAGGGCCGGGAGCGCCTGGGCAGTGGCCCGGCGGTACTGGTCGCGCGCGGCCGCGGCGATGCCGCTGGTGCGGGCGGCGGCGAGGATGCTCGGCTTGTAGGCCACGCCACCGTTGTCGGCCGCGAGCTTCGTCGCGCACGCGGCAAGGTCGGCGATCTGCACCGCTCGCAGCCAGGTGGCCGCCTTCGCCGCCGCTGCCGACTCACCCGCGCGGGACAGGGCCCAGCCGGCGAGGCCGGTCGTGTTGGCGTTGTAGCCCTCGGACGCACCCGCGCTGAACGAGCCATCGGCGGCCTGCTGGCCCTTCAGCCAGTCCGCGGCGAGCGCGGCCGCGCCGCGCGCGGTCCGGGAGGCGCCGGGGGTGTCCAGGATGTTGATGACGGCGAGTGCGGTCGTGTCGACGCTGCCGGTGTCGGCGCTCGTGCAGCCCTGCTGCGTGTCGGCCTTGTCGCCGTTGAGCTGGGCGCGGAAGAACCCGGCGTCGCACTGCTGGTCGAGCAGGAAGGTCGTCGCATCGGCGGCGCGCGTTGAGGCCGCGGTGGTCAGCGCCCGCGCGGCGAACGACTGGCCGATCACGTTGACGAAGTCGGAGTCGAAGGGGTCGTTGGTGTCGACGCCCGCGTCCTCGAGGCGGCCGACCAGCGGCGCGGAGGAGGAGACCAGGTCCTCCAGGCGCGTCACCTGGTCGGTGCCGTTGAAGTCAGTGGCGTCCTTGCCCGTCGCCTGCGCCACGCTGACCAGCTTGGCGAGGCTGCCGGCGTACACACGGTTGGGCGCGAAGGTGCCACCGGTCGCCCACGAGTCAGAGACCGGCTCGATGGCGTCGACGATGCTCGACGCGGTGGCGTCCTTGCCCACGGCCTTCAGCGCGAAGGCGAAGTCGGCGGAGAGGCCGTAGTCGTTGAAGCCGCCGAACTGGTCGTTGAAGACCAGGCCGTTGGTGAGCTGGCCGCTCAGCCAGGTGGCGCCGGCCTGGACCGCGCGGTCGGCGGTCGGGCTGGTCGGGAGCGGCGCGGCGTATGCCGGCTGCGTGAGAGTGGTGGCGGCCAGCGCGACGGCGGCCAGTCCGGAGAGGAGCTTCATGGTCCCTTCCCTCGCTGCGACAGCGAGGGCGCCGGTCGGGACCGTCTACCCGCTGCATTCCTCGACAGCGATGGTGATCAAGACGCGTCGAGGCGGGTGTTCCGGCTCGCACGGGATCGCTCCCGTGCCCACGGTTGCGGGTCAGCGCCGGTGTCGGACCGGCTTTCCCCAGCTCGGGCGTGTGTGGTGCCGACCCGGGCGGGTGCGGCGTGCGAAGCGTAACCCCGGCGCGCTCCGGGACGCACTTCGGCCCGGCGTCTCGGGACGCCGGGCCGAAGCAGGGTGCATCAGGTGGTGCTGGTGGGTCAGTTGCGGACCCGGAGCGACGTACGTGCCTCGTCGTCCGAGGTCTTCACGAGCCCGACGCGCCGCTGGTTGCCGGCGGGGAGCTGGAGCTTGCGGACGATCTTGTCGCCGGACTTCTTGCCCTTCACGCGCAGGAAGTCACCCTTGACCTGCATGCAGGCGCTCTCGCTCGGAGCCAGGCCGTACACGCGGAACTGGACCCGCTCGCCGGCGCGAGCCTGCTTGCGCACCGAGACGATCTTGAGCTTGTCCTTGCTCGCCGGGGCGAACTGCAGGCCGAGGATCGCCTGGGCCGTCGCACGACGCCACTCGTCACGCGCCTCGGCGGGAATGCCGGTGACGTTGGACGCCTTGACGCGGTCCTTGCGGTAGGCCACCGCACCGGTGTCCCTGGTCAGCGCCGTGCGGCACTTGTACTTGTCGACCGGCTGGTTCTTGCGCACCCAGAGCGCGGCCTTGAGGGCGGCGTCGCGGTTCTTCAGCAGGCCCAGCGCGTAGCCACCGATGGCCGTCGAGTTGGTGTTGATCTGGCTGATCGGCGCCGCGGCACGGATCGCGCCGCTCCCGCGCTGCCGGTCGGCGAGCCAGGTGCCGGCCTTGGCCAGCGCCCCCACCACCGCCGGGCTCTTGTCGCCCGACTCGATGAGGTTGATCACCGCGAGGGCGGTGGCGTCCGGGTCGGCCTCGCTGCCGGCGACGCCCTCCGTGCACGACTGGCTCGGCACGTCGGCCTTGTCGAAGCCTGCGCGGAAGTAGCCCGAGGCGCACTGCTGCTTGAGCAGGAAGTCGCGGGCGGCGCCGGCCTCGGTCGAGCCGGAGAGCGTCAGTGCGCGGACGGCGTAGGACTGACCGACCACGTTGGCGTTGTTGCCCGACTCGGACTTGTCGAAGATCCGGCCGGCGATCGCCGCGGCCTGCGGCTCGGCAGCCGGGTCGGCCGGCACGTTGGCCGTCCGCTCCTCGAGGCGGGCGATTAGGTTGATCCCGCCGTAGCTGATCGGGTTCTTCTTCGCCGTGCGGGCGAACGTCGCAGCCTTGGCCAGCGGACCGGCGTAGGACTCCTTCGTGCCGTCACCGACGTACTCGGCGATGCGCGGCTCGAGGGAGTTGTTGATGGCGGTCACGGTGCCGCCCTGGCTGGTGACGGTCGAGAGCGCCATCCCGGTGTCGATGGTGAGGCCGAAGTCCGGTCCGGACTTGCCGACGATGAGGCCGTTGCTGAGCTCACCGGCGATCCATTCCGCTGCGATCGTCGACGGCGTGCTGTCGGTGCCTCCCGCGGCCTTCGCCGCGCGGAGGGCGGGCGTCGGCTCGGCGGACGCCGGAGGCGCAGCGAGTACGCCGGCTCCGAGCGCCACGGTCGAGAGTGCGACCGCGGCCGATCGGATGGGTCGAATGCGATGGTGCATGACTTCCTTCCCGCTCGCCGAGGACCCCACGACGGCAGGTGCCGCCCAGTCCCCCGTGCTGCGAGCGTTGGTTGGTGATGTGACCAATGTGACTCGCAACGACCCTAACAAGTTGTCTAGACCGGGCGATCGGCGGCCGAATCAGACCAAAGTAGGGGGCCCCCAGGAAGGATCAGGACAGCTTCTCCAGGATCAGCTCGCGCACCCGACCGGCGTCGGCCTGGCCGCGCATCTCCTTCATCACCGCTCCGATGAGCGCACCGGCCGCGGCGACCTTGCCGTCGCGGATCTTGTCGGCGACGTCGGGGTTGGCGGCGATCGCGTTGTCGACGGCAGCACCGAGGGCGCCGTCGTCGGAGACCACGGCCAGTCCGCGCGCGGCGACGACCTCGTCCGGGGTGCCCTCGCCCGCGAGGACGCCCTCGAACACCTGGCGGGCCAGCTTGTCGTTGACGGTCTTGTCGTCGACCAGCGCCTGGATCCGCGCCACGTCTGCGGGAGTGATGGGCAGGTCGACCAGGTCGACGCCGTCCTCGTTGCTGCGGCGGGCGAGCTCACCGAGCCACCACTTGCGGGCGGCCTGCGGGGCGGCACCCTCGGCGATCGTCTCGATCACCAGGCCGAGCGCGCCGGCGCCGAGGGTGTCGCGCATCTCCATGTCACTGAAGCCCCACTCCGCCTGCAGCCGGGCGCGCTGGACCGTCGGGTTCTCCGGCAGCGTGCCGCGCAGCTCGTCGACCCACGCGCGGCTCGGCGCCACGGGGACGAGGTCGGGCTCGGGGAAGTAGCGGTAGTCCTCGGCATCGGACTTCTCGCGACCGCTGGTCGTGATGCCGGTGTCCTCGTGCCAGTGGCGGGTCTCCTGCAGGATCGAGCCGCCGCTGCTCAGGATCGCGGCGTGGCGCTGCATCTCGAAGCGAACGGCCCGCTCGACGGAGCGGAACGAGTTGACGTTCTTGGTCTCCGTACGGGTGCCGAGCACGCCGCTGCCCTTGGGCGAGAGCGAGAGGTTCACGTCGGCGCGCAGGTTGCCCTGGTCCATCCGGGCCTCGGAGACGCCGAGCGCCACGATGAGCTCGCGCAGCTGCGAGACGTAGGCCTTGGCGACCTCGGGCGCCTTCTCCCCTGCGCCGAGGATCGGGCGGGTCACGATCTCGATGAGCGGGATGCCGGCGCGGTTGTAGTCGACCAGCGAGTAGTCGGCGCCGTGGATGCGGCCGGTGGCGCCACCGACGTGCAGCGACTTGCCGGTGTCCTCCTCCATGTGGGCGCGCTCGATCTCGACGCGGAAGGTCTCACCGTCGACGTCGACGTCCATGTAGCCGTCGAAGCAGATCGGCTCGTCGTACTGCGAGGTCTGGAAGTTCTTCGGCATGTCCGGGTAGAAGTAGTTCTTCCGGGCGAACCGGCACCACTCGGCGATGTCGCAGTTGAGCGCGAGGCCGATCCGGATGGCCGACTCGACGGCCTTGCCGTTGACCACCGGCATCGCGCCGGGCAGGCCGAGGCAGGTCGGGCAGGTGCCGGCGTTGGGCTCGCCGCCGAACACGGCCGGGCAGCCGCAGAACATCTTCGACGCGGTGTTGAGCTCGACGTGGACCTCGAGGCCCAGCGCCGGGTCGTACGCCGCCAGCACCTCGTCGAAGGGCATGAGCGCGGTGTCGGTGGAGGTCACGACGAGACTCCTTCCAGGCCGGCGGCCTTGTCGAGCAGCGGGCCGCCCCAGGCTGCGGTGTGCAGCGCCTCGACCGCGGCGCCGACCCGGTAGACGCGGTCGTCGGCGAGAGCGGGCGCGAGCAGCTGGAGGCCGCTCGGCAGGCCGTCCTCGTCGGCGAGGCCGTTGGGCACCGAGATGCCGGGCACGCCGGCGAGGTTGGCCGGGATGGTCGCGAGGTCGTTGAGGTACATCGCCATCGGGTCGTCGAGCTTCTCCCCCAGCCTGAACGCCGTGGTGGGAGCGGTCGGCGAGGCCAGTACGTCGACCTGGGCGAAGGCGGCGTCGAAGTCGCGGCTGATCAGCGTGCGCACCTTCTGGGCCTGGCCGTAGTAGGCGTCGTAGTAGCCGCTGGAGAGGGCGTAGGTGCCGAGGATGATGCGGCGCTTGACCTCGTCGCCGAAGCCGGCGTCGCGGGTGGCCCGCATGACCTCCTCAGCGGACGGGTCGCCCTCGGGGACGACGCGGAGGCCGTAGCGCATCGCGTCGAACTTGGCGAGGTTGCTGGACGCCTCGGCCGGGAGGATCAGGTAGTAGGCCGCGAGCGCGTGCACGAAGGACGGGCACGACACCTCGACGACCTCGGCGCCGGCCTTGACCATCGCCTCGACCGAGTCGTTGAAGCGGGCCATCACGCCGGGCTGCCAGCCCTCGCCCTGCATCTCGGTGATCACGCCGACCTTCACGCCAGTCAGGTCGCCGGAGGCACCGGCCGTGGCGGCCTCGGTGAAGGAGGGCCACTCCTGCGCGATCGAGGTCGAGTCGCGGGGGTCGTGGCCGCCGATCACGTCGTGGAGCATGGCCGCGTCGAGGACGGTGCGGGTGACCGGGCCGGCCTGGTCGAGGCTGTTGGCCAGCGCGACGAGGCCGTAGCGGGAGACGCCGCCGTAGGTCGGCTTCACGCCGACGGTGCCGGTGACCGCGCCCGGCTGGCGGATCGAGCCGCCGGTGTCGGTGCCGATGGCGAGGGGTGCCTCGAAGGCCGCGACCGCGGCCGCGGAGCCGCCGCCGGAGCCGCCGGGGATCCGGTCGAGGTCCCACGGGTTGCGGGTCGGGCCGTAGGCGGAGTGCTCGGTGGAGGAGCCCATCGCGAACTCGTCCATGTTGGTCTTGCCGAGGATCGGCAGGCCGGCCCCGCGCAGCCGCGCGACGACGGTGGCGTCGTAGGGCGGGATCCAGCCCTCGAGGATCTTCGAGCCGCAGGTGGTGGGCAGGCCACGCGTGGCCAGCACGTCCTTGACCGCGATCGGTACGCCGTCGAGCGGGCCGCGTGCCTCGCCGCGGGCCCGGCGGGCGTCGGACTCGGCGGCCTGGGCCAGCGCGCCGTCGGGGTCGACGTGCAGGAACGCGTGCACCCGCTCGTCGACCTCGGCGATCCGGTCGAGGTGGAGCTGGGTGACCTCGACGGAGGTGACGTCGCCGGCGGCCAGCTTGTCGGCGATCGCGGCGGCGGTGGTGCGTGGGTCGCCCATCACGCCTCCTCTCCAAGGATCCGCGGGACGGAGAAGCGCTGCTCCTCGACGGCCGGGGCGCCGGAGAGCGCCTCCTCGGCCGTCAGCCCGGGCACCACGACGTCGTCGCGGAAGACGTTGGTCAGCGGGATCGCGTGCGACGTGGGAGGCACGTCGTCACCGGCGACACCGTTGATGGAGGCGACCGACTCGAGGATGACGCTCAGCTGGGGCGCCAGGTGGTCGAGCTCGGCGTCGGAGAGGTCGATGCGGGCGAGCATGGCCAGGTGGGCCACCTCGTCCCGGGAGATCTCAGGCATGCGGGCAATCCTAGGTCCACGCCCCGCTCGCCCACGCGGCCGGTCGGGACCGGCGTCCTGATCGTCCCGGGCGCCCGGGATCGCGGGCCCATGTGCCGGGAAGTGCCCCCGGCGAATCGTCGATCACACGGCGTCGGAGGGTCCGTCGCCACCGGGCGAGGTGATCACGATGAAGGCACAGGCAGCACGAACCTGGATGGTGGGGTTGGTCGTGACGCCGCTCCTGGTGGGGTGCGGTTCGGCGTCACACCTGCCGGTCCGCGACGCGGAGCAGGCGATGGGGGTCCTGCCCGCGCCGCGGACCTCGGCCGCCGACTCCGCCGAGAAGGCCGCCCCGGAGCCGCGCGGCTCCGAGGACTGGCGGATCAGCAACCCGGCCCAGCACGGCGAGATCGCGGCCTACACCACCCTCGCCAGCGGCACGCCCGGCACGCGGGTGGGGCTCAAGGTCTCCACCACCGAGGGCGGGTACGACGCCTCGGCCTACCGGATCGGGTCCTACGAGGGCGGCACGGGGGCCTTCGTCTGGGAGTCCGGCTTCCGCCGGGGTCGCGAGCAGTCGCCGCCCCGCTACGCGTCGTACGAGCGGCGCACGGTGATCGCCCCCTGGAAGCGCGACCTGACCATCGACACCACCACCTGGCTGCCCGGCTTCTACGTCCTCCGGCTCCGCACCGACACCGGCTTCGAGGCCCAGGTGCCCTACGTCGTCACCTCGCCGACGGCGAAGGGCACCGTGGCCCTGGTCGCACCCGTCACCACGTGGCAGGCCTACAACGAGTGGGGCGGCTACAGCCTGTACGCCGGCGCCAACGGCGACACCCCCAGCCACGCGGTCAGCTTCGACCGGCCCTACAACGGCGCGACCGGCGCCAACGACTACCGCACCGCCGCGCTCCCGATCGTGGTCCGCGCCGAGAAGACCGGCGTGCCGCTCTCGTACTTCACCAACATCGACCTCGCCACCACGCCGAAGGCGCTGAAGGGGGCACGCGGCTACGTCTCGATGGGCCACGACGAGTACTGGACCAACGAGATGCGCGACGCCGTGCTCGGTGCCCGCGACGCCGGCACGAACCTGGCCTTCCTCGGCGCGAACACCATGTACTGGCGGATCCGCCTCGAGGCGGGGCTCGAGGACGCGGCCCGTGTGGTCGTCGGCTACCGGCACTCCGCGCACCTCGACCCGCTCTACGCCCAGGGCTCCGTCGACACGACCGCGCAGTTCCGCCAGCCGCCCGTGCCGCGGCCCGAGCACGACCTGCTCGGCATGCAGTACGAGTGCTACCCGGTCGACACCGACTACGTCATCGCCAGCCCGGCCTGGTGGGGCTTCCGCGGCACCGGCGTGCGGCGCGGCGACCACGTCCACGGGCTCGTCGGCCCCGAGGCCGACCGCGTCTACCCCGACGGCCGCCTCCCCCGCCCGCTGCAGATCCTGAGCCACTCGCCGTACTCCTGCCGGGGTGTCACCACGACGACCCAGTCGGTCTACTACACCTCGACGTCGGGCGCGGGCGTCTTCAACGCCGGCACCCTTCGCTGGGGCTGCGCGATGGTCGACCGGTGTGAGCGCCCGCTGGGCGACGCCACCCTGGACTTCACCCGCACCGTGACGGGCACGCTGGTCGAGGAGTTCGCCCGCGGGCCGGTCGCCGCCCGGCACCCCGCCCGTGACAACGTCGCCGACTTCGACCTCTCCACGGTCAACACGGTCCCGGCGAGCTGAGACAGCACCGGACGCCTTCGGCCATGATGAGCGACATGGGCCTCCGTCGACGCCACGCCCCTCGCACCTCGCGGGTGGGCGTGCGCGCCGGCGTGGTGATCGCCCTCGCCGTGCTCGCGACCGGCTGCCAGGCGGGGGACCCGACCGACGACGAGACCCAGGAGGCCGAGTCGGCCGCGCTGCGCGTCGAGACCGTGTCCGGGGCCGACCGGCTCGACGACCAGACCCGCACCGAGCTCGAGGGCGAGGTCGGCGACGTGCTCTCCGACTACGTCGTCGAGGCCTTCCTCGGCACGTTCCCGCGCGAGGACTTCGTCCAGTCGTTCGGCGCGTTCACCAGCCGGGCCGCCCGAGACGCGGCGGGCAGCATCGAGGTGCTCACCGCGACGAACGCGCGCGACGCCACCGCGATACGAGCGACGCAGCTCGACGCCCGGCTCTCCTTCCTCACCCAGAGGCGCGCGGCGTACGCCGGGAGCGCGAGGGTCCACTTCGCCTTCGACGCGACCATGGACGACGGGGCCACCCGACCGCTCGTGCTCGACGGCCGGATCATGCTGGTGCCCGGCGACGACTCGTGGCAGGTCTTCGGCTTCGACCTCACACTCGACGACGGCGCACCCGTCGACGCCGAGACGGAGTCGGAGGACCCGTCGTGAGGTGGCTGCGGCGCGCGACCTTCCGCCTCGCCCTGCTGGCGGGCGCCGCGCTGGTCGTCCCCACGGGCTCCGTGCACCCGACGACGATCAGCCTCACGACCATCGGCACCGCCAAGGCCGTCGACGTCGGCGCGGACACCCTCTGGGTGCTCGCCCTCGGCTCGGAGGCCTCGGGTGGTGCCGACGTGACGGAGGGCCTGACCGACGCGATCCAGCTGATCGGCGTCGCGCCGGACACCGGACGAGCGGTGGCGATCGGCCTCCCGCGTGACCTGTACGTCGACCTCCCGAGGGGGTCCGCACGCCTCAACACCGTGCTGCGGGACTACGACGCCGAGCAGGTCGCGGAGGAGGTGGAGGCCCTGACCGGGATCCAGCCCGACGTCGTGCTCGTGACCGGCTTCGACGGCTTCCTCTCGATGATGGGCACGCTCGGTGACGTCGAGGTCGACTCGCCCGACGCGTTCGACACCGAGGACGGCGGGGTGCACGTGCGACGCGGCGCCAACACCTTCGACGCCGAGCAGGCGCTCTACTACGCCCGCACCCGCGCCACGCTGCCCGGCCAGAGCGACTTCGAGCGCGCGGCCAACCACCAGCGGCTCCTGCTCGCGGCGCTCGACCGGCTCCGGACGGCCGAGGACGAGGAGGGCTTCATGGAGGACGTCGCCCTCTCCGCCCTCTCCGGCCTCCAGACCGACATGACGCCCAGCGAGGTCTACCGACTGGTCCAGGCGCTGACCGTGATCGACCCGAGGCGCACCGACGGGTGCATCCTCACGGGCACCTTCGACACGATCGGCGACGCCGCCGTCGTCATCCCCGACCCCGACCAGGCGGAGGCGGTCGGCCGCGACGCCCTCGACGACATGCGCCTCCAGGGCGGGTGCCGCGACGGGTCGTGAGCCCGGTCAGCCGAGCCCGGCCTCGCGCGCCTTGACGATCGCCTGCGCCCGGTGCGCCACCTGGAGCTTGGTGAAGATGTTGCTGGCGTGGTTGCGCACGGTCTTGACCGAGAGCGCGAGCTGGCGGGCGATCTCACCGTTCTCCTTGCCCTCGGCGATCAGTCCGAGCACCACCCGCTCCTTGTCGGTCAGCTCGGGGAAGGCGTCGCCCTTCGGCTTGCTGCGCGCGCCCGCGAAGTACGACATCACGCGATCGGCGATGCCGGGCCCGAAGATCACCTCGCCCGCACCGACGGCCTGCACCGCACGGGTGATCTCGCCGCGGCGCGCACCCTTGAGCAGGTAGCCCCGGGCACCGGCGCGCACGGCGGCGAACACCGACTCCTCGTCCTCCATCATCGTCAGCACCAGCACGCCGATGTGGGGCGAGGACTGCACGATCTGCGCGGTCGCGTCGATGCCGTTCACGCGCGGCATGTGCAGGTCCATGAGCACCACGTCGGGTTGGAGCTCGAGCGCGAGGGCGACCGCCATCGCCCCGTCACCCGCCGTGCCGACCACCTCGAGCGCGGGCGTGGCCGCCAGCAGCGCCTCGAGCCCGCGCCGGAACTCCTCGTGGTCGTCAGCGATCAGCACGCGGTGGGTGTCCATCGCCCTCACCTCCCCTGCAGTTGCCCAGCCGGCTGCCCAGCCGGGTGCTCAGCCCTCACCGAGCGGCAGCCGGACCCGTACGACGGTGCCCCCGCCGGGTCGCGGCAGCACCTCGAACGAACCACCGAGCTCCTCGGCCCGCTCACGCATCGAGGACAGGCCTACACCCGCACGGCGGTCCGGAGCCAGACCCGAGCCGTCGTCGGTCACGGCGAGGTGGAGCTCACCGTCCCCCCGGGTCAGCACCACGGTGCACCGATCGGCCCCGCTGTGGCGCTGCACGTTGTTCACCGCCTCCACCACGATCCGGTAGGCCGCCACCTCGGCGGCCGCCGGCAGCGGCTCGAGGTCGTCGGCCGCCTCGACCGTCCACGGCACCCGGACCGGCCCGGTGCCGTCCGAGTGCTCGGTGGCCCGGTGGCGCAGCGCGGACACCAGCCCGAGCTGGTCGAGCGCGGGCGGTCGCAGGCCCTCGACGAGCCGGCGTACCTCCCCGATGTCCTCGCGGGCCTGGTCGGACAGCCGGGCGACCAGGTCGGCGGCCTGGCCGGGGTCCTCGTGGATCAGGTCGGTGGCGGCCTCGAGCCGCATCGCCAGGGTCGCGAGCGAGGGGCCGAGCCCGTCGTGGAGGTCGCGGCGCAGCCGCCGGCGCTCCTCCTCGCGGGCGGCCACGAGGCGCTGGCGCGACACCTGCAGCTCGCGGTTGGCCGTCATCGCCTGCACCAGCGCGCCCACCTGGGTGCCGATGTCCTCCAGCAGGCGCCGGTCCCCCGGCCCGAACGGGTCGCGGCCGACGTCGACCTCGACCTGCAGCCGACCGAGCGTGGTGCCACCCACGGCGAGGTCCACCGTCGCCGGAGTGCCGTACGACGTCCCGATGGAGGTCGCGACCGGCTCCGCGCTCCCGGTCGCGAAGACGTCGACCGCGGCGTAGGACAGGTGCAGCCGGCGGGCGAGCAGCTCGAGCACCTCGCGCAGCACGTCCTCGGGAGCTGTCGCCGCGTCCAGGCGCCGCAGGTCCGACACGACCCGGTCGGGGAACTCGCGGTCGCCGTAGACGAGGCGACGGACGAGCCGCTGCACGGCGACCGCGACGGGCAGCAGGAGGAGGGCGAGGAGCCCGCCGGTGAGCATCGACCCGACCGAGATGTCCACCGCGGCGTCGACCGCGCGGACCAGGCCGACGAAGGCCGCACCGACCACCAGCAGCACGACGGCCTGGACCAGCCCGCGCCGCACCCGCGGCTCGATCTCGTCGAGTCGGAAGTGCGCCGAGGCGGCGGCGAGGCAGAGCAGCGGCGCCCCGACGGCGAGGGCCGCCAGCACGTCCCACCGCACCGGCGACTCGCCGGCCAGCCACGCCGGCGCCTCCCCCAGGAACAGCCAGACGCCGAGTCCCGCACCCACGCCGAGCAGCACCAGCCGTGTGGCGAGCACGTCCTCCCGCCGCTCGGCACGGGCGTGGGCGAGCGCCGTGACGAGCAGCAGGGCGGGCACGGCCGCCCACAGGGCAGGCGCCGCGACGGTCGCGAGCACGTGACGGCGCTCCGCCTCCGACCCGGCACCCCCGAGCGCGAGCGCCAGCCAGCCGGCGTACCCGAGCACCGGGGCGAGCAGCGCGAGCGCCGGGACGCCCCAGCGCAGACGGCCCGAGGTGCTCACCAGCCCTGCCGCCGCGACCACCAGTGCGGCCAGGCCGAGGGCGGCGAGCACCTCGCCCACCGCCGCGGGCCAGACCCCGCGCGAGCCGGCCAGGTCGATCACCCCGGTGCCGTACGGCGCCGAGGTCAGGGCCGCGGGGAGCAGGGCCGCGGCCGCGAGGAACGCGCGCGCGGAGGTCGCGAGCGGGCGGGCCCAGTAGACGGCGGAGCCGACGAGGAGCAGGGCGACGGCGGACAGGCTCGCCCGCCACCCGGCCCGGAGCGCGGCCGCCACGGGGTAGTCGACCAGCGTCACGTCGATCTGCTGGATCCGGTCGAGGCGCCCGCCCGAGCGGCGTACCTCGTAGCGCACGACCTCGCCCACCTCGCGGGCCACCGAGCCGCCGTCGGCCACCCACTGCTCCAGGCTCCGGCCCTGGACCTTCTGCACGACGTCGCCCGGCAGCAGCGCGGTCTCGCCGTAGGTCCGGGCCACCCTCACGGTCTCGCCCCACCTCGTGCCGGACGGCAGCACCGACGACGAGAGGCTGGTGCCGTCGGACGGACCGGCCGTCAGCGCGAGCAGCAGCCAGCAGGCCGGCAGCACCCAGGCTGCCGCGAGCACGAGCAGCCTGCCGGTGCGCGACATGCTGGCATCGTGCCGCGCCCGGCAGGCGTGCGGAAGTGGGCGGGGCTCAGCAGCTGGAGCGCTTCTCCGCCGCCTTGCACGTGTCGTTGCCCCCGCGGCCGCGAGCGATGTCGAAGCCCTTGCCGCCGTCGAGGCGGTCGGGCTGGCGCGAGCCGGTCAGCACGTCGGCGCCACCGCGGCCGTAGATCTCGGCGCGGTAGTCGGGGTGCGCGGTGATCACCTCGGAGGCGTTGCTGCCCTTGAAGATCGAGAGGGCGCGCGCCGGCAGCTGCACGTCGCTGAACCCGGTGATCTTGCCCTCGATCGTGAAGGGCAGGTCGCTGATCCGGGTCTTGCCGAGCTGGTCGATGCGAACGGTCGGCTTGATCGCGGGGTTGGAGTTGGGGAGCAGCCGCAACCGGTCCTGGCCACCGGAGCCCTTGGCGACGAACCCGGGCTCGCCCGGGATCGGGAAGGTGATGGTGTCGACGCCGCTGCCGCCGCGGATCACCTGGTGGAGCTCGGAGGTCGTCGAGATGGTGTCACTGCCGCCGCCGCCCACGAGGGTGTCGGTGCCGATGGTGCCGCTGAGGACGTCGTCGCCCGCATCGCCGTACAGGCGGTCGTTGCCGAGGGCGCCTGCGGTGTCGGCCACGATCGTGTCGTCGCCGCCGCGTCCGAAGATCGTGTCGTCGCCGCCCCGGGCGAAGAAGACGTCGGCCTTGTTGGTGCCCTTGACGGTGTCGTTGAAGGCCGAGCCGAAGAGGCGGATGCCGCCGTTGAAGCCGGTCACGGTGTCGGTGCCCTCCGCGGCGATCGGCACCGTCGCCGCGGCCCGGAAGTCGACCACCACGGGCGCGGTCGCGTTGGCGTACGACACCCCGTCGAGAAGCACGTCGGTGCCCTCCGTCGCAGCGCGGGGGTCGTAGCCGAGGTCGATGGCGTCGTTGCCCTCGCCACCGGAGATGGTGTCGCCCTTCTTCACCACCCGGCCGAACTTGTCGATCGACAAGGAGTCGGACTCGCCCCAGATCTTGTCGTTGCCAGGCCCGCCCGTGATCGTGTCGGCGCCGTCGCCGGCGCAGATCAGGTCGTTGCCGCCGAGGCCGCGGATGGTGTCGTTGCCACCGCGGGCGACGATGACGTCGCGCCCGTCGGTGCCAGTGATGGTGTTGGCCTTGTTGTTGCCGACGATGGTCGCCTTCACGCCGCCGCAGGTCACCGCGGCTGCCTGCGCGGACGGCGCCAGGGTGAGCGGGACGGCGAGGCCGACGGCCAGCACGAGAGTCGGGACGAGACGCATGGTGGATCCCCCAAGGTTCTAGTGGTCCAGGACCTCCTGTCCGTCTCCGGCGGATCCCAAACCTGCTCCGGTCCCCAACCGATCAGCCACCCACGGCGTCTGTCAAGGTGAATCGCACTCGAGGAGCACCCATGACCCACCACGGCAAGGACGCGGACTTCGCGGACTTCGTCGACGCCTCCTGGCACCGCCTCTACCGCACGGCCCACCTCCTGCTGGGCGACCACGGGCTGGCAGAGGACCTCACCCAGACCGCGCTCGCCAAGACCTATGTCGCCTGGGCGCGCATCCAGGAACCCGACGCCGCCTTCGCCTACGCGCGCACGACGCTCGTCAACACCGCAACCTCGTGGTTCCGGCGGCGCGCGTGGCGCAACGAGGTGCCGCACGAGCACGTGGCGGGCGACCTTCCCGCCCGCACGACCGTCCCCAGCGACCGGCCGGCGGTGATGGACGCCCTGGCCCTGCTGGCGCCACGGCAGCGCGCGGTCGTCGTGCTCCGCTTCTACGACGACCTGTCCGTCGCCCAGACGGCGGACGCCCTCGGCTGTTCCCCCGGCACCGTGAAGTCCCAGACCTCGGTCGCCCTCGCCCGCCTGCGCGAGCTGCTCGGCGAGACGGCCCTTCCCACCTCCCCCTCCGCACCGACGGGAGCCCACTCGTGAATGACCAGATCCCCACCGGGCTGCGCCACGACCTGCACGCGTACGCCGACCTGCTCGAGGTGCCCGTGCCGCCCACCGCCGCCGTGCTGGGGCGGGGTCGCGTGCTGCGCCGGCGCCGACGGACGCTCGGTGCAGCCGGGGTCGCGGCCGCCTCCGTCGTGCTGGGCGGCTCGTTGCTGCTCGCCCTCCCGGGCGGGCGCGACGACAGCGCGCCCGACCCGGCCACCCCACCCCGCGATGCGGCCGTGTTCGCCGTCGGCTCCGACGTGTACGTCGACGGCACGCCGGTGGCCGTGCCCGGGATCGTCCACTCGATCCACTACACCTCCGCCGGTGTCCTGGTGCGGAGCAACCAGGAGCACGGCACGTCCGACGGCTCCGGCCCGGAGGAGCTGACCCTGGTCGGCGCGGACGGTCGATCGGTCGACCTGGGCACCGTCCCCGAGGGCCACACGCCGGCCACCGATCCCGGCCTTCCCTACTACGCGCTGGCCGAGGACCACGACGGGCGGTCGTACGCCGTGCTGCGCGACGTCACCTCGGGCGACGAGGTGCAGCGGCTCCCGCTGCCCGAGCTGCCGACCGGCGCCTGGCCGGCGCCGCCGCTGACGCTGTCGGGCGACGTGGTCTACGCGGACTTCACCGACCGCACCTACGCCGTCGACTGGCGCACGGGCGACGACGTGCCGGTGGCCGTCGACAGCTCCGAGGTGCACGCGGGCCGGGTCGTGAGCTCGGAGGGACCGCACCGGCTCGTCCTCGACGTACACACCGGGCGGACCCTGCTCAGCGTGACGCCGCCGAAGGGGGCCTACGGCTGGCTCGAGCTCTCCCCCGACGGCGGCTACGCGCTGGAGTTCATCGAGGAGACGGCCGACGGCAGCGAGGTCACGAGCACGCAGGTGTACGACGTCGACACCGGCACGTCGGTCACGCTGGACGGCGCCCCGTGGGAGCTCGGCTGGACGCCCGACGGCCACCTCTACCGGGTCGACGGCGACGTCGTCACGACGTGCTCCCCCGCGACGGGCGCCTGCGCCGAGGAGACCGTTGCGATCGAGCGGGTGCCCGAGCCGTCGCCGGTCGAGCGGACCGAGACGACGTGTGACAAGCACGGCGAGAACTGCGGCACCATGGTGTGGACGGAGACTCCCGACGAGCCCGAGAACAAGGTCACCCTCGCGGGCCGGGACCACGACTCGTGAGCCTCACGCGAGTCCGTCGGGGCCCTTCTCCAGCAACAGCGTGAACTGGTCCTCGTCGAGCACCGGGACCCCGAGCTGCTCGGCCTTGTCGGCCTTGGAGCCGGCGTTCTCGCCGACGACGACGTAGTCGGTGTTCTTGGAGACCGACCCGGCCGCCTTGCCGCCGCGGCTGATGATCGCCTCCTTCACCGAGTCGCGCGTGAAGTGCTGCAGCGAGCCGGTCGCCACGATCGTGAGCCCCTCCAGGGTGCGGGCGATCGACTCGTCGCGCTCGTCGGCCAGCGAGACGCCGGCGGCGGCCCACTTGTCGAGGATCGCGACGTGCCAGGCGGAGTCGTCGCCGTCGAGCCACTCCCGCACCGACGAGGCGATGGTGGGGCCGACACCCTCGGTGCCGGCGAGCGCCTCCTCCGAGGCCTCCCGGATCGCCTGGAGCGAGCCGAACTCGGTGGCCAGGGCGCGGGCGGCGGTGGGCCCGACGTGGCGCACCGAGAGCGCGACCAGCACCCGCCACAGCGGCACTGCCGCCTTGCGCTCGTGGAGGTTGGCCAGCAGCCGGATGCCGTTGGCCGAGAGCTGCGGCCCCTCCTCGTCCTTCTTCGGCGCGCGGGTGAAGAGCGGAGCGGTCAGCAGCGCCGCCTCGTCGAGGTCGAAGAGATCGCCCTCGTTGGTGATCGCGCCGGCGTCGAGCAGCGCGACCGCCGCCTCGTAGCCGAGGCCCTCGATGTCGAAGGCGCCACGGCCCGCGACGTGGAAGACCCGCTCGCGCACCTGGGCCGGGCACTTCTCGTGGTTGGGGCAGCGGAGGTCCTTGTCGCCCTCCTTCTGCTGCGCCAGCGGGGTCTGGCAGGACGGGCACTCGGTCGGCATCACCCAGGGCTCGAGGCCCTCGGGACGCAGCGCCAGCACCGGTCCGAGGATCTCGGGGATGACGTCGCCGGCCTTGCGCAGGATCACGGTGTCGCCCGGTCGGACGTCCTTGCGGGTGACCTCGTGGGCGTTGTGGAGCGTCGCGTTCTCCACCGTGGAGCCGGCCACCTTGGTCGGCTCCATGACGCCGTAGGGGGTGACCCGGCCGGTGCGCCCGACGTTGACCTCGATCGACTTGAGGAGCGTGTTGACCTCCTCGGGCGGGTACTTGTACGCGATGGCCCACCTCGGCGCGCGGCTGGTCGAGCCGAGGCGTCGTTGCAGCGAGACGTCGTCGACCTTCACCACGAGGCCGTCGATCTCGTAGCCCACGATCGTGTGGCGGTGCTCGCCGACGTGGGTGATCCGCGCCTCGACGTCGGCGAGGGTCGGGACGACGCGGACCTCAGCGGAGACCGGAAGCCCCCACGCGGCGAGGGCGTCGTAGGCCCCGCTCTGCGAGGTGGGCTCGAAGCCCTCGCGCGCACCGATGCCGTGGCAGACCATCCCGAGGTCGCGCGTCGCGGTGACCCGCGGGTCCTTCTGGCGCAGCGACCCCGCCGCGGCGTTGCGCGGGTTGGCGAACATCGGCTTGCCGGCCTCGACCATCGAGGCGTTGAGCCGCTCGAAGGCCACGCTGGGCAGGAACACCTCGCCGCGCACCTCGACCAGGTCGGGCACCGGGAACTCGTCGGTGCCGGTCAGCCGGTGCGGGACGGAGGCGACGGTCTTGACGTTGGGGGTCACGTCCTCGCCGGTGCGGCCGTCACCGCGGGTCAGCGCGCGCACCAGCCGGCCCTTCTCGTAGAGCAGGTTGATCGCGAGCCCGTCGACCTTGAGCTCGC
Source organism: Nocardioides sp. BE266 (assembly GCF_031457855.1). Taxonomy (NCBI): domain Bacteria; kingdom Bacillati; phylum Actinomycetota; class Actinomycetes; order Propionibacteriales; family Nocardioidaceae; genus Nocardioides; species Nocardioides sp. BE266. The sequence continues at coordinate 120,131 of NZ_JAURTI010000009.1, read as the reverse complement.
AGAGCAGCTCCGGCGCCTCGATCCCCTCGCGCAGGATGCGCGCGTGCCAGGCGCCGAGCTCCTCGAAGCTGAAGGCGTTGTCGAGGCTCTCCATCCGCTGGAGGTGGTCGTGGGCGGTGAAGTCGGTCGAGACCGCGCCGCCGACCTTCTGCGTGGGCGAGTCGGGCGTGCGGAGCTCGGGGAACTCCTCCTCCAGGGCCTCGAGCTCGCGCAGCCGGACGTCGAAGTCGGCGTCGGAGAGGGTGGGGTCGTCGAGGACGTAGTAGCGCCAGCGCGCGTCCTCCACCTGCTCGGTGAGCGCCTGGTGGCGCTCGCGCGCCTCGGGCGTGGCGGTGGCGACGTCGGTCGGATCCTGAGGGGCAACGTCGGGCTCGTCGGCGGCGCTCATGGGGACAGTCTGCCGCCCCCCTCCGACACCCGGCGTACGTCCTCGCCGGGGCACGCCGCAGAGTGTTGGTCTGGACCGGATGAAACTGATTTGTTCCATCGGAATAAACGGGGCTAGGCTCCGGTTGCTCGAAACGAAACCGTTTCGTTTCATCATCTGCACCACCCGATCCCGAGTCCCGGAGAGGACGCATGACCCCGACCGAAGCCGGCACCCGCCCCCGCGTGGAGGGCGAGCGCGAGATGGAGATCCTCGAGGCGACCCTCGAGGTGCTCGACGAGGTCGGCTACGACCTGCTCACCATGGACGCTGTCGCCACCCGCGCGAAGGCCTCCAAGGCGACGCTCTACCGCCGCTGGAAGGGCAAGCCCGAGCTCGTGGTGGCCGCGATCATGGCCCACAAGGGGGACGCGGTCGTGCCCGACACCGGCTCGCTGCGCGGCGACCTGCTCGCGGCCTACTGCGGCAGCGGGGGGCTCAACGACCCGCTGGCCCAGTCGGTCCTCTCCGCCGTCGTCACCGCCATGGGCCGCGACCCCGAGTTCGCCGAGGTCTACCGACGCGACTTCATCGGGCCCAAGATCGCCTCCTCGCACGCCATCTACGAGCGCGCGCGCGAGCGCGGCGAGGTCCACCCCGACACCGACCTGTCGGTGCTCGCTCCAGCGCTGGCCGGGATCGTCCTGCACCGTGCCTTCCTGCTGGGTGACGCCGTCACCCCCGAGCTCCTCGGGCGCGTGCTCGACGAGGTCGTCCTGCCTGCTGCCCTCCACGGTCCGGTGCACACGCCGGCCCCCACTGTCTGACCCTTCCGCTTCACTCGACTCCGACCCCACTCTCGAAAGAAGTCCCATGACCGACCTCGCCCCGGCCGCCGAAGAGGTGACCCCCGAGCAGCACAAGCGCCTGCGCTGGGCACTCGTGCTCATCTCGCTCGCGCAGCTGATGGTGGTGCTCGACAGCACCATCGCCAACATCGCGCTCCCGTTCATCGGCCGCGACCTGTCCATCGACCAGGCCAACCTGCAGTGGATCGTCACCGGCTATGCCCTGACCTTCGGCGGCTTCCTGCTCCTCGGCGGCCGGCTGGCCGACCTGATGGGCCGCCGTCGCATCTTCATGGTCGGCGTGCTGCTGTTCGCCGTGGCCTCGCTCGTCGGCGGCGCCGCGCAGAACGAGGCGATGCTGCTCGGCGCGCGGGCCTTCCAGGGCCTCGGCGCCGCGATGGCCTCCCCCGCCGCGCTCGCCCTGATCGCCACCACCTTCCCCGCCGGCAAGGAGCGCAACCGCGCCTTCGCCGTGTACGCCGCGATGGCGGGCGTCGGCGCTGCCGTCGGCCTGATCCTCGGCGGCTGGCTCACCGGCCTCGACTCGCCCCTGGGCATCGAGGGCTGGCGCTACACCTTCCTGATCGTGGTCCCGATCGGTCTTGCTGCCGCCTTCTTCGCGCCGCGCTTCTTCGACGAGTCCGAGCGCCACGCCGGCGAGCTCGACATCCCGGGCGCCGTCACCGGCACCGCGGGTCTCCTCGCCATCGTGTTCGGCCTCAGCCGCGCCGGCCAGGAGGCCTACGGCTGGGGCGCCACCAGCACCATCACCAGCCTCGCGCTGGGTGTGGCCCTCCTCGCGCTGTTCATGGTCATCGAGACGCGCGTCGAGCACCCGCTGCTGCCGTTCCGGATCTTCGCCAGCCGCAACCGGGCCACGGCCTTCGCGGTCATGATGATCATCCCGGCCGCGATGTTCGCGATGTTCTTCTTCCTCTCGCTGTTCATCCAGCTGGTCGTCGGCTACTCCCCGCTGCACACCGGTGTCGCGTTCCTGCCGTTCTCCATCGCGATGATCATCTCGGCCACCGTGGCCTCCAAGCTGATCAGCTCGGTCGACCCGCGCTTCCTGTCCGGCATCGGCACCCTGCTCTCCGCGTCGGCGCTCTACGGCTTCAGCCGGCTCGACGTGCCTGACAGCGCCTCCGGGATCCTCAGCGCCGTCAACGGCGGACACCTGGGCGACGGGGTCAACTACTGGACCGACATCCTGCCGTTCGTCGTGCTGATGGCCTTCGGCATGGGGCTCAACTTCGTCCCGCTGACGCTCGTCGCGGTGCACCGCCTGCGGGCGGAGGACTCCGGCATCGGCTCCGGCGTGCTCAACACGATGCAGCAGGTCGGTGGTGCGCTCGGCCTGGCGACGCTCAGCACGGTGGCGCTGCACTTCTCGCAGTCCCGTGCCGAGGAGGTCGCTCCTCAGCTGGGTGCCGCCGCCCAGGGCTCGCTGACGCCCGACCAGCTCGGCCCGATCGCCGGCCTCGTCGGCTTCGCCGACGGCGCGACCCACGCCTTCATGGTCGGCTTCTTCATGATGCTGGCAGCCTCGGTGCTCGTGTGGATCTTCCTCAACGTCCACCACGACGAGCTCGCGACCGACGAGGCACCCGAGGGCGTGGGCGTGCACTGACGCACCACCTGACCGCGTGCGAGGGAGGATCTCCGGTGACGGAGGTCCTCCCTCCGCGCATCTCCCCTCCACCGAACCCCATCCGATCCCCCGACCGCTCCGAAGGAGACGCGTGACCGACCTGCACCTGACGACGTACGACGCTCCCGGCCGCCCGCATGCGGTGGTCCTGGTGCTGCACGGCGGCAAGCCGCGCTCGCGCCAGTCGGTCGACGGGCGGAGCGCGTCCTGGCGCCGGGCCCTGTGGCTCCAGCGCAGCATCGCCGACCGTGCCCACGAGGCCGGGGTGGGCGTGTGGCTGGTGCGCTACCGCCAGCGCGGCTGGAACGGCGGCGCCGACCGGGTCGCCGACGCCCGCTGGGCGCTCGACCGGATCCGCGAGGTGCACGGCGACGTGCCGGTCGTGCTCCTCGGCCACTCGATGGGCGCACGGGTCGCCGTCCACGTCGCCGACGACCCGTCGGTGCGCGGCGTCGTCGGGCTGGCGCCGTGGTGGTCGGCCCAGGACCCCGTCGAGACCCTCGCCGGCCGCGTGCTGCACGCCGCCCACGGCCGCCGCGACCGCATCACGTCCTTCCGCGAGACCACCCGCTACGTCGAGCGGGCCACTGCCGTCGCCGACGCCGCCGACCTGCGCGACATGGGACGACTCGGCCACTACATGCTCACCGCGTCGGCCCGCTGGCACGACGTGGCGATCGAGTCGGCCCTCGACGTGCTCGACCGGACCCGGCTCCCAGACCTTCCCTGACCCTCCGGGGTCGTCGTACGCTCCCGGCACGTCGCACCCACGGGGGGTTGTCCAGTGTCACGAGTCCGCGTCCTCACCCTGCTCACGGCCCTGCTCACGGCCGTCGCCCTCACGGTCGGGGTCGCGGCCACCGCCGAGGCCGCACCGCGCAAGTGGCCCCACGGCCGCATCACCTACGTCGACAAGTCCAAGGACCCCGACGCGGTGAAGCTGGCCGTGCAGATCTGGAACTCCAGCGGGCTCAAGATCAGGTTCAAGAAGGTGCGCAGCGTCCGCAAGGCGCGACTGGTCATCCAGAACACCAAGCGGGTGCCGTCGGGCTGCGGGTCCGGCTACGGCACGCTCGGCTACCCCGGTCCCGGGCGCAAGGCCTACGTCAGCATCCTGCACGGCACCGACGCCGACGGGCAGGGCTGTGCCTGGCCGGGCCAGACGCTCGTCGTGGCCCACGAGCTCGGGCACGTGCTCGGCCTCGACCACACCATGTCGGGCTGCTCGCTGATGAACACCTCGCACACCAACGGCGTCGCGCCCTCCCTCTGCCTCGGGAGGAACATCGACGAGTCCAAGCCGGGTCGCTGGCGCTGCCGGGTGCTGGAGAAGGTCGACCTGAAGCGGGTGCGGAAGATCTACGGCGGCACGCCGAAGCTCCGCGTTCCCGAGTGGTGCGACGCGATCGAGCGGATCCCCGCCACCGGCGCCGTGGTCGCGACGCAGGACCCCTCCAGCGGCTGGTTCACCACCACCGTCACGCGGGCGGCGGAGCCCGCCGTGCCCGGCTGGATCGGCACGTGGGCCTACGGCGAGCCGGGCTACGAGATCCACGCGACGCCCAACGCGTGCACCGCGGTGCCCGGCGACGACAGCACCCAGGTCGGCCTCGGCCTCTGGGCCGACGTGCCCGTCGGCGGCGCGCTGACCGAGGACCTCCCACCACTCCCGGCCGGCCCGGTCTGCCTGTCGGTCTGGCAGTTCGACCGCGGCTACAACTTCGCCCTCGCGCCCAGCACGGTGATGGTCACCGGCACCGGCGCCCGCACCTCGAGCCGTACGCCGGACCTGCCGCCCCGCGCCCGCGGGATGGTCGAGGTCACCCCCTTCGACTGACCAGGGGCCGTTCTGGCACCGCGGCGGCCGCCCGCGCGGACTCCGACAGCTCCACCGCGAGGTCGAGCCCGCGCGCCCGGCGCACCATCACCCCGACGAGCGCGGCCCCGACGCACGCGGCCATCACGACCATCAGGTCGGGGACCGGGCCGTCGACGGGCGAGGTCTCCTGCCGGCTGAAGACGTAGTAGTCCTCGAGCCAGGCCACGGCGCCGGCGAGCCACACGAGGAGAACGGCAGCCCACGCACTCGCCACCCACCAGTCCCGACGCTCCGCTGCCTCGGTCCCGGGCCGCGGCGCGCGCCACCACCGGCCGACCTCGAGCATCCCGACGGCCGTGACGGTGGCCAGCAGCGGCATCGCCTGCATGAGGTATCGGTCGTGGAAGCCGCCCCCGGCGGCCAGGAAGGAGACCAGGCTCTGGAGGGTCACCAGGGCGTGGACGGCGAGCATGACCCACACGGGGTCGAGGCGCACGCCGTGGCGTCGTACGGAACGCGCGAGGGCGACCGGCACGAGCAGCAGCGCGACCGCCAGCACGATCGGCGTGGCGAGGGTCGGCTCGGTGAGCCCGGGGATGTTGTCGATCCGGCCGATCCCGGCGACGGGCACCCGGCCGAACTTCTCCAGCAGCGCGTCCTGGCCGGTGAGGTCGCCGTAGAGCCGCAGGTTGCGGAGGAAGAACCACCCGAAGGCCGCGGCCGGGACACCGCCGACCAACGCCGCCACCCCCAGGCCCGTCCGCCAGCCCTCGCGGCGGCCGAGGACCACCAGCAGCGCGAGCGCGCACATCGCGACGACCAGCACCCCCTGGGCGCGGGTGCCGGCAGCGACGGTGCCCGCCACCACGGCCCACACCACCCACCGCCGCGTGACGTCGCCGCGCATCAACCGCACGGTCGCGAGGAGCAGCAGGACGGCGGAGGCCGAGGCCCAGCCGTCGTTGATGAAGAAGGCCGAACGCAGCACGAGGGTCGGCGCCGCCGCCACGACGACGGCGAGCGCGGCGACCGCCGGGCGCCGTGGCACGAGCTCGCGCGCCAGCACCCCCACCAGGAAGAGCCAGGCGGCGAACCCCAGCGTGTTGGCCAGCCGCATCGTGATCACCATGCCGCTCTGGTGGTCCGACAGCGCCCACCACACCGGCACCATCGCCAGGTGGAACAGCGGCGGGTGGTTGGCGGTCCAGATGTCGCCGTGCTCCTCGTCCCAGCCGCGGAACTCCTCCGCCGTCCCGGGGAAGCGGGCCGGGTCGTCGACGATGTCGGTCTCGATGGTCGGCAGCCGACCCTCGGCCAGCGCAGCGACGTAGCCGGTGTGCGCCGGCTCGTCGTTGCCCCAGCTCGGCACCTTGAAGACCAGCGCGATCTGCGCGCCGACGAGCGCGAGCATGGTGGCCGCCAGCAGCGGTACGGCGTACGGGTGGCGCGCGACGCGGGCGAGGAGTGTGGTCGGGTGTGCGGTCATGGGTCCCTCTCGTGCCCGGGTCAGCAGCCGTCGAGACGGTGGATCTCGACGACCGGACCCGGTCGGTGGTGGGCGGGCGGGTAGTAGTTGAAGCTGAAGTCGTAGGAGAAGTCGGGCGGCGTCGCGCCGGCTGCGTAGGGGCTGGCGGCGAAGGCGGTGGTGCTCTCCTCGTCGAGGCGCCGGTAGTAGGCGATGGCGCCGGGGAGACCGGCGGCGAGGCCGCGGTCGCGCTGGTGGCCGTTGACCATCACCCAGCACCACCCGTCGGCCCTGTAGTCGTCGATCAGGCTCGGTCCGAGCCGTTGCTCGTAGGCCTGGAACGGCCGCTCGACCGGACGGAGCTCGAAGCCCGCGTCGCGCAGCGCGCGGCGGTAGGACCCCGGCACGGCCGGCTCCACCACGATCCGGCGCCCGTCGGTCGCGCCGCTCGTGAGCCAGGCCAGCGCCTCGGCCCGTGTGTCCTCGCGGGAGAGCACCACGTCGCTACGCACCACGTCCGTGACGGGCTGCGCGAGCACCACGGCCGGGACCAGCACGGCGATGACCGGACGGGTCCGACCCGGCAGCCGCTCGCGCAGCACCCCCGTGAGCCGTACGACGCCGTGGCCGGCGAGCACGACGAGCGACGGGTAGGCCGGGAGCAGCCAGCGGGCGAACCACCGGTCCTGCGTGGCCATGGCGGCGTACAGCAGCACGGGGAACGCGACGAGCAGCACGGCCACCGCCCGGTCGCGCCGCCAGGCGAGGACCAGCCCGAGGACCGCGAGCACCGTCGGCACGGCACCGAGCCCCCAGAGCAGGGTCACCGGGTAGCCCGACCACGCGGCGCCGGTCTGGCCCAGCTTGGTCGTGGCCGCCTGCGCGGACTGGCCGCTGAAGTCACCCCAGAACTTCGCGGCCTCGAGGACGATGAACGGGTTGAGCGCCACCAGGCAGGCGACGCACGCCACCGCGGCCGCGGCGAGCAGTCCGACGGCCGGCAGCAGGCGCTGGCGACGCTGGAGCACCCGCAGCAGCAGGGCGAGCCCGATCACCAGCGCCATCGGCGCGGCGAGGTACTTCACTCCGGTGGCGACGCCCACCGCGGCTCCCGCGACGACCGCCGACCCGACGTCGCCGCGCTCGTGCAGGCGCAGGCACGCGACCAGTGCGACCGTCAGCGGCAGCAGCGTCACCGCGTCGTTGAGGGCGTGGTGAGCGTAGAAGACGGGCAGGAACGAGAGCCCGAGCAGCGCGGCCGCCCAGACACCCTCCCGCGGCCCGAACGCCCGCCGACCGGCGACGGCGACGACCACCACGGTGGCGGTGCCCAGCAGCGCCACCACCAGGCGCGCCACCGTGAAGACCACCGCCGGGTCGTCGACGAGCAGCCGGGTGAGGTCCTCCCCCGGCAGCACGAGCAGGAACACCACGGCGAGGAGGTAGGTCAGCCCGCTCGGGTTCTCGAAGTAGCCGGAGTACCAGTCGCCGTCGGCCGCCCGCGCCGCCTGTGGGACGAAGTGCAGCTCCTCGTCGGCGCTGTAGGCGTGGGGCAGGCCGTGCCGCAGCGCCACCAGCCGGACAGCCAGCGCGAGCAGCACGACGGCCGCCAGCCACAGCCGGGTCCGGTCGCGGCGCGCCGGCTCGACGGGATGCGTCGCCACGTCGGGCGTCGAGGTCAGGACCACGTCCACCACCCGCCCCAGGGGCCGTCGGCCAGCGGGTAGGCCACGCTCTGCGTCGCGGTGAGCAACCACAGCACGCCGACGGCCACCGCCACGGGCCGGCGGAGGTGCGGCGTGCCGACCAGCAGCAGCCAGCCCAGCAGCACCGGCTCGCACCCCCACCGCAGGTAGGCCTGACCGCGGTCCCAGACCGGCAGGCACAGCAGGAGGAGCAGGTAGCCGGCGAGGGCCAGGCGCTCGTGCGGCACGCGCCCCCGTCCTACGCCGGCAGCGAGGAGGACCAGCACCACCAGTGCGGGCACCAGCAGCGCGAGGTTGGCCAGCTCGGTGCCGGGGTGGACCAGGACCGAGCCGGCGTAGCGGAGGAGCGACGTCCCCGGCAGCCCGAGCACGTCGTCCGACGGCGGGTGCGGCAGCACGTCCGCCCACCGCGACCGGACCCACGCCCGCCAGGCGGCGTACACGACGAGCGGCACCGCGCCAACCCACCAGGGCGGACGGCGACCCGCGCGGGAGCGTGGCACCAGCGCCACGGCCAGGACCGCGGCCGGCACCAGCAGCGGCGTCTCCCGGGTGAGCCCGGCCGCGGTCAGCAGCACCGCCGCGAGCACGTACCGCCGGGAGCGCGTCGCGACCAGCGCGCCGAGCAGGAGCGCCCCGGCGAGCGGCTCGGTGAGGTCCTGCCCCAGGCCCACCAGGAAGCCCGCCCACGTCGCGGGGACGGCGCCCCACCAGGCCGACCGCCCCGCCCGGGCGGCGACCCGGGCGCCGAGCAGCGCGAGCACCCCGATCGCGACGAGGTTGACGAGGACGAGCGCTGCGGGCACCAGCGCAGGACGACCACCGAGCGATGCTGCCCACGCGGTCACCGGGTAGCCGATGCGCGTCTGCCAGTACGCCGGCCGCGTGAAGGTGATGCCCAGGTCGGTGAGGCGGTGGGTCAGCGGGTCGGACGCGATCCGGAAGTAGGCACGCCCGTCGTAGGTCACGAACCCGTCGAGGCCGCCCACGGCGAGGACCCGGACGACGACGAACACCACGTGCAGGCCCACCACGAGCGCGACGACCGGGACGACCCCGTCCGTGCGCCGCAGGCGCGGCCCGGCGAGCGCGACCTCACTGCCCGTGGACACCGGCGGGCTCCCGGATCGGTGTCGGCCGGGGCTCCCACCGACCCCACGCCGCGGCCGCACCGGCGACCAGGAAGTCGGCGAGGGCGTGGGCGACGCGCAGCAGCACCGCGGCCGCGGCAGCACCCGGCACCCCGAGCACCGGGGCCAGCAGCGCGACCAGGACCGCCTCGCGGGCGCCGACGCCGGCGGGTGCGACCACGAACAGCACCCCGGCGGCGTGGGCCAGCGCGAAGGCGGCCACCGCGGCACCGAGCCCGAGGCCGTCGGGGGCCAGCAGCACCACCGCGATGCCGTACGACGTCCACACCGCCGCCATGAGCACGACGACCCGCGCCAGGTCGACGACCGTGAAGATCGTCCGCGCCCCGTGCCCGGCGAGCAGGTCACCGGCCCGGCGCAGGACCGGCGGCAGGAGCACCACCCCACCGACCAGGGTCACCACGACGGGCCACGAGGTGACCGGCCCCTCGGGCAGGTCGGCGAAGGCGCCGCCGAGGGCGAGCACGCCCCCGACGAGCAGCCCGGTGGCGGTGTGCACGAGGAGGAACAGCGCCGAGGCGGTGACGCTACGGCGGACGGGGACGTCGTACCTCCGACCCAGGTCGGCCTGGACGGCGAGGCTCCACACGGAGCCGGGGACGTACTTGCCGAGCTGGCCCACGAAGAAGACCGCGCCGGCCTGCCGGGTGGTGACCTCCGAGCCGAGTCGGGCGAGCAGGAGCCGCCAGAGCAGCCCGGTCAGCAGCAGGCCCACGGCCACGCAGCCGACGGAGGCCGCCAGCCGTGCGGGACCCGTCGCCGCCATGGCCGACCCGACCTCGTCCCAGCGGCCGCGGAAACCCCACCAGGCGCAGGCCAGGGTGAGGACGACGAACACGGCCCGGGCGCCGCGGAGCGCCCGCTCGCGGGTCACGTCGCCGTGAGGCGCAGGAGGGCGGTGCGCGTCGGGTAGGGCAGGGCCGGGGTGAGGCCGCGCGTCATCGTCACCGAGAGCCGGTCCCCCACCGTCTCGATCGCCTCGACGTAGCGGCGGCGGTCGACGTTGTCGAAGACGATGACCCCGCCGGGTGCGAGCCGCTCGACAGCACGTGCGAGGCACGCCTCGCGGGCCCGGCCGTCGATCACGACGAGGTCGAAGTCGCCGGGCACCTCGTCGATGGCGCCGACGTAGGCCGCGAAGTCCAGGCCGGCGTGGCCGGGCTTGGCCGAGGGCACGACCGGGTGGGCGCTCGACGCGGCCTCGACCACGCGCAGCTCGACGTTCGCCGGCAGCCGCGGGGCCAGCACCTGGGCCCAACCTGCGTGGTGCTCGACCGAGTGCACCGACCCGGCCCGGTCGGCCAGCCAGAGCGTCGAGGCGCCCGACCCCCACTCGAAGACCCGGGCGCCCGGGTGGTCGCGCAGCCACGCGGCCACCTGGTCGGCGGAGTCGAAGGTCCACCACGGCACGTCGAGCCGGCCCAGGCCGTCGACGTCGTGGATCGCGAAGAGGGAGGCCAGCCAGGTCGCAGCCCGCGAGTGCGGAGCGCGTCGCTGGAGCAGGCCCAGGACGCCCAGCGCGCGCAGCAGTGCGCCGACGGCGCGGACGAGGCGGATGTAGAGCGACTTCACCGGACGCCCCCTTCTCGGTAGGACGCGGTCTCGAACGAGGGCATGGCGGGCACCCGGAGGATGTCGAAGCGGGCGCGCTTGGTGTGCTCGAGGTTGGTCTCGATGAGCGCGCGGTTGGTGCGGATCAGGTCGGAGACGATGCCGAGCATCAGGCACAGGGACGACATCACGACCAGGGCCGCACCGACGAGGAGCGACTGCACGTGGCCGCCGCCGTGGCCGGTCGCGGCGAGCGCGGCGTAGCGGGCGTACGGCGCCAGGCCGAGCAGTCCGAAGAGGGCCGCCATCACGCCGAAGATCACGTAGGGGCGGTACATCACGTAGGCCCGCACGATCGCGGCCCCGGAGCGGAACACGTGCTGGCGCGTGGACGAGAACAGCCGCGACTCGCGGGTCTTCGCGTTGGTCACCACCGGCACGCTGGCGATCGCCAGGTTCTTGTTGCCCGCCTGGATGATCGTCTCCATGCAGTAGGAGAAGCGGGTCACCGTGTTGAGCCGCATCAGTGCCTCGCGGGAGTAGGCCCGAAAGCCGCTGGCCGCGTCGGGCAGCTCGGTGCGGGCGGCGACGTTGACCACCCGCGAACCGAGCCGCTGGAGCGCCTTCTTGGTCGGCGAGAAGTGGTCGATCTGCCCGACCTGCCGGTCCGCGATCACGATGTCGGCCTCGCCGCGCAGGATCGGCTGCACCAGGTCGGCGATGCGGTCCTGCGGGTACTGGTTGTCACCATCGGTGTTGACCACGATGTCCGCGCCGAGCGCGAGGGCGTGGTCGACGCCGTCGGTGAAGGAGCGGGCCAGCCCCTGGTTGCGGTGGTGGCGGACGAGCTCGGTGACCCCGAAGGAGCGGGCGACCTCGACGGTGCGGTCGCTCGACCCGTCGTCGATCACCACCACGACGATCTCGTCGATGCCCGGCACCTCGGCCGGGATCGAGGACAGGACGAGGGGAAGGGTCTCCTCCTCGTTGAGGCAGGGCACCTGCACCACGAGCTTCACGCCAGCGACGCTAGGGGTGGGCCGGGACCCGCGAACCTCGCGCAGGTGACAGGTCGGCGAACGGTCGGCGAGCGCTCGGCCACACACCTCGCGGTGCCCGCACGACGCGCGGACAATGGCGCGCATGCCTCGGCGGCTGGTTCCCCTCCTGCTCTTCTGCGTCCTCGCGGGCCTCTACGTGCTCACGACGAACCCCGACCCGAGCCCCGACGCCTTCACCGCCGACTTCGCCGCACGGCACATCGCGCTCACCGGCGACCCGGTCCCCGACATCGCCGGCTGGCCCTACCTCGACGACAACATCATCCGCGAGACGTGGATCGTGGAGACCGCCGACGGGCGCGAGGCCGTCGGCCGGGCGCCGGGCGTGATCGCGGCCGCCGTGCCGTCGTACGTCGTCGCGCGACCCACCACGGTCGACCCGCTGCCCGGCGGCATCACCGCCGCCCTCCTGACGGCGGCCGCGGTGGTGCTGTTCTTCCTGCTGCTGCGCGACCGGCTCGGCACCCACAGCGCCCTGGTCGCCTCCGGCCTGCTCGGGCTTGCCACGCCGGTCTGGTCGGTCTCCGCCGACGCGGTCTGGCCGCACACCCTCACCACCCTCGGCATCGTCGGCACGGCGTGGGCGGCCGACCGCCGCCGCTGGTGGCTGGTCGGCGTCTTCGGTGGCGTGATGCTGTGGGGCCGGCTGCACGCCGCGGTGATCTGCGCGGTCGTCGGGCTGGGCCTGGCGTGGACGCGACGGCGACCCGGCATCGCGTGGCGGGTGGGCACGACCTCCCTCGCCGCGCTGGCGCTGGCGTCGGTGTGGACCCGCTGGATGTACGGCTCGTGGGACCCGACCTCCGGCTACCGCGCCGATGACTTCACCGGGTCGGCGGCGAGCCACGCCCTCGACCCGCTCAACTGGCTCGGCTTCCTCGTCTCCGCCGACCGCGGGCTGCTCTGGTGGTGCCCGCTGCTGCTGGTGCTCGGCCCGACGGCATGGCGCCACCGGGCCGACCTGCCGGACTGGGCACGGTGGCTGGCGGCGGGAGGAGCGGCGTACACCGTGAGCCAGGCGGTGCTCAACCGCTTCAGCGGCGGCGACCACTTCTACGGCTACCGCACCAGCCTCGAGCTCGTGGTCTGCCTCGCGCCGGCGCTCGCGCTCGCCGCGCCGCGGATGACGGAACGGGCGCGGCGCTGGTTCGTGCCGGTCGCGGCGCTCCAGCTCGTGGTCATCGCGCCGGGCGCGATCTCCGACGACATGTACGTCCCGGTGCGCGACGTGTGGTGGCGCAACGCCTTCGTCGACGCGGTCGTGCTGCGCCCGACCGAGCTGCTGCCCCTCGTCGCGGTGACGATGGCCGTGATGCTCGTGGTGGTCCGGCTGCTGCACACCGACCGGGCGACGAGGTGGCTCGACCGCGCCGACGACCCCGGCGCGGAGGTCAGAGGTTCCGCGCGACCGTCGCCGACAGGCGCACCGCTCGTGCCGCCCACGCCGGAGTGGCACCCGCCAGCCCGCAGGTCGGGGTGACCGCCAGCCGCTCCCCCACGACCTCGGGATCCAGCCCGAGCATGTCGAGCCAGCGCTGCACCCGCTCGGTGATCCGCGCGTCCGACGGTGCCGCAGCGGGGTCCGTGGACGGTACGACGCCGAGCGCGGCCGTCCGGCCCGCCTCGAGCGCCTCGGCGAAGGTGTCCAGGTCGGCCGGGCCGAGCATGTCGAGATCGGCCGACAGCCCGCTCGCGCCGGCGCCCGCGACGAGCGACCACGGCGTCTGCGGGGCGCACGAGTGCACCCAGGGCTCGCCGCCGGCCTCGGTGATCGCGCCGAGGACCCACTCGAGGTGGGCGGACGCCTCCGGCAGATCGACGCTGCGGTGGCGTCCGTAGCCGCTGGCGGTCGGCACCTGACCGGCGACGACGGCGGCGAGCGCCGGCTCGTCGACCTGCACCACGAGCCGGTCGACCCCGCTCAGACGGCGGCGCAGGTCGGCGAGGTGGGTGCGGACCCCCTCGGCGAGCGCCTGCGCGAGCTCGCGGCGGGCGCCGTGGTCGCTGAGCACCTTGTCGCCGCGCGGCTTCTCCACCGTCGCGGCCAGGGTCCACGGGCCGACGACCTGCGCCTTGAACGCGCCGGTGTAGCCCTGGGCCAGCTCCTCGACGGTGTCGAGGTCCTGGGCGAGCTGGGACCGGGCACGGCGGTGGTCGACGCCGCTGGCGTCGGTGAGCCGCCATCCAGCGGGTTGGAGGTCGGCGGCGAGCCCCTCGACCACGGCGAGCCCGCGGCCGGTCATGCCGGCGGTGACCCCGCGGCCGGGGAGCTCGGGCACGTGCGGCAGGTCGGGCAGCTCGCCCAGCACGAGGCGCACGGCCTCGCCGTAGTCGGTGCCCGTGAGCGAGCCGACACCCGTCGCGGTGCTCATGGTTCGCCCGCTTCGGCCAGCAGTCGCACGGCCGCGCCGTCGACCGGCCGGGTGGAGGCACTCACCAGCGCCACCCCGACGCCGTGCCCGCGGTCGATCCCGACGAAGGACCGGAACCCGCCGGTCCCGCCGTTGTGCCACGTCACCTCCCGGCGCAGCAGCTCACCGGTCACCCAGCCCGCGCCGATGCGCTGCCGGCCGGCGTACGGCTTCAGCGGCTCGAGCGCCTGCGCCCCGGGCACGGTGCGGTCGAGCAGCGCGCGCAGCAGGATGGCGAGGTCCGCGGCCGAGGAGCGCACGCCGCCGGCAGGTGCGATCGCCTCGTTGGCCCACGGCTCGACCTCCCGGCCCTTGCGGTGGCGCGGAGTGACGGCACTCTCGCCGAGGTCGGCCGCCGAGCCGGGCGCGTAGGTGTCGACGAGACCGAGCGGTGCGGCGAGGCGCTGCGCGACCAGGACGGCGTACGTCGTCCCTGCCGCCGCCGCGACCGCGTGCCCGAGCAGCTGGAACCCCAAGTTGGAGTACGTCGTCCGCCCGGGGCGGCCGATGCGCACGTGGCGGAGCTGGGCCAGCAGGCCGGGCACGTCCTCGCGGTAGGGGTTGCGGCCCTCGCGCCACAGCTCCCAGGTGCGGCGCAGCACGTCGGCGCCACCGGCGAGCCGTGGCAGCCCGGACGAGTGGGTCGCCAGGTCGGCGAGCGCGATCGCACCGATCGGACCCTCGATCGGGAGGTGGTCGGCCAGCACCGCGTCCTCGACGACCACGTCGCGTGCGACCGCGTCGCACCAGAGCATGCCGGTGATCCCCTTGGAGACCGAGCCCAGCTCGAGGTCGTCGTGGGTGGCGGCGCCCACCGCGTCCACCTCGGCGCCGTCCGGCGTCACCAGCGCGACGGCGTAGGTCGTGTGCGTGGGGCCGAGCAGCGCGCCGGCCCGGTTGGTCAGCGCGCTCATGCTGGGACGCGGGCAGGCCGGGTCGACTCGATCGTGGCGGACCCGACGACGCGGGTGCCGTCGTAGATCACCGCCGCCTGCCCGGGCGCGATGCCCTCGGCCGGGTCGAGGAGGTCGATCGACACCCGGTCGCCGGCGACCGAGACGACCGCCCGGTGCTCGGCGCCGTGGGCCCGGAGCTGCACGGTGCCCTCGACGCGCTCGGGGACGGTGCCGCACCAGCGCGGCCGGATGCCCGAGACGTGGTCGACGGCCAGCCGCTCGCGCGGGCCGACCGTCACCGTGCCGGTGACCGGCTCGATGTCGAGCACGAAGCGCGGCTTGCCGTCGGCGGCCGGGACGCCGAGGCGCAGCCCGCGCCGCTGGCCGATCGTGAAGCCGAAGGTGCCCTCGTGGCTGCCGACCTTCTCCCCCGTCGTCGCGTCGACGATGTCGCCGCCGTGGTTGGGGGCGCGGTCGCCGAGCTTCTCGCGCAGCCAGCCTGCGTTGTCGCCGTCGGCCACGAAGCAGATGTCGTGGGAGTCGGGCTTGTTGGCGACGAGCAGCCCGCGCGCCTCCGCCTCCCGGCGCACGGCCGGCTTGTCGGTGTCGCCGAGGGGGAACAGCGAGTGGCGCAGCTGCTCCTGGTCGAGCACGCCGAGGACGTAGGACTGGTCCTTGCCGTGGTCGACGGCCCGGTGCATCTCGATCAGCCCGTCCGCGCCCGTGCGCAGCTGGGCGTAGTGACCGGTCGCGACGGCGTCGAAGCCCAGCGCGAGCGCGCGGTCGAGGACGGCGGCGAACTTGATCTTCTCGTTGCAGCGCAGGCACGGGTTCGGCGTGCGCCCGGCGGCGTACTCGTCCATGAAGTCCTCGACCACGTCCTCGTGGAAGCGGTCGGAGAGGTCCCAGACGTAGAACGGGATCCCGATCACGTCGGCCGCGCGGCGGGCGTCGTTGCTGTCCTCGATCGTGCAGCAGCCGCGCGCCCCGGAGCGGTACGACGCCGGGTTGCGGCTCAGCGCGAGGTGGACGCCGGTCACCTCGTGGCCGGCCTCGACGGCGCGGGCGGCGGCGACGGCGGAGTCCACCCCGCCGGACATCGCGGCGACGACCTTCATCGGAGGGCTCAGCGCCCCTTCGCGGCCCGCGCCCGCTCCACGACGGGTCCGATCGCCTCGACGAGGGCGTCGACGTCGGCCGGCGTGGTGGTGTGGCCGAGGGAGAAGCGCAGCGAGTGACGGGCCTGGTCGTCGTCGCAGCCCATCGCCAGCAGCACGTGGGAGGGCTGGGGCACGCCCGCGGAGCAGGCCGACCCGGTCGAGCACTCGATGCCGCGGGCGTCGAGCAGCATCAGCAGCGAGTCGCCCTCGCAGCCGGGGAAGCCGATGTGGGCGTTGCCGGGCAGCCGCATCGGGCCCATCGGCGCGCCGTGGAGGTGGGCGTCGGGCACGACCTCGATGACCCGGCGCACCAGGTCGTCGCGCAGCGCCGCGACGCGGACGGCGTGCTCGTGCTGGTCCTTGACCGAGGCCTCGACCGCGGCTGCGAGGCCGGCGATCGCGGGCACGTCGAGGGTGCCGCTGCGGATGTCGCGCTCCTGGCCGCCGCCGTGCACCAGTGCGCTCACGGTCAGGTCACGGCGTACGACGAGGGCACCGACGCCGTAGGGGCCACCGACCTTGTGGCCGGTGAAGGTCAGGGCGTCGACACCGGAGCCGGCGAAGTCCACGGGCACCTGGCCGAGCGCCTGCACCGCGTCGCTGTGGACCGGGATGCCGTGCTCGGCGCCGAGGGCCACCACCTCGTCGACCGGCTGCAGCGAGCCGACCTCGTTGTTGGCCCACATCACCGAGATCAGCGCGACCGAGGCCGGGTCCCGGGACACCGCGTCGCGCAGCGCCTCGCGGTCCAGCACGCCCTGCGCCGAGACGGGCAGCAGCTCGACCTCGGCGCCGTCGCTCTCCGCCAGCCAGTGCAGCGGGTCGAGGACGGCGTGGTGCTCGATCGCCGTGGAGAGGATGCGGGTGCGGCGCGGGTCCTCCCCACGCCTGGCCCAGAAGATCCCCTTCAGCGCGAGGTTGTCCGACTCGGTGCCGCCGGAGGTGAAGACGACGTCGCCGGGACGCGCGCCGATGACCCCGGCGATGGTCTCGCGCGACTCCTCCACCACGCGGCGGGCGCCGCGACCGGAGGCGTGCAGCGAGCTCGCGTTGCCGACCCCGGTGAGCTGACGGGTCATCGCCTCGACCGCGACCGGCAGCATCGGCGTGGTCGCGGCGTGGTCGAGGTAGACGATGCGCTCGCTCATGACCTGCCAAGCCTACGGGGCGACCCGCGGAAGGCACCCACGAGGATTACCCAGCAGGCGAACGGGCAGGATGGCGACCATGACGACGCCCGCTCGGTCCGGACTCCGCCCCCTCCTCGCCCCGCTGCTCCCCGTGCTGCTCGCCGCGCTGCTCCTCGCCGGCTGCAGCGGCGGTTCGTCCGACCCTGCGGACGGCGACGGCGGGCCGAGCAGCGGGACGTCGGGGTCCACCGACGCCGATCCCACCGAGTCGGCCGACCCCGCCGAGCCCGAGCCGACCGCCGACCCCGCGGCGGCGGAGAACACCAACCCGTGCGAGAGCCTCGACCCGCAGGAGTGGCAGCCCTTCGTCCCGAAGGCCCAGCTCGAGTCGGTCCGCCTGCACACCGAGCTCACCGGCCCCATCACGCTGCTCGACGCGATCGGGGCGCTCATCCAGGACGACACGCCCAAGTACGGCTGCGTCGTGAGCTACCCCGGCAAGGACGGCAACGACGTCGACGTCGTCGCCTGGGGCTGGTTCCTCGGGAAGTTCGGTCCCGACAACGTCAACCGGATCCTCTCCTCGGCCGGCGGCACGGCGACCGACCGCGGCTACGCCGCGATCACCACCTCGGACATCCTCTCCGTCAACGGCTACGGCTACCACGCGAACGAGGAGGTGGGCTTCTGGGTGATAGCGAAGGACAGCGCGGCCCGTCGCTTCGACGAGCTCGACCCGGCCAAGCGCAAGGCGACCACCGACAAGCTGCTCGCCGTCCTCGACTCGCTCTCGCTCGAGCGCGACGACCAGCCCAAGGTGCTGCTGCCCGAGGCGTGCCCCGGCCAGGACGACCCGCAGGTCCGCGCCGTGATCGGTACGGCGACGACCGCGCGCGGCTCCGACAACGGGGCCGGCAAGATCCAGTGCCTCTACCGCAACCCCGGGCGCGACCGCACCCTCCGGCTGACCACCGGCCCGATCCCGCAGGAACAGGCCGACGCGCTGGCGTCGCAGAAGGGCAAGGACACCTTCCCGGTCGACGAGGGCGACACCGGCCTCGCCATCGCGGTCCCCGGCAGCGGCACGGCCACCAGCGCGCTGGTCCACACCGACGACCTCCTCGCGTCCTTCGCCGCCGTCGAGTTCGGCAACCTCGGCGTCAAGGCGCCGAACGTGCCCCGGCCCGCGGTGATCACGCTGCTGAAGGCCTTCGACAGCAGCGTGACGGCCGCCGGCTGAGCGGACTCAGGTCATGCGCTCGAGCCACGCATGGTCGGGGTACAGCCGACCCACGGCCGCGCGCAGCCAGTCCTGGGCGTCCGCGTCGAGGAGAGGCCACGTCACCGACAGGTCGCGCTCGTCCTTGGGCCGGCTCTGGACCGCCTTGTAGAGAAGGGTGATCTCGGGGCGCTGGTAGCGCACGCCGGTGTCGGCGACCCACGTCACGTCGTCCAGCGGCGCGACGTGGTCCGGGTCGCGCTTGTTGGTCCACAGCCCGTCGCGGTCGGGGGTCGGCACCATGTCGATCACCCACGGCTCCGCGGCGCTCCTGCGGATCCACACCTGGCTGCCGACGTCGAGCACCTCGGGGTGGCGGTCGTTGAACGGCCGCAGCGTCCCGCCGTGGTTGCTCCAGAGGTTCCAGTCGTCGCCGACGTGCTCGCGGAACGCGGTGAGGTCGCAGCCGAGGATCGAGACGTCGACGTCCTCGTGCTCGCGCGGGCGTCCGGTGAAGGCCTCGATCGACCAGCCACCGACGATCCACCACGGCCGGTCGAAGCCGGTCATCAGCTTGACGACGCCGTCGGGGTCGAGCGCGTCCCACGCGCCGTACCACCGGAAGAACTCCTCGTCCTCCGCGACCTCCTCCGGCGTCCGGTGCAGCGGCTCGCGCGCGTCGTCCATGGAGCGACGCTAGCGGGCAGGACCGCCGCAGGCGGTCCTCGCCCGCTCCTGATGGATTTCCACGCACACACGTGGAAGTTCATCGGCACGTGAGCGTGGGCAGCCCCCATCGGGCCTGAACTTCCACGCAGTCGGGTGGAAGTTCATCGGCGCCTCAGCGTGGGCAGCCCCCATCGGGCCTGAACTTCCACGCACACGCATGGAAGTTCATCGGCGGGAGACGTGCGAGCTAGAGCAGGACCAGGTCGTCGCGGTGGATGACCTCGCGCTCGTAGGCCGCGCCGAGCGCCGCCTTGAGGTCCTGGGTCGAGCGACCGAGGAGCGCGGGGAGCTCGTCGGAGTCGAAGTTCACCAGGCCTCGTGCGACCGTGGCGCCCGACGGGTCGAGCACGTCGACCGCGTCGCCGGCGACGAAGCTGCCCCCGACGGCGGTGATCCCGGCCGCCAGCAGCGACGCACGCCGCTCGACCACGGCTCGTACGGCACCTGCGTCCAGGGTGAGCGTGCCCTGCCCCGAGGTGGCGTGCGCGAGCCACAGCAGCCGCGTCGGCCGACGCTTGCCGGTCGCCTCGAACAGGGTGCCGACCTCCGCGCCCGAGAGGGCGGCCGCGGCCTGCTCCGCCGAGGTCAGTACGACGTCGATGCCGGCGCCGGTCGCGATCCGGGCCGCGTCGACCTTGGTCGTCATCCCGCCGGTGCCGACCCCGGACGAGCCGGCGGACCCGATGGTCACCGACGCGAGGTCGGCCTCGGAGTGCACCACCGGGATCAGCCGGGAGCCGGGGCGGCTGGGCGGGCCGTCGTAGAGGCCGTCGACGTCGGACAGCAGCACGAGCAGGTCGGCGTGCACGAGGTGCGCGACCAGCGCGGCCAGCCGGTCGTTGTCGCCGAAGCGGATCTCGGAGGTGGCGACGGTGTCGTTCTCGTTGACGATCGGGACGACGGCGAGCTCGAGCAGCTTGGCGAAGGTCTGGTGGGCGTTGCGGTAGTGCGCGCGGCGGGTGACGTCGTCGACGGTGAGCAGCACCTGGCCGGTGACGATGCCGTGCCGGGCGAACTCCTCCTGGTAGCGGTGGGCCAGCAGGCCCTGCCCGACGGACGCGGCCGCCTGCTGCGCCGGGAGCGCGCGCGGGCGCTTCTTCAGGCCCAGCGGTGCCAGGCCGGCCGCGATGGCGCCCGAGGAGACCAGCACGAGCTCGGCGCCGCCGTCACGGGCGGCTGCGAGCACCTCGACCAGCTGGCGCACGCGGGCCGGGTCGATGCCGCCGGCGGCGGTGGTCAGCGACGACGAGCCGACCTTGACGACGATGCGCTTGGCGGCGCCGACCAGCTCGGACCTGGTGGCCGGCCGGTCAGTCGTCGTCACTGCCGTCCCAGTCGGGGTCGTCCTTCGAGCCGATCTCGTAGGCCATCGGGCCCACGCCGGAGCTGCCGGTGCTGCGATTGGGGCCCTTCTTCTTCCGCTCGGCGTCGAGGCGGCGCGCCACGTCGGCTCGCGCCTCCTCCTCGGACTTGGTCTCCATCGCCTCGTCGATGTCGCGGCGACGGCTGCGGGCCGGACGGTCCTCGCGGAACCGCTCGTCCTCGCCGCGGCGGCCGAGCATCTCGGCTCCCGCCTCGATGCTGGGCTTGAAGTCGAAGACGACCGAGTTCGCGTCGGTGCCGATGAGGACCGCGTCGCCCTCCTGCGCGCCCATCTGGGCGAGCTTGAGCTCGACACCGAGCCGGTTGAGGCGGTCGGCGAGGAAGCCCACGGCCTCCTCGTTGCTGAAGTCGGTCTGGCGCACCCAGCGCTCCGGCTTGGTGCCGCGCACCCGCCAGCCATCCTCGGTCGCGACGACCTCGAAGTCGTCGCCGCCGTCGACCGCCCTGGGACGCAGCACGATCCGCTCGGGCTCGGCCGCAGGCGCGTCCTCGCGGGCCGCGACCACGATCTCGGCCATCGCGAAGGTCAGCTCGCGCAGACCCGCACCCGACGCGGCGCTGATCTCGAAGACCCGGAGGCCACGGCCCCGCAGCTCCTCGACCACCATGTCGGCGATGTCCTGGCCGTCGGGGACGTCGACCTTGTTGAGGGCCACCAGGCGTGGCCGGTCCTCGAGCCCGCCGTAGCGCGCGAGCTCGCCCTCGATGACGTCGAGGTCGTCGACCGGGTTGCGGCCGGGCTCGATCGACGCGGTGTCGACGACGTGGACCAGCGCGGCGCAGCGCTCGATGTGGCGCAGGAAGTCGTGGCCGAGGCCGCGGCCCTCAGCGGCACCCTCGATGAGGCCGGGCACGTCGGCGACCACGAAGGTCGTCTCGCCCGCGGTGACCACGCCGAGGTTGGGGATGAGGGTGGTGAAGGGGTAGTCGGCGATCTTGGGCCGGGCCCGCGAGATCGCGGCGATCACCGAGGACTTGCCGGCGCTCGGGAAGCCGACGAGGCCGATGTCGGCGACGACCTTCAGCTCGAGGCGTACGGCGAGCTCGTCGCCCGGCTCACCGAGGAGCGCGAAGCCGGGAGCCTTGCGCTTCGACGAGGCGAGGGCGGCGTTGCCGAGGCCGCCGCGGCCACCGGCAGCGATGACGACGGTCGTGCCGTGGCCCACGAGGTCGGCGAGCACGTTGCCGTGCTCGTCCTTGACCAGCGTGCCGTCGGGCACGGGCAGCACGAGGTCCTTGCCGTTGCCGCCGTTCTTGTGGTCGCCGGCGCCCTGGCCACCGTTGTCGGCCTTGCGCTTGGGGCTGTGGTGGTAGTCGACGAGGGTCGTGACGCTGGTGTCGACCTCGAGGATGATCGAGCCGCCCTGGCCACCGTTGCCGCCGTCAGGGCCACCGAGCGGCTTGAACTTCTCCCGCTTCACCGAGGCCACGCCGTTGCCGCCCCGTCCGGCCGCGAGGTGCAGCGTGACCTGGTCGACGAAGGTGGGGATGGCCATGGAGATTCCTGTCAGTGGATGAGGCGTACGCCTCGAAAGCACGAAGGGCGCCCCCTAGACAGGGACGCCCTTCGCAGAAGTTGATCAGTGTCGCGGTGACGTCACTCGCCGGGAACGATGTTGATCACGCGGCGACCGCGGCGGGTGCCGAACTCGACGGCGCCGGCCTGCAGGGCGAACAGGGTGTCGTCGCCGCCACGGCCCACACCGGTGCCCGGGTGGAAGTGGGTGCCGCGCTGTCGCACGATGATCTCGCCCGCGCCGACGACCTGGCCGCCGAAGCGCTTCACGCCGAGGCGCTGGGAGTTGGAGTCACGGCCGTTCTTGGTGCTCGCAGCACCCTTCTTGTGAGCCATTGTTCAGTCCTTAGGAGTGAGTCGACCTCGAGCAGAGCTCAGAGGGAGATGTCGGTGACCTTGACCTGGGTGTACTTCTGACGGTGACCCTGGCGCTTCTTGTAGCCGGTCTTGTTCTTGTACTTCTGGATGACGATCTTCGGGCCCTTGGCGGCACCGGTGACCTCGACGGTCACGGAGGCCTTGTCGAGACCGGTCGCGGTGACCTTCTCGCCGTCGACGACCATGACGACCGGGAGCGTCAGGGTGTCACCCTGGGCGGCCTCGGTCTTGTCGATGTTGATGACGTCGCCCACGGCAACCTTCTGCTGCTTGCTGCCAGCGCGCACGACTGCGTACACGGCGACTCACTCCTTCGTCAGACTGCGAACATTCGAGATAGAACTGGGGTCTGCGCACGACACCGCCTGAACTTCGGGCGAGGTACGCCGCGGGGCGGGCGCGCAGGGTGGTGTGTTGAGCACCGAGGGTCAAGCGTACGGGATCGGGTGGCGACCGGGCAAAACGACGTCCGGCCACCCTCCCAGGCCGGGCTCAGCGCTTGCGCGAGCCCTTCTTCTTGATCGGGACGTGCTCGACGTGCGGTGCCTCGGCCGCCGCCTCGGCGTCGTCGGCCGACGGCGTGGAGGCACCGGGCTCGACCTCGGCGGTGCCCGGCTCCACGGCACCGGAGTCCGGCAGGGTGCCGGCCACACCGGCGGTGGCCGCCGGGACCGGGTCGGCCTCGGGCAGCGTCGGCGGTCCGGCCGGGCGGCTGGCGGAGCGGCGACGCGTGCGCGTGACCACCCGCGGCTTCTCGGCCTCGGCCGGCGCCTCCTCGGCGGCCGGCTCGGCGGCCTGCCCCCCGACGGGCTCCTCGACCGGCTCGTCCGCTGGCTCGGACCCTGCCTCAGGAGCCGGGGACGTCTCCGCGGCGGGAGCGTCGGCCTGCGCCTGGTGGGCCGGCGTCTCGGCCGTGGTCTCCGCGGCCGGGACCTCTGCAGGCGTCACGTCGGACGTCTCGGCAGGAGCCTCTTCCACTGCCTGGTCCGCTGCCTGGTCCGCTGCCTGGTCCGCTGTCTCGTTCGCTGCCTCGTCGGCGGGCTTGTCGTGGCGCGCCATCGCGGCGACGTCCTTCGGCGACGGCGCGTGGTGCTCGGCCGGCTTGTCGCCTCCGTTGCCGTTGGCGTTGTCGTTGCCCTCACCGGAGGCGCCGCGGCGGCCGCGACGGCGGCTGCTGCGCCGGCCCTCGCCGTCCTCGCTCCTCGCGCCGGGGTCGACGGGCTGGTCCTTGATGACCACGCCGCGGCCGTGGCAGTGCTCGCAGTTCTCGCTGAAGGCCTCGAGGAGACCGGTGCCGATCCGCTTGCGGGTCATCTGCACCAGGCCGAGCGAGGTGACCTCGGCGACCTGGTGGCGGGTGCGGTCACGGCCGAGGCACTCCACGAGACGTCGTACGACGAGGTCGCGGTTGGACTCCAGGACCATGTCGATGAAGTCGACGACTATGATGCCGCCGATGTCGCGCAGCCGGAGCTGGCGCACGATCTCCTCGGCTGCCTCGAGGTTGTTCTTGGTGACCGTCTCCTCGAGGTTGCCGCCCGAACCGGTGAACTTGCCGGTGTTGACGTCGACGACGGTCATCGCCTCGGTGCGGTCGATGATCAGCGAGCCGCCCGAGGGCAGCCAGACCTTGCGGTCGAGACCCTTGTGGATCTGCTCGTCGATCCGGTACGTCGAGAACACGTCGCCGGCGCCGTTGCGCTCGTACTTCTCGACGCGCTCGGCGAGGTCGGGCGCCACCGACTCGACGTAGCCGTGGACGGTGTCCCATGCCTCGTCGCCCTCGATGACGAGCTTGGAGAAGTCCTCGGTGAACAGGTCACGGACGACCTTGAGGGTCAGGTCGGGCTCGCCGTAGAGCAGCTGGGGGCCGGAGCCCTTGTTGGAGGACTTCTTCTCGATGTCCTCCCACCGCGACTTCAGGCGCTCGACGTCGCGGGTGAGCTCGTCCTCGCTGGCACCCTCGGCCGCGGTGCGCACGATGACGCCGGCGGTGTCGGGGACGATCTCCTTGAGCAGCGTCTTGAGGCGGTTGCGCTCGGTGTCGGGCAGCTTGCGCGAGATGCCGGAGGTCGTGCCGTCCGGGACGTAGACCAGGAAGCGGCCGGCCAGGCTGATCTGGCTGGTGAGGCGGGCGCCCTTGTGGCCGATCGGGTCCTTGGTGACCTGCACCAGGACCATCTGGCCGCTGGAGAGCACCGACTCGATCTTGCGGGGCGCGCCCTCCTTGTGGCCGAGCGCCTGCCAGTTGACCTCACCTGCGTAGAGGACGGCGTTGCGGCCCTTGCCGATGTCGATGAAGGCGGCCTCCATCGACGGCAGCACGTTCTGCACGCGGCCGAGGTAGACGTTGCCGATGAGCGAGGTCTGCGACTCGCGAGCGACGTAGTGCTCGACGAGCACGCGGTCCTCGAGCACGCCGATCTGGGTCAGCTCCTTGCGCTGGCGGATGACCATCACGCGGTCGACCGACTCGCGGCGGGCGAGGAACTCGGCCTCGCTCACGATCGGGGCGCGGCGGCGGCCGGCCTCGCGACCCTCGCGGCGGCGCTGCTTCTTGGCCTCGAGACGGGTCGAGCCGGAGACGGCGGTGATCTGGTCCTCCGCCGAGCGACGGCTGCGGACCCGGGTGACGGTGTTCGGCTCGTCGTCCTCCGACGCGCCCTCCTCACCGGCACGGCGGCGCCGCCGACGACGACGCGAGGAGCCCTCGCCGTTGCCCTCGCCGGAGTCAGCGGAATCGGAGTCGCCGGTGGTGGCCTCGGCCTCCTCGGAGGCGACCTCGTCGCCGGACTCGGCGTCGTCGGCGCCCTCTCCCCCGGCGTCGGAGGACTTGCGCCGGCGGCGGCCGCCACGGCGGCGCCGGCGGCGGGCGGGACCGCCCTCGCCGTCGCCGTCCTGGCCGTCGGCCGACTCGGTCGACCCGGCCTCGGTGGCCTCGTCGCCCTCGGCAGTCTCGGTGGTCTCGGCAGTCTCGGTCGACTCAGCGTCCTCGTCCACCTCGTCGGCGGCGGGCTCCGGAGCGGCGGCCTTCTTCGCGGCGGCCTTCTTGCCGGTCTTCTTGCCCGACTTCGCGCTGGACTTCTTCGCCGGCGCCTGCTCGGCGGGCTCGGCGTCGCTCGGCTGCGCCTGGTCGGCGTCGGCCGGCTGCTCGGCGGGAGCGGGCTCGGCCTTCTTGCGCGTACGGCGGGTGGTGGTGACCACGGGCGCCTGGAAGAGGACGGCGTGCCCGGTGGCGGCGTCAGTGGCCGCGTCGGTGGTGGCGCCCTCGGTCTCGGCGGCGGCGTCCTCGGCGGGCGCGGCGGCGGTCTTCTTGGCGGCCGCCTTCTTGGCGGGTGCCTTGGCAGTCCGCTTGGCGGCCGCCTTCTTCGCGGCGGGAGCCTCGGTGGGAGCCTCGACCTCGGCCGCGGGCTCGGCGGCGTCGTCGGCAGGCGTGGCGGCCGCGGCCTTCTTGGCCGTCCTCTTCGCCGCGGCCTTCTTGACGGGCGCCTTGCGGGCAGCGGCCTTCTTCGCGGCGGGGGCCTCGGCCTGCTCGGCAGGAGCCTCGGCGGACGCGTCCGCCGGCGTGGTCTCGGCGGCGGGGGCCGCAGCAGCCTTCTTGGCCGGCGCCTTGCGGGTGCGTCGGGTGACCACGGGCGCAGCCGGCGCCACGGGCGACGCCGCGGGCGACTCGGCAGAGCCGCTGCCGGCCTCGGTGGTGTCGGGCTGGTCGGAATCGAGCATGTGGTGCTCCTCGGGCACCCTGTCGGTGCCGGATACGGCGTCCACCGCTCTCGACTGGCGATCGTGGCGGGCGCAAAGCTTCTGTGGCGGCGACACCCTCCGCGTGTGCGTCACCGGCGGCTTTCTGTCACCTGCCGCGGTCGCCGGGCCCGTTCGGAGTCGCTGTCACCAACTCCGGAGGCCGCGTCGCGGTCCGGTGACGTCCACCCGTCCGGGGTGCCGGGCACTCCCCAAGAGAACAAGGGTGACCGGCGAGAACGTCGTCGGCTCGACGGATCCCGACGGTGGTCGGGGCGTCGAACGTGGCGAGTATCGCACACCGGGCCACGGTCGCCCCAAGACACGCGCTCCGCCCGGGGCCGGCGGCCACCGATATGCTCCCGGGGCACCCGCACCGCAGAGTCACGCAGAGTCCCAGGGGGATCCCGGCCTTGGCCACCACAGAGCGCAAGATCCACCGTCGCGAGATCAGTGACGTCGACCTGCTGCGCGAGTCGGAGCTCTTCGACGAGGCCTACTACCTCGAGCAGAACCCCCAGCTGCGCAAGCAGGGCAAGGACGCCATCGAGCACTACCTCAAGCGCGGCGGCTTCAACGGCAAGGACCCGTCGGCGGCGTTCTCCTCGCGTGCCTACCTCCAGCGCAACCCCGACGTGAAGACCTCGCGGATCAACCCGCTCGTGCACTACCTTCGCGTCGGCCAGGCCGAGGGCCGCAGCATGAACCCGCTCGCCGAGGACGTCGAGCTGATCCTGGAGTCGGGGCTCTTCGACGCCGACTACTACCGCCACTTCCACCCCGACCTGCCCGCCGACGCCGACCCGGTGCGCCACTACCTCCGCTTCGGCGCCCGACGCGGCGACGACCCGAGCGAGCTCTTCTCCACCACGGGCTACCAGCGGCAGAACGCCGACGTCGCGAAGAGCGGCGCCAACCCGCTCACCCACTTCCTGCGGTTCGGCCGCCACGAGGGCCGGATCGCGCCGCGCGGCCAGCTCCGCGAGCCCTACTTCGACAGCCTCTTCGCCCAGCAGTGGGCCCAGCTCGCGCCCCTCCCGATCGCCCACCTGGCCTCGGCCGGTCCGCGCGTGACGGTCCTCACCGACAGCGTCGGGCCCTCCAGCCTGTTCGGCGGGGTCGGCACCTCGGTGATCCTCGCCATCCTGCTGGCCAACCGCTTCGGGGCCGCGCTGCGCATCGCCACCCGCACCGAGGAGCCCGACCCCAGCGTCGTACGGACCCTGGAGCAGGCTGCGGGCGTCCGCCTCGAGGGCGCACTGGAGACGGCGTACGTCCCCGTCGGGGGCGACCAGGACCTCGCGGTCTCCGACAACGAGATCGTCATGACCACGTCGTGGTGGACGACCCGGGCCACCCTCGGCAGCACCCTCGACCGTGCGCAGGTGCTCTACCTCCTCCAGGAGGACGAGCGGATGTTCTACGCCTTCGGCGACGAGCGGCTGATGTGCAGCGAGACGCTGGACGAGCGCGGCTTCGCGGTCGTGGTCAACACCCAGCGCCTGCTCGACCACCTCGGCTCGCCCGACAACTACCCGCACCTCGCCGAGGAGGCGATCCCGCTCACGCCGGCCTTCCCCGGCGGGCTCCCCCGCGACGCCGAGCTCCCGGACCGGCCCGAGGGCAAGCGGCGGCTGTTCTTCTACTCGCGCCCGGAGAACGCGCGCAACCTCTTCTGGCGCGGCGGCACCGTGCTCGCCCGCGCCGTCGAGGAGGGACTGATCGACCCCGAGCAGTGGGAGCTGCACCTGGTCGGCCGCCGCACGCCCGACCTGACGTTCCCGCGCGACGCCAAGCCGCTCGTGGTCGAGGGCCTCAACTGGCTCGACTACACGTCGCTGGTGCGCACCATCGACGCCGCGCTCGTGCTGATGGACACCCCGCACCCGTCCTACCCGCCGCTCGACCTCGCCGCGGCCGGGGTCCCCGTGCTGACCAACACCCACGGCAGCAAGCAGGACCTCTCCGACTACTCCGCCAACATCCTCACCGCGCCGTCGACCGTCGACGGCCTGCTCGACGGGATGCGCCGGCTCCTCGCGCTGTCCGACGACCGGGCGCAGCGCAGCGCCAACCTGCGCGCCGACGGCATCGAGCGCGACTGGAACACCAGCCTCGCCCCGACCGTCGACGCCCTCGTCGAGCGGTTCGCCGGCGTCATGCGGTCCGACGATGTTCGCTGACCTCCCCCGCTGGTCCGGGCCGCTGCCGGTCCTGTGGGACAGCACGGTCACCCAGCGCGTCGGCCGCCTGCTCGACGGCGACGTCAAGGTGGCGTGGTTCTACGGCCAGCCCGACACCAGCACCTTCCGCTACCGGGTGGCCAACGTCGTCGAGGCCGTCAACAGCGACCGGTCCGGCGCGATGTCGGCGGCCTGGTTCAGCGACGACGACATCCCCTCGGTCCTCTCGGTGGTCCCCCGCCTCGACGCGATCGTGCTCGCCCGGCACCGCTACGGCGGGCACGTACGACGTCTCGCCGCGACCGCCGAGCGCGCCGGCGTACCCCTGCTGTTCGACACCGACGACCTGGTCTTCGACACGTCCTACGCCGACCTGGTGATGGACTCCCTGGGCCGCGACCCCTCGGTGAGCCTGGACTGGGACGTGTGGTTCTCCTACATGGGCCGACTCAACGCCACGCTGCGGCTCTGTGAGGGCGCACTCACCACCAACCAGACGCTGCGCACCGCGCTGTCCCGGCACCTGCCCACCGGCAGCGTCCACGTCGTGCCCAACGTGCTCAACCGGGTGCAGCAGGACCACAGCCGCGAGCTCTGGCAGGCCAAGGAGGCCTCCGGCTACGCCCGGACCGGCCCGGTCACCATCGGCTACTTCAGCGGCACCCCGTCCCACGTGCGCGACTTCACCGTCGCCGCGCCGGCGCTCGCCCGCCTCCTGGCGCGCGACGACGACGTGTCGATCCGGGTCGCCGGGTTCCTCGACGACGTCGGGCCGCTGGAGGAGTTCCGCGACCGCATCGAGTTCGTGCCGTTCATGCACTACGTCGACCTCCAGCGCTCGATCGCCGAGGTCGAGGTCAACATCGCGCCGCTCCAGCACAACGCCTTCAACGTCTGCAAGTCCGACCTGAAGTTCTTCGAGGCCGCCGTGGTGGGCACCTGGACCGTGGCCTCGCACACGCCGTCGCTCGACCGCGCCGTCACCGACGGCGTCACCGGGCGGCTGGCGCGCGACCACGAGTGGGACGGCGCGCTGGCCGAGGCGGTCGACCTGGCCCGCGACACCCAGCGCTACGCCGCCACGATGCGGGCCGCGGCCGAGCACGCCCACGACGCCTGGGCGTGGGACTCCGTCGCGGGCCCGGTGCGCGAGGCGATCTCGGCCCACCTGGCCGGACGGGCTCAGCTGGCGAAGGGGTCGCCGACCTCGCCGGTCGCCTCGTCGTAGGGGCCCTGGTCGAGCCGGGTCAGCAGCGCCGGCCCGCCGGGCGTGAGCCCGCCGAGCTGCGTCATGCCGGTGAGGATGTCGTCGGCCCGCACGGCGGGCTCGCCGTGGCGCAGCACGAGCTCGACGACGGTCGACGTGCCGTCGGCCGCGGCCTCGTCAGGAGCGACCACCGCGAGCGAGGTGACCGCGCCGCGGGCGTCGAAGGTGCGCAGCCCGCGCTTGGTCATCCGCTCGACCGAGACCTCGTCGGCGGCGAGGAACGCCGCGACGGCGCGCTCGGCGTCCGCTGCAGGGACGTCGACCTCGATCCGCCAGCGGCTGGCCTGGAGCAGGTCGGAGAGCGAGCCGCCGGGCGACTCGACCACGGCGAGCACGTCGAGGCCGGGCGGCAGCGACTCGTCGAGCTGGCGGTGCACCTCGGCGGGCACCAGCACCTCGGCCAGCGCGAGCTCGAGGTACTCCGCCTCGCTGGCAGCGCCGGTCGGTGACGCACCGGCGTACGAGATGCGCGGGTGCGGGTTGAAGCCCGAGGAGTACGCCATCGGGATGCGCGCGCGGAACACGGCGCGCTCGAAGGCGCGGGAGAAGTCGCGGTGGCTGGTGAACCGCAGCCGGCCGCGCTTGGCGTAGCGCACCCGGAGGCGCTGGACGGGGGGCGGCTGCTGGGGAGGATCCTGGCGGGGCATGGCGGGCACAGGCTATCGCCCGGGTCAGCGGACCACCGAGTAGACCCAGCGCTCCTCGCCACCCCACGTGAACGACTCCTCGGGCTCCAGGCAGTCGAGGTCGAGCTCGCGCCGCGCCACCACGGTCGTCAGGCGGGGCAGCCGGTCGGCCACCACGCACGGCGAGCCCGCGATGTGGATGACGTCGGGGCTCGGGTTGGTCCACTCGAGCTCCTTGCGGCCCGACCAGGAGAACCAGATGTAGGAGCCGCCGCGGTTCCACACGTCCTCGTGCTCACGGCCCGGGTCGAGCCGGCTCCACGTCGCCATGTCGGGCCCGGACATCTGCCGGCCGGAGAACGCCGGGACGCCCGTGGCCATCAGCAGCGAGTCGACCGAGTAGTGGTCGGTGGCCCACGCTCCCCCGTCGGCGCGGGTCTGGTCGCCCAGCTCCTCCATCCGCTGCGCGACGGCGCTGCCGCGGAGGTCGCCGAGGCCGACGATCACCGGGTTGACCTGCCACACCAGCGAGAGCGCGAGGACACCGCCGAGCGCGTAGCCGGCGACGTGCCGCGGCCGCAGCGTGAGGACGAACACCGTCACGCCGAGTGCGAGCGCGGCCAGCCAGATGCCGCCGACGGTGAGGGCGGGGACCGACTGCACGCGCAGGAGCGAGCCGGCGTACGCCGCCACGACGGCCGTGGTGCCGGCCGCCATCAGCGACCAGGAGCGGGCACCCCGGTCACGCGCGGCGGGCAGGACCAGGCACAGCAGCAGGACGCCGAGGTGGCCGATGATCTGCGTCGAGCGTGCGGACGGCACCTGGTTGACGAGCGGGATCCTGGACCCGAAGGTGCCGAAGTCGACGGTCGACCACAGCAGCCAGAAGCCCGTGAGCGCCATCATCGACACCACGGCCCACCGCTGGCCCGGCACCCGCCAGACGACACCGCGCGCGAGCAGCAGCACGGCCAGCACGAGCGCGACGGTGAAGCCGGAGGAGATCTCCGAGGAGTTGGACCCGGCGACCTCGACGCCGTCGGCGAGCACGCGCAGGTTGGTCGCACCGAAGAGTGCCTGGACGGCGTTGGCCGAGCCGGTGAGCACGCGGGCCCCCGGGTAGACGGTGCCGCTGGTCGCGGCGATGGCGTCGCGGTTCTCGAGATAGATCGCGGCCAGGAAGAGCAGGGTGAGCGCCCCGACGCCACCCACCGCCGCGACCGTACGACGACGACCGGGCAGGGTGGCGAGCAGACCGGCGACCGTGCCGAGCAGCACCACCGGCACCACGACGACGGCCCA
Source organism: Nocardioides sp. BE266 (assembly GCF_031457855.1). Taxonomy (NCBI): domain Bacteria; kingdom Bacillati; phylum Actinomycetota; class Actinomycetes; order Propionibacteriales; family Nocardioidaceae; genus Nocardioides; species Nocardioides sp. BE266. The sequence continues at coordinate 88,571 of NZ_JAURTI010000009.1, read as the reverse complement.
GGGCGGGTAGAAGAGCGGGGTCCGCACGAGCAGCGCGGCACCGGCCACGCCCCAGAGACCGGCGCGCCACCACCGGCCGTCGCCGGTGGCGTGAGCCGCGCGCTGGAGCGCGACCGCGCCGGCCAGCGTGAAGCCGAGCAGGGTGGCGTGGGTGTTGGACCACCACGCGTTGGCCGGGGAGAGGAGCACCAGGGCCGCGGCGAACCACCCGATCCAGCGGCTGCCCGTGAGCTCGCGGAACCACGCCGGGGCAGCGAGCAGCAGCAACAGCGTGCCGAGCCAGAACTTGGCCGCGAAGAGCATCGCGTCCGGCAGCCACGGACCGAGCCGCAGCGCGGACCCGTCGGCGAAGAGGAACGCCGTCGCCGGTCCGGTCGGGACCAGGTTCAGGTAGGCCTGCGGGGCCGTGAGCGGGTTGAGGTCCTCGGACCGCCCGGTCTCGGCCACCCCCAGCGACAGTGGCGTGGAGGTGAGGAACTCGTCGGCCCGGGTGCTGCGCGCCTCCCCGAGCATCACCCCGGTCGGGTGTGCGGGGTCGGCGCGCAGCTCGTCGGCGCCGACCGAGGAGGTGGTGATGCCGGCGAGCACGACGACGACGTAGGCCAGCAGCGGCGCGACGACGGCCCACGGCAGGCTGCGGAACGAGACCCGGCGACCGGGTCCAGTGACGGTGTGGCTCACTGGGACCCTGTCCTCCTCAACGGTTGGGAGCGCGAGCGGCCGCGATAGTATCGCGCCCATGCCTGGGGACCGCGTGCTGATCATCGTGCCCGCGTGGAACGAGCAGGACGCCATCGTCGGCACCGTGAACGAGATCCGCGAGTGCGTGCCCGACGCCGACCTCCTCGTCATCGACGACGGGTCGAGCGACCACACCGCCGCGCGTGCGCGCGAGGCCGGCGCCATCGTGTGCCCGCTCCCGTTCAACCTCGGCGTCGGCGGCGCGATGCGCACCGGCTACCGCTACGCGCTGCGCCACGGCTACGACGTCGCGGTGCAGATCGACGCCGACGGGCAGCACGACCCGCGCTACCTCGCCGGGCTCCTCGAGGCGCTCGACAGCGCCGACGTCGTCATCGGCGCCCGCTTCGCGACCCGCGACGACCCCTACAAGGTCCGTGGACCGCGCCGCTGGGCGATGGTCATGCTCGCCTGGGTGCTCTCGCACCTCGCGCACACCCGACTCACCGACGTCACCTCGGGCTTCCGCGTGTCCAACCGCCGCGCGATCTCGGTCTTCGCCACCCACTACCCGGCCGAGTACCTCGGCGACACCGTGGAGTCTCTGGTGATCGCCGCCCGCGCCGGGTGCACCATCACCCAGGTGCCGGTGACGATGCGCGCCCGCATCGCCGGGCAGGCGTCGCACTCCCCCTTCAAGGCCGCGATCTACCTCTGCCGGGCCGTCGTGGCCCTCGTGCTGGCGCTGGTGCGCGACTGGCCCGCCCAGGTCGAGGAGATCCCGGTGGTGACGACCCCGCCCGAGCCGACGGCCGCCCCGCCGCCGCAGCGGGCACCCAAGCCCCGCCACGAGCAGGAGGTCGGCCGATGAGCGGCACCACGATCCTGGGCCTGGCCGGCTCGATCATCATCCTGCTGGCGCTCTTCGAGATGATGCGGCGCCACCGGCTCCGCGAGAAGTACGCCCTCATCTGGGCGGTCGTGGCGCTGGCCATCATCACCGTGGCGGCCTTCCCGGCCATCCTGTTCCGCACCTCGGAGGCCATCGGGCTGGCCGTGCCGGCCAACCTGCTCTTTTTCGTGGCCTCGATGGTGATCATGATCCTGACCCTCCAGCACAGCTCGGAGCTCGGCCGGCTGGAGGAGCGCACGCGCACCCTTGCCGAGGAGATCGCGCTGCTGCAGCTCGAGATCGACCAGCTCCGCGACGGCGACGGGCCGCGCGGACGGGTCGAGCAGCACGACGAGCTGCGCGAGTGAGCGCAGCCGACCCCCGGCCGCTCGAGATCTTCATCCCCTACTGGGGTGACCCCGACCGGCTCTACGCGACGGTCGCGAGCATCCTGGCCCAGGACGACCCGGGCTGGACGCTCACCGTCGTCGACGACTGCTACCCCGACCCGAGCGTGGCCGAGCACTTCGCCGGCGAGCAGGACCCACGCATCCGCTACGAGCGCAACTCCACCAACCTCGGCATCGCCGGCAACTGGGAGCGCTGCCTGGGCCTCGCGTCCGGCGAGGTGATGATGTTCATGGGGTGCGACGACCTGCTCGAGCCCGGCTTCGTGGGGCGGGTCCGCACGCTGGTGGAGCAGCACCCGGAGGCCGACATCATCCAGCCCGGCGTCCGGGTCATCGACGACGAGGACCAGCCGGTCACCGGTCTGGCCGACCGGGTCAAGGGCTGGCTGCGCCCGCACGACGCGGTGCCGGCGCTCCACTCGGGAGAGGACCTGGCGGCCAGCCTCCTGCGCGGCAACTGGCTCTACTGGCCCTCGCTCGTCTTCCGCACCGAGCGGGTCCAGCGGTTCGCCTTCCGCCGCGACCTGCCGATCATCCTCGACCTGGCCCTGGTGGTCGACATGGTGGCCGACGGGTGCACCCTCCTGATCGACCCGGAGGTGACCTTCGCCTATCGCCGGCACTCCGCCAGCATGTCGGGCACGACGCTCACCGACGGCAGCAGGTTCGCCCAGGACCGACGCTACTTCACGGGCGCCGCCGAGCAGATGCGGCGCAACGGCTGGCCACGGGCCGCCCGCGCCGCGCGCCTGCGGTGGACGTCGAGGCTGCACGGCATCACCGTCCTGCCCGACGCCGTACGACAGCACCGGCGCGCGGGCCTCGCCCAGGTGCTGCGGCACGTCGCCGGACGCTGAGCGACCGATCGTCAGCGGCGCCCCGCGAGGGCGCGGTGGAAGACGTCGAGCGTCTCCCGGGCCACGCGCTCCCAGCTGAACGACCGCGCCTGCTCCAGGCCGGCCACCGCCAGCGCGGACATCTCGTCGGGGCGGGTGGCCGCCCGCGTCAGGGCGTCGGCGATGGACTGCAGGTCGAACGGGTCGAACCACAGCGCGGCGTCCCCGCCGACCTCGCGGAGCACCGGCAGGTCGGAGGCGAGCACCGGGAGGCCCTGCACCATCGCCTCGAGGATCGGCAGGCCGAAGCCCTCGGCGAGGGTCGGGAAGGCCATCGCCCGCGCGCGGGAGCGCAGGTCGGCGAGCTCGTCGTCCTCGACCCAGCCGCGCAGCTCGACCCAGTCGGCCATGCCGGACTCGGCGACTACTGGCGCGAGCGGGTCATCCCCCCGCCCACCCGTGATGACCAGCCGCGGGCGCACGTCCTCGTCGACGAGCGCGAGCGCCCGGATCAGGCGGTCCCAGTTCTTGTGCGGGCGGCGCTGGCCGCTGGCGATGACGAGGTTCTCCGTGGGCCGGTCGGCCGCGGCCGGCGCCGCCGGGTGGTCGGCGGCGAGCGGCACGACGTGCAGCCGCTCGTCGGGGAAGCCGAGGTACTTCACGATCTCGTCGGCGGAGACCTGGCTGTCGGTGACCACGTGGGCCGCGTTGGCCGCGCCGCGCTTCTCCATCCACATGACCGGGCGGGTGTAGAGCGGCGTCGTCATGAGCTCGGGGTGGCTCCAGTAGAGCATGTCGTGGATCGTGATCACGGTGGGCATCGAGGTCCACATCGGCCCCAGCGTCGCCGGGCAGTGCACCAGGTCGGCCTTGCGCCGCCGCGCGGTCCAGCTCGAGGCCACGAGCTCGCCGAAGGCCCACACGAAGCGGTTCTCGCCGCTGAGGCGCGACGCGACGACCTCACCCGGGAACCACGAGAGGTCCAGGCGGGCACCCTCGGCGCTGGCGAGCGCCACGAAGTCCAGGCCGGTGTCCATCTGCCCGAGCTGGCGGTAGAGCTCGCGGGTGTAGGTCTCCATCCCGCCCTTGGTGCCCGTGTAGGACAGCATGTCGACGAGGACGAGAGGGCGCACGGGGTTCCTTCCACCGGGATGCAGACGGGGATGCATGGCGCCCCAGTGTCCCTGACGGGAGCGACGTACGGCACTGCCGGGGGTCGGTCGCCGACGCGCCGGGTGCTCCTATGCTGGCGGCGGCCAGACGGAGAACCGAGGGGGCACCATGGCAGGCGACGCGACCGTGTCGATCGCGATACCGGTCTACAACGGCGAGGACTACCTCGGCGAGGCGCTCGGCTCGGTCGAGCAGCAGACCCGCGCCGTCGACGAGCTCCTCGTCTTCGACAACTGCTCGACCGACCGGACCCACGAGATCGCGGCCGCGCGGGTCGGTGAGGCCCAGGTCAGGCGCAGCGCGACCAACCTCGGCGCGGTCGCCAACTTCAACCGGGCCGTGGCGGACGCCACCGGGGAGTACTTCGCGTGGCTCGGAGCCGACGACCGCCTGTCCCCCGGCTTCGTCGAGCACACCCTCGCCGCCCTGCGCGCCCACCCCGAGGCCGCGGCCTGCCTGCCCGCCATCCAGTTCATCGACCCGGACGGCGCCCTCCTCGGCGTGCAGCGCGACCCGGACCTCGCGTCCGCGGACGCGCGCACCCGGCTGCGCTCCTTCCTGAACCGGCCGCGATGGACGGAGGTCTACTCCCTCTACCGTCGCGACAGGCTGCTGGCCTCGCCCAGGTTCCAGGACGAGTACGGCGCCGACGTGCTGCTGACGTGGTGGTTCCTGCTGCGCGACCCGCTCGTCGTCATCGACGAGCCGCTGGTCGAGTACCGCACCTACCCGGTCAAGTCCGCAGACGCGACCGCCGAGGGGCTCAACCCGAAGGCCACGCGGCGCCGCTGGCTGATGACCACGCTGTGGCGCAGCCTGTGGCGCCAGGCCGGCGAGGCCGGCGTGTCCCCGGGCGTACGTCGCACGGCGCGCCGCGAGCTCGTCCGCGCCCTGTGGCACCGCCAGTGGCTCAAGCACATCGCGTGGGACGTCTACCTCGTCGCCGGCGACGTCGTGCCCGGGAACCTGGTGGAGCGACTGCGGCAGCGCATCGCCCCGCCGGCGTGAGGCCGCCCTCCGCGGCAGCACCCCGCTTCGCTAGGGTCAGTCTCTGAATTTGTCGTGTCGAGGGGGAAGAACGCCGCCGTGAAGACTGTGATCCTGGCCGGAGGCCGAGGGACTCGCCTGGCCGAGGAGACGCATGCGATCCCCAAGCCGATGGTCACCATCGGCGAGCGCCCGATCCTGTGGCACATCATGCAGCACTACGCCGCCCACGGGTACGCCGACTTCGTGGTCGCGCTGGGCTACAAGGGCTACGTCATCAAGGAGTACTTCGCCAACCAGCTGATGCACTCCTGCGACATGTCGGTCGACCTCTCGACCGGGTCCGTGGAGTACCTCTCGCGCAGCAAGGTGGACTGGAAGGTCACCCTGATCGACACCGGCGCGGACTCGATGACCGGCGGCCGGATCAAGCGCCTGTCGGACATCCTCACCGAGCGGTTCCTCCTCACCTACGGCGACGGCCTCTCCGACGTACCGATCAACGACGTGATCGCCCACCACGAGTCCGTGGGCGCGCTGGCGACGATCACCGCCGTGCACCCGCCGCCGCGCTTCGGCTCGCTGGGCCTGCGCGAGGGCATCGTCACGGAGTTCCGCGAGAAGCCGCACGACTCCCACGACTGGATCAACGGCGGCTACTTCGTGGTCGAGCCCGAGGTGCTCGACCTGATCGAGGGCGACGCGATGCCGTTCGAGCAGGCTCCGCTGACCATGCTGGCGGAGCAGGGCCGGCTCGGGGCCTACCAGCACAACGGCTTCTGGATGCCGATGGACACCATCCGCGAGCGCGACGAGCTGAACAAGATCTGGGAATCCGGGAAGGCACCATGGTGGAGCAAGGCATGAGCGACGAGCTGACCCCGCGGGGGTCCCGGACCTGTCGTGGCTGCGGGGCCGACGGCCTCGTGTCGGTCCTCGACCTCGGCCGGCAGCCGCTCTCCAACGAGATGGCGCTCTCGACCGACGAGCCCAGCCCGACGTTCCCGCTGCACCTGCGCGTGTGCCCCGGCTGCGGCCTGGGCCAGATCGGTGAGTACGTCCTGCCCGAGCGCATCTTCGGCGCCGAGTACCCCTACCTCTCCTCGGTCAGCACCTCGTGGCTCGCCCACGCCGGCGAGTACACCCGCCACATGACCGAGGAGCTCGGCCTCACCGCGGGCGACCTCGTCATGGAGGTCGCCAGCAACGACGGCTACCTCCTCACCCAGATGCAGGACAGCGGCATGCGGGTGCTCGGCATCGAGCCGGCGCTCCAGGTCGCCGAGATCGCGCGCTCGCGCGGCGTCGAGACCCTCAACCAGTTCTTCGGGCTCGCCACGGCCGAGCAGGTCGTGGAGTCCCACGGCCGTCCGCGACTGGTCGCGGCGAACAACGTGATGGCGCACGTCCCCGACCTGCAGGACTTCCTCGCTGGCCTGAGCCACCTGTGCGACGACGAGACGGTCGTGACGGTCGAGAACCCGTCGTTCGTCACCCAGATGCTCGAGACGCAGTTCGACACGATCTACCACGAGCACTTCTCCTACCTCTCCGCCCACGCGGTCGCGGCCGCCACGTCCGGCGTCGGCCTCGAGCTGACCCGGGTGGAGAAGCTCACGACCCACGGCGGGTCCAACCGCTACTGGCTGACCCGCACCGGCACCCGTGAGCCGCACCCGAGCGTCGCGGAGGTCATCGAGGAGGAGCTGGCCGCCGGCCTGCTCACGCCGCAGCTCTGGGAGGACTTCGCCGAGCGCAGCCGCGCGGTGATCCAGGGCCTCCGGTCCTGGCTCGACGAGCGCCACGCAGCGGGGCGTACGGTGGCCGGCTACGGCGCCGCGGCCAAGGGCAACACCCTGATGAACGCCGCCGACGTGCGCTCCGACGACCTGGCGCTGGTGGTGGACGGCAGCGAGGCGAAGCAGGGCAAGTTCCTGCCCGGCAGCCACGTGCCCGTCGCCGCGCCCTCCGAGCTCGCCAGCGCGGCACCCGACGACGTCCTCGTCCTCCCGTGGAACATCGCCCCCGAGATCAGCCGGCTCGTCGCCGAGCTGACTCCGGGCGCGGCGTGCTGGATCGCCGTGCCCGAGATGCGGGAGATCGGGTGATCGAGGATCTCGGGATCCGGGGGGTGGCGCTGGTCCGCGGGGCCCGCCACCACGACGACCGAGGGTTCCTCCGCAAGGTGCTGGTCTCCGAGGAGGCCCGCGCGCACGGCCTCGACGTGGGCGTCGCCGAGGTGGTGACGACCACCAACGAGGTCGCCGGCACGATCCGCGGGATGCACTACCAGGTGGCCCCCTCGGCCGAGGCCAAGACGCTGTGGGTGACCGACGGCGCACTCCTCGACGTGCTCGTCGACCTGCGCCCCGACGAGCCGACCTACGGCCAGTGGGTCGCGGTCGAGCTGTCCGCCGGCGACGACGTGGCGCTCCACGTGCCGACCGGCATCGCGCACGGCTACCAGACGCTCGAGGACGACACCCGGCTGACGTACCTCATCAGCACCGGCCACTCCCCCGACCACGCCCGCACACTGGCGTACGACGACCCGACGGTCGGGATCGAGTGGCCGATGGCGCCGACGCGCATCTCGGTGAAGGACCGCGAGGGACACGCATGGCCTCCCGCGCCCTGATCACCGGCGCCTCGGGGCTGCTCGGCCAGTGGGTGCTGCACCACTGGGGAGACACGGCGATCGAGCCGGTGCCCGTGCGCCACGCCGACGTCGACCTCCTGGTCCCCGGCGCTGCGTCCGACCTCATCGGCCGCAGCGGCGCCACCCACGTGGTGCACCTCGCCTGGTCGGCGAGCGGGCGCGCCGACTACCGCACGTCGGGCGACAACGAGCGCTGGGTCGAGGCCACCCTCGAGCTCGTCGAGGCGGCTCGCGCCGCAGGCACCGCCGTGTGGCTCACCGGGACGGCCGTCGACGACGAGGCCGACGCCGCCGACGCCTACACCCGCTCCAAGGCGGGGCTCAAGACCACGCTGTCCTCCCTCATCGAGGACTCGGTCGTCGGGTGGCTGCGCCCCTTCTACGTCTTCGACGAGGACCGCCGTCGCCCCGCCCTGGTGGAGATGGCGACCGCGGCGCGCGAGCGTGGCGAGGCCCTCCACCTCCGCAGCCCGCACCAGCAGCACGACTTCGTCCACGCCTCCGACGTCGGACGTGCGATCGTGGCGACCGTGTCCCACGGCCTCGCCGGCGAGGTGTCGATCGGCTCGGGGAGCCTGCACTCCGTCGCAGACCTCGTGACCCGGCTCGACACCGCGTGGTCCGCCGACGAGGACCAGCAGGCCCCACCACCGACCCACTCCGGCGAGACTGCCGACATCACCCGCCTGGCCGCCCTCGGCTGGGCGCCCACCCGAACCGAGGAGTTCTTCACCCATGGCTGACACCACCGACCGCGAGTCCCACGGCGACTACGTCCCCGACGGCGGCGAGTTCGCCGACCAGCGACGCGCGTGGCGCGAGGCCCTCGCCGGCGACCAGGCGCTGCGGCAGCAGGCGGTGGACCTCCAGGTCGCCGCCGAGGCCCACAGCTACACCTACCAGTGGGAGTGGGCCGGGGTGCCGGTCATCCGGATCCCCGACGACGTGATGGTGCTCCAGGAGCTGTTCTGGTCCTACCGCCCCGAGCGGGTCGTCGAGACCGGTGTGGCCCGCGGCGGCAGCATGCTCCTCAACACCAGCCTGATGACGATGTGCGGCCTCGAGCCGCGGGTGCTCGGCATCGACCACAAGCTCTTCCCCCACACGACCACCGCGCTGGCCGACCACCCGCTGGGGGCCGGCGTCACGCTCCTCGAGGCCGACTCGACCTCGCAGAAGGCCGTCGACGCGATGCGCGAGTTCATCGACGGCGCCGAGCGCGTCGTCCTGGTGCTGGACAGCAACCACACGCACGAGCACGTGCTCGGCGAGCTCGAGGCGCTGGCCCCGCTGCTGCCGTCGGGCGGCATGGTGCTGGTCGCCGACACCCTCGTCGAGGAGTTCCCCGAGGGGCACTACGAGGGTCGTCCGTGGGACCGCGGCGACAACCCGATGACCGCGGTCAACGCCTTCGTCGAGGCGCACGACGACTTCGACCGCGCCGACGAGTGGACCCGTCGGGCGCTCGTCACCGAGTTCCGCGACGGGATCATCCGCCGCCGCTGAGGCGCCCCACGTCCGGGTCAGGGACGCGGTGCTCGCGCGAGCACCCTCGTGCGCGAGCGCCACCCGTCCCGCCCGAGCAGCCACATCGTCAGCAGAGCCGCCACAACCCCCACGAGGGGTGCCGCCGTCGCCCGCCAGAGCGGGTCGACCGGGATGAGCAGGACCACGACGAACGCCACTGCGGCGACCACCCACGCCCAGGCGATGCGGTCCCACCGCCCGAGCGCGCCGAGCGCGGCCTGCTGCACGACGCCGACGAACATCCCGCTGCTCGCCGCGGCGAGGACGGCGAGGTTGGCGACGCCGAGCGAGAAGTCCGGGCCCAGCATGATCCGGATCGCGAGCTGCCCGAGCAACGCGAAGGCGACGATGAAGGCGACGCCGGCGCCGGCCGTCAGGAGCTGGGCCCGGGCGCGGGTGCGCTCGAAGGCCGCCTCGTCGGACTGCTCGACGGCCTCGGAGAAGTGCGCGAGCAGCGGGCTCATCACCGCCGAGAAGAACTGGGTCGGGATGCGGCTCAGGGTCAGCGCCCCGGCGAAGGCACCGAGGAGGTGCGGGGACACCGCGTCAGTTGACTTCAGCCACGGCACGGACCCGTTGTTCGCCAGGAGCGGGCCCGCGGTGCCGATCAGCAGCAGCACGAGCGGCAGGAGGGGCACGTCGGCGCCCTGCAGGGTCGGCCGGGCGAGCCACGGTCCGATGACGCGCCCGCCCGCGAGCAGGCTCAGCACGACCGACAGGCAGGCGCCCAGCGCCAGCGTCGTGACCGAGTCGTGGCCGGTCGCGGCGAGTACCCCGATGATGGCCGCCCGCGCGACGCCGTCCGTCGACAGCTGTGTCGCGATCGCGACCATGTTGTGGCGGCCCGTCGCGGCCCCGCGCTGCAGCGACTGCGTCGCACCCAAGCACATGAAGACCCAGAGCAGGAGGGCCGGCGTCAGGTCGCCGCTGAACAGCTCGTCGGCCAGCAGGGGCGACAGGGCCGCGATCACCACGCCCAGGGCCGCGGCCATCGCCATCGCCCGGCCGAGCAGCACCCCCGTGACCCGCGTGGGCGAGCCGCCGCCGGCGAGCTCGAAGATGAGGAGCCTGGCGAGGTAGACCTCGAAGACGCCGAAGCTGGTGCCGAGGAGCGTGGCCACCGTCCACCACACCGCGAAGTCGGCGTACTCGGCGCTCGGCATGCTGCGTGAGGCGATGCCGAGCATCACCAGCGTGCCGACACCCGTCACCCCCAGCCCGAAGGCCACGACGACCGTCCCCGTCAGGAGCGTGGTCCGCCTCGCCTCCCGCGGGACCGGTCCCGGCTGCGGGGTCTGGTCCGACACTGAGGGTGGCTCCTTCACGGTGGTGGGCGCTGGGCGGGAGCCCGCGCCAGCCTATCGTCCGGGCACCCGACGACCTGTCCGGGCTCGCGACGCCGTGTGGTTCAATCGCGGCCGATCACCACGACGCACGAGGGGACCCCCATGCATCGCACCCACGACCCCGCCTTCTGGTCCGGTCGCCGTGTGCTCGTCACCGGGCACACCGGGTTCAAGGGAGCCTGGCTGACCTGCTGGCTGCGCGAGCTCGGCGCCGAGGTGTACGCCGTCTCGCTCCCGCCGGAGGCCGGCGACACGCCGCTGTGGGACCAGCTCGCCCTCGAGGGCGTCCAGGACGTCCGCGCCGACGTCGCGGGCACGGAGTGGCTCGCCGGCGCCGCCGCGTTCCGCCCCGAGGTCGTGCTGCACCTCGCCGCGCAGTCCCTCGTGAGCGAGGGCTACCGCGACCCCGCCACCACGTTCGGCACCAACGTGATGGGCACCGTGCGCGTGCTGAGCCTGGTCGAGCAGCTCCCCGACGTGCGGGCCGCGCTGATCGTGACCACCGACAAGGTCTACGACGTGCGCCAGCCGACGCCGTTCCGTGAGGGCGACTTCCTCGGCGGCAAGGACCCCTACTCCGCCAGCAAGGCGGCGGCCGAGCTGGTCACCCAGTCGTGGCCCGGGCTGACCGACCGGGTCGTGACCGCCCGCGCCGGCAACGTCATCGGCGGCGGCGACTTCGCGCTCAACCGCATCGTCCCCGACATCGTGCGCGCGTGGTCGACGGGCGAGACCCTCGTCCTGCGCCGGCCGCTCGCCGTCCGCCCCTGGCAGCACGTCATCGAGCCGCTGCTGGGCTACCTGCTCTACACCGAGGACGTGGCCAACGGCCGCGAGGTGCCGCGCAGCCTCAACTTCGGACCCGACCCCGCCCAGGCCGTGCCCGTGCAGTCGCTCGTCGAGCACGCCGCCACGCGGTGGGCCGAGCTCCGCGGCGCCGACGCGCCGGCGCGCTGGGAGGTCGAGCCGGACCCGGTGATGGAGGAGACGCACGACCTCACGCTCGACGCCGGCCAGGCCCAGCAGGTGCTGACCTGGGGCAACGTCTGGGGCTGGCAGGAAGCCATCGACCGGTCCCTCGAGTGGTACGCCCGGGCCGCCGACGGCGAGGACCCGCGCAGCCTGGTGCTGGAGCAGGTCGGGGCCTACGTCTCGCTCGCGGGCGCGCCGAAGCCCTAGGCCGCGAGTTCTTCGCGGACCGTGGGCCGTTGGTACGGTGCACCCCATGTCTGCGCAGTCCCGTCCGGTCAGGGCCGCGCGCCCGGGCCTCGGCGGCGTCCGGCTCGGTGACCGGCTCGCGGACCGCGACAACAACTTCGACGTGCTGCGGCTGTTCGCCGCGTGGGCCGTGCTGGTCTCGCACTGCTTCGCCCTCGTCGGCCGCGCCGAGCCGCTGCACCAGCTCAACGCCACCCTCGGCAACGTCGGCGTCCTGATCTTCTTCGCGGTCAGCGGCCTGCTGATCCGGCGCAGCTGGGAGTACGACCCCTCCCCGCGCGACTTCTGGACCAAGCGGGCGCTCCGCCTGCTCCCCGCCCTGGCCGCGGTGTCCGTCCTGACGGCCTTCGTGCTCGGCCCCGTGGTGACCAGCCGCCCCCTGTCGTCGTACTTCTCCTCGTGGGAGACCTGGATCTACCCGGTCCGGGTGACGCTGCTCTACACGTTCGGCGCGCCCCTGCCCGGGGTGTTCGACGCCAACCCCTACCCCGGCGTCAACGGGCCCCTGTGGAGCCTCCCCGTCGAGGTCTTCGCCTACCTCTGCCTCTTCCTCATGGGCATCACCGGGCTGCTGGCCCGCCGGTGGTTCGTCACCACAGTCGCGGGGGCGAGCCTGGTGTGGGCCGCCTGGTGGGTGCCGAACACTTCCGACTCGATCGCCTCGACGTACGTCCTCTCGGCCTTCGCCGTCGGTGCCGCCGCCTACACGTGGCGCGACCGCCTCGTCCTCAGCTGGCCCGTCGCGCTGGCGCTGTTCCCGATCTGCATCGCCGCCGGGCTGGGCCCGACGTCGGTGCGCGTCGTCGTCTGGACGCTCGCCGCGGTCTACCTCTCCTACTGGTTCGCCTACGCCGTCCCTCCCCTGGGCCGGCCGCTGGTCCGGTGGGGCGACGCGTCCTACGGCGTCTACATCTGGGCCTTCCCGATCCAGCAGGCGCTGGTGCAGTGGGGCGTCCGCGACCCGTGGCTGATGCTCGTCATCGCCACGCCCGTGGTCTGGCTGCTGGCCATCGCCTCCTGGCGCCTCGTCGAGCGTCCCGCGCTGCGCCGCAAGCCCCACCCGACGGCCGCGACGGCCGGCGACCGGCCCGCCGACCCCGCGCTGGGCGCGGGCCGGACCCACGGATAGGCTCGCGTCCCTTATGTCCAGCGGGAGGTACGTCGCCGTGTCCGAAGCGCGACGGTGGCACCGGCGCCCTGCCCTGCGGGCAGCGGCTGCGTGGCTGGCCATCTGCGTGGCGGCCTTCGTGGCACTGGCCGGCTGGGCGCTGGCCTCCCCGGCCGGCTCGTCCCCCGACGACAACTACCACCAGCCCTCCATCTGGTGCGCCCAGGGCATCGAGGACGGCCACTGCGGAGCGGTCGAGGGCGACGACACCCTGCGCACGGTGCCGTACCTCGTGGCCGCCGGCACGTGCTTCGCCACCGACTTCACGATCAGCGGCGCATGCCAGGACGAGCTCCCCCAGGAGGACATCCCGACCGACCACGGCAACTGGGGCGGCGGCTACCCGCCGTACTTCTACGCGGCGATGTCCCCCTTCGTGGACGACGACGTCCAGGGGTCGGTCCTCACCATGCGGCTGGTGAACTCCCTGATCGCGGTGGTGCTCATCGGCGCTCTCGCGGCACTGCTGCCGCGGCGCCGGCGACCGCTCGCCACGCTCCCGCTCCTGCTGACCGCGGTGCCGCTGTCCATGTCGATCATCCCCTCGACCAACCCGAGCTCGTGGTCGGTGGTCGCGTGTGCGGTGGTGTGGCTCGCGCTCTACGTCGCCTACGAGGAGACCGGGTGGCGACGCCACGCGCTGGCCGTGCTCGCCCTCGTCGCGTCGTTCCTGGGCGCAGGCTCGAGGCCCGACACCTGCCTCTTCGTGATCATGAGCGTCGTGCTGGTGATGATCCTGCGGGCGCGGCACCTCCGGAAGGCGCCGATCGTCACCGCCGTCGCCGTGGTCTGCCTGGTCCTCGCCGCGGTCATCTTCATGCAGTCGGGCCTCAGCTCGGCCCTCGCGGACAGCTTCGGCCAGATCGACCAGACGCTGTCCCTGAGCCAGCTGATCCTGATGAACCTCGCCCTGCTGCCCACGCTCTGGCTCGGCATCTTCGGCTCGGGTCCGATGGGCCGCACGGGCTGGCTCGACACCCCCTTCCCGCCCATCGTCCCGATGCTGGCGATCGCGGTCTGGTTCCCGCTGCTGCTCCAGGGGCGCAAGCGGCTCTTCCCCGCCAAGGTCGTGGGCCTGGTCCTGGTCGGGGCCGCGCTGTTCGTCCAGCCGCTGTACCTGCTGGTCCGCTCGGGCCTGCTGGTGGGACAGGGCGTCCAGCCGCGCTACCTGCTGCCGCTGATCGTGATCTTCACCGGACTGGCCCTGCTCGGCACCCGCGGCGTGACGGTGCGCCTGTCCCCGGCGGCGTACTGGACCACGGTGGTCACGCTCGCGATCGTGCACTCGGTCGCGCTGCACGTGCAGATGCGCCGTTACGTCACCGGCCTCGACGTCTCGTCGGTGCGGTTCGGGCACGGGCACGAGATCGAGTGGTGGTGGAGCCGCGGCCCCGGGCCCACGTTGACGTGGGTCGTCGCGTCGATGGCGTTCGCGATCGTCACTGCCGCGGTGCTGCGCCAGCTGCGCGTAGCCCCGGATCGGCCTCGCGGATCCGCTCTCGCAGGATTCGGTGCGGGTCGATCATCGGGGACGCGACGGCGGACGGCGTGAACGGGTCCTCCTCCGGGATCCCCCAGCGTCGTACGACGGCGTAGCGCTCCCACGCCTCGGCCTTGCCCTCGCGGGTGCGCGACTCGAAGTGGAACAGCTCGCAGTTGGCGATCCACACGATCGAGCGCCCGACATGGCGGACCTTGTAGCAGAGGTCGACGTCGTTGAAGTTCGACGGCAGCGCCTCGGTGAAGCCGCCGACCTCGAAGTAGGTCTCGCGCCGCATCGCCGCGCAGGCCGCGGTCACGCCGCTGACCTCGCGGTTGACCACCAGTTCGCCGAACGGGCCAGGCTCGTCGCGCGTCCAGAAGCGGAACGGGTGGCGGTAGTGGGTGCCCCAGTAGGCGTGGCAGGCGTGCTGGACGGTGCTGTCGGCGAAGTAGAGCTTCGCCCCGGTCAGCCCGACCTTCGGGTCCTCCAGCGGCGCGACGAGGTTCTCCAGCCAGCGGTCGGAGATCACCTCGACGTCGTCGTTGAGCAGCACCAGCCGCTCCCCCGACGACGCGACGACGCCGACGTTCATCTTCTCGCTGTAGTTGAACGGCTTGAGGTACGGCACCAGCACCAGGCGGTCGCCGGCGACCTCGCGGAGCTCGTCGAGCACCTCGGGCGGGGTCGGCGCGTCGTGCACGACGACGACCTCGACGTCCTCGTGGTCGGTGTGGGCGAGGAGCGAGCGCACCGCCTCGACGACCATCACCCGGCGCGCACCGAAGACGACGTCGGACTGGCCCAGGGTCGGGATCACGACCGAGACCCGCAGGCCCGGGTCGAGCTCGCGCTCGATGACGTAGCGGCCGGGCTCGGCGCCCTGCTCGACGCGCCCGGCCACACCGGTGCGGTCGAGGTGGTCCTGGACGGCCTTCTGCCCGGCGATGGTGGCGTAGGGCTTGGCATCGATCGCGGCGGAGGTGGACCCGGCGACGGCGCGCCAGTGGTAGAGCACCTGGGGGATGTGCACGACGCGGCGGGCGACCTCCCCCACCCGCAGCGCGAGGTCGTGGTCCTGGGAGCCGTCGTAGCCCTCGCGGAAGCCGCCGACCCGGCGCACCACGGACGTGCGGATCACCGACAGGTGGGAGGTGTACATCTGGCCGCGCAGGCGCTCGGGCGACCACTCCGGCTTGGTGAAGCGGCCGTAGGTGGTGCCGTGGACGTCGACCTTGTCCTCGTCGGAGTAGAGGTAGTCGACGTCGTCGTGCCGCGCGATGCGACGGGCGTTGACGGCGAGCGCGTCGGGCGTGAGCAGGTCGTCGTGGTCGAGCAGCACGATGAACTCACCGCGGGCGGCGTCGATGCCGTCGTTGGACGCCGCCACGATGTGGCCGTTCACATCGCGCTCGAGGAGCCGGATCCGCTCGTCCTTGAGCATGTAGCGGGTGATCGTGGTGACCACCGCCGGATCGGTCGAGGCGTCGTCGACCAGGATCCACTCCCAGTCGCGGTGCTCCTGGGCGAGCACCGAGGCGATGGTCTCCTCGAGGACGTCGAGGGGCGGGTCGAAGACCGGGGTGACGATCGAGAACAGCGGGCCGCTGCGGTCGCCGTCGGCCTGCTGCGGGCTCACCCGAGCCGCCGTCGTACGGCACGGGCGACGCGGCGCGGGAACGACGTCCGCGCGGCCGCCAGCTCGCCCTCGAGGTCAGCCACCCGGCGGCGCAGGCGCTGGACCTGCTGCTCCGAGCGCTCGTTGACGCGGGCCAGCCGCTTCTGGAGCTCGTCGCGCTTCTGGGTGGTGCGGGTGAGCTTGCGCGAGGTGGAGCGCAGCTCCTGGGCCATCCGGGTGAGGTCACGGTTGACCCGGCCGATCTCGGCCTCGGTGCCGATGAACTGGTCGCGGTTGACCAGCAGGTCGTGGCGGGCCTCGCGCAGCGCCTCCTGCAGCTTCGCGTCGCCGCCGTCGACCTCCTGGCCCAGCCGGCTGACCTCGCGCTGCGAGGCGAGCAGCGCCTCGCGCTTGGCGACGGTCTCGGTGACGTAGCGGTTGAGCACGGTCTCGTAGCGGTCGACCAGCTCGCGCGAGGACGGCTCGGCGCGCTCGAAGAGGATCGCCCACGAGGTGATGAAGGACAGGTCGACGTCGGTGCGGCGGTAGAAGCCGCGGTCGGCGAACCAGGCGGCCCACTCGCGGGTGTCGTGCACGTTGATGTGGGTGGGCTCGTCGAGGTCGCTCGGCGTGGAGGAGAAGACGATCCGGTCGGTCGCGGCGGTCATCGCGTCGATCGCGTCGTGGGCCGCGGACGCTTCCATGTGCTCGAGCACCTCGATGCAGGTGATCAGGTCGTAGCGGCCCTCGATCGGCTCCGTCGCGGAGGCGACGCTGAGCCGGTCGCGCACGTCCTCGTGGGCGCTCGCCACGGCGTGCTCGGAGACGTCGATGCCGGTCGCGTCCACGCCCTGCAGCAGGAAGGCGTGCACGAGCAGGCCGCGGGCGCAGCCGACGTCGAGGACCGTCGCGGCGGGGGCGACGGCGAGCAGCCGCTCGGCCATCCGGGTGAAGAAGGTCCGCCACTCCTCGTTGTCCCACGAGTAGTCGCCGTGACCACCGAGGTGGGCCTCGTTGTAGTAGTCCCGACCGTAGTCGACCGAGGTGGTTCCCTCGTGGGTCATCTGTCTCCTTCGTCGCGTCCCGGGTTCACGCACCCGGCAGGCTATCCCACGGGATGCCCTCAGCCGCGACCCCGGACCCGGCGCACGAGCCCGCGCCACCGCCGCTTCCAGGGCCCCGGGCGCGCGCTTGTCGTCGTACGACTCCGGCGGGCGTCGTGGCGCAGCCGCTCGATGCGGTCGCGGGCGTCGACGAGCTCCTGCGCGGTGAGGTTGCGCTGGTGGCGGACCTGGTCGAGCTCGACCTGCGTGGCGTGCGCGCGCTCGCGCGCCTCGGCCAGGTCGGCCTCGAGGCCGGCGACCTGCTGGTCGCGCGAGGTCACCGTCGCCGCCAGCGTGGTCGTGGCGTCGTCGAGGGCCTTCTCGAGCGCTCCGACGCGGCCTGCGGGCGGGCGCAGCGCCACGCGCAGCCCGGAGCCATGCCGTGCGGGGTCGCGCCCCTCCGCGCGCGGCCACTCGTGCCACGGCGAGGAGTGCGAGTCGATCTCCACCGAGCGCAGGCGCACGTCGTGGCGACGCATGACCGGGAGGAACGAGAGCTGGTCGCGGCGCGAGTAGCGCAGGACGTCCTCCCACCACGCCTGCATCGCCGCGGCCGTCGCGGCGGTGTGCCGGCGGGCGAGCATCCCGGTCCAGTGCGGGTTCTCCTCGAGCAGAGCGGCGTCGGTCGCGAGGTAGTGGGTCAGCTGCTCGTAGACCCGCGCGAAGTCGTCGCGTCCGCTGTCGATGACCGCCTCAGCCTCGCCGAGGACCGAGGTGCGGAAGGAGTGCAGCGGTGCCGCCACGTCGGCGTCGGCCAGCCACTCGTCGAAGAGGTCGTCCGGCGGCCGGTTGAGCGCCACCGTGTTGTCGATCCACAGCGTCTCGTCGTACGCCGCCAACGCGGGGTGCCCGAGGATCTTCAGCGCCCGCGCGCTGCGCGTGAGGTCGTGCGGCAGCCGCGGGTCGACGACCACCAGCTGCCAGGTCGTGCTGGTCAGGTCGGGGTCGTCGGTGAAGCAGATGAAGGCAAGGTCGGAGTCAAGGGCGACCTCCTCCTCGCGCAGGCGCTCGTAGCCCCCGACGAGGGCGCGGTAGACGGCCCGTCGGGGCGCTTCGTCGGGCACGGTCATCGGACCCCCTCACGTCGGTGGAGGGACGCACCGTACCGGCAGGGAGGTGCCCCGCGCGGGGCGTCTCGGCCTCAGACCACGCTGAGCGGGAGCAGCTTCTGGCCCGTGGGGCCGACCTGGATCTCGGTGCCCATCTCAGGACACACACCGCAGTCGTAGCACGGCGTCCAGCGACAGTCCTCGATCTCGATGTCGGCGCCGTCGGCGGTCGCGAGGGCGTCCTCCCAGTCACCCCACAGCCAGTCCTTGTCGAGGCCGGAGTCGAGGTGCTCCCAGGGCAGCACCTCGTCGTAGTCGCGCTCGCGGGTGGTGTACCAGTCGACGTCGACGCCGGTGCCGTCGAGCGCCTTCTCGGCGGACGCCATCCAGCGGTCGTAGGAGAAGTGCTCGCTCCAGCCGTCGAAGCGGCCGCCGTCGCGCCACACCTCCTCGATCACGCGGCCGACCCGGCGGTCACCGCGCGAGAGCAGGCCCTCGACGATGCCGGGCTTGCCGTCGTGGTAGCGGAAGCCGATCGCGCGGGCGTACTTCTTGTCCTCGCGGACCACCTCGCGCAGCAGCCGGAGCCGCTCGTCGGTGGACTCGTGGTCGAGCTGGGCTGCCCACTGGAACGGCGTGTGCGGCTTGGGCACGAAGCCGCCGATCGACACGGTGCAACGGATGTCGTTGCGACCGGAGACCTCGCGCCCGGTCTTGATCACGCGCTTGGCGAGGTCGGCGATCGCCAGCACGTCCTCGTCGGTCTCCTGCGGCAGGCCGCACATGAAGTAGAGCTTCACCTGGCGCCAGCCGTGGGAGTACGCCGCCGCGACCGTGCGGATCAGGTCGTCCTCGCTGACCATCTTGTTGATCACCTTGCGCATCCGCTCGGAGCCGCCCTCGGGCGCGAACGTCAGGCCGGAGCGGCGGCCGTTGCGGGAGAACTCGTTGGCGAGGGTGATGTTGAAGGCGTCGACGCGCGTGCTGGGCAGCGACAGCGAGACGTTCGAGCCCTCGTAGCGGTCGGCGAGACCCTTGGCGACGTCGGCGATCTCGGTGTGGTCGGCGCTCGACAGCGAGAGCAGGCCGACCTCCTCGAAGCCGGACTTGCGGATGCCGTTCTCGACCATGTTGCCGATGGTCTCGATCGAGCGCTCGCGCACGGGGCGGGTGATCATGCCGGCCTGGCAGAACCGGCAGCCGCGCGTGCAGCCGCGGAAGATCTCGACCGAGAAGCGCTCGTGCACGGTCTCGGCGAGCGGCACCAGCGGGTTGGCCGGGTAGGGCCACTGGTCGAGGTCCATCAGGGTGTGCTTGCGCACCCGGAACGGGATCCCCGGCCGGTTGGGTACGACGGCCTCGATGGCGCCGTCGGCGCCGTAGGCGACGTCGTAGAAGCGGGGCACGTAGATGTTGCCGGTGACGGCCAGGCGGCGGAGCAGCTCGTCGCGGCCGCCCGGGCGGTCCTCGGCCTTCCACTCGCGCACGACCTCGGAGATCGCCAGCACGACCTCCTCGCCGTCGCCGAGCACGGCGGCGTCGACGAAGTCGGCGATCGGCTCGGGGTTGAAGGCGGCGTGGCCGCCGGCGATCACGACCGGGTCGTCCTCGCCGCGGTCGGCCGCGTGGAGCGGGATGCCCGCGAGGTCGAGGGCGTTGAGCATGTTGGTGTAGCCGAGCTCGGTGGAGAAGCTCAGGCCGAAGAGGTCGAAGGCGCGGACCGGGCGGTGGCTGTCGACGGTGAACTGCGGGATCGGGCCCTGCTCGTCACCGGTGCGCATCACCTGCTCCATGTCGGGCCACACCGAGTAGGTGCGCTCGGCGAGGATCCAGTCGCGCTCGTTGAGCACCTCGTAGAGGATCTGCACGCCCTGGTTGGGCAGGCCGACCTCGTAGGCGTCGGGATACATCAGCGCCCAGCGCACGGTCGGGCCGCCGGCCTCGGAGGAGGCGGCGCAGTCCCAGTCCTTGACGACGGAGTTCAGCTCGCCGCCGACGTACTGGATGGGCTTCTGCACCGACGGCAGCTTCGCCTCCAGGCGCGGGAAGACCGACGCGACGGACATGCTCGAAACACCTCGATGAAGGACGGGATCAGGGAAGACGGCGCACGGGAAGGGCGGCCGGTCATCAAGGTTACTTCGACGCCGGTGGTGCGACCTAGCCAGCGAGCGTCAGCGACCGACGGGGCCCGAGGACCTCAGGTGGATGTTCTGGAGCAGCCCCAGCGCGAGCATGCCCGCGAAGAGCGAGCTGCCGCCGTAGGACACGAAGGGCAGCGGCACGCCCGTGACCGGCATGATGCCGAGGCACATGCCGATGTTCTGGAAGGCCTGGAAGCCCCACCAGCAGGCGATGCCCGCGGCGGCCACGCGGCCGAAGAGGTCACCGGCGTCGGCGGAGATCGCCAGGGCCCGCCAGACGAGGACCGCGAGCAGGGCGATCATCACGCCCGCACCGATGAGCCCGAGCTCCTCGCCGGCGACGGTGAAGATGAAGTCGGTGTGCTGCTCGGGGACGAAGCCGGACCGCGTCTGGGAGCCCTCGAACAGGCCCTGGCCGAGGAGCCCGCCGTTGCCCACGGCGATGCGCGCCTGCTCGGTGTTGTAGCCGGCACCGCGCGGGTCGAGCGTGGGGTCCATGAAGGCCAGGAAGCGGTCGACCTGGTAGGGCTTGAGCACGCCCATCGACACCGCGACGATCGCGCCGCCGACGGCGCCCAGGGTCAGGCCGCCCAGCCAGCGGCGCCCGGCCCCGGCGACGGCGAGCACGCCGAAGACCGTGGCCGAGAGAACGAGCATGGTGCCGAGGTCGGGCTGGAGCAGGATCAGCGCCGCGGGCACGCCGGCGATGGCGAGCATCGCGACGACCTCCACGCTGCGCACGCCACGCCCCCAGCGCCGCTCGGTGCGCTCGGCGACGACCAGCGCCATGCCGATCACCACCGCGAGCTTGGCGAACTCCGAGGGCTGGATCGACATCCCGCCGAGCTGCAGCCACGAGCGCGAGCCGTTGATCGTGCTGCCGGCGACGAGCACCATCACCAGCCCCGCGACGCTGGCGACGTACGCGAGCGGCGCGAGGATCCGGACCCACCGGTGGTCGATCGCCAGCACCGCGACCATCAGCACCACGCCGATCGCGACGTTGACCAGCTGCTTGCGGAGGTAGGCGTTGGGGTCGCCCCCGGTGAGGTCGGCGCGGGTGGAGGTCGCCGACCAGACCAGCAGGGTGCCCATCGTCACGAGCGCGGTCGCGGCGAGCATGAGCACCCAGTCGAGACCCGGTGCGCGCAGGCTGCTGGTCGTCTGCCCGGCCCGGGCCGGGCGGGTGGAGAGGATGGTCACCGGGTCACTCCCCCGTCTTCTCACCGAGCTTGGCCGCGATCGCCGGCGGCATGATCGAGCCGTCCGCCAGGAACTGCGGCAGCTTCGCCGGCGGCACGGTGCCGGGGATCGCCGCCCGCTTCGGCGTGACGGTCTCGCCGTCGATGCCGTACAACGCCTCCCAGATCGCGCGGATGCCCTCACCCGTCGACCCGGAGCCGGTGCCGGCCTGGCTGATCATCATCACCACGACGTAGTCCTTGGTGTAGGACGCGACCCAGCCGGTCGACTGCTTGCCGTAGACCTCGGCGGAGCCGGTCTTGGCGCGGACGGTGACCTGGTCGAGCGGGAAGCCGCCCATCTTCCAGGCCATCGTGCCGACGGTGGTCACGCCCTTGAGCGCGTTGTCGATGAAGTCGATGTCCTTCTCCGGCACGTCGACCTTCGCCACCTTGCGCGGCGCGATGCGGCGCAGCACCTTGCCTTCGGGGCTCACGATCGCCTTGGCGACGGTCGGTGCCCAGAGCGTGCCGCCGTTGCTGAGCGCGGCGTAGGCGCGGGCGAGCTGGAGCGGGGTGACGATGGTGTCGCCCTGGCCGATGGAGAAGTTCACCGCGTCGCCGGCGCGGTAGAGGTTGCCCTCGACGCAGAACTCGCGGGCGAACTTGTAGACGAAGTCGCTGGTGTCGGCGTCCTGCGGCTTGCTGCTCAGGTCGCAGTAGTAGTCCTTCTGCGACTCGTAGTAGGCCTGCTTCCAGTGCCGGTCGGCGATCCGGCCGGGTGCCTCGCCGGGCAGGTCGATGCCGGTGCGCGAGCCGAAGCCGAAGACCTTGGCGATCTCGACGAGCGGGTCGCGGGCGTCGAGGTCGGCCGGGTCGCTCCCGAACTTCTGCCAGAAGTTGTAGCCGATCCGGTAGAAGAAGGTGTTGCAGGAGACCTCGAGGGCGCGGGCGAAGCCGATGAAGCCCTCGGCGGCGGACTCGTGGTTCTTGAAGACCCGGTTGCCGACCTGGAAGCCCGAGGAGCAGTCGAGCTGGGTGTCGGTGGAGTAGCCGTTGGTCAGGGCGCCGGCCGTCATGAACGGCTTCCACGTCGAGCCGGGGGCGAACTGGCCTTGCGTCGCGCGCGAGAGCAGCGGGGTGCCCGCCTTCTCGGAGTAGAGCCGGGCCAGCTCCTTCTCGCTGATGCCGCCGGTCCACACGTCGGGGTCGTACGTCGGCTGGCTGGCCATCGCGATGACACGCCCGGTCTTCGCGTCGAGGACCACCGCGGCGCCCGAGTCGGCGGCGAACTTGCGGCCGGTGACGGGGTCGACGGTCGCGCGCTGGACCTTGATCCGCTCGGCGAGCTGCTTCTCCACGACCGACTGCACCTTGGCGTCGATCGAGGTGACCAGGGTGTCGCCCGGGGTGCTCTCCACGACCGAGTCGTCACCCAGCACGCGGCCCATCGAGTCGACGGCGACGCGGCGGTAGCCGGGCAGGCCGCGCAGCCACTCGTCGTACTCCTTCTCGACGCCGGCGCGGCCGACGACGGAGGCACCGTTGAGCGAGCGGTCGTCGCGCTCGGAGGCGAGGTCGAACTCGTCCTCGGTGATCGGGCTCAGGTAGCCGAGCACGTGGGCCAGGTTGATGCCGAAGGGCTGCGGGTAGGAGCGGACGTTCTGCTGCTCGGCCAGCACGCCGGGGTAGTCCTCGGGCTGCTCGAGCACACGGAGCGCGACGTCCTTGGAGACGTCGGTCGCGACGGGCACGGGCTGGTAGGGCGAGCCGTTCCAGCACACGTCGCGGACGCTGCCGGGGTCGCCGCAGGTGACGAGCCGGGCCTCGACCTTCTTCGGCGTGCTGTCGACCACCACGGACACGCGGCGCACAAGCTCGGTGCGCTCGTCCTCGTCGAGCTTGCCGAGCAGCGTGCGGTCGACCGAGATGACCCACGACGTGCGGTTGGCGACGAGCGGTCGGCCCTGGCTGTCGACGATCAGGCCGCGCTGCGGCTGCACGACGATGTCGCGCACCGACTGGTTGGCGGCCTGCGCCTGGTAGGACTCGCCGCCGATCACCTGGAGGTAGTAGAGCCGCACGAAGAGCGTGGCGAAGAGCGAGAACGCCAGCGCCTGCACGACGACGAGGCGGAGCCGGCTGCGCTGGCTGGACGGGCTCACGAGGTGGCCCACTGCGGGCTGAGCCGGGCGAACAGCCTCATCAGCGGCGGGAGCACGAACGGCGTGAGCAGGACGTCCCAGACCACGGCGACGAGGACGACCTCGAGGAGGCTGCCGACCGACATGGCCGGGTCCTTGAGCAGCACCCCGGAGAGCGCGAACAGCGACGTGGCGACGAACGACGAGGCCGCGACGGTGCCGACCACGGCCAGCGCGGTCGGCTTCTGGTCCTGCCGCACCCGGGCGGCCAGGAAGGCGGCGACAGTGAGCGCGAGCGCCCAGCGCCCCGCCACGTGGTCGGCCGGTGGCGCGAGGTCGAGCGCGACTCCGGCGACGAAGCCGAGCACCAGCGCGAACGGCGCCTCGACGGTCAGCGCGGCGGCCACCACGACGAGGAGGCAGAGGTTGGGCACGATCCCGTGCCACGCGACGTGCGGGAACAGCGAGACCTGGAGGGTCAGCGCGACGACGACGGCGGCGACAGCGGCGAGCCAGCGGAGGTACGTCACCTCAGGCTCCCGTCGGCCTCGATGATCGCGCGGTCGCTCGCCGCGCCGCTGGGCACCATCACGCCCACCACGTCGAGGGCGGAGAAGTCGACGAACGGCTTGACGACCGCGCGCTGCGAGGCCTCGCGGAGCGAGCTGTAGACCTCGGTGATCGTGCCGATCGGCACGCCGGGCGCGTAGGGGCCGGTGCTGCTCCCCCACGTCACGACCGTGTCGTCGCGCGAGGGCACGGACGCGTCGTCGACCAGGCGCAGGTCGAGGCCGGCGTCCTCCTTCAGCGAGCCGCTGCCGGTGACGAAGCCGATCTCCATGCTGGAGCCGACCCGGCCGCCGACGGTCGAGTCGGGGTCGACGATCAGCAGCACGGTCGCGGTGCTGCGGGTGACGCGCAGCACCCGGCCGACGAGGCCGTCGTTGTTGACGACCGTCATGTCGGGCCCGACCCCGGCGTCGGAGCCGGCGTCGATGGTGACGGTGAAGCTCTGCGACTGTCGCGAGCCCATCGCCACGACGCGGGCGGGGACCAGTGCGGACCCGAGGTCCTCCGCGGCGCTGGTGAGGCCGTCGTACTGCTCGAGGCGGTTGCGGTCGAAGCCGGCCAGCTCGACCTTGCCGCGCAGCTCGGCGTTGCTGGCCTCGAGGTCGCGGACCTCGTCGGCGAGGTCGCCCTTGCTGCGGAACCAGGCCGGCACGGACGTGAACGGGCGTACGGCGGCCGCCGCGGCCGACTCGGCAGGACCGAACGCCTCGCCCACTGCCCGACGGGCCGGCTCGAGCGGCGAGCTGCCGCCGCCGGAGACGTCGAGGGTGACCAGGGTGATGCTGGCGAGCACCAGCGCGACGAGCAGCGAGCGGGGCGGACGGTTGCGCGACTCGAGCTTGTCGAGGCCGGTCCAGCGCCGCTCGCGACCGTCCTGCCCCCCGAAGCCGCGCATCAGAAGCGCCTCACGTCGGAGACGAGCACCTGCTGGAGCGCTTCGAACTCCTCCACGCACTTGCCGGCGCCGTAGGCCACCGAGGACAGCGGGTCCTCGGCGACGTGGACGGGCATGCCGGTCTCGTGGCGGAGCCGCTCGTCGAGGCCGCGCAGCATGGCGCCGCCGCCGGTCAGCACGATGCCGCGGTCCATGATGTCGCCGGCCAGCTCGGGCGGGGTCTGGTCGAGGGTGGTGCGGACGGCGTCGATGATGTTGTGCAGCGGCTCCTCGAGCGCCTGGCGCAGCTCGGAGCTGGAGACGACCACGGTGCGCGGCAGGCCGGAGACCATGTCGCGGCCGCGGATCTCGGCGTCGGGCTCGCTGGGCAGCGGGAAGGCCGAGCCGAGGGTCATCTTCATCTCCTCGGCGGTGCGCTCCCCCAGCATCAGGGAGTACTCCTTCTTCATCCACGCGATGATCGCCTGGTCGAGGTCGTCGCCAGCGGTGCGCACGGACAGGCTCGTCACGATGCCGCCGAGGCTGATCACGGCGACCTCGGTGGTGCCGCCGCCGACGTCGACGACCATGTTGCCGGTCGCCTCGTGCACCGGAAGCCCCGCGCCGATCGCGGCTGCCATGGGCTCCTCGACGATGTAGACCCGGCGGGCGCCGGCCTGGTAGCCGGCCTCCTTGACCGCGCGCTGCTCGACGGCCGTGATGCCGCTCGGCACGCAGATCACCATGCGGGGCTTGGCGAAGTAGCGGCGGCGGTGCACCTGGTGGATGAAGTAGCGCAGCATCTGCTCGGTCGCCTCGAAGTCGGCGATCACGCCGTCCTTGAGCGGCCGGATGGCGGCGATGTTGTCGGGCGTGCGGCCGATCATCCGCTTGGCCTCGTGGCCGACCGCGAGCACCTCGCCGTTGGTGGTGTTCATGGCCACCACGGACGGCTCGTCGAGCACGACGCCCTTGCCGCGGACATAGACCAGCGTGTTGGCGGTGCCGAGGTCGACGGCCATGTCGCGGCCGATGATGCTGTTTGCCATTGGCGCTGGAGCCCTTGCGGTCGGGTGCTGCTGGGAAGGGGGTCAGCGGTGCCACCGACCCACGCTCAGGCTAAGGAGCACGCACGGCTGTTCCGGGGAGGACACGCGCGGGTCTAGGTTCGGGACATGGCCGACCTCGATGAGCTCCGTGCGTCACTTCCCATCGACCAGATCGCCGCACGGCTCGGTGAGGACCCCGACGCCGTACGACAGGCGGTGGACGTCGCCCTGCCCGCGCTGCTCGGCGGGCTGCAGGCCAACGCCGCGGATCCCGGCGGCGAGGCCTCGCTCACGGAGGCGCTCGGCCAGCACGACCCGGCCGTCGCGACGGAGCCGATCGATCTCGCCGACGTCGACCCGGCCGACGGCGAGCGGATCACTGCGCACATCTTCGGCGGCCAGCACGACCAGGTCGTCCACCAGCTCGGGTCGACCGGTGCGAGCAGCTCGCTCGTGCAGAAGCTCCTGCCGCTCCTCGCGCCGATCGTGCTGTCGTACGTCGCCAAGCAGATGGGTGCGAAGGGCGGAGCGGTCGGCGGAGGCGTGCTCGGCTCGATCCTGGGGTCGATCCTGTCCGGCGCCGCTCAGGGCGCCGGCGGCTCGTCCCGCTCCTCGAGCGCCTCCGGAAGCCTCGGCGGCGTCCTCGGTGACCTGCTCGGCGGGCTGCTCGGCGGCGGCCGGAAGAGCTGACCTCGCCGAGCGATCCCCGGCTGACCGGGGATCGCTGAACATGTCGGCCCGTGCACGGCCTGACAAGTTCAGCGAACGCCTGACACCCGGCGTCATCCGCGGCTGGTGGCGGCACACGACATCGAAACCAGGCCTACGCATGTCGCCCGCCGCCACCTTCACCCGGGTTTGTCCGAGGGTGGCGGCACACGACATCGAAACCGGGCCTACGAGTGTCGTCCGCCGCCACCTTCGCGCCGTTGGGCCTCGGCAGCGACGTACGTCGGGTTCAGGAACCTCGCTCAGCGCCTGGCGCGCGAGCGAGCCCGCGAGTCAGAGCGAGGGGAACCAGATCCCGATCTCACGCGTGGCGGACTCCTCGGAGTCGGAGCCGTGGACGAGGTTCTGCTGGACGGCGAGGCCCCAGTCGCGGCCGAGGTCACCGCGGATGGTGCCCGGGGCGGCGACGGTGGGGTCGGTGGCGCCGGCGAGGGAGCGGAAGCCCTCGATGCAGCGCTGGCCCTCGATCACCACGGCCAGGACCGGGCCGGAGAGCATGAACTCCACGAGCGGGCCGTAGAACGGCTTGCCCTCGTGCTCGGCGTAGTGGGCGGCGAGGATCTCGCTGGTCGCCTCGCGCAGCTCGACGGCCGCGAGCGTGTAGCCCTTGGCCTCGATCCGGCGGAGGATCTCGCCCGAGAGGCCGCGGCGGACGCCATCGGGCTTGACGAGGACGAGGGAGCGCTGGACGTCGGTCATGCGGGCAGCCTAGCGAGCGGTGAGCGTGCTCACTCCTGCTGGGCCTGCTCGGCCCGCCAGGCGGCCCACGCCTCGGCGCGCTCGCGCTCGATCTTGCGGCCGAGCAGGTCGGCGGCTGCCCAGAGCGCGGCGAAGATCGCGCCGAGGGCGAACATCGCCGGGACGATGAACCCGAGGCCGATCGCGGCCACCTGGACGACGTACCCGGCGAGGTAGGCCCACTCCGCGCGGAGCATGCCGACGAGGAGCAGGCAGACGACCGCCAGGCCGAGGCCGACGGACAGCGCGGTGCCCGTGGAGACGTCGGCGATCGTGATCATCACGGGCGTGGTGAGGCCGAGGGTGATCGCCTCGAGGCTCAGCACGGCGGCGCACATGCCGCGGCGCGGCGAGCGCTCGGTGTTGGTCGGCGCGTCCTGCTCGGCGCTCCGCTCGGGGGTGTCCTCGCTCATCGGCGGCCCTTGAGCAGCGCGCGGGCCTCGCCCACGGTGACGACGGACCCGGTGACCAGCACCGCGCCCGCACCGATCGACACGTCGATGGCCTCCTGCGCCTCCGCGAGGGTGGCCGCGCGGTCGATCGCATCGGCCAGGTCGGGGACGACCGAGACCCGGTCCTCGCCGAAGACCTCGGCGGCGACGCGGCCCAGCGCGGCGGCCGACATCGAGCGCGGCGTGGAGTTCTGGGTGCAGACGAGGTGGGAGAGATGCGGCTCGAAGGCCACCAGCACGCCTTCGTAGTCCTTGTCCTCCATCACGCCCATCACGCCGACGAGCGGGCTGAAGGAGAAGGAGTCCTCCAGCGCCGCCGCGGTGGCCTCGGCGCCGTGCGGGTTGTGCGCGGCGTCGAGCAGGATGGTGGGGCTGCGGCGGATGATCTCGAGCCGTCCGGGCGAGGTGACCTCGGCGAACGCGGCGCGGACCAGGTCGTCGTCGAGGATGCCGGTGCCGGCGAAGGCCTCGACGGCCGCCAGGGCGACGGCGGCGTTCTGCGCCTGGTGGGCGCCGTAGAGCGGGAGGAACACGTCGTCGTACCTGGCTCGGAGCCCCTGCAGCGAGACCACCTGTCCACCGACGGCGGGCGTGCGCGCGGCGACGCCGAACTCGACACCCTCGCGGGCCACGGTGGCACCGACCTCGGCAGCCCGCTCCAGGAGTACGGCGGCGACCTCGGGCGTCTGCTCGGCCAGCACCGCGAAGGAGCCCGACTTGATGATGCCGGCCTTCTCGACCGCGATGGTGGCGGGATCCTCGCCGAGGTACTTCGCGTGGTCGACGGCGATCGGCAGCACCACTGCGACGTCGGCGTCGATGACGTTGGTGGCGTCCCAGCTGCCGCCCATGCCGACCTCGACCACCGCGACGTCGACCGGGGCGTCGGCGAAGGCGGCGTAGGCCATCCCGACGATGGTCTCGAAGAAGCTCAGCGGGTGGTCCTGCTCGGCGTCGACGAGGTGCGTGTAGGGGGCGACGTCGTTGAAGGCGCGCACGAAGGCCTCGTCGTCCAGCGGCTCGCCGTCGATCGAGATCCGCTCGCTCATCCGCTCGAGGTGGGGCGAGGTGAAGCGGCCGGTGCGCAGGTCGAGGGCCCGCAGCAGCGTCTCGATCATCCGGCTCGTGCTGGTCTTGCCGTTGGTGCCGGTCAAGTGCACCGAGCGGAACGAGTGCTGCGGCTCGCCGAGCAGCTCGGTGAACGCCTCGATCCGGTCCAGGCTCGGCTCGAGCTTGGTCTCGGGCCAGCGCGACAGCAGGGCGTCCTCGACCTCGTCGAAGGTCTCCGCGGGCCGGGCATTACCGGAAAACGTCTGCTCTGACACTCCCGGGAGTCTAGTGTCACCGCAGTCGAGGCCTTGGGGGAGGACCTGTCATGAAGCACACCGGCCGCGCGGCGCTCGCCGTCGCGCTGCTCGTCGGCTTCTACGCCTACGGAGTCGGCGTCCTCGTGGGGCTCGGGTGGCTGCTCGTCCTCGCGCTGGAGCACGGGCTCCCGGGCTTCCTCGCCGGCAAGGGCTTCCTGGTCCTGGCGGTCGTCGCCTTCGCGGTCGTCCGCAGCCTGTTCGGGCTGCGCAAGAACGCCTCGTCCACTCCTCCCGGGCTGCTGCTGCCGCCGGAGGAGCACCCGCGCCTGTGGGACGTCGTACGCCACTTGGGGGCGACCGTCGGCACCCGGCCGCCCGACGAGATCCGCCTCGTCCCCGACGTGAACGCGGCGGTCTCCGAGGAGTCGAGCTGGCTCGGGCTGCGTCCGGGCCGCCGGCGCATGTTCATCGGCGCTCCCCTGCTGACGACCTTCAGCGAGTCCGAGCTGGTGTCGGTCCTGGCCCACGAGCTGGGCCACTACAGCGGGCGCCACACGGCGTGGGGCGGGTTGGTCTACCGCAGCCGGGAGGCCATCGGCCGGACCCTGGAGCGCCTCCAGGACCACCCCGTCGTGTCCGCCCCGTTCCGGCTCTACGCCCGCTTCTACGTCGCCGTCACCGCCGCCACCAGCCGCGCCCAGGAGCTCGAGGCCGACTGGCTCTCGGTGTCGGTGGCCGGCCCCGCCACGGCGACGCGCGCGCTGCTGGCCATCGAGCCGCTCGCCGCGGCGTGGAGCTTCTTCCTCGAGACGTACGCCCTCGCCGGGCGCGAGGACGGCCTGCGTCCCTCCGACCTGTTCGGGGGCTTCGAGCTGTTCCTCCACGACCCGGAGCGGCAGCGCCAGATCGCCGAGCTGAACATGCGCGCCGAGCCGGAGGCCAACCGGTGGACCGACACCCACCCGCCCGTCGCCGAGCGCGTGCGGGCGATGGAGAGCCTCGGCCTGGCCGACGTCGACGACACCTCGGCGCCGGCCATCGAGCTGCTCGGCGACTACCTCGACGCGCTGCGCTCGCTGGAGGACGACATGTTCGCCGGGTCCGGCCTGGACCCCGCCGGGTGGGACGAGGTGGTCGGCGCCGGCGCGCGACGTACGTGGGACCAGCTGTCCGGACTGGTCACCTCGACCGCACGCGAGCGCGACGACGCGCCACGGCTCGACGGCGTGCTCGACGCGGTCGCCGACGGCCGGTTCCGCGGCTACGTCGCGGCCGTCCTGGTCGACCCCGAGGCACACGCCGAGGAGGCGCAGCGCGAGCTGCTCGACGCGCTCTGCCGCTCCGCGCTGGTCGCGGGCGGTGCCCGGGTGCGGGTGAACTGGTCCGGGCCGGCCCACGTGCTGAGCCCGCACGCCGAGCGGCTCGACCCGTCACCTCTGGTGTCGGCGTCCTTCGACGACCCCTCCGGCGTGCGCGCCCTGCGCGAGTGGCTCGTCGCCAACGGGGCGTCGCTCGACCACGAGCCGCCCGTCTCGCAGGCCGCGGCCGACGATCGTGAGGCCATCGCATCCCGAGCGCCTGAGCTGCTCTCGGTGATCGGTCGGGTCAGGTGCGCGGGTGCCTTCCGGTCCGGGGGCTACTGCTTCCTCCTCACCCACGGCCTCGTGCTGAGGGGGATGCGGCTCGGCGACAGCGCGAAGGGCATGGGGTCCTACACCGCCATGCTCCGGGCGGCACGCCGCCGCACGCCGGACGAGCTGCTGGCCGACCGCAGGGCCGTGTTCGTGCCCTGGGACCAGGTCGTCCGCGCAGAGCCCTTCACCCGGTGGCGGCACCAGCGCGTCAGCTTCGAGCTGGTCGACGGTCGCAGCCTGACGCTGAAGTGGCTCTACGACACCCAGGACGACCCGACGTTCCTCCCGTCTCTGGCCTACTTCCTCGGCGACCGGTTCGAGGGCTCCTAGCAGGACACCACCTTGCGCCACGGCTTCACGACCTGGAGCGCCTTGCCGTCGAGCGGCTTCGCGCGGAACTGGTCGAGCGCGTCCTCCCACCGCGGGTCGGCGGTGCCGGTGACGTACATCGCCGAGCCCTGGTCGGCGTAGACCAGGCCGTACTTCTTCATCGCCTTGACGATGGTGCGCGCCACGCCGGTGTAGCGGTGGGCCGGGAACGACCTCGGCAACCGGAACCGCAGCCCGTACGCCGGCAGGTCCCGCGCGGTGTTGCCGCTCGGGCCGCAGTGGCGGGCCGGCCAGGTGTAGGCGCTACGGGCGCTCGGCATCGTGAAGCGGAGCGCGTGGGTGATCCGGCCCGACGCGGCCTCCTCGTAGGACAGCAGGCCCGGCGTGATCGGCAGGCCCGCGGCGTCGGCGGAGGTCCACCGTGCCGGCCGCAGCTTGTTGGACGACAGGTCCCAGCGCGCGGCGGCGGCGGCCCGCCAGGCCACGACCTGGCCCGACGCGTCGCGCACCCGCTCGGCGGCGTACAGCTCGATGAGCTCGCACGTGCCGCTGCGCACGGCGAGGACGTGCCGGTCGCCATCCCCCGGGTCGGGCTCGGAGCGGCTGCCGCCCTCGATCGCGGCGTCGGCCGGGACGAAGACGGGGCCGCGGTCGCTCTCGTCGCCGTAGTCCTCGCCGTCGACGCCGAACTGCAGCGGCAGCAGCGGCTGGTCCTGCGGCACCACGTTGACCGGGATGCCGTAGTACTCCTCGGTCGTGCCGAGGTCGAGGTGGAGGTCGTGCCCGGCGAGCTGCTTGCCGACGATCGCGTCCGACCACTTCCACTCGGGCCGCTTGTCGATGCGCTGGTTCCACGGGTTGTCGGCGGGGAAGACCTCGCACCCGCCGATCCGGTGCACGCGGGGCGCCGCCTTCGCGTCGTCCGCCGCACCACCCGCGGGCACCGAGGCCGGTGCCGCCGTGACGGGGAGGACGAGGCTGAGCGGGAGGAGCGCGAGGGCCAGTGTCGTACGCCGCATCGGGCGAGCCTAGGGGGTCGGCGGGACCCTGACGAGGTGCTCGGCCATGTCGATGACCGGCTCGTAGCCCAGGCTCGCGTAGATCTTGTTCGACGTCGGGTTGGCCTGGTCGGTGAACAGGCACATCCGGGTGCCGGCCTCGAGCCCACGCCGCGTCAGCTCCCCCACGACGTACGACGCGATGCCGCGGCCGCGGTGCTCCTTGGGCGTGTAGACCGGACCGATCCGCCCGACGCCGTACGACGGCAGCCCGGCGCCGGACAGGTGCGCGACCGTGCCGTCCGGCAGCTCCCACAGCCACTCGATGCCCTCGCGGATCCGCACCAGCACGCTGTCAAGGGTGTTGTGCTCCCCGGAGTGGGGGTCGGGCGCGCGACCCGCCTGCTCGTCGGCCTCCTCGTGGAACGCGGTGAACCACGCGAGCACCAGCTCCGCGTCGTCCTCCGTCGCCTGCCGCAGGCGGCCCTCGGGCGCCGGCGGGACGTCGACGGACGTGGCCTCCCAGAGCCGGGTCGCCTTGTCCGTGACCAGCTCTGCCCCGGCCAGCTCCGCCGTCGTGCGGGCCAGCACCTCCGCGCCCGGGAGCGCGCCGTTGGCGCCGCCGAGGAGCTCGCCGCGCTCGTGCAGCGCGGCCGCCAGCGCGCGGGCGGCCGCGTCGGGCATCGGCAGCGCGAAGGTCGGGTAGGGCTTGAACGTCGCGGTCCGCATCACGGCGCTGACGACCTGACCGGAGCCGTCGCGGACGACCAGCCACCATCGCGCGAACGGCGCGTCCACATCGGCCCAGGAGTCGATCCCGGCGTCCAGCTCGCGCTCGACCCGCTGGCTCACGCTGGCGATCACGCTCCCCAGCACCGGCTCCGCCTCGAGCAGCGCACCGGCCGCGTCGAGGAAGGGTCGCGGGCTGGCGAAGAACTCCAATGTGAGGGCGTCGTCCATGGCTGCACGCTAGGGCGATCGACCGCCCGGTCGATACTCGTTTTCGCAGGCCGGAGGCCCGTCAATAGACTTCTGGCATGACTGAGAACCCCAGCACCCCTGCCCCGGAGACGACCAGCACCGATCCGCGTGCTGTCGTCGTACCGGAGCGTCCGGCGCTGGAGGGCCTGGAGGACAAGTGGTCCAAGGCGTGGGCCGACAACGACACCTACGCCTTCGACCGCACCCAGCCGCGCGAGAACGTCTACTCCATCGACACCCCGCCGCCGACCGTGAGCGGCTCGCTGCACGTCGGCCACGTCTACTCCTACAGCCACACCGACCTCATCGCGCGCTACCAGCGCATGCAGGGCAAGGCCGTCTTCTACCCGATCGGCTGGGACGACAACGGCCTGCCGACCGAGCGTCGCGTCCAGAACTACTTCGGCGTCCGCTGCGACCCGACGCTGCCCTACGACCCCGACTTCACCCCGCCGGAGAAGCCGGACCCGAAGCGCCAGGTGTCGGTCAGCCGACCCAACTTCATCGAGCTGTGCGAGCAGCTCGTCGTCGAGGACGAGAAGGCCTTCGAGGCGCTGTGGCGCCAGCTCGGCCTGTCGGTCCAGTGGAACCCGACCTACACGACGATCGGCGACCACTCCCGCACGGTCAGCCAGCGCGCGTTCCTGCGCAACTACGCCCGCGGCGAGGCCTACCTCTCCGAGGCCCCGACCCTGTGGGACGTCACCTTCCAGACCGCCGTCGCCCAGGCCGAGCTCGAGGCCCGCGACTACCCCGGTCACTACCACCGCGTCGCGTTCCACAAGGCCGACGGCAGCCCGATCCACATCGAGACCACGCGCCCCGAGCTCATCCCGAGCGTGGTCGCGCTGATCGCGCACCCCGACGACGAGCGCTACCAGGACGTCTTCGGCACCACGGTCACCTCGCCGGTCTTCGGCGTCGAGATCCCGGTCCTCGCCCACCCCGCCGCCGAGCCCGACAAGGGCGCCGGCATCGCCATGTGCTGCACCTTCGGCGACCTCACCGACGTCATGTGGTGGCGCGAGCTCGACCTGCCCATCCGCACCGTGGTCGGCCGCGACGGCCGCATCCTCCGCGAGACCCCCGAGTGGCTGGCCTCCGCCGAGTCGGCGTACGAGCAGCTGGCGGGCAAGACGACCTTCAGCGCCCGCGAGGCGATGGTCGCGCTGCTGCGCGAGTCCGGTGACCTCGACGGCGAGCCGAAGGCCACCCAGCGCATGGCGAACTTCTACGAGAAGGGCGACAAGCCGCTCGAGATCGTCGCCACCCGCCAGTGGTACATCAAGAACGGCGGTCGCGACGCCGGGCTCCGCAAGGAGATGCTGGTCCGCGGCGAGGAGATCACCTGGATCCCCGCCCACATGAAGCACCGCTACGACAACTGGGTCGGCGGCCTCAACGGCGACTGGCTGATCTCGCGCCAGCGGTTCTTCGGCATCCCGTTCCCGGTCTGGTACCCCCTCGACGCCGACGGCGAGCCCGACCACGACCACCCGCTGCTGCCCACCGAGGACCAGCTCCCGATCGACCCGTCGACGCAGGCCCCCGGCGGCTACACCGAGGACCAGCGAGGCAAGCCCGGCGGCTTCGTCGGCGACCCCGACGTGATGGACACCTGGGCGACCTCCTCGCTCACGCCCCAGATCGCCGGCATGTGGGAGGTGGACGACGACCTGTTCCAGCGGGTCTTCCCCTACGACCTCGCCACCCAGGCGCACGACATCATCCGCACTTGGCTCTTCTCGCGCGTGGTCCGCGCCGACTACGAGTTCCAGGTCGTGCCGTGGTCGCACGCGATGATCTCCGGCTTCATCGTCGACCCCGACCGCAAGAAGATGTCGAAGTCCAAGGGCAACGTCGTCGTCCCGACCGACATCCTCGACACCTACGGCGCCGACGCCGTCCGCTGGCGTGCCGCGATCGGTCGCCCGGGCCTCGACTCGCCCTTCGACGAGTCGCAGATGAAGGTCGGCCGCCGACTGGCGATGAAGGTGCTCAACGCGTCGAAGTTCGTCCTCGGCAACGTCGGCGCCACGACGCTGGTCCCCAGCGCCGTCAGCGCGCCGGTCGACTGCGCCCTCCTGGGCCGGCTCGAGATCGTGGTCCGCAAGG
This sequence comes from Nocardioides sp. BE266, assembly GCF_031457855.1. Classification (NCBI taxonomy): domain Bacteria; kingdom Bacillati; phylum Actinomycetota; class Actinomycetes; order Propionibacteriales; family Nocardioidaceae; genus Nocardioides; species Nocardioides sp. BE266. The sequence goes on along the minus strand of NZ_JAURTI010000009.1, from coordinate 53,178 downwards.
CCACCGAGGCGTTCGACGCCTACGACTACACGACCGCCCTCGAGGTCACCGAGAAGTTCTTCTGGGAGTTCTGCGACGACTACCTCGAGCTGGTCAAGGAGCGCGCGTACGACGCCGACGGCGGCGCCGCGACCGAGTCGGCCAAGGCCACGCTGGCCATCGCGCTGCACACCCAGCTGCGGCTGCTGGCGCCCTTCCTGCCGTACGCCACCGAGGAGGTGTGGTCGTGGTGGCAGGACGGCTCCATCCACCACGCCGCGTGGCCGACGGCCGCCGACCTCGGGTCTGCCGCGGCGTCCCAGCCGCTCGTGCTCGACGCCGTGGCGGCGGCGCTGACCGGCATCCGGGGCGCGAAGTCGCAGGCCAAGGCCAAGATGCGGGCGCCGCTGTCGCGGGTCGAGATCACCGGCCCGGAGGGCCTGGTCACGGCGGCCCAGCAGGCCGAGGACGACCTGCGGGCGGTCGGCACGATCGTCGGCGAGCTCGTCTTCACCACCGACGACGCGGCCACCGAGCTGCGCGTGAGCGCGGAGCTGGCGCCGACCGAGGGCTGACCGGCGCCGGTCAGGATGCGAACCCGGCTGCGGACCCACGAGGCCGCAGCCGGGCACGCCGGCTCACATGAGGAGCATCAGGACCAGGCAGAGCACAGCCACCAGGACCGCCGCGATGATCGGTCGCTTCTCGTCTGCCCGTAACGGGTCTTCGCCCCACATGCCAACGAGACGCGGATCACGCCGGTCCATGACACGGTTCCGGCGAGAAGTTTTCGACAGGCCCGAGATGGGCTAGTCCACCTCAGGGGTGACGAGCGGCCTTCGCGGCGTCCCGGGCGGCCTCTGCGGCCGCGCGCTCCGCCTCACGGGCAGCCTGGGCCGCCTCGCGCTCGGCCTCCTTGGCGGCCTTCGCCGCCTCTTGCTCGGCCTGCCGCTGGGCCTTCGCCGCCTCGCGCTCGGCCTCCTTGGCGGCCTTCGCCGCCTCGCGCTCGGCGTCACGGGCGGCCTTGGCCGCATCGTGCTCCGCCTGCCGCTGGGCCTTGGCCGCCTCGTGCTCCGCCTGCCGCTGGGCCTTGGCCGCCTCGCGCTCGGCCGCACGAGCAGCCTGGGCCGCCTCGCGCTCGGCCTGCCGGGTGGCCTTCGCGGCCTCGTGCTCCGCGTGACGGGCCGTCCTGGCCGCGTCGCGCTCGGCCTTGCGCTGGGCCTTCTCGGCCTCGCGCAGCGCCTGACGGATCGCACGCTCGGCGGCCCGGTCGGCCTGCGTGTCGGTCTGCTGGTCGGTCTGCTCGACGTCCGAGTCGCTGGTCGACGTGGTCGAGGCGGTCACCGTCGTCGAGGCGGTGTCCTCGGACCGCCCTCGCGAGCGAGCGGGTCCGGCATGGGCCGAGACCTTCGTCACCGGGGCGCCGGAGGCGGTGCCCAGGGGCTGGGTGCTCAGCTCGGTCGGGACGCTCACGGGAGTCGCCGGAGCCTGCCGTGCGGGCCGTGCGTGGGTGCGCGGGGCGGCGTCACCGTGGGCGGCGGCCACGATCGGTCGGCCCGGGTGGAACAGGTCCACTCCCCAGCCGCGCGCCACCGAGAAGGTCATCAGCACGGCACAGAGCACCGCGACCAGTGCGAAGCCGGCGAGCGGCCGCTTCTGATCGATCCCCACGGGTTCCCCTTCCCACACGACGGGTGAGACGCCAGTGTCTCCGGGCCATGACGCAGGGGCACGGTCGTTAGTCCCGAATAGTCCGAAATGACTAGTCGGGGCTAGTCACCCCGGGTGGGTGGGGAGCCTGGGATCAGGCCGACTTCTTCTTCTTGGCCTCGGACTCGCGCGGGATCAGCGTCGGGGCGACGTCGTCCTCGACCACCTCGCGGGTGACGATCACCTTGCCGACATCGCCGCGGGAGGGGACGTCGTACATCACGTAGAGGAGGACCTCCTCGATGATCGCGCGGAGGCCGCGGGCACCGGTGCCCCGCTCGAGTGCCGCCTCGGCGATCGAGTCGATCGCGTCGTCGGTGAACTCGAGCTCGACGCCGTCGAGGTCGAAGAGCTTCTGGTACTGCTTGATGAGCGCGTTGCGCGGCTCGGTGAGGATCTGCACGAGCGCCTCGCGGTCGAGCTTGCTCACGCTCGCGATGAGCGGCAGGCGACCGATGAACTCGGGGATCAGGCCGAACTTGGTGAGGTCTTCCGGTCGCACCTGGGCGAGCAGGTCGTCGGCCTCGCGCTCGGCGGCGCCGCGGACCTCGGCGGTGAAGCCGAGCGACTTCTTGCCCACGCGCTGCTCGATGATCTGCTCGAGCCCGGCGAAGGCACCACCCACGATGAACAGGATGTTGGTGGTGTCGATCTGGATGAACTCCTGGTGCGGGTGCTTGCGCCCGCCCTGCGGGGGCACCGAGGCCGTGGTGCCCTCGAGCATCTTCAGCAGCGCCTGCTGGACGCCCTCGCCGGAGACGTCGCGCGTGATCGAGGGGTTCTCCGCCTTGCGGGCCACCTTGTCGATCTCGTCGATGTAGATGATGCCCGTCTCGGCCTTCTTGACGTCGTAGTCGGCGGCCTGGATGAGCTTGAGGAGGATGTTCTCGACGTCCTCGCCGACGTAGCCGGCCTCGGTCAGCGCCGTGGCGTCGGCGATCGCGAAGGGGACGTTGAGCATCCGGGCGAGGGTCTGGGCGAGGTAGGTCTTGCCGCAGCCGGTGGGCCCGATGACGAGGATGTTGGACTTCGCGACCTCGACCACGTCGTCCTTGGCCTTGCCGGAGACCGGCTGCAGGCCCGCCTGGACGCGCTTGTAGTGGTTGTAGACCGCGACGGCCAGCGACTTCTTCGCGTGCTCCTGGCCGATGACGTAGGAGTTGAGGAACTCGAAGATCTCACGAGGCTTCGGGAGCTCCTCGAGGCTCACCTCGGAGCCCTCGGCGAGCTCCTCCTCGATGATCTCGTTGCAGAGCTCGATGCACTCGTCGCAGATGTAGACGTTGGGTCCCGCGATGAGCTTCTTGACCTGCTTCTGGCTCTTTCCGCAGAAGTTGCACTTGAGCAGGTCGCCGCCGTCACCGATACGTGCCACGAGTCGTGTCCTCCAGTCTCGCCGGTCGGGGAGCCCGGCTGTCATCACCCTGCAACGGGCCCCACGACGGTACCCCGAGCCGGCCCCCTGCGGGGGCCGGACACGAGATGTCGCCGATCATGTTTTTGGTGTGTCAGGCGAGCGCCGGGGCGCCCTTGCGGGACTCGATGACCGCGTCGATGAGGCCGTACTCCACAGCCTGCTCGGCGGTCAGGATCTTGTCGCGCTCGATGTCACGGCTGACCTGGTCGATGTCCTTGCCGCTCGAGTCGGCGATCATCTTCTCCAGCAGCTCGCGCATCCGCAGGATCTCGTTGGCCTGGATCTCGATGTCGGAGGTCTGGCCGAACGTGCCCTCGGTGTAGGGCTGGTGGATCAGGATGCGGCTGTTGGGCAGCGCCATCCGCTTGCCCTTGGCACCGGCGCCGAGCAGGATCGCCGCTGCGGAGGCCGCCTGGCCCAGGCACACGGTCTGCACGTCGGGCTTGATGAACTTCATCGTGTCGTAGATCGCGGTCAGCGCCGTGAACGAGCCACCGGGGCTGTTGATGTAGATGCTGATGTCGGTGTCGGGGTTCATCGTCTCCAGGCACATCAGCTGGGCGATGACCGCGTTGGCCACGTCGTCGCTGATCGGCGTGCCGAGGTAGATGATCCGCTCCTCGAAGAGCTTGGCGTAGGGGTCGATGCGGCGGAAACCGTAGGAGGTCCGCTCTTCCCACTGCGGGATGTAGTAGTTCATGTTCAGTCCTGCTTCCGGGCCGGGCGACCCTCGTCGGCTGCCTCGCGGGCACTGGTGATCACCTGGTCGACCAGGCCGTACTCGACCGCCTGGTCGGCGGTGAACCACCGGTCGCGGTCGGCGTCGGCGACGACCTGCTCGACGGTCTGGCCGGTGTGCTCGGCGATCAGGTCGAGCAGCACCTTCTTGATGTGCAGGGACTGCTGGGCCTGGATCTTGATGTCGGAGGCCGAGCCGCCCATGCCCGAGGAGGGCTGGTGCATCATGATGCGCGCGTGGGGCAGGGCGTAGCGCTTGCCCTTGGTGCCGGCGCACAGCAGGAACTGGCCCATCGAGGCCGCGAGACCCATGCCGACCGTCGCCACGTCGTTGGGGATGTAGTTCATCGTGTCGTAGATCGCCATGCCGGCGTCCACCGAGCCACCGGGGCTGTTGATGTGGAGGAAGATGTCGGCCTCCGGGTCCTCGGCGGAGAGCAGGAGGAGCTGGGCGCAGATCGCGTTGGCGTTCTGGTCGCGCACCTCCGAGCCGAGGAAGACGATGCGCTCGCGGAGGAGGCGCTGGTAGATGTGGTCGTCGAGGCCATACATCCCACCGGCGCCGTTCATCTCAGGCGAGAGGGCTGGGCTGGAGTTCTGGTTCACGCTGGCGACACTAGCCGGAAGGACGGACACTTCCACGCGAAGACCCACCCTGTTCGCCCACAGCGGATTCCTCCCGCCGAACCGACACGTCAGCCGAGCGCGACCTCCTCCAGCACCTCGCGGAACACGCGGTAGCGCTCCCGCCCTACCTGCTCGGCCCACGCGGCGTCGCAGGCCTCGAGCACCGCGGAGGCCCGCCCCAGGGCCTCCCGGCCGGCCGGGGTGATCGTGACGCGCCGCGCACGCGCGTCGTGCTCGGCGACGGCCACCTCGACCATGCCGAGCTCCGCGAGCTGTCGTACGAACTGGCCGCATCCCTGGGTGGTCATGTCGACGCACTCGGCGAGCTCGCTGATCGTCATGCCCTCGGGCGGCAGCCACTCGAGCACGCGCAGCTGCGAGGGGCGGAGGTCGGGCGCCTCCACGGCCAGCCGGTCGCGCACCCGCCCGAACAGCATCCCCATCAGCATCGGGAGGTGCGGCTCCGCCGCGGGAATCCTCTTGACACCAGTCATGAAAGCAACTTACCTTCTTTGACCATGAAAGCAACTTTCACGCCCGGCGGGTCGGTACGTCCCCGGCGTGAGCTCCTGGGGGACGCCGACGTCACCGACAGCGAGCTGGCGTCGCTGGTCGCCGACCTCTGGGGCGTACCGGAGGTCTCCCTGGTCGACTCGGCGGCCGAGGCGGTCGACTACGACCTCGAGTCGATGCTGACTGGTTCGCGGACCTGGGTCCGCGGCCATGCCGACACCGGTCACGGAGCCCGGCCGTTCACGTTCTTCGTCAAGGCGGTGCGCCACTGGCGGCACTCCCCGATGTTCGCCTTCGTCCCGCCCGAGGTGGCCGAGTGGGCCTCGACCACGGTGCCCTGGCGCTCGGAGGTCCTCGTCTACGGCTCCGACCTCGCCGAGCGCCTGCCCGACGGCCTCACGATGCCGAGGGCCCTCCGGATCGACGACCGGCCCGACGACACGGCGGTGCTCTGGCTCGAGTCGGTCGAGTCCGACGCGACCCCGTGGACCGACGAGACCTACACGAGGGCGGCCCACCTGCTCGGCCGGATGTCGGGCAGCCCCCGGGTGGACGAGCTCGCCGCCCTCGACCCCCAGCCGTGGCTGATCCACTTCTTCGTGGACGGTCGGCTCGCCCACACCGTCTTTCCGCTCTTCGCCGACGAGGGTGTCTGGCAGCACCCGGCCGTGGCCGAGCACTTCGGGCCCCTGCGCGAGGAGCTGGCGGCGGCGATCAACGGCGTCGACCGCCTCGCGCAGGAGTTCGCCGCCCTCCCCCACCGTGCCTCGCACGGTGACGCGTGCCCCAACAACCTGCTGCGCCACCCCGGGGCCGACGGCTTCACCCTGATCGACTACGGGTTCTGGCGGCCCCAGCCAGTGGGCTTCGACCTCTCCCAGCTGCTCGTCGGCGAGATCCAGATGCGCCGGTGCGGTGCCGAGGACCTGCCCGAGCGCGCCGAGGCGTGCCTGACGGCGTACGCCGACGGGCTGGCGGCCGAGGGCGCTGCGGTCGACCCCGCCGTGCTCCGGCGTTCGCACGCGGTGTGCCTGATGCTCTTCAACGGCATGCCGAGCATCCCGGTCGAGGCGCTGGGCGAGGACGACCAGGACGCCGTCGCCCACTACGTGGCGCAGCGCGCGGGACTGGCCCGCTACGCGCTCGACGTGCTGGCCGCCACCGCCTGACGCGCACGCGGGGGCCAGCAAGACCAGGGGGAATGGCGACCGGCGCCCACCCTAGGGGTGGACGCCGGTCGCTAGGTGCGCGGAGGCTCAGGCCTCGGCGGGCTCCTCGGCAGCAGCCTCCTCGGCGGGGTCGCCGATGGTGCCGTCGGGGCGCAGGTTCTTCAGCTCGACCACGTTGCCCGAGGCGTCCTTGACGGTCGCGGACTCCACGATCGTCGCGAGCGCCTTGCCGCGCAGGATCTCCTGCACGAGCTCGGGGATGTGGTTGTGCTCGAACATGTGGTTGGCGAACTCCTGCGGGTCCTGGCCGGACTGCTGGGCGCGCCGCACGAGGTGCTCGGAGAGCTCGGCCTGGTCGATGCCGAACTCCTCCTTCTTCGCGATCTTGTCGAGGATGAACTGGGCGGCGACGGCGTCGCGGACCCGGCGCTCGAGGTCGGCCTCGAACTCCTCCTGGGTCTGGCCCTCGTCCTCGAGGTACTTCTCCATGGTGATGCCGGCGAAGCCGAGCTGCTGCTCGACGTTCTGGCGACGCGCGTTGAGCTCGTCGGTGACCATCACCTCGGGAAGCGGGATGGAGACCTTCTCGAGGAGGGCCTCGAGCACCGCGTCGCGGGCGGCGGCGGCCTGCTCGAGGCGCTTGCCGCGGCCGAGGCGCTCGCGCACGTCGGCGGTGAGCTCCTCGGCGGTGTCGAACTCGGAGGCGAGCTGGGCGAACTCGTCGTCGACGTCGGGGAGCTGCTGCTCCTGGACGGCGGTCACCTTCACGGTCACCTGGACCGGCTCGCCGACCAGGTCGCCACCGACGAGCTCGGAGTCGAAGGTGGTGTCGTCGCCGGCGGACAGGCCGACGAGGGCCTCGTCGAGGCCGTCGATCATGCCGCCGCGGCCGACCTTGTAGGACATGCCGGTGACCTCGCCACCCTCGACGGTCTCGCCGTCCTTGGCGGCGGTGAGGTCGATGGTCACGAAGTCGCCGTCGGCGGCTGCGCGCTCGACCGGTACGAGGGTGCCGAAGCGCTCACGCAGCGCCTCGACCTGCTCCTCGACGTCGGCGTCGGTGATCTCGATGTCCTCGACGCTGGCCTCGAGGCCGTCGTAGGCGGGCAGCTCGAAGTCGGGCTTGACGTCGACCTCGGCGGTGAACTCGAGGGACTCGTTGTCCTCGAACTTCGTCACCTCGATCTCGGGCTGGGCCAGCGGCTCGAGGTCGTGCTCCTGGAGCGCGGCCATGTACTGCTGCGGGACGACGGCGTTGATCGCCTCGTCGAGGACCGGGCCGCGACCGACCTGGCGGTCGATGACCGCCGGCGGGACCTTGCCGCGGCGGAAGCCCGGGACGTTGATCTGCTTCGCGATCTTCTGGTAGGCCGCGTCGAGGCTCGGCTTGAGCTCCTCGAAGGGCACCTCGACGGTCAGCTTGGCCCGGGTTGGGCTCAAGGTCTCGACGGCGCTCTTCACAAATGTCTCCTGATGCTGAAAGGTCAATGGGCGGACCACATGAGTCGTCCATGGGGTCGTACGGGGATCGGCACGGCCGCACGCACGGGGGAAGCCGACGGCCGCAAACCTCGTCAGTCTATCGACGGGCGGGGCACAGGCCGAATCACGCCCGTGCCGTGGCCGACCGGTCGGGGCGACAGGACTCGAACCTGCGATCTCCTGCTCCCAAAGCAGGCGCGCTAGCCACTACGCTACGCCCCGCCAAACCGGCCCCGCGACGTGCCGTGGAGCCTGCTTGGAGCGGATGACGGGAATCGAACCCGCGTAGCCAGTTTGGAAGACTGGGGCTCTACCATTGAGCTACATCCGCGCACCCCGGTCGACGTCTCCATCGCCGGTGCGGGAGTCATGGTGCCACACCGTCGGGCACCCTCCCCATTCGGCCCGGCCCGCGCTCAGCGGCGGTGGACCAGCAGCAGCGCGGCGTCGTCGTTGCGCGATCCCAGCGCCTCCACGAGCCGGGACGCCCCACCCTCGAACTCGCCGCGCAGCAGCCGCTCGAACTGGCCGAGCATCTTGTCGATGCCCAGGCTGATGTCGCGGTTGCGGGTCTCGACCATGCCGTCGGTGTAGAGCAGCAGCGCGTCGCCCGGGCGCATCTGCCCCGAGGTGGCGTCGTAGGTGGCGTCGTCGATGAGCCCGAGCACCGGGCCCTCGGTCTCGACGACCTCCCAGCGACCCGATCCCGCGTGGCGCAGCGCGGCGGGCGGGTGGCCGGCGGTGCGGAGGTCGTAGCGGCCGGTGGTGAGGTCGAGGGAGAGGTGGATGGCGGTCGCGAAGCCCTCGTCCCAGTCCTGGCGGAGGAGGAACGTGTTGGCGGCGGCGAGGAACTCGCTGGGTGGCAGTGCGCTCAGCAGGCCACCGATCGCGCCGGAGAGCAGCAGCGCGCGCGTGCCGGCGCCCTGGCCCTTGCCCGACACGTCGACGACCGCCACCTCGAGCCGGTCACCGACCCGCGAGGCCACCACGAAGTCGCCGGCGAAGGGCGTGCCACCGGCGGAGCGCAGCTCGGCAGCGGCGTACCACTCCGGGGGCAGGGCGGGGATGCCGCCCTGGCGCAGGATGCGGTCGCGGAGGTCGACGAACATCTGCTCGCCCTGGATGCCCGCCACGCCCAGCCGCGACCGGCGGAAGGACGAGAGCAGCACCAGGAACCCGAGGCCGAACATGATGACGACGGCCACCGTCGTGCGGACGGTGATCTCCTGCGTCGGCACGACGACCGCGAGGATCAGCAGCACGAAGACCACGAACCACGGCAGCTGGCGCGGGCCGAGCACCAGGCTGGAGACCACGAGCGGCACCAGAAGCGTGACGAGCGGGGCGTACGTCTCGAACTGCCAGATCGCCAGCCCGATGAGCACGGTCGAGACCACCAGCGCCGACAGCATCCGCGTGCCCCGCGGCACCACCCGGCCGAAGGCGGCGCTGACCCGCGAGCCGGTGCCGGTGTTCGTACGGCGCTCAGCGGAAGAACTCATGGCCGAGCTCCTCGCGACGTCTCAGGGGTGTTGCTGGCAGATCGTACGGCGCGGGAGCGGAAGGTTGGTTGACATTTGGGGCACCAGAAGATGTTGCGTCCCACGAGCTCACCCGTGCGGATGGTCGAGCCGCACAGCAGGCAGGGCATCGACGTGCGCCGGTAGACGTAGACCTCGCCCCCGTGGTCGTCCTTGCGCGGCGGCCGACCCATCGCCTCGGGGGTGTGCTCGGGGCGCACGGTGTCGATGCGCCCGGACCGCACGCCCTCGGCCATCAGCTCGACCAGGTCGGCCCACATCGCCCGCCACTGGCCGACGCGCAGGGTGTTGCCGGGGCGCAGGGGGTGGATGCGGTGCCGGAAGAGCACCTCGGCCCGGTAGACGTTGCCGACGCCGGCCAGGACCTTCTGGTCCATGAGCAGGTCGCCGATCGGCCGGTGGCTGCGCGAGATCCGGCTCCACGCGAGGTCGGGGTCGGCGTCGGCCCGCAGCGGGTCGGGGCCGAGCCGCCCCAGGATCTCCTCGCGCCGGGCGGGGCCGACGAGGTCGCACAGGATGGCGCCGCGGAGGTCGGCGTACGCCGTCGGCGCGCCGTCGACGGGGACCGTGACGAGGCGCAGCCGCACCGCACCCACGGGTGCGGGCACCTCCTCGACACCGGTGTGCACGTCGAACTGGCCGATCAGGCCGAGGTGGACGTGGACGAACCGGTCGCCGTCGAGCTCGATGAACAGGTGCTTGCCGGCTGAGTCGGCTCCGAGGAAGTGGAGGCCGTCGATCTGCTCGGCGTCGGCGGCGAAGCGGCCCTGGGGCGAGGCGACGCGGACCGAGCGCCCGGCGAACGCAGCGGTCAGGTCGTCGGCGAGCCGACGGAGGGTGTGCCCCTCAGGCATCCGGCCCGCGCAGCGCCGACTCCGGGAGGGGCGGCAACTCCTTGGTCTCGTCGTAGGTGCTGACCTGGCCGATGCGGCGCACATGGCGCTCGTCGTGGCTGAACGGGGTCGTGAGGAAGACCTCGACGAAGCGGGTCATGTCGTCGACGGAGTGCATCCGGCCACCGACCGAGACCACGTTGGCGTCGTTGTGCTCGCGCGCGAGGGCGGCGGTCTCCTCCGACCACACCAGCGCACAGCGGATGCCCTCGACCTTGTTGGCGGAGATCTGCTCGCCGTTGCCGGAACCGCCGATCACCACACCGAGGCTCTCGATGCCCTCGGCCTGGTCGCCCGCCACGCCCTCGGCGGCCCGCAGGCAGAAGCAGGGGTAGTCGTCGAGCGCGTCGTAGACGAACGGCCCGTGGTCGACCGGCTCGTAGCCGTGGTCGACCAGCCAGGTCATGAGGTGGTCCTTCAGCTCGAGGCCGGCATGGTCGGAACCCAGGTGAACGCGCATGGGGAAAGTGTTCCAGAGGGGTGGGACGACGACGGCGTCGGCCGACCCTCAGACAGCACGACCGAAGCGGGCCAGGCAGTGCCACAGCCACTTGACCGCCTGTGGATCGTGCTCGCCGCTCAGCGCAGCCGCGGCGAGCCGAGCCGGGGTGACCCCTCCACCGAGGCGCCGCGCGAGCCGCACCGGGACCTCGCCGCGGTAGTCCTCCGCGATGTCGGCGGCGTCCACTTCGTAACCCGGGTGTGTCTCGACCCGGATGCCGAGGGCGCCCAAGGCGGCGAGCGAGCCGGTGTGCTCGTCCAGGTCGGAGGGGTCGACGACGAGGGCCTCGACGTCGCTGCCCAGGTCCAGGCCGTCGTGGACGTGGGCCTCAACGTAGTCGTTCAACGGGTCGTCGAGCGGGAGGTCGGCCGCCGTCGCCGGGAGCAGGTGGGGATCCAGTCGACCGGCGTCTGCGAGCCGGCACAGCTCCTCCAGCTTCTCGGCGCCACCGATCGCCCGCGGCTCGTAGACGCTGTCGGGCCAGCAGAACGTCGACCTCGCCACTGCCTCTGACCTCAGCCGGAGGTAAGCCGACCCGAAGCGCGGAGAGGCGCCGTAGGGGTCGTCGTGACGGTTCCACGCGCCGTACACCGGTCGCGCGCCAGGATCGGCGTCGTCGTACCTGCCGGCGAAGAGCCTGCTCTCCCACAGCCATCGATGCCCGCCGGGCGCTGCCGTGAGCCCACCGTTGGACGTACCGGTGACCCACTGACTGCGATAGGCGCCGTCACGCGCGATCGCCTCGATGACGGTGCGGTCGCCGTGCGGCCAGCCAGGATGGAAGTGCACGGCGATGCTGGGAGACAACCCGATCCCTCAGCCCAGATGCTGGTCAAGATAGGCGGCGACCTGGCGCACCAGGGGCTCGGAGGCGGTGAACTGCGCGTGCCTCCAGAAGCCGTGGGTCTGACCCAGGCAGCGGATGCCGACCGTCTCGACGCCGGCCTCGGCGAGCCGCCGCGCGAGCTCCTCGCCCTCGTCGCGCAGCGGGTCGTGCTCGGCGGTGGCGACGAACGTCGGCGGCAGGGAGTCGAGCCGGTCGGAGAGGAGCGGCGCGAGGTCGGGGTCGTCGTAGTCGGCCTCGGAGCGGGCGTACTGCTCCCAGTACCAGGTCGCCTCCGACGGGTCGAAGCCCCACTCGGCGCCCTCGGACCAGGACGGGAAGCTGCTGCGCGGGTCGAGGAAGGGGTAGATGAGCGCGACCACCCGGAAGAAGCCGGGGTTGCGCAGCGCCGCGACCAGCGCGAGGTTGGCGCCGGCGGAGTCGCCGTGGGCGGCGTACGGCCCGGGCGGGCCCTCGCGGCGCAGCCACCCGACCACCGTGTCGAGGTCGTCGGGCGCCGCGGGGAACTTCGCCTCGGGCGGGCGGCGGTAGTCCACGCTCAGCACCGGCCGGCGCAGCCTGTTGGCGAAGCGGCGGCAGACACCGTCGTGCACGTCGACGTCGTTGAGCACGAAGCCGCCGCCGTGCGCGTGGACCGCGAGGCCCGGGAGCGGGTCGGCCGGCGTGTAGAGCCGGCAGGGCACCCCGTCTGCGTCGACGTCCTCGACCGAGGCGACCTCCTCGCGCGGCTGGCGCAGGTTGAACCGGCGCAGCTGCTCGCGGTGCGCGGCGAGGTCGAACCCGGGCGCGGCGAGGTCGGGCGTGGTGTCCGCCGCGACGGCCGCGCGGACCTCGGGATACATCGCCACGACGCGCTTCAGCGCGACATGAGCGCGTCGAGGCCGACCGCGATCGCCGCAGCGACCCGGAAGTCGACCCGCTGGTCGGGCACGGTGACGCGGTAGCGGTCGCCGATCGACATCTTGCGCTCGACGGAGAACAGCGGCTGGCCGCTCGGGTCGAGGAAGTCGAAGTGGATCGGCAGGAAGTCGACGTCGGTGAAACGGCGCAGCAGTCCGACGACCTGGTTTCGCTCCTGGCCGGTGCCCGTGTAGCCGGGGCCCTCCACGTGGAAGGTCGAGCGCAGCAGCGAGGCGCCGAAGTCCTTCTTGAAGTAGCCGATCTGCGCGCCGCCCTCGTCGGTGATGTCGTACCCGGCGTTGAGGTCGAGCTTCTTGCGTGCCTTGAACCCGAAGACCGGCCGCGACTTGCCGGCGTCGGAGTAGAAGGTGACCTGCTCCTTGAACGCCATCCGCTTCTGCTCGGCCAGGGCCATCAGCCGGGTCGGGTTGCCCGCCTCGTCGGACTCCGAGATCTCGTAGCGGTTGATCATCATGGTGAGCTTCTGCTTCACCACGAAGTGCGGCAGGTACATCTCGGCGGTTTCGGAGGACATGCCGCAGAGCCTAGTCAGGCCGCCCTCGGCTCAGGCGCCGAACCGCGCGAGCTCCTCCTCGACCACCGACGGGTCGAGCTTGGTGAAGATCGGCGTCGGCTTCGCGACCGGCGCACCGACCGTCACGGGCCGCGACTCCCACGCGGGCGTGCCGGAGTACTCCCCCGTGATGATGGAGTACGACACGTGGCCGGCACCGTTGTCGGGCTCCAGCTCCTCGACCTGCTCGACGCGGGGCATCGGCATGAGCTCGCCCTCGCCGCCGAGCGCGGCGTGCACCTGGTTGGCGGAGTGCGGCAGGAACGGGGAGAGCAGGGTGTTGCAGTCGCTCACGCACTGGGCCGCCACGTGGAGCACGGTCGCCAGGCGCTCGCGCTGCGACTGGTCCTTCATCTTGTAGGGCTCGGTGACGGTGAGGTACTTGTTCACCTCGCCGACGACGCGCATCGCCTCGGCGATCGCGGCGCGCAGCCGGTGCTTCTCGATCAGCCCGCCGACCGTCGTGAAGCCCTCACGGACGGTGGCGAGCACCTGCTCGTCGACCTCCTCCAGCGCCCCGGCCGCGGGGATCTCGCCGAAGTTCTTGGCGACCATCGTCGCGGTGCGGTTGACCAGGTTGCCCCAGCCGGCGACCAGCTCGGAGTTGTTGCGGGTGACGAAGTCGGCCCACGTGAAGGCGGCGTCGGAGGTCTCCGGGCCGGCGGCGCAGATGTAGTAGCGCAGCGCGTCGGGGCCGTAGCGGGCCAGGAAGTCGCCGACGTAGATCACGTTGCCGCGGCTGGTGGAGAACTGCGAGTCGCCGAAGGTGAGGAACTCGCTGGAGACCACCTCGGTCGGCAGGTTGAGCGTGCCGAACGTGCCCGGCTCGCCGCCCTTGTCGCCCTGGCCGTTGTAGGCCAGCAGCTCGGCCGGCCAGATCTGGGAGTGGAAGACGATGTTGTCCTTGCCCATGAAGTAGTACGACTCCGCCTCGGCGTCGTTCCACCACTCACGCCACTTGTCGGGCTCGCCGAGACGGCGCGCCCACTCGATCGACGCCGACAGGTAGCCGATGACCGCGTCGAACCAGACGTAGAGCCGCTTGCTCGGCTGGTCCTCCCAGCCCGGCACCGGGATGCCCCAGTCGATGTCGCGCGTCATTGCGCGCGGCCGGATCTCCTTGAGGATGTTCTGGCTGAACTTGATGACGTTGGGGCGCCAGAGGCCGGTCGCCTCGCGCTGGTCGAGCCACTCGCCCAGCGCGTCGGCGAGCGCGGGCAGGTCGAGGAACCAGTGCTGGGTGTCCTTGAACTCAGGCGTCTCGCCGTTGATCTTGGAGCGCGGGTCGATCAGGTCGGTGGGGTCGAGCTGGTTGCCGCAGTTGTCGCACTGGTCGCCCCGGGCCTCCTTGTAGCCGCAGATGGGGCACGTGCCCTCGATGTAGCGGTCGGGCAGGGTGCGACCGGTCGAGGGGCTGATCGCGGTCTGCGTCGTCTCCTCGACCATGTAGCCGTTGCGGCGGCAGGTCTCGAACATCTCCTGCACCACCGCGTAGTGGTTGCCCGTCGTCGTACGGGTGAAGAGGTCGTACGACAGTCCCAGTCCGCAGAGGTCGTCGACGATCACCTGGTTGTACTTGTCGACGAGCTCGCGCGCGGGCATGCCCTCGTTGTCGGCGAGCACCAGGATCGGCGTGCCGTGCTCGTCGGTGCCGCTGACCATCAGCACGTCGTGGCCCGCCATCCGCATGAACCGGCTGAAGACGTCGGAGGGCACGCCGAAACCGGCGACGTGGCCGATGTGGCGCGGGCCGTTGGTGTACGGCCAGGCGACGGCGGACAGGACACGAGTCATGGGCGCAAGCCTAGTGACCGGACGCCACCCGGTTTCCCCGGGTGGCGTCCGTGATCACGATGGGTCCGGCACCGGGCCGGACGAGGGTCAGGAGAAGTCGAGCTCGCCGGTGCGCGAGCGCTTGAGCTCGTAGAAGTACGGGAACTTCGCGACGGCGACGGCACCGTCCCAGAGCTCGCCGGCCTCCTCGCCGCGCGGGATCTTCGACAGGACGGGGCCGAAGAAGGCCGAGTCGTTGATGTGGATGGTGGGCGTGCCCACGTCGTCGCCGACCGCGTCCATGCCCTCGTGGTGGCTCTTCGCGACGGCGTCGTCGAGCGACTCGTCGTCCCAGGCCTCGATGAGGTCGGCCGGGAGGCCGACGTCGGCCAGCGACGCGGCGACGGTCTCCTGCGAGAGCTCCTCGCCGTTGTTGTGGCGGCGGGTGCCGATGGCGGTGTACCAGTCGCCCAGGGTCTTGTTGTCGTACTCCTGCGCGATCTTGATCGCCACCCGGACCGGCTTCTCCTTGCCGGCCAGCATCTCGCGGTAGCCGTCGGGGATGTCCTTGTCCTTGTTGAGGTACGCCAGTGACATCACGTGCCACTGCACCTCGATGTCACGGACCTGCTCGACCTCGCGGATCCAGCGCGAGGTGATCCAGGCGAACGGGCAGAGCGGGTCGAACCAGAGGTCAGCGGTAGCCATGTTGACCACAATTCACGACCGCTCCCGACTATTCCGCGCCCTCGGCAGCGAGCGGCCCGACCCTCCCGGCGGGCCGCCCGCCACCTGTTCGTGGGCCGCGTCAGTGCGCGGGCGTGAACTTCGCGGTGAGGCTGTTGCCCGACCCCGACACGATCTGGTTGACGATCGCGGTGACACCGAGGCCGCAGCCGGTGAACTTCGGCAGGTCGTAGGTGCCGGTGAAGGTGCTGCCGAGCTGCAGGTCGACCTTGCCGCCGAGGTCGGCGACCACGGGCGTGCGCGTGACGCAGGCGGGGTTCACCAGGTTGACCCACGGCGTGAGCATCGGACGGATCGCGAGGATGCGGACGTTGAAGGTGGACCGGGCGGTGCCGGTCATGGTGAACAGGTCGACCCCGCCGGTGACCGGAGCGGTCTGCTCCATGGCCAGGGTGACCTTGGCCAGCGGCAGCGAGCCGAGGTCGAGGCGAGAGGTCGCCTCGGGCAGGGCCAGCGCGCCGGTGAGCTGCCAGGTGGCGACGTCGAAGCCGCCCTTGAAGGTCCCCGTCGGCACGACGAGGTCCTTGTTCAGCTTGACCAGGTGCGAGGTGACGTCGACCTTCCAGTCGATCGGCACGATCGGGTCGGCCTGGGCCGGCGCCGGCAGTGCGGAGGCCGTCCCGGTCGCCAGCGCGACCACGGCGATCACGCGGCCGAGACGGCGCGCGAGAGTACGAGCAGTGAGCATTGTCTTCCCTCCCCGGAGACAGGTGCTTGTGCGGTTGTGACCACCAACTTGCCGAGTCAGCGCGGGTTCGTCAACAGAAGTGTCACAGTCAGTTACATCGTGAGACGAAGTCGTGACCGACCGGCAAGGGGCGGGTCGCCCACCCGGGTGGCAGGATGCGCCCATGCCTGGAACCAACCTCACCCGGGACGAGGCCGCCACCCGCGCCGCCCTCCTGGACGTCACGTCGTACGACGTGGCCCTGGACCTGACCACCGGAGACACCACCTTCGCCTCCGTCACCACCCTCGAGTTCACCTGCCGCGAGCCCGGGTCGAGCACCTTCGCCGACCTGGTCGCGCCCACCGTGCGTGACATCACCCTCAACGGACGCACCCTGGACCCCGCGACGGCGTACGTCGACAGCCGCATCGCGCTCGACGACCTCGAGGCGACCAACACGCTCGTCGTCACCGCCGACTGCGCCTACTCCAACACCGGCGAGGGCCTGCACCGCTTCGTCGACCCGGTCGACGACCGCGTCTACCTCTACAGCCAGTTCGAGGTGCCCGACGCGCGCCGCGTGTTCACCACCTTCGAGCAGCCCGACCTCAAGTCGGTCTTCACCTTCACCGTCACCGCCCCCTCCCACTGGGTGGTCGTGTCCAACGCACCGACCCCCGAGCCGACCCCCGCGGGGGACGGCGTCGCGGTCTGGAGCTTCCCGACCACCAAGCGGATGTCGACCTACATCACGGCCATCGTGGCCGGTGAGTACCACGGTGAGTTCGACACCTACGATGGCAAGTTCGGCACCATCCCGCTCGGCCACTACTGCCGCCAGTCGCTCAAGGAGCACATGGACACGGCCGAGCTGGTCAAGCTCACCAAGCAGAGCTTCGAGTTCTTCGAGGAGCAGTTCGACTACCCCTACCCCTTCGGGAAGTACGACCAGCTCTACGTCCCTGAGTACAACGCCGGCGCCATGGAGAACGCCGGCTGCGTGACGCTGCGCGACGAGTACCTCCCCCGCAGCCGCCAGCCGCGCTCGTTCTTCGAGTTCCGCGCCTCCGTCATCACCCACGAGATGGCGCACATGTGGTTCGGCGACCTCGTCACCATGAAGTGGTGGGACGACCTCTGGCTCAACGAGTCGTTCGCCGAGTGGGCCTGCTACTGGTGCGAGGCCAACGCCACCGAGTTCGACGACGCGTGGACCGGCTTCGCCAACGCCCGCAAGCAGACCGGCTACCGCGCCGACCAGCTGCCCTCGACCCACCCGATCGCGGCCGACAACGTCGACCTCCACGCGGTCGAGGTCAACTTCGACATGATCACCTACGCCAAGGGCGCCTCGGTGCTCAAGCAGCTCGTCGCGTGGGTCGGCATCGAGCCCTTCCTCGAGGGCCTGCGCACCTACTTCAAGGACTGGGAGTACGGCAACCCGGAGTTCAAGGACCTGCTCGCCACCCTCGAGAAGGCGTCCGGGCGCGAGCTCGACAGCTGGGCCCAGGAGTGGCTGCAGACCGCGGGCGTCAACACCCTCGCCCCGGCCTTCGAGCTGGCCGAGGACGGCACGTACTCCTCCTTCGCCGTCGCGCAGTCGGCGCACCCCGACTGGCCGACGCTGCGGCGTCACCGCCTCGGCATCGGCCTGTACGACGACGTCGACGGCCGCCTGGTCCGGCGGGACTACCTCGAGATCGACGTCGAGGGCGACCGCACCGAGGTCCCCGAGCTCGTCAGGGTCAAGCAGCCGGCGCTGCTGCTGCTCAACGACGAGGACCACGCCTACGCCAAGATCCGCCTCGACGAGCGCTCCCTCGCGACGGCGATCTCCGACCTGTCGACCTTCGAGGACTCGCTGCCCCGCGCGATCGTGTGGGGTGCGGCGTGGGACATGACCCGCGACGGCGAGATGCGCACCCGCGACTGGGTCGACCTCGTGCTGGCCAACATCGGCCAGGAGAGCGACGCGTGGGCCGTGACCCGCATCCCCGCCTCCACGGCGCTGGCGGTCAGCTTCTACTCCGACCCGGCCCACCGTCCCGAGCTCAAGGCGACGTGGGAGGCCGGCCTGCGCGAGCTCATGCTCGCCGCGGAGCCCGGCAGCGACCACCAGCTGACCTTCGCCCGGTCCTTCGCCGGCGCCGCCCACAGCGACGCCGCCCTCGACGACCTGATCCACCTGCTCGACGGGTCGTTCACGGTCGAGGGCCTCGCGATGGACCAGGACATGCGCTGGGTGCTGATCACCGCGCTCGCGAAGTCCGGCCGTTTCGGCGACGCCGAGATCGACGCCGAGCTCGAGGTCGACAAGACCATCTCCGGCAAGGAGCAGGCAGCTGCGGCCCGGGCATCCCAGCCCACGGCCGAGGCCAAGGAGGCGGCCTGGGCAGCGATCGTCGACCCGACGACGCCCAACGAGACCTCACGCGAGATCGCCTTCTCGATCTTCCGCTTCGGCCAGGAGGACGTCCTCGAGCCCTACCTCGAGAAGTTCCTCACCGCCTCGGAGACCCTCGTCGACGTGCTGGGCTTCCACAAGGCCTCGACGGTCCTCGAGTACGGCTTCCCCAGGCCCCTCGGCTCCGAGGCCACCCTCGCCCGCCTCGACGAGTGGCTCGCCACCTCCGACGCGCCCAAGCAGGCCAAGCGCTACATCGGCGAGGCGCGCGCGGAGATCGCCCGGGCCCTCACCGCCCAGGCGTACGACGCCAGCTGACCGACCGGGCACTTCGTGCCCGTCCGGCCCACTGACCGGGCACTTCGTTCCTCATCACGGGAACGAAGTGCCCGGTCACCATTTCAGACGGGCACGAAGTGCCCGGTCAGCATTCGGGCCCGGATCGCCCCAGCCTCCCCAGCCCGCGCTCGCGGAGCGAGCGCCAATCAGCCGGCGTGGAGGGTGTTCTGGGGGCGGGCGTGGTCGGCGAGCATGGCGACGCCACGCTGGAGGCCGGCGAGCAGGTTGCCGGCGCCGAACTCGGAGGTCATCGACACGACGGCGAGCTCGACCTCGGCGTCGCTCAGGTGGCGTCGTACGTCACCACCGGTGACCACCTCGGTGACCCGGCGGCGCGGATCGACGAGGATCAGCACGCTGCGCGCGGGTGCGACGAGCCGGTTGTGCAGGCGCGTGGCGTACGCGCGGGTGTCGTCGCCCTCGGCGGGGCCGACGTAGACCGAGAACTCGAAGCGGCTGGACTGCTCGGCCAGGCGGATGACCCGGTCGAGGGCGAGCCGGTCGGACTCGCTCAGCAGCTCACCAGCTGCCACTGGCGCCACCTGCTCGGGAGTCCTCGCCGTCGGCGGCGGGGAGCTCGGCGACACCCTGGCGGGGGCCGCCGATCCACTGGCCCTCGCCGGCCGAGTGGTCGGGCAGCAGGCGCTCGCCGCGGATCATCGCGGGGAGGTAGACCGCCAGGGCGATCAGCACGAACAGCAGCAGCGGGCCGCCCACGAGGAGCATGAGGGCATGCAGGTCGTCGACGTCGACGACCGGTGCCCAGCCCTCGGCCATCTCGGCGTGGGCCGGCGCGGCCAGCAGCGCCAGCGCCGGGGCGCCGGCCAGGACGAGCGCGCGGAGACGTCGCCGGGACGAGTGGGAGTCGCTGACGGGGGTGCTCACGGGTACAAGGCTATCTGCATACTGGCGGGCATGCCTCACCCCCTCATCACCCCGATCATGAACGTGACCGAGGTCTCCGGGAGCGAGACCATCCCCCTGACCTCGTGCACCGACGGAGTCCTCTGCAACTGGGTCCTCGACCGCACCGGCAACGAAGGCCTGGCCGACGTGGTCGACTGGGTCGTCGGCAAGCCGACGGCCCTGCTGGGACTGATCCTGATCGGACTCCTGGTCCGGTGGCTGCTCCACCGGGTCATCGACCGGATCATCAAGCGCGCCGAGGTCGGCGTGCTGCCCAACCGCCTCAGCCGCGCCATCAGCGGCGGCAAGATGGGCGCCGCCCTCAACCTCCGCGAGGACCCGGGCTTCACTCGTCGGGTGCAACGCGCCGCCACGATGGGCTCGCTGCTCAAGAGCATCGTCAGCGGCGTCGTGTTCACGGTCATCGCGCTGATGTTCATCTCCGAGCTCGGCTACGACATCGCCCCGCTGATCGCCAGCGCCGGCATCATCGGCGTCGCGCTCGGCTTCGGCTCGCAGGCGCTGGTGAAGGACTTCCTGTCCGGCATCTTCATGATCTTCGAGGACCAGTACGGCGTCGGCGACGTCGTCGACGTCGGGGAGGCCTCCGGCACGATCGAGGCCGTCAGCCTGCGGGTCACGCGCCTGCGCGACGTCAACGGCACCGTCTGGTACGTCCGCAACGGCGAGATCCTCCGGGTCGGCAACATGAGCCAGAACTGGGCGCGCACCGTGCTCGACGTGACCGTCGGCTACACCGAGGACCTCGTCCACGTGCGCCGCGTGCTCGAGGAGGTCGCCCACGACCTGTGGGAGGACGACGACTACCGCGGGGTGATCATCGAGGAGCCCGAGGTCTGGGGCGTGGAGTCCCTGGGCGTCGACGGCATCGTCGTACGGGTCACGCTGAAGACCGCCCCGCTCGAGCAGTGGGCCGTGGCGCGGACGATGCGCGAGCGGGTCAAGTCGCGCTTCGAGCTCGAGGGCATCAACCTCGCGGTGGCCCAGCGCGTCGCCTGGCAGGAGAGCGCGCCGTCGGCCGCACACGCCGAGCCGACCGACGACGCGTAGCCCCGACCCGCGCTGCGTGTGGGCCGACCGGGACAATGGAGCCGTGAGCGACACCTTCTACGACGAGATCGGTGGGGCGGAGACGATCCGCACCATCGTGCACCGCTTCTACGAGGGTGTGGCCACCGACGACGTCCTGCGTCCGATGTACCCCGAGGAGGACCTCGGTCCCGCCGAGGAGCGGTTCACGCTGTTCCTCATGCAGTACTGGGGCGGCCCGACGACGTACTCGGACAACCGCGGGCACCCGCGGCTGCGGATGCGGCACGCGCCGTTCGAGGTCACGCCGGCGGCAGCCCAGCGCTGGCTGGTGCACTTCCGCGCCGGCCTCGACGCCGCCGAGCTCACGCCCGAGCAGGACGCCCGGTTCTGGGACTACGTCACCCACGCCGCCCAGTTCATGGTCAACACCCTGGAGTGAGCCTCACCCGGTGACGAAGGCGCGGAACTCCTCGGGCACGGGCGCCGGACGACCGGTCTCGTTGTCGATGCAGACGCCGACCACCTTGGCGCGGGCGAGCAGCTCGTCGCCGTCGCGCACGACCGACTCGAAGACGACCGACGTGCTGCCGATGTGAGACACCCACGTCCGGCAGTCGTAGGGCTCGGCGCGGAACAGGATCGGGCGCCTGTAGTCGACGTCGGTCTGCGCGACGACGAGGTGGTAGCCCGAGCCCAGCTCGCGCCCCTGGGCCACCATCAGCTGAATGCGCGCCTCCTGGAAGTACTCGAAGTACTTCACGTTGTTGACGTGGCCGTAGACGTCGACGTCGGAGAACCGGACGTGGACGGGGTACTCCCCTCCCGGGACCTCGACGACCTCGGGGGCCTTCACCGCACGGACCGGCTCCTCCGGCTCCAGCAGGCGGCCGAGCGACTCCTTCTCCTCGTCGTGGAGGCGGCGCGGGCGCTCGCTCGCGAAGACGTACGGCGTCAGCACGGTGCGGGCGCGCAGGAAGACCGTGCGGTCGCCGGCCTCGTCCTCCTCGAAGATCTCGTAGGCCATGGTGAAGCTCGCCGCGCGGATCTCGGTGACCCAGCACTCGATGGAGACGGGCTCGAAGGAGAAGGTGAGCGAGGAGACGTAGGTGACCTCGTGGCGGACGACCACGACGCCCTCGGCGAGGTCCTCGCTGCGACTGTCCGGCGCGTGGGTGCGGAACATGTCCACCCGCGCCTCCTGGAGGTAGTCGACGTAGGTGACGTTGTTGACGTGGCCCAGCAGGTCCAGGTCGGCCCACCGGAGCGGGCAGCGGTACAAATGGCGCACGCCCCGATCGTCGCAGAAAGCAGACGGTCGGGGCGTTGCGGTGTCAGCCAGTGGCGGGGCGCCGTTCAGGCCGCGAAGTGGAGCTTCCCGTAGTAGGCCGGGATGGACTCGTGGCGGGCCTGGCGGTCCTTGCGGGTCACGCGGAGGGTGGACGGGAGCGCGACCGCTGCCATCGTGAGGGCGGCCAGGGCGGCGATGCCGACGGCGACCAGGAGGGTGATGACGGCGGTGGGGTCGATGAGCTGCATGATCGGTTCCTTTCTACAGGTGAAGAATTTCTACGTATGTAGAAGCATACGCTTCTACACCTGTAGGTCAAGTCCGGCCGGTAGTGTCCTGCGTCACCGGAGCCAGCAGTGGGAGGGAGCACGGTGAGCCCAGCGACCGAGGAGCTGTCGCCGCGACGGCGCGAGATCCTCGCCGCGGCGACCACGGTGCTCGCCCGGCAGGGCAACCGCGGGCTCACCCACCGCGCGGTCGACCGCGAAGCGGGCCTGTCCGAGGGCAGCTCGTCGGCCTACTTCCGTACGCGTGACGCGCTGATCGGCGCGCTCGGGGACTTCGTGGCAGCGCGGATGTCGGCCGACGTGCAGGCGATGGGCGCCCGCCTCGCGACCTGCCCCGGCGACCACGAGCGCGCCACCGCCGAGGTGTCCCGGCTGCTGCTGGGGTGGCTGGAGCACCCCGACGTGCTCACGGCGCGCCTGGAGCTGAGCATCGCCGCCACCCGCGACGGGGACCTCGCCGAGAGGTTCCTCGAGTGGCGCGACGACCTGGTCGGGATGGTCCGCGAGGTGCTGGCGGCCGCGGGCAAGGACGGCGGGCAGTCCGCCGAGACGCTCGTGGCCGCGCTGGACGGCGTGCTGCTGGCGTCGCTGATGCTGCCCGTACGCCGGCGGCGCGCGTTCGTCGTCGAGAGCGTCGAGAGCATGCTCGCGGGCCTCGGCACCAACCCCGGCACTGCCTGACGGAGGCCTCGCGGACTAGTCTGCGAGGAGACAGTGACCGACGAGTAACCGGAGTTCTCCCATGCCCGAGGCAGTGATCGTTTCCGCAGCGCGCTCCCCCATCGGCCGCGCCAACAAGGGCTCGCTCAAGGACTTCCGTCCCGACGACCTCACCGCGCTCGTCGTCCAGGCCGCGCTCGACAAGATCCCCGGGCTCGACCCGGCCACGATCGAGGATCTGCTGCTCGGCTGCGGCCTGCCCGGCGGCGAGTCGGGCAACAACATGGCCCGCGTCGTCACGACCCTCCTCGGCCTCGAGGTCCCGGGCGCCACGATCACCCGCTACTGCTCCTCCTCCGTGCAGACCACCCGGATGGCCTTCCACGCCATCAAGGCCGGCGAGGGCGACATCTTCGTCTCCGCGGGCGTCGAGACCGTGTCCCGCTTCGCCAAGGGCACCTCCGACCACATCCCCGGCACCCGCAACCCGCTCTTCGACGACGCCGGCGCGCGCACCGACGAGCTCGCCCAGGGCGGCCAGGACTGGCACGACCCGCGCGAGGACGGCAATCTCCCCGACATCTACATCGCGATGGGCCAGACGGCCGAGAACGTCGCCCGCCTGCGCGGCCTCGACCGCAAGGAGCTCGACGAGTTCGCCGTCCGCTCGCAGAACCTCGCCGAGAAGGCCATCGCCGACGGCTTCTGGGAGCGCGAGATCACCCCGGTCACGACGCCCGACGGCACGGTCGTCACCAAGGACGACGGCCCCCGCGCCGGAGTGACGTACGACGCCATCGCCGGCCTCGATCCGGTGTTCCGCCCCGACGGCGTGGTCACCGCCGGCAACTGCTGCGCGCTCAACGACGGTGCGGCCGCGGTGGTCGTCATGTCGGACACCAAGGCCGCCGAGCTGGGCCTGACGCCGCTCGCGCGGATCGTGTCCACCGGCGTCTCGGGCCTCTCCCCCGAGATCATGGGCCTCGGCCCGGTCGAGGCGACCAAAAACGCGCTGAAGTACGCGGGGATGTCCATCGGCGACATCGACCTCGTGGAGATCAACGAGGCGTTCGCGGCGCAGGTGGTCCCGTCCTACCAGGACCTCGGCATCGACCTCGACCGGCTCAACGTCAACGGCGGCGCGATCGCGGTCGGCCACCCGTTCGGCATGACCGGTGCCCGGCTGCAGAACACGATGCTGAACAGCCTGGACTGGCACGACAAGTCCACCGGCCTGATCACCATGTGCGTGGGCGGCGGGCAGGGCATGGCGCTGATCCTCGAGCGCCTCTCCTGACACTAGGCTGCCCCCTATGACCACCCCGGGGGAGCCTCGCTGGCTCGACGACGTCCAGCAGCACTCGTGGCGAGCGCTGATGATGGGCATGACGCTGCTCGAGGAGCGCCTCGACGACGACCTGCGGCGTGAGTTCAGCATGTCGCTGACCGAGTACGAAGTGCTCGTCCGGCTCTCCGAGCGCCCGGGCCGCGCGATGCGGATGGCGCAGCTCGCCGACGCCATGGCGCACTCGCGCAGCCGGGTGACGCACACCGTCGCCCGCATGGAGGCGGTCGGCTACGTCACCCGTGGGACGACCCCCGAGGACGGCCGCGGCGTGGTCGCCACGATGACGGCCCAGGGCTACGAGCTGCTCGTCAAGGCCGCGCCGTGCCACGTGGAGAGCGTGCGGCGCAACCTCGTCGACCTGGTCGCCGACGAGGACTTCGCGGCCGTCGGTCGGGTCTTCGACCGGGTGGCCGACCACCTGGTCACCCGCCACCCGGAGTCGGAGATCAGGTAGCCGCTCCCCGGCCGGGTCTCGATACGAGCCTTGCGCGACCTCGTTCCTCGGTCGCGTGCTCACTCGACCTGGCCGAGCCCACGCCGGCCGCTCGTTCCTCGCGGCCGACTGCTCGTCTCAGTCGCGCGTGAGGCGGCGGTGCGTGACCCGGTGCGGGCGCGCGGCGTCGATGCCGAGGCGCTCGACCTTGTTCTCCTCGTAGGACGCGAAGTTGCCCTCGAACCAGAACCACTTCGCCGGGTCCTCGTCGTCGCCCTCCCAGGCGAGGATGTGGGTGGCGACGCGGTCGAGGAACCACCGGTCGTGCGAGGTGACCACGGCACAGCCGGGGAAGTCGAGCAGCGCGTCCTCGAGCGAGGACAGGGTCTCCACGTCGAGGTCGTTGGTGGGCTCGTCGAGGAGCAGCAGGTTGCCGCCCATCTTCAGCGTGAGCGCGAGGTTGAGGCGGTTGCGCTCACCACCGGAGAGCACGCCGGCCTTCTTCTGCTGGTCGGGGCCCTTGAAGCCGAACGACGCGACGTACGCGCGGCTGTTCATCTCGAAGTTGGCGACCTTGATGAAGTCGAGGCCGTCGGAGACGACCTCCCAGACGTTCTTGTTCGGGTCGATGCCACCGCGGCTCTGGTCGACGTAGGACAGCTTGACGGTCTGGCCGACGGTCAGCTTGCCCTCGTCGGGCTCCTCCGAGCCGGTGATCATCCGGAACAGCGTGGTCTTGCCGACGCCGTTGGGGCCGATGACGCCGACGATGCCGGCGCGCGGGAGCTTGAAGGACAGGTCGTGCATGAGCTGGCGACCCTCGAAGCCCTTCCCGAGGTCGTCGGCCTCGAGCACGATGTCACCGAGGCGCGGACCGGCCGGGATGTTGATCTCGGAGGTGTCGATCTTGCGCATCCGGTCGGCCTCGGCCGCCATCTCCTCGTAGCGCGCGAGACGCGAGCGGCTCTTGGTCTGGCGGGCCTTGGCGTTGGAGCGGACCCACTCCAGCTCCTTCTCGAGCATCTTGGCGCGCTTGGCGTCCTTCTGGCCCTCGACCTTGAGGCGCTCGCGCTTGGTCTCGAGGTAGGTCGAGTAGTTGCCCTCGTAGCCGTGGATCTTGCCGCGGTCGACCTCGGCGATCCACTCGGCGACGTTGTCGAGGAAGTACCGGTCGTGGGTGATCGCCATGACGGCGCCCGGGTAGGACTTGAGGTGGCCCTCGAGCCACTGGACCGACTCGGCGTCGAGGTGGTTGGTGGGCTCGTCGAGGAGCAGCAGGTCGGGCTGCTCGAGGAGCAGCTTGCACAGCGCGACGCGGCGGCGCTCGCCCCCGGAGAGGTTGTCGACCAGCACGTCGGGCGGCGGGCAGCGCAGCGCGTCCATGGC
The DNA here is from genome assembly GCF_031457855.1 of Nocardioides sp. BE266. Classification (NCBI taxonomy): domain Bacteria; kingdom Bacillati; phylum Actinomycetota; class Actinomycetes; order Propionibacteriales; family Nocardioidaceae; genus Nocardioides; species Nocardioides sp. BE266. The sequence continues at coordinate 26,995 of NZ_JAURTI010000009.1, read as the reverse complement.
CTGGTCGAGACGGCTGTCGAGGTCCCAGGCGTTGATGTTGTCGAGCTCGGTCTGCAGGTCGCCGGTCTCCTGCATGAGGGCGTCCTGGTCGGCGTCGGGGTCGCCCATCTCCATGTAGGCGTCCTCGAGGCGCTTCATCTTCGCCTTGACGTCGGCGACCGCCTCCTCGACGTTCTCCAGGACGGTCTTGCCCTCGGTCAGCGGGGGCTCCTGCTGGAGCATCCCGACCGTCGCCTCGGGGTCCTTGATCGCGTCGCCGTTGTTGGCGTGCTCGAGCCCGGCCATGATCTTGAACAGCGTGGACTTGCCCGCGCCGTTCGGTCCGACGACACCGATCTTGGCGCCGTGGAGGAACGAGAGGGTGACGTTGTCGAGGACGACCTTGTCACCGTGGGCCTTGCGCACGTTGCGCAGCGTGAAGACGTACTCAGCCATGCGGGCGAGCCTACGGGGAACGGCCTGCGCACAGACAATCGCGCCTACCCTGAGACCAACCGGGCTCCCGCCGCGTCGAGCAGGGTGACGGCCTCCATCGGGGAGGCCCGCAGAAGGGGGACCGATGCGAGGGAGCACCCGCGACGACGAGGAGTTCACCTCGTTCGTCGCCTCCGCCTCACCGCAGCTCCACCGGAAGGCCTGGCTGCTGACGACCTCGTCGGCCGCCGCGGACGACCTGCTGCAGTCGGCGCTCGCCAAGGCGTACGTCAACTGGCGCCGCGTGAGCGCCGCCGACGACCCGACGGCCTACGTCAGCGGGATCGTGCTGAAGACGTTCCTGAGCGACCGGCGACGACGCAGCAGCACCGAGGTGGCGGTCGCCGCTCCGGAGGACGCCGAGGCGAAGGACGAGGACCCGGCGCTCCGGCTGACCCTGCTCGCGGCACTCCGCACGCTGGCGCCGATCGATCGCGCGGTCGTGGTGCTGCGCTACTGGGAGGACCGCTCCGTGGAGGAGACCGCCCACGCGCTGCACCTGAGCAGCGCTGCCGTGAAGAACCGCTCCCTGCGCGCCCTGGCCGCGCTGCGCACCCAGCTCGGCGACGTGCGCGAACCGATCCTGTCCCCGGAGGCACACCGATGACCATCCAGCGCACCGACGCCACGCCCACGCCCGAGTCCGACGAGCAGTACGTCCGCGGGGTCATCGACTCCGCGATGTCGGGCACCCGACCTCCTCTCGACCTGTCCTCAGCCGCGCTGGCCCGTGGCCGCCGGCTGCGCACGCGCCGCCGCGTCGTGCTGGCGTCGACCGCGGTAGCCGCGACGGTGCTCGCCGCCGTGGCGGCACAGCAGGTCCTGCCCGGCAACGGCGACGCTGCCCGCGACGGCAGCGACCTCGTCGCCACCCCGGGACCGGCCCCGCTCCCCGAGGCACCTCGCGGCTGGTGGGACATGCCGGCCACCGAGATGGTCACCACCGTGGAGGCGATCCTCCCCGACGGCATCACCGTCACCGACCCGGGACCGCTGGAGGCGGACACCCCCGAGGGCGGTCCGGCCCACGGGTGGATCAGCTCCCAGCTGTCGGGCGCCACCGGCCCGGGCTCGCTCAACGTCATCCTGTCGCCGTACGTCGACGAGCCGATCACCGTGACCGAGGAAGGCACCTCCGTCGCACCCACCAGCGGCACCGATCGCGGCTGCGAAGCGCCCGAGCTCTCGTCGGCCACCTCGTGCGTCGAGGTGCCGGAGGGTGACGAGGTCGTCGTCGCTCCGAGCGGACCGGACTCCGACATCAGCTGCGAAGCGGAGTTCTCCGGACGCACGACGTGCGCCCAGATCCGCGACGAGCAGGGCACCGTCGTCGGGCGGCGACGCACCAACCGCTGGGGCGGCACGGTGATGACCGAGGTGGTGCTGCGCCGCGACGGCGGCACTGTCTATGCCGCGAGCGCCAACACGCTCGACGACAAGTGGGGGGCCGACTCGCCGCTGTCGGCGACGCAGCCGCCGCTGACGCTGGACCAGCTCGAGGACCTCGTCCGCAACGACGCATGGGTGTCGTACGAGCCCTGATCGACGGCACGCGTGACGACCCGGTCGACCCGGCGGACGGGTCGTCACCGTCCTGGTCGTGGCTCAGGCGGCCGCCTGCTCCGTCGGCTGCGGGACGCGTTCGTCGGCGCGGGTCTCGACCCCGGCCTCGACCGGCACCGGCTTGGTGAAGGTCGTCGTGCCGTGGGAGAGGTCGTGGCCCACGGCGCTGGCGACGACCTCGTAGGACGTCTGGGGCCGGCCCTCGCGCTCCCACAGGTCGGCGACCAGCCGCCCCTGCACCACGACGGGGTCACCGCTGGCGAGCGACTGAGCCACGTGGCCGGCGAGCCGGTTCCACGCCTTGACGGTGTGCCAGGACGTGGTGCCCTTGACCCACTCACCGTCGCGGAATCGCGAGGGCGTGCAGGCCACGCGGAACGAGGCGACCTGGCGCCCGTCGCTGAGCTCGCGGAGCGTGACCGGGCCGCCGATCCAGCCGGTCAGGGTGATCTGGGTGTCGTTCATCGCACGATGCCTCCTGTGTCGGCGGCGGTCGGTCCGCCGCGCTCAGCAAAGGCTCGTCAGCACGGCCGACAGTGCCGACCACAAGCACCAGCAGGCTGGGGACAACTCGCGAACAGCCGTCCCTGTGGACGTTTGCCGGCCTACTTCAGCGCGGCCGACAACCCGTCGCGCACGGCGGCGTACGACGTCAGCTCGGCCTGGATCGGCTCGACGACCACCTCGCCGGAGACCTCCGAGATCGCGTCGCGCAGCCGCTTGTCAGCGGTGCGGGCGCGCGTCTTCGCGGTCGCCGACACCAGCCAGCGGCACACCAGTGCGAGCAACAGACCCAGGCCGATCCCGCCGATGAGCAGCAGCGTCGGGAGCGGGAAGGCCCCGAACTCCGGCGTCGGAGGCTCGGGGAGCCGGGCATAGGAGCCCAGCGCCAGCAGGGCCAGCCAGCCTGCTCCGACGATGGCGGAGAGGATGAGGAGGTACTGCAGGACCCGGACCAGACCGGCCCACACCGGGATCTTCGCGGCGCCGAGATCGGTCGCGGAGACGGCCCGGTCGAGCCGGTCGTTGAGGTCGGGCAGCCGCGACACCGAGGCCGCGCGCACGGCGGTGGCCCACGACGGCGCCATCCCCTCGCCGACCTGGTCGGCCAGGGCGCGCACCTCGCGGTCGACGCGGGCACTCTGCACACCGGTCGCGCGCGGCACGGACGTGCGCGCCGTGCCGGTGAGCTCCTTGCCGGAGGAGCCGAGGTCGAGGTGGAGCCTCTTGAGCGGGTCGGGGCGCAGCCTGGAGAACCACGCCGTGACCGGCCAGCCGGTGGCGCGGTTGGCGCGGATCCGGGTGGAGTCGGCCACGGCCTGCACCACGATCGGCACGCCGGCGGCGTCGGCGAAGGCGTCGTCGAGGGCGGCCACGCGCTCCGGGGAGAGCGTCGGCGCCTTGCCGCTGCCGACCTCCGCCTGGAGGCGCTGCGCGGCGGCACGGACGTCGGCCTCGAGGCGCGCCCGGGTGGCCTTCTTCTCCGCGACCCGCTTCACGATGAGCGCGCGCAGCTCGTCGACGCCCCAGCCCTGGCGGGCGCTGACTGGCAGCACCGGCACGCCGGCGAGGCCGTCGGCCTCGAGCAGGCGGCGTACGTCGTCGAGCATGGACTGGCGCCGGTTCTCGGGCACCGTGTCGATGTGGTTGAGCACGACCAGCATCACGTCGGCGTGCCCCGCGAGAGGCTTGAGGAAGCGGTCGTGGATGGCGGCGTCGGCGTACTTCTGCGGGTCGAGGACCCACACCAGCATGTCGGCGAGCCGCACGAGTCGCTCGACCTCGAGGTGGTGGGAGACCTCGGTGGAGTCGTGGTCGGGGAGGTCGAGCAGGACCACGCCGCGCATCTCGGCGTCCTCGTCGCCCTTGGAGAGCATCGAGTCGCGGGTGACCTGGTGGCGGGCGGGGATGCCGAGCCACTCGAGGAGCTCCTCGGCGCCCTCCTTGCCCCACACGCAGGCGGTCGCCCACGAGGTGGTGGGACGGCGGACGCCGACGGCCGCGAGCTCGAGCTCGGTGAGGGCGTTGAAGGTCGAGGACTTGCCGGACCCCGTCGCACCGGCGAGGGCGACGACGGTGTGGTCGGCGGAGAGCCTGAGTCGTCCGGCCGCGCGGGCGGCGACCGCGGTCGCGTCGTCGACGACGGCGTCGTCCACGCGTCCGCGCGCGGCAGCCGCGGCACGCTCGAGGCCGTCGACGCGGGCACCGATGTCAGAGCTCCTGGTGACCAGCTTCTTGGCCCCTTCGAGCAACGACGTCATGACTCCCTCACGGCCACTTTGCGGACTTGGACCCTTAACCCTAGGGCTCGGTGTCCTCGGTCACCGAAACCTGGGTGGTGTGCGTCGCGGCATACCGCAGGTCGTCGACCTTGCGGGCCGCCGCGCGCATCCGCTCGGGGGCCTCCGGGGCGACCTGGAGGCTGTCGAGCAGGTCGGTGTAGCGCCGTCGCTCGGAGTCGAGGAGCTCGCCCACGGCCGCCTCCAGGCGGCGGCGCGCACGGTCGGCGAGCGAGCGCACGGCCTGGTCGCCGAACACCGCCTCGAGGAGCTTCTGGCCGAGCACGGCCGAGCCTCCGGCGATGCCGGCCTCGGCACCGGTGACGCCGGCCGTGTGCGCGAACACCACGACCATCAGCGCGACCGACAGGCCGTTGACGCCGAACGCCAGGAACCGCGCGGTCGAGCGCTTGTCGGCGCCCTCGGTGCGGACCATCTCCAGCACGTCGGACTGCCAGTCGCGCACGGCGCGCTCGGCCTTGCGTCGGAAGTCGCGGGACGCCCGGCCGAGGTCCTCCCCCGCGTCCTTGAGCAGGATCTGGCCGGCGGCAGTGCTGTGCCACGACGCCTCGGCGCGCTCGGCGGCGGCCTCGGCGTGCTCGAGGATCAACGTCTCGAGACCGGACTCGACGGCGACGGTCACGCGCTCGGCCTGCTGCGGCTTGCCCTTGACCGCGTTGACGACCTTGTCGCGGATCCAGCCGACGCGCGTCTCCAGCGAGCGCAGCAGCTCGCCCGTGCCGACGAACTCCTGCCAGCGGGCGAGCACCTCTCCGCGCAGGAGGGTGCCGTCGGCGGAGGCCTCGCCGACCGCGGTCACGGCCCGGTCGTAGGCGTCGTTGGCGTCGTCGCGGAGGCGTCGTACGGCCTCGGTCTGCTCGGTCGCGGCGTCCGCCACCGTGTGGGTACGACGACCGAGGGTTCGGATCGCGCCGTCCAGGGTCTGCTGCACGACGGCCGCGCGAGCCTCCTGGTCCTCCGCGAGGGCCTGGAGCCACTGGCGGATCTCGATCACCGACGACGAGGGCAGCAGGCCCATGTCGGACACCGGGCCCTCCTCCACGCTGAAGAGCGGAGAGTCCTTGAGACCGCGGCTGGCGAGCATCCGGGCGAGGTGCGTGGAGATGGTGTCGACCGCGTCCGGCGGGGTGCGGTCGAGCACGATCGCGACCGCGGCCGAGCGCTCGGCGGCCTTGCGGAGGAAGTCCCACGGCACCTGGTCGGCGTAGCGCGCGGCGGAGGTGACGAAGAGCCACAGGTCGGCGGCGGCGAGGAGCTGGGCGGCGAGCACCCGGTTGCGCTCCTCGACGGAGTCGATGTCGGGGGCGTCGAGGATCGCCAGGCCCGGCGACATCGCGGTCGACGACACCAGCTGGAGGGCCTCGGGGTCGTTGGTCTGGCGCGAGACCCGCTCGAGCTCGGGGAGGAGGCGGTCCTGGCCGAACCACTTCGCATCGTCGGGGTGGTGGACCAGGACGGGCGAGCGGGTGGTGGGCCGCAGCACACCCGGGATCGTCACGCGGGTGCCGACGAGCGAGTTGACCAGCGTCGACTTGCCGGCGCCCGTGGAGCCGCCGACCACCGCGAGCAGCGGCGCGTCGAGGGTCATCAGGCGCGGGATGACGTAGTCCTCGAGCTGGTCGACCATCTCGGCCTGCGAGGCCCGCTGGTCCTCGGCGCCCGGGAGCTCGAGCGGCAGTCGGGCCTCCTGGAGCGCACCGCGCAGGCGGACCAGCGCGGTCACCATCGCGGTGGTCGCGTCAGGAGTACGACGACCGGGGAACGGCGTCTGGTCCGCCGCGTCGTCGGAGTGCTCGGTCACCTGCTCGCCGGTCGGCTGCTCCGGCTCGTGCTCGCTCATCGGGTGGGCACCACCTGTCCGGGGAAGGAGATGTAGGGCCGGATCCGCCGCAGCTGCTCGACGTGCTCCTGGCCGCGGACGCTGAAGTCGTCGGGCGCGGTGCCGCGGAGGTAGCGGTGGTGGAGGTAGCCGAGCTCGACGGCGGCGGCCTGGTACTCGCGCATCGCGCGCTCGCCCTGTGGCCCACCGGCCTGGCGTGCCCAGCGTCGGGCACCGCGACGCGCGCGGAGGTCGACCAGCCACGGGATGTCGGTGGCCGGGAGCAGGCCGCGGTCGGCGGCGTCCTGGAGCGCCAGCGCGAGCAGCGGGCGCTCGGAGCGACGGCGGTAGATCGCGAAGGCGACCACGCCGAGGAAGGCGGGGAGCATCAGCGTGCCGTAGACGACGAAGAAGTGGCCCGTGCCCGACAGGGTCGAGGTGTTCCAGAGGCCGTGCAGGAGTGCGGCGATCGCGAACCCGGCGACCGGCGCGAGGAGGCGCACGACCAGGCGGCGCGAGGCGATGGCCAGTCCGACGCCGATGCCGGTGAAGACGGTGAAGAAGGGGTGGGCGAACGGGCTGATCAGGCAGCGCAGGATGAAGGTGCCGGTGAGCGCCGTGGTGCCGCCCGGGCCGATGCCGTCGGTGCCGTCGTAGGCCGCGGCGAGGTAGAGGATGTTCTCGGTGAAGGCGAAGCCGATGCCGACCATGCCGGCGTACACGATGCCGTCGAGGACGCCGTCGAGCTCGTGGCGGCGCCACCACAGGAGCAGCAGCAGGAAGAAGCCCTTGGTGGCCTCCTCCGTGATCGGCGCGACGACCGAGAGGCTGTCGCGCTCGGTCGCACCGCCCGCCATCCCGATGCCCTGGAACACCAGTGCCGCGGCGGTGGCGACGAACGCGCCCCACAGCAGGCCGGCGACGAGGAGGTTGCGCGGCTCCGGCTCGTAGCGGTCGAGCCACATGAAGCAGCCCACGAGCGGACCGACGGGAACCGCGGCCAGCAGGGCGGCGAGAGCCAGCGAACCGGGCGCGCCGGAGAGGCCGATGACCAGCGCCATCGCGATCCCGCCGAGCAGGACCAGGATGCCCACCACGACGGTGAAGGCAACACTGTCGCGACGACCCCGATGCATGCCCCTGACCCTAACGGAGCAGCGACCGTCGTCACCCTCCGCCGCACCCCTGCGAGGGTCCTCGTCCGCCTCGTGCCCGCGCGTGCGCGCGTCGTACAGTGGCGGCGTGAGCGAGCCGACTGCCGAGAACCCCGCCGAGACCGCCCAGACCGCCGGCGACCAGCCGAAGACCGAGTCGCACGACCCGGCCGTCCCCGCCGCCTACGCAGCATTCATGCGCGAGGGCTGGGGCAACCGCGACCTCGAGCTGCCGCGCCACGCGGTGGCCGACTGGGCGGCCGCCCGTCGGGCGAAGCTGGCCGAGGCGTTCCCCGGCGAGCGGCTGGTGCTGCCCGCCGGCACCTACAAGGTGCGGGCCAACGACACCGACTACCGCTTCCGTGCCGACACCGCGCACGCCTACTTCACCGGCAACCAGACCAGCGACGCCGTGCTCGTCGTCGAGGACGGGGAGTCGGTGCTCTACGCCCGCCCGCGCTCCGAGCGCGACACCGACGAGTTCTTCCGCGACCGCCAGTACGGCGAGCTCTGGGCCGGGCGCCGCCCGTCGGCACAGGAGATCTCGGACTCCCTCGGCATCGAGGTGCGCCACGTCAAGGACCTGCCGTCCTTCGACGACGACCGCAAGACCCGCGACATCACCACCGACGAGGACCTCGCCCGCGTCGCCGACGAGCTACGCCTGGTCAAGGACGAGTGGGAGGTCGGCGAGCTCCAGCAGGCCTGCGACATCACCACGCTCGGCTTCGAGGACTCGGTGCGTGAGTGGGACCGGGTGCGCGAGTTCGGCGAGCGCTGGATCGAGGGCACCTTCTTCCGCCGCGCCCGCGCGATGGGCAACGACATCGGCTACGACTCGATCTGCGCCGGCGGCTCGCACGCGACGACGCTGCACTGGATCGACAACACCGGCTCGATCGAGCCCGGCAAGCTGGTGCTGCTCGACATGGGCGTCGAGGGCCACAACCTCTACACCGCCGACGTCACGCGCACGCTCCCCGTCGACGGCACCTTCACGCCGCTGCAGCGCGACCTCTACGACCTCGTCCAGAAGGCGCAGCAGGCGGGCATCGACGCCGTACGTCCGGGGGCCGCGTTCCTCGCCGCCCACAACGCCGCGATGGACGTCCTCGCCCACGGCCTCTCCGACATGGGCCTGCTCCCGGTCTCCGCAGAGGAGGCGCTCGACCCGGAGTCGAAGGTCTACGCCCGCTGGACCCTGCACGGCACCTCGCACATGCTCGGCATGGACGTCCACGACTGCGGTCGCTCGTCGGTCGACATCTACCCCAAGGGCGACCTCGCCGAGGGCATGGTCCTGACCGTCGAGCCCGGGCTCTACTTCCAGGAGGACGACCTGCTCGTCCCCGAGGAGCTGCGCGGCATCGGCATCCGCATCGAGGACGACATCCTCGTCACCGCCGACGGAAACCGGAACCTCTCCGCCTCGCTCCCCCGCACGTCGGCCGACGTCGAGGAGTGGATGGGCCGCCACATCGGTGGGTGAGGTGCGAGGAGCGCCGGCGTCGAGCCTCGAGACGGTCGACGGTCGCCTCCGTTGCCACCACTACGACGCCTTCCGGTGCCGGTCGTGCACGCTGCTGGAGGTGCCGCGCGCCCGGCAGCTCGCCGACAAGGAGGAGCACGCGCGCTCTCTCGTCGACTCCCCTATGTGGCTGCCGACCGTCGCCGGTGCCGAGGCCGGCTTCCGCAACAAGGCCAAGATGGCCGTCGGCGGCACCGTCGAGGCGCCGACGCTCGGCATCCTCGACCGTGACCTCGCCGGCGTCGACCTGCACGACTGCGGCCTGCACTCCGACGGGCTGAGGGCGGCCCTCGACCGCATCGCCGAGTGGATCACGACCGCAGCCCTGACGCCGTACGACGTCGCGGCGCGGGCCGGCGAGCTCAAGCACGTGCTGCTGACCGAGTCGCCCGACGGCGAGCTGATGTTGCGGCTGGTGATGAGGTCGACGGCGCTCGAGGCGCGGGTGCGCTCCCGGCTGCCCGAGCTGCGCGAGGCGCTGCCGGCGCTGCGGGTGGTGACGATCAACGTCCAGCCCGACCACAAGGCGGTGCTCGAGGGCGAGCGCGAGATCGTGCTCACGCCCGAGTCGACGATGCCGATGCGGTTGGCCACCGGTGTGGAGACGTGGCTCGGTCCGCAGTCGTTCTTCCAGACCAACACGGCGATCGCCGAGGCGCTCTACGACCAGGCGCGCACCTGGGTGGGTGACCTGCCGGACGTGCGCACCGTGTGGGACCTCTACTGCGGGATCGGCGGCTTCGCCCTGCACCTGGTGGGCGACGGCCGCGTGGTGGTGGGCGTGGAGACGTCGGTCGAGGCAGTCCGCTCAGCCTTGAACGCGCAGGTCGCGGGCGCCACGTTCGTCGCGGCCGACGCGACGCAGTGGGCGCTGGAGCAGCAGACCGTCCCCGACCTCGTCGTGGTCAACCCGCCCCGGCGCGGCATCGGCGCCGAGCTGGCCGGCTGGCTCGAGGAGTCGGGAGTGCGGCACGTCGTCTACTCCTCGTGCAACGCCGAGTCGCTGGCCCGCGACCTCGCCGCGATGCCGTCGTTGCGGCCGGTGCAGGCGCGGGTGCTCGACATGTTCCCGCACACCACCCACTACGAAGTCATCGTGCTCCTCGCGCGCACCTGACGTCGACCGGACGCGCAGAGACCCGGTCCCCGCGTGGGGACCGGGCCTCTGTCGTAGGCAGGGGTCAGCCTCGGCGGACCTTGGGGCTGCGTCCGAGGCTGCGCATGCTCACACCGCCGCGGAAGGCGTCGTCGACGTAGCCCGCGACGTTGGCCGAGCCGTCGGCCTGCGGGGTGACCTTGGTCCGGGTCACGCCGGCGGAGACCTGCACCCACTTCGGCTCACCGAGGCAGGCGGTGGGCACCGACGCCACCAGCGTGTCGGCAGCCGCGTCGTAGCGGGCCCTCACGGTCCGGCAGGGCCTGGACTCGGGGCCCATGGTCACCGAGCCGTCCGACGAGACGGTCACGCTCGACCGAGCAGGCGAGAAGGCCGACTCCGTCCGACCGCCGATGAAGGCTGCCGACAGGTCGTATCGCCCCTCGGGCGTGAGGATGCGGAACTCGACCGAGTGACCCTCGACCTCGACGAGGTCGCGGAAGTGCATGGTCAGCGTGAGCCGCTTCCTGGCGTGGTCGATCGTGGTGCTGGCGACGTCGGCGGACGTCTCGGCGGGGGCGTCCAGGAAGATCGGGCCGTCCGGGGCCCCGGAGCCGAGGAAGGCGCCCAGCGCGAGGCCCATGTTGATGGCCTTGGCGTCGCCGGCGACATCGGAGACGGTCACCTCGGCGGCGTGGGCCGCGGCGGGGGCGAGGAGGGCGAGGGGGGCGATGGCGGCGATGAGCCGTGGAGCGAGTCTGATCACGCGGCGAACCCTAGTCAGGCGTTTCCTGACCTGTGACCGGAACCACGGAATCCGTGGTGACCTCCACAGGTTGGGCCCGACGTGCGCACCTTCACCTCCGTCGGAGACCTGCTGACGCAGCGTCGTGCCGTCGACCTCGCCCGCACCGAGAGCGCGCTGTGTCGCCTCGGACGCCTCGCCGACTGATCCCCCTCATCCGCAGCGTCCGCCGACCGGTTGCGACCGCGCGGTTCCGAAAGGTTACCTTTTCAGTATGAATACTTCTGTTACAGAGACGGAGAAGCCCACCCGCTTCCGGCTCCCCTCGTTCGGCGTCCAGGTCCTGATCGGACTGGTCCTCGGCGTGGTCCTCGGACTCGTCGCCCGCAGCCTCGGCGCGGACGGCGTCGACGCTTCCACTGGGGAGGTCGACCCCAACTGGCTCACGGAGACCCTCGACACCGTCGGTGGCACGTTCGTGACGCTGCTGCGTGCCGTCGTACCTCCGCTGGTGTTCCTGGCGATCGTCGCCTCGATCGCCAACCTGCGCGACGTCACCGGCGCCGCACGGCTGGCGTGGAAGACGCTCGCGTGGTTCGCGATCACCGCGCTCATCGCGGTGTCCATCGGCATCACGCTCGGCCTGGTGCTCCAGCCCGGTGAGCACACCAGCGTGGCCGCCGACGCCGCGAGCGCCCCGTCGAGCACCGGCTCGTGGCTCGACTTCCTGACCGGCCTCGTGCCGGCCAACGTGCTCGGCCTCGAGGGGTACGACAACGGCGACGGCACCGTCGGCATGTCGTTCAACGTGCTCCAGCTGCTCGTCGTCGCCATCGCCACCGGCATCGCGACCCTCAAGGTCGGCGAGGCCGCCGACCCGTTCCTCACCTTCGTCCGCTCGGCTCTCGCCGTGGTGCAGAAGGTGCTGTGGTGGATGATCCTGCTCGCGCCGATCGCCACGGTCGGGCTGCTCGGCAACGCCGTCGCGACCTACGGATGGGACGCGCTCGGCTCGCTCGGCACCTTCACCGCCGCCATCTACGCCGGCCTGCTGATCGTGCTGCTGGGCGTCTACCCGGCGCTGCTGCGCCTCAACGGCCTGTCGGTCAAGCAGTTCTTCTCCGGCGCCTGGCCCGCGATCTCGCTGGCCTTCGTGTCGCGCTCGTCGGTCGGCACCATGCCGGTCACCGAGTCGGTCACCGAGCGCAACCTGGGCGTCCCGCGCGCCTATGCCTCCTTCGCGGTGCCGCTCGGCGCCACCACGAAGATGGACGGCTGCGCGTCGATCTACCCGGCGATCTCGGCGATCTTCGTGGCGCAGTTCTTCGGCCTCGACCTCTCGATCACCGACTACGTCCTGATCGCCTTCGTCTCGGTCATCGGCTCCGCCGCGACCGCGGGCGTCACCGGCGCGACGGTCATGCTGACGCTGACCCTCTCGACCCTCGGCCTGCCCCTCGAGGGCGTGGGCCTGCTGCTCGCGATCGACCCGATCCTCGACATGGGTCGCACCGCGGTCAACGTCACCGGCCAGGCGCTCGTGCCCACGATCGTCGCCAAGCGCGAGGGCGTCCTCGACCAGGCGGCGTACGACGCCCCGCGCAGCGGTACGCCGTGGCGCGAGGAAACCGTCGCCGAGGTGCGGGAGCCGTCGACCGCCGCGGCCTGAGCCCAGCACGACGTGTGACGATGCGGTCGCCCGGGCGGCCGCATCGTCACACGTCCGGGCTGGGATACTGGCCGCCGTCGGCCCCCGTGGCGCAACGGATAGCGCAACGGCCTTCTAATCCGTGGGTTGCAGGTTCGAGTCCTGCCGGGGGCGCCACACACCGCGACACGCCGCCGCGCCTCCCCGATCAGGGCGTCCCCACACGTGAGGATCTGATCAGGCCCGGCGGAGTATGAGTTCGCCGGGCCAAGTACGTCCTCGGGCCCTCCCCGCGCGTTATCTTCGGCGCGTGATCAGTGACCTCGTCCTGGGGACCATGTACTTCGGCACCCGCACCGGCCGGGATGCGTCCTTCGCGCTGCTCGACCGCTTCGTCGAGGCCGGCGGCCGGTGGATCGACACAGCCAACTGCTACTCCTTCTGGTCGCACGAGAGCGGCCACGGCGGACAGAGCGAGACCGTGATCGGCGAGTGGCTGCGCGCCAACCCGGGCGTCCGCGAGCAGGTCGAGATCTCGACCAAGGTCGGCGTCGAGCCGGTCGACGGAGGAGGTGTCGAGGGCCTCTCCGCCCCGGTCGTCCGCGCTGGAGCGACGGCCAGCCGCGAGCGGCTCGGCGTCGAGACCATCGACCTGTTCTGGGCGCACGCGCGCGACCTCGACACCCCGATCGAGGAGACCGTCGAGGCGATGGGCCTCCTCGTCGACGACGGCATCGCGCGCCGCCTCGGGCTCTCCAACCACCCGACCTGGCTCGTCGAGCGCGCGCGCATCGACGCCATCACGCAGGGGCTCGAGACCATCACCGCGCTCCAGCTCTCGACCTCCTACGTCGAGGCGCGCCCGGGCGCCGCGGTGGAGGGCAAGGACCACCGCTTCGGCTGGGTCACCGAGGAGACCCGCGACTACGTCGAGCAGCACCCCGAGGTCGAGGTCTGGGCCTACAGCCCGCTCATCCAGGGCGCGTACGACCGCGCCGACCGCCCGTTGCCGGCGGCGTACGACCACCCGGGGACGACCGCCCGGCTGGCCGCGCTGGGCGAGGTGGCAGGGCGCCTCGGCGTCGCGCCGAGCGTGGTCGTGCTGGCCTGGCTGGTGCGCCGCGGGATCAAGCCGATCCTCGGCGTCAGCAGCCCGGAGCAGCTCGACTCGGCCCTCGCCGCCGGCGCGCTCGCGCTCGACGACGAGGCGATGGCTCAGCTCGACGCGCCTGCCTGAGCGGCGTACGCGTCGATCTCGCCGCGCACCCGCGCCCTGACGTCGTCGGGCGCGAAGGAGGCGTCCACGGCTGCCCGGGCGAGGTCGGCGACCCCCACCTCGTCGAGGTCGAGGAGGCCGGCGGCGACCTCGTAGTCGTGGTTGAGCGAGGTGGAGAACATCGGCGGGTCGTCCGAGTTGATGGTGACCGTGACGCCGGCGTCCACGAAGGCGCGCAGCGGGTGGTCCTCGATCCGGTCGACCGCGCGGGTGGCGATGTTGGACGTCGGGCAGACCTCGAGCGCGATCCCCGTCTCGGCGAGGTGCGCGAGCAGCTCGGGGTCCTGGGCGGCGGAGCAGCCGTGCCCGATCCGCTCGGCGCCGAGGAGCCTCACCGAGTCCCAGACCGTCTCCGGGCCGGTGGTCTCACCGGCGTGCGGCACCGACCGGAGGCCCTCGGCCCGGGCACGCCCGAAGTGCTCCTGGAACTGCGCGCGCGGCACGCCGACTTCCGGACCGCCCAGGCCGAAGCCGACGAGCGCGTCGGTGCGGTGCTCGAGCGCGAACTCCAGGGTCGCGTCGGCGGCCGGGAGGCCGGACTCGCCCGGGATGTCGTAGATCCAGCGCAGCACCAGGCCGAAGTCACGCTCGGCCGCGACCCGCGCGTCCTCGATGGCCTCGGTGTAGGCCTGGATCGCGATGCCGCGCACCACGGAGGTGTACGGCGTGCAGGTGAGCTCGGCGTAGCGCAGGTTCTGGCCCTCGGCCATCTCGCGGGCGACCTCGTAGGTCAGCAGCCGGATGTCCTCGGGCGTGCGGACCAGGTCGACGACGGCGAGGTAGACGTCGATGAAGTGGGCGAAGTCTCGGAAGGTGAAGAACTCCTTCAGCCCCTCGAGGTCGCTGGGGACGCCGGCGTCGGGGTGGCGCGCCGCGAGCTCGGAGACGATCCGCGGCGACGCCGACCCGACGTGGTGCACGTGCAGCTCGGCCTTGGGCAGGCCGGCGATGAAGTTCTGGAGGCTCACGCCCGGCAGTGTGTCAGGCAGACGTCAGCTGCCCACCATCTCCGCGGCGATCTGGTCGATCGTCTGCCCCGTGGCCTTCTCGCCGTCGATCAGCACGGTCGGGGTCGAGTTGACCTTGGCCTTGGACGCCGCCTCGCCGGCCGCGTCGACCCAGCCCTCGAAGGCCATGTCCTCGATGCCGGGACGTACGTCGGCCTCGGTCGCGCCGGCCTCGACCGCGAGGTCGACGAGGTCGTCGTCGCTCGGGAACGGGCCCTCCTCCGACGGCTGGTTCTCGAAGAGCAGGTCGTGGAACTTCTTGGCGACCTCGGGACCGGCCGCGTCGAGGACGACGGCGAAGGCGTTGGCCGAGCGCGGTGAGTAGTCGTCGATTCGCTCCAGGAAGGGCAGCGGGCGGTACTCGACCTTGACGTCACCGGCCTCGACGGCGGCGTCGAGCCGGTCGCGCACGGTCTTCTCGAGCTGCCCGCAGAAGGGGCAGAGGAAGTCCTCGTAGACGACGACCGACTTCGGGGCGTCGGCGTCGCCGACGACCATGCCGTAGCTGCCGGTCGCACCCGACGGGGGCGTGTCGGGCTTGTCGGACCCGAGGCTCGTCACGAGGAAGTAGCCGCCGACCACGACCGCGAGGGCCGCAGCGATGATGCCGGCGCGGGTCAGCTGCTCACGGCGCTTGGCGGCCTTGCGGCGCTCCTCGG
This sequence comes from Nocardioides sp. BE266, assembly GCF_031457855.1. Taxonomy (NCBI): domain Bacteria; kingdom Bacillati; phylum Actinomycetota; class Actinomycetes; order Propionibacteriales; family Nocardioidaceae; genus Nocardioides; species Nocardioides sp. BE266. Next base: position 11,726 of record NZ_JAURTI010000009.1, on the reverse strand, counting down.
CCTGCTCGCGAGCCCGCTCCGTGCGGGCCTGGCGTTGCTCACGCCGGGCCTGGGCGGCGGCCTTCTCCTGCGCGGTCTTGTGCGAGCTCTTCTTCTGCGCCATCGAGGCTTCCTTCGTTGTCTGGATCAGTGTCGAGATCGGTGTCAGGGGTCGTGCGGAACAGGACGGCGTCGAGCGCCAGTCGCGAGCGTGGCCGGACGACGAGCCACACCGACAGGGCCAGAAGTCCCACGTCGCGGGCGATCTCGCCGGGGTACTTCGCCGCCGCGTCGGGGATCTCGCCCCCGCCGCCGAAGCAGCCGCAGTCGATCGAGAGCCCGCGGGCCCACGCGCTGCTGATGCCGATGATGAACGCCACGAACAGCAGCGCCGACAGGGTCGCCGTACTGCGCACGAGGACGCCGAGCACCAGGCACAGGCCGATGACGACCTCGACGACGGGCAGCAGGTGGCCCACGGCGGGCACGACCGCCTCCGGGAGGAGGTCGTACGCCCTGACCGCGCGGACGCTGTCGGCCGGGTACGGCAGCTTCAGGGCGCCGGCGACGATCCACACGCCGCCCGTCACGAGCCTCGCGACCAGGCCGAACCAGTCCTTCACATGCCGAAGGGTAGGAGGTGAGCCTGAATCGAGCCTGAGAACGACCGTCACCGGGCATCTGTAGGGTGGCGGCTCGTGAGCGACAGACTGGTGTGGATCGACTGCGAGATGACCGGCCTCGACCTCGGCGCCGACGCGCTGATCGAGGTGGCGGCGCTGGTCACCGACTTCGACCTCAACGTCCTCGGCGAGGGCGTCGACGTGATCGTCAAGCCGTCGCAGGAGTCGCTGGACCAGATGGTCGAGTTCGTGCGCACCATGCACGAGACGTCCGGGCTGCTCGAGGAGCTCGCCGGCGGTACGACCCTCGCGGACGCCGAGGAGCAGGTGCTGGCCTACATCAAGGAGCACTGCCCCGACGGCACCCGACCGCCGTTGGCCGGCAACACCGTCGCCACCGACCGCTCGTTCCTGGCCCGCGACATGCCGACCCTGGAGTCGTTCCTCCACTACCGGATCGTCGACGTGTCGTCGATCAAGGAGCTCTCCCGCCGGTGGTATCCCCGCGCCTACTTCTCGGCGCCGACCAAGCGCGGCAACCACCGTGCGCTGGCCGACATCCAGGAGAGCATCGAGGAGCTGCGCTACTACCGCGAGGCCGTCTTCGTGCCGCAGCCCGGCCCGGACAGCACGCAGGCCAAGGAGATCGCGGCACGCCACGGCGGGCAGCTGACCGGTCTCGGTCCCGATGCTGGATCTGGCGACTGATTGCCCTACACTTCACGTCGTCCTCGCATCCGTGCGAGCAGACGATGGTGGGTATAGCTCAGCTGGTAGAGCGCCGCCTTGTGGTGGCGGATGTCGCGGGTTCGAGTCCCGTTACTCACCCCAAACAGATCGAGCCCCTGGCCTCAGCGGTCAGGGGCTCGCTCGTTGTCATGGGCGCGCCGTTTTGACCTGACGCCCCTCCATCGCGTCAAGTAGGTGTCACGGGGGCGAGCTCGCGCCCGGTTCGTGCTTCTCACCGCACGTGTCGAGGGACCGTCCTCGCCGGCGAGGCCGAGGAAGGTGTGTCCGTGCCGAGGTCCTTCACACGCGGGGTCGTCGCGTGCCTGGTCGTTGCCCTGTCGTGGTCCGGTGTCGTGCCGTCCTCCGCGTCCCCCGACGACGGCGGCAGCCAGACCGCCGCGCCCGACGCGCGCGCCCAGCAGCACAAGCACCGGTGGAAGGCCCCCAACGGCCCGTTCTTCAACGACCCCCACCGCAAGGCCGGCCACTTCACCATCGAGCAGCAGGTCATCAAGACGATCCGCCACACGCCCCGGCGCGGGATCATCCGGATCGCCGTCTACTCCTTCGACCGGATGCCGGTCGCCAACGCGCTGATCGACGCGCACAAGCGCGGCGTCAAGGTCCAGATGCTGCTCAACGACCACCAGGACACCCGCGCGATGCAGGCGATCCGGGCCGAGGTCGGCACCAACCGCAAGAAGAAGAGCTTCATCTACAAGTGCAAGGCCGGTTGCCGCAGCACGCAGAACGAGTACAACAACCTGCACTCGAAGCTCTACACCTTCACCCAGTCCGGGAAGTCGAAGGACGTCATCGCCGTCGGGTCGGCCAACATGATGCTCAACGCCGCCCTGCACCAGTGGAACGACCTCTACTTCTCCTCCGGCGACCACACGATGTTCCGGCAGTACGTCTCGCTCTTCAACAACATGAAGAAGGACTGGGACACCCGCCGCCCGCCGCGCAACTTCTGCGGCACGCCCGCGGGCGCGGCCTGCGACGACTCGGTCGACAAGACCACGGTCTGGGCCTTCCCCAAGCTGTCCGGCCCGAAGAACGACCTCGTCATCGACATGCTCAACCGCATCCAGTGCCTGACGCCCGACGGCGCGGGCGGCCAGACCCGGACCAAGCTGGTGCTGTCGATGCACACCATGCGCGGCCGCCGCGGCGACTACCTGGCCACGGCCATCCGCAACAAGTACGCCGAGGGGTGCGACTTCCGGGTCAGCTACGGCCTCATCGGCTTCCACACCAAGCAGATCCTCGGCGCGCCCACGGCACGCGGCAGGATCCCGCTGCGGTCCACCGGCATGGACTACAACACCGACGACGACTTCGACCTCAACCACGACGGCGAGGACGACCTGATCCTCGACTACTACAGCCACCAGAAGTACTTCGTCATCCAGGGCACCTACAACGGCATCCCCGGCACCAACATGGTGCTGACCGGGTCGTCGAACTGGGCCAGCCTCAGCACCGCCAACGACGAGATCTGGATGACCGTCCAGGGCAAGCGGGTCGCGCGCAAGTACGTCGCGAACTTCAACTACCAGTGGGAGCACAAGCGCAACTCGCGCGACGCCTACACCACCACCTACTCGGAGTTCCGCCAGGCGCAGATGATGCGCCAGCCGGACGGCACGCTGCGCAAGACGTACGTCACCACGCGTCGGCCCGTGACCACGGTCGAGCCCGACCACATGAGCAAGGGCCCCTACTGGGAGTCCGACTGAGCCACGCCCCACCCAGCAGAACGGAGCACCACCCCATGTGCCGAGCAGTCCGGTGCAAGACCTGCGGCAACACGACCTGGGCCGGCTGCGGCCAGCACGTCGCGCAGGTGAAGGCGGGCGTGCCCGCCGGGGACTGGTGCAACGGCCAGCACACGCCTGCAGAGAAGGCGGCAGCCGGATCCGGCGGTGGTTTCCTGTCCCGGCTCTTCGGCCGCTGACCGCCGGCTAGCGGCGAACCTCCGGGGCCGCCAGGAGCACGGGACAGGTCGCCTCGCGCAGCACCGCGCGGGCGACGGGACCGATGTGGGAGCCGACCGGCAGCAGCGGGTCGTGGCGCCCGATGACGAGGAGGTCGGCGTCGGTGGCCGCCTCGACCAGCGCCTCGACCGCCCCGCCGCGGCGCACCCGGACGTCGGCCTCGATCGCCACCTCGACGTCGCCGAGCGCGTCGAGGGCGGCGCAGATCTCCGCGTGCGACCGGTCGGTCCAGCGCTGCGCCTCCTCGGGGCTGATGCGCAGCCCGTCATAGGGGTCGGGCAGCGACCAGGCGTGCACCACGCGCAACGAGGCGCCACGGATCCGCGCCTCCGCGCTGGCGGCCGCCAGCACCGCGCCCGACCGCTCGGGGACGTCGACGCCCACCACGACCACGGGGTCGGCGCCGGACGGCCGCCAGCCTGTCGGCACCGCGACCACGGGCACGCGGGTGTGGGCGGCCACGCCACCGGCGATGGTGCGGTTCACCAGACGCGCCAGGCGGGACAGGTGCCGGTGCTCCAGCACGACCATCCGGGCCTCCTTGGCCGCACGCACCAGCACGGGCACGGGAGCACCGCGGCGGAGCACCTCGACCACCGGGACCAGGCCGTGGACGACGTCCTCCGCCTGCTCGGCTGCCAACGCCAGGCTCTCCCGACCGAACTTCTCGACGCCCTCCGCGGTGATCAGCACCGTCTCGGGTCCTTGCGGGACCACGGGCACGGCGTGCACGAGGTGCAGTGGGCAGCCGGCGCGCAGGGCCTGCTCGGCGCCGTACCGCACGGCCGCCTTCGTCTCGTCGGGACCGACGGCGACCACCACCGGCGGTGCCGCCGCACTGTCCGAGTGCTCGATCATGGCGTCCTCCTCCGCTCGCGCGAGATCTCCCACCTCCACGGTCCCCCGCTCGCTCGGAGGCACGTAGGGACCAAGGACCCGACCACGGGCGCCGAGGGACCCTGATCCCGAGCCGTCCGCGGCGGGATGCTGGAGGTGTCCCGACGAGCCAGGAGGATCCGGTGAAGGCGCTGCGACTGAACAGCTGGAAGAGCGATGCGGTGCTCGAGGACGTGCCGGCGCCCGAGCCGGGCCGCGGGCAGGTCGTGATCGAGGTCGGCGCCGCGGGCGCCTGCCACTCCGACCTGCACCTGATGCACGAGTTCGAGCCGGGCGTGCTGCCGTGGTCGCCGCCATTCACCCTCGGCCACGAGAACGCCGGCTGGGTGCACACCCTCGGCGAGGGCGTCACCGGCCTCGAGATCGGCCAGCCCGTCGCCGTCGTCGGCGCCTGGGGCTGCGGCCAGTGCGAGCACTGCCTCGCCGGCCTCGAGACGTACTGCGAGCGGCCCGACCTGGCCCCGATCCCCGGCGGGGGCGGCGGTCTGGGCCTCGACGGCGGGATGGCCGAGCTCATGCTGGTGCCGTCGGCGCGCCACCTCGTCCCGCTCCCGTCCGGACTCGAGGTCGTCGATGCCGCGCCACTCACCGATGCCGCGCTGACGCCCTACCACGCCGTACGACGCTCCCTCGGCAAGCTCGGCCCCGGCTCGACCGCCCTCGTGATCGGCGTCGGCGGCCTCGGCCACCTCGCCGTGCAGGTGCTGAAGGCCGTGTGCGCCGCCCGGGTGATCGCGGTCGACGGGCGCGAGGAGGCACGCGAGCACGCCGTCGCGCTCGGCGCCGACATGGCGCTCGCACCCGGCACGGACACCGCCGCCCAGGTGCGGGCCGCGACGCTCGAGGGCCGCGGCGTCGACGTGGTGCTCGACTTCGTGGGGTCCGACGAGACGTTGGCGACGGCCGCGCAGGTCGTGCGCCAGCTGGGCGACCTGACGATCGTCGGCATCGCCGGCGGCACCCTGCCCGTGTCGTTCTTCGGCCTGCCCTACGAGACCAGCGTGCAGACGACCTACTGGGGCAATCGCCAGGAGCTCGTCGAGGTGCTCGAGCTGGCCTCGCGCGGGCTGCTCCACGCCGAGACCACGATCTACACCCTCGACGACGCCCCGCGTGCCTACGAGGACCTCGCGCACGGCAACGTGCGCGGGCGTGCCGTCGTCGTGCCCAACGACTCGTTCGGCGGCGGAGGGTCTACGTTGGCCCGGTGACTCCCGGCAACAACAGCTATGACGTCGTCGTGGTCGGCGGCGGCCACAACGGACTGGTCGCCGCGGCCTACCTCGCGCGCGCCGGCCTGAGCGTCGTCGTCCTCGAGCGCCTCGGCCACACCGGCGGCGCCGCCGTCTCCGTCGAGCCCTTCTCCGGCCAGTCCGCACGCCTCTCGCGCTACTCCTACCTCGTGAGCCTGATGCCCGAGCAGCTGATGGCCGACCTGGGCCTCGACGTGCGGCTGGCCTCGCGCACCACGGCGTCGTACACCCCCTGGGTGCGCGGCGACCGCGCCGGCGGCCTGCTCGTGGAGCGCCCCGAGGGCGAGGCGACACGCGAGTCGTTCCGCGAGCTCACCGGCGGGGACGAGGAGTACGACGCGTGGCAGGCGTTCTACACCGAGGTCGGCGAGCTCGCCGAGGCCGTCGCCCCCACCCTGATGCAGCCGCTCCCCCTCGAGCGCGACGTGCGCTCGCTGGTCGACGAGCGGATCTGGCAGGAGGTCGTCGCCGAGCCGCTGGGACGCGCGATCACCTCCCGCTTCACCGACGACACCGTCCGCGGGGTCGTCGCGACCGATGCCCTGATCGGCACCTTCGCGTCGATGCACGACCCCTCGCTCATCCAGAACCGCTGCTTCCTCTACCACCTGATCGGCAACGGCACCGGTGAGTGGCGCGTCCCCGTCGGCGGCATGGGCGCGGTCACCGACGCGCTCGCGAAGGCCGCCATCGAGGCGGGCGCGGAGATCGTCACCGGCGCAGGCGTGAGCGCCATCGCCGCCGGTCCCGACGGTGCCGAGGTGACCTTCCACGACGGCTCGCAGGAGCGCTCGGTCTCCGGCCGGCGGGTGCTGTCCGGCGTCGCGCCCTGGGTGCTGCGGATCCTGCTCGGCGAGGGCGAGGACGCCGAGACCAAGCCGGCCGGCTCGCAGCTGAAGATCAACTTCCTCCTCGACCGCCTCCCCGAGCTCCGCTCCGGCGCCGACCCCGAGGTCGCCTTCGCCGGCACCCTCCACCTCGCCGAGGACTACACCCAGCTCGAGAGGGCGTACGACGCCGCTGCCGGTGGCGCGGTTCCCGACCCGATGCCGGGCGAGGTCTACTGCCACAGCCTCACTGACCCCTCGATCCTCGGCGACCGGGCCGGCTCGGCCCACACGCTGACCTACTTCGGCCTGCACACGCCGGCCGGGCTGTTCGACGCCGACCCCGGTGCGCGCGACCTCGCCACCAGCCGGGCGCTGGCATCGCTCAACGCGGTGCTCGCCGGACCGATCGAGGACTGCGTGGCCACCGACGCCGACGGCAACCTGTGCATCGAGGCGAAGATCCCGCAGGACATCGAGAAGGACCTCGCGATGCCGGGTGGCCACATCTTCCACGGCGACCTGGAGTGGCCGTGGGCGCCCAACCGGGCCCGACTCGATACCCCCGCGCAGCAGTGGGGCGTGCAGACCGAGCACGACTCCGTGCTGCTCTGCGGGTCGGGTGCCCGCCGCGGTGGCGCGGTCTCCGGGTTGGGCGGCCACAACGCCGCGCAGGCCGTGCTGGCGGACCTCTGAGCAGGGTGCCCCCTCGATTTCGCGCGCCGGACACCACGCGGTAGTGTTGTCCTCGCTTCACCGCCTGCGCCATTAGCTCAATTGGCAGAGCAGCTGACTCTTAATCAGCGGGTTCGGGGTTCGAGTCCCTGATGGCGTACAGAACAGCGAAGAGCCGGTCCCTCGGGGACCGGCTCTTCGCGTTGTGCGGGTGCTACTTCGTGAACAGGCTGACTCCACCCGGGCCGACCAGCAGGCCGACGATGATCAGGACGATGCCCCAGAGCATCTGGCCCCGGATCAGCGAGACGATGCCGGACACCACGAGGATGACGGCAAGGATCCACAGTAGAAATGCCATTGCTTGCTCCCTTCGGTTGCCCGCTCAACCTAGCCCTCCGGGAGCGGCGCAGAAAGTGACCCACACCCCTAGGGCGGGAGGCTGGAATCAGCCCTCCTCACGCAGCCGCGGCGGCGTGAATCCCTCCGGCTTGAAACCGGTCTTGTCGGCGTAGAAGGCGCGCAGCACGTCCATGTCGGCGGCGACGTCGCCGGTGGGGTGGAAGGTCGGTCCCCAACCGACGGTGCGCGAGGGCACGTCGAGGAACGCGAGCGTGATCGGCAGGCCGGTCTGCTGGGCGATCCGGTAGAAGCCGGACTTCCAGTACTCACCGCGCGAGCGGGTGCCCTCGGCCGCGATCCCCAGCAGCCACGGGTCGTCACCCTCGGCCTCCGCCAGGAGCTCCTTGATGGTCGCAGCGGGGTTCTTGCGGTCGAGCTTCACCGCACCCGTACGACGCAGCAGCCAGCCCAGCGGGCCGACGAAGAGCTCCTGCTTGACCAGCAGGCGGATCGTGATGCCGTAGCGCCAGGCCAGCAGCAGGGTCAGCACCCAGTCCCAGTTGGACGTGTGGGGCGCGCCCACCAGCACGCCGCGCTGCGGCACCTCGCCGACGGCCTTCCAGCGGACCGCGTGCAACGCCACCCCGGCGACCGTACGACGCACGCGCGCCAGGCCACGCGGTGCCGGCGCAGGGACGGAGGGCACGGCGGCCAAAGGCGCGCGGACCGCCGCCGCGCGCTCGCGGCCCTGGGCGCGCTCACGCTCCAGGTCCCACAGGTAGTGGTCGAAGTCGACCTCCATCGTGTGGCGCGGCGAGGCGTAGAACTGTTTGGTGTCGCGCTCGTGGTCGGCGGCCATCTGGCGGCGGATCACCGCGTCGGCCGGCGGGACGTAGCCGCCGCCCAGCATCTCCGCGATCCACGCCGACTGCGCCTCGGCGAGCGGCATCACCGCACCGATGGGCTGCAGCAGGCCGAGGAAGAACAGGCCGGGCAGGTCGGGGTGGACCGTGCGCTTCCACAGCGGGAGGTCGTTGGCCTCGACCGAGACCAGCTCGGGCTTCAGGAACGGGAAGCTCACGCGGTAGCCGGTGGCCCAGATGATCAGGTCGGCCGGGGCCGACGTCCCGTCGACGAAGACCACGCGGTCGCCGTCAAGCCGCTCGATCGCCGGGCGCGCGGTGACGGCGCCGGCGTCGAGCCGCTCGCGGATCCGCTCGGACTGCACGGGGTGCGACTGGCCGGGCTTGTGGCTCGGGGCGGGCAGGCCGTACTTCACCATGCTGCCCGCGGCCGTGGCGCCGATGCGCAGGCGGGCGGCGGTCACCCACCACGGCAACCAGCCCGGCAGGGCGACCTGGTCGCTCGGCTTGCCGAGGAAGAACTTGCGCAGCACCCACTCGGTGCGGCGCACCGACCACGTCGTCGTACGGGCGCGGAAGGACGACTCGACGGCGATGTCCATCGCGGAGTTGCCGGCGCCGACGACGACCACGTCGCGGCCCTCGAGCTGGTCGCCGGAACGGTAGTCGTGGGCGTGGATCTGCTCGCCGTTGAAGTCGCCCGGGTAGGCCGGCTCGGGCCAGCGCGCGTCCCAGTGGTGGCCGTTGGCGACCAGCACCGCGTCGTAGGTCCGGGTCTCGGTGCCGTCAGGCCCGCTGATCCGGACGTCCCAGCGACCGTCGGCGGCGCGGGAGACGTCCTCGACGGTCGTGTCGAAGGTGATCGTGTGGCGGAACCCGAAGTGTTCGACGTACTTCTCGAAGTAGGCGTGGACCTGGTCGTGGCGCGCGTAGGGCGGGTAGTCCTCCGGCATCGGGAAGTCGGAGTACGCCATCCGCGGGCAGGACGTGTTGATCTCGAGGGTGTCGTAGCAGGCCGACTGGCCGTTGGAGTTGTCGTAGACCCACGTGCCCCCGATGTCGCTGCCCAACTCATAGCAGTCGAAGGGGATGCCCGCGAGGTACAGGTGCTTGGCCGCTGCGATGCCCGAGGAGCCCGCGCCGATCACGCAGGCGCGGGGCAGGGTCTCGTCGACCGGGACCGGCGCGGTGACGGCCGCGGCGCGGTGCGACTGCTTGACGAGGTAGGCCAACGGATGCTCCTTAGAGATAGAGACCGGTCGAGCCGCCCTCGAGGCGCTCGGCGGCGACCGCGTGGACGTCGCGCTCGCGCATGACGACGTAGACCTCGCCGTGCACCTCGACCTCGGCCTTGTCCTCCGGGTCGAAGAGCACGCGGTCGCCGACCTCGACGGACCGGGCGTGCGGGCCGACGGCGATCACGCGTGACCAGGCGAGGCGGCGCGCGCCCATCGCCGCCGTGGCGGGGATGACGATGCCGCCCGTGGACCGGCGCTCGCCGGCCTCCTTGTCCACCTCGACGAGCACGCGGTCGTGCAGCATCTTGATCGGGGCGCTCTTGTCGCCCCCGGACATCGCGCCCCCGGACATCGCGCTCAGCGGGCGACCTTGCGGACGACGGCGAACAGCACGATGACGCCGACCACGGCGCCGGCGACCTTGAGGATGTTGTCGGTGCGCGGAGCACCGGTCTCGAGGTCGACGAAGCTCGACTTCACCGTCGTCACCTGGCGGCCGACGATCGTCTTCGGGTGGGCACGGTAGGCGAGCTGGTCGATGGTCGAGGCGAGCCGCTGCCGCGTCTCCTCGATCTCGCGCTCGAGCGCGCTCAGGTCCTGGGTCACGCGGGAAGGCTATCAACGCGTCCCTCGCCCGTGACCCGGGACGCTTGTTGCAAGTGACATGCAATAGCATCGAACGGTGAGGAACAATCCACGTCCCTGGTCCGCCGTCGACCGCCGCCACATCGCAGCGATGGTGGTCACCGTGCTCGCGCTCAACGCCGTCGGCTGGGGCGTGCTCGTCGCCGTCGTGGCGCCGCAGCAGTTCGAGGTCGGCAGCGCGGGCGTGTTCGGCGTCGGACTCGGCGTCACAGCGTTCCTCCTCGGCGCGCGACACGCCTTCGACGCCGACCACATCGCGGTGATCGACAACACGACCCGCAAGCTCGTCGGCGACGGCGCACCCTCCACCGCCACGGGCTTCTGGTTCGGCATGGGCCACTCCAGCGTCGTCTTCGGGCTCAGCCTGCTGCTCTCCCTCGGCGTGCGCGCGCTCGCCGACCCGGTCCAGGACGACGGCTCGGTCCTCCAGGGCACCCTCGGGACGGTCGGCACCATCAGCGCAGGGACGTTCCTGATCGCGATCGGCCTGATGAACCTCAGCGCGCTGGTCGGCATCATCCACGCCTACCGCCACCTCAAGGCCGGCACGTTCGACGAGGAGCACCTCGAGCACCACCTGCACAACCGCGGGTTCCTGGCGCGCATCTTCAAGCGCACGACCCAGCGCGTGAGCAAGGCACGCCACCTCTACCCGGTGGGCCTGCTGATGGGCCTCGGCTTCGACACCGCGACGCAGATCGCCCTGCTCGTGCTCGCGGGCGGCACGGCGGCGTTCGCCCTGCCCTGGTACGCCATCATGACGCTGCCCGTGCTTTTCGGCGCCGGGATGATCCTGTTCGACTCCCTCGACGGGATCCTGATGAGCCGCGCCTACTCCTGGGCCTTCCTCAAGCCGATCCGCAAGATCTACTACAACCTCACGGTCACCCTCCTGTCGGTGACGGTCGCCCTGGCCATCGGCGTGCTCCTGCTCGTCCAGCTCGCCTCCGAGTGGGTGCCCGGCCTGGGCTGGGCGGGTCGCCTCGACCTGGAGTACGTCGGGTTCGGCCTCGTGGCATTGTTCGTCCTTGTCTGGGGTGCGAGCGTCGCGTGGTACCACCTCGGGCACGTCGAGGAGAAGTTCGAGAAGGGACTCGCATGACCGACCGACTGAGCACCGGGGACACGGCGCCCGACTTCACGTTGACCAGCGACACCGAGGAGCAGGTCAGCCTGGCCGACCTGCGCGGCAAGAAGGTGATCGTCTACTTCTACCCCGCCGCGATGACCCCCGGCTGCACCAAGCAGGCGTGCGACTTCTCCGACTCCCTCGACTCGCTGCGGGGTGCCGGCTACGAGGTCCTCGGCGTCTCTAAGGACAAGCCGGCCAAGCTCGCCAAGTTCCGCGAGCGCGACAGCCTCACGCTCACCCTCCTCTCCGACGAGGACCTCGCGGTGCACCAGGCCTACGGCGCCTACGGCACCAAGAAGCTCTACGGCAAGGAGGTCGAGGGCGTGATCCGCTCGACCTTCGTCATCGACGAGGCCGGCAAGGTCGAGCTCGCGCAGTACAACGTCAAGGCCACCGGCCACGTCGCCAAGCTGCGCCGGGACCTCGGGCTCGACTGATATGTAGGGCCCCGCTGTCAATGGGCAGGGTGAGGCGCCGCCGGACCGGCGTGGTCTGACGGCGCCTCTCTTGGTCTGGTGCGGTC
>NZ_JAURTI010000008.1:0-172907 GCF_031457855.1 Nocardioides sp. BE266 | reverse complement strand
GGGGCCCGCCGCACCCCCCCCCCTAGAGGGCCCGCGGGGGGGGCGGGCGGGGGGGGGGGGGGCGGGGGGGGGGGGGCGCGGGGGGGGGGGGGGGGGGGGGGGGGGGGCCGCCCCCCCCCCCCCCCCGCCGCGTCCGTCCGCGCGTGCTGGCGCAGCGCCCAGCCCAGCGCCTTGCGGATGAAGAACTCCTTGCCGAACGCCGTGTCGTCGAGGTTGGCGACGAGCACCCGCTCCAGCAGGTCGGTGTCGGTCGCGTCCTGGTGGTGGAGCTGCGCGATCATCGCCGTACGCCGGATCCAGAGGCTGTCGGCGTCGACCGACCACGCGTCCATCACCGGCGTGACGACCTCGCGGTGGTCGAGCAGCACCTGCCCGACGGGATGGGTGGCGGTCTCGTCGACGACGTCCCACCACGCACCCGTGCGCACGAGGTGCTCGAGCAGCGGCAGCAGGTCGGGGTCGAGCCACTGCCGGTAGGCGCGGTGCCGCAGCAGCGCGAGGGCCGCGTACCACTCCTCGCGGTGGGTGGCGTCGTCCCACAGCTCGAGGACGGCGTGCTCCCACTGGGCCCGGTCGATGAAGCGATGGTCGGTGAGGATCGGCCGGAGCAGGGCCCTGAGCTGCGGCGCGGCGAGGCCGACGTAGGGCAGCTCGGACTTCATGTAGGCGCGCTGCTGGGCGGCCCTGACCGGGTCCCCCTCCCCGGCCAGGGCCGCCCGCACCGCCCCCACGTAGGTCATGGCTCCATCGTGGCAGCCACCTCTGACACGGTCAGGGACGCGCCTCGTAGACGTGGTTGAACGGCGTCTCGGCCACCTTGCGGAACCGGGTGAAGCCGGCGTCGGTCACCACCTGGCGGATCGCGGCCTGGCCGGCCTGCGCGCCGAGGGCGTAGCCGCCCGGCTGGGAGACCGCGTTGGGCACGCAGAGGAACGTCGAGAAGCCGTAGAACACCCGGCCCACCGGGTTGAGGTTGTCGGCCACCGTGTCGCCGGCCGCGGGCTCGACGATCATCCAGGTGCCGTCGGGGGCCAGCGAGCGCCGGACGTGCTGCGCGGCCCCGAGCGGATCGCCCATGTCGTGCAGGCAGTCGAAGGTCGTGACCAGGTCGAGGTCGCGCTCGTCGAGCGTCTGCGCACCGGCCACGTCGAAGCGCACCCGGTCGCCGAGCCCCGCGGCGGCAGCCCGCTCGCGGGCGGACTCGATCGACCCCTGGTGGTAGTCCGAGCCCACGAAGCCGCTCGCCGGGAAGGCGTCGGCCATGAGGAGGGTGGAGGCGCCGTGCCCGCAGCCGAGGTCGGCCACGCGGGCGCCCCGCTCGAGCTTGGCCTGGACGCCCTCGAGCGCCGGGATCCACTCGGTGAGCAGGTGCATCAGGTAGCCGGGGCGGAAGAACCGCTCGCAGCCGGTGAAGACGTCCTCGTCGTGCTGGTGCCAGCCGTAGCCGGCGCCCGTGCGGAACGCCTGCTCGATCTCCGGACCCGCCTTGAGGGCCCCGAGCGCCAGCTCGAAGGCGCCGGGCAGGAAGACCGGTCCGGAGGGGTCGGTCAGCGCGAAGGCCTGCTCGGGGGTCATGGAGTACGTCGCGCTGCCGGCGTCGTACTGCACGTAGCCGCCGGCGGCCTGCCCACGCAGCCACTCGTCGACGTACCTCGGGTCGGTGCCGGTCCGCGTCGCGAGCTCGCGGGCGTCGGCCGGACCGGTGGCGAGCGCGCGGTAGAGGCCGAGCCGCTCGCCGAGCATGACGTTGCCGGCGCCGACCGTGGCGCCGAGGTCGCCGACGAACTTTCCGACGAACTCCATCAGCTGGTCCATGTCGATCGCCGGGGTCGCGTTCTCGTCGATGTTCTCTTCAACGGTGGTCATCTGGGTCTCCCTCGTGAGGGCATCTCGGGTGGATGCTGTGGGGAGACCGTGCTCCGGTGCGCTTGCGGAGCGATTGCAACGCCGCTGCAACCGGTCCGACGGAGGGTGGACGACGTGAGGGCACGGGAGCCGGACGAGCAGGGGTACGTCGAGCGCGCCGGGGTGCGCATCGGCTACGAGACGTTCGGCTTCGACGTGCCCGGCGCCGCAGACCGGCCGGTCGTGGTGTTCGTGCCGATCGACACGATCGTCCACAGCCGCGCGTGGAAGGGACAGGTCCCCTACCTCGCGCAGCACTACCGCGTCGTCACCATCGACCCCCGCGGCAACGGGCGCACCGACCGGCCGACCGTGTCCGCGGCCTACGACGACCTCGAGTTCGTCGAGGACACCGTCGCGGTGATGGACCACCTCGGCGTGGAGCGCGCGACCCTCGTGGGGATCTGCCTGAGCTCGTGGCACGCGGTCCTGGTCGCGCACCTCCACCCCGAGCGGGTGCAGGGAGTCGTCGCGGTCGGGCCGTGGGTCAAGGACGCGACGCCGCCGCACCCGTGGCGGCAGGAGGCCAAGGACGGCTTCGAGGAGGAGCGGGAGAGCTACGAGGGCTGGGGGCTGACCAACCGGCACGTCTGGCGCGACGACTGGCCGGCGTTCCCGCGCTTCTTCTTCGACCAGATGCTGCCCGAGCCGCACTCCACCAAGCAGCTCGAGGACGTGCTGGAGTTCGCCAACGAGACCTCCGGTGAGGTCATGCTCACCGCCGAGGACGGCGCCTACTACCCCGAGACCGTCGAGGAGGGCGAGCGGATCATGGCCGGCCTCACGGCCCCGGTGCTGGTGGTCCGCGGCACCGACGACCGCTGCCAGCCGCCTGGCCGGGCCGCGACCCTGGTCCGGCTGACCGATGCAGAGGAGGTCGTGATCGAGGGCGCCGGCCACCTGCCGATGGCGCGCCACCCGGTCGTGGTCGACCGGGCGATCAAGCGGTTCGTCGACCGGGTGAACGGGATCGCCCCGCCCCGACGTCGTACGCGTCGCGGGCGGCCGCGGGTGCTCTACCTCTCCTCGCCGATCGGCCTCGGCCACGTGCGGCGCGACCTCGCGGTGGCCGACGCGATGCGCGCGCAGCGGCCCGACCTCGAGGTCGAGTGGCTCACCCAGTCACCCGTCGCGGAGTTCCTCGAGAAGCGGGGCGAGTCGGTGCACCCGGCGTCGCGCCACCTGGCGAGCGAGTCGGGGCACTTCGAGGCCGAGTCGGGCGAGCACGACCTCCACGCCTTCGACGCCGTACGACGCATGGACGAGGTGCTGGTCAACAACTTCATGGTCTTCGACGACCTGGTCGAGCGTGAGCGGTTCGACCTCTGGGTCGGCGACGAGGCGTGGGACCTCGACCACTTCCTCCACGAGCACCCTTCCCTCAAGCGCGCGCCGTTCGTCTGGATGACCGACTTCGTCGGCTGGGTGCCGATGCCCGACGGGGGTGAACGGGAGGCGTTCCTCACCGCGGACTACAACGCCGAGATGGTCGAGCACGTCTCCCGCTCGCCCGGGCTCCGCGACCGGTCGGTCTTCGTCGGCGACCCCGACGACGTCGTGGACCTGCCGCTCGGCCCAGGCCTGCCGACCGCCCGCGCGTGGACCGAGCAGCACTTCGACTTCGCGGGCTACGTGATGGGCGAGCGGCCCGATCCCGGGCGGCGCGAGGAGCTGCGGGAGCGGCTCGGCTACCGGCCCGACGAGGTGGTGTGCCTGGTCTCCGTCGGCGGCTCGGGCGTCGGCCACCACCTGCTGAGGCGGGTCGCGGCGGCGTACGGCCCCGCGTCCCGCCGGATCGACGGGCTGCGGATGGTCGTGGTCACCGGCCCGCGCATCGACCGCGCCGCCCTCGACCTCCCCGACGGCGTCGAGGTTCACGGCTTCCTGCCCGAGCTCGACCTCCACCACGCCGCCTGCGACGTCGCGGTCGTGCAGGGCGGGCTCAGCACGACCATGGAGCTGACCGCGGCCCGACGGCCGTTCCTCTACGTCCCGCTCGAGCACCACTTCGAGCAGCAGGTGCACGTGCGCCACCGGCTCACCCGGCACGGCGCCGGACGGGCGCTGTCGTACGCCGACACGGACCCGGACCGGATCGCCGAGGAGCTGGTGGCCGCGCTGGCGCAGCCGGTGGACTACCTGCCCGTCCCGTCGGACGGCGCCGAACGGGCGGCCCGGCTGGCGCTCGAGGCGCTCTGACCGACCTCGCCAGCGATCGCCTCCACACGCTGCCGCAGGGCCGGCCACGACTCGGTGGTCGCCTCGCGCAGGGGGGCGATCAGGCGTGCGGCCTCTGCGTCGTCGCCGCGCACCTTGGCCGCACCCGCGAGCAGCAGGTAGGCGTCCGCCCCCATCACCCACGCCCGGCCCGGCGGGCAGTCGACCTCCGCGAGCGCGTCGGTGGCGCCGCGGGTCAGCTCCCCGGTCACGGCCGCCAGCGCCGACGCGCAGAGCAGCCGGCCCGGCCGCGCGGTGCCGCTCAGTGCAGCCAGCCCTGCGCGGGCGACCGACTCGGCCTCGTCGATGTCGCCGGTCTGCAGCAGGGTCGCGGCCAGGAGACCCGCCGCCCAGGAGTGCCACCACGGGTGGTCGACGGCCGACGTGGCCTCGACCGACAGCCGTCCGAGGCGGCGTGCGTCAGGCAGGTCACCGGCGAGCCGCGCGACCCAGCCCTCGTAGGCCTGGAGGTAGCCGGCGTAGGCCGGGAACCCGCTGCGGCGGTTGAGGTCGCGGGCGTCCTCGAGCAGCGCACGGGCTCCGTCCCAGTCGTCGCGCGCCGCCGGCACGAACGCCGACTCGAAGACCACCCACTGGAGCAGCCAGGGGTCCTGCCGCTCCCGCACCAGCGGCTCGAGCTCCTGCACGGCGCCGGCCAGGGTGGGGGCGTCGCCGAGGTGCCAGGCGACCGTCTTGAGGCCGTCGAGCGCCAGGACCACGCCGTCCGTCGACCCCGAGGCGCGGGCCCGCGCGAGCGCCCGGGCCGCCCGGTCGCTGGCGTCGACGAGCCTGAGCCGGCTCGCCTCCAGCACCGTGAGGCGACACGCGAAGTCGGCCTCGGCACGACGGTCACCCAGCTCGGCGGCGAGGCGTACACCGTCCTCGAGCGGCCCCAGCAGCTCGTCGGCCTGGATCTGCGCCCCGACGGCCGCGTCACCCCCGCGCGCCCGGAGCGCGGCGAGCTCGAGCCGACGCTCCCCGATGCTGCGGGCCCACGCGAGGGCCGCGTCGATGTCCTGGATGGCCGCCGACCAGCTCATCCCCGCCTCGTGCACGCGCCCGCGGACCAGCAGCGCGCGGGCCCGCATCTCCCCGGCCAGCCCCGGCACGGCCAGGCAGCGCTCGACGAGGGTCCGGGCGTCCTCGACGGCCGCGCGCCGCAGCGCCTCCTCGCCTGCCAGTAGCCAGCCCCGGGCGGCGCGGGCGTCGTCGCCCAGGGCGTGCGCGTGGGCCGCCATGACCTCGGGGCGGTCGCTGGTCAGGTCGGCGGCACGCCGGTGGTAGACCGCCGCGACCGCCTCCGGCAGCGCGGCGTACACGCACTCCTGGAACAGGTCGTTGGCGAACTCGTAGACCGCGCCGCTGCGCACGAAGAGGCCGACGCGGGTGAGCTCCTCGCCGTGGCGGGTGGCCGCGAGCTCGGACACCTCGGTGAGCGCGGCCAGCAGGCGCGGGTCGAGGCGGCGGCGCAGCACGGCGCCGGCCTCCACCACGGACCGCGACTCCGGTCCGAGCCGCTCCACCCGCGCCAGCACGCCCTGCGCCAGCGACGCCGGCACACCGGTGTCCCCGCTGCCGAGCGCGCGCAGGCACTCGACGACGCTCAACGTGTGCCCGGCGGTGCGCGCCATCACCTGGTCGCCGTGGGAGGCCAACCCGACCGCGGTGGCCAGCGCCTCGACCGCCTCCGGCCCGAGCGGCCCGAGCTGCACCCGCCGGGCGCGGTCGCCGAGGCGCTCCGCGACAGTCGGGTCCTCGCTGCGGACGGCCGCCACGAGCAGGACCCGGGCCGTGGCCACCTGACGGGCGAGGTAGCCGAGGAGGTCGACGGTGGCGGCGCCCGCGTCCTGGAGGTCGTCGAGCACGAGCACCACCGGGCGGGCAGCAGAGAGCCGGCGCAGGGTCACGGCCACGGCGTCGTACGTCGCCCGGCGCTGGAGGTCGCGGTCGGCCGGGAGCGCGGGGGCACCGGGGAGCACGCCCGCGAGGTCGGGGACGAGGGAGACCCAGGCGGCCTCGTGGTCGCGCACGGTCGCGGCCAGCTGGTCGCGCTGCAGGCCGGCGAGGGCCGGGCGCAGCGAGTCGACGTAGGGCTGGAGGAAGAGCGAGCGCTCGGCGGGGTGGCACCGGCCGCGCAGGACGAGCCCGCCCGTCGTCGTACCCAGGTCGGCGACGGCGTCGAGGAGCCGGGTCTTGCCGATCCCGCCCTCCCCCACGACGAGCACGAGGTCCGAGCCGTCCCCGGCGACCGTCGCCGCCCACGCCTCGCGGACGAGCGCGAGCTCCTCGTCGCGCCCGACCAGGCCTGCGCGCTCCGCGTCCTGCCGCGGTCGGGGCGGGGTCGGGGCCGCCTCGGCACGCGGGTCGGTCTCGCGGAGCAGCGCGAGGTGCAGGTCGGACGTGGCACGGTCCGGGTCGGTGCCCAGGTCCTCGCGCAGGGTGCGCGCCAGCCGGTCGTACGCCGTCAGCGCCGCGGCGACCTGGCCGTCTGCCGCCAGCGCGCGCATCAGGTCACGCACCGCGCGCTCGTCGTAGGCGTCGGCGGCGCTGCCCTCGCTCGCGACCCGGACCGCCGCGGCCGGGTCGAGCTCGAGGAGCGCCGTGACGCGGTGGTGCCGCGCCGTACGACGCAGACCCGCCACCTCGTCGCGCACCTGCAGCACCCAGTCGTCGTCGGCCTCGTCGAGCAGCGCCGGCTCGCTGCCCAGCTGGTCGAGGGCCGCCGCGGCCGCGGACTCGGCAAGTGCATGCTCACCCGCGGCCAGGCGCCCGGCGGCCTCCGCCACCCACTGCTCGGCCTCCACCAGGTCGAGCGACCAGGTGCCGCCGAGGGCATACGCGCCCGGCATCCCCTCGACCAGCGCTGTCCCCAGGGTGCGGCGCACCCGGCTCACGAGCGTCGCGACGTTGGCCGCCGGGTCGGCCGGCGGGCCCTCTGGCCAGAGCGCCTCGACGATGCGGTCCGTGGCCACCGGACGGCCGCGCGCGGCGGCCAGCAGGGCGAGCAGCGTGCGTGCCTTCCGGCTGCCGAGCTCACGTCCCGAGCGCGCGCCGTCGCCCGGGTCCACGGCGAGCGTGGACGACAGTCGGAGCCGGACGACGCCGCCGGGCGGGTTCACCCGTGCAGTATCCGCCGAGCCAGCGGCTCCCCCGCAAGGGCTCAGCCGACCAGCCGCTCCCGCAGGTGCTCGAGCTGTCGCGCCGGGTCGTCGGTGACACCACCGTGGACCGGACCGGGCTGCAGCACCGTGCTGCGGGGGGCCTTGAGGAAGCCGAAGCGCTGGCCGAGCGACTGGCGCGCGGCCTCACCCGCGCGCTCGTCACCCCGGCAGACCAGGTCGACGAAGGCCAGCGAGTCGCAGACCTGGTCGACGTCGATGGCGGCGTCGAGCGCGCGGAGCCGGTCGGCGTCGACGTTCCACATCACGTCGAGGAAGTCCGCGGACTGGCAGTGCAGCACGACCCCGACGTTGAGGAACTCCTCGCGATCGGGCCGCGGGACGCAGCGCAGGACGACGTACTGGTAGGCCATCCGGCTCATGACGCACCCCCCGGCAGCCACTGGCGCGTGCCGAGACGGGCGTCGAGGAAGTCGACGTACGCCGCCCGGAGCGCGTCGGGCGTCTCCGCTCCGGGTACGGGCTCCAGCCACACGTCGGGCACCGCGGCGACGACCTCCGTGAAGACGTCGCGGTCGAGCACGGCGGAGATCTCGTCGTCCAGCTCCTGGGCGCGGGCCGCGCACGTCTCGAACACGTGGCCGTCGACGTCCCACGGCTGGGCGGCGAACCGCGCGGGATCCGTGACCCCCGATCGCCAGCCGTGGTGGAAGTAGAGCGAGGCGCCGTGGTCGATGACCCAGAGGTCGCCGTGCCACACCAGCAGGTTGGGGTTGCGCCAGGAGCGGTCGACGTTGGCGGTGAAGGCGTCGAGCCAGAGCACCCGGGCACCCTCCTCGTCCGCGGCGCTGACCTGTCCGTCGACGCCGAAAGAGCCCGGCAGGAAGTCGATGCCGAGGTTGGGCCCGACGCTCGCGTTGAGCAGGTCCTGCACCTCCTCGTCGGCCTCGTAGCGGGCGAGCTCGGGGTCGAGGTCGAGGACCACGAGCCGCGGTGTGCGCAGGCCGAGGCGCGTGGCCAGCTCGCTGACGATGACCTCGGCGACGAGGACCTTCGCGCCCTGGCCGGCGCCGCGGAACTTGCACACGTAGGTGCCCAGGTCGTCGCCCTCGACGACGCCGGGCAGGCTGCCGCCCTCGCGCAGCGGCGTGACGTAGCGGGTGACGGTCACCAGCGGAAGAGCAGTGGACATCACTGGACGGGAGACTCCTCGTCGAGCCGCGCCTGCTGCTCCGCGACGTCGAAGTCGGCGGCCGGCCACTGGAGGTCGAGGCCGCGAAGGGTGCCGAGCAGCAGCTGGCCGATGGCGAGGTTGCGGAACCACTTCTTGTCCGACGGCACGACGTGCCACGGCGCGACGTCGGTGTTCGTGCGCTCCAGCGCGACCTCGTACGCCTCGCGGTAGGCCGGCCACAGCGCACGCTCGTCGAGGTCGCCGGGGTTGAACTTCCAGTGCTTCTCCGGGTTGGCCAGCCGCTCGGCCAGCCGCGCCTTCTGCTCGTCGGCGCTGATGTGGAGCATGCACTTGATGATCGAGACGCCCTGGCCGGCCAGGCGGGCCTCGAAGTCGTTGATCGCGCCGTAGCGACGCTCGATCTCGTCGGGCTCGGCGAAGCCACGCACCCGCGCGATCAGCACGTCCTCGTAGTGCGACCGGTCGAAGACCCCGACGTAGCCGGCGGCGGGCAGGCCCTTCTCGATGCGCCACAGGAAGTCGTGGGCGCGCTCCTCCTCGGTCGGCGCCTTGAAGCTCGTGATGCGCACGCCCTGCGGATCGACCAGGCCGATGGTGTGGCGCAGCACGCCTCCCTTGCCACTGGTGTCCATGCCCTGGAGCACGAGGAGCACGCGCCGCTCGGAGCCGGCGGTCCGCTCCGCCCAGAGCCGTTCCTGCAGGTCGGAGAGCTCGTCGCCCATCGCGAGGAGCGCTGCCTCGCCGTCGCTCTTCTTCCCGTCGAAGCCGGGAGCGGCGTCGGTGTCGATCGCGGTCAGGTCGACCGGTCCCGCGGGCAGGCGCAGGTGGGCGGCGATGTCGTCCGTCATGGGCACATCATGGCGCACGGTGCGGGGCGACCGGACCGAGGACGCGGGCCACGTCGAGGGTGCAGCCGACCACCGTCGAGGTCGTGCCGTCGCGCTGCGGCTCGTCGAACCAGGTGCCCTGCCGGAAGCCGGTCTTGTCGAGGATCCGCAACGACGCCGCGTTGGCGTGGTCCGGGGCGGCGAAGTACGCCGTCACGTCCGGGAAGCGCTGCCGCGCATTCTGCATCCACGTCCAGAGCACCCGCGCGCCCAGGCCGCGGCCGGCCCACTCCGGTTCGCCGATGGCGTAGTCGAGTCCGACGGCACCGGGGTCCGGCGTCAGCAGCGCGAACTGCGGGTAGTCCCGGATCCGGTAGTCCTGCACGAAGCCGATGGAGCGGCCGTTGACTTCGACGACCCACATCCGGGTCGGGGTCCGGCCGTCGACGCGCGGGCCGTACGACGTCGCCACCCGCTCCGGGGTCGGCTCGCCGTCGTGGTGCCACCACCGGCGTACGTGCGGCGCCTGCAGCCACCGAGCCAGCACTGGGAGGTCGCCGGGCACCATCGCCCGCAGGTCGATGCGCTGGTCGGGCTCGACCGCGAAGCGCAGCGGGTCGCCGGACAGGTCGTCTGCCACCGGCTCCCCGCCAGCCGTCGCGGACACCCGCGCGGCCGCCTCCGCCCACGACTCGCCGGGTCGCACGCTGCCGGTCAGCTCTCGGTCGCCGTGGCGGACGACGAGGGCAGGTCCGGCGCTGCCGTCGTGCTCAGGCACGCGTGCTCAGTGGGCCAGGGCGTCCGGGTCGACGACCGGCGGCAGCACCGACCACGGGAAGTCGATCCACCGCTCCGTGAGCCGCCAGGCGTAGTCGGGCTTGATCACCGACTGTGGCTTCTCGTAGATCACCACGGTGCGGGCCTCGGCGACGGTGCCTTCACAGAACTCGTGGACCAGCTCGAGGGTGCGTCCGGTGTCGGCGACGTCGTCGGCGATGAGCACCTTGAGGCCGGAGAGGTCCACCGCAGCAGGCGTCGGCGGAAGCATGATCGGGACGTCGAGGCGCTGGTCGACGCCGGTGTAGAACTCGACGTTGATCACTGAAAGGTTCTTCACCGCGAGCGCGTAGCCCAGGCCCATGCCGAGGCCGAGCCCGCCGCGGGCGATCGAGAGGATCATGTCGGGCTGGAACCCGGAGTCGGCGACCGCCTGCGCCAGCTCACGCGTGGCCGTGCCGAACAGCTCGTAGGTGAGGACCTCGCGCTCGTTGCTCACGGATCCATCCAACCACTAGAAGTCGGGGTGGTCGCCGATGCCGTCGTCGGCCTCACCAGCGTCGGCGAGCGCCTCGCGGACGACGGAGAACGCCAGCCCGGCGGCGTAGCCCTTGCGGGCGAGGAGGCCAGCCAGCCTGCGGGTCGCGACCTGCGGGTCGAGGCCTCGCATCGAGCGCAGCTTCTTGTCGACCAGCGCCCGGGCCGCGTCACGCTGGTCGGACTCGTCGATCTGCTCGAGCGCCTCGGCCGCGTCGTCGTCGCCCACGCCCTTGCGGCGCAGCTCCTGCTTGAGCGCCCGGGGCGCCAGGCCACGGCTGCGGTGCCGGCTCTCCACCCACTGGCGGGCGAAGGCCGCGTCGTCGATCAGGCCGACCTCGGTGAACCGGTCGAGCAGGCCCTTCGCGAGGTCGTCGGGGACCCCACGCTTTGCCAGCTTGTCGGCGAGCTCCTGACGGGTGCGCGCCTGGCCGGTCAGCGTGTCGAGCAGGATCTTGCGGGCGACTGCCTCGGGGTCGGCCTCGACCTCGGCGGCCGCGGCCTCCTCGCGCGCGACGCGGGCGGCCTCGCGCTCCTCCCACGTCCGACGAGGCTTCTTCTTGCCCGACCGGCCCGACCTCCCGGCCGACCGCGTAGCGGGCCGGCTCGGCTCGTCCGGCGTGGGCAGGGGCTTGCCCCCCACCCACGCCTGGACGCCGAGGCCGACGTCACCGGCCCATTCGGGGGCCGGGCGGGACTCCGACATCAGAAGTCGTTGACCCCGATGGGCTCGTCGCTCAGGTCGTCGGCGGGCTTGTCGACGGCGGGCGTCACGCCCAGCTTCTCGAGGATGAGCTTCTCGATCTCGTTGGCGAGGTCGGGGTTGTCGCGCAGGAAGTTGCGCGAGTTCTCCTTGCCCTGGCCGAGCTGGTCGCCCTCGTAGGTGTACCAGGCGCCGGCCTTGCGGATGATGCCCGCCTCGACGCCGACGTCGATCAGACCGCCCTCGCGGCTGATGCCCTTGCCGTACATGATGTCGAACTCGGCCTGCTTGAACGGCGGGGCCACCTTGTTCTTCACGACCTTGACGCGGGTGCGGTTGCCGACCATGTCGGTGCCGTCCTTGAGCGTCTCGATGCGGCGCACGTCGAGGCGCACCGAGGAGTAGAACTTCAGTGCGCGACCACCGGTCGTGGTCTCGGGCGAGCCGAACATGACGCCGATCTTCTCGCGCAGCTGGTTGATGAAGATGGCGGTCGTGCCGGAGTTGTTGAGGGCACCGGTCATCTTGCGCAGCGCCTGGCTCATCAGGCGGGCCTGGAGGCCGACGTGGCTGTCGCCCATCTCGCCCTCGATCTCGGCGCGCGGCACCAGGGCGGCGACGGAGTCGATGACGATCAGCGACAGGGCGCCGGAGCGGATCAGCATGTCGGCGATCTCGAGCGCCTGCTCACCGGAGTCGGGCTGGGAGACCAGCAGGGCGTCGGTGTCGACACCGAGGGCCTTCGCGTAGTCGGGGTCGAGCGCGTGCTCGGCGTCGATGAAGGCGACGATGCCGCCGGCTGCCTGGGCGCTGGCCACCGCGTGGAGGGCGACCGTCGTCTTTCCGGAGGACTCCGGACCGTAGATCTCGACCACGCGGCCGCGCGGCAGGCCGCCCAGGCCGAGGGCCACGTCGAGGGCGATCGACCCCGTGGGGATCACCTCGAGCGGGGCACGCGTCTCGTCGCCCAGTCGCATGACCGAGCCCTTGCCGAACTGCTTCTCCACCTGTGCGAGGGCGGCGTCGAGTGCCTTCTCGCGGTCTGCACCAGCCATTGCGGTGTCCCGTCTTCTCGTCGTTGTGTGAGGTACTTCTCCGACGCTAGGGCGAGCCACTGACAGTCCCTGATCAGGACGGTCTGACGCTGTGGACAACCTCGCCCCTCGTCGTACCTGTGGACGCACAGTAGCCCGAACAGGTGTTCGATGGCGCGTACGACACCGGCGTGTCGCGGGCGTGTTGCGAGGGACCTGACGGGGTCAGTCCCGAGCGCGGACGAACACTCCCGCTGCCACCACGGTGAGCGCCAGGAGCTCGGCGAAGACCGACAGCGCGGAGTAGCCCAGCCAGCCCACGATCACGCCGGCCAGCGCTCCTCCGCCGGCGGCGGTCAGCGCCATCGCCATGTCGGACGTGCCCTGCACGTCGGTGCGGGCACTGATCGGCGTCCGGTCGGCGATGACGGTCGAGGCGGCCACCGTGGCGAAGGACCAGCCGAGGCCGAGCAGGAAGAGACCGGAGGTGATCTCCCACGACGTGCCGTCCGGCGACACGGCGCACAGCGTGAGCGCCACCAGCAGCAGCACCCCGCCCGCGACGAGGACGGGACTGCGACCGAACCGGTCGGCCGCCCACCCGACGAGCGGCGAGAAGGCGAACATGCCGAGCACGTGGATCGAGATCACGAAGCCGATGATCTCGAGATGCGCGCCGCCGTGCTCCATGTGGAGCGGCGTCATGATCATCACGGTGACCATCGCCGCGTGGGCGCACGCCATGCCGACCACCGCTGCCCCGACGGCCGGCACCTCGCGCACGACCTCGGTGAAACGCTCCCACGACCGGCCGCGGGGCTGGACGCCGACCGTGGGAGACACTCCCGCCGCGGCCTGGGCCACGAGGAGCGGGTCGGGACGCAGCCGCACCCACACCCAGCCCGCGGTGAGGACGAGCACGACGGCGCCGATGGCGAAGCCGCCGGTGAGCTCGGGGATGCCGAGGGACCGGCCGGCCGCTCCCCCGACGCCCACCAGGTTGGGCCCCGCGACGGCTCCGATCGTGCTGGCCCACACCACGAGGGACAGCGCGCGTGCGCGGTGCGCCTCGGTCGCGAGGTCGGTCGCGGCGTAGCGCGAACCGGTGTTGACCGCGGTGGTCGCACCGAGGAGCAGGGAGCCGAGCAGCAGCACGGGCATCGAGTCGACGACGCCCGCCACCACCGCGAGCACGGCGCCGGTGGCACCCATCAGGTAGCCGGTGACGAGCCCGACGCGGCGGCCGCGTCGCCCCATCACCCGCGCCAGGCCGTAGGCCGCTGCCGCCGTGCCGAGCACCTGGAAGGTCTGCGCGAGCCCGGCCATCGTGTCGCTGCCTGTGATGTCGCGCGCGAGGAGCGAGGACGTCGTGACGCCGATCGTCACTCCGACGGCACCGACGGCCTGGGAGACCAGCAGCGTGCGGACGGTGTTGCGCTGGACGGCCTCGATGTCGAGGGCGGCCTCGGTGCCCGCGCTCACCGCTCGCTGTCCGGCAGCTCGAGCTGGCGCCACACGGCCGCCCACACCTGCTTCGGGGGCACGCCGGCGGCCAGCGCCTCCTGGGTCGTGCGGCCCTCGAGGTCGCGCACCACGGTCAGCTCGGCCCACGTGCGGGAGTAGTCACGCCCCAGCACGTGGTCGAGCCGGGCCCAGAACTCGGTGTGCCTCATCGCTGCATCGAACCACGGACCGCCGACAGCTCGAGCCACGTCTCCCCGCGCGTGCCGGGCACGCCCGAGCGGATCGCGACGTCGGACCATCCCGAGGACGCGACGACGTCCTCGAGGGCGGGCGCCTGCCAGTAGGTGAAGTGGCGCGGGTGGCTGATCGAGCCGTGGGTCGACCACCCCTCGCCGTCGCCCTCCTTCAGCGAGACGCGGAGGACCCCGCCGTCCCGCGTCACGTCCGCGAGCCGCGCCAGCACCGTCGGGAGGTCGGCCCGGTCGACGTGGAGCAGGGAGGCGTTCGCCCAGACGGCGTCGTACGGCCCCTCGGGCGAGGACAGGTCGTCGACGAGCGGGTCGAGGAGGTCGGCGGCATGGCCCTGCTCGCGGAGCAGCGCGACGAAGGCGGGCGTGATGTCGGTACGCCGCACGACGAGGCCGAGCTCCTCCAGCAGCGCGGCGTCGCGTCCGCCGCCCGAGCCGATCTCGAGCACACGTGCTCCCGTGCCGAGGCGTTCGACGAACTCCTCGATGTCGGCGCGCACGGAGTCAGGCATGACCGGGGACGCCTCGACGTAGGCGACGGCGTCGAGGTCGTACGCCTTGACGGTGTCGTTCATGTGTCGAGCGCCCCGACGTCGTGCAGGTGGTGGACCACGTCGTGGAGGTGGTAGCTGCCCAGCGACTCCACCGAGAACTGGTCGCCGTTGGACCTCGTGCCGCGTCGCGAGCTCGTCTCGTCGGTGACGGACGCGTAGATCCCCGCGACGGTCCCGGCGCCCTCGATCAGCGCGACCGCGACCTCGGCGGGGTCCTGGGCCGGGTAGTCGCGCTCCAGCGCCGTGGCGTCCTGGTCCCAGTTCGCGAAGGTCGGCGCGTCCTCGTCGAGCATCAGCCGCAGCCGTTCGGCGAAGAGCTCGTGGACGTCGCGCACGTGGCAGGCATACTCCAGCGGCGACCACACGTCCGGCGCCGGCCGCTCGCGGACGTCGGCACGTGCCAGCACGTCCGACCAGGTCATCGCCGTGTCGTGGACGAGCCGCGGCAGGTCGCCGAGGCCCTGCGCGGCGGGGTCGAAGCCGCAGTCCGGGCACGGACGGTCCAGGACCCACGTCCAGTCCTTGGTGTCGGGCGTGATGCTCATGGCCGCCATCCAACCAGTCGTCCGCCGGTGGACAATGTGCGGAATGGACATCCGCCGCGCACTTCCCGCCGACCTGCCGGCCGTGTCGGCGATCTACGCCCGCGAGGCGCGCGAGGGGTACGCCACCTTCGACCTCGAGCCGCGCCCGATGGCGCTCTGGGAGGAGAAGCTGGAGTCCGGGGACCACTTCCTCGTCGCGGAGCACGACGGCGACGTCATCGGCTATGCCTCGTCGGCGCCCTTCCGGCCCAAGCCGGCCTACGGCCACACGCGCGAGACGGGCGTCTACGTCGCGCCCGGGCACCAGGGGCTCGGCACCGGCCGCGCGCTGTACGACGCCCTGCTCGCGCGGCTGGTCGAGGACCGGGTCCACACGGTCGTGGCAGGCGTCGCCCTGCCCAACCCGGCCAGCCTGGCGCTGCACCGCGCGTGCGGCTTCGAGCAGGTCGGCGTGATGCGCGAGGTGGGGCGCAAGTTCGACCGGTGGATCGACCTGGCGTGGCTGCAGAAGGTGCTGGCCTGATTCAGGCCAGGCCGAGCTCCTTCGCCGACACCTCGCGCATCTCCACCTTGCGCACCTTCCCGGTGACCGTCATCGGGAACTCCTCGACCACCATGACGTAGCGCGGGATCTTGTAGTGCGCGAGCTTCCCGGTCGCGAACGCGCGGACGGAGTCGGCGTCGAGCGGCTCGGCGCCCGCACGCATCCGGACCCACGCGCACAGCTCCTCGCCGTACTTGTCGTCGGGGACGCCGATGACCTGGACGTCCTCGATGTCGGGGTGCGTGTAGAGGAACTCCTCGATCTCGCGCGGGTAGATGTTCTCGCCGCCGCGGATCACCATGTCCTTGATCCGCCCGGTGATCCGGACGTAGCCGGCGTCGTCCATCACCCCGAGGTCGCCGGTGTGCATCCACCCGTCGGCGTCGATCGCCTCGCGGGTCTTCTCCTCCTCGTCCCAGTAGCCGAGCATCACCGAGTAGCCGCGGGTGCAGAACTCCCCCGCCTCGCCGCGCGGCACGGTGTCGCCGCTGACCGGGTCGACGATCCGGATCTCCAGGTGCGGGCCGACGCTGCCGACCGTGCCGACCTTGCGCTCCAGCGAGTCGTCGGTGTGCGTCTGGGTCGACACCGGCGAGGTCTCGGTCATGCCGTAGCAGATCGTCATCTCGTCGATCCCGGCCGCGATGAGCTTCTTCATCATCTCCTCAGGGCACGGCGAGCCGGCCATGATGCCGGTGCGCACCGAGGAGAGGTCGAAGCTGTCGAGGTCGGGCAGCGCCCACTCGGCGATGAACATCGTGGGCACGCCGTAGAGCGAGGTGCACCGCTCCTCCGACACCGCCTTCAGGGTCAGTGCCGGGTCGAAGCCCGGCGCGGGGATGACCATCGCGGCGCCGTGCGAGGAGCACGCCAGGTTGCCCATCACCATGCCGAAGCAGTGGTAGAAGGGGACCGGGATGCAGACCCGGTCGACCTCGGTGTAGCGGCAGCCCTCGCCGACGAGGTAGCCGTTGTTGAGGATGTTGCGGTGGCTCAGGGTCGCGCCCTTGGGGAAGCCCGTCGTGCCCGACGTGTACTGGATGTTGATCGGGTTGTCGGGTGCCAGCGACGCGGAACGGGCAGCGAGGTCATCGGCGCTGATCCCCTCACCGTCTGCGAGCAGACCCGACCAGCTCGCCTCGTCGTCGAGGTAGACCACGCGCTCCAGGGCGTGGTTGCCCGAGGCCGTCTCCTCGACCATGCCGCGGTAGTCACTGGTCTTGAACGACGTCGCACACACCAGCAGCCGCATGCCCGACTGGTTGGCGACGTAGGCGAACTCGTGCGTGCGGTAGGCCGGGTTGACGTTGACCAGGATCGCGCCGATGCGCGCCGTCGCGAACTGCACCAGGGTCCACTCGGCGCTGTTCGGCCCCCAGATGCCGACCCGGTCGCCCTTGCCGACGCCGGCGCCGATCAGCCCGCGTGCCACCCGGTCGACGTCGGCGTCGAGCTCGGCCCACGTCCACCGCCGCCCGCTCGCGCACTCGACCAGCGCTTCGCGGTCGGCGTACGACGACACGGTGCGCGCCAGGTTGGCCCCGATCGTCTCCTCCAGCAGCGCCGGTGTGGACTCGCCCGTGGCGTAAGACTCCATGCCCGGCAACCTAGGACGGCCGTCGCGGCGTTGGCCAGAGGTTGGTCCGGGGTCCGCCGCCATGACGTCATGGAGACCGGTCGCCGGGTCCAACCCTCACCGTGACGCCGAGGGGCCTCGCACATCCTGATCTGGCGAGGTCTGGACAAAGCCGGAGCGTGCTCTGCGACGGACGCGCGCTCATGCCGCAATCAGATCGTCCGCACCCTGTCGCGTTGATCATCAGGCCTGAACGGCGTTCGCTCGAGAACGGCTCGGTTGCGCGGTTCTCGTGACGTGCCTGGTACGTCACGACGACCACACTCCGCACGAGGCCCGCTCGCGCGACCCCACTCCGCGCGATCAGGTCAGCAGCAGCCGGTCGAGCCGGCGGCGCACGACGAGCAGGCCGATCACGCCCATCACCACGAGGTAGACGACCGAGAGCCCGGACTCCCAGGTCACGACGCCGGTGGTGAGCTCACGGCACAGCACGACGCCGCGGTAGAGCGGGGTGGCCTCGACGACCCAGCGCAGCACGCCGTCACCGAAGGCCTCGACCGGGAAGAACGTCGCCGAGAACAGGAACAGCGGCATCTGCGCGAGCGTGATCTTGTCGAAGTCCTGCCAGGACTTCATCCACGTCGTCAGCGCCATGCACACGGCCGAGAACGCGAAGGCGATGAGGATCGCGGCCGGCAGCGCCAGCACGGCCCACCACGAGTCGACGAGACCCATCACCAGCATCACGACGAGGAAGGCGGCGGAGTAGACCGACCCTCGGATCAGGCCCCACGCGATCTCGCCGCGGGCGATGTCGCCGGTCGTGAGCGGGGTGGCGAGCATCTGGTCGTAGAGCTTCTCGTACTTCAGCTTGAAGAAGACGTTGAAGGTCGAGTCGAGCAGCGCACCGTTGAAGGCCGAGGTGGCGAGCATCGCGGGCGCGACGAAGGCGGCGTAGGGCACCTGCTCGCCGTGGAACTCGAAGGAGTCGATGAGCTGGCCGACGCCGATGCCGATCGAGAAGAGGTAGAGCACCGGCTCGAGGAAGCCGGTGAGGAAGAGCTTCCACGCCGACTTGTAGACGATGAAGTTGCGCAGCACCAGCAGTCGCGCGGCGTGGGCCGGCGTCAGCGGCGCGGGGATCGCGGTCGTGGAGAGGGTGGCCACGTCACACCTCCAGCCGCTTGTCGAGGCCGGTGACGGCCCAGCGCCAGCCGAGGACCGACAGCGCCACCAGCACGCCGAAATTCAGCGCGGCCAGCGGCCAGTCGACCGTGTCGAGGCAGAACATCCGCGACAACGAGACGCCGTGCCACAGCGGGGTCAGCCGGGCGACCCACTCCAGCACCGGGCCGAGGTTGGAGATCGGGAAGAACGCGCCGGAGAAGAGCGTCAGCGGCAGTACGCCGAGCCGGAACAGCACCCCGAAGCCCTCCTCGGACTTCAGCCGGGCGGAGTAGCCGAAGGTGAGGAGCGAGAAGGCGGTGCCGACGAGCACCTGCGACACCCACGCCAGCAGCGGCCCCCACCAGCTCTCGAACACCCCGAAGGGCGCGAGCACGAGCATGAAGACCGCGCACGCCGAGGCGACACGGAAGACCACGAAGGCGACGAACGCGTTGACCAGGTCGCGCACCGCGAGCGGCGTCGCGAGCTGGGCGAAGAACGTCTTGTGCCACTTGATGGCGCCCATCACGGGGTACGTCGACTCGCTCACCGCGATCGTCATGGCGTGGGACGCGACGAGCCCCGGCACGATGAACGCGAGGTAGGACGTCGCGCCCTCGAGCTTGTCGGGGTCGCCGTCGATGAAGCCGCCGAGCAGCACGCCCATCGCGACGACGTAGAACAGCGGGGTGGCGAAGGAGCTGACCACTCCCCCGCGCCAGGTGCGCTTGTAGACCGTCAGCCAGTAGTCGTACTGGCGGGCCATGCCCTCCCGGGCGGACAGCGAGCCCTGCAGCGACGTGGCCATCAGTCCGCCAGGCTCCGGCCGGTGAGGCGCAGGAAGACGTCCTCGAGGGTGGAGCGGCGCACCAGCGTCGCGATCGGGTGCAGGCCGCGCTCGAGCACGGCGGTGATGACGTCCTCGCCGCGGTCGCTGTAGACGAGCAGGCGGTCGGGCAGCACCTCGACGCGGTCGCCGAGGTCCTCGACCTTCTCCGCCAGCGCCTCGTGCTCGCCGACGCCGAAGCGGAGCTCGGCGACCTCGCGAGTGGAGTGGGTGTCGATCAGCTCGCGCGGCGAGCCCTCGGCGGCGATCAGTCCCTTGTCCATCACGACCAGGCGGTCGCACAGCTGCTCGGCCTCGTCCATGTAGTGGGTGGTGATCACCAGCGTCACGCCCGCCTGCTTGAGCCGGAACAGCTGGTCCCAGAGCACGTGGCGAGCCTGCGGGTCGAGGCCGGTCGTCGGCTCGTCGAGGAGCAGCACGTCGGGGTTGTTGATCAGGCTGCGCGCGATGGTGAGGCGACGCTTCATGCCGCCCGAGAGGTCCTCGACCTTCGACTTCGCCTTCTCGGTGATCTGGGCGAACTCGAGCAGCTCGTGGGCCCGGTCGCGGCACGTCGCGCGGTCGATGCCGAAGTAGCGGCCGTAGATGTAGAGGTTGTCGAAGACGTTGAGCTCGTTGTCGAGCGTGTCCTCCTGCGGGCAGACGCCGAGACGACCGCGGATGGCCGGACCGTCGGTGGCCGGGTCCATGCCGAGGATCCGCAGCTCGCCGGAGGTCACCGGGCTCACCGAGGCGATCATCCGCATGGTGCTCGACTTGCCGGCACCGTTGGGCCCGAGGAAGCCGAAGGCCTCGCCCTTGCGGACCTCGACGTCGATGCCCTTCACTGCCTCGAAGTCGCCGAAGGACTTGCGCAGCCCCCGCGCCGAGATCATGGATTCCGTCACGTGTCCCGACCTTAGTTGAGAGCGGGGACGCTACCCGGCAGGGCGCGGCCCCCACATCTGCTCCAGCCGGTCGTGGTCGCGACCGTGGTCGGGATTGATCTGGAAGTCGATCACGTCGGGGAACCCGCCGTTCGGCGTCTCGACCTTCACGCTGATGTAGTCGATCGGGCCGACCTCCGAGCGCCAGACGATCTCGGCGACCTGCTCCACGACGTCGTCGACGACGACCGCGTCGTCGGCCATCAGGTCGACGTCGGCCGAGGACCCGTTGGTCGGGGTGGCACGGCCGTACGAGGAACGCACCACGGCCGTGACACCCGGCAGCGCGGAGGCTTCGCGGGCGACGCCGCGCATCAGCTCGTGGCAGCCGTCGACCTCGCATCCCTCGAGGTCGTCGTCGTCCTCGGAGACCGGCGTCCACTCGCTGCCCTGGGGGCGCTTGCCCCACCGATCCTCGAAGGAGGTGCGGTCAGCACCGAAGTCGTAGAGCACCGTCTCGCCGTACCCGTCGCGGAGCGTGCCGACGACACTGAGGGTGTCGAGCGGGGTGACCCCGGAGCGCCAGGCCGCTTCGGCGACCGAGTCGAAGAGCGCGTCGAGGTCGGCCGAGACGACGTCCTTGCCGGCGAGGTCGACAGCCACGCCGAGGTACCCGTCGGTGGTCGTCTGTCGCCGGGTGCTGCGCACCGACCGGACCGAGTCGGACGACTCGAGGTCCGAGACGAGGTCGGCGACCTGGCTGGTGCACTCGCCGCAGCCAGCCGGCACCTCCGGTCCGGGAGGGGCGTCCAGGACACCGCATCCGGCCGTCGCGGCGACCAGCGCCGACGCCGCGAGCAACGTCCCGAGCCGCCCCCTCATGGCCGACACTCTGCCACGCGCGCCGGCATCACCGGGTGACCTGGTAGGACACCAACGGGCCGGAGGTGCCACTGCCGAGGTAGCCGTCGTCGTGCATCCGGGTGATCTCGTCCTGGATCGAGCCGTTGGTCGATGCGTCGGCCGCGGCGGCCCCGTTGGCGTAGTGGCCGAGCCCGTGGTTGTCGCCGATGTCGCTGCTGCCTTCGTCGAACTTCACCGTCGTCCGGTTGGGCTGGTCAGGGTTGTCCTCGCCGTCGAGCAGCGGCACCGCGTCGCCACGGTTCTCGAAGTGGATGGCGTGGGTGCTGTCGGGCAGGTGGGTCACCTGCGCGGTCGGCGAGCCCGCCGTCACCACGTGCTCGACGTTGAAGTGCCGGGCGAACTCGGGATCGGCGGCCAGTGACGTCGACACCATGCCGCCCTGCGAGTGGCCCACGAGCATGACGTCCTTGCCCTCGAGGCCGGCGTCCAGCATCGCCTGCTGGATCCCGCGACCGTAGGCGCTGTCCATGCCGCCGATGAGCTGGTAGTTGGTCTCCATGTCGCGAGCGTGCTCGCCGTCCTGCGGGATCGGGCTCATGTCGTCGGTGCCGGGGATGTAGACGATGTACTTGTCGCCGACCTGCTGGATCTGGATCGCGCCGTGGAGTCTCGGGTCGTCCTGGTCGATCTGGTTGGTGGCGTCGAGCTGCTTCATCAAGTCGCTGAGACTGCCCGGCACCTCGTTGGAGGCGCCTCCGGTGAAGTCGGCGATCGGGTTCACCTGGTAGTCGGTGTCGTTGCCGAGCAGCAGTGACAGCAGCCGCGCCGCGTCGTTGGTGGTCGCCTGGTTGATCGGGCCGTCGCCGGGGTTGAGCAGGCCGAGCCCGGGCACGAGGTTCTGCAGCAGCCCGCCACCGCCGTTGATGAGGTGCTGCGCCAGCTCGGGGTGGTCGTGGAGGAGCTGGCCGAGGTCCTCGGCGAGCTGCGCCTTGAGCGCCTCCTGCTCCTCGGGCGACAGCGTGGAGTAGTACGCGTAGCTGATCCCGCCGGCCGCGAGGAGCGCCGGCAGCGCCGCGACCGTGCCGGCCAGCAGCAGCTGCCCCAGCGCGTTGTCGAGCATCTCCATGGCGTGCCGCGAGAGCGAGTCGCTCGCCTTGAACGCCGCGATCACCGCTCGTACGCCGAGCGCGTCGGCCTCGATGCCGATGGCACGGACGGTCAGGCCGTTGGCGCCGGTCGTGGCGTCGAGGACCTGGACCTCGGCGTCGCCGAAGGAGATCGGCGAGAGGATCGCCGACTCGAGTAGGTCGCCGTTGGCCATGATCCGCGCACCCAGCCCGGCCATCTCGACGAAGTCGCCGGCCTGCCGCTCGTAGCGCTCGGCCAGGGCGAGCATCTGCTCGTAGCCTGCCTCGACGCCGTGGGAGCCGCCCGACACCGACTCGATCGGGGGAAGGGTGCCGCTGGTCATGAGGCCACCTCCGCCGCGAGGACCGCGAGGGCGCGGGGCAGGTCGGTCGGCTCCTGCCGCTCGATGCGGACCATCGCCCACCCGTCGCGGGTGAACGGGGTCAACGACCGCCAGCCGTCGTGGAAGAGGACCCACTCCACGATGCCGGCGCCGGGACGGCCGCGCTCGCTGCGGCCCATCACGGCCGCGTGCAGGCGACCGCGCGACGCGCTCTCGAGCTGCTCGTGCCAGCGTCGTACGTCGCCGTCGTCGGCGGTCTCGAGGTGCTCGAGGTCGGGACCGGCGAGCGTCATCCCGGAGTAGTCGGACACCATCTGGTCGAGGAGCTCGAAGCGGCGGCGCTGCACGGCCTCGCCGGTCGCGAGGAGCAGGTCCCACGAGGTCTCCACGACCGCCGGGAGCGGCTCGTCAGCGGTGTCGGCGCTGAGGGTCCGCGTGTCGATCCACGCGGCGCGGCCGAGCTCGAGCCACCAGTCGTCGGCGGAGAGCCAGGTCAGCTCGAAGGTCGCCCCGTCGGCGGTGGAGAGGCACACGACCCAGTCGTCGAGGTTGCGGTGCCAGCTGCGCACCCGGGCCTTGCCTCGGGCCAGCGACACGAGGAGCTCGAGCTCCACCGCGAGCGCCGGCGAGTGCCACACGGTGAGCACCGCGCCGCCCTCCTGCGAGGGCGTGCCGCCGTCGAGGAGCCCCGACGCCGCCAGCAGCGCGTCGAGGTCGGCCACCTCGTCGGTGGCCTCATCCGTGAGCTCCTCTGCGTGCTCCTCGGCCGGCACCTCGGGTCGCTCCGGCTCCTGGCCGAGGCTGCCGAGCCGATCACCGAGGCTCTCGAGCGAGCCGGAGGAGACGACCATCTGCTCGGCCGGCGACGGGACGCCGGCCAGCTCGGCGAGGCGGTCGAGCGCGGCTCGCGGGAGCCGCACGCGGCGCGGGGTCACCCTCCGCGGCTCGACCTCGTTGCCCTCGGCGTCGAGCAGCACCGCGCTCATCGGCCGGCCCCCGGGATCTGGTCGGGCACGTCGAGCCAGTCCTTGTGCCCCTCGGGCGGTGGCTGGAAGGAGGAGAGCATCTCGTCGATCGGGTCGGGGGTGACCTTCTTGATCAGGTCGAGCGCCTTGTCGGCGAGGTCGGCCAGGCGCGACTTGGCGCCCTCGATCAGGCCCTTGACGCGGTGGGCGATCTCGCGGATCAGGTCCTTGAGGCGGTCGACCTCGTCGGCGTGGTGGCGCAGCGCCTGGGCGGCGTCGTCGTGCTCGTCGGCGGTCGTGCGCAGGGCGACGGCTCGCTCCGCCATCCGCTCGCGCATCGCCTGCGCGGCGCGGCCCTCCCAGACCACGAGCTGGGAGGCGCTGACCAGCTCGTCGGCGTCACGACGGATCTCGGCACCCTGCTCGGCCATCTGCTGGGCCAACCGCCGGATGACTCCGGTGTCTCCGTACATCTGTGTCTCCTCGAGGAGGGGCCGGGGCGGCCGTTGCGGGCGTGACATCCAGATGCCCCGGGTGGCGGAGGTGCAAACCCGCGCGACGCCGGCTGTGGAAAGGTGCCGCGGACGTACCCGACGCGGGGCTGGCGGCGGCCTCCCCCACGGACCACACTCGGCAGGAGGGAGCAGGAGGGAGGGGGTGTCCGATGGGCGTCGCACTCGCACGGCTCTGGGCCGCCGCCGCGCTGGTGACGTCGGGCGCGCTGATGTACGCCGCCTCGTGGCAGCGCTGGGCGCACGACTGCCCGTGGGGCCACGACCCCGACTCCCTCGCGTGCAACCGGGCGCAGGACCACCTCTACGACTTCGTGCTGCCGACCGATCCCTGGGTGCCGATCGGCACCGCGGCACAGCTGGCCGGTGTGTCGTTGGTCGTCGGGGCCCTCGCCCTGCCGGGCCTCGCAGTCGCGATGCGTCCGGGCCGGCGCCCCGGCCCGGTGACGGTGCTGGCCGTGGTGGTCGCGGTGCTGGCCGCCGTCGATGTCGGGGTGGCCACGTGGCGCTCGGGCCACGAGGGCGTCGTCGTACCACCCGTGACCGACGACCTGGCGCTGTCGCTGTGGCTGCTCGCGCCGTTCGGCCTGCTGCTGTGGCTCGGGATCTCCGTGTGGATCGGCGAGCAGGCCCGCGTCCGGGCGGGTCTCGCGATGGCGCTGCTGCTCCTGGGCAGTCCGCTGATTGCGTTCTTCTCCTACGCGATCGGGCCCTTCGACGCGGCTCCCTGGTGGGAGGCGACGATGGGCGTGTTCACCGCGGCGGGCGGCCTCTGCGTCCTGCTGGCGGGCCTGCGACGGCCGGCTCGACGCACGTCCCCGATCGGCGCGGTCGCCACCGCGAGCCGCCCGGGATCGTGACACTGGCGGCTCCGGAAGACTCGTCGAAAAGTTCCGGACCCCGATGTCGAGAACCGCCGAGGCCGTTCGACGTACGTCCGAGAAGCACGATCCGACCCCAACACCAGGAGCACCGCAATGCCGCGATTCATGGGTTTCGTCAGGATGGAAGAGAACATCGGCACGCCACCGCAGTCGCTGTTCGACGCGATGGACGTCCACATCGGTGAGCGTGCCGCCAAGGGGATCTTCCTCGACGGCGGCGGCCTCTACGGCACCGAGGACGCCGTCAACTTCGTCGTCCGCGATGGTGAGGTCACCCGCGTCGACGGCCCCTACGCCGAGGGCAAGGAGGTCGTCGGCGGCTGGGCGATCATGGAGTACGCCGACCTCGACGCGGCCGTCGCCGACCAGCAGGAGTTCGCCCGGCTGCACGCCGAGCACTGGCCCGAGGTGACCGTCGTGGCCACGCTGCGCCAGATCTCCGAGGGCCCGGAGGCCCCGGACGCCTGAGTCCCGGTGCGGGTCGTCCTCACTACGCTGGCCGCGTGCCGGCGACGAGCGACGACCCCACCGATCGGATCAGGGAGGCCGTACGTGCCGCGTGGCGGGCCGACTCGGCCCGCCTCGTCGGCGCCCTCACCCGGATGACCCGCGACGTCGAGCTCGCCGCCGACCTCGCCCAGGACGCCCTCGTGGCCGCCCTCGAGCAGTGGCCGACGACAGGCGTCCCGGAGAACCCGACCGCCTGGTTGATGACCACCGCGAAGCGGCGCGGCATCGACCACTTCCGTCGCGCCGACACCCTGCGCCGCAAGGTCAGTGAGCTCGAGCGCGCCGTCGGAGAGGAGGGAGACGTGCCCGACCTCGAGAGCCAGGTGGACCACATCGAGGACGACGTGCTGCGCCTCGTCTTCCTGTCCTGCCACCCCAGCCTGACCGCCGAGTCCCGCGCCGCACTCACGTTGCGCCTCGTCGGCGGCCTCACGACCGCCGAGATCGCCCGGGGCTTCCTCACCTCCGAGTCGACGATGGGTCAGCGCATCTCGCGCGCGAAGAAGACCCTGGCCGAGGCGCACGCGGAGCTCGAGCTGCCGACCGGCGACGATCGCACCAGGCGCCTCGACGACGTCATGGCCGTCATCTACCTGATCTTCAACGAGGGCTACACCGCGACCGCCGGCGAGGACTGGATGCGCCCGGACCTCGTGGCCGAGGCGACGCGCCTCGCCCGGATGCTCTCCGCGCTGGCGCCCGACGAGCCGGAGGTGCTCGGGCTCCACGCCCTGCTCGAGCTGCAGGGCTCCCGGACCGCGGCGCGGGTCGACGACGACGGGGTGCCGGTCCTGCTCGAGCAGCAGGACCGCAGCCAGTGGGACCAGCTGATGATCCACCGCGGCACCGCTGCGCTCCGGCGCGCCGAGGCCGTCGCCGCACGCGGGGTCCCGGTCGGGAGGTACTTCCTCCAGGCCGCGATCGCCGAGCAGCACGCGATCGCGGGCCGCGCCGAGGACACCGACTGGCGTCGCATCGCCGGGTTGTACGACGTCCTCGCCGGGGCCGCGCCCGGACCGGTCGTCGAGGTCAACCGGGCTGTCGCCCACGGCCGTGCCTTCGGGCCCGAGGCCGGCCTCGCCGTGCTCGATGCGGTCGACCCGGCCGCGCTCGGCGACTCCCCGCTCGTGCCCAGCGTGCGCGGTGACCTGCTCGAGCGGGCGGGTCGGCACGCCGAGGCGGCCGAGGCGTTCACGGACGCGGGACGTCGTACGCGCAACGCGGGTGAGCGGGCGGTCCTGACGCGCCGGGCGGCCGACAACCGCGACCACGCGTGACGGGGCCCTTGCTGCCGGTACGCTCCCCGCACCGCACGAGCGACAGGAAGTGGCCATGAGGGGCTCGCGATCGCCGCGCAGCGCGCGCTGGTCGTCGCTCCGGTTCGCCTGGCGCTCGGCGTCGGGGCACCGGCTCGGGCAGACCCTCGCCCTGCTCGCCGTCGCCACCCTCATCACCGCGTGCACTGCCTTCGCGCCGGTCTACGACCGCGCGATGCAGCAGGCGCTGGTCGACACCCTGCTGGCCCGGGCCGGAACCGACGGCACGACCGTCATCGTCGAGTCCGCCGCCCTCAACTTCGCCGGCGGCGCGACCGAGGCACGCGACCCCCGCGAGCTGCAGGGGATGGTCCCCGCCGACATCTCCGCCGTGCTCGACCCGCCCGTGCTGGGCCGGACGGCGGTCGTCACACCGGTCGCGGGCGACGTACCCCCGACCGGGCAGCTGGTCTGGCGCGACGGGGGCTGCGACCACGTCCGCGTCCTCGACGGGGCCTGCCCGGCCGGGCCCGGCGAGATCCTGGTGAGCGAGGCGGACGCGGACCTCTTCGGCCTCGCCACCGGCTCGACCACGAAAGTGGGCTCGGAGGGCGACGGACCGCAGGTCCGGCTCGAGGTCGTCGGCACCTACGCCCCCGCCGACGAGGAGTGGTGGCAGGGCCTCACGCTCGTCGAGCACGCGCTGGTCACGGGCGGCACCGACCCGTCGGCCGCCCACGACGCCTGGCTGACGACGGAGAAGACCTTCGCCGGGAGCCCGGTCCTGCCCGGGGAGACCTCGCAGGTCTCCGCCGTGGTGCCCACACCGGAGACCGGCGTCGACGACGTGCTGGCCCTCGGCGACGGCGTACGCCAGCTCGCTCGCGACCTGCGCGGCGACGGCCAGGACCTGCACGTCCGCACCGACCTCGGCGACCTCGCCGCCGAGGTGCGCGCGCAGGCGCAGCAGGCCCACCGCACAGTGCCCCTGCTGCTGGCGCCGATGGCCGTGCTCACCCTCTTCGTCCTCTGGCTCGTGCTCACCGCCGCGACGCGCCAGCGCCGCGGGGAGGTCGCCGTCGCCCGGCTCCGCGGTCGCGGTCCGGCCGGCGCGGCCGCGCTGCTGCTGGTCGAGCTGCTGCCGGTGCTGCTCGTCGGCGTGGTGCCCGGCATCGCCCTGGCACTCGCCGGCGGCGCCGTGGCCAGGTCGCTGCTGCCGGGCTCGGCGCCCTTCGAGGCAGGCCCCGGGTTCGTCACCGCCGTGGCCCTCGCGGTCCTCGCCATCGTGCTGACAGCACTCGCGGCCGCCGTGCGCGTCGCCCGCGAGCCGCTCGACGACCTGGTCCGCAGCGGCTCGGTCGCCTCACGCCGCTGGTCGCTCGGCGCGCCCGACGCCGTCCTCGTCGCCGTCGCCGGGACGGGAGCCGTGGCCTTCGTCGCCGGTGGGCTCAGCGGGTCGTTCGCGCTGGCGGGACCAGCCCTGCTGGCGCTCTTCGTGGGCCTCGTCGTCGGGCACGTGGCCGCTCCGCTGGCCAGCGCAGCCGGGCGCCGGCTGCTGGGGCGCGGCCACCTCCTCGCGGGGCTCAGCCTGCTCGAGACCGGTCGCCGCCGCGACACCCGCGCGGTCATCGCGGTCATCACCGTGGCCTGTGCACTGGCCGTGTTCTCCCTCGACGCCCTGGCCGTCGGCGCCCGCAACCGCGCCAACGCCAGCGAGCACGACGCCGGGGCGCCCGTCGTCCTGCACGTGGAAGGCAGCGACCTCGACGGCGTACGTGCCGCGCTGGTCGACGCCGACCCGAGTGGGCACCGCGCGACGCCCGTCGTCGTGGCGTCAGGTACGACGCTGGCCGTGGAGCCCGACGGCTTCCGCCGGGTGGCCTACTTCCCGCGCGGCGCACCGAGCGACGCCGAGTGGCAGGCCCTCGCTCCCCCGGCTGCCGAGCCGGTGACGCTGACGGGATCGCGCATCTCCCTCGACGTGCAGTCGGGCGACGTGCTGACCGCGCAGGACGTGCTCGGCAGCGACTCCGAGCTGCGGCTCCGCCTGGTCGTCACCACCGCCACCGGCGTCCCCCACACGATCTTCCTGGGTGTCGTCCCGCCGGCGGGCGAGCGCACCACCCTCACGGTCCGGCAGGCCCCGTGCGTGGGCGGGTGCCTGCTGTCGGCCGTCGAGCTCTCGGCTGCGCAGGGGGTCCAGGTCGTCGGCGCAGTCGAGCTCAGCGACCTGCGCGTCGACGGGCGCCCGGTCACCTTCCCGGCGGCTGCCGAGGACTGGAACACCACCGAGGACGCGCACATGGTGCTCACTCCTCAGAGCACGTCGTCGGGCGCGCTGCGGCTGTCCCTCGGCATCCGTGGCTTCTACCCTGCCCCGATCAGCCCGGCCTGGGTGCCCGCGACCCTGCCGGCGGTGCTGCCCGACGACGGTCGCGACCCCGAGGGCCTCGTGGTGGCCGGCCTCGACGGCAGCGACCGGGCCGCCGCACCCGTCGGCGAGGTCGCGCTGGTCCCGTCGCTGCCGCGCCGCTCGGCGCTGGTCGGCCTCGACGCGGTCTCCCGCGGCGCCGAGATCACCGTCGACTCGTCGTTGCAGGTCTGGCTGGTCGACGACCCTGACCTCGAGACGGCGGTCGAGGCCGCGCTGCGCGAGCACGGCGTCGCGGTGACCGACGTACGCCGCGCGTCGACGGTGCGGCAGTCGTACGCCGACACGGTGGCGACGTGGAGCCTGGCCCTCGGCGCGGTCGTCGGCCCGGCGGTCATCCTCGTCTCACTGCTCGTCCTGCTGGTGCTGGCGGCCACGGGGTGGCGCGCGAGCGCCCGCAACCTGGCCATCCTGCGGCTCAACGGCGCCCGACGCCGTACGACGTCGCGGCTGGCCGTGCTGGCCCAGCTGCCGGCCCTGCTGATCGGGGTCATCGCCGGGGTCGTCGCGGGCACGGCCGGCGCTGCACTGGCGATGCCGGACGTGTCGTTCCTGCCGGCTCCACCGGGGGTGCCTGTGCTCGACACCGCGACCGCGTGGCCGGCCGTGCTGTGGGCAGCCGCCGCGTGTGCCGTGGTGCTGCCCGCCGTGGCTGCGGCGGCCGGGTGGGCCGTGTCCCGGCGCGCGCACCTCGACCGCGTGAAGGAGGGCGCCTGATGCCCGGACTCCCGATCCGCACCCGCGGGCTCGTGCACATCTACCACGCCGAGGGCCACGACGTCGCCGCGCTCTCCGGCATCGACCTCGACGTCACCGCCTGCGAGATGGTCGGCCTGCTCGGACCTTCCGGCTCCGGCAAGTCGACGCTGATGAGCCTGCTCGCCGGGGTGCTGCGACCGAGCGCCGGCAAGGTCTTCGTCGGCGACACCGAGGTGTCCGCGGCCCAGCCGCGCGACCTCGACCGGCTGCGTGCCCGGGAGGTCGGGCTGATGCTCCAGGGCGCCGCCCGCAACCTGCTCCCCAACACGACCGCGGCCGACAACGTCCGGTTCGCCCAGCACCCCGCCCGCCGGGCGGGCGCCGACCTGGCCGACCCGCTCGAGGTGCTCGACGACGTCGGGCTCGCCGACGACGCCGACCGCCCGCTCGACGAGCTGACGCCGGGCGGGCTCCAGCTCGCCGCGGTCGCCGTGGCGATCTCGACGCGGCCCGGGCTGCTGCTCTGCGACGAGCCCACCAGCCAGCTCGACCACGCCGCCCGCGACCGGGTCCTGGCCGCGCTCGCGCACGTCAACACGTCGTACGGCACGACGGTCGTGCTGGTCACCCACGACCCCGACGTGGCACGGGTGCTCCCCCGCACCGTCACCATCCGCGACGGCCGGATCGGTGGCGAGGGCCGCAGCGGCGAGGAGTACGCCGTCGTCACCGCCGACGGCTTCCTCCCTCTGCCCGGCCACGCCCGCGACCGGCTGCCGCCCGGCACGCTGGTCCGGCTCCACGAGGTCGACGACCACTTCGAGCTCCGGGCGGAGGAACCATGAGCGACCTGCAGGCAACCGGGCTGGGCGTCACCTACGGCACCACCGTCGCCGTGCACCCGATCGACGTCACGGTGCCCGGCGGACGGATGCTGGCGGTGACCGGTCCCTCGGGCGCCGGGAAGTCCTCGTTGCTGTGGGCGCTCGCCCGCGCGGTGCCGGGCGCGACCGGGTCGGTCACGGTCGGTGGTGTCGTGCTCGGGGACCGCGAGCAGGCCGCGCGGGCCGGCGTCGTACTGGTGCCGCAGGACAACGGCCTGAACCCCACCCTCTCGGCGGAGGAGAGTGTCCTCGTCCCACTGCTCGCGCTCGGCGTGCCCGCGCGCGAGGCCTCGCACCGGGTCGGCGAGTCACTGACGCGGGTCGGCCTGGCGGAGTTCGGCCGCCACCTGGTGGACCAGCTGTCCGGCGGCCAGCAGCAGCGGGTCGCCCTCGCTCGCGCCTTCGCACTGCGTCCGGCGGTGCTGCTCGCCGACGAGTCGACCAGCGACCTCGACGCCGCCAACCGCGAGCTGATGCTCGCCGCGCTGCGGGAGGAGGCCGCCCGCGGCGCCGCCG
The DNA here is from genome assembly GCF_031457855.1 of Nocardioides sp. BE266. Lineage (NCBI taxonomy): Bacteria > Bacillati > Actinomycetota > Actinomycetes > Propionibacteriales > Nocardioidaceae > Nocardioides > Nocardioides sp. BE266. The sequence goes on along the minus strand of NZ_JAURTI010000008.1, from coordinate 141,787 downwards.
TCGTACTGGCCACCCACGACCCCGAGGCGGCCGCGGAGACCGACGGCACGCTGGCCCTCGACGAGGGCGCGGCCACCTGGGTCAGGTCCTGGTGACGACCTGTCGTGTCGGGGACCGCTCGTTCGTAGGACAGGTATGACGACACCTCACGCCACGGCCCGCCGGATGTTCGACCTCACCGAGCCGATCTGCCTGGTGAACTTCTTCTCCGACGAGCCCAACGAGTCCATGGCCGCGCTCGGCTTCTCCGGCTACTGGGACGGCTACTTCGCCGGCCGGTCGGCTCCCCTGGGCCGCGTGCCCGCCGAGGTGGTCGACGCCGCTTTCTACAACTTCGCGCCCGGCGAGGTCGCCCGGCACATCCCGAAGGTCTGGGCGACGACCACGCCCGAGGCCGCGCACGCCGCACGGCAGGCGGGCTGCGTGGCCGCGCTCCGCCGCATCCTCGGCGACCTCGTCGACTCCCCCGGGCTCCAGCGGGCCGCCGACCTCCTCACGCAGGCCGCGACCGCGGCGCCCGTCGAGGGCCGGGTGATGTACGCCGCCCTCCGCGCGCTCCCCGTGCCCGACGAGCCGGTCGCCCGGCTGTGGCACGCCGCCAACATGCTGCGCGAGCACCGGGGCGACGGGCATGTCGTCGCCCTCGTGGCCGAGCAGGTCGACCGCACCGAGGCGCACGTGCTCCTGGCGATCGACGCGGGGATCCACCCGCCGGAGACCTTCGGGCGCATCCACCACCTGCCGGCGTCGTACCTCGCCGGGGTGATGGCGCGCCTGCGTGAGCGCGGGCTCGTCGACGAGGACAGCCGGTTCACCGAGGCCGGGCGCGCGGCCAAGGACCGGATCGAGGCACTGACCGACGCACTCGCCGAGCCGCCGTACGCCGCCCTCGACGCCGACGACCTCGCCGAGCTGGTCGCCTGCCTCCAGCCGATCGCCGATCGGCTGAACGAGACCGGCTCCGCGTGACGAGTCAGAGCCGTGACGCGGTGCGCACCAGCCCGGCCACGCCGACCGACGTGCTGTGCGGTGGCCACGCGATCACGGTCGTGACGCGAGCCGCGTCGCTCAGCGCGACGACGGCGAGGCCGTCGCGCAGGTTGGCGCGTGCCGACTCGGGCAGCACGACCGCCGTCCGTCCGAGGCGCACCAGCTGGAGCACCTGTGTCAGGTCCCTGAGCTCGGGGCCGGGGCCGTCGCGATAGGTGCCGTCCAGCTCGGGCCAGCGCGGGAGCGGGAGGTCCGGGATCGAGCCCGCCTCCTCGACGGTCATCGACTCCCGGCTGCTGGCCGGGTGTCCCGAGGGCAGGATCAGCACCTGCGACTCGGACGCGAGCTCGTCGACGTCGAAGCCGCTCAGGTCGTCGAAGGGGCGGTGCAGGATCGCCACGTCGGCGCGCCCGTCGCGCAGCATCACGGCCTGGTGGCCCGGCGGGCTCAGCACCACCTCGACGTCGACGGCGTCGGGCTCGGCGGCATAGGCGTCGAGGAGCTTGGCCATGATCTCGCTGGAGGCGCCCGCCTTGGCCGTCAGCACGACCGGTGCCCGACCGCCCGCGTCCGCCACCCGCCGGGTGCGCCGCTCGGCCGCCTCGACCGCGGCCAGCGCCGCACGGCCCTCGTCCAGGAGGGTCCGACCCGCGGACGTGAGCGCCATGCCCCGCGGCGTACGCACGAAGAGGTCGGCGCCGAGGCGGCGCTCGAGCTGGGCGATGGCCCGCGACAGCGGGGGTTGTGCCATCCCGAGCCGCTCGGCCGCCCGACCGACGTGCTCCTCCTCGGCGACGGCGACGAAGTAGCGCAGCTCGCGGGTCTCCACGAGTTCGAGCGTACGCCGCTGACCTGCGCCCATACCTGCGCGGTATCGGCCCGCACCCGATCGGTCTTGGAACGACCGGCCATGACGACGGCACGCTCGAGGCATGTCAACGAACACCACGAACAAGAAGACAGCACTGGTCACCGGGGCCAACAAGGGCATCGGCTACGAGATCGCCGCGGGACTGTCGCGGCTCGGCTTCCGGGTGGGAGTCGGCGCGCGCGACGACGTACGACGTGAGCAGGCCGTCGAGAAGCTGCTCGCCGACGGGCACGACGTGTTCGGCGTCGCGCTCGATGTCACCTCCGACGCGAGCGTCGCGGCGGCCGCAGCACAGCTGGAGGAGCTCGGCGGGCTCGACGTCCTGGTCAACAACGCCGGCATCACCGGCGGGATGCCGCAGGAGCCTTCGCAGGTGACGGCCGAACAGGTCCTCGGCGTGGTCGACGTCAACGTCCTGGGCGTCATCCGGGTCACCAACGCGATGCTGCCGATGATCCGGCGCAGCAGCTCGCCGCGCATCGTCAACGTCTCGAGCACGGTCGGCTCGCTCGGCCTGCAGACCGCGCAGGACGAGCCGATCGGCCCGATCTCGGGCGCCTACTCCCCCACCAAGACCTACCTCAACGCGCTGACCGTCCAGTACGCCAAGGAGCTGGCCGGCGCCGGGATCCTCGTCAACGCCGGCTGCCCGGGCTACGTCGCGACCGACCTCAACGGCTTCCGCGGCACGCGTACGCCGGAGCAGGGCGCCGCGGTCTTCCTCGAGCTCGCGACGCTGCCCGACGGCGGACCGACCGGCACCTTCTCGGACGAGAACGGGGTGCAGCCCTGGTGAGGTGACCGGCTGGGGGTGCCGCCGCCTTGCGCTGCCACGGTAGGAAGGCCCACATGCGGATCTTCTTCACTGGCGGCAGCGGCAAGGCCGGACGGCACGTCGCGCCCTACCTCGCCTCCCAGGGGCACCAGGTCACCAACGCCGACCTCGTGCCCCTCGACCATCCCGACGTCCACGACCTCCGGGTCGACCTCACCGATGCCGGCGAGGTCTACTCGGCGCTCGCCGGGCTCGCCACCTTCGACGAGCTCGACCTGCCCGAGAAGCCGTCGTACGACGCGGTGGTGCACTTCGCGGCGGTGCCCGCGATCCTGCGCGTGCCGGACGCGGCGACGTACGCCACCAACGTGCTCAGCACCTACCACGTGCTCGAGGCGGCGACCCGGCTCGGCATCCGCAAGGTCGTCTTCGCCTCGTCGGAGACGACCTACGGCGTCTGCTTCGCCCAGGGTGAGCGCAAGCCGCGCTACGTGCCGGTGGACGAGGAGCACCCCACGGTCCCCGAGGACTCCTACGCGACGTCGAAGGTCGCCAACGAGGTGACCGCGCGCTCACTGCAGGCGCGATCGGGCGCCGACATCTACGGGCTGCGCATCAACAACGTCATCGAGCCGCACGAGTACGCGGAGCTGTTTCCCGCGTTCCTCGAGAACCCGGCGCTGCGGCGGCGCAACATCTTCGCCTACATCGACGTGCGCGACCTGGGCCAGATGGTGCAACGGTGCCTGGAGACCGACGGGCTCGGCTTCGAGGTCTTCAACGTGGCCAACGCCGACATGTCGGTCGCCGCCACCACGTCGGAGGTCATCGAGCAGTTCTACGACGGCGTCGAGGTGCGCCGGGAGATGGGGCGCGACGAGACGTTCTACGCGATCGACAAGGCCCGTTCGCTGGTGGGCTTCGCTCCCGCGCATTCCTGGCGCGACGTGCTCGGCGACCCGCGAGAGTCCTGACGTGGAGGCCCGGGTCGCGGTCACCTATGAACAGCACGACCACGTGACCGGCACCTTCCTGCACGGCACGAAGGCCGAGCTGCAGCCGGGCGACGAGCTGGTCGCCGGCTTCGGCTCGAACTTCCAGGAGGGGCGGACGATGAACCACATCTACTTCACGACGCTCGAGAGCACTGCGGCGTGGGGTGCCCAGCTGTCGGCGGCGCTCGCCGGCCCCGACTCGCGCGGGCACGTGTACGCCGTCGAGCCGCTCGGCCCGTTCGAGGACGACCCCAACGTCACCGACAAGCGGTTCCCCGGGAACCCGACCGAGTCCTACCGGACCCGCCACCCGCTCCGGATCCTGCACGAGGTCGAGGAGTGGCAGGCCCATCCGCCGGAGGCCCTCCGGGCGATGCTCGACGGGCTCGCGGACATGCGGGCCAAGGGGCTGGACGTCATCGAGGACTGAGCTGCTCAGGGCTTTCTTCTGGTCCTCCGGGACGCCGGGCACGAGGTGAAGAGCACCCGCGCCATGCCTCTCGATGCCGCACCGCGCCCGCGGCCCTGCAACACCTCTCCCTGGTGGTTGAGGTGCGAGCGGGGCGAGCCTCGAAGCCACTCCGTCCCAGGTGACCCCGCACCACGTGAGCGCCAGGCGTCAGTGTGGTCCTCCTGACGCGCCAGACACGTCACAGCGACCGCACTGACCTCGGTCACGACTCGTCCGCGTCACCGTCCCGCGACCGCGAGGGGCGCGTCGTCAGGACGGTCCGCCGGTCGTGCCCGCACCAGCCGTACGCCGGTGGCCACCAGCCACACCAGCCAGGCGGCGTACCCGGGCATCCCGACGAACAGGAGCGACGAGCCGTCCGCGATCGCGAGGTTGGCCGTCCCGACGGCGATGAGCAGGACTCCCCCGCCGAGGGCGAGCAGACGCTGCCACGGCGGGGTCAGCCCGCTCGCGTGGGTCCCCAGTGCGGCACCGACGAAGGTCGTACCGAGCGCCGGGAGCGCCAGTGCGAATGCTGCGGCGTGGAGCTGCCACGCGAGCTCGAGCAACGGGCTCGGCTCGACGAGGTCGCCGGCCGCGAGCACGACGCCGTCCCACAGGACCGCGTAGAGCGCGAGGACCGCCGCGAGCGTCGCTCCCGCGGCCACCGCGAGGCGTGACCAGTCGGTGCCCGCACCGCCGCGCCGACCGACGATCCCGTGGAGACCGGTCACGAACGCCAACAGCAGCGGCAGGTTCAGCGCCTCCAGTCCGACCACGAAGCCGACCGCGCCCCGGTGCTCCGCGTGGAACGTGAGGACGTCGCCGATCGGGTCGCCGTAGCCGGGCGCTCCGACCCAGACCACCACCACGTTCTGCACCACCACCGACACCGCCAACGCGATCGCCGTCGCGCCCACCACCCGCTCTGAGGTTCTCATCTCGTGCCTTTCGTCGCGGTCGTTCGACCGGTGCCTCCACGGTCGCTGATCCCGACCACCGACGGATCGGCTTCACGGTCGTGCTCGATCGGCCGATGGGACGATCCGACCCGGTCGTTCGGCTGGTAGGCGCCTCACGCCAGCCTCAGAGGCGGAGCGGGTTGTCGTACCTCGGTGACAGACTGCAGGGCATGACCGCCCTCGACCGCTTCAGCGCGCCCACGCGTGCATGGTTCGAGGCATCCTTCGCCAGCCCGACTCCGGCGCAGGAGGGCGCGTGGGAGGCGATCGCCGCAGGCCGGCACGCGCTCGTGGTCGCCCCGACCGGCAGCGGCAAGACGCTGAGCGCCTTCCTGCACGCCATCGACCGGCTGCTCAGCAGCGAGCGGCCCGACGACAAGCTGCGGCGCACGCGCGTCCTCTACATCTCCCCGCTCAAGGCGCTCGGCGTCGACGTCGAGCGCAACCTCCGTGCCCCGCTGACCGGCATCCGCAACACCGCCGAGCGACTCGAGGCCACCGTCCCCGACGTCACCGTCGGCCTGCGCTCCGGCGACACCAGCCCGGCCGACCGCCGCAAGCTCGGCACCACGCCGCCCGACATCCTGATCACCACGCCCGAGTCGCTCTTCCTGATGCTGACCAGCCAGGCACGCGAGACGCTGCGCGGGGTCGACACGGTCATCATCGACGAGGTGCACGCGGTCGCCGGCACCAAGCGCGGCGCCCACCTCGGCCTCAGCCTCGAGCGGCTCGACGCGCTGCTCGAAAGGCCGGCCCAGCGCATCGGCCTCAGCGCGACCGTCCGACCGCTCGACGAGGTCGCGCGCTTCCTCGGCGGCACGCAGCCGGTCGAGATCGTCGCCCCGCCCAGCACCAAGGAGTGGGACCTCCGGGTCGTGGTGCCGGTCGAGGACATGACCATGCCCGAGGAGTACGACGAGGAGTCGGGCGACCCCGGCCGTGCGAGCAGCATCTGGCCCCACGTCGAGGAGCACGTGGTCGACCTCGTCGAGCAGCACCGCTCCACCATCGTCTTCGCCAACTCCCGCCGCCTGGCCGAGCGGCTGACCGCCCGCCTCAACGAGATCGCCACCGAGCGCGCGGGCGCCGAACCGGACGCGCCCGGCAAGCCGCCCGCCCAGGTGATGGCGCAGTCCGGCCAGAGCAGCGGCGCCGAGACCGTCATCGCCAAGGCCCACCACGGCTCGGTGTCCAAGGAGCAGCGGGCCATCATCGAGGACGATCTCAAGCGCGGCCGGCTCCCCTGCGTGGTCGCCACCAGCAGCCTCGAGCTCGGCATCGACATGGGCGCGGTCGACCTCGTCATCCAGATCGAGTCGCCGCCCAGCGTGGCCAGCGCCCTGCAGCGCGTCGGTCGGGCGGGGCACCAGGTCGGCGAGACCAGCCGTGGCGTGCTGTTCCCCAAGCACCGCGGCGACCTCGCCCAGACCGCTGTCGCGGTCGAGCGGATGCGCACCGGCGCCATCGAGAAGATGTCCGTCCCGGCCAACCCGCTCGACGTGCTGGCCCAGCAGGTCGTGGCGGCGCTGGCGTTGGAGGAGTGGCAGGTCGACGAGCTGTTCGCCCTCGTGCAGCGTGCGGCGTCGTACTCCGGGCTCCCCCGCGCCGCCTTCGACGCGACCCTCGACCTGCTCAGCGGCCGCTACCCCAGCGACGAGTTCGCCGAGCTCCGCCCGCGCATCGTGTGGGACCGCGTCAACGGCCAGCTCAGCGGCCGGCCGGGCGCCCAGCGCCTCGCCGTGACCAGCGGCGGCACGATCCCCGACCGCGGCCTGTTCGGCGTCTTCCTCGTCGGCGAGAAGGCCAGCCGGGTGGGCGAGCTCGACGAGGAGATGGTCTACGAGTCCCGCGTCGGCGACATCTTCGCGCTCGGCGCGACCAGCTGGCGGATCGAGGACATCACCCACGACCGGGTCCTCGTCACGCCGGCGCCGGGCATCCCGGGCCGACTGCCGTTCTGGAAGGGCGATGCACTCGGCCGCCCCGCCGAGCTCGGTGCCGCAGTCGGCGCCTTCACCCGCGACCTCGCCGCCCTGCCCACGCAGAAGGCTGTCGACCGGGTGAAGGAGCGCGGGCTCGACGACTACGCCGCCACCAACCTCGTCACCTACCTCACCGAGCAGCGCGAGGCGACCCAGGTCGTGCCGAGCGACACCCAGGTCGTGGTCGAGCGCTTCCGCGACGAGCTCGGCGACTGGCGCCTGGTCGTCCACTCGCCCTACGGCACCCCCGTCCACGCGCCGTGGGCCCTCGCGATCAACGCCCGGCTCCGCGAGCGCTTCGACGTCGACGGGCAGGCCGTGGCCTCCGACGACGGCATCGTGATCCGGATCCCCGACACCGATGCCGAGCCGCCGACGGGCGAGGTGATCGTCTTCGAGCCCGAGGAGATCGAGCAGCTCGTCACCCAGGAGGTCGGCGGGTCGGCCCTGTTCGCCAGCCGCTTCCGCGAGTGCGCCGCGCGCGCCCTCCTGCTCCCCCGTCGTGATCCCGGACGGCGCAGCCCCCTGTGGCAGCAGCGCCAGCGCAGCGCCCAGCTGCTCGAGGTCGCCAGTCAGTACCCGTCCTTCCCCATCGTGCTCGAAGCCGTGCGCGAGTGCCTCCAGGACGTGTACGACCTCCCCGCCTTGGTGGCCCTGCTCGGCCGCGTCCAGCGCCGCGAGGTCGCGGTGGTCGACGTCGCCACGACCCAGCCCAGTCCCTTCGCCCGCAGCCTGCTCTTCGGCTACGTCGCCCAGTTCGTCTACGAGGGCGACTCCCCCATCGCCGAGCGCCGGGCCGCCGCGCTCTCGCTCGACCAGGGGCTGCTCGCCGAGCTGCTCGGCCGCGCCGAGCTGCGCGAGCTGCTCGACCCCGAGGTGCTCGCCGAGGTCGAGGCCGAGCTCCAGTGGCTCGCCCCCGACCGGCAGGCGCGCGACGCCGAGGCGGTCGCCGACCTGCTGCGCCTCGTCGGCCCGCTGTCGGTGGAGGAGATCCGCGCCCGTGCCGTGGACGGTGCCGACGTCGAGGGCTGGCTCGTCTCGCTGGCCGACGTACGCCGCGTCGTCGAGGTGCGCATGGCCGGCGAGGACCGCTGGACCGCGATCGAGGACGTCGGCCGGCTGCGCGACGGGCTCGGCGTGCCCGTCCCCGTCGGCACGCCCGATGCCTTCCTCGAGCTCCCCGAGGACCCGCTCGGCGACCTCGTCTCCCGCTACGCCCGCAGCCACGGGCCCTTCACCACCGCCGAGGTGGCCACCCGGCTCGGGCTCGGCGAGGCGGTCGCCCGCCAGACCCTGCAGCGCCTGGCCCACCGAGGTCGCGTGCTCGACGGCGAGTTCCGGCCGTCGGGCTCGGGCAGCGAGTGGTGCGACGCCGAGGTGCTGCGCAAGCTGCGGCGGCGCTCGCTGGCCCGCCTGCGCCAGGAGATCGAGCCGGTCGACCAGGCGGCGGTCGCCCGCTTCCTGCCAGCCTGGCAGCGGGTCGGCGGCAACCTCCGCGGCCTCGACGGCGTGGTCTCCGCGATCGACCAGCTCGCCGGGTGTCCGGTGCCCGCCAGCGCCCTCGAGCCCTTGGTGCTCGCCGCGAGGGTCAGGGACTACGAGCCCTCGATGCTCGACGAGCTCACCGCGTCCGGCGAGGTCATCTGGACCGGTCACGCACCCCTGCCCGGCAGCGACGGCTGGGTCAGCCTGCACCTCGCCGACCAAGCCCACCTCACCCTGCCCGAGGTCGAGGGCGACGAGCCGAGCGGCCTCCAGCGCGCCGTCCTCGACGCGCTCGACCCCGGCGGCGCGTGGTTCTTCCGGCAGCTCGCCGACCGGGTCGGCTCCACCAGCGACGCCGAGCTGAGCACGGCACTGTGGGAGCTGGTCTGGAGGGGCCTGGTCACGAACGACACCCTCGCCCCGCTGCGGGCGCTCGTCCGCAGCGGCACGCCCTCGCACCGCACCCGTCGTACGCCGCCCCGGCTGGGGCGCACGACCGGCGGCCGGATGCCCGTGCGCACCGGCCCGCCCGAGACCGCCGGGCGCTGGGCCGTGCTCCCCGAGCGCGACGACGACCCGACCCGCCGCGCCCACGCGCGAGCCGAGCACCTCCTCGAGCGTCACGGCGTCGTCACCCGCGGAGCCGTGGTCAGCGAGCGGATCGCCGGCGGTTTCGCGGGTGTCTACAAGGTGCTGAGCGCCTTCGAGGACACCGGTCGGTGCCGGCGCGGCTACTTCATCGAAGGCCTCGGCGCCGCCCAGTTCGGCAGTGCCGGCGCCATCGACCGGCTCCGCACCTTCTCCGAGCCCGAGAGCACCAAGGCGGGCGCCAAGCCGGCCGTCGTGGCGCTCGCCGCCACCGACCCGGCGAACCCGTTCGGCGCGGCGCTCCCCTGGCCGGAGGCGATCGGCGAGGCGTCGGGACACCGGCCCGGTCGCAAGGCCGGTGCGCTGGTCGTGGTGGTCGACGGGGCGCTGACGGTCTACGTCGAGCGCGGCGGGCGCACCCTCCTGACCTGGAGCGAGGACGCCGACCTGCTCACCCCGGCCATGGAGGCGCTCGCCGAGGCTGCCCGCCGCGGTGCGCTGGGGAGGCTCACGGTCGAGAAGGCCGACGGGCAGGCGCTCATCGGCGGGGGTGGCGACACCCCGATCCGGCAGGCCCTGAGCGCAGCCGGGTTCGTGGCAACCCCGAAGGGGCTGAGGCTGCGTGCCTGAGGGCGACACCGTCTACCGCGCCGCGGCCAAGCTCGACCGCGCCCTGAGCGGGCACCAGCTCATCGTGTCCGACTTCCGGGTCCCGGCCTACGCCACGCTCGACCTCCGCGGTGCCACCGTGCGCCACACGTTCGCGCGCGGCAAGCACCTGATCACCCGGATCGACCACGAACGCGACTGGACCCTGCACACCCACCTCAAGATGGAGGGGTCCTGGCACATCTACCCAACCGGTGAGCGGTGGCGCCGCCCGGCCGAGCAGGCGCGCATCGTCCTCGGCATCGAGGGTCGATCCGCCGTCGGCTTCTCGCTCGGAATCGTCGAGCTGGTGCCGCGGCACGAGGAGGCTGCCCTCACCGCCCACCTCGGCCCCGACCTGTTGGGGCCCGACTGGGACGAGGACGAGGCGCTCTCCCGGTTGCGCAGCCAGCCCGACCGCCCGATCGGCGAGGCGCTGCTCGACCAGCGCAACCTCGCGGGCGTGGGCAACATGTACATGGCCGAGCTCTGCTTCACCAGCGGCATCCACCCGACGGCCCCGGTCTCCACGACCGAGGCCCAGCTGCCGCGCCTGGTCCGGCGGGCCCACCAGATGCTGGCGGTCAACAAGGAGCGGGCGATCCAGTCCACGACCGGCAACCTGCGCGAGCGGGAGCGGCTGTGGGTCTACCGCCGCGACACGTCCCCCTGCCGAAGGTGTCGCACGCCCATCGCCGTCGACATGGTCGGCGAGCCGGGCCGCGAGCGGGCGGCGTACTGGTGCCCGAGCTGCCAGCCGGCGCCCTGAGCGAGCGGTCAGGCGGCGGAGGCGACCACGTCGCCCGAGGGGCGCGGGGTGATGTCCGGGCTGGTGACCACGCCGAGCGCGATCTCCTCGAGGGCGACCGCGTCGGCCACCTCGCGGAGCACGTCGGAGAGCGGCAGGTCCATCGCCTGGCACAGCGACGCCAGGAGCTCGGACGAGGCCTCCTTCTGCCCGCGCTCGATCTCCGAGATGTAGCCGAGGCTGACGCGCGCGTCGGCCGAGAGCTCTCGCAGGGTCATCCCGCGCTGCATCCGGGCGCCTCGCAGCACCTCACCGAGCAGTCGTCGGAAGAGAACCATGCGCGAAGTCCTTGCTCTGGGTCGAGTGGAGTCGTAGGCCCAACGCTACCCGAGGTCCGGTTCTTCCCGGGCAGGGATGCCTCGATCACCGGACGCGGATTCGCCGAGGAGGCGCTCCAGGAGCGACAGCGCCTCGCGCCAGGTGTCCTCGCGGATGGCGCTGCGGTCGCCGTCGAGCGCCAGTCGGAGGGCCTCCACACGCGAGGGTCCGGCGACCGCGACCCACACCGTACCGACCGGTTTCCCCTCCTGGGAGTCGGGCCCGGCCACGCCGGTCGTGGCCACGCCCCACGTCGCGTCGAGCCGGTCACGCACGCCGCGGGCCATCGCCTCGGCGCACTGCCCCGACACCACGCCGTGCTGCGCCACCACCTCGGGCGGCACGCCGAGGAGCGACTCCTTGACCCGGGTGGCGTACGACACCACGCCGCCGACGAAGCTGCGGGAGGCGCCCGGCACGTCGGTCAGGCGGGAGGCCAGCATGCCGCCGGTCAGCGACTCGGCCGTGGCGAGCGTCTCCCCACGGACGGCGAGGACCTCGAGCACGCGGCGCGCCACCGCCTCACCCGCCTCGTTGGTCACGTCCGCGAGACTAGCCGCATGGCTCTCCCCATCGAGGACTACGCCCTCATCGGTGACCGCGGCACCGCCGCCCTCGTCGGCAGGGACGGATCGATCGACTGGCTGTGCCTGCCGCGCTTCGACTCGCCGGCCTGCTTCGCCGCGCTCCTGGGCACCGAGGACAACGGTCGCTGGCTGCTGGCTCCGGCGGACGAGATCGTCTCCACCAGCCGCCGCTACGTCGACGGCACCGCTCTTCTGGAGACGACGTTCACCACGGCCGACGGCGAGGTGGTGCTGCTCGACGTGATGCCCACCGGCGACGGCCGCGCGGACGTCGTACGACGCCTCACGTGCACGCGCGGCACCGTGCGGATCCGGCACGACTGGGTCGTGCGCACCGACTACGGCCGGGTCCGGCCCTGGGTCGTCCGGGCGCACGCCCACGGCAACGAGGTGGTCGTCGCCGTCGCCGGCCCCGACAAGCTCGTGCTGCGCGGGCCGCACCTCCCGCACGGCCACAACGGCCACCACAGCGACGAGTTCGACATGACCGAGGGCGACGAGCTGACGTTCTCCACGACGTGGGTGCGCTCGTGGCGCGACGTGCCCGAACCCCTCGGCTTCGACGACCGGATCGAGGCCACCACCGCCGCCCAGCGCGAGTGGTCCGCGCGGGCGCCCGACGACCTGCCGCACGCCGACCGGGTCCGCCGCAGCCTGCTCACCCTGTTCCTGATGACCCACGAGGAGACGGGTGGGATCGTCGCGGCGCCCACCACGTCGCTGCCCGAGGACTTCGGCGGTGAGCGCAACTGGGACTACCGCTTCTGCTGGCTGCGCGACGCGGCCCTCACCCTGGAGTCGCTGATCGGCGCGGGCTACGACGAGGAGGCCCTCGGCTGGCGGCGCTGGCTGCTGCGCGCGGTGGCCGGCGACCCGGCCGACCTCCAGATCATGTACACCGTCGACGGCGGCCGCCAGCTGCCCGAGCGCGAGCTGCCGCACCTGCCCGGCTACGCCGACAGCACGCCCGTCCGGATCGGCAACGGCGCGGTGAGCCAGCGGCAGAACGACGTGCTCGGCGAGGTGATGATCGCCCTCGAGCTCGCGCGGCAGGCCGGGCTCGACGAGACGCGCAACTCGTGGGCGCTGCAGCGGGCGCTGGTCGACGAGCTGGCCGAGCACTGGGACGAGCCGGACAACGGGCTGTGGGAGATCCGCGGCCCGCAGCGCCACTTCACCCACTCGCGGGTGATGGTGTGGGTGGCCTTCGACCGGGCGGTCAAGGCGGTCGAGGACCACGGCCTCGAGGGGCCGGTCGAGCGGTGGCGCGACCTGCGCGACCGGGTGCGCGAGGAGGTCCTCGAGAAGGGGTACGACGCCGAGCGCGGCACCTTCACCCAGCACTACGACACGACCGAGGTCGACGCCTCGCTGCTGAACATCCCGCTGGTCGGGTTCCTGCCCGGTGACGACCCGCGCGTGCTCGGCACGATCGACGCGATCACCGAGGACCTGATGCGCGACGGCCTGCTGCTGCGCTACCGCACGCAGACCGGCGTCGACGGGGTGCCCGGCCACGAGCACCCGTTCCTCGCCTGCTCGTTCTGGCTGGTGTCCGCGCTGGCCGCGGCGGGGCGTCGTACGGAAGCCGGGGAGCTGATGGACCGCCTGTGCGGCCTGGCCAACGACGTCGGCCTGCTCTCGGAGGAGTACGACGCCGAGCACGGACGGATGGCCGGCAACTTCCCCCAGGCCTTCAGCCACCTCGCCCTCGTGCAAGCGGCCCTCGCCCTGCGCTGAGCAGGACGAGGGCCGCGAGCCTCAGAGGTCAGCGCCTCAGCGGCGGTGCACCTTGATCTTGACGACCGCGGTCTTGCTGCGGACCTTGCGGCTGCCGGCGTACTTCACGACGACGCGCTTCGTGCCAGCCTTGGTGAACTTCGCCAGCTTGACGACCGCCTTGCCCTTCTTCAGCTTGACGGTGTACTTCTTCCCACCGACCTTGACCACGACCTTGCCGGTCACGGCGCTGATGCCGAGGGCGGAGGCCTTGATCTTCACCCGCGCGCGGGTCTTGCCCATCACGATCCGCTTGGGCTTCACGCGGGCCGCGACCTCGCCCTTGGCCTTGCGGACGTCGATCGGCAGGGAGAAGGTCGTGCCGGTGGTGGGACCGGTGAAGGTCAGCACCTGCTTGCCGGACCTGACCTTGCCCTTGAGCTTCAGCGAGACCGCGGCCTTGCCGATCTCGTCGAACACCGAGTCGTCGTTGGCGTTGTTCACGGCCACCGAGCCCAGCGAGGCGTCGCCCGCCTTGACGGCCAGCGTCGCGTCCTTGGCGTCCGTCGCGCCGGTCATCGCGAGCGACGAGAGGGACAGCTCGACCTTCTGGCCGAGGCGGTAGAAGCGCGGTGCGGTCGCCGGCCAGGACACGCCGACGAAGTGCTGCGCGAGGTCGACGGGCAGCGGCTTGGTCTTGGCGTTGGCCGCCATGTAGTCGACCATCGCCTGCAGGTCGACCTTGCCGGTGTCGCGCTTGGCCGTGCCGTTGGCGAGCTCGCGGAAGTTGTCACCACCGCTGGCGAGGAACGAGTTCACCGTGACGGAGTACGACGTCGCGGGGTCGATCGCCTTGCCGTTGAGGTACATCCCGGTCACCCGGTTGCCCGCGGCCTTGGTCGCGTCGTAGGTCGCGAAGAAGCCCTTGGACGTGCCCAGGCGCAGGAACGGCCGGCTCGGGGCCTGGCCACCGGGGTTGGTCTGCCACTGCTGCTCGAGCACGGTCTTGATCTGTGCACCGGTGAGCTTCATGTTGACCAGCGTGTTGGCGAACGGCTGGACGACGGCGGCCTGCTTGTAGGTCAGGGTCGCCGGGAAGCCGCCAGGGTTGCCGACCATGTCCTGGCGGAGGCCGCCGGGGTTCATGAACGCGATCTGCGCGCTGCCGGACTCGGGGTTCTGCGTGGCCCAGCGCTGCACCTCGGCGACGAGGTTGCCGAGCGACGACTCTCCGCCGCGGTTCTCGGTCGTGCCGTTGTTGAGCTTGGCACGGCTGAACCCGCCGGCGACCTTGCCCAGCTCGACCGCACCGAGCACGTCGGCCTTGGCCTTCGCGTCGTTGACCATCGTGGTGGTGTTCGCGTCGGCGGGGTAGTTCGCCGCGTACGGCGTGGTCTGCGCCTTGAGGTACTTGATGTCGGAGGTGACCGACGTGACGGCACCCGTGGTGTCCTCGACCGTGAACTGGAGCTGGTTCAGCGCCATGCCGTACTGGCCGGCCGAGACGACCGGCACGTTGTTGTAGGTGCAGTTGTAGGCGAGGTGCGTGTGACCGGACACGATCGCGTTCACGTTGCTGGCGACGCCCTTGACGACCTTGCCGAAGGTGCTGTCGTCGGAGACGTTGGCGCAGTCGGACTTCGCCGCGCCCTCGTGGACCAGCATCACGACCACGTCGGCACCGTCAGCGCGCAGGGCTGCGGCGCCGGCGTTGACCTCCTGGACGATCGAGCTGATCTTGACGTCGGCGATGCCGGCGGGCGAGACGAGGCTCGGCAGGTCCTCGGTGACCGCACCGACGAAGCCGACCCGCACGCTGCCGAAGTCCTTGTACCAGGTCGCGCCGTCGGACGTGCCGGGCGAGGCCGCCACGTCGGGCAGGGCGTAGGAGTTGTCGGACCTCTTGCGCACGTTGGCCGCGAGGTACTGCCAGTCGGCACCGCCCTCGGGGTTGGTGGCGGCGTCCTCGGGCTTCATGACCCGGTTGACCAGGTCGGCGTAGCCCGCGTCGAACTCGTGGTTGCCAGCCGCCGAGACCTCGAGGCCGGCCTCGTTGAGCGCATCGAGCGTCGGCTTGTCGTGCTGGATGAAGGACTCGAAGGTGGAGGCGCCGATCATGTCGCCAGCAGCGGCGAAGACCGTGTTGGGGTTGGCCGCCCGGAGCTGCTTGACGGCGCCGGACAGGATCGCGGCGCCGGCGGTGACGCCGTTGCTGGTCCCGCCGGTGCCGTCCTCGTTGATGAGGCGGCCGTGGAAGTCGTTGGTGGCCAGGACCTGGATGGTGACCGGAGCTGCGTGCGCGGGCGCTGCCGTCGTGACCACGGCGAGAGGTGCTGCGAGCAGCCCCGTCATCGTCGAAGCCAGGGCGAAGCGGCGTCCTCGTCGTGATGCTGACACGAGATCAAGGGCCTTTCGTCGGGTGAGTGGGCCGTCACCCTAGCCGAATGAAAGCGCTGCCAGACCCCACCAAAGTAGGTTTTCCCGACCTTTCGGTCAGTGTTCTCCGACGGGCCGGATCAGGCCGTGCGTACCCGCTGGTTGCGCACCTCGCGGACGAACTCCCAGCCCGACCACAGCGTCATCGCGACGGCGCCGGCGAGCAGCACCTGGCTGGCGTAGAAGAGCACCTCGCCCAGCGGGCCGGGCCAGATGTCGAAGGCGCCGCCGTGCGCGTCGCCGTGCGGCAGCGGCCAGGTGAGGCCGGACAGTGCGATCGCCTGGAGCACCGTCTTGATCTTGCCGCTCATCGCCGCCGGGATCACCACGGACTTGAGCACCGAGAGGCGCAGCAGCGTGACGCTCCACTCGCGCAGCAGCACCACGATCGTGACCCACCACCAGATGTCGCCGACGATCGAGAGGCCGATGAACGCCATCCCGGTGATTGCCTTGTCGGCGATCGGGTCGGCGATCTTGCCGAAGTCGGTGACGAGGTCGTGCTTGCGCGCGAGATCGCCGTCGATCTTGTCGGTGATCATCGCGATCGCGAAGATCACGAACGAGACCCAGCGCCACGTGACGGAGTCGCCGCCGTCGTGCAGGAGCGCCCAGCCGAAGAACGGCACCATGATGATGCGCAGCGTGGTGAGCACGTTGGCGATGTTGAAGTTCGACACCTGGCGCTGCTCGGAGCTCGTCGGGTCGGTGGTCATCGGGGGGCTCCGTTCACTCGCGCGATCAGGTCGACGCCGTCGGTGCCGGTGACGGTCGCGCTCAGCAGGTCGCCGACCCGGGCACCCTCCGCGCCGGTGAGCAGCGTCGTACCGTCCACCTCGGGGCCCTGGTGGGCCGCCCGTCCCTCGACGTCACCGTCCACGGACTCGACGAGCACCTCGACCTCCTCGCCGATGCGCTCCTCGGCCCGCTGGGCGTTGAGCTCCTCCACGAGGGCGGTCACGTGCTCGGTGCGGGCGCGGATCTCGTCCTCGTCGAGCTTGAGGTCGTCGGCGAAGCCGGCGGCCTCCGTGCCGTCCTCGTCGGAGTAGCCGAAGACACCGGTGACGTCCATGCGAGCCGCCTCGAGGAAGTCGCACAGCGTCTCGAGCTCCTCCTCGGTCTCGCCGGGGAAGCCGACGATCACGTTGGAGCGGACGCCCGCCAGCGGCGCCAGCGTGCGGATCTGGTCGAGCAGGCCGAGGAAGCTCTCCGGGTCGCCGAAGCGGCGCATCCGGCGCAGCACCGTGGCGCTGGCGTGCTGGAAGGAGAGGTCGAAGTACGGCACCACGCCCGGGGTCGACGCGATCGCCTCGATCAGGCCCGGCCGGGTCTCCGCGGGCTGGAGGTAGGAGACGCGCACCCGCTCGATGCCGTCGATCCCCGACAGCTCGGGGAGCATCGTCTCGAGCAGCCGCAGGTCGCCCAGGTCCTTGCCGTAGGACGTGGAGTTCTCGCTGACGAGGAAGAGCTCCTTGACGCCCTGGGTGGCCAGCCACTGGGCCTCGTTGACCACGTCGCTGGGCCGGCGGCTGACGAACGACCCGCGGAAGCTCGGGATCGCGCAGAACGTGCAGCGGCGGTCGCAGCCGCTCGCCAGCTTGAGCGGCGCCATCGGGCCCGCGTCGAGGCGTCGTCGTACGGCACGGGGGCCGGTCGCGGGCGCGCCGGCGCCGATCTCGCTGGTGTCGGCAGCGACAGCCTCGTGGCCGGGCACCGAGATGCCCGACGCGTCGCGCTCGCCCTGCCGTTCAACGGGCGAGATCGGCAGGAGCAGGCGGCGGTCGGACGGCGTGTGCGGGTGGTGGGTCTCGCCTCCGACGATCGCGCGCAGCTTCGAGGCGATGTCGGGGTAGTCGTCGAAGCCCAGCACCGCGTCGGCCTCGGGCAGCGACTCGGCGAGGTCCTTGCCGTAGCGCTCGGCCAGGCAGCCGACCGCGACGACGGCCTGCGCCTTGCCGTGCTCCTTCAGGTCGGCGGCCTCCAGCAGCGTGTCGACGGAGTCCTTCTTCGCGGCCTCCACGAAGCCGCACGTGTTGACCAGGACCGTGTCGGCGTCCTCGGGGTCCTCGACCAGCACGAAGCCGCCGGCCTCGAGGCGCCCGGCGAGCTCCTCGGAGTCGACCTCGTTGCGGGCACAGCCCAGCGTCACCACAGCGACGTTGAGCGGGGTGGGGGGCAGCTCGGTGTCAGTCGTCATCGCACTCGTGAGTATGCCGGGTCACAGGCCGTGGTCCCTCACCCGCGGCGCGGTGAGCAGACTCACGACTCGTCCGCGAGGTCAGTCGGCGACGAACGTGCCCTGGCCCTCGACCCCGGGCTCGCCCACCGCACGCGCCTTGCCTCCGGCGAGCGACACGGTCACGGCGCCGTCGGTCGACCCCACCCGCACGGGCGGGGAAGCCTTCAGCTCGCGCGACTGGCCGACGGCCAGGGCGCCCTTGAAGACGATCGCGCCGGACGCGTCGCGTACGACGACCTGCGCACCGCCCGACGGGGCAGTGACCACCACAGCCACCGGGTCGGCGACCGGCGCGTTGCCCGTCCCCTCCGGTCCGCCGGACCCGTTGAGCACGGGCGTGTTGCCGCGCAGCTCGGGCGGGGTGTCCATGACGAGGCGGGCGATCGACCAGCAGAGCACCAGCGCCATCACCACGGCCACGAGCACCGACCAGTTCGGGCCGCCGCGCGTGCCGCGGATCGAGCCGTTGGCCCCGGTGGCCAGCTCGGCCTCGAAGACGCGGCGCGGGTTGATCGGCGCGTGCGCGTAGCGCTCGTCGTAGGACGCGAGCAGCGGAGCCACGTCGATGCCGAGCACCCGGGCGAGGGTGCGCAGGTGACCGCGCGCGTAGAAGTCGCCGCCGCAGGGCTCGAAGTCGTCGACCTCGACGGCCTCGATCACGTGCGGGCGGATCCGGGTGCGCTCGGCGAGCTGGTCGACGGTGAGGCCCAGACGGGTGCGGGCCGCGGCGAGCTCGGGACCGATGACCGGGTCCTCGGCGGGCTCGACCTCGAAGTCGTCGAGCACGAGCGGCTCGACCGGCTCACCCGGACGGGCGATGGCGCGGACGCGGTCGCCCCACGTCTCCTTCTCCTCGACCAGGCTGACCCGGCCGGGACGGCGCAGCTCGCGCCCGTCGAGCTCGTCGAGGTCCTCGGCCGCCACGAAGTCGCGGCGCACCTCGGAGCGGCGCGCGGACGTCGACTCACGCAGCGCGGCCGGCGTCGGGCTGGCCACGAGCGTGTCCTCGACCTCGGGCTCCACCACCTCGTCGGCAACCTCGTCCGTGATGTCGTCCGCGACCTCCGGCTCCAGTACGACGATCTGGCTGGCGTCGCGGGCCACCCGGCCCAGCGCCTCGGACAGGTCGCCGTCGGCGCCGACGACGCGCGTCGACAGGCCCAGCGGCACCGCGAACGGTGCACCGTGCAGCAGCCGCGAGAAGGCGGTGTGGCGCTTCCCGGCACCGGTCAGCTCCGCCTCGATCAGCTCGAGGTTGTGCGGCACCACGACGAGCCGGCCGTCGCGCAGCAGCCCGCGGCGCGGCGTGTGCTCGACGTGGTGGACCGCCGTCCAGGGCAGTCCGCGCCACGCGCGGCCGAGCCGGATCCGGATCCCCTGCGCGTCGGCCACCAGGAGCGGCGTGCGTGCGTCGACGAAGCCGGCCAGCCAGTAGCCGCCGAGCAGGCCCATCCCGATGGCGAACGCCCAGTCGAGGACCGAGCCCGTCTGGGTGGCGCGCCCGAGGTAGGCGATGGCGACCGCCGACGCGGTCAGGCCGACCACGGCGGCGAGGCCGGCATGGCGGCGTACCTCCACGTGGTCGGGGACCGCAGCGGGCCCGGCACCCGCGATGTGGTCGTCGACGACGTCGTTCTCGTTCAGGACCGTGCTCATCAGGCTCCCCCCTCCAACGTGGCGATCACGGAATCGAGCTCGTCGGGCTTGACCAGGACGTCACGCGCCTTGGAGCCCTCGCTCGGGCCGACGACACCACGGCTCTCCATGATGTCCATCAGCCGGCCGGCCTTCGCGAAGCCGACGCGCAGCTTGCGCTGCAGCATCGACGTCGAGCCGAACTGCGTGGAGACGACCAGCTCGATGGCCTGCACCACGAGCTCCATGTCGTCGCCGATGTCGTCGTCGAGCTCGCGCTTGGACTCCTTGGGAGCCGTGACGTCCTCGACGTAGGTCGGCTCGAGCTGGTCCTTGCAGTGCTTGACGACCTGGTGGATCTCGGCCTCGGTGACCCACGACCCCTGGACGCGCACCGGCTTCGAGGCACCCATCGGCAGGAACAAGCCGTCACCCTGGCCGACCAGCTTCTCGGCACCGGGCTGGTCGAGGATGACGCGGCTGTCGCCGAGCGAGCTGGTGGCGAACGCCAGGCGCGAGGGCACGTTGGCCTTGATCAGGCCGGTCACCACGTCGACCGACGGGCGCTGCGTGGCCAGCACCAGGTGGATGCCGGCGGCACGCGCCAGCTGGGTGATGCGGACGACCGAGTCCTCCACGTCGCGCGGCGAGACCATCATCAGGTCGGCGAGCTCGTCGACGATGACCAGGAGGTACGGGTACGGCGTGAGCGTGCGCTCGCTGCCCGCGGGCACCTCGACCTTGCCGGCCCGCACCGCCTTGTTGAAGTCGTCGATGTGGCGGAAGCCGAAGTTGGCCAGGTCGTCGTAGCGCATGTCCATCTCGCGCACGACCCAGGCCAGCGCCTCGGCGGCCTTCTTCGGGTTGGTGATGATCGGCGTGATCAGGTGCGGCACGCCCTCGTAGGCGTTCAGCTCGACCCGCTTGGGGTCGACCATGATCATCCGCACCTCGTCGGGCGTCGCGCGCATCAGGATCGAGGTGATCAGCGAGTTGATGAACGACGACTTTCCGGAGCCGGTGGCACCGGCGACCAGCAGGTGCGGCATCTTCGCCATGTTGGCGACGACGAAGCCGCCCTCGACGTCCTTACCGAGGCCGGCCACCATCGGGTGGTGGTCCGAGCGTGCGGTGGTGGACCGGAGCACGTCGCCGAGGGAGACGATCTCCTTGTCGGTGTTGGGGATCTCGATGCCGATCGCGGACTTGCCGGGGATCGGGCTGAGGATCCGCACGTCGGCCGAGGCGACCGCGTAGGCGATGTTCTTCGACAGCGCGGTGACCTTCTCGACCTTCACCGCGGGGCCGAGCTCTACCTCGTAGCGGGTGACCGTCGGGCCACGCGTGTAGCCGGTGACGGTGGCGTCGATGCCGAACTCGTCCATCACCTGCATCAGCCGCTCGACGACCGCGTCGCTGGCCTTGGACCGCGCCTTGTGCACGGAGCCGGGCTTGAGCGCGGAGTTGTCGGGCAGGGAGTAGGTGATGTCGCCGGACAGCGCCAGCTGCTCGACTCGCGCGGGCAGCGGCGTGTGCGGCGGCGGCTCGAGGGTGCCGGTCTCGTCCTTGCCCTGGGGGGCGTCGACGGCCGGGGTCACCTCGGTGGGCGCGTCGGCGAAGAGGTCGATGCCGTAGTCCTCCTCGGGTTCGGCGTCCTTCTTCTTGCGCCGCTTCTTCAGCTCGCGGTCCGCGAGGACCGGGCTGTCGTAGGCGGGGTCGCCCATCTCGGGGTCGACGTCGTCGTCGAGCATCGAGCGACGACGCGTGCGGACGGGCTTGGTGACCTCGTCGGCCGCGGGCTCCTCGACCGGGGTGCGGCCGAGCGCCTTGTCGCGCAGCGCGGCCAGCTTCACCGGGATCTGGTAGACCGGCGTGGCGGTGATGATCAGGATGCCGAAGGCGGCCAGCAGGACCAGCAGCGGCACCACGACGTACGACGTCTGCATCAGGTCGAGCAGCAGGCTCGAGGTGACGTAGCCGACCGCGCCGCCGGCGGACTGGAGGTTGGTGGCGTCGCCGAGCACGGGCTGCGGGTTGCCGTTGGCGATGTGCACGATGCCGAGCAGGCCGAGCGCGAACGCCGCCCAGCCGATGACCTGTCGACCGGCCGGGCCGTTGCGCTCGGGGTCGCGGAGCGTGCGCCAGCCGGCGTAGACGAGGAAGAGCGGGACGAACCAGCCGACCTTGCCCACCGCGCCTGCGGTGACCGAGCGGGCGAAGTCCATCACTCCCCCGGGCAGCTGCCACCACACCGCGGCAGCGACCACGGTGGCGAGCCCGAAGAGGAAGAGGCCGACGCCGTCGCGACGGTGCTCGGGGTCGAGGTCGCGGGCGGACTGCCCGATCGACCGGGCGACCGCACCCACCGCGTGCGCGATGCCGAGCCAGACCGCGGCGACGCCGCGACCCAGCGCGCCGAAGCTGCGCGCGACGGGGCCCGGCCCGTTGCGCACGGCACGCGGTGCCGGACGCGCTGCGGGACGGCGCGAGGACGCGCTCGACCGGCTCCGGCCCTTCGCGGGGCTGGGGCGCTTGCTGGTACTCCGTGATCGGGTGCTCGAACCCTTGTTCCTGCTCTTGGATCCAGACGTGCTCGAGCTCCGCGACCCCGGCGGGGAAGACGTACGGGTCGCCATGGTCCGACCCTACGGCCAAGTCACACCAGCCACACGGATCACAGGGCTGCGTGTCGTGGCGGTGCGTACGCGAGCGCCCCCGGCGATGTCCGTGTGACGCATCTCCGTGTCGACCGTCACCCCAAAGGCGGTGAAATGCCCCCGCAGCCGAAAACTTTCCCGTTCGGGGTGCGACTTACGGGTGAAACACCGGTTGCAGGTCTTCCCGCTAACGGCAGGTGTCCATATGGTGGCCCAGATCACTCGGGAATGGGATTCCGGGTGCGAGCGAGAGGTCACTCTTTTGAAGCAGCTCAACCGAGGCCAGGGAATCACCCTCGGCCTCGCTCTCATCGCAGCTGGGCTCGCCGCCCAGCCTGTGCTGGGCGCACAAGCCGCCGCGCCGGCGAGCAAGGCGGACCAGTCGTCCGTCAGCCGCCTGCGCGAGGCCGCGTCCGGCACCGTCGACCTGAGGTCGAACCCCGCCACCGGACGCGTCGGCTTCGCCCGCGCCGAGGGCACGAACGCCGACCTGATGCCCGGCGTCGCCGCCGAGGGTCGCCAGGGCGCCATCGCGAAGGCGAGCGCCTACCTCGACGAGTTCGCTCCGGCCTTCGGCGCCCGCGCCGCGGAGCTGAAGCAGACCGAGGTCTACGCCGGCAAGTCCGGCTGGTCGATCACCTTCGCCCAGTCCTACAAGGGCGTGCCCGTCTTCGCCGGTGAGCTGAAGGCCCACGTCGACACCGACGGCGACCTGACCGCCGTCAACGGCTTCGTCGCGCCCGGCCTCTCGCTCGACGTGACGCCCCGCATCTCCCAGGCCGACGCCTCGGCCAAGGCGCTCGAGGCCGTCAAGGCCCGTCCCGCCGGCTACGAGGACGGCGGCCCGTCGGGCTTCAAGAAGAACCTCGAGGTCCGCAAGGCCGAGCTCGTCGTCTACCGCACCGGCTCCCCGCGCGGCATCGACGGCGACAGCAAGCTCGCCTGGGCCGTCGAGGTGTGGAACAAGAAGACGGTCCGCGAGACCCTCATCCTCGACGCCGCCACCGGCAAGCCGCTCAACCGCTGGTCGATGATGGCCGACGCGCTCGACCGCGCGCTCTACGAGGCGTCCCTCAACGACAACGGCACGCCGACCGACCCCGACGACGACACGGTCGACTACGACGAGGTCTACGTCGAGGGCGACGACTTCCCCGGCACGCTCGACCAGGACCAGCAGAACGAGGTCCTCGGCACGGGCGAGGCCTACTGGCTGTTCCGCAACTCCTTCGGCTACAACGCCTGGGACGGCCAGGGTGGCCAGATGATCACGGTCAACAACGACCCGACCATCGACTGCCCCAACGCCAACTGGAACGGCGTCACCACCAACTACTGCTCCGGCGTCACCGGTGACGACACCGTCGCCCACGAGTGGGGCCACGCCTACACCGAGTCCACCTCCGGCCTGATCTACCAGTGGCAGGCGGGCGCGATGAACGAGGCGTACTCCGACATCTGGGGCGAGACCGTCGACATGCTCAACAACCGCATGAACGAGGTGGGCGAGCCCAACTCGACCGACGGCACCGTCTACCGCACCCCGGGCACCTGCTCGGACTACACCCGCTCGCTGACCGACATGACGATCACGGCCCCGGCCTCGATCGCCGGTCCGTGCGTCAACGTCCCGGCCTCGTTCGGCCCGGTCATCACCCAGACCGGCGTCGACGCCACCGCAGTGGTCGGCACCGACGCGGCCAACGCCGACGGCCCGACGACCACCGACGGCTGCTCCGCGCTGAGCAACGCCGCCGCGATCAACGGCAACTGGGTCTACGTCGACCGTGGCACCTGCACCTTC
Source organism: Nocardioides sp. BE266 (assembly GCF_031457855.1). Lineage (NCBI taxonomy): Bacteria > Bacillati > Actinomycetota > Actinomycetes > Propionibacteriales > Nocardioidaceae > Nocardioides > Nocardioides sp. BE266. Next base: position 117,834 of record NZ_JAURTI010000008.1, on the reverse strand, counting down.
GCCACCAAGATCGCCAACGCCGAGGACGCCGGTGCCACCGGCATCGTCGTCGGCAACACGCCCACCGGCGCGCTCGGCTCCATCGCCGGCGAGTCCGATCTCTACGGCGTGATGGTCTCCAACGCGGACGGCACGAAGTTCAAGAACGCCGGTGGCCCGGTCAGCTTCCACATCGCCGCCCAGCCGGGCGACGCGGACCCGACCCACCGCTGGCTCTCCGGCGAGTCCGACCCCGCCTTCGGTGGTGCGATCCGCGACATGTGGAACCCGAACTGCTACGGCGACCCGGGCAAGGTCTCGGACGAGGAGTACGTCTGCGGCGACGAGGACTCGGGTGGTGTCCACACCAACTCCGGCGTGGTCAACCGCACGTTCGCCCTCCTGGTCGACGGCATGGACGGCCAGGGCACCGGCATCGGGCTCGACAAGGCCGGGTGGCTGTTCTGGCACACCCAGACCAACTACCTCACGCCCACGTCGTACTTCCCCGACCTGGCCGACGGCCTGGAGGCCTCGTGCGAGGACCTGCAGGGCGTCTCGCTCGAGGAGCTCTCGCTCGGCAACCCGCAGGCCGCTGACGGCCATGACGGTGGCGTCTCAGACCCCGAGGTGATCGCCGGCGGCACGACGGAGGAGGACTGCGCGATGCTCGCCGATGTCATCGACGAGACCGAGCTGCGCCTCGACCCGAGCGCCGAGTGCGCCTGGCAGCCCCTGCTCAAGCCCGGCGCCCCGGCGCTGAGCTGCGGTGCGGGCACCACGACCTCCACCACCTGGTCGGAGGACTTCGAGGACGGCCTCGCCGGCTGGACCCAGGACCAGGTCGTGACCTACCCGGGCGGCTCCAGCGTCCCGTGGGAGGCCTCTACCTCGGCGCCGAAGCACACGGGTGGCGTGGCCTACGGTCCCGACCCGCAGGGCGGCAGCTGCTCGGGTGCAGCTGGTGACCTGACCAGCCGCAACGGCCTCATCTCCCCCGCCATCACGGTCCCCGCGGGCACCACGCCCCGCATCCAGTGGGACCACTACATGGCATCGGAGGCGAAGTACGACGGCGGCAACGTCAAGGTGAGCGTCAACGGTGGAGCGTTCACGCTGGTCCCGGCCAGCGCGTACCTCTTCAACGCCCCGGCCGGCACGATGGACGCCGGCACCAAGCCGATGGCCAACGAGGCGGCCTGGACGGGCACCGACGGCGGCCAGGTCGGTGGCTCGTGGGGCACTTCGATCATCGACCTCGGCAAGGTTGCCAAGGCCGGTGACACGGTGATGGTCCGCTTCGACATGGGCCGTGACGGCTGCGGCGGTGTCGACGGCTGGTACGTCGACAACGTCAAGGTCCAGGTCTGCGCCACGCCGACCACCCCGACCCCGACCCCGACTCCGACCCCGGAGCCGGAGCCGGTCGCCTCGAAGACCATCGCCAAGGTGAAGCCCAAGACGCCGACCGTGGGCGAGGACTTCAAGGTCATCGTGAAGGTCAAGGCCAAGGGCGAGAAGCCCGAGGGCAAGGTCGTCGTCCGCATCGACGGCGTCAAGATCGCGACCAAGAAGCTCGACGACGGTCGGCTCGTGGTCACGTTCAAGGACCCGCTGCGTGCGGGCAAGCACCGCGTCACTGCCGCCTACAAGGGGTCCGACACGGTGAAGAGCAGCAGGGACGAGCTCTACTTCCGGATCGTTCGCTGATCCAGGAGCACAGCTGGTCTGAAGGACGGGAGGGCCCCGGCGGAGCGATCCGCCGGGGCCCTTCCCGTTGTCCGGGCTCGTCCTGCGCTCAGCGCAGACCGGAGAGCCAGGGCAGCACCACGAGCACCGTCGGGAGCGCCAGGATCGCGCCCGCGAGCAGCACCACGGAGCCGGCCTGGAGCCGGTGGTTGCCCTCGTCGCGCAGCACCTCGGCGCGGGCCGCCAGCGAGCCGGCCGACCCGAGGGCGCCGGCCGGTGCCGACGACCCGGCCAGCGCGACCAGCGCGGAGAGCAGCGCGCGCCGGTCCCCCCGTCGTACGGCGGCGCGGTCGGCGAGCACCTCGACCAGCACCTCGACCTCCGCGCGAGCCGCGCGACTCGCCACCCAGCGCGGGAACGCGCGGTGCAGCACGGTGAAGGCCTCGAGCACCAGGTCGTGCCGGGCCCGCAGGTGCGAGCGCTCGTGCTCGATGACCGCAGCGAGCTCGGCCGGGGCCAGGCTCGTCAGGGTCGAGCGCGAGACGACGATCCGCGAGCCGCTCATCCCCGGCACGCAGTAGGCCACCGGCAGGTCGTGCTCCAGCACGGAGACCCCCTCGTCGCGGCTGGCGACGAGGTCGACGCGCTCACGGTGGAGCCGACGCATCCGGCGCAGCGCCGTACCGGTGCGGTGGCCGCTCCACAGCAGGCGCGCGACGACGACGGCGGTGACGGCTCCGGCCAGCACGGCCACGACGACGTCGTGCCCGGCGACCGGCGGCTCCCAGAGCCGGTCGGTGGCCAGCGACAGGCCGGCGCCGAGAGCGGCCAGCACGGCCGCCGCCGCGGTGCTCTGCCACAGCAGCATCGCCGCGGCCGGCGTACGGCGCAGCCCGCGCCAGCGCGAGAGCACCCAGGGCACCGGCCCCGCGAGCAGCACGGCGAGGCCCCCGAGCACGACAGGGGTGAGCACGGCGCGAGGTCAGGCCCGGGATCAGGCGAGGTCGGCGAGCGCGCGGCGGAGAGCGGCGAGGTCCTCGTCGCTGGCCTCGCCCACGAAGGAGACGAGGGCCTGGTCGCGGTCGGCGCCGGTGCCGTCGAGGGCCTCGCGCATCACCTCCGCGGTCATCTCGGCGCGCGAGCGGCGCGGCGCGTAGCGGAAGGCGCGGCCCTCGCGCTCGCGGACCACGACGTCCTTGCGGGCCAACCGGTCGAGCACCGTCATCACGGTCGTGTAGGCGAGCTCCCGGCCGCCGCGGTCGGCGAGCTTCGCGTGCACCTCACGGCCGCTGGCCGAGCGCAGGTCCCACAGCACCTCGAGGACGGCCTGCTCGAGCTCACCCATCCGGGACCTTGGACTCATGGAACAGGAGTCTAGGTGCCCTGTGCGCAAAAGTACGACACGTCGTAGTATCTACTACAATTCGTAGTAACTCTGCGCCGCAGACCGACACAAAGGGTGCCCATGGACGTGCTCGACATCGCTCGCTGGCAGTTCGGGATCATCACCGTCTACCACTTCCTCTTCGTGCCGCTGACGATCGGGCTGACCGCCGTCATCGCCGGGCTGGAGACGGCGTGGGTGCGCACCGGCAAGGAGGACTACCTCCGGCTGACGAAGTTCTTCGGCAAGCTCTTCCTCATCAACTTCGCGATCGGCGTGGTGACCGGCATCGTGCAGGAGTTCCAGTTCGGCATGAACTGGTCGGACTACTCCCGCTTCGTCGGGGACGTGTTCGGCGCCCCGCTGGCCGTCGAGGGCCTGCTCGCATTCTTCCTCGAGTCGACGTTCCTCGGTCTCTGGATCTTCGGCTGGGACAAGCTCCCCCGCGGCCTGCACGCCGCCTGCATGTGGCTGGTCCACCTCGGCACCCTCGCGTCGTCGTGGTTCATCCTCGCGGCGAACTCATGGATGCAGCACCCCGTCGGCTACCGCTTCAACCCCGAGTCGGGCCGCGCCGAGCTGACCGACTTCTGGGCGGTGATGTTCAACAAGGTGCAGGTCGTCACGTTCCCGCACGTGATCTTCGCGGCGTACATGACCGCGGGGGCCTTCCTGCTCGGCGTCTCGGCGTACCTCTACATGAAGAAGAAGCACGAGGCCGACCGCCCGCTCTACCACCGCGCCATCCGGATCGGCGCCGCCGTGACCCTGCTCGCCGGCCTCGGCGTCGCCATCACCGGTGACCTCCAGGGCAAGGTGATGACCGAGGTGCAGCCGATGAAGATGGCCGCCGCCGAGGGCCTCTACGAGACCAGCGAGGGCTGTGCGCCGTTCTCCATCCTCACCATCGGCACGCCCGACGGGCAGCACGAGAAGTTCGCCGTGACCGTGCCGTGCCTGCTGTCCTTCCTCGGCACGGGCTCCTTCGACGGCACCGTGCAGGGCATCAACCCGCTCAAGGAGGAGTACGCCGAGAAGTACGGCTCGCTCGACAGCGCGGACCCGGCGCAGAGCGACGCCGACTACGTGCCCGTCATCCCGGTCACCTACTGGTCGTTCCGCTTCATGATGGGCCTCGGCTTCTTCGCCGCAGGCGGGGCCGCGCTGATCCTGTGGCTGACCCGCAAGGGCCGCACGCCCGGCGTCCGCTGGCTCGGCTGGCTCGGGCTGAGCCTCCCGATCGCGACGACCTTCGCGTCGTCGTGGGGGTGGATCTTCACCGAGATGGGCCGTCAGCCCTGGGTCGTCTTCGGGCTGATGACGACCGAGTCGGGCGTCTCCCCCGGCGTCAGCACCTTCGAGGCGGCGACGTCGCTCATCGTGCTGACCGCGCTCTACGCCGTGCTGGCGGTGATCGAGGTCAAGCTCCTGGTCACCTACGTGAAGAAGGGCGCGGAGCCCTTCGAGGAGCCGCCGGACGTGACGCTCGGTGGTGCCGACGACGACGCCCCCCTGACCTTCGCCTACTGACGCGCAACGGAAGAGACACCATGGAACTCACGACCGTCTGGTTCGCCCTCATCGCCGTGCTCTGGGTCGGCTACTTCTGCCTGGAGGGCTTCGACTTCGGCGTCGGCATGCTGCTGCCGGTCCTGGCCCGCAACGACACCGAGCGCCGCGTCATGATCAACACCGTCGGCCCGGTCTGGGACGGCAACGAGGTGTGGGTGCTCGTCGCAGGCGGTGCCACCTTCGCCGCCTTCCCGGAGTGGTACGCCACCCTCTTCAGCGGCTTCTACCTGCCGCTGCTGCTGATCCTGGTCGCGCTGATCGTGCGCGGGCTCTCCTTCGAGTACCGCCACAAGCGCACCGACGCGACCTGGCAGGGCCGCTGGGACCTCGCCCTGATCATCGGCTCGTTCGTGCCGGCACTGCTGTGGGGCGTGGCGTTCGCCAACATCGTGGCCGGCGTGCCGATCGACGCCGACAAGGAGTTCACCGGCAGCCTGCTCACCCTCCTCAACCCGTTCGGCCTGCTCGGCGGCCTCGTGACGCTGACGCTCTTCGCCGCTCACGGCGCGATGTTCGTGGCGCTGAAGACCGATGGCGAGATCCGGCACCGCGCCCGCGACCTCGCCGTGCGGATCGGTGCGGTCGCCGCCGTCCTGGCCGTCGTGTTCCTGGCCTGGACGCAGGCGAAGACCGGCACGGCGCTCAGCGCCGTCGTCTTCGTGGTGGCCGCCGGCTCCCTGCTCGCCGGCCTGGCCGCAGCACGAGCAGGCCGTGAGGGCTGGGCCTTCGTCGGCACGTTCGTCACGATCGCGCTGGCGGTGCTGGGCCTGTTCCTCGCCCTCTTCCCCGACGTGATGCCCTCGACCACCGATGCGGCGTACTCCCTGACGACGACCAACGCGGCGGCGACGGCGTACACCCTGAAGGTGATGACGTGGGTCGCGGTCATCTTCACCCCGATCGTCCTGGGCTACCAGGCCTGGACCTACTGGGTCTTCCGCAAGCGCATCTCCGTGCACCACATCCCGGCGCCCACCGCGGCCGACGCGGTCTCGTGAAGCCGCTCGACCCGGCGGTCCTGTCCCACCTCCGGCCCGCCGCACGGCCGCTGGCCGCGGTCGTCACGGCAGGCGTCGTCGGTGGCCTGGCGACCGTCGCGCAGGCGTTCGCGCTCGGGGCACTGGTGGTCGCCGCCGTCGGCGGCGCCGACTGGTCGGACGCCGCGTGGTGGCTGGCCGGGCTCGTGCTGCTGCGCTCCGCGACGTCGTACGCCGGCCAGCGGGCCGCGGTGCGCGCCGCGGGGGACGTCTCCGGAGCCCTGCGCCAGCGGCTCCTCGACGCAGCCCGCCGGGTCGACGACGTGGTCCCGTCGCGACTGTCCGTGCTCGCGACCCGCGGTGTGGCCGGCGTCGAGCCCTACGTCACCCGCTACCTCCCCGCCCTCGTCCCGGCCGCCGTGCTGCCGGTCGTGACGCTGGCCGCCATCACCTGGCTCAACCCGCTCTCGGGACTGGTCGTGGCGCTCACCCTCCCGCTCGTGCCGGTCTTCGCGATCCTGGTCGGGCTCACCACCCGCGACCGCGCGCGGCACCAGTGGCGCGCTCTCGAGGCGCTGTCGGGGCACTTCCTCGACGTGGTCCGCGGGCTGCCGACGCTCGTCGCCCACCGCCGCGCCGAGGCGCAGGTCGGCACCATCCGCGCCGTCACGCACCGCCACCGCCGCGCCACCGTGGACACGCTCAAGGTCGCCTTCGCGTCGTCGTCGGTCCTCGAGCTCGTGGCCACCCTGTCGGTCGCGCTCGTCGCGGTGACGGTCGGCCTGCGGCTGGCGTCGGGCTCCGTGGACTTCCGGGTCGCGCTCACCGTCCTGCTCCTCGCTCCGGAGGCCTACTGGCCGCTGCGCCGGGTCGGCGCCGAGTTCCACGCGGCCGCCGAGGGAACCGCCGCGCTCGCCGAGGCCGACGCGCTGCTCTCCCGTGCCACGACCGGTGCATCCGGCACCGCCTCGTCCTCGTCGCGCCTGGTGTTGAGCGGCCTGGGTGTCGGGTACGACGCCCCGCTGACCACGCCGCTCGACCTGGACCTCCCCAAGCGCGGACTCGTCGCGATCGCCGGCCCGTCGGGCTGCGGCAAGTCCACCCTGCTCGCGACACTGCGCGGTGAGCTGCCCGCCCTGCACGGGGACGTCCTCGTCGGCGGCACCCCGCTCTCGTCCGTCGACCCGGCGTGGTGGCGCGCCCAGGTGGCGTGGGCGCCGCAGCGCCCGTGGCTGCTGGCCAACACGGTTGCCGCCAACGTCCGGCTCGGTCGACCGACGGCGAGCGACGGCGACGTCTGGGACGCGCTGCGGGCGGTCGGTCTCGATGACGTGGTCCGCTCCCTGCCCGACGGGCTCGACACCACGCTCGGCGAGGACGGCGCCGGCCTGTCCGCCGGCCAGCGGGCGCGGGTCGCCCTGGCCCGCGTGGTGCTCGCCGCCCGGCCGGTGGTGCTGCTCGACGAGCCCAGCGCCCACCTCGACGAGGAGACCGAGCAGGTGCTCCTCGACACGGTCGCCCGGCTCGCGCGCACCAGCCTGGTGCTGGTCGTGGCCCACCGTCCCGCGGTCCTCGCCGCCGCCGACCGGGTGCTGACCCTCTCCCCCGCGGTCGTCGCGCCGAGGGTGGCGGCGCACGACATCGGATCGCGCCGCGCGGATGTCGTACGCCTCCACCCTGCGGCGGCACCGGTGACCGCCGACGACGAGCCGGCCCCACGGTGGGGACTGCGGACCGCCACCCTCCTCGGCGCGCTGTCCACGGCCTCCGGGGTCGCGCTGACCGCGACCGCCGGCTGGCTGATCACGCGCGCCAGCGAGCACCCGCCGGTGCTCTACCTGATGGTCGCGATCGTCGGCGTGCGGCTCTTCGGCCTCGCCCGGCCCGTGCTGCGCCACGCGGAGCGGATCCTCAGCCACGACGTCGTCCTGCGCGAGCTGGCCGAGCGCCGCGCACAGGTCTTCGCCGACCTCGTCCCCCTCGTGCCCGGCCGCCTCGGGCCCCGACGCGGCGACCTGCTCACGCAGGTCGTCGACGACGTGGACGCGCTGCTCGACGAGCGGCTCCGCGTCCGGCAGCCGCTCGTGACGGCCGTCCTCGTCGGCGGTGGCGCCGTCCTGCTCACCACCCTCGTCCAGCCCGCGGCCGGGCTCGTCGTGCTCGCGGTCGTCGCGACCGGAGCCGTCTCCTTCCTCCTCGGCCGGTCGGGTGCCACCCGCGCGGAGCAGCAGGTGGTCGACCGTCGCGCCGCCCTCGGCACCCGGGTCGAGGAGGTCGCCCACGGCCTGCGCGAGCTGGAGCAGTGGGGCGCCACCGGCCGCGCCCTGGCCGGGGTCCGGGCCGAGTCCGCCGCCCTCTCCGTCGCCGTACGACGCTCTGCGCGCGCCGTGGCCGCCGGCAACGCGCTCACCAGCGCGGCCGCCGGGCTCGGTGTGGTCGCCGTCGCGGCCGCGGTCCCGGTCGGCCCGGTCTCCCCCGCCGTCCTCGCCCTCCTGCTGCTCGTCCCGCTCGCGCTGGCCGACGTGACGACCGGCCTCGCCGACGCCGGTGCGCTCTCGGTGCGCTCGCGTGCGGCACGGGCGCGGCTGGACCGTCTCGCCACTACGTCACCGGCGGTGACCGACCCCACCGACCCGCGTCCGCTGCCGGACTGCCACGGCGTCGCCGTGCGTGGCTCGCTCGGCTGGGACGGGCGGCCGGTGCTCGCACTCGACGACCTGACCGTCCGACCGGGTGAGCACCTCGGCATCACCGGGGCTTCGGGCACGGGCAAGTCGACGGTCGCCGCCACGCTGGTGCGGTTCATCGACCCCGTCGCCGGCGACGTACGGCTCGGCGGGACCGACCTGCGCGACCTCGCGCTCCACGACGTCCGCGGCGTGGTCGGGCTCGTCGACGACGACCCACACGTCTTCGCTTCGACGGTGGCGGAGAACGTCCGCCTGGCGCGACCGGGCGCCGACGACGCGGAGGTCCGCTCGGCCCTCGACCGCGCGTGCCTCGGCCCGTGGGTCGACGCCCTGGCCGAGGGCCTGCACACCCACGTCGGGACGGGTTCGCGGGACGTCTCCGGCGGTGAGCGCGCCCGACTGGCGCTCGCCCGCGCTCTCCTCGCCGACCCGGCGGTGCTCGTCCTGGACGAGCCGACCGCCCACCTCGACGGGCCCACCGCCCGTCAGGTGGCTGCGGAGATGCTCGGCTCGGCGGCCCGTGCAGGGCGCTCGATCGTGTGGATCACCCACGGCACCGTGGGCCTCGACTCGATGGACCGCGTCGTGCGACTGGAGGCGGACGCACCGGCGTCGGTCAGTCGGCCGACTCTCGCGCGGACCTCAGCGGCAGGGTGAACCGGAACGTGCTCCCCTGACCCAGCTCGGAGGTCAGCGTCAGCGTGCCGCCGTGGGCCTCGGCGATGCGCTGGGCGATGGGCAGCCCCAGGCCGGTGCCGGGGATGGACAGCGCGTTGGGGTTGGTCGAGCGGTGGAACGCCGTGAACACGTGCGCCTGGTCGGCGGGCGAGATGCCGATGCCGGTGTCGGTGACCTCGACGCTGACGTGGTCGTCGGAGACGGTCATCGCGACCGTGACCGCACCGTCCTCGGGGGTGTACTTCACCGCGTTGTCGACCATGTTGTCGATGACCCGGGCGAGCTCCTCCGGGTCGCCGAAGACCACCACCGGCCCGAGCGCGCGGGTGGTGAAGGCCAGGCTGACGTTGGCCTGCTTGGCGCGGATGCTGAGCAGGTCGACGCTGGCCTCGCACAGTTCGGCGAGGTCCACGGCACGTCGTACGGTCTCGCGGCGGCCCTGGATGCGGGAGTAGTGCAGCAGGTTGGAGACGAGCAGGCCGAGGCGCTGGGCGTTGCGGATGATGGCGTCGATCGAGCTCATGTCGGGGTGGCGGTCGGCGATCAGCTCGGCATGGCCGAGGATCGCCGTCAGCGGGGTCTTGAGCTCGTGGGAGATGGTCGCGATCAGCTCGGAGCGGTAGCGGGCGAGCTCGCGCAGCTCCTGCACGAGCCGCTGCTCGGTCTCGAGCACGCGTGAGGCGCGGACGATCTGGCCGAGCAGGCGCCCGACCTCGAGCACCGCGTCGGCCTCCCCCGTCGTCATCGGCCGCGAGTGGCGCGCGAAGCCGAGCACGGCGTAGCCGACCAGCTCCTCCTGCGAGACCAGCGGGCACACCACCATCCGGTCGGCGTGGATCGCTCGCATCCGGTCCTGGAGCTTCTCGCGGCTCAGTGGCAGGTGCTCGGACTCACCGTCGTCGACACCGAGCTCGAGGAGCACGGGCATCGTGCCCATCGCCCGCAGGTCGTCGCGCAGCGCGGCCACGTCGGTCGCGGGGGTGAACGGTCGAGGCGTCGCGGCACCGAGCTCGCGACCCTGCGCGTCGATCGGGAACGTCCGCACCCACACCAGCACCGTGCCGAGGCAGTCGGCCACCGCGGTGACCGCCGTGCTGAGGGACTGCGCCAGGCCGTGCTGCGTGCCCGAGCCGGCCACGGTCGTCAGCATCCGGTCGAGGCGCACGCGGTCGGTCAGCCGCTCGCGCTCGCGCGCGTTGGAGAGCGCGACGCCGGCCTGGACGGCGAACATCTCGAGCAGCTCGCGGTCGTCGACGCTCGGCACCCGGTTGTCGGCCGGGAGGTCGACGGCCATGTTGCCGAGCAGCTCACCGCTGGCGGAGTAGAGCGGTGCGTAGAGCGCGTGCTGCGGGTGCCACGCACCGGGGTCGTCGTCGTCCGTGTCGAGCTCGGGGATCCAGGCCGCACGCAGTCTCTCCTCCGACATCCGGCCCGCCGGGACGAACCGGAGGATGCCCCACCGGTCGGCCTGGCGGAACTCGTCGAGGATCTGCTCGGCCGGCGTGCGCCGGTGGAGGATCTGCGCGACGACCTCGGGCGGGCCGGCGACGTTGGTCATCACCAGTGTGTCGCCCTCGAGCCGGGCGATCGCGGCGACCCCGTAGCCGAGCACGTCGACGACACCGTGGGCGATCTCCTCCAGGATCACCTCGGTGTCGGTCGAGGAGTTCACGCGGCGCATCAGCTCCGCGAGGCGCCTCAGTGCCCCCTGGCTCGGCATCGACACCTCCCCACCCGGATGCAGCCCTTCAGGGAGTCTAGGACGTCAGCCTCGATCAGGCCTCGATCACGCCTCGATGACAACGGGAATGATCATCGGGCGTCGCCGGTGCGCGCGGTTGACCCAGCGGCCCACCACCCGGCGCACGGTCTGCTGCAGCTGGTAGGGGTCGTTGACCCCGTCGGCCACGGCGGCGTCGATCGCGTCGATGATCGGCTGCTTGATCTCGTCGAAGGTGGTCTCGTCCTCGGCGAAGCCACGCGCGTGGATCTCCGGCCCGGAGACGACCTTGCCGGTCACGGAGTCGACCACGACGATCACCGACAGGAAGCCCTCCTCGCCGAGGATCCGGCGGTCCTTCATCGAGGACTCGGAGATGTCGCCGATCGTGGTGCCGTCGACGAAGACGTAGCCGACGTCGACCTTGCCGACGACCTTGGCCACCCCGTCGACCAGGTCGACGACGACGCCGTCCTCGGCCAGCACGACGTTCTGCACGCCGGTGGCGCGGGCGAGGTCGGCGTTGGCGCGCATGTGGCGGATCTCGCCGTGGACCGGCATCACGTTGCGCGGCTTGACGATGTTGTAGCAGTAGAGCAGCTCGCCGGCGCTGGCGTGGCCGGAGACGTGCACCAGCGCGTTGCCCTTGTGCACGACGTTGGCGCCGAGGCGCGCCAGGCCGTTGATGACGCGGTAGACGGCGTTCTCGTTGCCCGGGATGAGCGAGCTCGCGAGGATGACGGTGTCGCCCTCCTCGAGGTGGACGAAGTTGTGGCTGCGCTGCGCGATCCGGCTGAGCGCCGACATCGGCTCGCCCTGTGACCCGGTCGAGATGAGCACCTGCTTCTCCGGCGGGAGGTCGGCGAGCTCCTTGGCCTCGACCATCACGCCCGGCGGCACCGTGAGGTAGCCGAGCTCCTGGGCGATCGCCATGTTGCGCACCATCGAGCGGCCGACGTAGCCGACCTTGCGGCCGTGGGCGACGGCGGCGTCGAGCACCTGCTGCACGCGGTGCACGTGGGAGGCGAAGCAGGCCACGATGATGCGCTGGCTGCTCTTGGCGAAGACCCGCTCGAGGACCGGCGAGATGTCCTTCTCCGAGGTCGTGAAGCCCGGCACCTCGGCGTTGGTCGAGTCGGTGAGGAACAGGTCGACACCCTCGTCGCCCAGCCGCGCGAACTCGTTGAGGTCGGTGATGCGGCCGTCGAGCGGCAGCTGGTCCATCTTGAAGTCGCCGGTGTGCAGCACGACGCCGGCGCCGGTGCGGATCACGACGGCGAGCGCGTCCGGGATCGAGTGGTTGACCGCGACGAACTCCAGGACGAACGGCCCGAAGGTGATCGTCTGGCCCTCGGCGACCTCGTACTGCGCGGTCTCCTTGAGCCGGTGCTCGCGCAGCTTGGAGCCGAGCAGGGCGAGGGTGAGCTTGGAGCCCACGAGCGGGATGTCGCCGCGCTCGCGCAGGAGGTACGGCGTCGCACCGATGTGGTCCTCGTGCCCGTGCGTGAGGACGAGCGCCTCGATGGCGTCGAGGCGGTCCCGGATGGGTTCGAAGTCGGGGAGGATCAGGTCCACGCCGGGGTGGTGGTCCTCGGGGAACAGCACGCCGCAGTCGACGAGCAGCAACCTGCCGTCGTACTCGAAGACGGTCATGTTGCGCCCGACCTCGCCCAGTCCACCGAGCGGGATGACCCGGAGGCCACCTTCGGCGAGGGGGGCGGGCGCGCTCAGGTCAGGATGGGGATGACTCAAGGAATTCCTCGGTTCGGTGTCGGTGTCGTTCAGATCAGGCCGGCGGCAGCCAGGCCGGTGCGCAGCGCTGCGACCTCGTCGTCGTCCAGTGCGACGAGGGGTCCGCGGACGCGGCGGTTGTCGATCACCCCGAGCAGCTCGAGGGCTGCCTTCGCGGTGGTCGCTCCGTAGTTGGGGACGCCCATCACGGCGTCGAAGGCCGGGAGCAGCGCGGTGTGGATGCGCAGTGCCTCGGCGTGGTCACCGCGCACCCAGGCGTCGATCATTGACGCGAGCTGGGTGCCGGCGGCGTGGGCGACGACGGACACGAGGCCGACGCCGCCGTAGGCGAGGTAGCCCAGCGTGGCGACGTCGTCGCCGGAGTAGACGGAGTAGCCCATGTCGACCAGCTGCGCGGTGCGCGGCAGCAGTCCGCTGGCCTCCTTGACCGACACGACGTGGTCGTAGGCACGCATCGCCTCGTAGGTCGGGAGCTCGATCAACGTCGCCGTGCGGGCCGGGACGTCGTAGAGCATCACCGGCAGGTCGGTCGCCTCGACGACGGAGGTGAAGTGGTGGCGCAGGCCGACCTGGCCGGGCTTGTTGTAGTAGGGGCTGACCAGCAGCACACCGTCGACGCCGATCTTCGCGGCCTGCTGGGCCAGCTCGACGGAGTGGGCGGTGGCGTTGGTGCCGACGCCGGCGATGACGCTCGCGCGGTCGCCGACGGCCTCGTGGACCGCGCGGAGGATGTCGCCGTCCTCGGCCACGGACGTCGTCGGGCTCTCCCCGGTGGTGCCGCTGACGACGACACCGTCGTTGCCGTTGTCGACCAGGTGGGCAGCGATCTTCGCGGTGCCGTCGAGGTCGACGGTGCCGTCCTCGTGGAAGGCGGTGGCCATCGCGGTGAGCAGTCGGCCGAACGGGGCAGTGGAGCTCATGCCCAGAAGGTTATCGCTCCCGCTCCCGGCCGTTGTCGGTGCCGAGCCGCATACTCCTGTCCATGGCGTACGACGAGGTGCTGGCGCAGCGGATCCACGACCTGCTCGACGGGGAGGACGGGCTCACGTCGAAGAAGATGTTCGGGGGCCTCGGCTTCATGGTCGACGGCCACATGGCCGTCGCCGCGGCGAGCTCCGGCGACCTGATGGTCCGCGCCGACCCGGCGACCGGCGAGGAGTGGGTCGACGGTGACGCGGTCCGGCCGATGGAGATGCGCGGGCGGCCGATGCACGGCTGGCTGTTCGTCGCCAACGAGGCGGTCGCTGACGACGCCGCGCTGCAGCAGTGGGTCGACCGCGGCGTGGGCTACGTCCGCACCCTCCCTCCCAAGCAGACGTGATGCCCGACCTCCTCCTGCCCACGTGGCTGACGCCTGCCCAGCGCGCGCTCCTCGTCGACCTCGCCGACCGCAACGACGACGCGCACGGCGACGACCTGCTCGGCCTGGTGCTCAGCGGCTCGGCCGGTCGTGACTACGCCACCGAGCACTCCGACCTCGATGTCGCCGTGGTGCTGACCGACGAGGCCGCGGCGACGCGGTCGACCGTGCACTCCCCCGACCTCGACGAGGCCGTCGACTCCTGGAGCGAGATGGTCACGGTGCCCCCCTTCGGGTCCGACGGCTGGTGGTTCCGCTGGTCCTACGCCTGGGCGCCGGTGCTGCTCGACCGCACGGGCGGCGAGCTGGCCGCGGCCGTCCGACGCCAGGCGACGCTGTCGCCCGAGGAGGCCGACGGCGTGCTGATCGAGCACGACCGGCTCGACGGCTGGGTCAACTTCGCCTACCGCGCGCTGAAGAACCACCGCGACGGCCGCGAGCTGGAGACCCGGCTCGACGCCGCGGAGTCCGTGCCGTGGCTGCTCGACGTCGTGTTCGCGCTCGCCGGTCGGGTGCGTCCCTACAACAAGTACCTCCCCTGGGAGCTGCACACCCACCCGCTCGACGGCTGGCCCGCCGAGGAGCTGCTCGGCCTGCTCGAGCGGACACTGGACGGCGACGTCGGCGCGATCCGGGAGACCTTCGCGCGGCTGCGGCCGATGCTGGCGTCGTACGACAGCGGGCGGGGGCACACCCTCACCAGCGACATGGTCGACGGCTGGGGCGACGAGCTGGCGCTCTTCGCCTGACCGCGCTCAGACGGTGCGGAGCACCGGCAGGACGTGGTGCTCGAGCATCGGCGCCAGGTCGTCCGGGTGGCCGTCGAGCGGCGTCCACCGCACCTCGGCGATCTCGGCGGAGGCCACCGGCTCGGCGTCGGACTCGATCCGGAAGACGGTCGAGTGCAACGTGTGGCCCGGCTCGTTGGCCGCCTCCGAGTGGAACTCGCCGATCAGGTCGGCCTCCTCGACCGCGATGCCGACCTCCTCGAGCGTCTCGCGCAGCGCCGCGTCTCGCGCCGACTCCCCCGGCTCGAGCTTGCCGCCCACGAGCATGAACCGCTCGGTCCCCCGCTTGCGCACGGTCAGCACGTGGCCGTCCCGGACCAGCGCCACGGCGGCGACGACGATGTGCTTGTCGGCGGCGGGCTCCATGCGGCGAGCCTGCCACGTCGGCGCGGACAGCACACAGCCACCCTGACCGGGGCTTACCCGGCGGGTGGCTGCGTGATGCTGCTCGCTGACCCGTCAGCCGCCTCTCGGCGAAAGGCCGCTCGTAGCGGCAGGTGGTGAGGCCCGGGGGCATGATGCGGAATCAGCTGACCGTCACAACGACGGAGGTGCGGGGTTCATTCCCGGCTCACGACAGCGCGCGGCGCACGGCGTCGAGGGCGGCCGCCTCGGAGACGCCCAGCGTCCGCACCGTGGCGGCGTACGACGACGCGGCCTCGCGCAGCGAGCGCTCGACCCCGCTCCCGGAGACGAACGTGCCGGCACGGCCGCGGGTCTCGACGACGCCGAGGGCCTCGAGCTCCTTGTAGGACCGGGCGACCGTGTTCGCGGCGAGGCCGAGCGAGGTGGCGAGGGTGCGGACCGGCGGCAGCCGGTAGCCCGGAGCGAGCTCGCCGGAGTCGACGGACGCCCGGATGCCGTCGCGGACCTGCTCGAACGGCGGCACCCCGGAGGTGTCGTCGACGTGCAGCCTCAGCTCAGGCACGTTCCCACCACACCCACTCGCATCCCGGTCCGGACTCGCGTCGGGTCTCGTGCCACTCGGCGGGGTCGAACTCCGGGTAGAACGCGTCGCCCGGCACGTCGAGGTCGACCTCGGTGAGCACCTGGTGGGTCAGCAGCGGCATCGCCTCGGCGTACACCTGCGCCCCACCAGCGATCACGAGGTCGGCCGTGGGGTCGGTCAGGGCGAGGGCCGCGTCGAGCGAGTGGGCCACCTCGACGCCCTCGGCACTCCAGTCGGGGTTGCGGGTGACCACGATCGTGCGTCGACCGGGCAACGGCCGTCCGATGGAGTCGTAGGTCAGCCGGCCCATCACCATCGTCAGGCCCATCGTCTCGCGCTTGAAGTGCGCGAAGTCCTCGGGGATGTGCCACGGGATGCGGCCGTGGTCGCCGATCACGCGGCCGCGGGAGTAGGCCGCGACCGCGACCACGCGGCGCGCCGCGTCAGACGGCAATGGGGGCCTTGATCAGCGGGTGCGGGTCGTAGCCCTCGACCGTGATGTCCTCGAGGTCGAAGCCGTCGATCTCGGTGATGTCGGGGTTGAGCACCAGCCGCGGCAGGTCGCGCGGCTCGCGGGAGAGCTGGAGCCGCGCCTGCTCGACGTGGTTGAGGTAGAGGTGGGCGTCGCCCATCGAGTGCACGAAGTCGCCGACCTCGAGCCCGGTCACCTGGGCGACCATGTGCGTCAGCAGGGCGTACGACGCGATGTTGAACGGCACGCCGAGGAAGGTGTCGGCCGAGCGCTGGTAGAGCTGGCAGCTGAGCCGGCCGTCGGCGACGTAGAACTGGAAGAGCGTGTGGCATGGCGGCAGCGCCATGTCGTCGACGTCGGCGATGTTCCACGCCGAGACGATGTGGCGGCGCGAGTCGGGGTTGGTGCGGATGCCCTCGACGAGCCGGCTGATCTGGTCGACGTGGCGGCCGTCGGGCGTGGGCCACGAGCGCCACTGGTAGCCGTAGACCGGGCCGAGGTCGCCGTTGTCGTCGGCCCACTCGTCCCAGATGCTGATGCCGCGGTCCTGGAGCCACTTCACGTTGGTGTCGCCGCGCAGGAACCACAGCAGCTCACCGAACACCGAGCGGGTGTGCACCTTCTTCGTGGTCACCAGCGGGAAGCCCTCGGAGAGGTCGAAGCGCATCTGGTGCCCGAAGACGCTGAGCGTCCCGGTGCCGGTGCGATCGGTCTTCTCCACCCCCTCGTCGAGGATCCGCTGGATGAGGTCGAGGTAGGCGCGCACGGGACGACTCTACGACCTCGGCAGGCGCCCTTCGCGGTACGCCGCCGACGTGGGTCGAGGGGCTGCGTCCGCTCGGGCGGGGGCCGACGATCACCGGGCGATCTCGAACCGGTCACGAATCGATCGCGAGCGAGGATTCGCGGAACGACCCGCACGGAAGTCCCGTCGCAGCCCACATGACGACTCGACTGAGGGCCTGGCTCCCGATCGCACTGGTGAGCGCATTCACCCTGACCGCCTGCAGCGATGGCGACGGTGAGGACGCGGTCGGGCCCTCGGCCGGGGACGGCGGCTTCTACGTCGAGCTGGCGCCGCAGGCGACGGACGGGACCAGCGTGTCCGGCGGGGGGAACACGTTCCAGGACGAGGGCGTGAGCGGATACGCCGACGCAGCCACCGATGCGGAGTCGACGTTCGCGCTGGACGTGGACGACGGGTCCTACCGCGTGGCGCAGGCGATGGTCGCCGACGGACAGCGTCCCCCTGCGGAGTCGGTGCGCGTCGAGGAGTGGGTCAATGCCTTCGACTACGGCGACCCTGCGCCGACCGAGGACGACCTCGACGTCCGTGCGGAGTCCGGCGTCAGGTCCTCGGACGAGCCGGGCACCCAGGTCGTGCGGGTGGCCGTCACCGCGCGCGAGCTGGCGGCCGAGGAGCGACCGTCGGTGAACCTCACGCTGGTCGTCGACCGGTCGGGCTCGATGGGCATGGGCGACCGGCTGGGCCTGGTCCGGGACTCGCTCGCGCTCCTGACCGAGAGCCTGCGCCCCGACGACACGATCTCGGTGGTCGCCTTCGACGACGAGGTCCAGCTCGTGCTGCCGCCGACACAGGTCCAGCAGCGCGAGGCCCTCCTGGGCGCGCTGGACGGCCTGGCCCCCGGCGGCAGCACGGACGTCGCGGCGGGCCTGTCGCTGGGCTACGAACAGGCGCGGGACGCCTACCGTCCCGGTGGCGTCAACGTCGTGGTGCTGTGCTCCGACGGGGTCGCCAACGTCGGCCTGACCGACCCCGAGGGCATCGTCGCCCGGATCGCCGAGGAGGGCCGCCGGGGCATCCACCTGGTGTCCGTCGGCTACGGCATGGGCAACTACAACGACCACCTGATGGAGCAGCTGGCCGACCGCGGCGACGGGTTCTACCGATACGTCGACACCCGCGAGGAGGCCGAGCAGGTGTACGTCCACGAGCTCACCAGCCTGCTCGCCC
Source organism: Nocardioides sp. BE266 (assembly GCF_031457855.1). Taxonomy (NCBI): domain Bacteria; kingdom Bacillati; phylum Actinomycetota; class Actinomycetes; order Propionibacteriales; family Nocardioidaceae; genus Nocardioides; species Nocardioides sp. BE266. The sequence goes on along the minus strand of NZ_JAURTI010000008.1, from coordinate 99,849 downwards.
CGGTGGCCGACGATGCCCGGACGCAGGTGGTGTTCGACCCCGACAAGGTCGCGTCGTACCGGTTGGTCGGCTACGAGAACCGTGCGATGGCCGACGAGTCGTTCGGCGACCTCGACGCCGACGCCGGTGAGCTCGGCGCCGGCCACCACGCGTCCGCGCTGTACGACGTCCGGCTCGCGGAGGGCGTGGAGCCCGGCGACCAGATCGGGCTGGCCAAGGTGCTCTGGAAGACTCCGGGCACCGACGCCCCCGGCTTCGACAGCGCGCCCCTCGTGGCAGCCGAACCTGCGTCCCCGATGACGGACTCGCTGGCCCTGGCCACGACCGTCGCGGACCTGGCCGCGGTGGTCAAGGGCGCCGAGGACGACCCGCGGGCCGGTGCCGAGGACGTCCTCACCAGCGCGATCGCGCTGGATCGCAGCGGGGTCCCGGGCGCCTCCGAGCTGCTCGAGCTGGTCTCTCGGCTGGAGGAGCTGGGGCTGTGACACCGCCGTGACGGCGCAGCGGCTCGTGGGGCACTACGACCGCGGGACCCGCGCCTCGGCCAGCACGCACTCGACGTCGAAGACCAGCTCGTCGCCGTCACGCCACGGCGCTCCCACGGCGTCGTACGCCGCTCGCAGCCGGTCCCGGACCTCGTCGGTCTGAGCCCGCCAGGCGACACCGAAGTTGCCGACCGAGGTGAGGCCCACCCAGAGGTCCTCCCGGTCGATGCGCCACTGCCAGGAGGTGGCGCCGGCGTGGACGACCGCGAGGCCGGCCTCCACGAGGATGCCCGCGAGACCGTCAGGCGACCGCTCGAAGTCCTTGTCGGCGGGCAGCCGGGGGGACGGCGGCCGGACGGCACCTGCCGCGTCCAGCAGGCCGCCCCACATCACCGCCTGCGGCGGCGGGGCGCTGCCCCAGATGGTCGCGCGCACCACGCCACCGGGCGCCGCCACCCGCGCGAGCTCGCGGGCACCCGCGCGCGGGTCGTCGACGTGGTTGAGCACGAAGCTCGCCACGACCGCGTCGAAGCCGCTGTCGGCGAGCGGCAGGTCGGGCAGACCGCCCACGAGCACGTCGCCGAGACGAACGGATGCGAGCTCGGCCATCTCCGGGTCGGGCTCGACCGCGACCACGTCGTGACCCGCCGCCCGCGCCGCGAGGGCGAGCTCGCCAGTGCCGCACCCGACGTCGAGCACCCGTCCGCGCGCCGGGAGCGAGCCCACCACCGCCGGGATCGCCCCCGCGCACAACGCTCCGAAGCTCTGCGCATACGCCTGCGCCACACCCGTCCACAACGCCTCAGCCACGAGGCGCGACCCTACGTGGTCGTCGGGGCTGCACGACGCCGACGCGGCGTCGGGTGCATCTCTCTGCCACGTTCTCCCACCAGGGAGCACCCGCTCGGCGTACGGTGGCCCCCGTTTCTGGCGCAAGCGGTGCGTCAGAGCCGCTGAGGGGGGCCTCGAGTGGGTGTGCCGGGGGTCGATGTGCCCGAGGTCAAGGACGTCGTCGACGTGTTCGCTGCGGACCGGGGCACGCCCCTGGTCAGCTTCGTGGAGGCGACGACCGACGACGAGGTCGTGCTCGCCGTGGCGCGGACGCGTGAGGGCACGCGGGTGCCCCTGCCGGTGGGCGAGCGGCTCGAGATCGTCTGGCGCGGCCGCGACGAGCTGCGCTCGGTCCCCGTCGAGATCGTGGCGGTCGAGCGCGGCGAGACCCCTCTGTGGCGGGTGCGCCCGGTCGGCCCGGCGACGAAGGGCCAGCGCCGGCGAGCCGTGCGCGCACAGATGGGCCGCACCGTCCAGGTGGTCGCCGAGGACATCCAGATGGACGGCGTCACCCTCGACGTGAGCGAGGGCGGCATGAAGGTGGTGCTGGGCCACGACGTCGTGACGCCACCCAGGGCCGGCGGGATCGTCGCCGTACAGCTCCAGCTGGACGGCGGCGAGGTCGCCTGCAACGCCGAGGTGGTCCAGCACTTCCACCGCCACGACGGCCGTCACGCCGTGAGCTTCCGGTTCATCGACCTGCCGAGCAGGACCGAGGACCTCATCCGTCGCGAGGTGTTCGAGGAGCTGCGCGTGCAGCGAGCCCGCGGGCTCGCCTGAGGCGCCGGGACCGGGTCAGCGCAGGCGGATCGAGCCGTCGGCCTCGACGATGGTGCGGGGCTCGCCGCAGACGTCGTCGGCGGTGCACACCACGAGCGCCCTGCGACCGGACTCGGACTGGCGGACATCGTCCTGCACACTGGCGCGACGCGAGGAGTCGAGGAGGTGCGCCCAGCCGCCGCCCGGCACGGGGGCGCTCTGGACGAGGACGTCGTACTCACCGATCGGGAGGTAGTAGGGCTGGCCGGGCGGCACGATGAGCGTCGCCGGCCTCCGGTCGAGCTGGTGCACGTCCCCGTCGGCGTCGATCCCCACCACCTCGCCGGAGCGCAGCGTGGCCGCGGCGCCGGAGCCCCACGCCACGAACTCGTCGATGTCCGGGATGTCGACCACGACCTCCTGGAGGTGGAGGCGGCCCTCGGCGTACCAGATCAACGGAAGAGGATTGTCCTCCCGGACGACCTCGCGCGGCTCCGGACGCGCGGCCCACCACGCCCACCCTGTCGCGAGCACCAGGAGGCAGGCACAGGCGAGGAACCCACGGCGCGTGCTGCGCCGGCGTCGTACGGCGCGGGCCGCCTCCGCCCGCGCGAGCCACGGATCGGGCCCGTCGGCCGGGTCCGAGCGGCGTACGCCGTGGGGTGCCTCCTCGCCCGGCCGCGCGGGCAGGTCGGTGCGCTCGCGCAGCTCGGCCCAGAGGCTGACGTCGACCTGTTCGTCACGGACCCGGCGCGACCACGAGCGTCGGCTGGCCAGCAGCGTCTCCGCAACCGCGAGCCGCGCGTCGTCGGCGGGCACGCCCTCGTCCTCGAGGCCGCCGACGAGGTCCGGCCAGCGCGCGGCGAGGTAGTGCTCGAAGTCGGATCCGTCCGCCATGGCCACCTCCCTGCGTGCTTCGGAGCAGTGACCGCCGGTGGATGGCTCAGGCGCTGAGCGACATGGGGCCGTAGACCTGGCGGTCGTGCTCGAAGAGCGTCACGGCCGAGACGCCGTGCTCGGCCAGGTCGGCCCAGATCTCCCCGACCCACGACTCGGCGTCGCCCTGGGTGCCGAAGCGCTGGTCGGCGTAGCCCGCGACCTCGACCGCCTCACCGGAGGCGTCCTCGAGGCGCCACCACCAGGGGCGCTCCGAGGCCGACGGCGGGCGGAAGGTCGGGGGCTGTCCGGGCAGCACGTCAGGACTCCTTCACCGAGGTGTCGACGAACGGCGGCTTCACCAGCTGGAAGATCTCGCGTCGCCCGCGGACGTCGACGCCGACCTCGGCGTCCTCCGCGACCATGACCGGGATCAACGCGAGGCCGATGCCCTTCTTCAGCGTGGGCGAGAACGTGCCCGACGTGATGTCGGCGAGAGGTACGTCCTGGGTGAGGGTCACGCCCATGCCCGGGCGCGGGATGCCGCGACCGACGGCGACGAGGCCGCGCAGCCGGCGCCTGGGGCCCTCCTCCTTGACCTTCTGCACCGCGTCGCGGCCCCAGAAGGCCTCCTTCTTCCAGCCGACGGCCCACGACAGGCCGGCCTCGACGGGGTTGGTGTCGAGGCTGATGTCCTGGCCGTGGAGCGGGTAGCCCATCTCGGTGCGCAGCGTGTCGCGGGCACCCAGCCCGCACGCGGCGATGCCGTACTCCTCGCCGGCGGCCATCAGCTCGTCCCAGAGCTGGCCCGCGGCGGAGTTCACGAGGACAAGCTCGTAGCCGCGCTCGCCGGTGTAGCCGGTGCGGCAGACCACCACGCCGACGCCGGTGTCGCCGAGCTCGGCCTCGACGAACGACATGTACTCGTGGCCGGTCGGCAGCCCGACCTTCTCCAGCACCTCGTCGGAGTGGGTGCCCTGCACGGCGAGCACGGCGTAGTCGTCGTGGTGGCTCACCACCTTGACGCCCTCGGGCGCCTCCGCCTGGAGCCGGCGCACCACCTCGGCGGTGTTGGCGGCGTTGGGGATCAGCAGGACGTGCTCGTCGTCGTGCCAGTAGGCGATCAGGTCGTCGACGATGCCGCCGGACTCGTCGAGGCACAGGGTGTACTGCGCCTTGCCGGTGTGGATCTTCGCGAGGTCGTTGGACAGGGTCGCATTGACGAAGTCGGCGGCGCCGGGACCGGACACCATCGCCTTGCCGAGGTGGCTGACGTCGAAGATGCCGACGGACTCGCGCACGGCGGTGTGCTCCTTGACGACACCGGTCGGGTACTCCAGCGGCATCGACCAGCCACCGAACTCGGCGAACTTCGCGCCCAGCGCCTCGTGACGGTCGTGAAGGGGCGACTGCTTGAGCGTTCCTGCCATGCCGCGAAACCTACCGCAGCCACTCCGCCCGCCTTGCTCACCCGACGCTCGCCTAACATGCGGCGGGTGACCTCGTACGCACTCCGTGCCGCCAGCCCTGCCAAGACCCGCGCCGACGCCGTCGTGGTGGGAGTCGTGGCAGGTGACAAGGGCCCCCGGCTCTGCGACGCGGCCGAGGAGGTCAGCAAGGCCTACGGCCGCCGCCTCCGACCGTTCCTCTCCACGATGGGCGTGACCGGCAAGGCCGGTGAGGCGGTCAAGGCCCCCACCCGTGACGAGGTCAACGCGCCGCTGCTGGTGTTCGTCGGCCTGGGCGAGGACCCCACCGACCCGATCGCCGTACGACGTGCCGCGGGCGTCGCCGCGCGCAGCGTGTCCAACGCCGCCTCGGTCGCCCTCGCCCTGCCGAGCGAGACCCCCGAGCTGGTCGCCGCGGTGGTCGAGGGCCACCGGCTCGGCGGCTACACCTTCACCGCCTACAAGTCGTCGAAGTCGGAGACGACCGAGCCCGCCGACGTCGTCGTCCTCACCTCGATCGCCCGTCGCGCCGAGGCCGTCGCCGCCCTTGGGCGCGCAGAGGTGCTCGCCGACGCCGTCGCGCTGTGCCGCGACTGGGTCAACACGCCGCCCGGCGACTGCACTCCCCCGCTGCTCGCCGAGCTGGTGACGGCCGCGCACAAGGAGGCCACCAAGGGCCGCGGCGCGCCCAAGGTCTCGCTCGAGGTCTTCGACCACGAGCAGCTCGCGGAGATGGGCTGCGGCGGCATCCTCAGCGTCGGCAACTCCTCCGTCGCGCCGTCACGCCTGGCCAAGCTGACGTGGGCGCCCAAGGACGCGGTCGCCCACCTCGCACTGGTCGGCAAGGGCGTCACCTTCGACTCCGGCGGCCTCACCATCAAGCCCTCCTCGAGCATGATGAACATGAAGGGCGACATGGCCGGTGCGGCCAGCGTCGTCGCGGCCACCCTGGCGATCGCCCGTCTCGGGCTCCCGGTCAAGGTCACCGCGTTCGCGCCGATGGCCGAGAACATGGTCTCCGGCACCTCCACCCGGCCCGGCGACGTGATCACCATGCACAACGGCACCACCGTCGAGATCGCCAACACCGACGCCGAGGGCCGGATGCTGCTCGGCGACGCGCTCTCCATGGCAGTCGAGGAGGGGCCCGACGTCGTCCTCGACATCGCGACCCTGACGGGCCACATGCAGCTCGCCCTCGGCGACAAGGTCGGCGCCGTGATGGGCACTGACGACCAGGTGCCCGCGGTGCTCGCGGCCGGCGTCGCCGCCGGTGAGCAGCACTGGCGGATGCCGATCCCCGAGGAGATGAAGGAGCGGATCACCAGCTCCAAGGTCGCCGACCTCCTGCAGCACGACTGGGTCCGTTGGGGCGGCGGGCTGTACGCCTCGGCGTTCCTGCGCGAGTTCACCGGCGGGCTGCCGTGGGCGCACCTCGACATCGCCGGCAAGGAGATGAACCTCGGCGGCCCCTACGGCCACGTCCCCTCGGGCGCGACCGGCTTCGGCGTCACCACGCTGGTCGAGTTCGCCCGCGCGCTGGCCGAGGCCGAGTAGCCGCTGGCAGCCCTAGTAGCCGCGGGACTTGCGCGCCGCCTTCTGGCGGGCGTTGTAGTCGCGCATCCGCTGCGGCACGCCGACCACCGCGGCGTCGTACGACGGCACACGGTGCTTGTTGGCGAAGTCGTGCGCCCACTTCACGCTCGGCACCCGCCGTCGCGTCCACTCACCGTCGTGCGCGACCAGCAGGAGGGTGACGTCGCTGACCGCCGTGCGCGGCTCGACGAAGCCCTCCACGCCCTGCTTGGTGGCGACGAACCTCTCGAGGTGGCGCACGTCCTCACCATCGGACGCCCGGACCGTCGTGGAGCCGGTGCGCTCGGCGTTCCGTGCCGGACGACGAGTGCGGCCCTTGCGCCGGAATCGGTCGAACATGCCCATGGTGACCATTCTGCCGGGACATCCCTCACCAGCGGCTCACTCCGGCCCAAGTCGTGTCGATCCGGCTCGGGAGACCCGGTGTGGACAGGCTCACGAAGAGTGCAAAGATGGGCGACGCCGAAGGATCAGCGAGCGAAGAAGTGTGTGGAGGGATTTCTGTGGCGGACGGTGAGTTCGACGTACTCGTCCTCGGGGCTGGTTCGGGTGGTTACGCCTGTGCCCTGCGAGCGGCCCAGCTGGGGCTGACGGTCGGACTTGTCGAGAAGGGCAACCTGGGCGGCACCTGCCTCCACGTGGGCTGCATCCCGACCAAGGCCCTCCTCCACGCCGCCGAGGTCGCCGACTCCGCGCGCGAGGCCGGTCAGTTCGGTGTCACCGCCACCTTCGACGGCATCGACATGGCCGGCGTGAACGCCTACAAGGACAAGGTCGTCGACCGGCTCTTCAAGGGCCTGACCGGCCTGATCAAGTCGCGCGGCATCACCGTCATCCAGGGTGCCGGCACGCTGACCGGTCCGCGTGAGGTCACCGTCGACGGCACGGCCTACACCGGCAAGGCCGTGGTCCTAGCCTCCGGCTCCTACAGCAAGTCGCTGCCCGGCCTCGAGGTCGACGGCGAGAAGGTCATCACCTCCGAGCACGCCCTGCGCCTCGACCGGGTGCCCGCGTCGGCCATCGTGCTCGGCGGCGGCGTCATCGGCTGCGAGTTCGCCAGCGTCTGGAAGTCCTTCGGCGCCGACGTCACGATCGTCGAGGCCCTCCCGCGCCTGGTCGCGGTCGAGGACGAGGCCTCCTCCAAGGCCCTCGAGCGCGCCTTCCGCAAGCGCAAGATCAGCTTCCTCACGAGCACGCCATTCCAGAGCGTCAAGACGACCGACACCGGCGTTGCAGTGACCGTGGAGGGGGGCGACGTGATCGAGGCCGAGGTGCTCCTCGTCGCGGTCGGCCGCGGCCCGTCGACCGACGGCCTGGGCTACGAGGAGCAGGGCATCGCGATGGAGCGCGGCTTCGTGCTCGCCGACGAGCGCTGCCGCACCAACGTCGAGGGCGTGTACGCCGTCGGCGACATCGTGCCCGGCCTCCAGCTGGCCCACCGCGGCTTCCAGCAGGGCATCTTCGTCGCCGAGGAGATCGCCGGCCTCGACCCGCGCCCGGTCGACGACGCCGGCATCCCGCGGGTGACGTACTCCCACCCGGAGATCGCGTCCGTCGGCCTCGACGAGGCGAAGGCGCGCGAGCTGCACGGCGACGCGGTCACCACGGTGACCTACGACCTCGGCGGCAACGGCAAGAGCCAGATCCTCCAGACGCAGGGCTTCGTCAAGCTCGTCGGCCTGGTCGACGGCCCGGTCCTCGGCGTCCACATGGTGGGCGACCGGGTCGGTGAGCTCATCGGCGAGGCCCAGCTGATCTACAACTGGGAGGCGCACGCCGACGACGTCGCGCCGCTGGTGCACGCGCACCCCACGCAGAACGAGGCGCTCGGCGAGGCCCACCTGGCCCTGGCCGGCAAGCCGCTCCACGCACACTCCTGAGAACGACCCCCTACTCCACCCTCTCCACCCACACGCGAGCGAAGGAACCACATGGCCTCCGAAGTCACCCTCCCCGCCCTCGGCGAGTCCGTCACCGAGGGCACCGTCACCCGCTGGCTCAAGCAGGTCGGTGACACGGTTGCCGTCGACGAGCCCCTGCTGGAGGTCTCCACCGACAAGGTCGACACGGAGATCCCCTCCCCGGTCGCCGGCACCCTGCTCGAGATCAAGGCCAACGAGGACGACACCGTCGAGGTCGGCGCCGTCCTGGGCGTGATCGGCGACGAGGGCGAGTCCTCCGGTGACGCGTCCGGCTCCGCCGAGGCCCCGGCCGAGGAGGCCCCCGCCGAGGAGCCGGCCGCAGCGGAGCCGGCCGCAGAAGAGGCTCCCGCCGAGGAGGCTCCCGCCGAGGAGGCTCCCGCCGAGGAGCCTGCCCAGGAGGAGGCCCCGGCCGAGGAGCCCGCCGCGGAGGCGCCTGCCGCCGAGCAGTCCTCCGGTGGAGGCGGTGGTGGTGGCGCCGGTACGGCCGTGACCCTGCCCGCGCTGGGCGAGTCCGTCACCGAGGGCACCGTCACCCGCTGGCTCAAGCAGGTCGGCGACGAGGTCGCCGTCGACGAGCCCCTCCTCGAGGTCTCCACCGACAAGGTCGACACCGAGATCCCGTCCCCGGTCGCCGGCACCCTCCTCGAGATCAAGGCCAACGAGGACGAGACCGTCGAGGTCGGCGCCGAGCTCGCGATCATCGGCTCCGGCGACGCCGCGCCTGCCCAGCAGGAGGCGCCCGCCGCCCCGGCCGAGGAGAAGGCCCCGGAGCCCGAGCCGGAGCCCGAGCCGGAGCCCGAGCCGGAGCCCGAGCCGGAGCCCGAGCCGGCCGCCGAGGAGGCGCCCGCTGCGCCTGCCGAGCCGGCCCAGCCCGCTGCCCCCGCCCAGCCCGCCGCCCCGGCTGCTCCGGCAGCGCCGGCCGCTCCCGCGGCGCCCGCTGCCAGTGAGGGTGGTCGCGACCAGACGGCGTACGTCACTCCGCTGGTGCGCAAGATGGCCGACCAGCACGGTGTCGACCTCGGCGCGGTGCAGGGCACCGGCGTCGGCGGCCGCATCCGCAAGCAGGACGTGCTCGACGCAGCCGCTGCCGCCCAGGCCGCCGCGGCTCCTGCCGCTCCGGCCGCTGCTGCTCCGGCTGCCGCGGGTGCTCCCCCGGCCGCTACCGCTCCGGCCACGGCGTCCCCGTCGCCGCTGCGCGGCACCACCGAGCCGCTCTCGCGCCTGCGCAAGGTCATCGCGACGCGCATGGTCGAGTCGCTGCAGGAGTCCGCCCAGCTGACGCAGGTGATGGAGGTCGACGTCACCGCGATCGCCCGCCTCCGGGAGTCCGCCAAGGCCGACTTCCTGGCGCGCGAGGGTGTGAAGCTCACCTACCTGCCGTTCTTCGCCAAGGCCGCGATCGACTCGCTCAAGGTGCACCCCAAGCTCAACGCGGCGATCGACGCCGAGAAGGGCGAGGTGACCTACTTCGACCGCGAGAACATCGCGTTCGCCGTGGACACCGAGAAGGGCCTGCTCACGCCGGTCGTCAAGGAGGCCGGTGACCTCTCGATCGCCGGTCTGGCCAAGAAGATCGCCGACGTCGCCGAGCGCACCCGCACCAACAAGGTGACGCCCGACGAGCTCTCCGGTGGCACCTTCACCATCACCAACCTCGGCAGCTTCGGGGCGCTCTTCGACACCCCGATCATCAACAAGCCGCAGGTCGCGATCCTCGGCCCCGGTGCCGTGGTGAAGCGTCCAGTCGTGATCGACGACCCCAACCTGGGCGAGACGATCGCGGTGCGCCACATGGTCTACCTGGCGCTGACCTACGACCACCGCCTGGTCGACGGCGCCGACGCCGGCCGGTTCCTCCAGGAGGTCAAGAAGCGCCTCGAGGCAGGCCAGTTCGAGGTCTGAGCCCAGCGGGCCGGAGCGCAGCGACGGCCCGCGTCGGGCGAAGAGGTTGAGGGATCGGCACACCGCGTCAGCGGGGTGCGCCGATCGTCTCGAAACCCCCTGAGCCCGGGCTGAGCATCCGGACATCCGTCATCCGATCCCGCACCCATCGGTGCGGGGTCGGATGACGTTTCCGGACACCTCTCCGGTGCCGCTTCCGGGTCTGGCGGAGGTGTCCGAGGCCACCTGAAAACCGGAGGCGGGATGTCGTACCCGACGTCTACCGTGGAACCACCGTGACTGCCACAGACCTCACCGCGCACACCTCCGCGGCACCCATCGATCCGTCACCCGCACCGCCTCCCGGTCGCGTGCCGGTGGACTGGCACCGCGTCCGCCGCCCGCTGACCAACCTGTGCCTCGGGCTCGCGCTGATCGGCGCGATCGCGGCCTCGCTGGGCACCGTCGTCGCCGGCCGACTGGCCGACTCGCCGACCTCCGCGCTGGTGACCACGCTGGCCCTGTGCGTCGTCGGCGGAGCCGTCGTCGACACGGCGGCGCGCACGCTGTGGGGCGTCATCGTCGACCGTGCCGAGGGCCAGCTGCGCGCCGACCTGATCGACGCCGCGATGGCCCAGCCGCTCTCCGAGCTCTCCGAGCAGGCCGTCGGCGAGGTGCTCGACCGCATCGACGACGACACGTGGGAGGTCGGCCAGCTGATGCGCTGGGGCGTGTGGATGGCGATCCGCACGGTCGCCTCCACCGGTCCGCTGTGGCTGGTTGCGAGTCTGACGTGGTGGCCGGCCGCCTTCTTGTTCCCGCTGTGCGGCGTCGTGGTGTGGCTCTTCATCCGCCGCCTGCTGCCCCAGATCGCCGAGCGCAAGGTGCTCGAAGAGGCAGCGTGGACCGACCACGCCGCCTCGACCGAGGAAGGCATCGCGGCGCGCGACGACGTCCGCACGTCCCTCGGCCAGCCCCACGTGCTGCGCCGCAACGCCGAGCTCGCGGCCGAGATCCACCGCCGCCTGCGGCGCGTGCTCGCCGTCGAGGTGAGCATCACCCGGCGCAGCGGCGGCCTGCTCCACGCCGTGCTGGCCGCCACCGGCCTCGTCGGCATCGCACTGGTCCTGCACGGCGACCTGTCCACGGCCCGGCTCGTGACGCTGTTCCTGGTGACCACGATGTTCGTCGGCCAGGTCGACATGCTGGCGCGCCACCTGCCCGACCTCCAGGAGGGCATGGGCGCGGTGCTGCGCCTGCGCGGCATGCTCGCCGTGCCCGCCGAGCCCACCGGCGGCACCTCGCTCCCGCGCGGGCCGCTCGACGTGGAGTTCCGCCACCTGGCGTTCTCCTACGGCACCGGCACCTTCGCCCTGCGCGACGTCGACCTGACCGTCCCGGCCGGCCACACGTGCGCGCTCGTGGGCCGCACGGGCTCGGGCAAGTCGACCCTCGCCTCGCTGCTGTCCCGGGCGGTCGAGCCGCCCCGCAGAACGGTCTTCCTCGGCGGCACCGACGTGCGCGACCTCGACCTGCAGCAGCTGCGCGCCGCTGTCGGCGTGGTGACCCAGCGCACCGAGGTCCTGGCCGGCAGCCTCGCCGACAACATCACCCTGTTCGGCGACGCCCCGCGCAGCACTGTCGAGGCTGCCGTCGACGAGCTCGGCCTCACCGACTGGGTGGCCGGCCTGCCCAAGGGCCTCGACACCCTGCTCGGCCCCGGTGGCACCAGCCTGTCCGCCGGCGAGGAGCAGCTGGTCGCCTTCGCCCGCCTCCTGGTGCGCGACGTGAGCGTCGTCGTCCTCGACGAGGCCACCGCCCGCATGGACCCCGTCACCGAGGCCCGGGTGGTCCGCGCCGCCGACCGCCTGATCCGCGGTCGCACCGGCATCCTGGTCGCCCACCGCCTGTCGACGACCGAGCGCGCCGAGCGGGTCGCCGTGCTCGAGTCGGGCCGGGTCGTGCAGCAGGGCACCCGCGCCGAGCTGGCCGTCGCCGACGGTCCGTTCCGCCGGCTGCTGGACGCCGCCGCCCACGAGGTCGCCGTCGAGGACCACCATGCCGATGCCGCGATCGGCACCGTGCGCCGCAGCACGACTCCCCCGCCGCCGCCCCAGGTGGACCCGCCGCTGGGCCTGATGCGCCAGGTGTGGCACTGCATCCGGCTCAAGCCCGAGTGGGGCCTGTTCGGTGCGGGGCTGTTCCTGCTCGCGTCGATCACCGGCGCCTACGGCGCGGTCACCGGCTTCGTCTGGGGCCACGTCGTCACCGGCCTCCAGCGCGGCGAGACCCCGGGACTGATGGCGGCCGCCCTGGTCGCCTCGCTGATGATCGGCCCGCTCCTGCTCTCGCAGGCGTTCTGGACCTACCCGCACTGGTGGGTGGAGGTCCGGATGCGCGTACGGGCAGCCGTGCTCGCCGGCCAGACCGACCAGCGGCGGCTGGTCCGCACTCCTCCGGGCGAGGTCGTGGCCCGCGCCATGGACGCCGACCGCATCGCGCGCTACACCGACCGCTGGGTCGACTTCGTCAACGGCCTCCTGGTGGCGTCGCTGACGGCGATGATCGCCGGGAGCTGGATCGCCGGCGCGATCCTGCTCGCGGTGATGACCGCCTCCGCCCTCGCCTCGTCGCTCGGACGCCGGGTCGCCGGTCGCTCGGCGGCCGCGTCGTCGGCCGCCCGCGCCCGGTTCGGGCAGGCGCTCGTCTCCACCCTGGAGTCGATCCGCACGGTCAAGCTCGCCGCGGCGACGCCCCACCTCCACCGCCACCTGCGCGCTGTCGACGGCGGGCGGGTCGACGCGGCCGTGCGCGAGCACCGCGTGCAGTCCCTGCTCGACGGCGTGCCGGTCGTCATGGTCCAGTGCGGCGTCGTCGCCGCCTGGGGCGGCCTCGTAACCGGGCACTGGGAGCTGGCGACCGCGCTGCTCGTCGCCAACGCGGTGAGTGGCTTCGACTGGTTCGGCCGCGTGGCCGGAGCCGTCGTCACCGAGGCGCCCGGCACCCGTGCCTGGATGCAAGCCACCAGCGCCCTCGCGGGCGGAGGCGACCTGATGGAGCTCCCCGCCGGCATGGACCTGGTCGCCGGCACAGCCGCCGCGCCGGGAGACCCCGAGCCCGATCCCCTGCGCACCCTCGCCCTGCGCGACCTCGCCGCCGTGCACGACGACGGCACGCTCGGCGTCCAGGACGTCGACCTCGAGGTGCGCGCGGGCGAGCTGGTGCTGCTGCTGGGACAGGTCGGGTCCGGCAAGTCGAGCCTGCTCGGCGCCCTCGCCGGCCTGGTCAGCACCACCGGTGAGATCCGCTGGAACGACCGCGTGGTCGACGACCCGCAGACCGACCTGCGCCCGGCTCGCGTGGCCCACGTCGCGCAGGTGCCGCGCGTGCTCTCCGGCAGCTTCACCGGCAACGTCGGGCTCGACCACCCGACCCGCCCGGTGATGCCGTCGCTCGAGGCCGCCCGGATGGGTCGCGACGTCAGCGAGGCCGGCGGTCCCGACGCGCTCGTGGGGCACCGCGGCGTACGCCTCTCCGGTGGGCAGGTGCAGCGCCTCGCCCTCGCCCGGGCGCTCGCGTCGCAGGCCGACGTGCTGCTGGCCGACGACGTCTCGTCCGCGCTCGACGCGGCGACCGAGATCGAGCTGTGGCAGGCGCTCCGCTCGCGCGGGGCGACGGTGATCGGTGCGACCAGCAAGGCCGCCGCGCTCGCCCAGGCCGACCGGGTCGTCGTCCTCGACTCCGGTCGCGTGGTCGACCAGGGCCCGTGGCGCGAGCTGTCGCTGCGCTGGGGACACCTGGCCGGCTGACCGGTTCGCCCCAGGCGGGCTTGGCGCACATGGTTGGGTGGTCGCATGCGCGTCGTGATCGCCGGAGCGTCGGGTTTCCTCGGCACCCACCTGACCGAGCACCTGCGGGTGCACGGCCACGAGGTCACCGCCCTCGTGCGCCGCGAGCCGGCCTCCGCGCAGGAGTCGCGGTGGGACCCGAGTGCCGGCACGATCGACGCCGCGGTCATCGAACGGGCGGACGCGGTCGTCAACCTCGCCGGCGCCGCCATCGCCGGCAACCCGCACTCGAAGAAGTGGGCCGTGGAGGTCCTCGACAGCCGGGTCTCCACGACGGGCCTGCTTGCCCGCACCATCGCGCACACCGAGCGACCGCCGGCCTTCATCGCCGGCAACGGGATCGCCTGGTACGGCGACCACGGCAACGCGCCGGTCACCGAGGAGACCGGCAGCGTCGGCGACGCCTTCCTCACCCGGGTCTCGCACGCGTGGCAGGACGCCACCGACGAGGCCCGCGAGGCCGGCGCCCGGGTGTGCGTCCTGCGCACCTCTCCGGTGATGGACCGCACGTCGCCGCCGCTGAAGCAGCTCAAGCTGCTCTTCCAGGCCGGCGGTGGCGCCCGGCTCGGGTCCGGCCGGCAGTACATGCCGATGATCTCGCTGCGCGACTGGATCGGCGCCGTCAGCTACCTGATCGAGTCGCGCGACGTGTCGGGGGCGTTCAACCTCTGCTGTCCGACCACCCCGACCAACGCGGAGTTCACCGAGGCCCTCGCCGCGAAGTTGCACCGCAAGGCGTTCCTGGCCGTCCCCTCGGCCGTGATGAAGGTCGCGGCGGGCGACCTGGCACCCGAGCTGCTCGGCTCGGTCAACGCGCGCCCAGCGGCCCTCGAGCGCGCGGGCTACGACTTCGAGGACGAGGACGTCCGCGAGGTGCTGGCCGCCGCGTTGGCCTGATCGCGGGCTCCCTCCCGGACCTCGGCCACGAGCCACCGCTCGGCCGGTCGCACCAGGACCACCCGCCGCGTCGAGGCCCGGTCGGCCGGCAGCGCGATCGGCGTCGGTCCGCCCACGGCTGAGCCGCCCACCACCCGGTCGGTGACCTCGAGCACGAGGCGGCGCCCGGTCTGGTCGACCACCTCGAGCGCGAGCACCTGGGTGGTCAGGCCCTCCACCCGAAGGCCCCGCGCGAGGTAGTGGCGCAGGAGCTTCGCGTCGGCAGCGCCCGTGCGTGAGCCGTCGGCGTACAGGCTGCGGAGCTCGGTGACGTCGCCGGCGGCCCACGCGGCAGCGCGCCGCTCGTCCCACTCCGCGAGGACGACCGCAGGGCCGGAACGCGGCACGGCCGCCTCCCGACGGGGTGCGGCCGGCGCATCGCCGGGGCGGGCCAGCCCGACCACGAGGGTCGCCACCACGCACGCAGCGGCGACCGCGGCCAAGACGGGAAGGAGGCGCCGGGGATCCACCTCGCCACCCTCGCCGATTTCCGCCGAGGGCGTCGGCGTCCATCCACAGGCGCGGGCGCAGCGGGCCGGGAGCGTGGGCGTAGGGTCGGAGCATGCCGCTGGAGCACGAGCTGGAGTTCGAGGTCGCCGGTCTCGGCGACGCCGCCGTCGACTACCTCGCAGCCTGGGAGCTCCAGCGCCGCGTGCACGAGACGGTCGTCGACGGCACCCGCCGCGACACCGTCCTGCTGCTCGAGCACCCGCCCGTGTTCACCGCCGGCAAGCGCACCGACCCGCACGAGCGCCCGCTCGACCCCGGTGGCGCGGCGGTCATCGACGTCGACCGCGGCGGCAAGATCACCTTCCACGGCCCCGGCCAGCTGGTGGGCTACCCGATCGTCACGCTGCCCGACCACGTCAAGGTCGTCGACTACGTCCGCCGCGTCGAGGAGGCCCTGATCGCGGTCTGCACGGACTTCGGCGTCACCACGGCGCGCGTGCCGGGCCGCAGCGGCGTCTGGCTGCGCGCCGACGAGCGGGGGCCCGAGCGCAAGATCGCCGCGATCGGCATCCGGGTGAGCCGCGGCGTGACGATGCACGGCTTCGCCCTCAACTGCGACGTCGACCTCGGCTGGTACGACCGCTTCGTCCCGTGCGGCATCGCCGACGCCGGCGTGACCTCGCTGAGCGAGGAGCTGGGCCGCGACGTCACCGTCGACGACGTGCTGCCGAGCGTGCGCCGCCACCTGGCGACGTACCTCGCCTGGGACCCGTACGACGCGACCCCCGACTACGAGGCGCGCCCCGAGCCGGCCCACGCCCCGCGCATCGAGCTGGTGCGCCCCGGCGCCTGAGCGACCTCAGTCGCGCTGGTCCTCGGCGAACCGCTCGTGGGAGTGGTGCTCCTCGGCGAGCCGCCGCAATGTGGTCAGCACCGTCGCGAACACGACCTGCCCCACGACCATCTCCTCGAGAAGGCCCAGCCGATCCTTGCGCCCATCGAGGTTGGCGATCTCGTGGCGGGCCAGCTGGTCGGCCATCGCTACGTAGGGCGCGATCTCCGCGGGGTCGCGCGGGTGGGTCTCGAACGCGCCGACCAGCTCGAGCGTGGCCGCCAGGTTGTCGCGGTCGACGGAGTCCTCGCGCACGCGGTCCCAGCCCGCCTGCTGGATGATCGCGTCGGCCATGGCCCGGGTCTCGGGCCGCCCGGGACCCGCCGCCGGCGGCGTCGGGGCGAGGGCGTCGGCGGCCACCGCGAAGAGGTCGTGCACGCTCCCCCGGGTCTCCGAGGCGGCGACGAGGCGCTTGAGCCCGTCGACCGGGACGTCCCCCACGTCGCGCAGGATCCGCAGCAGGCCCAGGCGGCGCACGTGGCGCTCGTCGTACTCCGTGAGGCGGGGCGTGCGCTTGTCGCCCTCGGGCAGCAGGCCCTCGCGGAGGTAGTACTTGATCGTCGCGACCGGCACCCCGGTCTGCTCCGACAGCTCGGAGATGCGCACGCGTGCCCCTTGACCATTGCTCTGGATAGTGCCACTGTCTACGTGGACAGTATCACTATCTAGGAGGCCGTCATGGCCGGTTCCACTCCTCGGCGTGTCCCCCGCGGGTACGCCACCGCCCCGGGTCGCTCCCCCAAGGGCGTCCGCGGCGGCCAGTACGTCGCCGACCCCACGACCGATGACGTGGTGGTGTTCGTGATCGGGATGCGCATCAACCGCCTGCGCAAGGTCCGCAGCTGGTGGCCGACGTTCACCGGCATGCCGAAGATGCTGCGCGAGCTCGAGAAGGCCGACCGGGGCCTGCTCGCCGTCGAGTCGTTCTGGGCGGGCCGGGTGCTGATGACGATCCAGTACTGGCGCAGCGCCGAGGAGCTCGGCGCCTACGCCCGCGACGCCTCGATGTCGCACGCCCCGGCGTGGGGTGCGTTCAACCGCGACTCGGCGGCCAGCGGTGACGTCGGCATCTTCCACGAGACCTACGTGGTGCCCAGCGACCGGATCGAGTCGGTCTACGGGAACATGACCGTGTTCGGTCTCGCCCGGGCCGTCGGGTCCGTCGAGCGGGGCGAGCGCAACGCGCGGACGACCGCCAACCAGCGCCTCGCCACCACCGAGCCGGACTACGTCGAGTCCTCCGTCTGACCAGCCCCGGAGGCTGATTCGGGAGCCTCGTCCCCGGCCCGTACAGTGGGGACCGTGACGACCGCTCCCGCCCCTGAAGGACGCAAGCTTCTCCGACTCGAGGTCCGCAACGCCGAGACCCCGATCGAACGCAAGCCGGAGTGGATCAAGACCCGCGCCAAGATGGGCCCCGAATACACCTCGCTGCAGAACCTGGTGAAGTCCGAAGGTCTCCACACGGTCTGCCAGGAAGCCGGCTGCCCCAACATCTTCGAGTGCTGGGAGGACCGCGAGGCCACCTTCCTCATCGGTGGCGACCAGTGCACCCGGCGCTGCGACTTCTGCCAGATCGACACCGGCAAGCCGCAGCCGCTCGACCGCGACGAGCCCCGTCGCGTGGCCGAGTCCGTGCAGAAGATGCAGCTCCGCTACGCCACCATCACCGGCGTCGCGCGCGACGACCTGCCCGACGGCGGCGCCTGGCTGTACGCCGAGACGGTCCGCGCGATCCACGAGCTCAACCCCGGCACGGGTGTCGAGAACCTGATCCCCGACTTCAACGGCAAGCCCGACCTCCTCCAGGAGGTCTTCGAGAGCCGACCCGAGGTGCTCGCCCACAACGTCGAGACGGTGCCGCGCATCTTCAAGCGCATCCGCCCGGCGTTCCGCTACGACCGCTCGCTCGACGTGATCACCCAGGCCCGCGACTTCGGCCTGGTGACCAAGTCCAACCTGATCCTCGGCATGGGCGAGACGCGCGAGGAGGTCAGCCAGGCGCTGCGCGACCTGCACGAGGCCGGCTGCGAGCTGATCACCATCACCCAGTACCTCCGCCCCTCCCCGCGGCACCACCCCGTCGAGCGCTGGGTCAAGCCCGAGGAGTTCGTCGAGCTCAAGGCCGAGGCCGACGAGATCGGCTTCGCCGGCGCACTGTCGGGGCCGCTGGTCCGCTCGTCCTACCGCGCCGGCCGGTTGTACGGTCAGGCCATGGACGCGCGCGCCGCCGCCGCCGTCTGACCCACCCTCACCACCACACCTAGCCACACCTAGCCGGACAAGGCCCACCTCATGTCGACCCCCGCCTCCACGCCGACGTCGCGCCGCGCGCAGATCATGCAGACCTACCAGATGGCCAAGCGCAGCGACCCGCGCCTGGGCCTGATCCTCCTGGGCGTCTTCGTCGCGGGTGCCGCTGTGGGCTTCGGCCTGATGTGGCTGCTGCCCGGCTCGGGCGTGCTGTCGCTGGTGATCTCGATCATCGGCGCCCTCCTCATCGGCATGCTGTGCACGCTGCTGGTCTTCGGCCGCCGCGCCCAGCGGGCGGCGTACCAGCAGATGGAGGGCCAGCCCGCCGCGGCCGCCGGTGCGCTGCAGATGCTGCGCCGCGGCTGGAAGGTCGACCCGGTCGTCGGGTTCACCAAGCAGCAGGACGTCGTGCACCGCGTGGTCGGTCCTCCCGGCATCGTGCTGGTCGGCGAGGGCTCGAGCCCGAGCCGCGTGAAGCAGCTGCTCGCCAACGAGCGCAAGAAGCACGAGCGCGTCGCCTACGAGGTGCCGATCCACGAGGTCGTCGCCGGCCGCGGCGAGGGCGAGGTGCCGCTGCCCAAGCTGGTCCGTCACGTGCAGAAGCTCGGCCGCTCGGTGAAGCCCGCCGAGATGACCGACATCCTCCAGCGCCTCAAGGCGCTCGACGCCCAGCGCGGCAAGCTCCCGGTCCCCAAGGGTCCGGTCCCGACCTCCATGAAGGGCATGCGCTCCCAGCAGCGAGGCCGCTGAGTCCCTCGTCGGTCGAGGTGCGAGCGCAGCGAGCCTCGAGACCTCCCAGCTAGATCCTCACGGTCCGCGTCCCCGCGGCGAGGTCGTGGAGCCCACGACCGTCGAAGGTCAGCAGCGGCGGGATGATCAGGAACGTGAGCACGGTCCGCACGACCGCGCGGAGCAGGCTCACCGGGCGTGACGGGTCGTCGTGGCGCACCACGCGGATGCGCGTCACCAGCTTGCCGAAGGACCCGCCCAGCAACGCGGTGAAGAGGGCCATCTCGACGACCAGGATGAGCGTGCCGGTGCTGCCGATCGTGCTGGGGTCGTCGGCCACCACGCCCAACGCGGCGAGGAGCTGGGCCACGGCCCAGCTGCTGAGCCAGTCGACGAGCAGCGCCAGGATGCGGCGACCCCAGCTCGCTGGGATCAGATCGGTCGGAGCGGGTGTCGGGTCAGGCTGCGGCACGCGCCCAGCGTAGGTGGCGAGGGACGAGCGGGCCCGACGTGGGCGTGTCGTCGCCACCGTCGTCCTCGCCACCACCCCCGCAGGCGGCGAGGACCACGGCCGCCGAGATACTGATGCCCCACTGCGTCAGTGCCCGTGCCCGAGTCATGCCTGACGGTAAAGGCAGCCCGGGTTTCGCGCGAGTAACCCAAAGGGTGGATTTCGTGGCACCGCGCCTCGCCGGCAGGCCACCCCGCGGACGACCTGTAACACGCCCGAAACAATCGGGATACGGTCTAGAAACTGCCCCCCTCTAGCGTGAGCGGCACGGTGCAACGAGGCTCCGCTCCCGAACGCTGCAAACTCGACGCGCGCTGGTCGCCGTCAAGGAGGAACCGAATGTTCAACAACTCCGATGAGCTCCTGAAGTTCATCAAGGACGAGGGCGTCGAGATGATCGACGTCCGCTTCTGCGACCTGCCCGGCGTGATGCAGCACTTCACGGTTCCGGCGTCCTCGTTCGACCAGAGCGTCTTCGATGACGGCCTCGGCTTCGACGGATCCTCGATCCGCGGCTTCCAGGCCATCAACGAGTCGGACATGTCGCTGTTCCCGGACCCGACGACGGCCTACCTCGACCCGTTCCGCCGGTCCAAGACGCTCAACGTGAACTTCTTCATCCACGACCCGATCACGGGCGAGGCCTACAGCCGCGACCCGCGCAACATCGCGCGCAAGGCGCTGGCGTACCTCGACTCGACCGGCATCGCGGACACCGCCTACTTCGCCCCCGAGGCCGAGTTCTACATCTTCGACAACGTCCGCTACAGCACGGGCGTCAACGAGGGCTACTACCACATCGACTCCGTCGAGGGCTGGTGGAACTCCGGCAAGGACGACGGCGAGAACAAGGGCTACAAGACCCGCCTCAAGGGCGGCTACTTCCCCGTCGAGCCCTACGACCACTACAGCGACCTGCGCGCCGACATGGTCAAGAACCTCGAGTCCTGCGGCCTCCAGGTCGAGCGCGCCCACCACGAGGTCGGCACCGCCGGCCAGGCGGAGATCAACTACCGCTTCGACACGCTGCTCAAGGCCGCGGACGACGTGATGAAGTTCAAGTACCTCATCAAGAACACCGCCTGGGAGCAGGGCAAGTCGGTCACCTTCATGCCCAAGCCGATCTTCGGTGACAACGGCTCCGGCATGCACGTGCACCAGTCGCTGTGGAAGGACGGCGAGCCGCTCTTCTTCGACGAGACCGGGTACGCCGGCCTGTCCGACACCGCCCGCTGGTACATCGGCGGCATCCTGGCCCACGCCCCGTCGCTGCTGGCCTTCACCAACCCGACGGTGAACTCCTACCACCGCCTGGTGCCGGGCTTCGAGGCGCCGATCTCGCTGGTCTACTCCTCGCGCAACCGCTCGGCCTCGGTCCGCATCCCGATCACGGGCGCGAACCCGAAGGCCAAGCGCGTCGAGACCCGCTTCCCCGACCCGTCGGCGAACCCCTACCTCGCCTTTGCGGCACTGATGCTTGCCGGCCTCGACGGTGTCCAGAACAAGACGGAGCCCGCGGCCCCGATCGACAAGGACATCTACGAGCTGCCGCCGGACGAGATGGCCGAGATCGACCAGGTGCCGACCAGCCTCGGTGCCGTGCTCGACGCTCTCGAGGCGGACCACGAGTACCTCACGGCCGGCGGTGTCTTCACCGACGACCTGATCGAGACGTGGATCCACTTCAAGCGGACCCAGGAGATCGCTCCGGTCCAGCTGCGCCCGCACCCGCACGAGTTCGAGCTCTACTACGACATCTGAGCCACACCGTCGTACGACGAAGGCCCCGGTCCTCTTCAGGAGGTCCGGGGCCTTCGCCATGCGGCGCAAGGCAGGAGCGTCGGCTCCTGCGCACGCTCTCGAGGGCAGTCCGGGGCGCGGGACAGGGATGCCACGGGTTCGTGGTCACTCCGGGGTGCAGGTCCTCATGTCAGAGGATGCCCGGGCTCAGGCGAGGGAGAGGAAGAGCTTCTCCATCTTCTTCACATCCAGGCTGTCGGCATCGCCGTCGTTCTCGACGAGGCACTGCTGCAGGCCGGAGGCCACGATGGCGAAGCCTGCGCGGTCGAGCGCCTTGGAGACCGCGGCGAGCTGGGTGACGACGTCCTCGCAGTCGCGGCCCTCCTCGAGGAGGCGCAGGACGCCGGAGAGCTGGCCCTGGGCGCGCTTGATGCGGTTGATGACCGGCTTCATCGTGGTCGGGTCGAGCTCCATCAGATCTCCTGGCTGTCAGTGGTGATTGCGGCGAGGGCCGCCGTCAGGCGCTGCTTGGCGTCGGTGGCTACCGCACCGAGTGCCTCGTTGTCGGCGAGCCCCATCATCGCGTCGGGGTCGAACGCTTCGACGAGGCTGGTCGTGTCGTCGAGGGCGCGGACGACCACGTTGCACGGCAGGACCGCGGCGATGGACGGGTCGACGGTGAGCGCCTCGTAGGCGAGCGCGGGCCGGCAGGCCCCGAGGATGACCTGGGGTGCGACGTCGGCGTCGAGCTTGGCCTTCATCGTGGCCTGGAGGTCGATCTCGGTGAGGATGCCGAAACCTTGCTCGGCGAGCGCCCGACGAGTGAGCTCGACGGCTTCGCCGTAGGGCTGGTTCAGCGTGGCGCTGAGCGTGAAGGTGGCCATCAGGCGCTCTGCTTCGGCTCGGCCGCGGCTGCCTCGACGTCGAGGTCTCGCACGGCCGTGATGATCTGCTCGAGCGCGGCGGCCGGCAGGGCGCCGGGCTGGGAGAAGACCAGCGTGCCGCCCTTGAACGCCATCAGGGTGGGGATGGACGTGATGTTCGCGGCGGCGGCGAGGGTCTGCTCGGCCTCGGTGTCGACCTTGCCGAACACGATGTCGGGGTGTGCGCCCGCGGCCTTCTCGTACACGGGGGCGAACATGCGGCACGGGCCGCACCAGGACGCCCAGAAGTCGACGAAGACGATGTTGTTGTCGGTGACGGTGCGCGTGAAGTTCTCCGCACCCAGGGTGATGGTGGCCATCGGGCTGGCTCCTCTGCTGTGTTTCGGGTGGTGGCTGCACCTGCTCAACCAGGATACCCCCTCCCGTATTCCCCTCGTGGACGCCGCGCGTGCGTTCGCCGACTTGCGGGAATACCCCCCGGGGTGTGTACCGTTGGGTCCGTCGATACCCCACTGGGTATTCATCCATCACAGGAGGACAACCGGACCCATGAGCACTCGCACGCCTGAGACCGACATCGAGCACCTTGCCGTCGCGCTGAACGGCGAGGCAGCGCTCATCGACGTGCGGGAGGCGGGCGAGTACGCCGCCGGCCACATCCCCGGTGCCGCGCTCATGCCGATGGGCCGCCTGACTGCTCGCATGGGCGAGCTGGACAAGGCGTGCCCTGTCTACGTGGTCTGCGCGTCCGGCAACCGCAGCGCTGCCATGACGGACCTGCTCGTCGCCAACGGCTTCGACGCCTACTCCGTCGCTGGTGGGACCCGGGCCTGGGCCGCGTCCGGCCGTGCTCTCGGTGTGGGCCTGTGATCACCGACCTGTACGACCCGCCCGCCCCTGGGTCGCGCGACCAGAAGGAGCCCTCAGCAATGTCCGACCTGACCATCATCCCCATCGGGACGCCCACGCTCGGCGACCGCAGCTACCTGGTCCACGACGGCGACGTCGCGTTCGTGGTCGACCCCCAGCGCGACATCGACCGGGTCCTCACCCTGCTCGACAAGCACGCGGTTCGCCTGACCCATGTCTTCGAGACCCACATCCACAACGACTACGTCACCGGCGGCCTGGCCATCGCGCAGCGCACCGGTGCCCAGTACCTCGTCAATGGCGAGGACGACGTGTCCTTCGACCGCTCACCCGTGGCGGACGGACAGGTCGTCGAGGTGGGTGGACGGATGCGCGTCACCGCGCTGGCAACCCCCGGCCACACGTTCACCCACCTCTCCTATGTGTTGACAGACGCCGCCACCGGCTATCAGGTCGCGGTGTTCTCGGGCGGCTCGCTGCTGTACGGCGCGACCGGGCGCCCTGACCTCCTCGGCGCCGAGCACACCCACGACCTGGTCCGGCACCAGCACGCCTCCGCGCACAAGCTGGCCGAGCTCCTACCGGACGACGCGGACGTCTTCCCGACGCACGGCTTCGGTTCCTTCTGCTCCGCCACCCAGTCCGACGCGACCTCCTCGACGATCGGCCGCGAGAAGGCGTCGAACCCGGTCCTCACCCAGGACGAGCAGACCTATGTCGAGGAGCTCCTGGCCGGGCTAGGCGCCTACCCGACGTACTACGCCCACATGGCACCCGCCAACGCCGACGGGCCGTCCGAGCCCGACCTCTCCCTTCCGTCTGTCGCCGACGCGGCCGAGCTGCGCCGTCGCATCGAGGACGGCGAGTGGGTGGTGGACCTGCGCTCACGGACCGCGTTCGCCGCCGGGCACGCGCCGGGCACGCTGAACTTCGGTCTCGACGGCGGGTTCGCGACGTACCTCGGGTGGCTCGTCACGTGGGGCACCCCGATCACGCTGCTCGGCGAGACGGCCGACGACGTCGCCGAGGCCCAGCGCGAGCTGGTCCGCATCGGCATCGACCGCCCGGCCGCCCACGCCACCGGAGGCCCGAAGGACTGGTCCGACCGTGACCTGAGCTCGTTCCCCACCGCCACGTTCGCCGACCTGGCGCAGGTGCGCCACCATCGCGAGGTCGTCATCCTCGACGTCCGTCGCGCCGACGAGCACGACAAGGCCCGCATCGCCGGCGCCGTCAACATCCCCATCCACGAGCTCCCGCGGCGCCTGGACGAGGTCCCGGCCGGCGAGGTCTGGGTGCACTGCGCCGGCGGGTACCGCGCATCGGTCGCCGCCTCCTTCCTGTCTGCCGCCGGTACGACGCTCGTCGCCGTCGACGACAGCTTCGACAATGCCGAGAAGGTCGGACTACACCTCGTGGGACCCGAGGCGTGACCCTCGCACTCCTCGGCGCCGTCATCGCCGGCGCTCTCATCGGGCTCAGCCTGGGCGCGCTCGGCGGCGGAGGCTCGATCCTCGCCGTCCCCGTGCTCCTCGCACTCGGCCAGACCGCGACCCAGGCCACCACCGGGTCGCTGGTCGTCGTGGGTGTCACCTCTCTCGCGGGAGCCGTGACCGCCCACCGCACCGGGAACGTCCTCCTCGCACGCGGCATCGCGTTCGGCGCGGTCGCCATCGGCGGCGCGGTCCTCGGCGCCCACGCGTCCGCTGCCGTCCCCGAGCCGGTGCTGCTGGCCGCGTTCGCGGGCCTGATGCTCGTGGTCGCCGGCCTGATGACCGTCCGGCAGCTACGCGACCGACGCGGCGCGAGCGCCGGCACCCACGCCGGCCGGCCCCGCCTGGACGACCCCATCATCACGTTCAGCCCGACCTTCATGTGCCAGTGCCCTCGCGCGCTGAAGGTGCTCGCCACCGCGACGGCGGTCGGGCTGCTCACCGGGTTCCTCGGCGTCGGCGGCGGGTTCCTCGTCGTCCCCGCCCTGACGCTCGCCCTCGCGCTGCCGATGGGGTACGCCGCCGGCACCTCGCTGGTCGTCATCACCATCACCAGCGCCGCCGCCCTCGCCACCCGCGCAGGCACCGGCATCGCACCCGACTGGTGGCTCGTCGCCGCCCTCACCGTCACCGCCGTCGGCGGCTCCATCGCCGGAGCACGCGTCGCCGCCCGCACCGACACCGCGAAGCTCACCGCCGCCTTCACCGGCCTCGTCCTGCTTGTCGCCGCCTACACCGCCGCGACAGCCGTACCCGCCCTCATCTGACCCGCCCCCTCACCGGCCCCACCTCCGAACACAGAAACGAGTTCTGCTCATGACGTCGACGGCCACCCGCCGCCACGCCCGACCTGCACCTGACGACGCAGACCCCGATGCCATCGGATACCGCCCGGGCCCCCTCGGCCGGCTCGGCCTGTGGGTCACCCACCACCGCAAGGCCACCGCCCTGGTCTGGCTGCTCCTCGTCATCGGCCTCGGCGCCTTCGCCCCCAAGGTCGAAGCCAACCTGTCCGGCGCCGGCTGGCAGGCCGACGGCTCCGAGTCCGTCGCCGTCCGCGAGCTCGCCACCGAGTCCTTCGGCGGCAACGCCAGCTCCGCCATCCAGGTCGTCATCCACTCCTCGGAGGGCCCCGTCACCAAGGGTGCCGGCGCGAAGGTGATCGACGATGCGACCGCCATCTTGAACGACGAGCCGCGCATCGCCGACGTCATCGCACCCCAGCCCGGCGCCACGCTCAGCCAGGACGGTCAGACCGCCGTCCTACTGGCCGGCGCCGGTGCCGAACCCAACGAGATGGTCCGCGTCGCCGACGACCTCAAGGGCGAGCTGGAAGGGCTGTCCGGAGACGGCATCGAGGTCAACCCGACCGGCGCCTCCCTGCTCTGGTCGGACTTCAACGAAGCCAACCTCGACGCCATGCTCACGTCCGAGATGATGTCGTGGCCGGTCACTCTGGCCATCCTCGTCCTGGCGTTCGGCGCCCTCGTCGCCGCCGGGCTGCCGCTCATCCTGACGCTGGCCGGCCTCGTCGCCTCCGCCGGTTCGCTGGTCCTCATCAACGAGCTCATCCCCGTGTCCATCTGGGCGATGAACTTCGCCATGATGTTCGCCCTCGCGCTCGGCATCGACTACGCGCTCTTCCTCGTCGTCCGGTTCCGCGCTGCCCGCATGGGCCACCACGAGACCCCACGCCAGGCCATCGCCGAGACCATGGACACCGCCGGCAAGGCCGTCCTGCTCTCCGGCGCCACCGTCCTCGTCTCCCTCTCCGCCGTCATGCTCGTCCCCTCCCCGGCGTTCCGGTCCATGGCCGGCGGCATCATGCTCGCCGTCGTCTTCGTCCTCGCCGCCACCCTCACCCTGCTGCCGCTCGTGCTGTTCAAGCTCGACGGACGGATCAACAAGGGCGCGTTGACGTGGGTCCACAGCGGCGAGCACCGCTCGGCGAAGTTCGCCGCCTGGGGCGAGCGCCTCTGGAAGCGCCCCGTCGCGTTCGGGCTCGCGTCCCTCGTCGTCCTGCTCGCCCTTGCCGCCCCGGTCCTGGGCCTGCGGACCGCGATGCCGTCCATCCAGGTCCTCCCTGACGACGCCAGCGCGCGTATCGGCTACGACCAGGTCAAGAACGCCTTCGGCGACGGAGCCCCCGGAACACTCCAGGTCGTCACCGACGCCGACGACGCCGACGCCACCGCCGAGGTCCTCGCAGCCGACCCCGGCGTCGCCGGCGCCATGCCCGCCCAGCCCGCATCCAGCGAGGCCGGCGCGGACGCCGACCTGGTGCTCATCCAGGCCGTCCCGACCGTCG
Organism: Nocardioides sp. BE266; assembly: GCF_031457855.1. Classification (NCBI taxonomy): domain Bacteria; kingdom Bacillati; phylum Actinomycetota; class Actinomycetes; order Propionibacteriales; family Nocardioidaceae; genus Nocardioides; species Nocardioides sp. BE266. The sequence continues at coordinate 73,137 of NZ_JAURTI010000008.1, read as the reverse complement.
ATTCCTCCGACCCCGAGCTCTCCGACACCGTCGACCGGCTCCGCGCCGACCTCCCCGACTCCGCCCTCGTCGGCGGAGCCGCCGTCGAGAACCTCGACCTCAAGACCCAGCTCGACGACTCGACGCCGCTCGTCATCGGTGTGGTGCTCGGCCTCGGGTTCCTGCTGCTCCTCATCGCGTTGCAGGCTCCGCTCATCTCGCTGCTCGGCACCCTGGCCAGCCTGCTCTCGACCGCCGCGGCGTTCGGGGTGGCGCGCCTCGTCTTCCAGGACGGGATCGGTGCGGACCTGCTCGGGTTCGAGCACCAGGGCTTCCTCGACGCGTGGGCCCCGGTGTTCTTCTTCGCGATGATCTTCGCCATCGCGATGGACTACACGGTCTTTCTCCTCGCCTCCGCCAAGGAGCACTACGAGAAGTCCGGCGACCCCCGCGAGGCCATGGTCGGTTCGCTCGCCCACTCCGGACGCGTCATCTTCGCCGCCGGCGCCGTCATGGTTGCGGTGTTCTTCACCTTCGCGCTCTCTGGGCCCCTTCCCCCAAAGGAGATGGGAATCGTCCTCGGCGTCGCTGTCCTCCTCGACGCATTCCTCGTCCGCCTGGTCCTGCTCCCCGTCATGCTCCGCCTCACCGGCAAGGCCGCCTGGTGGACCCCACGCTGGCTCACCCGGGTCCTGCCCGACATCACCTTCTCCCACGGCTGAGCCACACCGCTCACCACCAACCGCCCACCAGAACGGAGTCACATCATGTGCCGACCCACCACCTGCAAGACCTGCCGCAAGACCACCTGGGCCGGCTGCGGCCAGCACGTCGCCGACGTCAACGCGATGGTGCCCAGCAACCAGTGGTGCAACGGACAGCACACCCCGGCAGAGAAGGCCGCAGCCGAGGCTGACAAGGCCACTGCCAGCCGTGGTGGCCTCCTGTCGCGCCTCTTCGGCCGCTGACCACGGCGCCATCACCCTCATCGACGTCATGCTCGCCATCCTCGCGTCGCCGCGTGTGTCAGCTCGCCGGCAGCAGCGTGACGGTGAAGGACGTCCCGGCTCCCAGCTCCGACCTGACCGCGTGTGGCCGTCATGTCGCTCGACGATGCGCCGCACGATGCTCAAGCCGAGCCCGGTGCCCGGAGCGTCCAGCGCCAACGGATTGCTGGAACGGTAGAACTCGTCAAACAGCCTGTCCTGGTCCTTGGGGCGATGCCGATCCCGGAGTCGCTGACATCGAGGCCATCGTGAGGGGAGTCGCCTGTAGCGAGATGGTGATGGTTCCGAGTCGGGCGCTGTACACCCCTGACGACCACAGCCAGGCCCACGACCTCGCCGACGAGCAGCCCGAACGGCTGGCTCGGCTGAAGGAGCTCTTCCTCGTCGAGGCCGCGAAGTACGACGTGTTCCCCCTGGACGACCGCAAGGCCGAACGACTCGACCCGAAGGCCACGGGACGCCCGGACCTGATGGGGGGACGGACCTCGCTCACCGTGTACTCGGGCGCCATGCACCTCGGGGAGTCCACGGTCCCGGACGTGAATAACCGCAGCCACGTCATCACCGCGGAGATCACCGTCGGGGACGAGCCCGCCAACGGCGCGATCGTGGCACAAGGCGGGAGGTTCGGCGGATGGACGCTCTTCCTGAACGACAGCGTGCCCGCCTACTGCCACAACTGGGTCGACCACGAGCGCTACTACGTCCGCGCGGAGGCGCCCCTCCCGCCGGGGCGGCACACCGTCCGCTACGAGTTCGACTACGACGGCGGCGGCGCCGGCCTGGGCGGCACGGGGCGCATCCTGGTCGACGACGACCTCGTGGCAGAAGGGCGCATCGAGCACACCTGCGGCTATCTCTTCGCCACCACGGACGCCCTCGACGTGGCTCCTGAGCAGCACAGTGACTCCGAGGGGCTCGCGCGCGCTCAGCTCGCCCGTCAGTAGACGCGCACGCGGACTGCCTCCATCCTGACGACATGTCCTCTCCCTGCTGTGGGCCGGGCCGCTCTAGCGGTCCCGACGACCGCGCCCACCCCATCCAGCCGGCCGGGACGTCCCGCGGACCGCTCGCCGGTCAAGCGTTGGTGGACGTGCCGGGCGGGTCCTTCACGATGGGCACGTCCGACCCGAGGGGCTACGTGGAGGACGGCGAGGGCCCCGAGCACGAGGTGTCGCTGCCCGCGTACTCGATCGGGGTCCACACGGTCACCAACGACGAGTTCGCGGCCTTCGTCGAGGAGACGGGGCACGTGTCCACGGCCGAGCAGATCGGCGACTCGTTCGTCTTCGCGGGCCTGCTTCCCGACGACTTCCCTCCGACCCAGGGCGTGGCGGCGGCGCCGTGGTGGCGGCTGGTCGAGGGTGCCTCGTGGCACCGACCGGAGGGTCCGCACAGCGACCTCGCCGGCCGAGGTGACCACCCGGTCGTGCAGGTGAGCTGGTACGACGCCCAGGCGTTCTGCCAGTGGAGCGGCACCCGCCTGCCCACCGAGGCCGAGTGGGAACGGGCAGCACGCGGCGGGCGAGCAGGCAGCCACTTCCCCTGGGGCGAGGAGCGCGAACCCGGCGGGGAGCACCGGATGAACGTCTGGCAGGGCGACTTCCCCCGCCACGACACCGGCGAGGACGGATGGATCGGGACGTGCCCGGTCGGGTCGTACCCACCCAACGGGTTCGGGTTGCACGAGATGACGGGCAACGTGTGGGAGTGGTGCGCGGACTGGTTCGACCCGCGGTGGTACGCCGTCTCGCCGCGGGAGGCGCCCACGGGCCCCCCCGCCGGCGGTGCGAGGGTGATGCGCGGCGGGTCCTACCTGTGCCACGACAGCTACTGCTGGCGCTACCGGGTCGACGCCCGTAGCTCGAACACCCCCGACAGCACGACCGGCAACCTCGGGTTCCGCGTCGCGGCGGGCTGACCGGCCCTCGTCACGCCGGCGTGCCCGGCGGACCGCCCTCCGGTTCGCCGACCGTCTCGCCCTCCTGCCCGCTCGACGACTCCTCGTCGAGGGGAGCGCCGATCAGGCCGGACATCCAGCGGGTACCGGGGTCGACATCGACGAACAACGCCTTGACGAGCAGGGTGAGCGGAACGGCGAGGACGGCGCCCGAGCGGTCCGAGGATCCACGACCACACCACGAGCGACAAGAACATGACGGACGCGGAGATGCCGACGGCGTCGCCGACGAGCTTGGGCTGGATCACCGACTGGATGACGACGTTGATGGCTCTGTAGGCGACCAGCACCACCACCATCAGGTCCGGTCCGCCGGTCAGGAGGGCGAAGACCGCGGGTGGCGCCAGGCCGAGGACGAACCCGATGTTGGGGATGTAGTTGGTCACGAGGGCGATGATGATCATCGACCCGAAGGGATAGGCAGGCAGGAGCAGCATCTGGGTCGCCAATGTTGAGGCCACCAGGGCCGAGCCGGCGATGCGCGCCCACGTCCGGCCCATCAGGATCGCGATCCCGGTGGCGAGGCACCCGCTGCCCGTGAGCAGGTGCACCCATCCCCACCCGGTGACGTCCAGGACCAGGACCCCGGACGGGGCTGTCACGAAGACGTCGTCGGCGAACACCGCAGCGAGCCCGCTGATGATGTTGAACAAGCCTGCAACAGCGATCATCATCGCGCCGAAGGCAATCGGCCCCACCCACAGCGTGGCCTTCTTCTGTGCCGTCATGCTGTCCTCCCCTCCAACGTCTCGCCTGGTAGAAGCGTGCATCGACGGGGCGAACGCGTCATCGCCCGCTGCGGGCGAGGTTAGGCTGGCGTCGCCGGGTCCTGCCGACCACAGTGTGCCCAGTCCCCCGTCTGGCTCACTCCCCTGTCGGCAGGACCCGGTCCTCGCGCGCCGAGGCTCTACCTGTTCTCCAGGACCGCGGACGAGCCGCACGTGGTGATGCTGGGCTCGGCCCACCTGACCGGCTTCGCCGCCGGCGTCCACGGGAACGACCTGGTCACCTTCACCGGCAGCGACGTGTGAACCGGCTCCGAGAACTGGTCGGACATCTCCCTGCTCAACGACGAGCTGGTCGATGATCCCGCGGATCGAGGTCCACGCGGCGTACCCCGATCGCTTCGCGAACGTCTGGGACCCTCACTCGCGCGCGTTCGAGCCGACTTCGGTTCAGGCCCGGTAGGGCGTGTCCTCGCTCCGCGGGTCGAGCTGCGGGTATCCCGCCTTCGGGTCGATGCCAACGGGGTTCGGCTCCTCGCCGCCGGGGCTCTGCTCCGGCGGCGCGTCGTCCCTGGGTCCGTCCGACGGGTCCTCGGGCGAGGTGTCGCGCATCCCGTCCGTGCCCACCCGGCCGGGGCCGGTGTGGCCGATGCGCTCGCTGCTCGACCCCATGCCGCCGGCCGACCCCCTCGGGTCCGGCAGAACCGGGGGTCGACTCGCGCTCCTCTCGGGCAGGTCCGCTCGTGTCGTTCGTCATGACGCCTCGTACCCCCGGCACAGCGCCGGCATGTGCCTTGCTCACCCCTCGAGGAAATGGTCCGGCACGAGCGGGAGCGATCGCACCCGGACACCCGTGGCGTGGAAGGCGTAGTCCTCTGCAGCCGGGTCGTCGGACGCGGACGCCGTGGCGTGCAGGCCGGGGTCGTCAACGGGTGCGCCCCACTCGTCGTGAAGCACGGCGAGATGATCGAGGACGCCATGAAGACCCAGCGCCTCGCGACGGCCGACCTGCTGATCGCCGCTCGCGAGCAGGGTGCCCGCCGTTTCTGCGACATCGAGTACGCCGTCCTCGAGGCGGACGGCACGCTGTCGTTCTTCCCCTACGAGGGCGACGCCGGTGCGCCGGAGAAGCCGGCGAGCGGCTGACGCCGACGACGCACGACCGGCACCGCACCGACCAGCAGGGCGAGCACCAGGCTCGCGCCTGCCAGCAGCGACGCACGTCGAGGACCGCGCGCGGAGCCCAGGTCGAGCTGCTCGGTCGGGTAGTCGATCATCTTGGCGGCGGACCGAGCCGTGGCGGCGCCTGACGTGCGCGCCAGCTGCTCGAGGGCTCCGTCGAAGCCGGCGCGGCCGCTAGGCCCCGTCACCCCCGGACGCAGTACGACGTCCACGTCGGGCGCCTCGCCGGGTGTGAGCGTCAGCAGCCTGAGCCCGTGGGCCGACTCGAGGATCCCGGTCCGACTGACCGCAAAGGTGCGAGCCGCGGCGGAGACGCCGTACACCTCGAACAGGCTGGCGGCATCGATCTCGCCGACGCCGTCGGCCAGCGTGATCGCGACGGTTGGCCGCCCCCACGGGAGTGCCGTGTTCAGCACGACCGGGTGATCGGCGAGGCTCCAGTGCTGGACCGGGATCTTCGTGGCCTCCGGTGACCAGCCCGGGTAGCCCACCTCCGCTCCGACCCGGCGGGCCTCGGCGGGACCCGAAAGGTCCTCGACGACCGAGAGGGCACCGGGGATGCCGGACGTGATCCCGGCTGTCGTGGTGATCCTCCCGTCCCGGACGAACCGCTCGCCCGACACCCAGCGCGTCTCGGGGTGGTGTCCACGCAGCCAGGCCAGTCGCGACCAGTGGCTGGTCGCGGTTCGCCCGTCGAGGAGGCCGGTCTCGGCCAGGAGCAGCGCTCCCGCGCAGACGCTGAGCACGTGCGCGCCGGCGTCGTGCTGCCGCACCACCCAGTCGCGCGCGACGACCTCGACGGTGGGATCCGTGACCGCCGGCACCACCACGACGTCAGGCGCGAGGTCCGCGTTCGCGTCGACCTCGGCGAAGGTGTGGTCGGGCAGGATCGAGGGTGCGCCCTCGACCAGCGCTGGAGACCGACGCTCGGCGACGGTGTAGACGGTGAAGCGGGAGGACCGGCCGAAGACCTCGAAGGGCCCCATCGCGTCCGTCGCGACGGTGCCGGACGTCCCCAGCACCACCGCGACGACGAGCCTGTCCCGGGTCGGCGCGATCGCGGGTGCTGGCAGCGGGTGGGACATCCGTGTGGTGGGCAGCCTGCTCTGCGACGCGGTGGTGCGCGCCCCGGCGAACCCGATCACTCCCAGGGTCGCCGCGGCCAGGAGCACGGACCCCGCGACCCGAACGGCCGTGGCTGCCGGTGCGGCGAGCCTCACGAGGTCACCGCCTCTGCCGACGGCCGAGCCGTGCGGCGCACGAGTCCCGCGCCCAGCGCCGCCGTGGTGAGCGCGACCATCCCGGCGGCTGTGAAGGCGGCGGAGAAGCCTGAGGCGTCGAGCGCTCCCCCGGCCTGCACCCCGGCCGAGGCGCCGACCACGATGAAGGTGGCCGTGCCCAGCGCGCCGCCGACCTGCATGCACGCTGCTGCCAGCCCGGACGCGAGCCCCGTGTGCGACGCCGGGACTGCCGAGGTCACGACGACGGTGGTCGGGGTGAAGCTGAGGGCGACCCCGGTGGCGACGAGGACGAGTCCCGGGAGGACTCCGAAGGCGTAGCCCGAGGCCGGCGCCCACGCCAGCCACAAGTGACCGGCCGCCAGGACGACGAGCCCGAGGACGAGGCACCGAGCCGCCCCGAGGTGTCCCAGCGCGCGGGGAAGGACGACCACGGACACCGCGAACCCGGTGAGCGATGTCGGCACGAGCGCGACTCCTGCCTGCTGCGGAGACATGGCCAGGACCTGCTGGACGTAGAGGGCGACGAGGACGAAGGTCGAGGCCCGGGTGGCACCGCCGAGCAGGGCGAGCGCGGTGCCGAGACGCAGCTGCGGGGAGATGAAGAGCTCCAGCGGCACGAGGGGGTCCGCGGCTCGCCGCTCGGCACGCAGGAAGGCCGCGGCCAGGGCCGCCGACAGGGCGAGCAGGCCGAGCACGCGCGGCGAGGTCCAGTCGTGGTCGACAGCGTCGACCGCGCCGTGGACGAGGGCGATCACGGCACCTGTGACGAGTGCCGCACCGGCCCAGTCGAAGGTACGACGCGCTCCGGGGGCGTCCTCGCGCAGCACCCGGCCGGCGAGGGCGACGGCGGCGGCCGAGACCGGGACCGTCACCAGGAAGACGGCTCGCCACCCGACCGTGCCGGCGAGCACTCCCCCGGCGACCACCCCGGTCGCCCCGCCGAGCGTCGAGGCGGCACCCCACGCACCCATCGCCCGGGCGCGCTGGCTCGCCGGGAAGGTGGCGAGCAGCAGGGACATGGCTGCCGGGCTGAGCCCGGCGGCCCCGATCCCCTGCACGACCCTGCCGACGATCAGCATCTCCTGGTCCACCGAGGCCGCTGCCACGAGGGTGCCGAGGGTGAACAGGCTCGCACCGGTCGTGAAGACGCGACGCCGGCCGAACAGGTCGGCCACCCGTCCGGAGAGGAGCAGCAGGCCGGCGAAGGCCAGGACGTAGGCGTTCACCACCCACGTGACGGCAGCGGGACCGAACTCGAGGTCCGCCTGCACGGACGGCAGCGCGACGTTGACGATCGAGGCGTCGAGCATCACGAGGAACTGGGCTGACACGAGCATGCCGAGGGCGAGCCGCTCGTGCGTCGTACGAGAGGTGGCCGGGCTCGTGTCGCGGGAATCGGAGATCTGCTGCATTTGTCTCACCGCCTGGCTGGTGGATGGTTGGTGGATGGCTGATGACGCCACGGTGCCGCTGGCGGGCGTCGGTCGGACCGGCCGAATGGCCGGGTTCGCACCCGTCAGTGCAGGTGCCCGTGGGCGGCGCCACCGGCGACGCGCTCCTTCGGCATGCGGAGGTGCGCGAGCACGGCGAACCCGCCCGCGATGACGGCGGCAGCGACGAACCCGCGCGAGAAGGCCGCGGCGGCACCGTCGACGGTGGCCAGTGAGCCCGCCGTGCTGGCGACGGCCGAGAGCACGGCGACCCCGAGCGCCGCGCCGATCTCGTGGCCGGTCATCAGGAACCCGGAGGCCACTCCGGCGTGCGACGACGGGATGCCCGCCATCGACGTCACCGACACGGGGACGAAGACCATGCCGACGCCGATCCCCAGCGCGACCAGGCCGGGCAGCAGGTCGACCGTGTAGGTCGCGTCGGCATCCGCGAACGACAGGAGCACGGCTGCGGCACCCGAGACGACCAGGCCGACGGCTGCGACGTGGCGTGGAGCCACGACGGCGAGCAGGTGGCGTGCGAGGACCGTGCCGACGGTGATGGCGAGCGCGAACGGGACGAAGGCGACGCCGGTGCGCAGGGCGGACCAGCCCAGGACGGTCTGCACGAAGATGGACGTCAGGAACACGGCGCCGACGAGCAGGCCGGTCACCCCGAGCATTACGGCAGTGCCCGACACGAGCGCGTCGAGCTTCCAGACGTGTGGCGGGAACAGCGGCCTGGCCGCGCGTCGCTCGACCCTGAGGAACGCCGTCAGCAGGGCCAGCGACGCCACGAGGCCGGCCACGGTCTGGGTCGACCACCACCCGTGGGTCGCGGTGGCACCGAGGGCGTAGGTCAGGGACGCGAGCCCGCCGATCACGGTGACGGCACCCGGCAGGTCGAAGTCGGCGAAGGTGGGTCGCGGCACGTCGTCCCGCGCGATGGTGCCAAAGCCGACGACCAGCGCAGCGAGTCCCACGGGGCCGTTGATCCAGAAGATGAACTGCCAGCTCGTCCAGGTCGTCACGGCGCCGCCGAGGAGCACGCCGGCGGCGACTCCCAGGCTGCCGACCGCTCCCCAGAGCGCGAGCGCGGTCCGCCTCTGGGCACCGTCGTACGTCGTGGTGATGAGGGAGAGGGCAGACGGGGTGAGCAGTGCGGCGCTCAGCCCCTGCACCGCGCGTGCGGCGACGAGCTGACCGGCGGTGCCGGCGAAGCCGCTGACGACCGAGGCGACCGTGAAGAGAGCGAGCCCGGTCAGGAAGACCCCGCGCCGGGAGAGCAGGTCGGACACCCGGCCGCCGAGAAGGAGCCCGCCGCCGGACATCATCACGTAGGCCGTGACGAGCCACTGCAGGCTGCCGCCCTCCACGTGGAGCGCGCGGCCGATGGTCGGCAGCGCGGTGTTGACCACCGAGATGTCGAGGACGACGAGGACCTGGGCGGCGAGGGCCACTGCCAGGAGCGTCCAGGGCCGGCGGGGGCCGTCGTCATCGGCTGCGGAGTGGGCCTCGACGGCGTGGGGGTGCGCGTGTGCTGGTGTGTCGGACATGGGGTCCTCCTCGGGTGGTGGGTGTGGGTGCGAGATGTGTCAGGGGGTGGCAAGGGGTGCACCGGTGCGGATCGCCCCGACGACGGACGCGATCGCCTGCACGGACGCCGCAGCCCCGTCCTCGTCCTCGACGAGGCCGGTGTGGCTGGTCGGCACGTCGCGTTGGAGGGCGTCCGTCGAGAGACCGGCCATGCGCTGCTGTGCCTCCGCCCAGCCGTCGGTGGCGTCGGCGTTCTCGGCGCTGGTGAGCACCACCAGGGGCCGGTCGCCGAGGGTGGTGAGCGCCTGGGCCTGCCGCAGCACGTCGGGAAGCACGTCCACCTCGTCGCGGGCGTTGCTCGCTGCCCGAGGGGAGGCCGACATCGCGTCGACCACTGCGGCGGCGGGGGCGGGAAGGTGGGATCCCCCGAGCAGGTGACCGAGTCCGACCCGCGCCAGTGAGGGCAGGACCCCGTAGACGCGACGCATCAGCTCGTGCTGGAGCCGGAAGCCGGGGATCTCGGTGAGCTGGTGGGGGCTGGTGCTGTCGAGGAGGACCAACCCGGCCACGTCGTCGGCGTACCTCGCCGCGTACGTCATCGCGTACGGGCCGCCGATCGAGTGCCCGGCGAGCACGAACGGTCCGCGCACCCCCGCCGCGCCGAGCAGGGCGTGGAGGTCGTCGGCGGCGGTGATCCCGTCCTGTGGCTCGGCGACGTCGTCGCTCCAGCCCTGGCCGGCGCGGTCGTACGCGCAGACCCGCGTGACGGGGGCGAGCCCGTCCTGGATCCGCGCCCACGAGGCGGAGAACTCACCGAGGCCGCTGACGAGGACCACGGTGGGCTGGCCCTGGCCGCGGCACTCGAGGTGAAGGGCGTGGTCGCCCACCTCGTAGCGGGTGCCGGGAGCCGGGTGCACCGAGGCGAAGGAGTCGGACGTGAGGCGGTACGCCGCTGCGCCAGTGGCCGTGAGCGCGAGGACCAGCATCGCGGTCACCACCGGCAGACGGCCACGACGCCCCAGGCTCCGACGCGCCTGGCCCCAGGTCCAGGTCGCCAGCACGAGTACGACCGGCGGCCACCCCCACGCGAGCGCCGACAGGACGCGGTCGGACGGGGCGGTGACGATCAGCACTGCTCCCGTCGACGACATCGCGACGGCCGGGACCGCGGCCCACTGCAGCGGCTGCGCCGATCGAGCGGTCAGGACGTGCAACACGCCCCAGCCGAGCCCGAAGCCCAGCAACGCGGCGCCGGTGGTCACGCCCTCGGTGGCTCCCGGGAGGACGGCCATGGTCAGGACGACGGCAGCAGCGAGGCCGGTCGCCATGGCGACGAGGACCGCTCGGTCGGCGGACCGGGTGCGGGTGACCGGAACGGGCTCGGTCGGGGTCGGGCGGACGACGGTGTCCATGGCGATCTCGCTCTCGCAGTGGGGAATGTGCACTGCGTCGAGCGTGGGCCGAGCGGCCCGTGCTCACCCCGGTCAGATGGCCGGGATGTGCCGGTCAGGCGAGGTCGAGGCCGGCCAGCTCTCCCCGGGACGTCACGCCGGTCTTGGCGAAGACGTTGCGCAGGTGGAAGGCGACGGTCCGCGGCGAGATCCAGCACTGGGCCGCGACGTCCTTGTTGGACAGGCCCGCGCTCACCAGCTGGGCGATCTTCAGCTCCGTCGGCGTGAGGTCGACGAGCGTGGAGGGGTCGCGCTTGCGGGCGGTCTCCCCCGAGGCTCGCAGCTCCTGCTCGGCCCGCGAGGCCAGCGCCTCGGCCCGCACGTCGCGGAACGTCTCGAGGGCACGACGCAGGTGGACCCGGGCGTCGACCCGGCGCTGGTGACGACGGAGCCACTCGCCGTACACGAGGTGGATGCGGGCCAGGTCGACGGGGCGTCCGGCGTCGGCGCCGGCCGCCAACGCAGCCTCGAACAGCGGCTCCGCGTCACCGTCGGAGGTCAGGGCGCGACCGAACGACACGGCTGCGAGGGCCGCGGCATGGCCAGTGGGCGCAGCGAAGACCTCGAGGGAGTCGGTCCAGGCGCGCACCGCGCCGACCTCTCCGGCGCGGGAGGCGACCTCCATCCGTTCCGTCGCAGCCAGACGCTGGATGAACGGCAGGCGCAGCTGGTCGAGGTGGTGGTGGGCACCGGCGACGTCGCCGACGCCGACCGCTCGGACGGAGCGGGACCAGGCGGCCAGGTCGTGCACGGGATCCGTGGTGATACCGAGCGGGGTGCCGGCCACGACCTCGTCCACCCTCGCGAGGAGGTCCTCGTGGTCGTCGCTCCCCTGCTGTGCCGCCAGCAGGGCCAGCCACGCGGTGGGGAGGGCCGTCATGGCCCGCTGGCCGATGCCCTCCGCCAGTGCCACGGCCTCCTCGGCGCTGATCCGCAGCGCGACGTGGTCCCCCGCGGCGTGGTGACCGAAGCACAAGCGTTGCAGGCAGTAGATCACCGCGGTGACGGCGCCGCTCTCGCGCGCCCGGGAGAGGGCGTACGAGTAGAACTGCTGCTGGCGGTCGTCGTGCCCGAGCTGGAGAGCGGCGTTGCCGAGGTTCCAGAGCACGTCGCGGTCGTCGACGTCCTCCCCGATCGCCAGCGCCAGCTCCAACGCCTCCGTGGCCTCGGACCACTGCGACTCGGCGACGAGGGTCATCGCCAGGAGCATCTGGCGCAGGCACCGGGTGCGGGCCGAACCGTCGTCGGCGGTCGCGTCGAGCAGGTCGACCGACCTCAGCGGGGTCCCGCTGTCGGCCCCGTAGGTGCGCATGACCGCCGCCGCCACGCCGGCCTCGAGCGCCCGGACCGGGTCGTACGACAGCACGTCGTGGGCGGCCTCGACGAAGATCCGGTGCGCCTCCGGTGCGGAGCCGATGTTCACCTCGATGTGCCCGCGCAGGCGAGCCACGTCGCACACCAGCACGGGATCGTCCGCGTCCTCGCGTGCCTCGGACAGCAGCACCTGCGCCCGGGTCGCCTGCCCGCCCGCCCAGGCGCTCCGCGCCGCGGCGAACGCCAGGGCGGCCCTCCGCGGCCGCTCGGCACACAGCTCGGCCGCACGCAGGTAGGCGGTGAGCGCCGCGGCGTACCCACCACGTCGCTGGGCCCGGTCGCCGACGCCTTCCAGCGCAGCGACCAGCGAGTCGTCCGGGCCGGCGGCCGCATGGGTCCGGTGCCAGACCTCACGGTCCTGCTCGCCCGCCCCCGCGAGCGCCTCGGCCAGGGCTGCGTGGATGGCGCGCCGTCGGCTGTCGGAGGCTGCCTGGTAGACGGCCGACCGGACGAGCGGGTGCCGCAGGGAGAGCGCGTTCGCGCCGCGGGTCAGGAGCCCGGAGGCGATCCCGCCCTCGACGACGTCCTCGTCGAGCCCCAGCGTGTCGCACGCCTGACGCAGCACGTCGAGCCGACCGGCGTCGTCGGCGGCGACGAGCAGCAGCAGGTCCTGGACCGGTTCCGGGAGCCGACGGCTGCGCTCGAGGAAGGCGCCCTCCACCCGGTCGGTGAGCTGGAGGTGTGCGGGCAGGATCGCCGTCCCGCCGAGCTGCGCCGCGGTGAGCCCGCCCGGGAGCTCGAGCAGCGCGAGCGGATTGCCATCTGCCTCCGCCAGCAGCCTCTCGACGACGTGCTCGACCAGTTCGGTGCCCACGCGCTGTGCGAGGAGGGCACGCGCGGCCTCGGCCCCCAGCCCGCGCAGCACCAGCTCGTCGACGCCGGCCGCCTCGAAGCGCTCCCCGACCCCCTCGCGGGTGGCGAAGAGCATCGCCACCCGGTCCGCGCCGATCCTGCGGGCGCAGAAGAGGAGGGCGTCCGCTGACGCCTGGTCCATCCAGTGCGCGTCGTCGAGTAGGCAGACGACGAGGCCGTCCTCGGCGGCGGTCGTCAGCAGGGAGAGCGTGGCGACGCCCACCAGGAACGGCTCCACGGGGGGGCCGTCTGCCTCGCCGAAGGCCACGCCCAGCGCCCGGGCCTGAGGGGCGGGCAACCGGTCTCGCAGCGGGAGCAGTGGTCTGAGCAGGCGGTGCAGCGAGGCGAACGCCAGTGGGGCCTCGACCTCAAGGCCGCGGGTGCGCAGCACCGTCGACTCGCCGGGGTCGCCCACGACGGCCTCCAGCAGGGCGGACTTCCCCACGCCGGGCTCGCCGCGCACGACCACGCTGCCGGCGCTGCCGTGGCGTGCCCGTTCGACCAGCGCTCCGAGCGACGCGAGCTCCGCCTCCCGGCCGACCAGCGGCTGCACCTGCACGCGCCGAACGTACACGCCGGTGCGCCCGGCATTCATCGGAGGAACCCCGGCGGTTTGACCGGGGCGACGGCCTCCCGCGAGCGGGAGTCTCGATCAACACCCACCCCTCCACCACTCCCGAGGAGCGACCATGACCGAGGCACTCACCACCCGCGCCGCCACGATGCACGCCATCACCCAGCCCCGCTACGGGAGCTCGGACGTCCTCCGCCTGTCGCGCGTGCCGCGACCGCTCGTCGGGGACGGTGACGTGCTCGTCCGGGTGCACGCGGCCGGGCTCGACCGCGGCACCGAGCACCTCATGACCGGCAAGCCGTACGCCGTTCGCCTCGCCACGGGGATCCGCCGCCCGAGGAACCCGGTGCCCGGACGCGACGTCGCGGGCATCGTCGTCGGCACGGGTCGCGGCGTCACCCGCTTCGCCCCGGGCGACCACGTGTACGGCGTCGCACCCGGGTCGTTCGCCGAGTACGCGCTGGCCCGCGAGGACGCCCTCGCGCACAAGCCGCGCAGCGTGTCCTTCGCCCAGGCGGCCGTCGTACCCATCTCCGCCGGGACGGCGTTCCAGGCGCTCACCCGGGCCGGCTGCGTGCGTGCCGGGCAGTCGGTCCTCATCACGGGTGCCTCGGGAGGTGTCGGCAGCTACGCGGTGCAGATCGCGTCGTGGCTCGGCGCCGATGTGACCGCGGTCTGCGGCCCGACCAAGGTCGACCACGTCGTCTCGTTGGGCGCGCACCGGGTGATCGACCGCAGTCGGGACGACTGGACCGCGAGCGGTGAGCGCTACGACCTCGTCCTGGACATCGCCGGCAACCCGACTGTGCGCTCGCTGCGCCGCGTGCTCGCGCCGCGTGGCACCGTCGTCTTCGTCGGAGGCGAGGGCGCCGGCGCCATCACCGGCATGCGTCGCCAGCTCGGAGGCGCCGTGCTGTCGGCCTTCGTGCGCGAGCGGCTCGTCCTGCTGATGGCGCGGGAGAGCGGCACCGACTACGAGCGCCTGGCCGAGCTCATCGACGCCGGTCACCTCTCGCCGGTGCTGGATCGGACCTACCCGCTCGAGGACGCGGTCGAGGCCGTGCGCCAGCTGGAGCAGGGCACGATCCGCGGCAAGGTCGCGATCACGACCTGACCCGCGGCCGGCGACTGGGTCGGCCTCAGAGGCGCTTGACCACCAGCATCGCGAGGTCGTCGCCGAGCTCGTCGCCGTGGAAGGCGCGGACGGCCTCGAGCACGGCACCCGCCAGCTCCTCGGCGGACAGGTCGCGGTGGGTGCGGAGCATGTCGGCGACCCGCTCGGCGCCGAACTCGTCCCTCCCCCGCCGTGCCTCGAGCAGTCCGTCGGTGAACATCACCAGCACCTCTCCCGGCGCGAGCTCGACCTCGGCGTCGTGGAGCTCCGGGTCGTCGAAGAGCGCGAGCGCGGTGCCGAGCGTGCCCACCTCGTCGACCGCGCCGCTGGTGGTCAGGCGCAGCGGCCAGTGGTGGCCCGCAAGGGACAGGGTGATGTGCACCGAGGCACCGGGGTCGCCCGCGGGCGGAGGCCGGAGGTGCCCGTGCACGAGCGTGCAGTGTCGTTCTGACTCGGTCTGCGCGAGCAGCGCCGTGTTGACCTCGCGCAGCGTGACCGCAGGTGAGGCATCCGCGGCCGCGAGCGCGCGCAGCGTGTAGCGGGTCGCGGCGCTGACGGCGGCGGCCTCGGCACCCTTGCCACTGACGTCGCCGAGCACGAAGCCCCACGTCTCCTCGTCGAGCGCGAACACGTCGAGGAAGTCGCCGCCGATCTCACCGCCGTCGCCCGCCGGGACGTACCTGCTGGCGAGCTCGCACCCGAGCACGGCCGGCAGCCTCGCCGGGACCATGCTCGCCTGCAGGGTGGCCGCGACCCGGGAGCGGTCGTCGAGGACGTCCTGGAGGTGCTGCTGGTCGCGGACCCGGTCGGTCACCTCGCGCAGCACCACGAGCTCCCCCGCCGTACGGCCGGAGACGTCCATGAGCGGCTGCTGGCTGACGTCGAACGTCCGACGGTCGTCGCTCGCGGGATCGCCCAGCACGAGGCCGCTCGGGCCGACCTCCGCGATCCCCGAGAGCTCCACCAGGTCGAGCAGCCTCCTGCCGACCAGCTCGACCCGGCTCCGGTCCGCCAGCGCGACGGCGGCCGGGTTGACGTCGACGATGCGCCCGAACGCGTCGAGGACGAACACGGCGTCGGCCATGCTCTCGACCACCGCGCTGCGGGCGAGCGGCGCGAGGTCGACGAGGCGCTCCTCGAACAGGCCCCACACCAGCAGTCCGCCCGTGACGATGAAGGCGAAGGGGGTCAGGTCGATCCGGGCGAACCAGCCGACCTCGAGGTTGTGCAGGATGTTCGCTGCCCATGGCAGCAGGGCGGAGGCCAGCAGCACCATGGCCATGCGGCGATAGGTCCGCGCGAGCCGCACCATGCTGGCGAGGAACAGCGCCGTCGCGGCGACCAGCAGCAGGTTGTTGTAGCCGAAGATCACCCAGAACGCCGGCCCCGTCCCCACGATCGGCAGCTCCTCCGTGCCGGCCGTGTCGGGGTAGAACCGGACGAGGTCGTGGGTGGCCGGCACCGCCAGCACCACCATCGCGGCGACCGGCGGGACTGCCAGCAGCGCCACCAGGCGACGGGTGATCAGCTGGCCGCGTCCGGTGTACTGCAGCACGAAGACCAGCCAGGCGGGAGCGAGCGTCACGACGCCGGCGTACTTCAGGTCGCCCCACATGCTCTTGACGGGGATCTCGCTGACGGACAGCTCCACGGCGTACGCCGTCCCCCACCACGCCACGGCGACGAGCATCACCGCCAGGCTCCAGCCCATCCGCGTCCCGCGGCGCCATGCGACGTAGGCCGCCAGCGCGGCCAGCACCAGGCCGGCCCCGGCCATGAGGGAGGCGAGCAGCGTCAGCACCCGGGTCCCTCCGAGATCATGCTCATCCACGCTGGGTCGCGTGGCCCGGCCTCCACGGTAACCGCCGTGGCGAAGGATCGTCCGGCGAACCGGTCGATAGGCTCGCGCCCGTGTCTGCCACGCTCGTCGCGAAGGACCTGTCCGGTGGGCACGGTCACCGCGTGCTCTTCGACGGCCTCGACCTCACCGTCGCCCCGGGCGACGTGATCGGGGTCGTCGGCGCCAACGGCGCGGGCAAGTCGACGCTGCTCGCCCTGCTCGGTGGTGCCGCGCAACCGATGGCCGGGTCGGTGAGCTGCGCGCCGCGCGACGCCTTCGTGGGCCTCCTCCCCCAGGAGCACGAGCGCGTCCCCGGCGAGACCGTGGCGCAGTACGTCGCTCGCCGCACGGGCGCGACCGAGGCGACCGAGGCCATGGAGACGACCGCGGCAGCCCTCGGCTCCGACGTGCCCGGCGCCGACGACGCCTATGCGACAGCCCTCGACCGCTGGCTGGCCAGCGGGGCCGCCGCCGACCTCGACGACCGGATCACCCCCGTGCTCGCCGACCTCGGCCTCGACGTCGGTCCCGGCGCGCTCATGACGTCGCTGTCGGGTGGCCAGGCCGCGCGCGTGGCGCTGGCGGCGCTGCTGCTGAGCCGCTTCGACGTGGTGCTCCTCGACGAGCCGACCAACGACCTCGACCTCGACGGCCTCGAGCGGCTCGAGGCATTCGTGCAGGGCCTGCGCGGCGGCGTCGTCCTCGTCTCGCACGACCGCGAGTTCCTCGCCCGGTGCGTCACCCGCATCGTCGAGCTCGACCTCGCCCAGGGGCAGGTCAACGTCTACGACGGCGGCTACGACTCCTTCTTGGAGGAGCGCGACATGGCGCGGCGCCACGCCCGCGAGGCCTACGAGCAGTACGCCGAGACGCGCGCCGACCTCGTGCAGCGGGCGCGCACCCAACGCGAGTGGAGCTCGCAGGGGGTGCGCAACGCGATGAAGAAGAACCCCGACAACGACAAGATCCGGCGCAAGGCGGCCACCGAGTCGTCGGAGAAGCAGGCGCAGAAGGTGCGCCAGATGGAGTCGCGCATCGCGCGGCTCGAGGAGGTCGAGGAGCCGCGCAAGGAGTGGGTGCTGCAGTTCGACATCGCCGCCGCACCGCGCTCGAGCGGGGTGGTCGCGACGCTCAACGAGGCCACCCGGCGCCTCGGTGACTTCGCGCTCGGACCGGTCTCGCTCCAGGTCGACGCCGGCGACCGGATCGGCATCACCGGGCCCAACGGCGCGGGCAAGACCACCCTCCTGCGGATGCTCCTCGGTCGCGACGCCCCGGACGCCGGGTCCGCGTCGCTCGGCGCCTCCGTGGCGGTCGGCACCATCGACCAGGCCCGGACCGGTCTCGACGACAGCCTTCCGCTGGGCGCTGCGTTCGAGGCCGTCGTGCCCGAGATGACGCAGGCCGAGGTGCGCACCCTCCTCGCCAAGTTCGGCCTCAAGGCCGACCAGGTCACCAGCCTCGTCGGCCGGCTCTCCCCCGGCGAGCGCACGCGCGCGGCGATGGCGCTCCTCCAGGCGCGCGGGGTCAACCTGCTGGTCCTCGACGAGCCGACCAACCACCTCGACCTGCCGGCCATCCAGCAGCTCGAGCATGCCCTGGCGTCGTACGACGGCGCCCTGCTGCTGGTCTCGCACGACCGACGCCTGCTGGAGAACGTGCGGCTGGACCAGCGGTGGGAGGTCGACGGCGGCCAGGTCGTCGTGCGACACGTCTAGCGGCCGGCGAGCCACTCGTCCCGGGTGAGGAGGTAGAGCCGGCTCTCGCCCTCGTACCACGGGTCCTGCCGCACGCCGACGAACGGCAGCCCCAGCCGCTCGGCGACCCGGCGCGACGGCTCGTTGCCGAGGAACATCCCGCACCACACCTCGGGCAGCCCACGGGCGAACACCTCGTCCAGCAGCAGCCGCGCCGCCTCGGTGGCGTACCCGTGCCCGGTCGAGTCGGGGTGCAGGTGCCAGCCGACCTCGTACTCGTCGAGGAAGTCACCGTTGCGGCGGTAGGCCCGGGCGACCGAGACCGTCCCCGCCACGATGCCGGTCGCGCGGACCACGATCGCTCGCGTGACGTCGAGCGGGTCGCTCTCCTCGCGCCTTCGCCTCCGCTCGATCCACTCGAGCGCCTCGTCGAGGTCGGCCATCGGCACGTGGGGCGGATCCCCCAGCCAGCGGATCACCTCGGGGCGTCGCTGGACGTCGAGGACCCGCGCCGCGTCGCCCGATTCGTAGGCACGCAGGGCGATCCGTCCGGCCTCCCGTCCGACCTGGGTGGTGGGCATGGTCCTTCCTACACCGCGCCGGGCTAGGTTCGACGCATGGCCCAGCACTGGATCGCGACCCGTCCGGGCGACCCGGGCGTCTTCTCCTTCGTGGACCACGACGTCCCTGCTCCCGACCCTGGCGAGGTGACGATCGAGGTGCGTGCCGCCGGGATGAACCCGGCCGACGCGAAGCACGTGGCGCGCGGCAACCCCGACGACTTCCCCCGGCCCGTTGGCTACGAGGTGGCCGGCGTCGTCACGGCCGTCGGGCCCGATACCGAGATCGGCTCGGGCCCGGTCGCGGTCGGCGACGAGGTGCTCGCCTTCCGCATCAGCGGTGGCTGGGCGACCGAGGTGACGGTGCGCGCCCGCGACGTGTTCGCGAAGCCTCCGGGCCTGTCCTTCGGCGAGGCCGCCAACCTGCTCCTTGCCGGATGCACCGCCGCGGAGATGCTGCACGTGACCGGCGTCAGTGCCGGCGACACGATCCTGGTCCACGGCGCGTCGGGAGCGGTCGGCGTCAGCGTGCTCCAGCAGGCCGCGATGCTCGGCGCGCGGGCGATCGGCACCGCGAGCGAGGGCAGCTTCGAGGTCGTACGCCGCTTCGGCGCCACCCCGGTGACGTACGGCGACGGGCTCGAGCAGCGCGTCCGCGAGGTCGCCCCGGACGGCGTCGACGCCGCGCTGGACTGCGTCGGGACCGACGAGGCCGTCGACGTGTCGCTCGCGCTCGTGGCCGATCGCGACCGGATCGTCACCATCGCCGCAGCCGAGCGGGCGACGGCGGACGGCTTCACAGCCATCGCGGGAGCGATGCCGGCCAGCCAGGCCTACCGCGACTCGGTCCGCGCCCACCTCGTGCGGCTGGCCGGCGAGGGCCGCCTCGTCGTACCCGTCGCGCGGACGTTCCCGCTCGCGGACGCGGTCGCCGCGACCGAGCTCCTGATGGGCGGGCACCCCGGCGGGAAGCTCGTGCTCGAGCCCTAGCCGGGTCCACTGGTCCAGACCCCGAGTGCCTGATCCTTGACCTACCCGGGCGTCGGATCACAATGGCGAGAGAGGCTGTCTTTACCTTTCGCGGTGCTCGGGAGCGACCGATCAGCTCGTCCTCGATGGATGCCCGCCCGGACTGGCGGTCCGCTGAGGAGGGGTTGTCATGGCTGCTGCCGACGACACGTCAGGTGGGGCGAAGCGTCCCGCGCGCAAGCGCAAGCCCACGCACGGCAACCCCAACGCCGACCCGGTGCTGGTGCACCGCCGCTTCGTCGAGCAGCGGCTCTGGAGCGGTGACGCCGAGCCCGAGAACACCGAGCCCGAGCCCGAGCCCGATGGCGGTCCCGAGCGGTCGATGCGGGCAGCCGACGACTCCGGCGGAGGCGGGGGCGGCGGAGGCGGCGCCGGCGGGGACGACGTACCCGAGGAGGTGCGCGAGCGGGACCTCGAGGACCTGGCCCGCGAGCGCTACGACCAGGCGATCGACCAGTGGCACCGGCTCCCCGGATCGGTGAGCCGGCCGCCCACCGAGGTGACCGGCCCGACGGAGGACGCAACCGATGACGACGCCGGGGACGACGCCGACGACGAATCGAGCTCGTGATGGCACTCATCGGCACCGCGTGGGCCCCGGTCGGGCCCAGCCCGATGGCCCAGGGCGGACGTCAGGACAACGGACTGACCAGCGCGATCGCGATCAGCCCCAACGACGGCGACGTCGTCTACCAGGGCACCGCCGGCGGAGGAGTCTGGCGCACCCTGGACGGTGGCGACCACTGGACCCCGATCTTCGACCGCCAGCTCTCGCTCGGCATCGGCGAGCCCGGCGCGATCGCCATCGACCCCACCGACAGCAGCACGATCTACGTCGGCACGAGCAGCCGGGTGACGCCGCAGGCACGGGCCGGGCTCTACAAGTCCACCGACGGCGGCGCCAGCTGCATCCGGCTCGGCTCGGGCTACCCGGCCGGGAACACCGGCAACGCCAGCCAGTTCTTCAGCTGCGACATCAACGTCATCGTCGTCGACCCCGCCGCCCCGCAGACGGTCTACCTCGCCGCGAGCAACGGCGTGTTCCGCTCCACCGACGGCGGCAACAACTGGACCCGCGGCGTCGGGCTCGCCGGTGACGCCCGGTCACTGGTGCTCGACACCACCTCGCCGGCCGGCGCGCGGATCCTCTACGCCGGCGTCACCGGCTCGGGCGTGCTCCGCTCGACCGACGGCGGCCAGAACTGGGCGTCGATCCTCAACGGCACCACGCCCGCGGTCGTCACGGCCGTCGGCGGCACCCCCGGTGCCGGCTTCTCCAAGGCGATCGTCGACCTCGCCCCACCGACCTCCCCGCCCAACGCCGCCGGCGTCCAGGTGCTCTATGCCGCGCTGTCGGGGAGCGGCGGTGCGCCCGACCCGGTGGGCCTGTTCCTCAGCACCGACCAGGGCACGACGTGGACCCAGCGCACCGCGACCGGGATGCCCGGCGGCACGCAGGGCGGCTACAGCTTCCACATGGCCGTCGACCCCGGCTCCCCCGGCGACGGCGCCAACGACACGGTGTACGTCGGCTGCGTCGGGCAGGGCCGTTCCACCGACTCCGGCAACACGTTCACCGGCCTCGCCGGCCTGCACGCCGACACCCACGCGTGGGCCTTCGTCCGCCAGCCGAGCCCGACGCCGACGACGGTGTGGTGCGGCAACGACGGCGGCCTGTTCCGCTCGACCGACGGCGGCACGACCTGGGTCGCCCGCAACTCCGGCAGCGTGCAGACGGCGCTGTTCTACAACCTGGCGGTGAAGCCCGACGCGAGCGGCAGCGTGCTGCTCGGGGCGCTCCAGGACAACGGCATCCAGACCACGGCCGGCGCCTCCAGCCCGGGCTGGAACAGCCCGCAGGGCGGCGACGGCTGGGACATCGCCTTCGACGGCGGCACCGCCGGCCGGGCCTACGGCACCAGCGGGTTCTGGTCGCCCGCACCCTGCACGCGCGTCTGGCGCTCGGACGACGACGGCGCGAGCTGGCCCACGGAAGTCACGCCCTGGGGCACCACCACCGACGCCGGCTGCTACCTCGCGCCGATCGCCTGTGACCCGAGCGCCGCCGGCCGCGTCTACGTCAGCGGCAGCCAGAACCTCTGGCAGAGCCAGGACGGCGGCGGCACCTGGCGGATCATCGGCACCGTGCCGGGCAACCCGGTCGTGGCCCCGTCCAACGGCAACAACGTCGCCGTCGCCCTCGGCACCCAGGTCTGGGTCAGCACCAACGCCCTCGCGGCCACCGTGGGCGCGCCCAACGGCGTCGTCTTCACCGACATCACCCGCAACCTGCCCTCGCGCAACGTGCAGCGGCTGGCGTTCGACCCCAACGACGCGACCGTCATCTACGCCGTGCTCGGAGGCTTCAACGGCGGCGGCGCACAGAACGGCCACGTCTTCCGCACGACGATCGCCGGCAGTGCGTGGCAGGACATCTCCCCCGCCCTCGACGTGCCGTTCGGCGGGCTCGCACTCGACGGCACCGACACCCCCACCGCGCTCTACGTCGGCACCGACCTCGGCGTGCTGCGCTCGGTCGACGACGGCAACACGTGGACCGTCCTCGACGACATCCACTTCCCGCGGGCGGCCGTCACCGACCTGTCGATCACCTCGGGCGGCGTGCTGCGCGCGGCGACGTACGGTCGCGGGGTCTTCGAGTTCCGCCGGCCCAAGGGACCGTCGCTCGCCGTCAACCTGCAGAACGGCCTGGACTTCGGCACGGTGTGCGGTGGCCCGGAGTACCTCACCCTCCAGCTGTTCAACGTCGGCCACCAGGACCTCGTCGTCACGAGCGTCCAGCGGCTGATGGGGTCGACCGGCGTCAGCGTGCTCGCCTCACCCGGTACGCCGCTGATCCTCGCGGCGGGCGAGGAGGTGGACTTCACTGTCGCCTTCACGCCCACGACTCCCGGCACGCCGGAGACCGCGACCATCCGGATCATCACCACCGACCCGCAGGCGCCCATCGTCGACATCGCGGCGACCGGGGCGGGCGGTGTGCCGGTGCTCGACGTCGCCGTGCCGGACACCGGTGACTTCGGTGATGTGTGCCTCGGCTCGTTCGTCGACCGCGGGCTGGTGCTCAACAACCGCGGCACGTGCACGCTCTTCGTCAAGCGGATCACCTCCTCCGACGCGGCCTTCGTGCCGCCGGGGGTCTCCACCTATCCCGTGGCGGTGGCGGCGGGCGACTCGGTCGAGCTGCCGATCCGCTTCCAGCCGAGCGCCCGCGGCCCGGCCTCGGCGACCCTCACCATCGTCAGCAACGACCCGGCAAGCCCGAAGACGGTCCGGGTGCGCGGCAACACGCCGTCACCGCGAATGGTGCTGTCGATCGCCGACCAGGGCGACTTCGGCGACGTGTGCGTCTGCTCGTTGCGCGACCAGACGCTGACGATCAGCAACAGCGGGGATTGCGCGCTGACGATCACGGGCATCGACTCCTCCTCGTCGGAGTTCGAGCCTCCCGGCGTGTTCGCCTACCCGATCGTGGTCGACGCGGGCGACACCGTCGAGGTCGAGCTGCGCTTCCGGCCCACGAGCTTCGGCGACAAGTCCGCGACGATCACCGTCCACAGCGACGACCCCGCCGACCCGCACACCATCGAGGTGACCGGTCGGGCTCCCAGCGGGCGGCTCTCGGTCAACGGCACCGGACACTTCGGCCCCGTCGACTTCGGCCGTCGGGCCGAGCGGGTGATCTCCATCTGCAACGTCGGGAAGTGCGACCTGAAGGTGCTGTCGGTCTCCTTCGTCCCCGATCCCCGCAAGGCCGGCTGCCGCGACTGCGACGGCTGCGGCTGCGGCTGTGGTGGCGGCGGAAGGGGCTGCGGTGGTGGCCGTGCGGGCTGCGGAGGCGGCGGGCACCACGACCACACCTACGACATCGACAAGCGGGAGCACGACGACCACCACGGCGACCACCACTCCCACCAGCACGGCTACGCGCACGACCAGTGCTGCGGCACCTTCCGGATCGACAGCAACCCGTTCCCGGCGTCCCTGAAGCCGGGCTCCTGCCTTCCGATCCACCTGCGCTTCACGGCCACGTGCGCCGGGCCGCAGTGCTGCGAGCTGAAGATCGTGACCGACGACCCGGA
This sequence comes from Nocardioides sp. BE266, assembly GCF_031457855.1. Classification (NCBI taxonomy): domain Bacteria; kingdom Bacillati; phylum Actinomycetota; class Actinomycetes; order Propionibacteriales; family Nocardioidaceae; genus Nocardioides; species Nocardioides sp. BE266. The sequence goes on along the minus strand of NZ_JAURTI010000008.1, from coordinate 49,483 downwards.
CAACCCGGAGAAGATCGTCTTCGTCACCGGCTCCCTGCACCGCACGCTGCGCTCGGCCCTGAAGTGCTGGGCCGCCGACGAGCTCCAGACCCTGCTCCAGGCCGGACAGGACTGCTGACGACACCAACGAAGGGACACACCATGGGACGAGTGCTGGTCAGGTTCTGGGTGGAGGCCGTGCTCAGCGGCGCCTGCCTCGTGCTGATGGTCGTGACCCTGATCTCGCGGGAGTGGATCGAGTTCTTGTTCGGGGTCGACCCCGACAACGGCAGCGGCGCCCTGGAGTGGGCCCTCGTCGTCGCCCTCGGGCTGGCGGCGGTGGTCTCCGGGCTGCTCGCCCGCGCCAACTGGCGGCGCGTGCGCCTGGCCTGACCGTCAGTCGTTCTCCCAGTAGGGGCCCTTGAGCATGTGGTCGGGCTCGACCGTGGTCACCTTGCGGCGCACGGTCCGCCACACCTTGCGGCGGGTGCCGTCGGGACCCTCCACCCAGCGCGCGACGCGGAAGTTGGCGTACGTCGTGGTGTAGGCGTTGCGCGAGTTTCGCGGGCTGTTCCACTGGTAGTTGAAGTTCTTGAGGTACTTCTTCGCCACCCGCGCGCCGCGGACGGTGAACCAGACCTCGTCGTTGGCGGTGCTGAGGCTCGACCAGTTCACGGAGCCGGTGAGCACCATGCTCGTGTCGGGCACGCCGTTGTAGGTGCCCTGGATGACGAGGTACTTCTGGTGCGTGTAGTAGTCGAGGATCAGGTCGTCGATGCCGTCGTTGTTGAGGTCGAAGTTGTCGTCGGTGTTGTAGTCCAGACCGGTCGAGCGCAACGGGATGCGGCCTCGCCTGGTCGGGGCACCGAGCACACCCTTGGTGTGGAAGCCGATCAGGCCGTAGCTGACGCGGAAGTCGCAGCCCTCGGCGTACTTCCGGCGGATCGCGGCCGCGAGGTAGTCACCGCGGGCGCCGCGCATGGTGTGCATGGAGAGGGCCAGATGGGTGCGGGTCTGGCCGCCGTTGCCGTCGGGCGTGAGGCACTGCACCTTGTTGAGCAGGTCGATCACGAGGTCGTTCTTGGGTCCGGAGTTCTTCGGGAAGACCCACGTCGTGTTCTTGTCCACGGAGTCGTCGCAGACGCCGGTCACCGGCGTGCCGCAGAAGTACATCGGCGGCTGGCGGGTGGAGTAGTCCTTCTTCATGTCGTTGAAGAGCGACACGAACTGGCGGAACAGCACGTGGTTGCCGTCGCTGAAGTGGAGGTCGTTCCACTGGTGGCGGTCAGCATTGAGAGTCATGTTGGCCGAGCCGACCGCGATCAGGTCCTGGGCCTTGCCGGCCTGGGAGAACAGGTAGAACTTCGAGTGCAGGTTGTTGAACTCGTTCTTCGCGCCGCGGCAGCTGGCCTTGCACTTGTAGATGAAGCTGTCCTTGCGGCGGTTCTTGCCGATCTCCGCGCGGATCACCTTCATCGCGCGGTTCTCCCAGTGGTCGTTGAGGAGCATCTGCACCTTCACGCCGCGCCGGTGGGCCTCGACCAGCGCCTTGGCCACGGGCATCCGGTCGAGCGAGTAGATCGCGATCCGGATGGTGGAGCCCTTGGGGGTGTGCCGGATCGTGTCGACGACCCGTCGCTCGATGTTGAACCAGCCCTTCCTCAGGTGCGGGTCGTTGAAGTACGGCCCCTTGGGGGCCTTCCACTTCTTGGGCTTGGGCTTGGCGTGGGCCGCGACCGCGGCGCTGCCCTGGTCGGCGCCGGAGGAACCGTCGGACGACGCGGCGCCCGGACCTGCGGCCACCATCGAGGCGACCAGCACGAGACAGAGGCTCCCCACGAGCCTCGAGAACTTCGACACGACCCAACCCCCACATCGACGCGATTTCGCAGAGTCAGCATAGGCACCATTCCCATCCGTCACTACAGACGCGCCCCAGCCCTCTGTGGTTGTGGTCGAATGTGCGAGCCCTGCCGTTCCGCTTGACTCGTTCGAACACCTGTTCGATCATGGGGACATGTCCTCCAGCCGATCGATCGCCGCGCTCGACCCGGCGCGATCGGTCCTCGAGCAGCTCCGCGAGCGCGTGGCCGCGATGGAGCACAAGACGGCCGGCGAGCCCGTGCCCACGCTGCCCGGCCTGGCCGACGTCGTGCCGATGCGTGCCGGGTCGACCTATGCCGTCGACTCGGCCTCGCTCGCCCTCGCGCTGGCCGCCGGCGCGTCCCGCTCCGGCGAGTGGGTCGGCTTCGCAGGGTGTGCCGACTTCGGGGCCGAGGCCGCCGCCGAGCTGGGGATCGAGCTGTCCCGCACCGTGCTGGTCCCCGACCCGGGAGAGCACTGGCTGGAGGTGACGGCCGCGCTCGTCGACGTGCTGCGCGTGGTGGTGCTGCGTCCGCCGGCCTCGGTCTCCGAGCGGACGGCCGGTCTGCTCGACTCCCGGCTGCGCACCCGCTCGGCGGTGCTGGTCGTGCACGGCGACTGGCCGCGGGCCGAGGCCAGGCTGACTCTCGAGGACTCGGCATGGAGCGGCCCCGTCGCCGGCGCCGGCGCGCTCGTCGAGCGTCGCGCGCGTGTCGTCGTACGACGTGGGGCGCGGCCGCCGGTGCGCGCCGACCTCACCTGGCCCGGGGTCCACCGGGTCGAGCCTCGGGCCGAGCAGGGGGTGCGCGAGATCCGGCGGCGAGTCGATGGCAGGGCGGGATGAGGGTCATGGTCGTCTGGTGCCCCGACTGGTCGGTGGTCGCCGCCCTCGACGAGGCCGACCGGTCCCGCCGCTCCCCCGCCGCCGTCCTGTCGGCCAACATCGTCGAGGTGTGCAACGGCCCGGCGCGCACCGAGGGCGTGCGCCGCGGGCAGCGCCGGCGCGACGCGCAGTCGAAGTGCCCCGAGCTGCTGCTCCTCCCCGCCAACCCTGACCGCGACGCCCGGGCCTTCGAGCCGGTGCTCGCCGTGATCGAGGACCTGCGCCCGGGGGTGGCGGCGCTGCGGCCCGGATTGCTCGCCGTACGCGCTCCGGGCAGCTGGTACGGCTCCGAGGACAAGGCGGCAGCCGTGGCCTGCCAGGCCCTGGTTGAGAGCGGCGTGTGGGACGTGCGGGTCGGGATCGCCGACGACCTCTTCACCGCCGAGCAGGCCGCCCGCACGGCCGATGTCCAGTCGTGGGTGGTCGTGCCCGACGGGGGCTCCGCGTCCTTCCTGCGCGGCCTCCCGGTGCACGTCCTCCAGGACGACGGGCCGAGGGGACGCGAGCTGGTCAGCCTGCTGCAGCGGCTCGGACTGCGCACGCTCGGCGACCTGGCCGACCTGCCCGGCGACGCCGTGGAGCACCGGCTGGGCGCCCACGGTGCCTCCGTCCGGCGACGGGCGCGCGGGGAGGACCGGGCGCTGTTCGCGGCCCGCACGCCTCCCCCGGAGCTCTTCGCCGAGGTGCCCTTCGAGCCGCCGCTCGACTCGGTCGAGGCGATCACGTTCAGCGTGCGCACCACCGCCGAGCGCTTCGTCGCCCAGCTCGCCCACCACCAGCTCGTCGCGACCGGAGTCCGGGTCGAGGCGGAGTCCGACGGCGTCGTCTGCTCGGCGCGCACCTGGCTCCACCCACGCCACTTCACCGCGCGCGACCTGGTCGACCGGGTGCACTGGCAGCTCCAGTCGGCCGAGGTGGGCGGCGCGCTCCGCGGACGCAAGGACTCCGGAGCCGTGCGGGCTCCCATCGAGCTGGTCAGGTTCGTGCCCGAGGTGGTCGAGCCGGCGGCCGCCCACGGCGAGGCGCTGTGGGGCACCGCGTCCGACGACCTCGTCGAGCGGGGCGTGGCCCGGGTGCAGGGCATGGTCGGCTTCGATGCCGTACGACGCCCGGTGCTGCAGGGCGGCCGGAGCCCGGCGGCCCGGCAGTCGCTGGTTCCGTGGGGCGAGCGAGCCGTCGACCTGCGTCCCGTCGACCGACCGTGGCCGGGACGGGTCCCGGGGCCGGCACCGGTACGGGTCTTCGCGACGCCGCCGGCGGCCGAGGTCGTCGACGACGCGGGCCGCGACGTGCGGGTCACCGACCGGGGCGTCGTGACCGGCGAGCCACGGCGGTTCCGGGTCGGCGGCGCCAGCGCTGGGCAGGGCATGCCCTGGCAGCCCGTCACTGCGTGGGCCGGGCCGTGGCCCACCGACGAGGGCTGGTGGTCCGGCGGGTCCGGGCCGAGCGCCCGCTTCCAGGTGGTCGGCGCCGACGGCCGCGCCTGGCTCCTGGTCTGCGCCCCGGAGGGCTGGTCGCTGGAGGCCGGCTATGACTGAGGGTCTCGATACGCCTCGCTCGTGCCTCGCTCGGCTACTCGACCACCTATGGGGCGGAGGTGCCATGTAAATGGGCTGGAACAACCCGGCCATGCACTGGAAGGAGCTCGAGCGCCGGCTCAGCGGGCTTCCGGGAGCCGACGACGCGCCGGTGTCGCGGCGCAAGCACGCCTCGAGGGAAGCCCGGACGATCGAGCGCCCGGCCACCGTCACGCCCTACGCCGAGCTGCACTGCCACAGCCACTTCAGCTTCCTCGACGGCGCGAGCTCGCCCGCCGAGCTGGTGGAGGAGGCCGTCCGGCTCGGCCTGCACGCGCTGGCGATCACCGACCACGACGGGTTCTACGGCGCGCCGATGCTGGCCGAGGCAGCGGCGGCCTACGACCTGCCGACGGTCTTCGGTGCCGAGCTCTCGCTCGGGCTCACCGGCCCGCAGAACGGCGTGCCCGACCCGGAGGGCAGCCACCTGCTGGTGCTCGCGCGCGGTGTCGAGGGCTACCACCGGCTCGCCGCCGCAATGACCGAGGCCCACCTCCGTGGCGACGAGAAGGGGCGCCCGGTCTACGACCTCGACGAGCTCGGCGAGCAGGGGCGCGGCCACTGGGTGGTGCTCACCGGGTGCCGCAAGGGCACGGTCCGGCAGGCGCTGGCGCACGGTGGCGAGGCTGCGGCTGCCGAGGCGCTCGACCGGCTGACCTCGCTCTTCGGGCTCGAGCACGTCCTGGTCGAACTCTCCCCGCGCCCCGGTGCTGACCCGACCAACGCAGCCCTCGCCGGGCTGGCCGCGGTCCACGGGCTCGACCTCGTCGCGGCCGGCAACGTCCACCACGCCACCCCGCAGCGCCACCGGCTCGCCTCGGCGATGGCCGCCGTGCGCGCCCGGCGCAGCCTCACCGACCTCGACGGCTGGCTCGACCTGTCGGGCTCGGCCCACCTGCGCAGTGGCGTCGAGACCGCCTCCGCGCTGTCGTCGTACCCCCACGCGGTGGCGCGCAGCGTCACCCTGGCCGACGAGCTGGCCTTCGACCTCACGAAGGCCTCCCCCGCGCTGCCCAAGCGGCAGATCCCCGACGGGCACACCGCCGACTCGTGGCTGCGGGTGCTCGCGGAGCGCGGCTTCGCCGAGAGGTACGCCGGCGTGCCCCACGAGGCCGAGGCCCGCGAGCGCCTCGAGCACGAGCTGCGGGTCATCGCCGAGAAGGACTTCGCCGGCTACTTCGTGATCGTGCACGACATCGTCGCCTTCGCGCGTGGCCGTCGGATCCTCTGCCAGGGTCGCGGGTCGGCCGCGAGCTCCGCGGTCTGCTACGCCCTCGGCATCACCGCCGTCGACGCCGTCTTCTACAAGCTGCCCTTCGAGCGCTTCATCTCCGCACACCGCGACGAGGAGCCCGACATCGACGTCGACTTCGACTCCGACCGCCGCGAGGAGGTCATCCAGTGGGTCTACGACACCTACGGCCGCCGCAACGCCGCCCAGGTCGCCAACGTCATCGGCTACCGGCCGCGGATGGCGGTGCGCGACGCCGCCAAGGCGCTCGGCTTCTCCCCCGGCCAGCAGGACGCCTGGTCCAAGCAGGTCGACGGGTGGTCGTCGGTGGTGGCCGGCGACCAGGGCGACCCGGACGCCCACGACATCCCCACCCCCGTGGTGGCGCTCGCCCAGGAGATGCTCGGCGCGCCCCGCCACCTCGGCATCCACTCCGGCGGGATGGTGCTGACCGAGCGGCCGATCGGCGAGGTCTGCCCCATCGAGCGCGCCCGCATGGACAAGCGCACCGTGCTCCAGTGGGACAAGGACGCCTGTGAGTCGATGGGGCTCGTGAAGTTCGACCTGCTCGGGCTCGGCATGCTCGGCGCGCTCGACCACATGATGCGGCTGGCCGGCGACCACCTCGGCGAGCGGTGGGATCTCGCGACCATGCCCAAGGAGGAGCCGGCGGTCTACGACATGCTGTGCCGAGCGGACTCGATCGGCGTCTTCCAGGTCGAGAGCCGCGCCCAGATCGGCACCCTGCCGCGACTGCGCCCGCGCGAGTTCTACGACCTCGCCATCGAGATCGCGCTGATCCGCCCCGGCCCGATCCAAGGTGGCGCCGTGCACCCCTACGTCCGCCGGGCGACCGGGCAGGAGGAGGTCGCCTACGACCACCCCGAGCTCGTCCCCGTGCTCGAGCGCACCAAGGGTGTGCCGCTCTTCCAGGAACAGCTGATGGCGATGGCAGTGACCCTCGGCGACTGCAGCCGCGACGACGCCGACCTGCTGCGCCGGGCGATGGGGTCCAAGCGCGGGGTCGAGCGGATCGAGTCGGTGAAGGCCAAGCTCTACGCCGGCATGGCGAAGCGCGGCATCACCGGCGAGCTCGCCGACTCGATCTACGTGAAGATCCTGTCCTTCGCGAACTTCGGGTTCGCCGAGTCGCACGCACTCTCCTTCGCGCTGCTGGTCTACGCCTCGTCGTGGTTCAAGCTGCACTACCCCGCGGCGTTCCTGGCCGGGCTGCTGCGCAACCAGCCGATGGGGTTCTACTCCCCACAGTCCCTGGTCGGCGACGCGCGGCGTCACGGCGTCGACGTACGCCGTCCCGATGTCACGCGGTCGGCCGCGCAGGCCGACCTCGAACCTGTCGTCGTCGGCCCGGTGCGGGCCACCGGCCCGGATGAGTGCTGCCGGCCGCGCTTCGACCGGGCCGAGTGGGTGCCGGGCACCCCCGACCCGGTTCCGGCCCACCGTCGCGACACCGCCCTCGCCGTACGCCTCGGGCTCGACTCGGTGCGCGGCATCGGGCTCGAGGTGGCGCGCCGCATCGTGGCCGCTCGCGACGAGGCCGCCTTCACCGGGGTGACCGACCTGTCGCGACGCGCCGACCTGACGACCGCGCAGCTGGAGGCGCTGGCGACGGCGGGCGCGTTCGACGCGTGGGGTCTCGACCGGCGCGAGGCGCTCTGGGCCGCAGGCTTCGCCGAGGGTGCGGGACACCTCGCGGGCACGACGCCGGCCCCGGCCGCGCCCACCCTGCCCGGCATGAGCGGACCGGAGCTCACGCTGGCCGACCTCTGGGCCACCGGCATCTCGCCCGAGCGCCATCCCGTCGAGCACCTCCGCGACGACCTGCGTCGTGCGGGTGTGCGGTCGATCGCCGACCTGGCCGACACCGAAGGGGGTCGACGCGTGCACGTCGGCGGGCTGATCACCCACCGGCAGCGACCCGGCACCGCCATGGGTGTCACCTTCCTCAACCTCGAGGACGAGACCGGCATGCTCAACGTCGTCTGCTCGGTCGGCGTCATGAAGGCGCACCGCCAGGCCGCGCGCAACAAGGTCGCGGTCGTCATCCGGGGCAGGCTCGAGCGCAACGAGGGCGTGACCAACCTGATCGCCGACCGGGTGGAGGGCATCGACGTCGTCGTGCCCGGTGCCGGGGCCGTGCTCCAGGCCCGGGCGTCGTCGCGCGACTTCCGGTAGGCCTCAGCCGACCGGCACCACCATCACGGGGCTGCTCGCCTCGCGCAGGACCGTGCGGGCGATCGAGCCGACGTGGTGCGGCGCCCAGGAGCGTGGTCCGTGGCGTCCGACGACGACGAGCGAGGCGGCACGGGAGTCGTCGACCAGAACGTCGCTGGGCCACTGGTGGCGCACCTCGAGCACGACGCGCACGCCCGGGTGGGGGGACTCCAACCCGGCCACCACCTCGGCGAGGACGCGCTTCTGCTCCTCGCGCCACTCGGTGGCGACCCGCTGCGTGATGATGTCGTCGTACACCGCGTCGAGGCGCCAGGCGTGGACCACGCGCAGGGCGACCCCGGTGGCCTCGGCCCAGGTGAACCCGGCCTCGAGGACCTCGCGCGGACCGCCCTCCTCGTGCACGCCGACGACGACCTCGTCGTTCGTCACCCCCGGCCGCCAGTCCGGGGGCACGGAGACGACCGGGCAGGCCGCATGGGCTGCGAGGCCCGTCACCGTCGACCCGGTGAACAGGCGGCGCAGGCCGTGCGCCCCCCGGTGCTGTACGACGACGAGCCGCGCGCCGACGCTCATCTCGGCGAGCACCCGGGCCGGAGGTCCCTCCCGCCAGACGCCGCGGGCCTCGACCGCGCCGTCCGTCAGCTCCTTGAGCTCGCGACCCACCTCCTGCACGACCCAGGGGCCCACGTCGACGGCTGCCTCCCGGGCCAGCAGCACGCTGGGCGGCGGCGCCGGGTAGGGCTGGTGGACGGCGTGGACGAGCAGGATCGGCGACCCGTCGCGGCGCGCGAGCTCGGCGGCGAAGCGCAGCGCGGCCTGCTCCCGGCCGGGACCGGTGACCCCGACGACGACCGGGCCCGTGACCGGCTCGGCGGTGGTGTCCGTGGTGTCCATGGTGTCCTCCTTCGCGACGATCACGAGCTCGCCCGTTCGAGCGGGGCCCCGGCTGCCTCGAGGTCGAGGTCGAGCAGCACCGGCACGTGGACGGCGGGCACGACCCGGATCGGGCAGTGGGCGTAGAGCAGGACCGCGCGTGCGGTCGAGCCGAGGTGGGCGGCCGCCGGGAGGCCGTGGGACCGGCGCACCAGCAGGAGCTCGTCCGCCTCCTCCGAGGCAGTGACCAGCGCATGGGCGGCCTGGTCGTGCACGCACCGGAGCTCGACGTCGACGTCGGGATGGCTCGAGCGCCACGGGGCGATGGCGTCCTCGAGCTCGCGCACCGCTCGACCCGCCCAGTCCTGCACGGTGCCGGGGTCGCCGGCGAGCAGGTCGTCGTAGGCGATGGGGAGCCGCCAGGCGTGCAGCACGACGAGGCGGCTGCGGCGCTCCCGCGCCACCTCGAACGCCTCGGTCAGGAGCGCGCCCGCGTGCTCGGGATGCTTGACGCCGACGACCACCACGCGGGTGTCCCGGTCGACGGACCACGTCTCGGGCACGGACACGACGGGGACGGTCGAGCGGGCGGAGACGCCGGTGGAGACGTTGCCGGTCAGCAACCGCATCGACACCGGTCGGCGGTCGCTGCCCAGCACCACGGCCCGCGCAGTGCGCCCGGCCTCGGTCAGCAGCGGGACCACGTGCCCGCGCCGCAGGTGCGACCTCTCCTCGACGCGCCTCGGGGGCGGCCCGGCCAGCGCGAGGGAGGCCTCCAGCGCGGCCCGTCCGGCGGCCATGAGCTCGTCGGGCGGCACCGGCTGGAAGCCGCTCAGGGCCGGGACGTCGGGCACGACGTGCACGACGTCGACGGCGCCGCCGTTGCGGGCGGCCTCGGCCCTGGCGTAGCGGATCGCGTTGGCGCTGGCGGGCGTCCCGTCCACGCCCACGACCACGTCGTGGTTCCTGCTCGACATCGTCCGACCTCCTCCGCGGGGTTCCTTCACCTCCACCCTCGTCCTCGCAGGGCCGGCAGGGCAGGGCCTGACGGACCCGGCCGGCAGGACCAAGTGCCCGGAGGTCAGTCGAGCAGCACCCGCTCGCCGTACGACGGCACGACGGCGGTCCAGCCGAGCTCGTCGGCAATGCGACCCGCGAGGGCCTCGGCCGATCGCGGCTCGCCGTGGACGACGTACACGGTGCGCGGGGGCTGCGGGGCGCGTCCGAGCCACTGGAGGGTCTCCTCGGCGTCGGAGTGCACGGAGAAGTCCGGCACGTCGACGACCTCGGCGCGGACCGGGACGTAGCGCCCGTGGATCTTCACCTGGCGCGCCCCGTCGGCGAGCTGGCGCCCGCGGGTGCCCTCGGCCTGGTAGCCGGTGAGCACCACGCAGTTGCGGCGCTCGGGCAGCTGCTGGGCGAGGTGGTGGACGACGCGTCCGCCGCTCGCCATGCCCGAGGCGGAGATGACGATGCAGGGGCTGGACGGGTTGTTGAGCCGCTCGGAGCCGGCCACGTCACGGACCGCGTGGACGTTGCGCCCGTCGAGCGCGGCCATCAGCGTGCGCGCGCTGTCGCGGAGCTGGCTGCCGCCCCGTGCGGCCGCGTCGCGGTAGACGTCGAGGCTCGCCAGCGCCATCGGGCTGTCGACGTGCACCGGCACCTCGGGGACCAGCCCCTGGTCCATCAGCCGGCGGATCTCCAGCAGCACCAGCTCGGTGCGGTCGACCGCGAACGCCGGGACCAGCACGCTGCCGCCGCGCTCGACGGTGCGGGTGATCGCGTCGGCGAGCACCTGCGGGTCGGCGGGCGGGTGGGTCCGGTCGCCGTACGTCGACTCGACCACGATCGTGTCGGCGGGTGGCGGGTCGGCCGGTGGTTGCAGGAGCGGGTGGTGCCCGCGGCCGAGGTCGCCGCTGAAGACCACCCGGTGCTCGCCCATCCGCACCTCGACCGTCGCCGACCCGAGGATGTGGCCCGCGGGACGCAGCACGGCGTCGGTGTCGGGACCCACCGCCACCCGGGTGTCGTACGACGTCGGCGACAGGAGGCCGAGCGCGCGCTCGACGTCCCGGGAGTCGTAGAGCGGGAGCGCGGGGTCGTGCCGGGAGAAGCCGGCGAGGTTGGCGTACCTCGCGTCCTCCTCCTGCAGGTGGGCGCTGTCGCGCAGCACGATGGCGGCGAGCTCGGCGGTCTCGCGGGTGCAGGTCACCGGGCCGCGGAAGCCGTCCTTGACCAGTCGCGGGAGGTAGCCGATGTGGTCGAGGTGGGCGTGGGTCAGCAGGACGTGGTCGAGCCCGGCGGGGTCGGCGGGGAACGGGTCCCAGTTGCGCCGCCGGTGGACCGCGAGTCCCTGGTAGAGCCCGGCGTCGACGAGCGCGCGCGTCTGCGGCCCCTCGAGCAGGAACCGGCTGCCGGTGACGGTGCCGACCGCACCGAGGAACGTCATCGCCGGACGCGGCGACCTCCGCCGCCTCTCCGCCGCACCACCCGGGATCATGGCCGCCTCCTCCCGCCTCGACTCCGTCCAGCATGGGTCGGCGCCGGCGGCGCGGGGCAGGGCCGACCTGCCGCTCGTGGAGGGTCCTAGGTCCCGGTCTCCCAGACCCGGACCCAGTCGACGTACATGTGCTGGGGCAGCCGCTTCTCCTTGATCTTCGGGATCTCGTAGTTGGCGGCGATCAGGCTCAGGATCGGGAACTGGCGCACGGCCGAGACGCCCTGGCGCATCCGGCCGGTCTCCCGTCCGTCGATGCGGAAGACGAGCAGGCGTGGCGTCCACTCGACCGAGAAGACGTGGTAGCCCTTCGACCAGCCGTCCTGCCGGTTCGCGAGGTACGACGCCTGTTCGGGGATCCAGCCGCCGGTGGTGACCTTGCGGCGCCCCTCGTAGCGGTGCATGAAGGTGGCCAGCCCGCCCTGCGGGTGGTGGTCGCCGAAGTACTCCACGACGTCGATCTCCGTGCCGGTCGCGCCGGGGTAGACCCCGCCGGGCGCCTGCAGCCAGAAGGCGCCGTGCTGGCCGCGGAGCCGCTGGAACTTCACGCGTGCCGCGGCGACGCCGTACCGGAAGGAGAACTCGCCCTCCGTCCCGACGTGTCCGTTGAGCCGGTAGGCGAAGCGGCCCGGCACCGCGTCGCGTCCCTTGACCCGGCAGCGCTTGGTGGCGTCGGGGTCCTCGAGCACGCTCAGCCTCAGTGCGCCTCCCCCGACGCGGACCGCGCGCGGGTCGCCCTTCGTGCACGAGCGGCGGCTGCCGTGGGCGTAGTCGCGGCCGCGGTGGTTCCACACCGGCCGCAGCTCGGTGCCGGAGAACTCGTCGGTGAACGTGGCGTCGAGCCAGCGCGCAGTGCTGACCGGATCGCTGGTCAGGGCCGGGAGGCGGCCGGCCGCGAACGCCCGGACGCGGTACGTCGCTGCCCGTCCGTCGACGCGTGCCGCCGCGGCGAACTCGGCCCGGCCACGACGGTCCTGCCGGGTCCGGGCGACCGACGCCCACGTGTCGCCGTGCTGCACCTGGAGCCAGACCCGGCGGCCGGGGCGCACCGGCTTGATGGTGGCCACGACGGCAGTGGACGCGTCGTCGGGGCCGGCGACCTCACGCCCCTGCTGCACGATCTGCGGCAAGGCCTGCACCCGGATCCGCTGGCCGTGCGCCGAGTGGGCCGACTCGCTCGGGACCACCGGCTCGCCGGTGTCGTCGGCCGATCCGGCGCTGGGCGTGCTGAGGAGGGCGAGTGGCACGAGCAGCGAGATCGTGCCCAGGGTGAGGATGCGGCGGGCTGGCATGCGTCTGAGACGCAGCCGACGGCCCTCCGGTTGTCGGCAGGGGCGTCAGGCCCAGACGACCTCGAGCTCGTCGCGCTGGCCGAAGCGCTGGAGGTGGTCGGCGACGACCTGCGCCCAGCGGTCGACGTCGCCGTCCTCGGGCACGCTCGCCTCGATCTCCAGGGCACCCGCCACCGGACGCAGCACGACGGTCTGGCCGCCACCCATCACGAGGGTGCGGACGTCTCCGTCCTCGGTCACGGTCGCCTTCGCCGACCAGTGCCCGGCCAGCTGCTTGGCGTAGCGCTCGGGTCGGTCGGTGGCCATGGTTCCGTGCTTGCTCATGGCACCAGCCAAGCACCCGGACCACGCCCACGGAAGCGACGGAGCGGATGCCTCGGATCACCGAAGCGGATGCCCGGTCGCGCCGCCGCGCTCCTACGCTGACGGACATGTCCACCGTGCCCCGTCGCGTCGTCACCGGCCACACCCCCGACGGCGTCTCCGTCGTCGTCGCGGACGGGCCGGTCCCGGTCAGCCGCGAGCTGCCCGACGACGGTGTCGCCTTCCACGAGGTGTGGAACACCAGCGGCGCGCCCGCTCCGCTCTCCGCGGTCGAGGACGTCGACCCGACCGAGCGCGAGCTCGCCGTCCCGCCTCCCCCGCGCGGCACCAAGATCCGGATCAACGAGTTCGCCCCCGGCTTCCTCGACGAGCGCGGGCTCCAGTCGCCGGTGCACCGCACGGCGTCCGTCGACTACGGCATCGTGCTCGAGGGACAGATCACGCTCGTCCTCGACGACTCCGAGGTGACGCTGCACGCGGGCGACATCGTCGTACAACGCGGGACGGACCACGCCTGGGCCAACCGCGGCGACACCGTCGCCCGGGTCTGCTTCGTGCTCGTCGACGGCGAGTTCACTCCCGAGCTCGCGGCCACGCTTCCCGAGGGTGCTCTGGACCGGCTGTCGCGCAAGGGCCCGCGTGACTAACGGCCGTACGCCACCGAGTGCCGGCCGGCGCCGACGACGCTCGGACGGCCGTCGCCGAGGTCGACTTCTGCCTCGCACCCGACGGGGACCGTCACGTCGACCGTCGCGAGCACGCCCGCCGCGGCCGTCCACGCGACGCGGATCGGGCCGTGGGGTGAGTCCAGGCTGGTCTCCGCCCACGTGAGGCCACCGCCGGGCCGTGGTGCCACGCGGAAGCGGCGGTAGCCGGGCTCGAGCGGGGCGAGCCCGCCGACGGTGCGGTGCAACCAGTCGGCCACCGACGCGAGCGCGTAGTGGTTGAAGCTGGTCATCGTCCCCGGGTTCACCGACCCGTCGGGCAGCATCGAGTCCCACCGCTCCCAGACGGTCGTGGCGCCCATGGTCACCGGGTAGAGCCACGACGGGCAGCCGGTCTGCGTCAGCAGGGCGTAGGCGTCGTCGAGGTGCCCGGTGCCGACCAGCGCGTCGAGGACGAACGCCGTCCCGGCGAACCCGGTGCCGATGTGGTGGCCCTCCTCGCGCACGAGCTCGGCGAGCCGGTCGCCCGCCATGCCGCGGCGCGGGTCACCGTCGAGCAACCCGAGCTCCAGCGCGAGGGCGTATGCCGTCGGGCAGTCGCTGTGCACCCGCCCCCGCTCGTCGACGTAGTGGCGGAGGAAGGCCCCGCGCAGGTCGCGGGCCAGGTCGTCCAGCTCCGTGCGGTCGTGTCCGAGCACCTCGGCGGACCGTGCTGCGAGGACGACGCTGCGGTGGAAGACGGCCGTCGCCACGACGCCGGTGTCGGCACGCGAGCGCCCCGGCTGGTCGGGCGGCGCGCTCGGGTCGAGCCAGTCGCCGAACTGGAAGCCGCCCTCCCACAGCCCGCGCTCGGAGAGCAGCTGGTCGCGGGTGCGCTCGACGTGGGCCAGCATCGAGGGCCAGTGGTCGCGCAGCACCCCCGCGTCGCCGTACGCCGTCCACAGCGCCCACGGCACCCAGACCGAGGCGTCGGCCCAGATGGCCGACGCGTCCATCGGCGGCAGTCCCTCCGGCGGCTCCTCGAACTTCAGGCAGTCGGGCGCGCACAACGGCACCCTGCCCTCGGCGTGCTGCTGCTCGAGGGCGAGGTCGACGAGCCACTGCCGCAGGAAGGGGCCGACGTCGAAGAGGAAGGCGGCGCTCGGCGCGAAGACGGCGAGGTCGCCGGTCCAGCCGAGGCGCTCGTCGCGTTGCGGGCAGTCAGTCGGCACGCCGACGGAGTTGCCGCGCCAGGTCCACACGGCGTTCTCGTGCAGCCGGTTGACGCGCTCGTCGCTGCACGCGAAGCGACCGGTGCGCTCCTGCTCGGTGTGCACCACGACTGCCTCGACGTCGGCGGCGCGGAGCTCCCCCGGCCAGCCCGTAACGCCGGCATAGCGGAAGCCGTGCGTGGTCATGGTCGGCTCGAACACGTCGGTCCCGCCGCTGAGCACGAGCCGGTCGGTGGCCTGCGCGGTGCGGAGCGGACGCACGCACAGCTCCCCGTGCTCCAGCACCTCCGCATGGCGGACCGTGATCGTGCTCCCCGCCGGACCCTGCACGGTGAACCGCAGCCAGCCGACGAGGTTCTGCCCGAAGTCCAGCAGCACCTCGCCGCTCGGAGCGGTCCAGACCCGCTCGGGACGGATCGACTCGTGCCGACGGATCGCCGGGTGCGGAGAGGCGTCGAGCAGCGAGGTGTCGAAGTCGAGCTCGCGCACAGGGCCCCACGTGGTGGGCTCGAGGCGTCGGGCGTCGACCGTCTGGCCGTCGTAGAGGTCGTCGGCCAGGACGCCGGAGGCGCCGGACTGCCACGAGGCATCGGTGCCGATGACCTCGGTGCGCCCGTCGGCGTACTCGACCTCGAGCTGGGCGAAGGCGCCCGGGTCGGCGCCGTACAGGTTCCGGTTGCCGTGGAAGCCGAGGCGGCCGCGGTGCCACCCGCTGCCCACCAGGAGTCGGATCTCCGTGGCCGGTCCGACGAGATGGGTGACGTCGTGGCTGCGGTGTCGCAGCCGCCACTCGTAGCTCGTCCAGCCCGGCGCCAGCACCTCGTCGCTCACCGGGCTTCCGTTCACGCTCGCCTCGACCACACCGAAGGCGGTCAGGTGGAGCGTCGCTCGCCCCACCTCACCTGCCAGCTCGACCGCGCGCCGGAAGAGCGGCGCAGCGTCGAGCTCCACGTCCGGCGTGATCATCCGGGCGACCCACTCGACCACGGCGTCAGCCCAGCCCGGCGAACGTGTCCTCGACCCAGTCGGCGATGAACGCGTTGATGTGGGGCATGTGGTCGAGCCCGACGTGCTCGGCGGCGCCCTCGTCGACGGTGAAGACCCGCAGCTCGCGCTTGGGGCTGTTCACGGCCTGGTCGTAGGACCGGTGCGCGTAGTCGACGGAGATCTGGCGGTCGTTCTCGCCGTGCGCGATGAGGAATGGAACTGTGATCCTCTCGACGACGCCGTCGAGATTCACGCCCTCGGCGTAGTCGATGAACTTCTCGACGTCGTCGAAGCCCCAGACCCAGAGGACGTGCTCCCAGTAGTGCGGCACCGGGTTCTCGCCCTCGCGCTGCAGCCGCTTCTTCTGCACCTCACCCCAGTTGTGGTTGGCGCCCCAGACGGCGATGAGCTTGAACCGCTTCTCGAAGGCCGCGGCGCGCGGGACGTAGTAGCCACCGAGCGACCAGCCGACGAGGCCGATCCGGTCGCTGTCGACGTCGGAACGAGACTCGAGCCAGTCGACCTGGGCGCTCGCCCACTCCTCCGACTCGATGCGGGCCTTGAGGTCACCGAATCGCAGCGCCTCACCGGAGCCGGGGTTGTCGATCATCAGCACCGAGATCCCGCGCTCGCGCATCTCCTGGGCCCAGCCGGAGGTGTACATGTGCTCCTTGGTGGAGTCGAGGCCGTTCCACATGACCACGCACGGCACGGGCTCCCCGTCCTTGCTCGCGTTGGAGAAGTACGCCGGCAAGGTGGTGCCCTCGAACGGCACCTCGACCCGCGACGTGGCCGGGTCGGCGAGCTCGAAGACCTTCTCGAAGGCGTCGAGCGCCTGCTGGTAGAACGCGCGCCGGCCGGGGTCGGTGTTGCTGAGCATCCGCTCGGCCTGGCAGACGTAGAGGCCCGAGCGGTACCACTGCTGGCCGGCGGTGCGCAGGTGTCCGGCGGCCTCGGAGGCGCGGGCCTGGTCGGCGACCTGGTCGGCGACCGCCTTCCACGACTCCATGAAGATCCGGCTGCCCGAGTCGACGTCGGGCGCCTCGCGCGCGGGACGGCAGGCCCGGTCCACCTCGTCGATGGCACCTCCGTTGTTCAGCGTCGCGCAGACGCCGAGGTTCCAGACGTACTTGGGGCCGATGAAGTACTCGAACATGACCCCGACTGTGCCGGTCGTCACGGGCGCGGGGAATCAGCCAGTCGTGATGCGAGGTATCACCGCACTCCGGCTTCCGGGTGGGCGACCGCTGCGGTGTGCTGTGACCGTGACCACGCGATTCTTCCCGACCGACTTCCTCTGGGGCGTCGCCCACTCCGGCCACCAGGTGGAGGGCGACAACTCGAACAGCGACACCTGGTTCGCCGAGCTGGTGTCCCCCACCGTCTTCAAGGAGCCGTCCGGCCGCGCCTGCAACAACTGGGAGCTGTGGCGCGAGGACGTCGACCTCGCCGCCGGGATGGGCATGAACGCCTACCGCTTCTCCGTGGAGTGGGCCCGCGTCGAGCCGACCGAGGGCACCTTCGACGAGGCCGCGATCGACCACTACGAGGCGATCGTCGACCGCTGCCTCGAGGTCGGCCTGGCGCCGGTCGTGACCTTCAACCACTTCACCTCGCCGCACTGGTTCGCGATGCGCGGCAGCTGGCTCGACGAGAAGGCGCCCGAGCTGTTCGCCCGCTACGCCGACACGCTGATGGAGCGCTTCGGCGACCGCATCGCCTACGCCGTCACCCTCAACGAGCCCAACCTCACCCGCCTGCTCGCCTGGATGGACCTCCCCGACTTCGTGCACGACCTCGAGCGGGCGACGCTCGAGGCGGCGAGCAAGGCCGCCGGGGTGCCGGCGTACCGCCTCTCCAACGTCACCCTGCCCGAGGAGTCGGACGCGATGGCCGACGGCATGACCGCCGGCCACCGTGCCGCCAAGGCGGCCATCAAGGCGCGCCGGGCCGACCTGCCCGTGGGCTTGTCGATCGCGATCATGGACGACGTGGTCGACGGCGACGACGCGACCGTGCGCGACCGCAAGCGCGAGGACGTGTACGGCAGGTGGCTCGAGCTCGCCCGCGACGACGACTTCGTCGGCGTGCAGAACTACGAGCGCATCCACTACGACGACCGGGGCAAGGTCGCCGTGCCCGACGGGCTCCCCCGCAACCAGATGGGCTCGGCCATCGAGCCGGCCTCCCTCGGCGGCGCCGTGCGCTACGCCTTCGAGGCGACCGGGGTGCCGGTGCTGGTCACCGAGCACGGAATGGCCCACGACGACGACACCCACCGTGCCGCGTTCATCGCGCCCGCACTGACCGGGCTGCTCGACGCCATGGACGACGGCGTGCCGGTCCTCGGTTACTGCCACTGGTCGCTGCTCGACAACTTCGAGTGGATCTTCGGCTACGACTTCCACTACGGCCTGCACTCCGTCGACCACGAGACCTTCGAGCGCCGGGCGAAGCCCAGCGTCGCGGTGCTCTCCGCGATCGCGCGGGCGAACGGGGTCTAGGCCGACCGCATCGGCTCCTTGACACTCCTCGGGCGCGGCACCCCAATGGAATCCACGGATACCCAGCGGTGTCGCTCGACCTCCGCCGCACCCCGACGTCTGCGTGAGTGACGCCCGACCATCTGGAGGGCGAGATGTCTCGAGTACGCCGATTTGCCGCCGATCCCCTCATGACTCTCCTGTGGGAGGCCGTACTGGCGATCCTCGTCGCCGCCGTCGTCTTCGCCGCGACAGTGCGTCTGGAGTCCACCATGGCGGACCGACAACAGACGCAGGCCGACAGGATGGCCGCGAGCGCCGAGATCCTGGAGAACGTCCGCTTCGTGCGCGATGTGACGTCCTCGGGGTCGCGTCGTACGTTCGCAGGCATGCAGCTCGCAGGCGCGGACCTCAGCGGGTTGGACCTTGGCTGCGACGTCGGGGAGTCGAAGACACAGGTCGAGGCACGGCTCGCGCGACTCAAGGACAAGGCGCGGAACTGTGCGGACTTCGCCGCGGCAGACCTCCGCGATGCACGCTTCCTCGGCACAACGCTCGCAGGCGCGGATCTCTCGCGCGCGAAACTGCGTGGGGCTCGATTCATCCGAACTGACCTGCGCGGCGTCGACCTCACCGGCGCCTCGCCTGAGGGGGCCGTCTTCGAAGCCGTCTGCCATGGCCCCTCCACGGTGTGGCCGACGGGGTTCGAGGCGCCGGCTGTGAGTGAGCCGACCTGCCGCGAGCGAAGCGACGACGTCCTGATCGCCCGGCTGTTGCTGTCCGAGCGCATGGCGGCGCGCGCTGAGCAGGTCAGGCTGCTCCGCAGGCTCCAGAAGCTCCGTCACGATGCTGCGATGGATGTCATCGACGACCTTCGCTGACTGGGAAGGTCGGAGCCCGCAGCTTCGCCAGCGCCGACAGCTCGGCCGGAGTCAGCATCGGAGTGCCCGAGAAGTCGCCGGCGTAGTAGCCGTTGTGCCGCCGGCGGGTGCCGGTCCAGGTGCCGCTCTCTTCCTCGATCGTGAACATCTCGGGTCTCCTGCGTGGGTGGGTGGGCGTGTCTCGTACAGACGACGAACGGCACCGGCTGGATACGACACGTGCCGCTGTCGGACATCGCGGCTAGGGTCCCCGGGCATGGACATGCTGCGGGGGAACACGATCGCCGAGGCGAGGCTCACCGACTGGCGCAAGCTGGCGCAGGGGCTCCATGCGCGCTTCCTCGTCGACGACTTCGGTGCGGCCGCGCGCTTCGTCGCCGCGATCGGCGAGGCCGGCGATGCCATCGGCCACCACCCGCGCGTGCGGATCGGCTCGGGGCACGTCGACCTCGAGCTCGTCACCGACGACGCGATCTATCGCGCCGACGACGGGACTGACTACGTCGTGGAGTGGGTGACCCAGCAGGACATCGACCTCGCGCGCACGATCACCGACGTCGCCGCGGATCAAGGGCTGACCGCCGACCCGGCGTCGGTCAGCGAGGCCGAGCTCGGCCTCGACACCGCCGACTCGGCGAGGATCGCGCCGGTCTGGGCGGCCCTGCTCACCGGTAGCGCCGACTCCCAGGGCCGCGGATCACCGAGCGACGAGATCCGCGACGCCACCGTGCGGGTGCCGAACCTGTGGTTCGGCGACGAGCCCGGCGAGGGCCAGCGGATCCACGTCGAGGTATACGTCGCGCCCGAGGCGATCGAGGGCCGGATCGCCGCAGCGGTCGCGGCCGGTGGCACCGTCGTCGACAACAGCGAGCCTGGCCTCGTCGTGATCGCCGACCAGGACGGCAACCGGGGCGTCCTCTGCGTCGACATCTCCTCCGCGTCGACCGACTGATCCACCGCTACCCCGCTCGGGGTACGTCCGTGCACCGAACGGCCCGCAGCGACGCGTCCTGAGCACACTGCCTCATGGCGCACGTGTGGCACGTCGACGGTCTGAGGGTCGGTGAGCGGCGTCCGCCCTCGGCTCGGTCGGCCTGGTTCGGCCTCGCCCTCGCGACCCTGTGCGCGGCGTCGTACGTCGTGGCGCTGGTGCTTCCCTACTACGCCAACGGCTTCGCGGGTGCCACGCAGGAGGAGCTGTGGGCGCACGACCTGACGACGGTCTGGCCCTACGGCACCGCCCTCGGCCTGCCGATCGGCCTCGCCGGGATCCTCGCGGTCACCGTCGGTCCGTTCCTCGCGGCGGGCACGCTGTGGTGGTCGGGCCGGACGCTGTGGGTGCACCGCGGCGGGCTGGCGACACCCGTGCGCACAGTGCTCACGACCACCCTGCTGGTGTCGGTCGGGATCCTCTCGTGGCTGCCGACGCCGATGGCGGGACAGCTGTTCAGCTGGTTCATCGACTGACCGTCCGACCGGCGCTAGCGTCGAGGCAACGTCGCCGTAGGAGGAGCCATGGGATGGGAGCTGCGTGACAAGGTCGTCCTGATCACCGGGGCGGCTCAGGGCATCGGGGCGGAGACCGCCCGGCGGCTCGACGCCGAAGGCGCCCGACTGGTGCTGGTCGACGTCGACGGAGACGCCCTCGATGCGGTCGCCTCGAGCCTGGGGAGCGATCGCGCGGTCACGGCCGTGGCCGACGTGCGCGACTTCTCGGCGATGGAGGGCGCGGTCGCCGCTGGCATTGACGCGCACGGCGGCATCGACGTCGTCGTGGCCAATGCCGGGATCGCCAGCTACGGCTCGGTCCTGGCCGTCGACCCCGAGACCTTCAGGCGCGTGATCGACACCAACGTGACCGGCGTCTTCCACACGGTGCGCGCCTGCCTCCCGTCGGTGGTCGAGCGCCGCGGCTACATGCTCGTGGTGTCGTCGCTGGCCGCGTTCGGAGCGATGCCGGGCATGGCGGCGTACAACGCCAGCAAGGCCGGTGTCGAGCACTTCGCCAACGCCCTGCGACTCGAGGTCAAGCACCTCGGCGTCGACGTCGGCTGTGCGCACATGTCGTGGATCGACACGCCCCTGGTGCGCGACGCCCGGGCCGACCTGACCACGTTCGGCGAGGCGATCGCCTCGATGCCGCCACCGCTGAACCGCACCGCGACCGTCGAGAGCTGCGGCAGGGCCTTCGTCAAGGCCATCGCCGGTCGCAAGCGGCACGTGTACGTCCCCGGCTGGGTGGGTGCCGTCGCCCAGGCCCGCAACCTGGTCAACTCCCCCGTCGGCGAGCGCGACACCCTCAAGCACGTCGCCGAGCGGCTGCCCCGGATGGACGAGGAGGTACGCCGCCTCGGGCGCTCGACGAGCGAGCGCAACCTGGGGTGAGCTCGCGGCTTATCAGTCGAGCGAGAGGTGCACGTCCACCATGAGCCGGTCGGCCAGGTCCTCCAGCGCCGCGCTCAGGTCGGACGCGCTCATCGACTCCGGAGCCACGAGCACAGCGCGGGCCTCGAACAGCTTGCCGCCGGCCATGGGCGCGTCGGTGAGCTCGGTGACCAGGTCCTCGATGCTCACCCGGTGTTCGACCAGCAGAGCGGCGATCTGAGCGATGATGCCGGGCCGGTCGGCGCCGACGAGCTCCAGGCTGAACCTCGCGCGGGCTGTCTCCACGGGAGGGTCGGTCCGGTCGACCAACACGTGAAATCCTTCGTCCTCCAGCCCGTGCACGCTCGCGAGCATCGCCTCCGCCGCGTCCTCAGGCGCCGAGACCACCACGATGCCGGCGAACTTGCCCGCCGCCTGCGTCAGCTGGCTGTGCTCCCAGCTGCCGCCGCGAGCGCTGATGGCTCCGGCGATGTCCGAGACGAGACCGGGGCGGTCGTCGCCGAAGAGGGTCAGCACGAAGGTGGCCATGCCGCAGGCTAGTGCCAGCGCCCGGCGCCCACCAGTCAGCGCACGCTGCCCGACAGGGTGCCCAGCCCCTCCACCTCGAGGCGTACGACGTCGCCGGGCTCGAGCGGCGGTGGGTGCTGGGCTCCGTGGCGGCCCCAGAGCTCGGCGAGGCAGCCTCCGCCGCCGGTCGTGCCCGAGGCGAGCAGGTCGCCGGCCAGCACGACGGAGTCGCGCGAGGCGTGGGCGACCATCTCGGCGAAGGAGAAGTGCATGTTCGCGAGGTTGTCGTGGCCGATCAGGACGTCGTTGACGTAGGCCTTGCAGTCCAGCGCGAGCGAGGGCAGCTCGTCGGCCGTCACGATCCACGGTCCGAACGACGTCGCGAAGTCCTTGCCCTTGGCGGGGCCGAGACCGACCTGCATCTCGCGGGACTGGAGGTCGCGGGCGGACCAGTCGTTGAGGATCGTGTAGCCGAAGATCGCGGCCTCCGCCTCCTCGAGCGCGGCCGAGCGCAGCTCGGTTCCCACGACGCACGCCACCTCCATCTCGAAGTCGAGGGCGCGCGAGGTGAGCGGGCGCGGGATCGCCTCCCCCGGCCCGTAGAGCGCGTGCGGGTTGGTGAAGTAGAACTGCGGCGCGTCGTACCACGCCTCCGGCACGCCCGACGCGTGGTCGATCGAGCGGCGCACGCCCTCGACGTGGGACTCGAAGGTGACGAAGTCCCGCACCGAGGGTGGGCGGTAGGGCAGCAGCAGGTCCGCCTCCGTGAAGGGCACCGCCGGCGTCCGTCGGGCCTGCTCCCCCACGTCGAGCGCCCGCTCCAGGCCGAGCCCGATGAGGTCGCCGACGGAGGCGGGCAGCAGGTGGGCGACGTCCCCGTCGAGCACCGCGGGTCCCTGCCGGAGCTGAGCGATCCTCACGACGGCGGCCTCGTCGCGTCGGCGATCCGCTTGTGCGAGACGTGGGCGGACAGGCCGCCGTCGATCACCAGCTCTGCGCCGTTGTAGTACGACGACTCGTCCGAGACCAGGAACACGATCGTCGGCGCGATGTCGGCCGGCACGCCCACCCGGTGGAGCGGCACCTCGGCCACCGCCGCCTCGTGGAAGGCTGCAGGGGCCGACTCCATGAGCGGGGTGTCCACGAGCCCGGGCATCACCGCGTTCACACGGATGCCGCGCGTCGTACCGAGCTCGAGTGACGCCGAGCGGGTCAGGCCGCGCAGCGCCCACTTGGAGGCGGTGTACGCCGCCGCGGCGTGGCCCGCGACCGCGGCGACCGAGCAGATGTTGACGATCGAGGAGCCGGGCGGCATCAGGGGTGCCAGCGCCTGGATGCCGAGCAGCGGACCGGTGACGTTGATGTCGAAGGTGCGCTGCCACTGCTCCAGCGAGACGTGCGGGAGCCGCTCGCGGGCGGCGACGCCGGCGTTGTTGACCAGCCCGTCGACGCGACCGTGCTCGGCCTCGATCCATGTCGCCAGCGCGGCCCAGCCATCGGCGTCGGTGACGTCGAGCCGGCGCTGGACGTAGGCGTCGGTCGGCGCGAAGTCGAGCACGTCGGTGGCGACGACCGTCGCCCCCTCGGCAGCCAGGGCTCGTGCCTCCTCGGCGCCCTGGCCGCGGGCCGCGCCGGTGACGACTACGACCTTCCCCGCACAGCGTCCGGACATGTCAGACCGGCGGCGCGACGAAGACGCCCTTGTCGGGGTCGTTGAAGGAGTCCTTGGCGATGATCTCCGACATCGGGTCGGCCGTGCCCCAGACGTCCTGGGTCATCGGGTCGGCGATGTCGTAGAGCGCCGGGTGCCACTCGTCGGTCTCGATCTTCTCGAGCTCGGTCGTGTACTCCATCGTGTTGCCGCTCGGGTCGAGGAAGTAGGAGAACGTGTTGTTGCCGGCGTTGTGGCGGCCCGGTCCCCAGATCTTCTTGATGCCCGCGCGCATCACGCGGCCGGTGCCGCGCATGTACTCGTCGAGGCCGCGCATCTCGAACGACACGTGGTGCACCGAGGTGTGCGGGCCGCGGGCGATCGCCAGGCTGTGGTGCCAGTCGTTGCACCGCATGAAGTGCATCATCTCGCCCATGTGCTCGCTCCAGAGCGAGTCCGACAGCTTGAAGCCGAGCACGTTGGCGTAGAAGTCGCGCGTCGCGTTGGGGTCGTTGGAGTTCATCACCGCGTGCGAGATCCGCACCGGGATGGCCTCGCCCTCCTCGATGGCCCGGTGCTGCCGGGTCTCCACGTCGGTCGACACCTCGATCGTGCGGCCGTCGATGTCGAAGAATCGGAAGCCGTAGCCGCCACCCGCCGTCTGGAGCTTGTCGGGCTCGCTGACCAGCTGTACGCCGGCCTGGCCGAGGTGCTCGGCGAGCGCGTCGACGGTCTCGACCGACTCCGAGCCGAAGGCGATCAGGTCGAGACGCTTCTCGTCCGACTCGCGCAGCCGGATGACGTACTGCTCCGGGGAGCCCTCGGCGGCGAAGTAGGAGATGCCGGAGTCGGTGCCCTGCTCGGTGAGGCCCCACGTGTCCTTGTAGAACGCGCGCTGGGTGGCGTAGTCGGTGACGGCGAGGTCGACGTGGCGCAGGTGGGTGATGCCGTGCTGGTTGAGGTGTGACATGGGTTCGCTTTCTCTGATGTGGTTTCGAGGCTCGCTTCGCTCGCACCTCGACCACCACGGGGTTAACCGAGGACTGATCCGCCGCCGTCGACGACGAGGTTGGTGCCGGAGACCCACGACGACTCGTCGGAGGCCAGGAAGATGGCGGCGTTGACGACGTCGGCCGCCTGGCCGTGCCGTCCCAGCGGGAGGCGGTCGAGGACGACCTTCCTCATCCGCTCGGGCGGGTCGGCCAGCATGGGCGCGGTGTTGGGCGTCTCGACCAGGCCGGGGCTGATGCAGTTGGCCCGGATGCCGTGCGGGCCGCCCTCGACCACGAGCTGGAGGGTCAGCGAGATGACGCCGCCCTTGGCGGTGGAGTGGGCGTTCTGCGGCATGAACTCCACGCCGCGGAGCGCCGCGATCGAGCCGACGTTGACGATCGAGCCGCCGCCGTGGGCCTTCAGGTGCGGCCACGCCGCCCGGACCGTGTAGTAGACGAGGCTGAGCTCGTTGCGCATCGTGAAGTCCCACTCCTCGACGCTGAGCTCGTCGATCGCGCCGAAGCGCTGGGCGGAGGCGTTGTTGTAGAGCACGTCGATGCCTTCGTACGTCGCCACGGCGGCGTCCACCCACGCGCGGGCCGCGTCGGCGTCGCCGAGGTCGACCCCGCCCATGCAGGTGATCTCGCCACCCTCGGCCCGAACTGCGGCCTCGGTCGCTGCGGCACCGTCGGCCGACAGGTCGCAACCGACGACGCGAGCCCCTTCCGCGCAGAACATCGACGCGGCGACGGCGCCCATGCCCCCACCGACGCCGGTGATCAGCGCGATCTTCCCCGCGAGCCGCCCGGTCATGAGGCTGCCGCCGTCGTGCGGTCGAGCAGCTCGATCAGGTTGCCCTCGGGGTCGGCGACGTAGGCCATCCGCACACCCGGCTCCGGGGACGGGCGCGGCGACATCCGGTCCGTGGCACCTGCGGCCAGCAGGGCGTCGTACGCCTCGTCCACGACGGGTACGTCGAGCGCGACGTGCCCGAAGCCGCGTGTCAGCGCCGCCTCGACCGGGCTCCCCGCCTGCAGCCCGACGGCCGAGCCGGGGCGGTGCAGCAGCTCGATCCGGTAGCCGGACGCCGAGCGCAGCATCGCTCCGCGGAACTCGACGTGGTCGAGCGCGAACTCGAGCTCGACCTCCAGGCCCAGGGACGCGCAGTACCACTGCTTCATCGCGTCGAGGTCGCCCACAGTGAGGCCGACGTGGTCGAGGGCGTTCATCCGACGTAGACCGTTCGCACGTTGGTGAACTCGCGCGTCCCCTCGGCCGAGAGCTCGCGGCCGTAGCCGGAGCGGCCGATGCCGCCGAACGGCAGGCGCGGGTCGGAGGCCACCATCGCGTTCACGAAGAGCGCACCCGACCGGATCCGCCGGCCGACGGCGAGGCCGCGGTCGGACTGTGACCAGACCGCGGCGCCGAGGCCGTAGTCGGTGTCGTTGGCGAGCTCGACGGCGTGGTCGTCGTCGCGTGCACGGATGATCGAGGCCACCGGACCGAAGGTCTCCTCGGTGAAGGAGGTCATCCCGGGCACGACGTGGTCGAGCACGGTCGGCTCGAAGTAGAAGCCGGGACCGTCGATCGGCGAGCCGCCGCAGACGAGCGCGGCCCCCTGCGCCACCGAATCGGCGACCTGGCGGGCCAGGGCGGCGCGCAGGTCGTCGCGCGCCATCGGCCCGACGGTCGTGCCCGACTCGTTCGGCGGACCGACCTGGAGCGCGGCGACCTGCTCGACGAAGAGCCGCACGAACTCGTCGGCGACGGACTCGGCGACGATGAAGCGCTTGGCGGCGATGCAGCTCTGGCCGCCGTTGCCGTAGCGCGACTTCGCGGCGACCGTTGCAGCGGCCGCGAGGTCGGCGTCGTCCAGAACGACGAAGGGGTCCGAGCCGCCCAGCTCGAGCACCGACTTCTTCAGGAAGCGACCCGCGGCAGCACCGACAGCCTCCCCTGCCCGCTCGGAGCCGGTGAGCGTCACCGCGGCGACCCGCGGGTCGCCGATGATCCGCGGCGTCATCTCCGCCAGCTGCGCGTCGTCGAGCACGACCGTCGTGAAGAGCCCAGCCGGAGCACCGGCGTCCGCGAAGAGCGTCTCGATCGCCAGCGCGCAGCCGGTCACGTTGGGTGAGTGCTTGAGCACGCCGGCGTTGCCCGCGACGAGCGCCGCACAGGCGAATCGGAGCACCTGCCAGAAGGGGTAGTTCCACGGCATGACCGCGAACACCACGCCGAGCGGTTCGTAGGACAGCCACGATCGGCTGGCCGCCGACGCGACCTCGTGGTCGGCCAGCCAGCCCGGCGCGGAGTCGGCGACCACCTCGCAGTTCCAGGCGCACTTGTCGACCTCGGCGTAGGCCTCCGCGAGCGGCTTGCCCATCTCGGAGGTGATCAGCGCGGCGTAGTCGTCGCGTCGCTCGGTGAGCAGCTTGCCCACGGAGCGGAGCAGGTCGGTCCGCTCGGCGACCGGTCGCTGCGACCAGTCGAGGTAGGCCGTGTGCGCGGCCGCGAGGGCGGCGTCGACCGCGGCCTCGTCGTGGACGTCGTACGTCGACAGGGCGAGGCCGGTGGCCGGGTCGACCGTGGTGATCGTGCCCATCAGGCCACCTCGACGCTGCGGCGGCGTGCGGTGGGCACGGGCGGCACGTCCTCGTCGGACTCGACGACGGTGTTGCGGATCGTGCCGATGTTCTCGATCGTCATCTCGACGACGTCGCCGACCGCGAGCGGCGGCGGGGTGAGCCGGCCGGTGCGGCCCCACGACTCGGCGAGCGAGCCCGACGCGCAGGTGCCGGAGGCGAGCACCTCGCCAGCCTTCACCCACGACGCACGCGACGCGTGGGAGACCAGCTGCTCGAACGACCAGCCCATGTGGCCGGAGCGGTCCTCGCCCACCTGCTCGCCGTTGACCGCGACCGACATGCCGAGGTCGAGGAACCCCTCGTCGTCGCGGAAACCGTCGAGCTCGTCGGCGGTCACGACCCAGGGGCCGATCGTGGTGGCGAAGTCCTTGCCCTTCGACGGGCCGAGCTTGAGCCTCATCTCGCGGCCCTGGACGTCACGGGCGGACCAGTCGTTCATCACGCAGTAGCCGCCGATCGCGGACCGCGCCTGCTCCGGCGTCACGTTGCGGACGTCGCGGCACACCACCGCGGCGATCTCGAGCTCGAAGTCCAGCCGCTCGGTGTCGGGCGGCATGGCCACGTCGTCGAAGGCACCCGTCACGGCGTGCGGAGCCATGAAGAGGAAGACGGGAGCGGCGTACCAGTCCTCCGGGACCCCGGGGTTGCCGTGGCCGCGCTCCATGCCGTCGACGTGCGCCTCGAAGGTGAGGAAGTCGCGCATGGCCGGCGGGTTGACGGGCGGCAGCAGCACGACCTCGTCGGGCTGGTGGCCGTCGGACTGGGCGGCCCGGTCGGCCGCCCGCTCGCGCGCCTCCGGCTCCGCGGCGAGGAGCTCCACGAGGTCCGTGCCGTCATCGAAGGGGTGCACCCACCAGGCGCGCCCCTCCCCCACGACGAGGCCGACGCGACGCACATCGGGCGCGTCGGAGGTCAGCCGGAAGGCGGCGAGCTTCATCAGCCGCCGATCGTCTCGTAGAAGGCACGCTCGCGGTTGGCCAGCACGGGGATGGCCTGCTCGAGGGCGTACTGCTTGAAGTGGTCCGAGGCGCCGTGCGCGGCGTAGGCGTCCTCGTCGTCGTAGATCTCGAAGAGGCGGAACACGGAGGGGTCGGTGGGGTCCTGGTAGGCCTGGTAGAAGCGGTTCCCGGGCTCCTCCCGCGACGGCGGGGTGAGCTTCTCGATGGCGTCGAGGACGACGCCTTCGGAGCCGGGCTGGCTGGTCCACGTGGCACTGACTACGTATGGCATGTCGCCAAGTCTGTGGCGGTCGGCACACCGCGGGGAAAGCGATGGAGCCGATACCTGCCATCGGCGCGAACCGGGTTCCCCGTGATCGCCGTCACAGGTTTTCTGGTGGCCAGCGACAGGCAGCGATGTGCTGCCGCGGACACCAGGAGATGACATGCACCACCGCCACAACTTCCGTCGGGCGGCCGTTGCGGCCGTCGCGGTCGGCAGCCTCTTCTCGCTCGCCGCGTGCGGCAGCGACCCGCAGCCTGCCGACGGCGCGACCGACAGCGGCTCGGACGGTGACTCGGGCGCCAGCAAGACCATCGTGTTCTCGCCGCTGGGACTCCAGATCCCCGCGATGAAGCAGCTCTCCGAGGGCGTGCAGGCCTACGGCAAGGAGAAGGGGTACGACGTCACCGTCCAGGACCCCAAGCTCGACCCGCAGAAGCAGGTCACCGACCTCCAGGCGTCCATCGAGAGCGGCTCGGTCGCCGGCGCCTGGACCATCGCGGTCGCCCCGCCCGCCATGTCGGCCCTCGTCCAGACCGCCCTCGACAAGGGCGTGCCGATGATCCTCAACGGCGTCCCGGAGGACTACGGCCTCGACGGCCTCCAGCCGGGCGTCTCCTTCTCCACCATCGACTACGAGGCCGAGGGGGAGGCCGCCGGAACCGAGCTCGGCAACTGCATCAACGAGCGCTACGACGGGAAGTCGGAGGTGCTCTTCGCCGAGTCCTCCCCCGGCACCGCCGGCAAGGAGGAGTTCGAGGGCGCCGTCAAGAAGGCCCTCGCCGCCACCGCCCCCGACGCGAAGATCGTCACCACGATCACCGTCAGCGACCGCACGGCCGCCCAGACCGACGTGGGCAACGCGCTGCAGGGCAACCCCGACGTCACCGCCGTCTTCGCCCAGAACGACGAAGGTGCGCTCGGCACGATCGGCGCCTACAAGGCCGCCGGCAAGGACATCCCCTGCATCACCGAGGGCGGCGGCAACGAGGAGACCCTCGCCGCGGTGAAGTCCGGCGACATCTACGCCGTGGTGGCCCTGCAGTTCCAGGCCGACATGGCCCAGTCGTTCGACGCGCTCACCGCGATGATCGACGACCCCGAGGCGGAGGGCGTCCAGCTCACCGTCCCCCAGGAAGTCGTCAAGGCCGAGGGCTGAAGGTTGACCATGACGACGAGCAACTCGGAGATCACCTCCGGGACGACCGAGGACGGGGCTGTCGACACCGGCAGCCCCGCCCCCGGGGCGGTCCCCACCGGCCACGACGTCCCCCGGTCGGTGTCGGTGCTGGTCTTCCTGCGTGACCGGGGCATCTTCATGCTGTGGGGCCTGCTGATCGTGGCCTTCGCGGTCTGGTGCTCGCCGTACTTCTTCACGATCGACAACGCGCTGCTGATCGCCAACGCCGGCGCCCTGACCGCTCTCTTCGCGGCCGGCGTGGGCATCGGCATCATGACCGGCGTCCTGGACCTGTCCCTGCCCGGCACCGCCGCCCTGTCGGGGTGCGTGTGCGGCTGGCTGCTCACCCACGGGTACGGCACCTGGCTGGCGTTGCTCGCCGGCCTCGTCGTCGGCCTGGTGGTCGGCGTGGTCAACGGCCTGATCTCGCTGCGCGGCTTCAACCCGATCATCGTCACCATCGGAACCCTGTCGGTGCTGACCGGCCTGGCGGCGGTCGTCGCCGGCGGCTACACCTTCCCCGGCCTGACGCAGCTCGAGTTCATGGGCACCCACCGCTACCTGCGGACCGACTCGTTCCCGGGCATCCCGGCGCCGGTCTTCATCGTCGCCGCGGTCTTCGTCGTGGGCACGGTCTTCCTCACCCGCACCCGCGACGGCCTGCGGCTGATGGCGGTCGGCGCCAACGCCGAGGCCGTACGCCGCGCCGGCATCGCCAGCAACCGCTACGTCGTGCTCGGCTTCGTCATCTCTGGCGTCCTCGCGTCGGTCGGCGGCCTGGTCAACACCGCCAACGTGACCGAGGCCAACCCCAACGCCAGCCCGGCGATCATCTTCACCGCGCTCACGGCCGTGGCCCTCGCCGGAGTCTCGCTCACCGGCGGACGAGGCAGCCTGCCGCGCGTCCTGGTCGGAGCCCTCGTGCTCGCGACCATCAGCAACGGCCTCACCATCCGCGGCATCCAGCCCTACTGGGCCACGGTCCTCACGGGCGTGCTGCTGCTGGCCTCGCTGCTCGTCGAGCGGCTGCTGCAGACCAGCGTCGAGAACCGGCTGATGTCGGTGAACCTGTCCGTCCACGAGAAGAAGGTCTGAGGCCATGACTGCTCCCGCCCTCGAGCTCCGCGGCATCGAGCTCCACTACGGCTTCGTCCGGGCGCTCGCCGACATCAACATCCACGTCAACCCCGGTGAGGTCGTCGCGCTCCTCGGCGACAACGGCGCCGGCAAGTCGACGCTGCTCAAGGTGATGTCGGGGGCGCACCGCCCCACCCACGGCACGATCAGCGTCCACGGCACGGAGCACACCTTCCACGCGCCGAGCGACGCCTCGGCCGCGGGGATCCAGATGGTCTACCAGGACCTCTCGCTGGTCGAGCCGCAGGACATCTCGACCAACCTCAACATGGGCCAGGAGACCCTGCGCCGCGGCCCGCTCGGCTGGCTCGGCTTCGTCGACCGCAAGGCGATGCGCAAGAGCTCGGAGGCCGAGCTCGACCGCCTCGGCGTGCGTACGGCGTCGATGACGCGCCCGGTCGAGATGCTGTCGGGCGGCCAGCGCCAAGTGGTCGCGATCGCCCGCAGCGCCATCCGGGTCAGCGGCGAGCGAGGCGGCGTACTGCTGCTGGACGAGCCCACGGCCGCCCTCGGATACGAGCAGACGAAGAACGTCCAGAGCCTGATCCGGCGGATGGCCGACCAGGGCATCGCGATCGTGGTCGTCACCCACGACCTCCCGCTCTGCTACGAGGTCGCCGACCGGATCGTCATCCTCAACCGCGGTCGCAAGGTCGCCGACGTGCCCGCCAAGGGCTGCGACCGCGACCACGTCGTCGGCTGGATCACCGGCTCGCGCGCATCGATGTACGAGGAGGTCAGCGCATGAGCGCCGACACGCAGGTCCGCAAGGTCGTCATCATCGGCGGCGGCATCGCTGGCGGCGTGCTCGCGCTCGGGCTGCGCCAGCGCGGCGTCGAGGTCGTGCTCGTCGACCAGCGCAGCGAGCTCGGCGGCGTCGGCCACGGCATCACGCTCCAGGGCAACGCGCTGAAGGCGTTCGACGCGGTCGGTCTCTACGACCGCCTCAAGGAGCGCGGCTTCGCCTTCAGCCACCTGCGGATGAAGACCCCCGACGGCCACGTCGTCGCCGAGATGCCCACGCCCCCGATGGGCGGGCCGGACCTCCCCGGCACGATGGGCGCCGTGCGCGGCGACATCGCCGACCTGATCGAGGAGATGCTGGACGAGGCCGGGGTCGACGTGCGGCTCGGCACGACGCTGACGGCGATCGACGACCAGGGCGACTCGGTGCGCGTCACGCTCGCCGACGGCACCGTGGAGACCGCCGACCTGCTCGTGGGCGCCGACGGGATCCGGTCGAAGGTGCGCGAGATGATCGGTATCGACACCAAGCCTCAGCCGGTCGGCATGGGCATCTGGCGGACCGTCGCCAAGCGGCCGCCGGAGATGGACTGCTCGGAGCTCTACTTCGGCGGGCCGAAGTACAAGGCCGGCTACACCCCGATCTCCGAGGACCTCTGCTACGCCTTCCTGCTCGAGGAGAACCTCGACCGCTCCTTCATCGGAGAGGGCCCGAACGGCGCGCTGCTCAAGGAGCGCGGCCAGGGCTACGGCGGCATCTGGGGCCAGGTGCGCGACAGCCTCGCCGACGACGCGATCGTCAACTATGCGTGGATCGAGGCCATCTGCGTCGACTCCCCGTGGCACCGCGGCCGCACGATCATCATCGGCGACGCGGCCCACGCCTGCCCGCCGCTGATCGCCCAGGGCGCCGCCATGTGCGCCGAGGACGCGGTGATCCTGGCCGAGATGCTGACCTCGGGCGACGCGGTGGAGGACGTGCTGCCGGCCTTCATGGAGCGCCGCTTCCCGCGCGTGAAGATGGTGCTGGACAACAGCCTCACCCTCGCCGAGTGGGAGATGCACCCGGAGACCCCGGGTGCCGACCCGGGCCGGATCATGGGCGAGACCCTCGGCGCCCTGGTGGCACCCGCGTGATCGAGGTCGGCGCCGCTGGGTTCGAAGAGGCGCGGGTCGACCGGATCTTCAACCGGCGGCTGACCGACCGCCAGCCGGCCGCAGTGGTCCGCCCGACGTCGGAGGACGAGGTCGTCGCGGCGGTCCGGCTGGCCGTCGAGCGCGGCTGGCAGGTCGCCGTACGCTCCGGCGGGCACAGCTGGGCGCAGTGGTCGGTGCGCAGCGACGCGCTCGTGATCGACCTCGGCGACTTCAGGGAGATCACCTACGACGAGGAGACGCAGGTCGTGTCCGCGACCCCGTCGGTCAAGGGCGGCCTCGAGCTCGGCCCGTTCCTCGAGGAGCGCGACCGGTTCTTCCCCGGCGGCCACTGCCCCAGCGTCGGCATCGGCGGCTTCCTGCTGCAGGGCGGCCAGGGCTGGAACGCCCGCGGGTGGGGCTGGGCGGCGGAGTACGTCGTCGCCCTCGACGTGGTGACCGCCGACGGTGAGCTGGTCCGGGCCTCCGCCGACGAGAACGCCGACCTCTTCTGGGCCGCCCGGGGCGCAGGCCCCGGCTTCTTCGGCGTCGTCACCCGCTTCCACCTGCGCACGCTCCCCCGCCCGCAGCACCTCGGGCTCACCGTCCAGGCCTACGACCTCGCCGACTTCGACGAGGTGATGACCTGGCTGCACGACACCCACCACACGGTCGAGGACACCGTCGAGATCGTGGCGCTGACCAAGACCGACCTGACCGTCTCGCCCGACCCGGTGCTGCTGGTCACCGCGCTCGCGCTCGTCGACTCCGACGACGACGCCCAGCGGGCCCTGGCGCCGTTCCGGGCCAGCCCAGCGCTCGACCGGGCACTGATGGTGCTCGATGCCGTCCCGACGACGATCGCCGAGCAGCGCAAGCGCCAGCTCGACGACAACCCGGAAGGCCATCGGTGGGCCGTCGACAACGCCTGGCTCACCGGCTCCTCCGCCGAGGTGGTGCCGGCGATGCGCAAGGCGTTCACGACGCTCCCCCACCCCAGGGCGTTCACCATCTGGTTCTCGATGGCGCCGCTGCGCGAGCTGCCCGACATGGCGTTCTCGATGCAGTCGGAGATCTACCTCGCGGCCTACACGTGCTGGGACGACGAGTCCGACGACGAGCGCTGCCGGGCGTGGCTCGACGACGCGATGGCCGACCTCGAGCCGGTGACCGCGGGCCAGTACCTCGGCGACTCCGACCTCTCCCACCGCCAGGTCCGCTTCATGGCCGACGACAACTGGGAGCGGCTCGAGGCGATCCGCTCGGCCCGCGACCCGCGGGGCGTGTTCGTCGGCCACCTGGCCGGACCCGACGGCGCGACCAACCGCAACCACTGGGTCACGTCGTAGCGAGGTCCCCGGCCGGCTCCTCGACCAGCCCCTCCGCGAGCTCGTCGAAGCGGGCGAACAGCCAGCGGTGGGCGGGGTCGGACATCCGGTCGCGCCCGAACCAGTAGCCCTCGGCGAGCACCACCTCGTCGAAGGGCGGCTCGACGATGACCACCGGACCGCCCTCGCGCACATGCGTACGGGCCAGGCGCTCCGGCACCACCGCGACCATCTCGGTGCCGGCGATCACGAAGGGCAGCGGCAGGAAGCCGTGCACCTGGAGGGCGACGTGGCGGGTGATCCCGAGCTCGCCGAAGACCCGGTCGGCCGGGGTCAGGATGCCCGGGCCGAAGCCGGCGACGGCGTGCGGCACCTCGGCGAGCGCCTCGAGGGTGAGACCTCCCTCGTGCAGGCGCGGGTGGTCGTACGACGCCATCAGCACCATCCGGTCGCGCCACAGCGGGCGGGAGGCGCCGGGGAAGCCGAAGCCCAGCGGCGCGATCAGGGCGTCGAAGTCGACGAGCACCTTCTCGGAGCTGCGGATGTCGACGCCGAGCCCCTCGATCTCGAGTCGCACCCCTGGTGCGGTCGACTCGATCAGGCGGAGCAGCGGCTCGTGGACGACGGAGATGGCGTAGTCGCTCATCGACAGCCGGAACGTGCGCTCGCTGGTCGTCGGGTCGAACTGGTCCTCCAGCCGCAGCGCGCGGCTGAGCAGGCGTACGGCGTGCTGCACCTCCGGCAGCAGGTCCTTGGCCAGCGGCGTGAGCTCGTAGTCGCGGCCGGCGCGCACCAGGAGCTCGTCGTCGAAGCGGCGTCGCAGGCGGGCCAGCGAGGCGCTCATCGCGGGCTGGCTGAGCTCCAGACGCTGACCCGCGCGGGTCACGTTGCCCTCCTCGAGGAGCACCTTCAGGGAGATCAAGAGGTTGAGGTCGATTCCTCCCAGCGTCATGGGTGGTGAGACTACTGTCACACCCTGTGAGGGAGAGGCTCCGAGACGTCGACGCGAACCTGTTGCTGTCACTGCACGCGCTCCTCGAGGAGAAGAACCTCACCCACGCCGGCGAGCGGATGACGATGAGCCAGCCGGCCATGAGCGGCGCGCTCGCCCGGCTGCGCAAGCACTTCGACGACGAGCTGCTCGTCCGCGTCGGCCGTGGCTTCGAGCTCTCGCCGCTCGCCGAGGACCTCAAGCCGGCGGTCGCGGACGCCGTCGAGGCCGCCGAGCGATTGCTGGGAAACCAGCGCGCGTTCGACCCCTCCTCGAGCTCGCGCCCCTTCGCGGTGAGCATGTCGGAGTACGCCATGACGGTGCTGTCGGAGCCCCTCATGCGGCACCTCGCCGCGCAGGCGCCCGGGTGCTCCCTCGCGCTCGACCCGGTCAACGTCGGCGCCGGCCAGTTCGAGGCGCAGCTGCTGCGCCGCGACCTCATCGTCGGCCCGCTCGGCTTCGAGTTCCCGGGCCGCACGCAGCCGGTGTTCACCGACGAGCTCGTGTGCGTCGTGGACCGCGACAACCCCCGCGTGCGCGAGGGTGCGCTGTCGATCGACGACCTGCAGCAGATGCCGCACGCCGTCGCCGAGTTCGGCGCCGCGGGCGCGCGGCGGCGGCCGCTGGAGGTCGAGCTCGAGCGCGCCGGGATCGTCGACCGCACGGTGCTCGTCCGGGTCTCCAGCCTGCTCGTGCTCCCCTTTGCCGTGAGCGGCACCGGGATGTGCGCCTTCGTGCCGTCGCGACTGGCCCGGAAGTCGGCCGACATCCTCGGCCTCGCCATCGCCTCCACCCCGCTGGAGCCGGTCCGGATCACCGAGGCCGCGCACTGGCACCCCCGTCGCGACACCGAGCCCGCCGTGGTGTGGCTACGGGAGCTGCTCTACGACGTCGCCGTCTCGGTCGAGGACGACCTGGCCGACGGGTGAGTGCAGGGCGAGCCGGCTGGCGGTGAACCCGAGGCCCGAGGCGCACGCCATCACGACGGCCGGCACGAGCGCGGAGTGGTCACCGCCGAGGCCCACCAGCGGCGAGACGAGCGCACCGAGCGCGAACTGGGTGAACCCGAGCACGGCGCTCCCCGCACCGGCCACCGGCCGGACCTCCGACATCGCCAGGCCTGCCGCGTTGCCCATGATCCCGCCGTTGCTCATCACCGCGACGAAGATCGGCACCGGGTAGGTCCAGGCCGGTGCGTCCGTCGCCGCCAGCGCCACGAACGTCAGGGTGGCGCCGAGCTGGACGCCGATGCACGTGCGGAGCACGGTCGCCGGTGCCCAGCGGTCGATGACCCTGCTCGAGACGTAGCCCGCGCTGATCAGGCCGACAGCGTTGACGCCGAAGGCGAGGCCGTACTGCACCTCGTTGAGGCCGACCACGTTCTGGTAGACGAACGGCGAGGACGAGACGTAGGCCATCAGCACGCCGAAGGTGCACGCGAGGACTGCGACCGGGCCACGGAAGCGGCCGTTGCCGACGACCGAGCGCATCGCCGTGAGCGCCGAGGTCTCCCCCGTCGTACGCCGCTCGGGCGGGTGGGTCTCCTCGAGGACCAGCAGCACGGCGACCAGCATCGCCACGCACAGGCCGGTGACGGTCCAGAGCAGGCCGCGCCAACCGACCGGGTCCGCGAGCAGCCCACCGATGAGCGGCGCGAGCACGGGGGCGATGCCGCCCACGGTGAGCATCAGCGTGAAGGCCCGCGCGGCCGCGCGGCCGGTGACGATGTCGGCGATGACGGCGCGCCCGATCACCATGCCGCCGGCGCCGGCGAAGCCCTGCACCGCACGTGCGGCGATCAGGACCGGCAGGCTGGGCGCGAGGGCGCACACGACGCCCGCGACGACGCAGACGGTGGCGCTGGCGAGCAACGGACCGCGCCTGCCGTACCTGTCCGAGACCGGACCCATCACCAGCTGCCCGAACGCGAGGCCGATGAGGAATGCGGTGAGCGTGAGCTGTACGCCGCTGGGGCTCGCGTCGAGCGCCGCCGCGATCGCGGGGAACCCAGGGAGGTAGAGGTCCGTGGACACCGGCGCGACCGCGGCGGCAGAGGCGAGCACGAGGAGCAGCGGCAGGCGCACCTGCCCCTGCGTCTCGTGTGTCACGACCTCAGTCAACCAACTCCGTCGCGGGTTCGGAACCGGTCGTCGCGCATGCCAGTGATCGGTGCTGGTGATGGCCGTCAGCCTTGTGGTGACCGTCACCGTCGGGCTGACTTGGCGCATGACCTGGGACGACGGCAAGGCCTACCTCGACGAGCTCGCGCCGGGGGTGTTCGCCTACGTGCAGCCCGACGGCGGCTGGATGGTGAACAACTGCGGCTTCGTCGTCGACGACGCCGGTGACGCCGTGCTCGTCGACACCACGTCGACGGAGAAGCGCAACCGCTCGCTGCTCGCCGAGGTCGGCGGTGTGACACCTCGCTCGCCCCGGATCCTGGTCAACACCCACCACCACCCCGACCACACCTACGGCAACGGCTTCCTCCCCGAATCGACGACGATCATCGGCCACGACCTCTGCCGCGAGGGCGTCATCCGCGCCCAGCTCAAGGCGACCGCCGAACTGCCCGCCGACTACGGCGACCTGGTCGTGCGGCCGCCGGACCTGACCATCGGCTCGGACATCTCGCTGCACCTGTCCGACTTCGCGGTCGAGCTGAAGGTGATGGGGCCGGCGCACTCGACGAACGACATCGGCGTCTGGCTGCCGTCGCAGCGCGTGATGTTCGCCGGGGACCTCGCCTTCTCCGGCGGGCACCCGATCTTCCTCGAGGGCTCGCTGGCCGGCTTCCGGTCGGCTGCTCTCGCCATGAAGGACCTGGCTCCCGTGGCGCTCCTCCCTGGCCACGGACCTGCCTGCCGGGGCGACGAGGTGGGGCGCGTGCTCGACGACCTCATCGGCTACGTCGACTGGATCGCCGACCTCGCGCGGTCGTCGTACGACTCCGGGCTGACGCCGCTCGAGGCCGCGCAGAAGGCAGCCGGAGGACCGTACGCCGACTGGCCCGAGGGCGAGCGTGTCGTCTGCAACCTCCACCGGGCCTACGTCGAGCTGTTCCCCGACTACGAGCCCCCGACGCCGCTGATCATCCCCGCCCTCTGGCCGGAGATGGTCGCGCTCAACAGCGGGCGGCCGATCGAGACCCACGCCTGACCTCCGCGCTCGCCCCCGGCGGCGAATGGACTGCGCCGCGGCTGTCTGGTCCGCCGTGACTTGTGCGGCACAGCGCGCGATGCTGGTCCGAGCAGTCGGCCGGGCGCGAGCGACAGACGCTCGAGCTCGACCCGTCGCCTTCCGGGAGGGCCGTGCCGTGGATCCGCGCATCGCAGACGCACTGGGTGCGTGTCGCGTGGGACCACCAGTTCGTCGTCGAGGTCGCGCCGGTGTCCATCCCCGCCTCGACGGCCTGGCCATGGACGAGCGCCACCATGCCGTGGTCGTCGAGGTCGGGGATCGCTGTCATGCAGGAACTCTTCCGCAACGCGCTATTGACGTTGGCACAGTCCGAGGTCTAAATCTCAAAGATGGCTGTGCTGGCGGACGCCGCCTCGGATCGCACGCGCGTGCCAGGCACCGGGGAGCGCTCGAAGGATGTCTGGGCTTTCGTCCTCATGGCGCTCACGGTGGTCGTCTTTGCCGGCATAGCCACAATCACCGTCAAGAAGGTGTCCACGTTCAAGTCCGAGGACATCATCTCGCTCGTGGCAGCTCTGCTCACCGCCCTGATCAGTGTCGTCGTTGCCACCTACGGGTATCTCGACAGGAAGGCAGCGGCAGCTGAGCGCGGTGAGCAGCGCTACGAAGACATCGTGCTCAAGTCGTTGGAGTACTTCACCGGCGGCACTCAGCGGCGGAGCGTCGGCGTTGCCGTCGTTGAAGGTGCTTGGAACAATGCTCCGAACCTTCGACCAATATTCGTCTCGCTCCTGGCCAGCCAAGCGATATACCTGCTGGACGAGTCCAAGCAGGAGGACGCAGCTCACGAACAGCAGAATCTGAGCCAGATCATGGATCTGCTCGTGCGGTTCGAACGGGCCGGCGAGCTTTCGCACTCGAATCAGGTCGGGCTCGCCAGCGCTCTCCACCGGAAGGTCCCCGATGTGGTGAGCAAGAGGGGTGTGACTGTTTCCGCTGGTGACCTCGACGCTTGGAAAGGCGCGTTCCCCAAGCGGACGTAGACCCCACTGGACTCGGTGCGACCCGAAATCCGTCACGCCGCCGCCTGTGACCACACGATCGCCTCTGATGTGGGGGTGCTGCTCACCGAACCGGGCGACGTCGCCGGCATGAAGGAGGAGTACGCCCGCTGGTTCCCGACCGATCTGCCGACGCGCTACGCGGCCAAGTTGGGGCAGAGATCCCAGGCCTGCTCGTCTCGATCCGGATGACGGCGTGCCTCGGCTGAACAACGCCGACGGACGTCGGCGCGCGAGCTCTGGCCCCGGCTCCCTTCTCCGGCGAGACTGGGGACGTGGGTGCCGACGAGGAGGCCGTGGCCGAGGTGGTGACTGCGCGGACCGCGGCCTCGGTGTCCGGGGACGCCCGTCGGGTGCGGGAGATCCTGGCGCCCGACGTCAGCCACACCAACGCCAGTGATGGGTCGTGCGACCGCGAGGAGCACATCGCGTCGTACGTCGAGCCCGTGGAGCTGGTCTGGCTCGAGACCACCCAGGCCGGCGTCCTGTCAGGATCGATCGATGGTGGAAGCCACAGCGGCGGCGTACGCCGATGAGCGGGTGTCGCGGGTGCGCGACCTCCCCGAGTCGAGGTTGGAGCTCCTGCGCGAGCTCTACCGACTGCCGCCCGACGTGGACCGCGGCTACCTGCCATACCGGCGCGCTGCCTCGGCCTTCATGGGGTGGCAGCTGCGGCGTGGGCTGCTCGCTCCCCCGTCGTCGGCGACTCCGGGCAGCCCGTGGTGGCGGACCCTGAACGAGTCGCTGCTGCGCGACGTCTGTGAGGCATCGGCGCTGGCCTTCGGGCGCGCGGGCCGACCTCGCACTCCCGGGGCGGCGGCGACGCTCGACTTCATCGAACGGCCGACGGCGCGCACGTGGTACCGAGGGCACAACACCTCGATCGTGTCGGCGTACCTGGCGAACGAGCCCGTGGCATGGCAGGAGGGTCGCGTCGAACGCTTCTTCATCAACCTGGTCCTCGTTCGGGTCCTCCTCGCCCACGCCCTGGTGGCCGAGCCCCGACTGGCACTCGGGCGGCTCGCGCTCCTCGGCCGGCCGTTGGGAGATCCGCGGCTCGGCATGACCGGCGTCTTCCTGTCGCTGTCGCGGATCCTGCCCGACGACTACCCACTCGGTGAGGACGTGGAGTCGTACGTCGCGGCCGAGCACGGCTTCGGCCACCTCGTCGACGTGGGGGTGGTCCTGCCGAGGCTCGAGGAGCTGTACGAATGGTCGGCCGACGCGCTCGCGATGCCCGGCCTCCGTGCCCTGCTCGAGCCAGGACGCGTCGTGCCGTCCTACGCCTGGGATCCCGCGGACGCCATGGTGTGGCACCCGTCGCCCTTGCTGCTTGCCCGAGTCGCCCGGCGAGTGGTCGGGCCGGTGCCGGGGCCCGCACCCGGGCGATGACGCGTGACGCCTTCCACCCGAGCGTGGACTAGAAGGTGTGCGACCCCGAGCCGACCTCGTACGTCTCTCCGCTCGGAAGCACGACCTCGGCCACACACCCGTCCGGCACGGTGACCTCCAGCGAGAAGCCGTCAGAGGCATCCCACGCCACCGAGATGAGCCCGTGCACCGACAGGTGTGACGTGGAGGCGCGAGTGATCCCGCCGCCGGGCTGAGGCGCGAGCCGGAATCGCGTCCACGTCGGCTCGAGGCGCTGGAGCCCGGCGACGTGGCGGTGGAGGAACGAGATCACCGCGCCCTTGGAGTAGTGGTTGAGCGACTCGTGGGCCGAGCCGTCCTCGCGGATGCCGTCCCAGCGCTCCCAGACCGTGGTGGCGCCGCGGTCGATCATCGTCAGCCAGGAGGGCTCGGAGTCCTGGAGGAGCAGCTCGTACGCCAGGTCGAGGTGGCCGTGGTCGGCGAGGGCGGGGAGCAGGTCGGGGGTCGAGAGGAAGCCGGTCTGCAGGTGGGTCCCCGCGGAACGGACCAGCGCGGCGAGGTCGTCGGCCGCCCGCTGCCGGTGCTCCGGCGGCACCAGCCCGAACGTCAGGGCGCGCACGAGGTTGGCCTGGGTGTGCGGCGTGATGTGGCCGTCGGGGGCGACGTACTCGGTGCGCCAGGCCGCGAGCGCACCCTCGGCCAGCGCCTCGTAGCGGGCGGACGACTCCCCGATCAGCGAGGCGATCCGGGCCGCGTGGGAGGCGGTCCAGCAGTAGAACGCCGTCGCCACGTCGGACTTGTCCATCGCGATGAACGCCGGGAAGTCCGAGGGCTCTCCCCCGGGCTCGAGCCACTCGCCCCAGTGGAAGCCGGTGTCCCAGAGGTACTGCTCGTGCGGCTCGGGCTCGGGGTGCTTCGCGACGCGGTCGGGGTGGCGGGAGCCTGACGCCATCCGCTCGACGCGGTCGAGCCACCCCACCATCGCGGGCCAGATCGCCGACAACGTGGCGGTGTCGCCGTACTCGCTGTAGAGCTCCCACGGCACCAGCACGATCGCGTCGCCCCAGCCGGCGGAGCCGTTCATCTTCTCGAGGAAGCCGGTCTTCTCCGCGACCGGCATGGGCGCCATGTTGCCGAGGTTGCCGTCGGGCCACTGCGCCACGGCGAGGTCGCGCAGCCACTTCTGCGAGAACCCCTGCACGTCATAGAGGTACGACGCCGTCGGCACGTAGAGCTGCCAGTCACCCGTCCAGCCGGCGCGCTCGCGCGTCGGGCAGTCGGTCGGCACGTCGCAGGCGTTGCCGCGGAAGCTCCACACGGCCGCGTCGTGCAGCCGGTTCAACCGGTCCACATCGCACGAGAACGAGCCGCGCCGCCCCATGTCGGTGTGCACGACGACTCCCGTGACGTCGTCGGCGGTGAGCGGGCCGGGGTGGCCCTCGACGCGGACGTACTGGAAGCCGTGGGTGGTGAAGCGCGGCTCGAACACGTCGCCCTGGACACCGGCCGAGACGACGCTGTCGACCTGACCGGCACTCAGCGGCTCGGGCAGGAACGGCATGGCCGGCTGGAGGTGCGTCATCATCACGTCGCCGCCGGGGCCGAGCGCCTCGCCGTGGGTGAGGGTGATCTCCGTGTCGGCCGGGCCGAGGCTGGTGAGGCGCACCCGGCCGTTGATGTTCTGGCCGAGGTCGACGACGAACACCCCGGGCCGGGGCGAGGTGACCGACACGGGGCGGAGCTCCTCCACCGCCCGCACCGGCGGCGCGACCGGCGCCACCAGGGTGTCGTACCCACGAGTGGAGACGGCAACAGGCTGCCAGGAGAAGGAGTCGACGAGGCGCCGGTCCTCGCGCTGCCCCTCGATCAGGTCGGCGGCCACGATGTGCGAAGGCGACCACTGCCAGGCGGCGTCCGTGCCGACGACGGTGCGGGAGCCGTCGGCGTGCTCGAGCTCGAGCTGGGCGAGCAAGGCCGTCTCCGTCCCCCACTGGTCCGTGGCGCGCAGGATGCCGACCTGGCCGCGGTACCACCCGTCCGCGAGGAGCGCGTCGAGCGTGTGCGCCCCTTCGCCGAGGAGCGCGGTGACGTCGTAGGTCTGCACCTGGGTGTGGTGCGCGTACTCCGTGAAGCCGGGCGTGAGCTCGTCGGCCGTTACGCGCGTGCCGTCGATCGACAGCTCGTAGATCCCGTGCGCGGTCGCGTGCCACGTCGCGCGGCGTACGGGCGCGTCAACGCGGACCGAGCCGCGCAGCGCGTACGCCGGTCGGCGCCCGGGCACGTCCCCCGTCGCCGTCGGGGAGATCCACTGCGCCTGCCACTCGATGTCCGGTGTGTCGGTCGTCACCGCACCAGCGAACCGCACCGGCCGCACCGGCGGAATCAGCCAGCGGTGATGCCAGCCATCGACTACAGCACCTTGGTGCCGTACATCTCCCCCAAAGGGTCGGCGATCAGCTCGAGCCGCGCCCCGTTGGGATCGCGGAAGTAGATCGAGGTGCCGCTCTCCTCGAGGTACTCGACACCTGCGGAGTCGAGGTTGCCCTTGAGCCGCGCCCAGGCCTCGGGCTCGACGGAGATGGCGATGTGGTGCAGCCCGCCGAGCACCTCGGCGTAGGGCCCGATGTCGAGCCCCGGGAAGTCGAAGAAGGCGAGCAGGTTGCCGTGCCCGATGTCGAAGAAGAAGTGGTTGGAGCCCTCGTAGTCGCGGTTCTCGAAGATCTCGGTCAGCGGGAACCCGAGCACCTCCTGGTAGAACCGCACGGTCTCCTCGACGTCGCGCGCGACGACGGCGAAGTGGTGCAGGCCGCGGGCGCTCGACGCCGGTCGGCTCTCGTCGGGCTGGAGGTACGTCGAGCGGATCCG
The DNA here is from genome assembly GCF_031457855.1 of Nocardioides sp. BE266. Classification (NCBI taxonomy): domain Bacteria; kingdom Bacillati; phylum Actinomycetota; class Actinomycetes; order Propionibacteriales; family Nocardioidaceae; genus Nocardioides; species Nocardioides sp. BE266. Next base: position 6,187 of record NZ_JAURTI010000008.1, on the reverse strand, counting down.
CTCGCGCTCGGCCTCGATGGCGGCACGGTCGATCGCAGTCATGCTCGTCCTCCTGGTTGCGCCTTCAACTGGGAAGGTACATCTCCGGAGGCGAGGCGGCCACGCCTCAGTCGTCCGCCTCCGCGAACACCTCGCGCGCGATGCGGAAGGCCGAGTTGGCGTCGGGGACGCCGCAGTAGATCGCGCTCTGCAGCAGGGTCTCGCCGATCTCCTCCCTCGTGACACCGTTGCGGAGCGCGGCGCGCAGGTGCATCGCGAGCTCCTCGTGGTGGCCGCGCGCGATGAGCGCGGTGATCGTGATCAGCGAGCGCGTGCGTCGGTCCAGCCCGGGCCGGGTCCAGACCGTGCCCCACGCGTACTCCGTGATCATGGTCTGGAAGTCGCGGTCGAGGTCGGTGATCCGCTCGGTCGCGCGGTCGACGTGAGCGTCGCCGAGCACCTCGCGGCGAACCTCCATGCCGTCGTCGTACTTCGTCATGGCACCTCCTGGTGGGGTCAGCGGGCCGCGTCGGCGGCGGCGAGGTTGGCGGCCATCCGGTCCGGGTGGATCTGGAGGCGGTCGAGCAGGTCGGCGGTCTGGCTGGTGGCGACGGCGGTACGCCGTGCCAGCAGGCGCAGCGTGTCCCACTCGGCGTGCCACGCACCGTCGGCGCGCTCGTCGACCTGGTCTGCGGCACAGAGGTGGAGCGTCGCGAGCAGCTGGGGCGTGGTCAGCGCCGCCCGTCGGACCAGCACGGACAGCACCGGGTTGGCCTTGTGCGGCATCGACGACGAGCCGCCGCCGGAGCCCTCGGAGACCTCGCCGATCTCGGGCCGGGACAGCTCGAGCACGTCGCGCGCGATCCGCCCGCACGCGTCGGTGGCCGCGGTGAGCGCGTCGGCGATCCGGGTGATCGGCCGGCGGTCGGTGTGCCAGGCAGGTACGTCGTCGAGGCCGAGGCGCGCAGCGATCCGGCCGTCGCGCAGGGTGCCCACCGGGCCGCCGCACTGCGCCGGGAAGGACAGCGAGACCAGATCCTCGTCGGCTGCCGCCAGGCCCGAGCGCCACGCGTCGAGCTTGTGGCCGAAGGTGATCGGCAACGCCCACTGGGTGAGCGTCCGGCCGACCATCGGGGTGTCACCGTGCCGCGCTGCGAGGTCGTCGAGGGCCCGGGTCGCCGAGGCCAGGTCCGCGCGCACCGCGCCCCCGGCCTCGCGCAGCATCAGCACGAGCGCGGTGTCGAGCACGTCCTGCGACGTGAGCCCGGTGTGCACGTCGAGGTCGGGGTGGGCCTTCTTCAACGCCTCGACGAGCGGGATGACCGCGTTGCCGCCGGCCTCCGCGTCGAACGGACCGAAGGGGACGTCGAGCTCGGCGCCGACCGACGCCGACTCGACCGCGACCATCGCCCGCACGAACGCCTCGTCGGTGAAGAGCGACCCGGCCCGGCGGTCACCCGGCCAGAGCAGGTCACTCATCGCCGAAGTCGAGGAAGACCGTCTCGTCCTCGCCCTGGAGGCGTACGTCGAAGCGGAAGCCGTCCTGGTCGGCGGTGGTCACGAGGGTGGCCCGCCGGTCGGCGTCGAGCCCGTCGAGGAACGCGTCGGTCCGACCCGGCAGGTAGGCCCGCGTGAAGAGCCGGTGCAGCAGCCCGCGGGCGAAGACGGTGATCGCGAAGAACGGCGCTGACTCCCCCGGCACCAGCGTGGTGAAGGAGTAGCGGCCCTCGCGGTCGGTGGCGCTGCGGCCGAAGCCGGTGAAGGTCCAGCCGTCCCGGTGCAGCGACCCCGCCTGCTGCACGACCTCGCCGGAGGCGTTGGCCTGCCAGAGCTCGATCAGGGCGTCGGGCACCGGCGTGCCGGCGCCGTCGTACACGATCCCGTGCAGCCGTACGGCGCCGGGCGCGCCGCGCGGCACCAGCTCGTCGTCGCCGTCGTAGGGCAGCGCGTAGTGGAAGAACGGCCCCACGGTCTGGCCGGGAGTCGGGGTGGGCGTCATGCGTGGTCCTCCTCGGTGTCCGACTCGAGCGGGGTGCGGTGCGATCCAGTCAACACGATGTCCCACCGGTAGCCGGTCGCCCACTCGTGCTGGGTCAGGTCGTGGTCGTAGGTCGCCACCAGGCGCTCGCGGGCACGCGCGTCGACGATCGACTGGTAGATCGGGTCGCGGTCGAAGAGCGGGTCGCCCGGGAAGTACATCTGGGTCACCAGCCGCTGGGTGAAGTCGGTGCCGAAGAGCGAGAAGTGGATGTGCGCCGGCCGCCAGGCGTTGTGGTGGTTGCGCCACGGGTAGGGGCCGGGCTTGATCGTGGTGAACCGGTAGGTGCCGTCAGCGTCGGTGAGGCAGCGGCCCATGCCGGTGAAGTGCGGGTCGAGCGCGGCCGGGTGCTGGTCGCGCTGGTGGATGTAGCGCCCGCCGGCGTTGGCCTGCCAGATCTCGACGAGCTGGTGGCGCACCGGCCGTCCGTCGCCGTCGAGCACCCGGCCGGTCACGACCATCCGCTCCCCCACCGGCTCGCCGCCACGCTGGATGGTGAGGTCGGACTCGAGCTCGCCGACGTCGCGTGCGCCGAACACCGGCGCCCACAGCTCGATGCCCTCGGGGTCGACCTGCTGGAGGTCCTTGGTGGGGTGGCGCAGCAGGGACGAGCGGTAGGGCGCGTAGTCGCGCCGCGGCTGGGTCTCCTCGACGCCCGCCTCCTGATACGACGCGGAGAGGTCGGCCATCTCCTTGTCGATGACCTCCTGCGGCTCGAGCCCGCTCATGCTGTCGGCCATCCGGTGTATCCCTCCGCGAGGTAGGTGGCGCCGGCCTCGGACGAGACCAGGCTGGTGAGCTCGCCGAGCTGGCGGAGCTCGTCGAAGTCCCGGTGCTCCTGCTGGCCCGGCACCTGGTGGAGCATCGTGGTCATCCAGTAGGAGAAGTGCTGCGCCTTCCACACCCGCGCAAGCGCGCGGTCGGTGTACTCCTCGAGCGCGTCGAGGTCGCCCTTGCCGAGCGCCCGCTCGACCACCTCAGCGAGGACCCGGGTGTCGGCGAGCGCGAGGTTGAGGCCCTTCGCGCCGGTCGGCGGCACCGTGTGCGCGGCGTCGCCGGCGAGCAGCAGCCGACCGCTGCGCATCGGGGTCTGGACGAACGACCGGAACGGCAGCACCGTCCGCTCGATGACCGGCCCCTCCTTCAGCTCGAAGCCGTCGGGCCCGGCGAGCCGCGCCTGGAGCTCGCTCCAGATCCGGTCGTCGGACCAGGCGCTCGCGTCCTCGGCCGGGTCGCACTGGAAGTACATCCGCTGCACGCTGTCGGTGCGCTGGCTGACCAGCGCGAACCCGCGGTCGGACCGGGCGTAGATCAGCTCGTCGCTCGACCGCGGTGCCTCGCAGAGGATGCCGAACCACGCGAAGGGGTACTCGCGCGTGTAGCGGCTGTGCCCTTCGACCAGGTTGCGGCAGATCGAGCGGGATCCGTCGGCGCCGACCACGAGGTCGGCGGTCACCTCGTGCGGCAGCCCCGCCTCGTCGTCGTACGTCACCCGGGGGCGGTCGCCGTCGACGTCGTGCACTGCCGTGTTGGTGATCCCGTAGCGCACGTCGCCGCCGTCGCGGGTCCGCGCGGCGTGGAGGTCCACGAAGACGTCGGTCTGCGGGTAGAGCCAGACCGAGGCGCCGACGAGGTGCTCGAAGTCGACGTGGTGGCTCTCGCCGCCGAAGCGGAGGTAGATGCCGCCGTGCCGGTCGCCGTCGGTGATCACCCGCTCGTGGCCGGCCTCGTAGACACCGGTCTCGGCCAGCAGCCGCACGCTGTCGCGCTCGAGGATCCCGGCGCGGTGGGTCGTCCGGATCTCCTCGACGCTGCGGTGGTCGACCACGACACTCTCGATCCCCGACCGGTGAAGCAGGTGCGACAGCATCAGGCCGGCGGGGCCGCCGCCCACGATGGCGACCTGGGTCCGGGTGCTCGTCATGGCAGGGACCGTAGAGAGGCTGCCACCGCGGCGGCACCCGGCGCTTCCACTGGGTGGAATAGGCGCAGGTCAGACGCTGCTGGTCACGCCTCGTTGGCGAACGCCTCGTGGTTGCGGATCACCTCGGCGATGATCACGCCGAGGACCTTCTCCGCGAAGACGGGGTCGAGCCCGCTCTCCTCCGAGAGCCGGCGCAGCCGGGCGATCTGGCGCTCCTCCCGGTCGAGGTCCGCGGGCGGGAAGCCCGCCGCCGCCTTGAGCCGGCCGACCTGCGAGGTGCACTTGAAGCGCTCCGCGAGCAGGTGGACGAGCGCGGCGTCGAGGTTGTCGATGCTCGACCGGAGCCGCAGCAGCTCGGCCTGGGGAGTCTCGTCGGTGTCCACACGACCATTCTCGACCCGGAGGGTGAGGTGCTCCTGCCGACCGTCCTACTGGGTGGACCGATCAGCCGTGCAGCGCGGAGCGGAGCAGCACCTCGAGCACCCCGAGGTCGACGGGAGCCGGGTTGGACGGCGGCACGGACGGCAGGATCGCCGCGGCGGCCTCGGCGACCTGGTCGTCGCGGAGACCGAGCTCGGCGAGGCTCCGTGGCGCGTCGAGCCGGTCGTAGAGGTCGGCGAGGCCGAGCACCGCAGAGGTGGAGCCGAAGGCCTCGGCCAGGCGCCGGTCCGCGGCGGGGGCGTGCGGCGCGTTCAGCGCGAGCACGTGTGGCAGCACGATCGCGTGGGTCGCGGCGTGCGGCAGGTCGAAGCGGCCGCCGAGGACGTGGCAGATCTTGTGGTGCAGCCCTGAGCCCGACGACGCGAACGCGGCGGAAGCGAGGTAGGTGCCGTAGAGCACCCGCTCCCGGGCGGTGAGGTCGTGCGGTGCGTCGAGCACGGCGGGCAGAGCGACGGCCAGCGCACGTACGCCCTCCCCGGCGAGGGCCGCGTTGATCGGGTCGGCGCGCGGAGCCCAGAGGGCGTCGACGGCGTGCGCCAGGGCGTTGAGCCCGCTGGTCGTGGTGAGCCCGGCCGGGAGGTCGCGCGTGAGCGCAGCGTCGTACACCACCGAGCGCGGGAGCACGCGGCGGTCGGTGCCCGTCGTCTTGGTGCCGTCGGTGGTCAGGCCCCAGACATCCGTGGCCTCCGAGCCGGCGTACGTCGTCGGCACGGCGACGAGGGGCAACCCGGTGGTCAACGCGACGGCCTTGCCGAGCCCGGTCGCGGAACCGCCTCCGACGCTCACGACGACGTCGACGTCGTGCTCGGCGGCGACCGCACGGGCGGCCTCCGCGATCTCCAGGGGCACGTGCTCGCGTACGCCGTCGTGCAGCACCGCGACCTCGATCCCGGCGGTGACGGCGCGCGCCACCTCGGTGCCACGTGGTGAGGCGATGACCATCGCCCGCCGGGCGCCGAGCAGCTCGACCTCCTCGCGCACGGCTGCGTCCGCCTCGCCGGCGGCGAAGCGGACCCGTTGCGGAAGCGTCTCGTGCGTGAAGCCCACGGGCTCAGTCGACCACGGCCGCGATGCGCGGGTCGCTGCGACCCAGCAGGTCGCGGGCGGTGGCCAGGTCGCCCGCGGCGAGCGCACGGCGTACCTCCGTCGAGGAGCAGGTGCGCTCGCCGTGGCAGACGAGGTCGACACCGCTGACGTCGAAGCCGAGCCGGCGGCCGGCCGCGGCGAGGAAGGCGACGTCTCCCTCTCCCCCGCGCCCGCAGTGGAAGTTGTCGCCCACGACGAGGGACCGCACGCCGAGCCGGGCGACCAGGCCCTGCTCGACGAAGTCGGCCGCGGGCTGCGCCGCGAGCTCGCGGGTGAACGGCAGCACGACGACACCGTCGAGGCCGAGCGAGAGCGCCTGCTCGACGCGGTCGTCGACGGAGAGGAGCTGGCGAGGTGCCCGCTCGGGGGCGAGCACCACGAGCGGGTGCGGCTCGAAGGTGACGAGGACGGTCGGCAGGCCGAGCCGGCGGCCCTCCGCCAGGGCGGCCTCGACGAGCGCGACGTGGCCGCGGTGGAAGCCGTCGAAGACACCGACGGTGACGACCGACGCGTCGAGCTCGGCGAGCGCGGGCCAGTCGCGCCAGACCTGCTGGCTGAGGGTGTCGCTCATCGTCTCGCTCCCGTCGGAGGGGTGGGGTCCGGTCGTGGGGGGGGGGGGGGGGGGGGGGGGGCCCCCCCCCCCGGGGGGGGGGGGGGGGGGCCGCAGAGAGAGGCGGAAGGCAGAGGCAAAAGCAGAAAGAGCATGGGCCGGCCGGGCC
>NZ_JAURTI010000007.1:0-172917 GCF_031457855.1 Nocardioides sp. BE266 | reverse complement strand
GGCGGTGCTGGCCGTTGGCCAGCCGGTCACCGAGCTCGGAGAGCGCTTCGATGCAGGCCCTCGCGTCGTCTCCGTAAGCGAGAAGCGCGATGCGCTGGGTGGGGTGCCGACGCAGGTAGGTGTCGGACAGTGTCTGCAGGAACGGCTCCATCTCCTTGGGAGACGGTGGCAGGTCGAGTCGCGCGAGGGGACCGTCGCCGCTCAGCGGAACGCAAACCATCCCCTCGGGATGGAACCGCATGAGGTGCGGTACATAGGAGATCAGGTCGTCGTGCGACCTGATCGTGAGCGTGTTCATCAGGGTTCCTACCTTCCAACGGTGCGTGTGATTGAGACAGTTGTCGTGAACGAAGGCGCCCGGGGCGCAGGGGCCGTATCGGATGCGCGAAAGCGCCTAGCGGTTCGGGGCGGTCGTGGCGCGGGCGAGGCCGGACGCATCGGGCGGAAGCCACCTCGCGGGGCCGGACGCCAGTTGGTTCAGCGCGGCTGCCTGCAGCGGTGCCGAGGCTGTAGCGGTGTCGCGAGGGATCACGATCCCGTTGTTGATCGCCTCGAGCTGTTCGAGCGCCATCTCCCAGGTGCGGCCGGTGCGGTGTCCCAACTGGACCCGGTCGCCGCCGGTTAGTTCGACGAGGTCGTCGACCTCGCCGCTGGAGAAGACCGGGCGGCCGCGGTGGTCGCAGTCAGCCTTGAACAAAGCCAAGTCGGGGTGATTCAGGTATACCTCGCCGAGAGCGACGTAGGTGGGTTCCTCCCAAACCTTCCATGCGGCGTCCTCGGGCAGGGCCTGTCTGATGTCGTTGCTGGTTCCGCAAGGGGTCTCGGAGTGGATGTACCCGCGGCCGAGTTCGAGGCTGGGCAGGCGGTGCGGTGCGGCGGGGTCTCGCTCCGGGTCGTCGGGCAGGACGTACTCGTTGTCGAGGTTGAACTGCTCGAGCACGTCGAGCACGCGGTTCACGCTCTCAGGCGGGCAGGAGTAGATCACGACCTGCATCCACGTGCGATCGCTCATGACGTTGTGCACCTTCCTCTCAGATGGCGATGCCGGGGTCGGACGGCTTGGTGTGGGTCTGATGCGGGTGGCTGGCGGTGGCCTCCGGGTGGCTCGCTGCGTAGCTCAGGGACCCTGCGAGCGCCGCTGAGGTCCGCGCCCGCGACTGGGCGCTTTCGATGACCGACCGCATCATCGACACGTCCTCGTCCGCGCGGGTGACTTGCTGGTCTGCGTGGTGGACTCGCTCGTCGAGGAGCATCAGCGCGTCGGTCGCAGTCGCCGACTCGGCGGCCTGCTGGGCGTGGCGGGTGATCTGATCCGCGAGCGGACGCGACAGCCTCACGACCTCGCTGAGTACGTCCAACTGCGTACGCAGCGCCTGGAACTCGATGTCATTCGACTCCTCCCAGTTCTCGCTGCTGTGGAACAGCTCGTAGCCGGCGCGTTCGATCGCGCTTCCGGCGGCGGTCAGGTGGTGGGTGAGGTCCTCACCGAGTTCGTTCATCTGGCCGGACCTGTTGCGCAGCCGTGCCAGGTGGTCGGCAGCGGACTCCATGTAGAAGTCACGCCGTTCCTCCTGGTGGGCGTTGAAGGCGTCGGTCGCGGCCTCATCGAGTACCCGCAGTGACGACGTGGCGAGGTCGCCGAGTTCATCCACCGCGTCGGCGGCGCGCCTGAGTGCATGCTCCGCGTCGAAGACAGCATCGGCGGCTGCTTGCAGCTCGCGCTCCTTCATCGGTCCTCACCGAATCTGCGTCCGGGGTCGTCGAGCGTCGCGAGGACCGACCGGAGTTGGTTCGCGGCCGACATGGTCTGCGTGAGGTGATCTCGCAGCGCGACGACCGGGTGGGGGTGCACCCGGTCGCATGGGCCAGTCGGGTCGTTCGAGTGCTGCGTCATCGGGGGCCTTCTCCCTCGTGGGTGTGCTCTCTTGCCAGAGAGAAGCAACCGGCCGCACGCTCGATCGGACAGAGCCGGCCCCACTTTCTTCGGCGCCCGGGGGTTCCTAAGCGGAAGGGGTTCGCGTGGGGGAGGGGCTTCCGCAGTGGGTGCCTGGTCGTCAACACTTGCTGCTCATGGACGACGAGGCGGTCCTACTCGCGCGCCAGGTGGCCATGGCGGCATCGGCCTGGCGTCACGCGAAGGCTGACACCGAGGCCTACCGCCGGCTGGTCGTCGCCGTCGCCGCTTGGGACACGTACGTCGCACCGACCCTTGATCTGCCGGCCACCGAGGACGGTGTGGCTGCCCAGATCCGCAGGGCAGCACGTCAAGCCCTGAACGGCATGGATGACGAGGCAGCCCACCTCGCCGGCCAGGTGGCCACGACCGCCTCGGCCTGGCTCCAGGCACCCACCAACGCCGAGAACTACCGGCGCTTCGCGGCCGCGACCGACGACTGGGACAACTACGCCGCTCCACGCCTCGACGAGCCGGCCGAGGAGCTTCTCGACCAGCTCGCCGACGACTCCGCGCCGGTCTCTCTGAGTGAGCTCGTGCCCGAGGTCACTGCTCAGATCCACGCCGCCGACACCCGAAGGCGCTGACTGGCTCCCCGGCCGCCTGGGGGCGACGGCCGCCGTCGCTCTGCCTGGGGTCACCACGAGGGAGTGGAGAGCCCGCCAGCGTCTCGGGTCACCGACGGGCTCTCGGAGCGCCGAGCATTCCACGCACTGCCGCCACATGTCCCCCGAACGCTCCAGGTCGAGCCCGCGGTCATGTCTCGTGGCGTGACATCCGGTCGTTTCGTCTTTCGTTCCGTCATTACGTATCGTTACGTCTAACGTCATGGTAGGATGACGTTATGAGCGAACAGGTGCAGCAGACCGATCAGCGGACGTGCCGCTTCCCCGGCTGTGACCGCCCCGCAGCCGCAGGGGACGCCGGAACCGGCCGTCCACCGGAGTACTGCGGCGACGCAGGCCACAACCGGGCCTCGGCATGGCGCGAGCGGCAGCGCCTCAAGGACTCCGGTCAGCCCGACGCCCGCGGCACAGGTGACGACGCGCGACCCGTCGAGGCCGCCCGTCAGAAGGCAAGCGAGCTCGTCGCTCAGCTCACCGGGATGGCCGAGCTGTTCCTCGACCAGCTGCCACGCGCGATCGAGGAGATCCGCACGGCAGGAGACCTCGACGCGGCCGAGGCGCAGATCGAGTCGGTCACCACTGAAGCCGAGGAACGCATCGCCGCGGCAGTGGCTCGCGCGTCGCGGGCCGAGCAGGCCCAGCGCCGAGCCGAGGCCGAGCGCGAGGAAGCGGACGCGGCCGCGGTCGAGTCCACCGAGGCGATGGCCCGCCTGGAGGAACAACTCGCCGACGCCGACGCGCAGGCCGACGCCTACCAGAACGAGGCCGCCGCGCTGCAGGACGAACTCACCACGACCCGGGAGGCCGCAGCAGCCGTCGCGGCCGAGGCAGAGGCCACCATCGCCACGCTGCGGGCGGAGTTCACCTCGATACAGACCCGCCTCGAGGAACGCGTCGCCGTCATCGAAGCCGAGCGTGACGGGCTGGCTCAGGAACTCGACACAGCGCAAGCGGCGCGGGCCGAGGCGGACGAGCGGGCGCGCGGAGCTGTGGAGCGCGCCACCGCCGAGACGACCCGCGGCGACCGGGCAGAGTCCGCCGCGGCCACCGCGCGCGAACAAGTCGACACCGTGCGGAGCCAGGTCGACGCCCTGCGCGAGCAGCTCGGTGAACTGCGCGCCACCGAGGCCACCGCGCGAGCCGAACGCGACGCCGCCCGTGCCGAGGTCGAACGCGAACGCGGCCACGGGGAACAGCGGCTCGTCGACCTCCGCGCCGGTTTCCAGGAGCAGATCAACGAGCTCCGCTCTGAGCGCAGCGGCCTTCAGGATCAGGTCGACCAATTCCGGGCAGCGGCTTCCAAGCCCCGAACCCAGCGAAAGACGCAGAGCGAATGAATCGCCGCAGTGTCATCGAATGGCTCGAACTGTTCGTCGGCCTCACCCCTGGCCAGCGGCACACCGTCGTCCGTCACCTTGCACAGACCTGCCCTGCCGGTCACGAACCCACTCGCGCCGATGTCGACGCCGCCGTGCAGTACGTCGTCGGCGAGATCACACCCGGCGAGTACGCGCGCCACTGTTCGTCAGCGCGACCGACACGAGCCGACGCCGGGCGAGTCCGACAGGCGGAGCGCTGACCCGGGTGCTGACCGGAGGGGGGAGCCAGCAGTTCGCACAGGGCCAGACCACCCCCCTGCTTTCGGTTACACCAAACCCGTTCGATGCTCCGAGAGAGTGAGGCCGCCGATGTAGGCACCAGACCCGTACCAGCGGTGCCGAGTGCCCCCGTACCTGCTAGCGCTCTTCGGCGAGGGCTGGAGCCATGAGGGCCACCACTTCGTCCGACGCCGTCGAGGATGGCGACGCGAGCAGCAGCGGGCCGCGCGACCCAGACGAGGCACGAGAACGGTTCCACGGCATCGAGACCACCCCCTAACCGGCGCGGCCAACTAGCCTGGTTCGCTGCCGCTCTGGGCCGGCGACAAACGCCGCCGCCAGGTCGTGGTTGAGGCGACCACGGAGGCCGACGTCCCAGCCGTTCTCGCGGCCCCATGCCCGTACTTCGGAGGGTGCGGTGCCGGCGGGCAGGTCGACCGGTGCGGGAGCCGGCTTCGGCTTCGGGGTCTTCAATGCGGGGGTGGGTTTCACGGGCCGGCGGAGTGTGGGTTGCAGGTGTTCGAGCAACACCCGGGTAGTCGGTGGGGTGGACGGCGCGGGTGCCGAGCTCGCGGGCGCGTGTTGCCTTCCCGCCGTCCATGGTGCCGTCGGAGACCAGGAGCGTGACCTTCGGAGACACGGTGCCCAGGACCCGTACGCCGCGGGCTTCGGACTCGGCCTCGAGTTGGGGTCGACTGTGTGCCTCGCAGGCCGGTGAAGGCGACCTTGTCGCCTACGCGGAGTGGCTCGCCGTGCGCCCAATCGGCGGGCTATGCGGCGAGACCGTCAGACAGTCGGGTGTCTCGCGCCAGCTCGGCCTGGTCGAGGAGTGTGGGCACGACTTTGGCGTCGACCTGGAGCAGTTCGGCCACGTGCAGCAGTTCGGCACGTTGGGCGCGGGGGACCTTGCCGTCCTCGAGGGCGTCGTGAGCCAGCGCGAGCACAAAGGCTCGATAGGCCCCGGCCGCGATGTCATCGGACGAGAGGTTCATGACGGCCGCTAGCCCAGCCAGGTCGGCGGCCTCGTCGTCGGAGAGCTCGCCGTCTTCCAGCGCCTCGGCGATCTTCTCCAGGTACGGCATCGAGACATCAGGGGCGCCATCGGAGGCCGCGTCCGCGAGCGAGAACCTGTCGACCATGCGGACCAGAACGTCAGCGGTCGGCCGTGAGGATGCGGTGCTGGGGACCCGGACGACGCCCGCGAGCGGGTCTGCGTGGATGCGCCTATGCCGGCCACGATTCCACCGGCGGTCGATAGAAATGCCCCGACGGGGCACGAAACCCAGACCGGTGGGACACGACGCCTCGTCGGCGACCCCGAGTGCCCGGTGCTCGTTGTCGCGTTGCTCGTTGACCGCGGTGGTCGCTTCGCTGCTTACGCAGAACTCGCACGTCGAGTTGGGTTGGTCAGCCCAGCACCACTACTGCGCAACCCGGGACCAAACCAGAACGACCCGGACAGCGTGGAACGCCAACTCCACGAGCCTGAGCACACCCAGGCCCCCATGCAGCGAAGAGCAGGACCCGTCGTGGATCCGGGCTACCCGGCAGCGGGCTACCCGGCGGCGAGACGTGGTGATTGGTGATGCTGGGCCGACCGCCTCGCGTCAGCACCCGTGGCCGTGTCTCGGCCAGTCGTACATTCCCCCAAAAATCGTTCGCATGTGTCGTACTCGCCTCCATTGGTGCTCGTGATCGTCGTCACTACCTTCAATACGTGCCGCCCGTGCAAGACGCGGACCTTGATCTCAACGTCAGGTCCTGCGAGGCGACCAGTCACTGAGCGCGCGCCCGCCATGCCCCGGCACGACGGCAATAGGCCCCATTTGAAAGGTTACTCATGAATCGATGTGCCACCGCCGTGCGCGGTCATGCGCCGAGGAAGCTCCGGCATACCTGGGTGCTCCTCATGGCCCTGCTGCTGCCGATCGTCGCCGCTGGATGCTCGCGCGGCGGTTCCGCCGACAGCGATGACACCGTTGTGGTCGGCGCCGTCATGCCTCTGAGTGGGCCGGCCGCCGTTATCGGCCAGTCCTTCAAGAAGGGCATCGAACTCGGAGTCGACGCCGTGAACGACGCTGGCGGGATCACCGTCGACGGCGAAAAGCGCGATCTCGAGGTCGTGTACAAGGACGACGAGAGCACGCCCGCCGGCGGACAGGCTGCGGTCCAAGACCTCCTGGCCGAGAACGTGCAGATCTTCCTCGGGCCTTGCGTCAGTTCGTCCTTCGACACGGTTTACGGAGCGCTGGCCGAGGACGACACCCGGCTGGTGGTCACACCGGCGCTCGCTGCCGAAAAGCACCTGGAGGACGGTGGTCTGCTGTTCAAGACGCAGGCGAGCCAGAACGACGTGGCAATCGACGCGTACGTGTCCAAACTCGTCGACCTCTACGACCCCCAGCGGGTCGCCGTATTGAACACTGCAGACCCCACTGGCGACGCATTCGTCAAGGGCCAAGTGGCGGCCTTCGACAAGCTTGGCGTCGAGGTCGTCTACGAGAACCAGGTGGCCACCGACACCACGGACTATATCCCGATCGTTTCGGCCATCCGCTCCGCTAAGCCCGACCTGGTCATGACGCCGTATCTGGACACGGTCGCGGCGCCGTTCCTTCAGCAGGCAGCGCAGGTCGGCTTCACCCAGCCGGTGTTCGCGGCGGACGGCGGCAGTCGCGGTCAAGTCGCGGACATCGAGGACAAGATCAGCACGTTCACGTGGCGGGTGACCACCCGCTCGCCGGACAACCCCGATGACGAAACCGTCGCCGGCTTCCGGACCGCCTACGAGGAGAAGTACGGTGAGGAACCCGCTTCGATCGACTTCTACGCGCTTTCCTTCTACGACCAGACGCAGATGCTCGCCGAGGCGATTGCGGCCGCGGGCACGGTGACCGACGTTGCTGCCATCAGTGCTGCCCTTCCCGAGGTTGATGAGTGGCCCAGCCCCGCCCTGGCTGACTTGTACTTCGACAAGAGTGGTCTGGCGCACTACACCCAGCAGATCGCAACGCTCCGCAACGGCGAAGTGACGTTCACCGATCTACCTATCGCCGGAGAATGACCGTCGGCCACCTTCGGCGGCTGCCGGGACCCGCCTTCGGGCCTGGCGGCCGCCGACCTCGCGACCTCAGCAATCAGTTCAGAGAGGCGACACCTTGTTCGTGCAAGCAGTGGCGAGCGGCCTGTTCCTAGCGGCGCTCTACGGGCTCGCGGCCTTCGGCCTAACGATCGTCTACGGCGTCCTAGACATTCTGAATTTCGCCCATGGTGCACTTCTTGTACTGGCGGCCTACCTGACCGCAGAGTTCGTGCTTCATGACGTCCCGTTCTGGGTGTCGGCGCTGTTGTCGATCGGCCTCATTGCGGGCGTCGGAGCGTTGCTGGAGCTCAGTGTGTTCCGCCGGGTCGAACGGGACCACACGGCTGGGCTCGTGGCCTCTATCGGCGTGATCGCCATCGTGGGCTCCATTATCCTTCAGGTCTGGGGGCCTGAACCGTACTCGCTGCCGCGGCTGGCAACGGGATCGGTTGAGTTCTTCGGTGCGAATCTGCTGATCGACCGACTTCTCATCATCGGGATCGCTGCCGTCGCGCTGACCGCCGCCGAGCTCTACATCAGCCGCGCCGGCTGGGGCAAGGTACTGCGCGCGGTAGCCGCCGACCCTGACTCGGCCTACCTGAATGGCATTCGAGTGCGGCGGGTGAAGACCGCAGCTTTCACCATCGGCGCCGCGCTTGCCGCATTCGCCGGGATCCTGATCGGGACCGCCAGCACGTTCGACGCTTCCCTCGGTGAGCAGTTCGTCCTCAAGGCGTTCATCATCATCATCCTCGGCGGGGTCGGGAGCACGAAGGGAACGATCGGGGGCGCCATCATCTTGGGCATGGCTGAGGCGTTCGGCGTGGCATACCTCGACATCGCTGTAGCCCAGCTCGTGCCGCTCGCTGTCCTGGCGATGGTGCTGCTTGTGCGCCCCCAGGGCCTGTTCGGAAAGGTGAGTCAACGCGTATGAGCACGCGACTCGAGACCAGGACCCCCGCCATCCGGGGCGTGACACGCCGGCGGTCGGACCGGTGGCTCCTCGCTGCCGCTGTCCTGATCTGCGCGCTACCGGCCATCTGGGGGTCGCCGCTGTACTACGGATGGGCGACGACAGGCCTGCTCTGGGCGATGTGGACGCTGAGCCTCAACATGGTGTGGGGGACTGCCGGCCAGTTCTCGTTGGCCCAGCTGGGGCTGGGCGCGGTGAGCGCCTACACATTCGTGCTCATGCTCGACAACACCGACATCGGGCCCGTCGGTGCCGCGCTGAGCGGGATTGGACTTGCGGCCGTCGCGAGTTTGGCGATGAGCGTGGCCGCGTTGCGGTTGCGGAACTTCTACTTCGCGATCCTCACCCTGGCCTTCGCCCTTGCGATCACGACGGTCTTCGCCAACTGGGAGCTCGCAGGGCGCACGTCTGGGCTCTTGGTCCAGCGGTCGGTGCTGCCGGAGCTGTCATTCTGGCGCCCGTCGGTCGGCTACGGTGACTTCTACGCTTTGTGCGCCGTCGTATTCGTGGTCGCCTACGCAGCCTCGTTGTTTCTGACCCGCTCATTCGCGGGTCGCGCGATGCAGTCGGTGCGTGACGACGAGAAGCTGGCGTCCTCCCTCGGGCATAGCCCACTGTCGATCAAGACACTTGCGTTTGTGCTGAGCG
This sequence comes from Nocardioides sp. BE266, assembly GCF_031457855.1. Taxonomy (NCBI): domain Bacteria; kingdom Bacillati; phylum Actinomycetota; class Actinomycetes; order Propionibacteriales; family Nocardioidaceae; genus Nocardioides; species Nocardioides sp. BE266. The sequence continues at coordinate 164,036 of NZ_JAURTI010000007.1, read as the reverse complement.
GCTTGGTCGCCGGAGCGGCAGGCATCCTCCAGGCCCTCTACTTCCGGTTGGTGGTGCCGGAACTGTACGACACCCAGGCCATCTTGCTGGCGGTGATGCTGTTGGTTCTCGCCGGGCTTGGCTCGCCGGCCGCGCCGCTGATCGCCGGCGTGTTGTACACAGTGCTCTACCAAGTGCTTCCGGTCTCTGGTGAGTCCCGGGCCGGGATCCTCGGCGTGATCGTCGTCCTAGTGGTGGTACTGGCTCCCGGTGGGATCGCCTCTCAGGGCCGCGCCCTATTGACGTTCGTGCGACGTCGCCGAGCGGGCGCCGAAAAGGAGAACGATGTTTAAGCAGACGGCCGAGGATCCATCTCGGCAAGACAGGGTCGACGAGGTTGTGCTGTCGGCGCGCGGGCTGGTCAAGACTTTCGGCGGCGTGCACGCGATTGATGACCTCTCCTTCGACGTGCGCCGCGGGCAGGTGCTCGGCCTGATCGGGCCCAACGGAGCCGGTAAGACAACTGCCGTGAATCTGATCTCGGGCTTCGTAAGGCCGACGGCGGGATCGGTGCTACTCGGCGAGAGGGACCTGACCGGGCGACCACCTCACCAACTCGCACGCCGAGGACTAGTGCGGACGTTCCAGCACGCGCACGCCTTCGCGTCAATGACCGTCGGTGAGGCACTCGTGTCGGCCGGACATGTGCGGGTCGGCGCGCACCGCGCACTGGCGTGGTCTGGGCTCCTCCCCCGCCGCAGGGCCCGGAGTGAGATGAGTGCAAGGGCCGAACAGATCTTGGTCCGCACCCGTCTCGAGCGTTGGGTCGACCAGCCCTGCGGGAATCTGCCGTACGGCGCCAAGAAGCTTCTGGGCGTTGGGATGGCGCTCGTGCTGGACCCCGAGCTCCTTCTACTCGACGAGCCGGCGGCTGGCCTGAATTCCGCGGAGACCGCAGAAGTGCTCGCACTCATCGAACAGTTGCGTGACGACGGGATCTCGATGGTCGTTGTCGAGCACAACATGCCCCTCATCCGTGCGGTGTGCGACGAGTTGGTCGTGCTGGCCCACGGTCGGAAGATCGCCCAAGGGACACCGGACGACGTGACCCGCGACGAGACAGTGATCGGAGCTTACCTTGGCCGCCGCTAGCGGACTCCGGCTCGAGTCGCTCGCCGCGACGTTTGCGGGCGCACACGCCATTTCTGGAGTGTCCCTCCACGTCGAGCCAGGGGAGGTCGTCGCCCTGCTTGGCGCCAACGGAGCCGGCAAGACGACGACATTGCGCACCATCTCGAGGCTGCACCCCATCGCCTCCGGCGAGGTCTATCTAGGAGACACGTCAATCTCCGCCCTCAGCGCAGATCAAATCGCGCGGCGGGGTGTGGCGCACGTGCCCGAGGGCCGTCGTCTCTATGGGACCATGACGGTCCAGGAGAACCTGGAGATGGGGCTATTCCCGGTCTGGGGTCGCGGACCGCTGGACCTTGGGCCCGCCTTCGAGCTCTTTCCCGAGTTGGAACGCCTACGCGGACGCGCTGCCTACTCACTGAGCGGGGGAGAGCAGCAGATGGTGGCGATCGCACGGGCCCTGTTGCCGAAGCCGGTCATCGTGATGATGGACGAACCGTCACTGGGCCTGGCACCGGTCATCGTGGACCGGATCATAGACACCATTGGAGTACTCAAGGAGCGCGGCGTCGGCGTGCTCCTGGTGGAGCAGGACACCGAGGTAGCGCTCGCCTGCGCGGACCGCGGCTACGTGCTTGCCAACGGCCACGTGACCTTCGAGGGGACCGCGGCTGACCTCCAGGGGAGCCAGCTGCTGAAGGACTCCTACCTCGGGCTCTGAGCGGAGTCTCTGACCCGCTTGCAAGTCGTCGTCGCGGCTGGCCTGGTGCTGGCTGGTAGGGCTAACGCCGGCCACCCGGTGCGCGTTGTGACTCCTGAATCGGCTGACCCCTCCGGTGTCATGCCCGGGATCTGTCCGGCGTGCGCCGGGTGCGGCGCCGCCCCTGGCCCCACCGACACCCGGGCTCAAGGGCGCCAGCGAACGGCGGGACTTCTTCTAAACGCCGGCCGCGTCCGCGCCGGGGTGCTCAGGTCAGGACCTTGACACGACACAAAGCGGCTTCGGCCAGCTAGGTGGCGCCACAGGAGCAACCCAACTCATGCCGAAACCAGTCACGGACGTTGTCTCGGGCGGATTCACCGGCTCGATCGTGTACTACCTGACACTTGAATTGCGTGAGGGTTGGGCTCGTCCTGGGGCCTGTTCATGCTGTGCTGGCGGGCGGCGTGCTCGTAACAAGAGGCGCCCTGGGTCTGGCCTCGCGGGGTGGCAACGCCGAGCAGGACTGCCGCCAGCGGCTGGCACGTTGACCAGTGCGCCGCAGGAATCGCCTGCGCGAACTCGAGACCGCGAGCCGCTCCGCGAACCTTTCGGGCGAATCTGTCAATAGAGAGGTGTGAAGCATCTACTGCGCCACCTCTGGATCGCTGTTGGAGCGGTCACCTGCACGACCGTGCTTGCGGCATGGTCCGCCGAGGCGAACGCGGGCGACCACGGGGTGGTCTCGGCGGGCATCGAGAAGCTCATTGAGGCCCAACTGGCGATCCAACCCGGCGGCACCGTCGTCGACAACGAGGTGCTGTACCCAGGCGGTGCCGTGTTGGTGGTCGTCGAGGAAGGGGTCCGCTCGTTGTCGCAGTGCGGCCCAGGGAAGTTCTGTGGCTGGGCCCAGTCGAACTACTCAGGCAGCTTCTATTCGACGTCCGGTAGCGACGTCATGAAGGACTTGGGGTGGACTGCCCGGTCGTACGCCAACAACAGGCGCCACGCCGCTCGCTTGTACTCGAGCTCCGGCACGGGCTCGGTCTGCTTCGCTCCAGGCGAGGATCGACCGACGATCGGATCTTCCTTCTACCGGCCAAGCAGAGTTTATCTATCAAATCTCGCAAGATGCTGAGGTTTGCCTCCAGCTGTCGTAGCCTGACTCGCAGTCGGGCGGGGGAGGCGCTTGTTGGTGGAGGTCTCAGATTTCGAGGATTTCTTCCGCGCGACCTACCCAAAGCTGGTTCGATACGCCCAGCGTCGTGTCGATCCTGAGCAGGCGGAAGACCTGGCGACAGCGGCACTCCAAGCCCTCTGGGCTAAGGATCTGTCCGCATCACCTCGCGGTGGCGATGATCGTCCCGCGTTAGAGAGCCTTGCGTATCACATCTTGAGGGGTCTCCTGCGCAACGCGGGGCGTGCGGAGGCGTCCTTCCGCAATGCTGTCCACGCGCTCGAACGACAACACGACGCCGGGCGATACGAACCTGACATTGTTGACCAGATCATGAGCAATCGCTGGCCTGCGTGGGCTCAGACGTTGCCCGCCACCGACCGGGAGGTTCTGCAGCTTGTAGTCGATGGGTACAAGGTCAACGAGATCGCAGTCATCCTGGATTGCACTCCCGCGGCAGTGAGTATGCGGATCTACAGAGCCAAGGAGAAGGTCCGTCAACTCTGGATGGAGGAGGTGGGCGATGAGCAGCCGTGACGACTCGGATGCAGAGCTTGAGAAGCTTCGCCAAGAGCTCATCTCCTCCGGCGTAGAGCCGCACGACCTCACCCCTCTGCCTGGCCAGGAAGAGCGAGCTGAGGAGGCGCTGTCGCGGATACTGCGCGCGAAGAAGCTGGCGCCTCAGTCGGAACGTGGGATCCGATCATCACGACGTAACTGGATCAAGTGGGGGTCCTGCCTGACCATCGCAGCTGGGATCGTGCTGATCCTCTCGCTCGTGGTGTTTGGCCAGGCGCCGCAGGTGGTTCACGCGTCGACGCCGCCTTTGCTCACCTTCCCCGGAGCGGTGGAAGGGACGATGCCACCTGTAGGCCGTACAGCGGCGTCCAAACTTAGGGATCTGGCGACGAGGGCGGCCCAACAGCCTCAACCAGCGGGTGGCCCCGTCCAACACATAGTTCTCAACTCCTGGTGGGCCACAACAGATGAGTCTGTGGACAGTGGCGTTCGTAGTTTGGTCGTGCCAGTGGAGCGCGAGTCGTACTTCGACCGTAACGGCACGCTGCGGGCCATCGAGCGACGAGGGGCACCCGTTTCCCAGGACGGACTCATCGACGCCCCACACGTGCCAACAGGCACCGTTGTGAGCACCGTTTCGTTCGAAAGCCTCGACCCAGGTCCCAGGTACGCCGATGACCTACCCACCAAACCGACGGAACTCCGCGCACGGCTGATCCAAGGCCAGGATCCACTCGTGTGCGCCACGGCGTCTGGAGCTTGCCTGATAAGCGACGTCGTCGATCTCAACCACAACTACGTTGTCCCGCCCGCACTCACGGCAGCGTTGTGGCGCGTCCTCGCGGTCGACGCGTCGATCACCTACCTCGGCAGAATCCATGACCGACTCGGCAGGCCAGCAGATGCGTTCACCACACCAGGCGAGGACGGGAGGAGGCAAAAGCTCCTACTCATCGATCCCAACACAGGTCGCTACCTCGGCGAGGAGGTCATCCTCACGGAGTCATCTCCTCAGTTCGATTTCACCCCGCCGGCAGTGCTGTCGTTCAGCGCACTCGTTGAGGCCGAGCGGGTCGCTCGTTCACAGGTTCCAAAGGACCAATGATGTTGAGCTACGTAGGGAAGAGGCGCGCCCCGACCGGCGCCAAAGCGCCATGATCAGTGTCCGCGTGAACCCATCCGGGGCGATCTGACAATAGATTGATGTGAAGCAGATGAGGCCTGAACCCGAGCGTGACCCACAGGTCACTCTCGGTGAGGATGAACTGGTCGAGCGATTGGCCGATGATGATGCCTCAGCCTTCGCCGATGTCTTTGACACCTACGCGCCGCTGGTCTATCGCTACATCACCCGACGGGTGGGAACCGGCCACGCGGAAGATCTGCTCAGCCAGACCTTCCTGGCAGCCCTCGAACACCGCAGCCGGTTCGATTCTCGGCAGGGTTCGGTTCGAGGGTGGTTGTTGGGCATTGCGACCAATATGGTGCGCGCTCACTTGCGGACAGTGAAGCGGGATGACGGTCTCCGACTCAAGGCCATCTTTCGACGCGAGCGCCCCATCGATGACGTTGACCAGATCATCGCCAAGGTCGACGCAGACTCCGCCGGCAGCCGACTGACCGGGGCAGTCATGGCCCTGTCACCCGGCGACCGTGACGTCCTCTTGCTGTTCGCATGGGAAGACCTCAGTTACGCCGAGATCGCCCAGGTTCTGGAGATCCCGGTCGGAACCGTCAGATCTCGCCTGAATCGTGCGCGCCAACAGGTCCGATCAGCCACCTCAGAGGCGATGGAAGAAGGGGAACAACATGGACGAGGTTGAGCAGCTCAAGCGGCTCGTCGAGTCCGATCTCTCGGCGAGCGACAAGATGGCCATCGCACGCGTTCGACACAACCTGATGGCTCATGCTGAGGGCAGCAAGCGCAGCTCTCGTCGTCGCCGCCTCGCTTTGGTCTCTGGCGCCGCGATTGCCTCGGCAGCTGCGGCGGCACTGGTTCTTGGTCTCGTCGTCCTGCCAGGTGCTCACCTGCCAACGGCGAGCGCCGCAGTCGTGCGCGTCCTCGATGACGCGATCAGCGCCCATCAGGAAATCACCATGCAGACCGGGACCGGCGAGTATCTACGAACCAGGCTGGTCGAGGTGACGTGGTCCGCGGCCTACGACGGAAAGCGCAACGTCGACAAGGACTCAGCCGGACGTCCCTTTGCCTGGAAGGAGCGCCACATCTCAACGGTCTGGTCGCCTAGTGATCCTCACGATCAGTGGGTGGCGCGAGACCAGGTCCATTCCTTCGGGTTCCTCAGCCCGAAGGCGCGACATCTCGTCGACCCCGACCTTGACGAAACCTGGCGGGCTGCGGACGGCGACTTCGGCCCCCACTGGAGATATCCACAAGCGGCGGACTTTAGTTCCTACCCGAGGGATCCCGACGCGCTCTTGGACCGACTGCGCACTGACGGCGAGGGCGCTGACAATGCGGTCTTCGAACATGTATCCGGCCTCCTCCTCGAGCCCGGGCTTCCCGATGATCTTCGCGTCGCCATCCTTGAAGCGATGAAGCTGCTGCCGGACATCGAGCTCAAGAACGACGTCTCTCTTCCGGGCCATCGATCCGGGGTTGGGCTGAGCATCGAGGACGAGGATGCGCTGGTGTTCGATCCGGTAAGCGGTCGTTTCCTCGGAGAGCTCTCCACGACCGAAAATCCGTTCGCCGCGGACGAGCCGGTCCGGTTCGCCACCTTCGATCAACGTGCCGTCTCAGTCTCATCCGTACCACTGGAAGCGGCTCAGAGGCTCTCGCTGCCTGCCTCCCGCTGATCCTGCCCGAATCGTCCGTGCGACCCGATCTCGGCCCGCAGCATCACGCCCCGATACCTCGAAGGGAAGTCTCGTCATGCCTTCACGCCCCCTCACCGTCATCCGCGCCATCACCGCGACGACTGCTGTCCTGATGCTGTCGGCTGCCTGCGGATCCACGAGCAAGAAGGAAGGAACTCAGCCCGATATCGGGGACTACCCGGCGGTCACGGCAGAAGACCAGATCAAGCTACCGTTCGATGCCTACGAGCTAACGGGGGAACAGGACCAGCAGCTGCTGCAGGCCAACCACATGCTCGTGGTTACCTGCGGTGCCAAATACGGGGTTCAGGTGACGATGCCGGTGGGGCAGAACCCGACAGTTGGGGAGCTGAATGGCCGCAGGTACGGGATTGTCGACCGAGAATACGCCAAGGGGCATGGTTACCGTCCACGGCCCTCGGCAGCTGAGGCGGACGACAGGTCGGCTTGGAACCCATCGGCTGCGGAGCTCATCGTGATCTCAGGGCCTTCGATGGCCGAGCCTGGACAGGCCATTCCTCACGACCAGGATGGCAATCCGGTTCCCAAGGGCGGATGTGCTGGCTCTGCATGGAAGGAGCTAGGAGGCGATCCTCCTTCCACAGCCCAGGAGGCGGGGGCCGATACCTACGATCGGGCGCAGAACGACTCCAGGGTCCAAGAGGCATGGGATGCCTGGGCATCGTGCATGAACGACAAGGGCTACGACTACAAGTCGCCGTGGGACCCGAACAACGCCAACTGGCCGGAAAAGGTCGGAGAGAAGGAGATCACCACGGCACTGGATGACATTGACTGCCGTGAAGAGACGAACCTCGTCGGGATCTGGATGGCGGTGGAGTCGGCCTACCAAGAGCAGGAGATCCAAGACAACCCCGAAGCCGACGCTGCGTTGCGGAAGTGGCATGACGACCAGGTCCGACGCGTCTCAGACATCTTGAACCGACAGTGACCGATCAGTCACTGTCCGAGGATCGCACGCTCAGCAGGCGACGACGTGGGCTGCTGATCGTGGTCGTCGTGGCCGCGCTCTCCGCAGCCTTAGGAGCGGGGATCGCGACGACTATTCGGTCGCCCGCTCAGGTGGCCGCCGATACTGCGCCACCGCCCTTGACCGTGCTCAGTGCCCCGGTCGAACGTCGTCAGATCGTCGACGCCGTTCCCCTGCGTGGCGAGGTGATAGTTGGGAACTCTCTCGCTGTCACTCCGGGTGCGCCGCCCGATGGGGTACGTCCAGTGGTCACGGGGGTGCAGGCCCGTACCGGTGACACCCTGGTGAACGGTGAACTTGCCCTGGAGGTTGCAGGTCGCCCGGCGTTCCTTCTGGAGGGGCAGATACCGATGTATCGCGACATCCAGCCAGGCGATCATGGACCTGACGTTCAGCAGCTTCAAGCCGCGCTGCGCCTAGCGGGCCTCGGCGTGTACGACACTGAGGGAGTCTTCGGGGCAAGCACCCGCGCCGCGTTGGCTGAGCTCTACCGGAGGGCTGGTTTCGATGTGCCCCTTACCGACGCCGCTGTCCCCGAGTTCGGTGCTGCGTCCGACGTGGCGGAGCAACCAGGCTCAGACGGTCAGAAGAAGGCGCGAGGGTCAGGAGATCGTGTACCGCAGCCGCCACCACCTTCACCGGTTGCGCGGGCTAGTGAGCTGCTATTTGTCAAGACGCTGCCCGCGCGAGTACTCGCCACGAGCGTCGATGTCGGGTCAACCCTCGGAGATGGGCCGGCCATCACGCTGACCACCGAGCCGGTCATGGTGCGTGCAGAGATGAACCCTGCCGACGCCGGGCAGATCAAGGTAGGGCGTCAAGCCCAGATTGTCGGGCTCACCAAGAAGGCGATCCAGGGGACGATCGTGCGGATCGGCAAACAGCAGCAGTCCCAAGACGGGGGACTGGTGGTCCCGATCGACATCAAACCCAAGAAGCCGCTCTCGTTCCACCAAGTCGGCCAGCAGATTCAGATACGGATATTGAGAGCGGCCACCGACAAGGCCGCTCTGGCGGTGCCGGTCTCGGCGATCACCACATCGGCGAGCGGCAACACAACCGTCACCAAGCTCATCGGTAAGAGCCACGAAGAAGTGCAGGTCGAGGTAGGCGTGAGCGGTGACGGATACGTCCAGATCACACCGAAGAAGGGCTCGCTGGAGCCCGGAGACCGGGTGATCGTCGGATCGCGTCGTTCAGGTGCAGTCCAGTGAGCCCGGCGATCGAACTCCTCGCCCTGGCAAAGACCTACCCTGGCTACCCGCCGGTCCAGGCCCTGAGGCCCTCCAACCTCCGCGTCGAGCACGGTGACTTCGTCACAATCGTCGGACCCTCCGGCTCGGGCAAGTCGACCCTGCTGAACCTGCTGGGCATGCTCGACAGGGCAACCGAAGGAACCTATCTGTTTGACGGCGTCCCGGTCGACACGCTCACCGACATCGAGCGGACGGCAGTCAGGGGCCAACGTATCGGCTTCGTGTTCCAATCGTTCCAGCTATTGCCCCATCGCCCCGCGGTGGAGAACGTGATGATGGCTCTGCTCTATCGAGGCGTCAGCCGAAAGGACCAGTACGCCCGGGCGGTGGATTGCCTCGAAAGCGTCGGACTCGAACAGCGGGTCCACGCTCTGCCCTCCCGGATGTCTGGAGGAGAACGTCAGCGCGTCGCGATTGCTCGGGCGCTCGCCGGCGACCCCAGCGTCCTATTGTGTGACGAGCCCAGCGGAAATCTCGACTCGACGAACGCAGACTCCGTGCTCAACCTGATCGAGGAACTGAACCGGGGCGGCAGAACCATTGTCTTGATCACCCACGATGCCGGTATTGCCAAGCGGGGCGGTCGACTCGTCGTCATCCGAGACGGACAACTCTCAGAACGCCACCACGCCGCCGACTCCATCCGAACCGTCCATGCCGCTGAGGATCTCGCGCGATGAGCATCTGGCGCCTGGCGCGGCCATCGAGAAGGCCCTTGCGGATCCCAGGCATCAAGAGGCCACGGGTCAAGCGCCGACAGCTTCTCGGGGAGTCGATCGCTGGTCTCTTGCAACGACCGGGTCGCTCCGCGCTCACGACGCTGGGCACGGTCCTTGGCATCGGTGCGTTCATCGCAGTTCTTGGCATCACGTCGACCGCCAACAGCCAGATCAGCGGACGCTTCAACTCCCTCGCGATCACCCAGGTGACCGTTGAGCAAGCCGCCGAAGACAATGGCAGCGCCTCACTCATGTTTCCCACCGACTCCGAGCAGCGAGTCGGTGTCATCGGCGGAGTCCAGCACTCAGGTCTCTACTGGAAGGTAGGCTCCAACCCACGCGTTGGCCAGCAACCTCCGGGCGCGGGAAGCCCACCAGTCCCCGGCGCCATCAACGTGACGGCAGTGACACCCGGATTCTGGGACGCCAGTCACCCTGTGATCAAACAGGGACGGACCTTTGGCCCGGCGTTGGCTGACTCCCCGGTTGCGGTGGTCGGTGCCAGCATCGCCAAGCAGCTGAATCTGGTGGACGTCGCTGCGCGACCCGCTGTCTTCATCGACGGCGTGGCCGTCACCGTCATCGGCATCATCAGCGACACACGCCGGATGCCCGACTCACTCCTCTCAGTGACCATCCCAGCCGAGTTCGCGAAACGCTACTGGGGGCCACCGCTAACGCCAGCCCGCATGCTAATTGAGACCGACCTTGGCGCCGCATCCGTGGTGGCCGCCCAGGCACCTGTCGCGCTCAGACCCGATCAGCCAGAAGCGATGAAGGTGGCCCCACTGGTCGAGCCCAAGAAGCTCCAGCAAAGCGTCACCGCCGACCTCGGCGTGCTGTTCCTGGCTCTCGCCTTGATCTGCCTCGTGATCGGAGCCGTCGGCATTGCGAACACGACACTCGTGGCCGTCCTCGAACGGGTCCCCGAGATCGGCCTCCGGCGCGCCCTCGGCGCACGACCTCGACACATCGGCACGCAGTTCCTCATCGAAAGCACCTTCCTCGGCGGCTTCGGAGGACTCATCGGCACCAGCCTCGGGGTCCTGTCCATCGTGGCCCTATCGGTGGCCAAACACTGGACCGCCACGGTCGAGCCGTGGCTCGTCGTCAGCGGCCCGGCACTCGGCGCGGTCGTCGGGCTACTAGCAGGCGCCTATCCGTCGTTGCGAGCAGCCCGGATCGAACCTGTCGAAGCCCTGAACCGCTGAGGGCGGACCGGCCAAGCCGATCCGCCCTCATGCACACGTCTGCGCAGCCGGCTAAGTCAGGTGCGGTCCCGTGGGCTTCCGGTCACGTCCACCTCGCGGACTGCGCCCGGTTGTCCCAAACGTTGAGGTTGTAGGTACCTGTGTCGCCCGCGTTGAACCAGCCGTCAGCGCCGCCCGAGTGAGAGCCGGTGAACTGTGGTGCACTCCAGAGTTGGGTGTCGCAGAGGTTGTAGTCAGCGACGGAGGAGGTCCGGTTGACGAAGTCCTCCTGCGTGAACGTCCTCTCTCTGAAGTCGATGTTGCCGTAGCTGGGAGAGCAAGCGTGGTCACCCCGCCACTTGATCCATACCCCGCCATGGTTCTTGAACTGCCAGAACGTACCGACGGCAAAGGCCGTGTTTGATGCGTTGTCCGTGGGGAGGGTCTGGTTGCCCAGAGCCTGCGCGGGCTGCGGCGTCATCAACAAGCCGCAGGCACTCAGCGTGCCAACAGCGGCCACGGCTACACGCGTTCGAAGATTCTTCATGTGGAGCTCTCCTTCGGTGTCACGGATCGCGGGAACCCCCGCTCACCAACTAGATGTCAGCTCAGGTCCCGGATCTCACGCGGCTGCTTTGATCCGGGGACTCCAAAGGTGGAAGGGCGACCCTGTCGGAAGGAGGGCGGTGTCGCGGGCACGCCCGGCTGGCTGGTTCTCACAACGTTGTTCGCCGACGACCGACACGTTGAGGTCGAGGCGACCTGGGGTGTCTACCAGCGGATGATCGCCGCCTACCGCGACGAGGACCGCACACGCGGACGCGAACTGATGACCAAACTCATCAGCGACCTGGGCGCCGGTGTCCCGAAGGCACTCGCCGAGGTCGCGAAGCTCGGCCGCACCTTGAAGAAGCGGGCCGCCGACGTGCTCGCCTACTTCGACCGGCCTGGCACCTCCAACGGGCCGACCGAGGCGCTCAACGGACGGCTCGAACACCTGCGCGGCAGCGCCCTCGGGTTCAGGAACCTGACCAACTACATCGCCAGATCGGTGCTCGAGACCGGCGGCTTCCGACCCCAACTCCTACACCCTCAACTGTGAAGAGCCCACAAAGCATCCGCGTGTGCAGGAAGTAGTTGTGTCCGGGGCTCGACGCGGGCGGTTCATTCAGTCGATCTGCGAAGACTCGGCGTACATCAGCGCCCACCATATTCGCAGAGTTTCTGTGAAGTCGCGGAGATCGGCACCCGTCGTGTGCTCGTAGCGGTCGAGGCGATAGCGCAAGGTGTTGACGTGGATTGAAAGTCTCGACGCGGCGGCGGCGACGTTCTTGTCGCACTCGATGTAGGTACGGACCGAATCGATGAGTTCCGCTCCGCGGGGAAGGTTCGCGAACACGGGCGCTATGTAACGTTCGACAAGTGCCTCACCCAGCCGGGGTTGGTTGAGCACGGCTGACACTAGTGCGACCTCGTCCCAGCTCACGATCCCGACGCGACCCAACCGTAGGGCCACATCGAGCAGGCTCCTCGCTTCCGCGTACGCCGCAGGGATGTCGGTGATCGGCACGGGACCAAGATGGAGCAGCGTGAGACCTTCGGGACACCGTGCCGGCGGCGAGGACGAGATCCCGGCGATCACGCCGTTGACCGTGCCGAACATGACGTCGTCATCCGACGGAATCGCAGTACCCAGGGTGCGGAGGAGTTGGTGGTCGCTGGGCGGGCGGCCCGACGAGCATGCCATGACGTAATGCGGCTGGTCGAGCCGGAGGCCCTGCGCGGCGCAGACCTTGGTCAACTCCTCGTCTCGGTAAGTGCCGGTGAGTAGGTTCTGCACGAAGGCGAACCGGTCCAGTTCTCGACGCCGGGTCAGCTCGATGAGTACCTGTTGACGTGCGTTGACGAGCTCGCTGCTATAGCTGTCGGCGAGCTGCCAGAGGCGTCGTACGCCCTCCAACGCAGTGTCGAGCCCGACGCCACGGGCCGTCGCTTCCTCGAGGAACGCGTCTCGCAGACACCCAATGACTGCACGGTAGGCTTCGACAACGTCCTCGACTGGAATCCCTTGAAGGCCGCGCAAGCGGCCCGTCGAGCGCTCGTCCTCGACCACCTCGGGTGGAAGTCGAACCTGGCCGCGCAAAGTGGCCACCACCCGCGCCACGTTGCGCTCACTGGAGCGCACCAGATCGTCGACAGGCACATCGGAGTACGACTTGAACCTTGCGAGCTCCTGGAGCTGCAGCTCAGTCAAGCGGTCGAGGTCATCCTCCAGATGATCCGCGATCGCTTCGAGGGTGGTCTCCTGCTTGCCATCAGAGCTCATAGTCCGCCTGGACTCCCACGGGGCACGTGATCTTGTCGCCGACATTTCCCGGGTCTTGTGCCGATCCACGAATACTCGCTAGCGACCTTCGTGCGCTTCTCCGTAGTTGTGACACCTGGCTGATCGTAGCGTTCTGAGCAGCCGAAGAACCCCGTGCCGAACGGATCGGCCGGGGCGGAGTTCGGTCGGCCAGACAGCGAGGAGAAGTGATGAGAGTGGCGGCTACGTTCGTGGTGACAATGCTGGAGGCTGCACAGTGACGACCCCGCGCCTGAACGAAAAGGTAGCCCTGGTCGTCGGGGCCGGCTCGTCGGGGACTCAGATGAGCAATGGGCGAGCGACGGCGATCAGGTTCGCGCGAGAGGGAGCCAGGGTGGTTGCCTTCGACCGCGATCTGGCGTCCGCTGAGGCGACCGTCGCATCGATCGAGGCCGAGGGCGGCGAAGCCCTCGCGGTGGCCGGTGACGTGACCCAGCCAGCAGACTGCCGCCGAGGCGTCCAAGCCGCCACAGACAGATGGGGGCGACTCGACGTCCTCCACAACAACGTCGGGATCCTGCGCCGCGGGGGCATCCTCGATCAGTCGCTCGAGGACTGGAACCTCGTCCTTCAGACGAACCTGACCGGCGTGTTTCTCGCCTGTCAGGCGGCGATCCCGGCAATGATTGAAAGCGGCGGCGGAAGCATCGTCAACGTCTCCTCAGCAGCCGGCCTGCGCTACGTGGGCGTGCCGTATGTGGCTTACTCCGCCTCAAAAGCAGCAGTGCTGCACATCACGGCGACCACAGCTGTGGAGCAGGCAACAAACGGCGTGCGCGTGAACGCCGTCGTTCCCGGCCTCATCGATACGCCGATGGCGATGGGATCGCTTCGCGGCGCCTACGGCGACGAGGACGTCAAGCAGCTCAAGCAGATACGCGCCGAGCAGGTCCCCATGGGGCGGATGGGCGACCCATGGGATGTCGCAAACGCAGCGCTTTTCCTTGCCTCCGACGAGGCCGCATACGTCACCGGCACCCACATCATTGTCGACGGAGGCCTGACCTCGAAATGCTGAGCGTCCCGAGCGACAACCTCGCAAGAACAACGTGGGGGCACGGAAACACAACGTCCGCCGCGCCGGTGCCGCGCTCCGACTCGGGCGAGACGTCCCTGGCGTACACCATTCGTCACGCCATGGTGCCCGAGCCCGACATGCTCATCCACCGTTCTGGCAGGCACCACGTGAGCCGCTCTGGGTCTGGCGGCCGACGGTCGGGCGCTGCCGGGAGCCCCCAACTCACCCGCATGCGTGCCCGTCATGCCTGCGGATTCCTCTTGGTTCCCGTGCAGCGGCCCGCGATTACCGAATGGATGGTTATGTAATGCGCGATGCATACATCGTCGCTGTCGCTTCGACGAACTTCGGTCGGCATCTGGATCGTAGCCACTCCGACCTGGTCTCCAGCGTGGTCGACGAGCTGGCGGCCGACGCCAAGCTGGAGGATCTCACCCTTGCCGAGCAGATCTGGTTCGGCAGCTCGTTTCTGGATGCATGGGGCCAGCCGAACGTCCGAGGACAAGCCGTTCTGGCCCCGTTGGTCGAGTCCGGAAAGCTCGCCAACCGAGTGCCGATCGTCAACGTCGAAGCGGCCTGTGCAACATCAGCCAGCGCCCTCCACGGGGCGGTGACGAGTGTCAGGGCAGGGGAGAGCGAGGTCGCGGTCGCGCTCGGCGTGGAGAAGATGCACTTGGGGGAACGCGCCCCAGCCGGGACGATCCTGGACCTGCTTGCCGGCTGTGCCGAGCGTCTCGATAAGGGGCGCCTCGAGTCCATGTACGCCGCGGCGTCTGCGGATGTGGGCAGGACGTGGGGAGCCAATCCCGATGTCAGCATGTTCATGGAGACCTATGCGGTGCAGGCGTGTCTGCACATGGCCCGTTACGGCGTCGGGGTGGAGGCTCTCGCAACGATCTGCGCCAAGACACACAACTACGCCGCTGAGAACCCGCTTGCGCAGTACCAGTTCACGCTGACTCCGGAGCAGGTTCTGCAGGATCGGATGGTCGCTACGCCTTTCACGCGATCCATGTGTGCCCCGATCAGCGATGGGGCGACGGGAGTGATGGTCTTCTCGGCCGAGTGGCTTGCTCGTCAGGACCCCGATCTGCGGCGCAGGGCGGTCCGCGTGGCGGGAATCGGGATTGCGTCCGGAAGCTACACGCGGAACCCGAGCGAGCCGACACTGAGTCGGTATGCCGGTCGCCGGGCCTTCGCCCAGGCGGGTCTCCGGCCCGATCAGGTCGACTTGGTGGAGGTTCATGACGCCACGTCGTACGCCGAGATCCTGCAGTTGGAGATGCTCGAACTGTGCCCGGAAGGCGCAGCGGCAAAGCTCGCCCTCGACGGAGAGACCGGACCGGGCGGCTCACTGCCGGTGAATACATCTGGAGGTCTGGTCGCCAAGGGCCACCCGGTAGGCGCGACGGGGCTATCCATGATCTACGAGCTCACGAAGCAGCTACGGCACGAGGCGGGCTCGCGTCAGGTGCCCGACGCGCGCGTGGGCCTGGCGGAGAACGGTGGTGGCGTGCTCGGACTCGAAGAGGCCACCTGCTTCGTCACCTTGCTGGAAGGAACACGATGAATATCGCCGAAGTCCTCGCCCGCGGTGCCGCTGATGCACCTACCGAGATTGCGTTGGACGAACCCGACCTTGACCGGGTGACCACCTATCAAGAACTTCTCAACCGGTGTTTGCTTCTAGGGGCGGGGCTTGCCGGCCAGGAACTTCGCCCAGGTGATCGTGTCGGGCTGCTCCTCGACAACTCGAGGTCATACGTTGAGGCGTTCTTCGGATCGCTCGCCGCCGGACTGATCGTCGTCCCGCTCAACACTCGGCTTACCGCCGACGACTTCACGTACATGATCAACGACGCTGGTTGTCGCGCCATCCTCACCGAGCCAAGATTTCTTCCGCTCCTCAATGCGGACGCAACCTCCGGCCGACTCGTGGTCGACATGTCAGGCCAGTCGTCACATATGTCCGCCGACGACCTCATGCGCGGCCAGGAACCGATCGCTGTTGTTCCGCGTGAGGACGTTGACATCGCCTCGCTGATGTACACGAGCGGCACGACCTCGGCTCCAAAGTCGGTCATGTTGTCGCATGGGTCTTGGCACAGTGTGATGGACACAGCGCAGCGGCTCCTACCGATCAGCCGCGGGACTCGGGTTCTGCACGCTGCGCCGCTCACGCACGGCGCAGGTTTCCTCATGCTGCCGACGATCCAGAACGCCGGTACGAATGTGGTGGTTTCGCGATTCGACCCCGTTGCTACCGCTGGGCGTATCGCTGCTGGCGAGGTTGACGGGCTGTTCCTCGTCCCGTCGATGATTCGGATGTTGCTCGACGCCGGCGGTCCGGACTGGAGACCGCATGAGCGTTTCGCCTGGCTGTACTACGCAGGCTCACCGATCGACTCGGAGACGTTCTTCGAAGCGGCTCGCGTGTTCGACTGTCGGATGCTGCAGAGCTTCGCGCAGATGGAGACGCCGTTGTTCCTGAGCGTCCTCGACGCGGAAGGGCATCGCAAGGCGCTGGCGGACCCGGACTCGCCATGGGTACGATCCGCAGGCAAGATCCTGCCCGATCGTGAGGTCCGGATCGAGGCACCTGACGGGACGGCGGCTGCGACAGGCGTCGTTGGCGAGATCGTCGCTCGTTCGCCGCAGATGATGACGGGGTACTGGAACCGTTCAGATGAGACCAGAGCGGTCATCCGCGACGGTTGGCTGCACACCGGAGATCTCGGCTATATCGACGAGGAGCAGCGGCTCTTCGTGGTGGATCGACTGAAGGACATGATTGTCACAGGGGGCTCCAACGTCTACGCCCGTGAGGTCGAGGACGCCCTTGCCGATGCGCCGAACGTCGACCAGGTTGCTGTCGTGGGCTTGCCGCACCGCATCTGGGGCGAGGAAGTCGCAGCATTCGTGGTCGGCACACCTGGCGTCGAGGTCGATGAAGCAGAAGTCATCGCCCACTGTCGAGCAAACCTGGCCTCCTACAAGGTGCCGAAGCGGGTCATCCAAGTGGAGTCCTTCCCACGCAACGCGTACGGCAAGGTGTTGAAGCGAGAGCTGCGAACTCAGTTCAGCCGCTCCGTGCAACCATCACACGGAACCTGACGATAGATGCCTGCGCGACCACGGACCGCCTACCCGTCGGTTGGGAATGGGCACCGTTGAACACGGGACACAGCTCAGTGGTCGTCGTGACCGACTCGGCGGGTGTCGCGATCCCGGCCGCAGCGTTCCGATGGTCGGGTCACTGTGATGGGATGCTCGATACCGGGTGCCATGCACCACCGATTGGTCCGCCGCGAGCAGGGCCGCATGTGCCTTGGTAGTAGGGCAAGGGACGTTCCCGGGTCTGGAGGATTGGTTCGACGATGCGCCATTCGGGACTGCTGCACGAATAGGTGAACCTGTCACCGGTTCGTGTGAGCTCGCCTGGGCGTTGGAGCTCAATGCACAGTCACGCGCCGGCTCGGGAGAGGACGCCTCGCCGGCGTTGTAATCCGCTCCACATCAAGCTCGCGGACTTCGTCCTCTCGTCCATGGCCAATCCGCTGGCGGCTAGCGACGATGGACGTCGTCGGACACCACGCCCATCACCTCGTCCGGGTGCACGAGGCGGGTTCGCGGCGAGAGGTGAGCGACCCGTCAGAGAACGTCGAGGGAGATCCCATGCGGGCTGATGATGTGTACATCCTGGGAGGGGGCGCCTCGCCGGTCGGGCGGCAGCCGGAGCGAACCTTCACCGACCTGATCGCGGAGGCTGTGCGCGAGGCCTTGGCTGACGCGCAGGTCGATCGGGAACTGCTGACGCAGATCTGGTTCAGCAACTACATGATGGACTTCTGGGGCCAGCGCGCATACCGCGGCCAGGAGGTCTCGACCCCGCTCGCCGTGGCCGGCCTGCTGCCTTCGGGCCTGCCGATCATCAATGTCGAAGGTGGCTGCGCCAGTGGGTCGCTGGCCTTCCACGAAGCGTGGAGGCACGTCCTGGCCCGGATCGACGACGTGACGATCGCGATCGGTGCGGAGAAGGTGAACGATCCGACGAGACCGGCTTCCGAGGCGCTGGATTGGATCGGTGCCGGGGCCGGCAGCCTCGATCCCGACGCCTGCTGGGCGCGGTACCACGAGCTCGCAGCAGACCTCAGGACAACCTGCTCATGCTGAACGAGGCGGTCCTCCAGTTGCGGGGCGAGGCGGGGCGATCCAGCTGCAGGATCCCCGCACCGCGCTGGTGGAGAAGGGCGGCGGGATCGTCGGTCATGACGTGGCGGTGTGCTCGGTGACGATCCTCGAGCGCAGCCGATAGCGAATAGGGGAAGGAAGCAGATGCGGGTAATCGACTACTTCGACCAAGGGGCGCGGATAGACCCCGAGCGCTGGTTCACCATCACCGACGAAGGCAACGTCACCTACCGACGTGCGCAAGCGCAATCGTGGCAGATCGCCCGCGGTCTCTATGCCAGAGGGTTCCAGGTCGGCGACCGGGTCGGTGTGCTCGGACCGAACGCCAGCGAGGGGCTCATCGCGATGCTGGGGCTGTGGCGTGCCGGCGGCGCCTGGTCGCCTCTGAACCCGTTGAACGCCCTCGGCGCCACCATCGACTTCATGAACGAGGTCGGCATCAAGTGGCTTTTCCTTCATTCGCGCTTTGCAGGCCAGGTGGCGCGCATCCGCGCCGAGGTCGGCTCGCTCGCTCACGTGGTGTGCCTGGACAGGCCCTTCGTCGGGGGGGAGGCCATGGAGGACTTCGTCGCGGCGGGCGCTGACACTGAGGTGCCCGACTGGAGTGATCCCCACGGGGCGTCGGACGTGATGTGCGCAGCCTGGCCGACCGGCGGCACGACGGCAGCATCGAAGGCCGTCGAATGGACCAACCAGGTGTTCGCCACCTTGATGGACATCGCTACCCGGCACTGGCCGGCGGCCGACCGTCCGGTCAATCTCATGGTCGCGCCGATCACGCATGCCGCAGGGGTGATGGCCGTCATGCTGGCCGCACAGGGTGGCACGGTGGTGATTCGGCCGGGGTTCGACGCCGAGGACGCCCTCGACCATGTCCAGCGTCACGGCGTCACCCACATGTTCCTGCCGCCGACCGCCTACTACCGGATGTTGGAGTGTCAGCGTTCGCGAGCACGCGACACCTCCTCGTTGAGGATGATGCTGATCTCGGCCGCGCCGGTATCGCCAGACCGATTCGCCGAAGGCGTCAACGCATTCGGACCGTGCGTGGCGCAGTCCTGGGGCCAGGCGGAGGTCCCCTTCATGGCGACCTACCTCTCTCCCGAGGACGTCGCCGCTGCCGCGGCCGGCGATCGCCCCGAACGGTTGCGCAGCTGCGGACGTCCGACCTTCTCATGCCAGGTGCAGGTCATGGACGACGACGGGAATCTCCTGTCAACGGGCGACCGCGGTGAGCTGGTGGTGCGCGGTCGCCTGGTGACGGTCGGCTACTTCCGGCGCCCGGTCGAGACGGCCGACGTGCGCCAGTTCGGGTGGCATCACACCGGCGACATCGGTTACGTCGACGACGAGGGCTACCTGTACATCGTCGATCGCAAGAAGGACATGATCATCACCGGCGGCTTCAACGTCTATCCCGCTGAGGTGGAGGCCGCTCTCCTGGCGATGCCTCAGGTCCGCGATTGCGCGGTCGTCGGCATTCCCGACGATCAGTGGGGCGAGTCTGTCTGCGCCATCGTCGTCCCGACCGACCCGTCGTTCGCCGACGCTCAGATGATCATCGCGGCCGCGAAAGCGGCTCTCGGGTCCGTGAAGGCGCCGAAGACCGTTCGGTTTGTGGGCGAACTCCCGTCCACCGCCGTGGGGAAGGTCGACAAGAAGGTCATCCGTGCGCAGCTCGCCGAGGGCCGTCGCGCTTCGAAGAGGTGACACCCCATCTTTGCTGGGCCCGCCGGGGTGTCCCCACGGGCGCGACCGTGGGGACACATCGGCTAGTCTGCGGCGCCCTCGAGGATCGTCACCGCGCTCACTGCGTTGTCGAGGCCCAGCAGTCCGCCCCCGTTCTCGACCAGACCGATGCGAGGGTCGCGCACCTGGACCTCCCCCGCCTCGTGGCGCAATTGGAGGACGACCTCGTGAAGCATGGTCAGGCCGGTGGCACCGATGGGGTGGCCCCGTGAGACCAGGCCACCCGACGGGTTGACCGGGATCTGCCCCCCCATGCGGGTCGCACCGGATTCAGTGAAGGGGCCTCCCTCGCCTCGGGCACACAGGCCGAGGTCTTCGACGAGTGCGATCTCAGCGAAGGATGCGGCATCGTGTAGCTCGACCAGGTCCAACTCCGACGGGGCCACCCCTGCCAGCGCATAGGCCTCCTCCGCGGCGCGCACCGGGGCCCGGCGCTTCTCCCAGGTCGTCGCGCCGTCGGTATCGATCAGCCCGCCCCGAAGGGAGTGCCCGCGGACCAGGATGGCCCTGTTGCGCACTTCGCTCGGCTGCGCGTCGAGGTACCGCTGGGAGCACACCAGCACGGCTGAACCGGCGTCGCCTCGCGGTGCGCACATCGCGCGGGTCAAGGGCTCTGCCACCATTCGGTCACCGAGTACCTCTTCGATCGTCATCGGGAACCGGTACTGCGCTCGTGGGTTCCCCACTGCATTGGTGTGGTTCTTCGCAGCTGCGTAGGCGATCTGCTCGATGGTGGTTCCGTATCTCTTCATGTGTGTCAACGCGAACACCGAGTAGGCGTCCATGCCGAGAGAGCGGTTTGGATCCTGTTGGAGATCGAGACCGTGCTCCGCTGCGATCGAGCGGAACGGCCCCCAGAACAGATCGGGGTCGAGCATGTTGCCGGTGCCGTCCATCCACTGCAGGAACTCCGATGCGGAACGGGACGGGTCATGCATCTTCTCGACTCCGAGCGCCAATGCCAGATCGGCACCTTGGCGAACGGCCGACCAGGCACCGTTGAACGCGACCGAACCGCTCGCACACCCGTCCTCGACGTTGATGATCGTGTTGCCGTTGGGGAACCTGCCGCTCAGCATGAGCGGCGTGAGGACCGCTTGACCGCGGACGGCTCGTTGACCCCAGAAGTCCATCAACGAGTTGGAGAACCAGGTCGCCTCGATGCGATCTCGATTCTCCAGTCGGGCATCGTCGGCAGCTGCGTCGAGCGCGGTGGCGACGAGGTCGGTGAAGCTTCGCTCAGGGTGCTTGCCGACCGGGGTCGAACCGACACCAACGATGTAGACGGGCGCGGACATGGGACTTCTCCTATCTGCGGTGCCCCATTCGAGAGGCGGATCAGCGATACGGACCGCGGTTCGCGGTCAAGTGATGCCGAGCTCAGTAGCTCTCGACAAGTCGGTGCTTCATCACCTTTCCGAGGGTGTTGCGCGGCAGCTCGTCGATCACCCGGATCTCGGAGATCCGCTGATGCCGTCCCAGTCGGCCGTTCGCAGTTGCACGCAGGTCCTCGGTCACTAGGTCAACTCCGGGTGCCGGCACCACGAAGGCAACTGGCGTCTCACCCCAGTCGGGGTGGGGCACTCCGACCACCGCGCACTCCTCGACGGCCGGCTCCTGCCGGAGGATCTCTTCGATGTCGATGGGATAGATGTTCAGGCCACCAGAGATGATCATGTCCTTCTTCCGGCCGCGCACGTAGATCCAGCCGTCGTCGTCGATCTGCCCCAGATCGCCCGTGCGCAGGTAGACGCTCCCGTCGGGGCCGTGCCAGATCAGCGCCTGGGTCGCAGCAGGCTCGTTGTGATATTCGCTCAGCATGAAGTTCGATCGTCCGACGAGTTCGCCGATCTCACCTGGTCCCAGCTCCTGCCCGTGGTCGTCGACCACGCGGAACTCACAGCCCGGCATCGCACGGCCGACCGAGTCGAGGCGCCCACCCATCTGCCTCGGATGCATGACCGAGGAGACGCCCTCGGTGAATCCCCACACCTCGCCCAACGCGTCGTCGGACAGCTCGCGCAACCGCTGCTTCATCTCCGGGGGCATCGGCGCTCCAGCGGTCAGGATGAACTTGAAGCACGACCAGTCCACCTCTGTGACACCGGGATGCTTGAGCAGTCTCGCTCCAATCGTCGGGACGATGAAGGAGACGGTCGGCCGGTAGCTCTCCACGTCGGAAAGGAACCGGTCCACGTCGAAGCCTTCGGCCAGGTGCGATCGCGCTCCGACGTAGATCGCCGGCAGCACCACCATCCATGACCCGTTGGTGTGGGGCGGTGTGGTCAGGTAGAGACGCGTCCAAGGCTCGAACTCGTAGGCGGAGGCGTAGCTGGCCGCCATCGCAAGACGCGCCGCGTGGGTGTGCAGGATCCCCTTCGGCACACCGGTCGTGCCGGAGGAGTACACGACCGTGAATCCGTCCGTCCCCTCGAGGACGACCGAGGGAGGTGCGGTCGAGGCCATCCGCCGCTCCTCCCGGAAGTCGATGCTGCCGGGAAGGTCACCCTCGGCTGTGACGACGCTCGGCCGCTCGCCGTCGGGAAGGAGAGCCAGCGCCGCCTCGGCGAGCTCGAAGAACCTCGCGCTCACCAGAAGGTGACTGGCACCTGACTTGGTCAGTGTGCTTGCGACCACCGTGGGATGGAGCATGGTGTTCAGGGGCGCGATCACGCCTCCGGCCCGGATGGCGCCGAACGCCATGTGCCACGTCCAGTACGACGAGTCGGCCAGCATCGCGACGACGTCCCCCTTGCCCAGTCCCAGGCCGATGAGGGCGTTGGCGTTGGCGTTGACCTCCTCGGAGAACTCTCGCCAGCTGTACTCCCGGCGAGCATCCGACCAGGCGATGTCTCCAGGTTTGGAGCGGGCGTTCATCTCGATCATGTGGGACAACGAAACGAACGGTTGCGGAATCGTCACGAGGCTTCCTTCGTCTTGGGCGGCAAGGGTGGCGCGATTGCTGTCTGTGCACGCCTGCGAGCAGGGGAAGGCACCTGCCTCCCCGGACCCAGGACGCGCACCGTCGGGTTGGTCGGGTCTTCTGACGGGCTATCCGTCGCCGAGGTAGGCGTGCTCGAGCGTCTTGTCGGCTCTCAACTCCGCAGCGGACCCCGACGCGACGATGCACCCGTCCGCCAGGACGTATCCGTGGTCGCAACAGCAGAGCGCCACCTCGGTGTCCTGCTCGACGATGAGGATGGCCTTGCCCGCGTCTCGCATCACATCGACCGCCTGCAGGATCCGGTCGAGGACCACCGGAGCAAGGCCGAGGGACGGCTCGAACGCTCAGCCATAGTGAAAACCTCCGTTGCGAATCGGGTTCGTCGAGTCTGGCCGAGGTAGGTTGACAACACTATGTCTCGGGATCTCAGAGTTACCGGCCGACATTTGTGAGCACGTACAGTGAGCAGAATGGGCAACATCGACACCGACGCAGGCCGGAGCGTCGCCGCCAACGGCAACGCCGGCTTGGGGGGTGGCATCGATGAGGCGCTGGCACTCGTAGCCGACAAGATCCGTCAGCAGGTGCCCTACCTCCGACTGCGTCAGCTCGAGGAGCTCCGAGCCTTCTCGCACTACGAGCGTGTCCCGTTGGGAGACTTGGAGCGGTCGACCGAGCGCAACGTCCTGCGGATCGCGGACCTGCTCAGCGGACAGAGGGACGCGTCCTCGGCGCTGCTCGAAGAGAAGGACGTCAGCACGCGTCGGCGAGTCGACCAAGGCGTGCCTCCCGAGGTCGTCCGAAGTGCGCACCGGGCGGTCGTCGCGATACTGGTCGACGAGTTCGTGGAAATCGGCCGAAGCGAGGGGATATCGACCGACGCCGTGCTGGCAGGGGTGCGGCGCATCTGGGATTGGACGGACACGGTCGTCGACAGCATCGTCGAAGACCGCCACGGAATCGAGCTCGAGAAGTCGATCCGGCGTGAGGGAAGGCGCGCGGACTTCTTCTCGCGCGTTCTCAACGGTGGCTTCCCCACTGAGGAGATCGCCGAGATCGGTGACTTCCATGGGCTCAAGGCAGAGACGGACTACTGGCTCACGTTGTTCGACGGACAGGACTCTGCCGCAGCCAGCCTCGTCGAGAGACTCGTGCCCAGCACCCTGGACCGCTCGATCGTCGGCTTCGTCCACGGCCACCTGGCGGCGCTCACCACGGCGGCTGTTCCCGATTCCCAGGAGTTCAGCACGTCCTTGATGGCGTGCGTGGGACCGTTTCGTCCGGCATCGATACATGAGGGCGTCGGCCTCGCCCTGGAGCTGCTGCGCAGCGCGCGGCTGTTCAACATCATGGGTGTGGTGACGTCGAAGAACCTCGCCTTGCATCTCGCGCTTCTGCGGCAGCCGGAGGTGGGTGAGACCCTGTGCGGTCAGTACGTCGCTCCGCTGGGTGAGGGCGCTGCGGCTGAGGCGCTGACCGAGACCTTGCGGACCTACCTGCGCGAGGACAAATCGGTCCAGCGGACCGCCGAACATCTGTTCGTCCACCCCAACACGGTGCGATATCGGCTGGAGAAGTTCCGATGTTCGACCGGTGCAAATCTCGACCGCACCGACGAGACGGTCCGGGTCTGGTGGGCCCTGGAATACGACGTGATCCGGCAGAGGACAGGGACGGACGAGTCGTAGCCGAGCACGCCGGCCTCACTCGAGGCGACCCCCGGCCGAGCCCATCGACGACGACCGACTCTAGCGGGGCGGCCATCCGGAGGCCGCCGTCCATGCGGTTCGTCGCTCCGTTGAGGTAGCCGTGCTTCATGATCATCACCGCCGGCTGTGCGTACTCCGACGGACGGCCCATGCGGTCCGGGGAACTGGACGCCGAGGTGAGGCCGGTCCTGAACTCCTCGCTCACCGCGGACAGCAATGGGGTGTCGACCATCCCGGGCGCGACGGTGCAGACCCGGATGCCGTAACGGGCGAGGTCCCGCGCCGCAGGGAGCGTCAGGCCGACCACCCCACCCTTCGACGCGGTGACTGCCGCCTGTCCCTCCTGACCGTCACAGGCTGCGATCGAGGCCGTGTCGATGATGACACCCCGCTGTCCGTGGTCGTCGGGATCGGTTCGTGCGATCGCCGCTGGCCCACGAGCAGGCACGGTGAACGTGCCGGTGAGACTGACGTCGACGACTCGCCGGAGCCACGTGATCTCATGGACTCCCTGGCGACCGAGGATGTGGGTTGACCGGGCTACCCGCCGCGGTTGAGGAGGGCGCCAAGCGGTCCGTTCCGGGTCGCTGCGTCCACAGCCATCCGGACGTTCTCCTCGACGGTCACATCGGCGCCGATATAGGTGACCCCGTTCGCCTGCTGCTCGACGGTCAGGCTCACGAGCGTCGAAGGCGGGTCTACCGCATAGACGCCGAGCTCGACGAACTTGGCGGTAGTCGCCGCGCCGGGGCCCGAGGCGGCCCGGTGACGATGGCAGCGCAATCTACAAGTCGCATTGGCTTGCTCTCCGGGCCTGTCGCGCGACGATCCGCATTGAAGGGCGCGTAGGCCCCGGTGGCGGCTGGGCGACCGCCCGGACTGGGTATGCGTCCGGCCGCCCGATATCGAGGCACGACAGATGTCTCGGACATCGGCGGCAGAGTCAGGCGTCGCCGTACGGGCTCCGGACACCTGCTTCTCGGCACACGTGCCCCATCTCTTCAAAGGCACTGCCGAACTCGAGTGTGTCGTCGCGTCCCATGACGTGGTGCATGTTCGCCGCCACGTCCTCGGGACTCACCGCGCCCTGCGACGTCCATCCTCGGGATTCGACGACGAACACCTCCGCGAAGTGCCCTCCGCCGGCCGAGAAGGTCTTCATCGTGTGACGAGATTCCTCGGATGCCAGGTAGACGACCAACGGGGCGACCAGTTGCGCATCCATCGCCTCGGGCAGCCCAGCGGCCAGGCCCTCCGCGGCCATTCGGGTCGCGGCCACCGGGGCGATGGCGTTGACCTGGATGTCATGCCTGGCGCCCTCCAGGGCGAGCACCTTGGTCAGACCGACGACGCCACTCTTGGCGAGAGCGTAGTTCGACTGCCCAAAATTGCCGAACAGTCCGGCGGCCGAGGAGGTGAAGACGATGCGCCCGTAGTTCCGCTGCTTCATGTGCCGGAAGGCCGCCTGGGTGAGGAAGAACGGGCCGGTGGCATGTCCCTGCATGACCGTGTCGTACTCCTCTTCGGACATCTTCGCGAAGGTGCGGTCGCGCAGGACTCCGGCGCTGTTGATGACAACATCGCAAGAGCCGAAACGGTCGATCGCGGTGTCGACGACCTCTGCGGCGGAGGCCTGGTCCACTACTCGCACACGCGACGCTGCTCCCTGGCCGCCCAGAGACTCGATCTCAGCCACCACCTCGTCGGCTGCGGCAGCGCCTCCTGCTCCCTGGACGTTCGACCCCGGGTCATTGATCACGACGCTCGCTCCCCGACGAGCAAGCTCGAGAGCATAGGTCCGGCCCAGCCCTCGCCCACCCCCCGAAATCACGGCGACTCTGCCAGCGAACGACATCATGGTCGACAAGTCCTCTCCTTCGCATCGGAAGCTCGACAACAGCCGAGTCAGGTCGGCACGACCGCGGGTTCGAACGGGTACCGTCAAGCGTCGTGACGGTACCGGTGCGCAAACCGTGCCGTCAAGTGACGCTCGTTCATGCGTCCCTTCATTCTTCCGATCAGGTACCGATTCAGTGTGATTGGTACCGTACGGACGAATGCTCCTTCTGTGAGACCGTCATCCGTAAGGTGTGCGGGGTGTCGGAATTGACTAATGCGCGTCGCGATGAGTTGCTGACTTCATTGGAGAGCTTGATGCTGGCACGTGGCTTCGCCAAGCTCACTGTCGCCGACATCGCCCGCGAGCTGCGTTGCTCGCGGCGTACCCTCTACGAACTGGCACCCAGCCGCGACGACCTCGTCGTCCGTGTCATTCGACGGTTCTTCGCCCGTACCGGGCACGACGCCGAGGTCGCCATCACCTCAGCCAGCACCCGCCGTGGACAGGCGCTTGCCTACCTGGCCTCACAGGAGCTGGCGCGCTCGAGCCCAGAGTTCCAGGCCGACCTGGTGGCGTGGCCACGCAGCAGGGAGATCCTCGACTTCCATACTGTTGCCGCCCTCAACAAGCTCCAGGCGTTGATCCAAGCCGGCATCGAGGAAGGGGAGTTCCGTCCCGTCAATGCCCGCCTCATCGCCCGAGCCTGCTTGGCCGCCATGTTCACCTTCCGTGACCCGCAGGTCGTTGACGATGTAGGCCTGGCATACATCGACGCCATGACACAGCTGTACGTCATCATCTTCGACGGAATCCAGAATCCCGCCTGCTGACCACCTCTGCCTGGACGATGTTCGTGCTCGTTCGCGGTCTGCTCACGCAGTGCCCGCCCCCGCCGATGGCCGGTCTCTATCCTGAATGCAGTATGGAGGTGCCGATGTTGAAGCCAGTGGTCCGCCCGGCCTCGCTGACCGACCTCGCCTACAGCGAGCTGGGGGAGGGTGCTCTCGGGCCGACAGCTGAACGGCGGCCGGGTCAGCGTCGTGGCGTTGGCCGAGCAGTTGGGCATGAGCCGGAGCCCGGTTCCGTTTCGCGGGTTCGGCGACGCGACTGTCATCGGTCTGCCCGATGGCATCTGGGGTGAGGCAGTGACGGCGGCGTTGACCGCGACTTCGCCGGGATCGACACCGACGCGGTCCTTGATGCGTGCCGCGCGGCCGTGTCTGGCTATCGGGTCCCGAAGCGGATCCAGTGGGTCGAAGAACTGCCCCGCAACGCCTACGTGAAGGTGCTCAAGTGCGACCTCCGCGACCAATACGCCCGCCGCGGTGATGGCGTGGCGGGTTCGAACACAAAGTAGGGCTGGAGCTCCTCTTGATCACACGTTTGGGACCTCGGTGTCGGCGGCGTGCACGATCTGGCGTAGCTGCGGAGACCGTTCACGCTGCCAGATGGGCAGTGCCTCGATGTAGGTATCCACGCGGCGCCAGCCATCGGGGCGGCCATCGGGGCGGTGGTATCGCCGGTCCGTGACGTGCAGAGCGGCGACGGTGGCGGGGCCTCTTCGGGGATCGACATCGCCTGATCCGGTGGTAGTCAGGTTGCGCTGGACTCCTCGGTGGCGCCGATCTCGAACGTCGCCACATAGTCCAGGGCCGATTCGAGAGCATCCTTGAGTGGTGAGACGTCTCGGGCGACCTGGGCGAGCAGCATGCCGCCTTGGAATGCCGCCAACAGCAGGTTCGCCAATCGTGCAGGGTCGGCCGCTTCGCTCAGACGAGACTGCTGTTGGAGGCGTGCGAGCGCGTGTTGGAAGATCTCTTGCCACTGGGTGAACGCGGCGGCGAGCTCGTCACGGACGTCGAGGTCGGTCTTGATGATCTCGCTGGCCAGCGACCCGAGGCTACAGCCGTAGGGTCGTTCCTCCCGGGTGTAGAAGGTGACCCACTTGCGGAACGCCGCGAAGTCCTCGAACCCGTCGAACTCCTCGCCACGATGAAATGAGAGCACCCGGTCTGCCTGCCAGGCGATCACTCCTAGGACGAGGCTCTCCTTGGTCGGGAAGTAGTGGCTCAGTTGTGACCCACTCACGCCGGCGGCCTGGCGGAGCTTTTCGTTGTTCGTGGCTTGGACGCCTTCGGTGTAGATGAGCTCGGCGGCCCTTTCCAGGATCCGGGCGCGGGTGGCCTGGCCCTTGGCCGTGAGCTGGCGGTGCTCGGGCGGTGCCGTCGTCGTCTTCACGCCGCCACTCTACCCCCTGAATGGGCTTGACAGCCCAGTCGAGTACGTGTTCACTCTGCAACTGGGCTTGTAAGCCCAGTTCGACCTAGTCGGGCGACCACCCATCAACGCTGAGGAGTTCGATCACTCATGTCTCGTCTCACCGCCCCCGCTCCGGCCGAGTTGACCGCCGACGTGCAGAGCAGCCTCGACCAGGTCCAGGCGCAGTTCGGCTTCGTTCCCAACATGTTCGCCACCCTTGCGGCAAGCCCCGGCGTCCTTGACTTCGTCATGACCGCGCAGGCCAAGGGGAACCGGCTCTTGGACGCCAAGACCCGCCACACCATCGCGCTCGCGGTCTCGGATGCCGACGGTTGCGACTACTGCCTGGCCATTCACACTGCTGGGTCGCTCCAGGGCGGCATGACTCCCGAGGACATCGACCTGTCGAAGGCCGGAGGCTCGGTCGACCCAAAGCGCGCTGCGGCGGCCCGTCTCGCCCGAGAGGTGATCGCGACCCGCGGGCACATCAGCGACGCGGGCCTCGCCGATATCAGAAGCGCCGGCTACGCCGACGCTCAGATCTTGGCGATCGTCACGCTGGCCGTCCGAGCACTTCTGACCAACTACCTCAACAACCTCAACCAGACCATCATCGACATCCCCGTCCCCGCGGTCGAAGCCGGATGAGCGACCTCTAGCTCATCACCCGTCCGCGGCGAAGGTGACGCTCGACTGGGTTGTCGAGATCACTGGTGCGGCGGCCGGCGTAGGACCGCCGGGCCCGACGGCGACCGCCTGCGACCGGGTGAGGGAGCAAACCGCAGAAGAAAGCTCTGCCGAACCCGATGACACCAACCTGATGGCATCCGTACCGATCACACGGCCGGGCCCCAGCTCACACAATGAAGAAAGCAGCATGACATGGATCTCGACAAGCTCATGGACAAGCACCTCAGCCGCTACTTCGACGGCTCCAAGACCATCCCGGAGGAAACGGTCCAGAAGTTGCTGACGTTCCTGCGCTCGGCGCCTACCTCCACGAACATCCAGCCCAATCACTACTACGTCCTCTCCACGCCGGAGGGAAAGGAGAAGCTGGCGGCGAACCTGGGGGAGCGGTTCGCTGACAATGGCGAGAAGATCCTCAACTCTTCACACACGATCATCATGACGACCCGTGCCGATATCCCCGAGGAGCACTTGGACGCTGTGTTCGGCAAGGAGCGTGAAGACGGCCGGTTCCCGACTCTGGCGAAGCAGGAGCACTGGGAGTCGATGACGCGTGACTTCGTGAACCTGCGTAGCTTCACCTACAAGGACACCCATCACTGGATGGAGAAGCAGACCTACATGGTGCTGGGTCTCGTGATGATGGCTGCCGCCGAGCTGGGTGTGGAGGCCATGCCGCTCGAGGGCTTCGACCCGATCACCGTGGACAACGCCTTCGACATCCGCAAGAGCGGGCACACCACCACCGTGTTGCTGGCGCTGGGCTACCCAGACCTGGAGAAGCAGTACACGACCGCGATCTCTCGCTTCGAGCCCGAGCAACTGTTCACATTCGCGTGAGCGGGGCGATCCAGTAGCGATCTAGTAAGGAAGTGCGCGTCATGGATGGACAGGACCTGCAAGACCTCGCCAACGAGCATGCGCAGACCCTCCCAGAGGTCACGGTCGAGCACCGGGACAACCCACCCTGGGTGACCTACAAGGTGGCGGGCAAGGTCTTCATGCTGATGACCGATCTGCCGGGCCACCCGGTCGTTACCGTCAAGGCTGACCCAGGCGATGCCGTAGCTCTCCGCGAGCAGCATTCGGAGATCAGCGCCGGCTACCACATGAACAAGACGCACTGGATCACCGCAAAGGGTGGCCCCGGCCTGAACGAGAGCCTGGTGAAGGAACTCGTCAACGACTCTTATCAGCTCGTCGTCGACAAGCTGCCACACTCCAAACAACCCGCAGGGACAACGCCGCCAGGCCTGGTCTCATCGAGTTCGTCGTGACCGGGAAGGAGGCGCTGACCGATGACCCGCCGATCCTGAACTCAGTGTCCTGGCCGCACAGTCCGGACGCAGCGTGGCGACCCGGCGTTAGGGTGCATGGGTGGACACGAGACGGCATCCGATGAAACGCGGACTTCGCGGGGCGTTGGTCACGACCCTGCTCGTGCTCGTCGCCGGGTTGACCGCTGGACCCGTGCCGGCCGCGGCGGCCCCCGTCGCCCCGGGGCCTGGGCTGGACTGTATGCGTGGTGACGGCTCGTTCAAGGTCGTCAGCCAACGGCTGGTGACGCGACCCTCAGGAAGCGTCAGCGTGTTTGCCGACATCCGCAACACGACCCGGCAGTGGCGCCGTGACATCCGTGGCCAGCTCTGCTTCTACGACGCAGCGGGTCGGGTGATCGGAAACGAGCTCGCGATCAGTGATCCGCTGGTCGTCGGGCCGCGTCGTCGTTCACCGTTCGTGGTCACCGACACCGCCCCGGCCGGCTGGCGTTCCTACACCTTGCGGTTCACCAGCAAACGCAGTCACCGGCACACGGTCGACAAGCGGGTCAAGGTCACCACCGGGCACATCGGCGTCGACTCCACCGGCAGCTTGAACGTCCCGGTCCGGGTACGCAACCGTAACAAGTTCGCGATCCGGCACACCGCCGTCTACGTCACGCTTTTCGATGCTAGTGGCCGCATCCTCAGCTATAACGAGGGCTACAACTACACCAAGCCCGCCAAGATCCGCCCTGGCCGCACCGGGCGGTTCACCGCGTTTGCCTTCGGCTACTTCCAAGGCGTGCACCGAGCCCGGATCCAGATCGAGACCTGGCGACACTGACGAACGGCGGGATGACCCATCACCGCTCCGTCCCAGCCTTCCCGTAATTGGGATTCCGTCAGGGTCGAGGAGCCGCATCGTCTCCTGATCGTCATGGCATGCGCGCGGAGCGTCCTGACTCGCCTATCGACACAGGTCGATATTGGCGCCGGCGGGCGACGGAGAGGCCCTGGACGCACCCGTGTGCGAAACCGACCGCGCCGCGGGTTTGAGACCGTCGATCCTCGACGCGCAGTCCGACGGTGTGCGTCTAGGGCAGGTCGCCGCCCACCCGGGTCAGCGCCGTTCTTAGCCGCCGCGATCTTGGTGCCACCGCCCGTGGCCCGGCTGGCCTATGAGCAAACAGCATGGTGGGCCGGCTTGACGACCGAGCGCAGACGTCGTCTACCCTTCGAACATGCGTTCGAGTGCCGTGGATGCGGAGATGCTACCCCTCGATCTCGCGCCGAGTGAGTCCTTCCCGCACCCTGGCCGCGACCATCACACCGGACCACTCGACCTGAACCGTCATCTGATCCGCAGGCCGGCCTCGACGTTCGTCGTCCGTCTTGCCGGGGAGGCGTTGGCCGATCTTGGCCTGTTCGACGGTGATGAGCTGGTCGTCGACCGGGCCTTGGACCCGGCGCCCGGGCGCGTGGTCGTGGTCGTGGTTGATGGCGAGCGGCGGGTTGGTGTGATGGAGGTCCGCGGGGGCCGTGCGCTGCTGGTCTCGAGCGTGGAGACCATCGCGCTCTCATCGGAGGTGGCCCCGTGGGGGGTGGCGATCTGCGGCATCCGGCACCTTCCCTTCGGGGTGTGAGTCATGACTGTCGCGACTCTTCCGGGCGCGACGCGTCCGGTGGCGCTGGTCGATGTCTGCTGCTGCTTTGTGAGTGTCGAACGAGCTCTGGATCCGTCCTTGGAGGGTCGCGAGGTCGTGGTGTTGAGCAACAACGATGGCGTCGTGGTGGCCGCCTCCCCGGAGGCGAAGGCCCTAGGGATCCGGACTATGCAGGATGCCTGGTTCCACCTCTCCGGTGACCCGCGCTACGCGGCCGTGGTCGCACGATCGTCGAACTATGAAGCGATCGCCGACTTCTCCTCGAGGTTCTACCGCACCCTGCAAACCCTGACCGACACGATGAGTGTCTACAGCGTCGATGAATGCTGGTGCCTCCTGGACCGCCGCGACCCGAGCAGACACGCGGCCGCTCTCCAGGCTCGCGTCCTGAACTGGGTCGGACTCCCCACCTCGTGTGGAGTGGGCACGACCAAGACGCTGGCGAAGGTGGCGCAACGCCACGGCAAGGCCATCGGCGTACCGCTGGTTGACATATCCAGTTGGTCCCGCCGCCAGACTGAGGAGCTCTTGGACCAGACCCCCGTCTCTGAGGTGTGGGGGATCGGGTCGGCCCTGACCCGCGGACTTGTTGGCATCGGGGTTCGCACCGCACTGGACCTGGCACGGACCGATCCACGGCTGCTGAGGAGTCGGTGGTCGGTTACGGTCGAACGGGTCGGCCGCGAGCTGGCCGGTACCGCGTGTCTGCCGGTGGGGTTCGAGCCGCCCGAGCGTGCGCAGGTGATGCACACCAGGATGCTCGGCGCCACCGTGGACACCAAGGCCGAGATGCGGGAAGTCTTGACCTCCTATGCCCAGGTGACTGCCCGCCGGCTCCGAGCCGAGGCGCTGGAGGCGGGAATGATGCAGGTATGGCTCTCCTCGTCCCGGTTCCGCGAGGGCGCCCGAACCGACACGAGCGGGGTCACCCTCGACCCGCCCACCAACGACCCCCTCGCCCTGGCCCGGGCATCGTGGCGCGTGTTGGACGCCATGGTCGACGGGCACCCTTACAACCGTGCAGGACTCCTGCTGTCCGGCCTCGCCCCGGCCGGGTCACAACCATCCCTGCTCACAGCTGCTGACACGCAGCTCGGCGACGCGGTCGCGAAGGTGGAGCAACGATTCGGCCGCGAGGCCCTGGGATTCGGCAGCGCCGGCCTGCGGGCACGACCACGTTGGTCGATGCGCCGTGAACGGCTCTCACCTGCCGCGACGACTCGATGGGATCAGCTGATGCGGGTGCGATGAGTCGGTGACCTCCCGGGGGCGTCGATGCTCCGCAGTGGAGGGCGTGACGGGTCACGGGCAAACCGGGGGTGCTGGGTCGACCGCGATCCGCGGCCGTCTGGATGGCTGCCAGGTAGCGTGAGCAGCATGTGCGGCCGCTATGCCTCTCGAACCACACCGGGCGAGCTCGCTCACCTCTACGATGTTCCGAGCGATGGCGCGAAGGCCCACGACCTGGGGGAGCGTTACAACGTCGCTCCAACCGACCAGATCTACGCGGTACTCGACAGGACCGATCCCGAGAACCCCGGCGAAACCAGGCGCGAGCTGCACGATGTCCGATGGGGCCTGGTCCCGAGCTGGAGCCGGGATCCATCAATCGGAACTCGCGCGATCAACGCCCGAATCGAGACCCTTGGCCAGAAGCCGATGTTCCGCAAGGCCTTCCAGCAGCGGCGCTGCATCATCCCCGCCGACGGCTACTACGAATGGGTCCAGCGCATCGACGAGGCCGGCCGTAAGTACAAGCAACCGTTCTGGCTACACCCCGCCGCCAACACGGGCCCACTCTCGTTCGCCGGCCTCTACGAGTTCTGGCCGGACCCGTCCAAGCCGGAGGACGCGCCCGATCGGTGGTTGTGGTCAGCAACGATCATCACCTGTGCAGCGACCGGCCCCGCTGGCGAGGTGCACGACCGCACGCCGTTCGTTATCCCTGATGACCGGATCGACGCATGGCTTGACCCACGGATGAAGGACCCCGACGAGATCGCGCCTGTCATGGCGCGGGTCCAGCCTCCGCTGTTGGGCGTCAGGGAGGTCTCGACGCGTGTCAACAAGGTGGGCAACGAGGGGCCCGAGCTGATCGTGCCGCTGTCGGAGGCCGAGCCCGTGGTGCAGTTGCGGCGCGCTGCCTGACCTGCTGCTCGCGCTCCACATCCGCGTGTCAGAAGAGTCCGTGTGAGAAGTGTCGTGGCTGCCGGCTCTGGGCCCAGTACGTGTGGACATGGTCGATCGGTCGGCTCGCGCCCTACCTTGGGGGCTCGACAGGGGAGTGCGTCCTGGAGCCTCGGGTCGAGTCCCTCGACGCCGGACTGGTACGCGGGCGGCTTACGAGCTGGCGACGGTTCGCTCCTCGGTGGGTGTCAGCCCGTACCGCCGCTTGTATGCGCGAGTGAAGGTGGTCGCTGAGGAGTAGCCGGATCTGATGGCTATCTGGCTGATGCGTGTCGCGGCAAGGGTGGGGTCTTGGAGGAGGCTGCGGGCGTGTTCTAAGCGTTTGCGGGTGATCGTGGTCGTGATGCTGACTGTTCCGGTGAAGGCGCGGTTGAGTTGCCGCACCGAGAGGCCCAAGTCAGCCGCGATCGAGGCTGGTGTCAGGTCAGGCTCGTGGAATCGTTGCTCGATGAGTTGGAGTGCAACGGCACGCCGTTCTTTCGATGCGTGGTCCCGGCTGGAACGCATCGCTCGGCTGTTGGCGTGCAGGAGTAGCTCAGCGGTGGATGCCAGGAACCGATCGATGCCGCCTCCGAGGTGGGAGGCGATGGCAAGGTGGCGTCCGCGGTGCAGGCTGAGGGCTGTGGCGTGGAGCACGGCGTATTGCCAATGGCCGGGGGTGAGTGGTTCGCGGGACAGGTGCTCGAGCTCACGACGATCCATCCTCATGTCGTCCGCGTGGGGGCGGAGTATGAGGATCCATGATCGTATTGCTGTTCGAAGCTCGACAGGTGTGGTGGAGACGATGGGTATGAGCTCGTTGTGCGCGAAGCGCTCCGTGTTGTCGCCGATCGTGACCTCGCTGCCACTGGCGACCCACACGACGTGCGGTCGTGCGTGTGGGGCCGCCGCCACCTGGTAGGTGCAGGGATCGGCAGTGCGCGAGTAGATCAGCCCACTGCGGGCGCCGGAGAGTGCCGTGGACACGCTGATGTGGCCGCCGGGGGAGGTCCCGGGAAAGCTCGGCCAAACGGCGCCGTGCGTCGCCTCGCCGACGAAGCGTTCGAAGGCTTCACGTCGGCGCGCGGGATCGATTGCCCGCGTATCGAGGCTGCGTAGTCCGGCCACAGGAACGCTATCTTGGTGGCCGGGTCCTACGCCCGGGCGGCGTAGGACTACCTAGGTGTTACCTCATCGGGGCGCGACCTCGCGCTGGTGCGGGCGGATCGCAACCAGCGGTCATGTGAGTTCGGGTCGTGTTGGGCCACAAGGAGTCGAATAGTGGGCGAGGGTGAGACCTATCAGGCGGCAGGGGCGAGCCTTCCCACTGACCTGACGAGCTTTGTCGGTCGCCGGGCCGAGCTGCTGGAGGTCCGTCGCCTCCTGGGACAGTCACGTCTGGTCACGATTTGCGGCAGTGCCGGTGTCGGCAAGACCCGACTTGCCACCCGCACGGCATTCAACCTTCGCCGGGCCTTCGATGATGCGGTCTGGTTCATTGACCTTTCGGGCGTGTCAGATCCCGCGCTGGTTCCGAGCGCAGTCTCGGCGTCGCTGGGCATCACCTCCCCACGGGGCGCCTCAGCGGCCGCGGTTGCCGCGTATCTGGGTGATCGACGGTGCCTGCTCGTCGTCGACAACTGCGAGCACGTGGTGGAAGCGGTCGCTGCGTTCGTCACGGAGCTGGTGACCTTGTGTCCCGCAGCGGTGGTGTTGGCGACCAGCCGGGAGCGGCTCATGGTCGAAGCAGAGGCCGTGTTCCCACTCATGGCCCTCGATATCCCGTCCGGCGACCTCCTCACACCGGTCAGCATCTCGGCGCTGGACTCACTGCGTGACGTCGAGTCGGTGCGTCTCTTCCTCGACCGGATGATGGCCGTGGCTCCCCACGATCATCTCGAGGCGGCTGACCTCGCAGCGATCGGGGAGGTGTGTCGTCGCCTTGAGGGCATTCCCTTGGCGATCGAGTTGGCGGCCGCCCGCAGCGTCGTGTTGTCACCTGGACAGTTGGTCGAGCGCTTGGCAGACCCCTATGCCCTACTGACAGGCGGCCAACGAGGTCGGCCGGACCGTCACCAGACCTTGCGAGCCTCCATTGAGTGGAGCTACCAGCTGTGCACGGCCGAGGAGCAGGACCTGTGGGCCCGCCTGGCTGTGTTCGCGGGCGGCTTCGAGCTGGACGCAGCCGAGTTTGTCGGATCGGCCAATGGCGCTGCTCCGGTCCTCGACCTGCTTCAGACGTTGGTGGCCAAGTCGGTGGTCATACGCCACCAGTCGGAGGGCCGGTCCTGGTATTCGATGCTGGACACGATCCGCGAGTTCGGGCGGGAGTCACTGCAGCGCCGAGGAGAGGTCGCGGCGACAACGAGGCGCCTGCGGGACTTCTACCTCCAGCTGCTCTTGGAGTGTGAACGGGACTGGATCGGCCCGCGACAACGCCAATGGCTTGCGCGGCTGCAGTTCGAGCAGCACAACCTGCGGACCGCCTTGGAGTTCTGTCTCTGCGAGCCCGGTGAGGAGGATGCTGCTCTCGGGCTGATCGTGCCGGCGTGGCGGTTCGTCTGGGCGGCTTGGGGCAGACAGGCCGAGCTTCACGGGTGGCTGAACCGCGTGCTGGATGCCACCAGTACGCCCACGCCGCTGCGGGCTCAAGCGATGGTTCTGCGTGGCCACCTGACTTCGGCGATGGGTGAGGTCGACCGAGGGGTCGCTCAGATGCGTGAGGCTCGCGAGCAGGCGATGATGGTGGGCGATCTGGTGGCGGTCGCGGCCGTGGACAGCGCACTCGCCGAAGTCGCAGGCGACGACGTCGCAACCATCGCCGCCTACAAGCGGTCACTCGAGGTCCTCGGCCGGGTTCCGGAGCTGATCGGTCGCGCGGGAAGCCAAGGCAGCCTGGCCCGCGCCTACACCCGAGTCGGCGACCACGACAACGCGACGCGGATCATCGAGCAGATGCTCCACGTCGGGCGCGAAAGCGGCGAGCGATACGAATGCTCGTTGAACCTGCTGGCGCTGGGCATGATGGCCCTCGAGCGTGGTGATGTCGAACAAGCTGAAGAGTTCGCGGCGCATGCGCTGCGGCTCAAGCGTGAGCTCGGCGACCTGGTCGGTGTTGCTTGGGCGCTGGAGACGCTCGGGGCGGTAGCTGCCGCACGGGGCGACTTCTCCCGAGGCGTCGAGCTGTTCGGTGCCGCCAGGGTGGTGTGGCGCCACTCCGGAGGCGTCCCGGGCGTGGAGTACCCGTCATATCCCCCCATCCCCGGACCCCGTAGCGTTTGGGAGCCGTTGGCACGCGCCGCGTTGGGGGAGAGCCGCTTCGATGAGGCCATCGCCGCCGGCGCGAGCCTTTCTCTGGCTGATGCCGTTGCCGGCGACGCGGCAGCCACGCCCCCATCGGGCTCCTCGCATCGAGCCCGACACGGCTCGGCGGGCCAGAGGCCACTGCTGACCCCGCGCGAACGTCAAGTTGTTGCACTGGTTGCTGAAGGACTGAGCAACAGACAGATCGCCACGAGGCTCGTTGTCACGACCCGGACCGCCGAGGGTCACCTCCAACGCGTGCTGGTCAAAGTCGGGCTCAACTCCCGGGCCCAACTGACCGCCTGGGCCAGGCGCAACCCCGAGCAGCTCACCAGCGAGTAGGTCACGTCCGGAACAGGTTCATCTGGGCGGTCCATCGAGGCCGGGTCCTCATCGGCCGCTTCGTGCGGAATCGGGACATCCACAACACCCACATCGGGACATCGCCTGGTTCGGTCCGGCGACGACTGGTCATCTACCGCTAGGCGAGCTTCAGTTCAGCCTTGGACTGAACGCGCCTCGAACGAGTCAGTGGGGGAGTACGGGGTGAGCGAGCGTCGCACGTCGGGCAGCGTCGAGGCAATACGCAACCCGGGGTTATCACCCCACGTTTCACCCCAAGCCAGGTTCCGCGTCTACGGACCTTCTCGATTGGATCACCTCTCGGAAGCTCGCCATCACGCATGGCGCAGTTCCCGATTCCCCGTCGGGTCGGGCATCGGTTCCTGCCGCACTGGCTTGGTTATCGGCGGGATCTGGTGAGGAGTCTCATGCACGTGTTCGGCGTTCGCACGCGAATCGTCTTGGCGTTGGCGTTGGTGCTGATGTCGATCGGCTGGGTTGGTGTGACCACGCCGGCGACTGCCGCCGATCCGGAGAGCTCGGTGGGGATCACCAAGTCCAACGACTTGGGCGACCAGCCCCTGGAGCCGGGTGGTGAGTTCCGCTACCAGCTGACGGTGCAGTGCTCGGGCCTGACGGTCGACTGCGTGAACCTCACCGTGACCGACACGCTTCCTGAGGGCCTGGATGTGACCAGCCTGCCGCAGTCGACCTCGACCCGGACGGTCACCTACGACGAGGCAACCCGTCAGCTCACCATCGTCTTCATCGAGCCGTTGCAGGAGCCGGTGGGAGCGGCGGGCCTACGAGCCGGCGAGACGGTCAACCTCGAGCTCGGGATGCGGCTGCCCGCTGACTCCCAGGTGCCGGATGGAACGACGATCTCCAACACGGCCACTGCGGATGCCGACAATGCGGACCCGAAGGACAGCACGAGTGACGTGACGGTCTCGGTGCCACTCAAGGTCACGCCGGTGGCGACCAAGACCTGGAGTGACGGCTCGGCTATCGCCGGCACGGGTGAGGAGTCGACGATCACCCTGGGAGTCCGCAACGGCTCCTCGTCCTCGGCACAGGTCACCCAGCTCTCGATCACCGACGACGACGAGGCGACATTCGAGAACTTCGACCTGACTCGTGTCGAGGTCACGCAGTTCCCCTCCGGAGCGGACTCGGCCCAGCTGGTGGTCACCACCCCCGACGGGGACAGCCACACGGGGGCGACCATCTCGGCACCCGGCACCCTGGCGCTGCCCGCCGGCGTCTCGGCGGGTGACGTCACCGGCGTCCAGGTCATCTTCACCGACAGCAGCGGCGCCGTGCTGCCCTACGACGCCACCGGTGGCGAGGTCGAACTAGGGATGAAGCTGCGCGACACCCACCGCTCCGATGGCAGCCCCCTGCGCCCGACCGACAAGCAGACGGTCAACAACTGCGCCACCCCCGCTGCCGTCGAAGAGCAGAAGGGTGATGTTGAGGGCGCCGATGCCTGCAAGGGCTACGACATCCTGCCCGACACACTCCTGCTCAACGGCACCAAGAAGTTCTTCCCCGACACCAATGGCAACTTCGGACAGGACACTGGCGAGTACGCGGTCCTGGGCGAGAACTCCCCGGTCAGCACCACGATCGATGTGAAGAACAACTCCCCGTTCCCGATCAAGACGCTGACCATCACCGAGCCCGACGCCAACTCGGCCACCGAGTTCGAGAAGCTCGACATCGACAAGGTCCGGGTCAGGTTCCCGGCCGGTGCCACCGACGCCACACTCACCGTCACCTATGCCGACGGCACCAGCACGACCAAGCAGTTCACCGAGAACGCCACGGCCGACGTCGCCAAGGCCGGTACCCAGGTCGCCAAGGTGGAGGTCACCTACACCGGTGTCGACGCTGACGGCGAGCCGGCCATCACCGAGGGCTCCACCTCCAGTCTCGACCTGCACGGCACGCTGACCGACGAGGTCACTGCCGAGGATCTGCCCGACGGCTCCAGCCCGGGCATCGCGAACTGTGCCGGCTTCGAGGGCTCCGCAGGCCGGGTCGACGGCACCGGAACCGCGAGCGGCACCGCCTGCAAGGACCTGAGCATCCAAGAGCCACGCACCAGTGGGGAGGGCGTCAAGACGGTCGGCCAGACCGACGTACCGCCGGGCCAGCCGATCCCGTTCACCCTCACCCTGGCCAACAACGGCAACAAGCCGTTGCCGGGTGCGCAGATCACCGACCCCCGTACCGGACCGGACGGCAAGCCGGACCCGAACTTCCCCAACCCGTTCGACTCGCTGCAGATCATCTCGGCGAGCGTCACCAAGCCCGCCGACGTACCTGAGGTCGACCTCGAGGTCTTCGACCCCAACACCGGCGGCGGCACCTGGGTCGCTTACGACGCCGCCGACACAGCCCTCCTGACCCGGGCCAAGGGCATCCGGGCCACCGTCGACGGTGCGCTGACACCCGACAAGAAGGTGACCCTGAACCTGGTCACCGAACGCCGCGAAGGAGTCCCCGACGGCGTCGACATCCTCAACTGCTTCACCCCCTCATCCGACCTCGGCCAGGGCGACCCGGCCTGCGCGCCGCAGATCGAGACGGCCCCGGTCGACGACTCCGCCTCGCTCAACAAGAACATCGCACCAGGCACGCTGCCCGAGTTCGTACCCGGACTCCCGCAACAGTTCGCCGATGTGACACTCCAGGTCCGCAACGACGGCAACCTCTCGGCGAGCATGCTGGAAGTCAGCGACAACGACGCCGACTTCTTCGACGCCGTCGACTTCGTCAAGATCGGCTCGGTCACCATGCCGGCCGGGGCGAACCAGGTCCAGATCGACGCCTTCGTCGACGGCGCCTGGATTGACGGTACGCCGGCGCCCGAGGGCGCCCTGCCAGCCGGGGTCGACCCCGGCGACGTACAGGGGATCCGGGCGAGGTTCTCCTCGACCAACACCAACAACGACGGCTATGTCATCGTGCCGTGTGCCGACGGCGCCGATTGCCAAGGACAGCTGGTCTTCCAGATCAGTCCGCGCGAGACGCTGCGCAGCAACGGCGGACCGGTGCCGGCGCACCTGGAGAACACCGTCACAGGTGAGTTCCTGACCCAGGCCCAAGACCCCGACGACCCGAAACAGATCGACCCCAACGACGCCACCCTGGAGCTGACCGAAGGCTCCCCGCAGCTCTCGGTGAGCAAGACGCCGGACAGCGCCATCGCCCCCGGTGAGGACGCGCCGTTCCTGCTCAGGGTCACCAACTCCGGCACCGCGAACATCCCGAACCTGGTCGTCAAGGACGCCCTGCCGCGCGGCATCGCCTTCGACGAGACCTTCGTGGGCGATGACGGTCAACCCTTCACCGTCATCGACACCCGGGTCCCCGACGGGACACCACCGGTTCCCTCGCCGGTCTTCTCCACGACCAACACCGGCGAGCGCGTCAGCGGCCTGGCCTGGGACTTCAGCAAGGATGCCGACGGGAACCCCTGGGTGCTCGCACCCGGCGCTACGTTGACGATCGAGATCCACGTCAGCCTCGAGGCTGGTGTCCTTGCCGGCGACGAGATCAGCAACACCATGGGCGCGACCTCGACGGCACCGGACCTGACCTGCAGTGCTGATTCGGGCTCCGACAAGGACGGTCCGTTCGGTGAGGGCCTCTACTGCACGGATGACGCCGCGCTGACCGCGCAGGCGGGGGCCGCGTTCAACGCCCGCAAGTGGGTGGCCGGCAACCCCGACCTGGGCTGGTACAACACCCGCGACCACGCAGCGGTGCCCGTCGGCGACGCCTCGTGTGCCTCGACCACCGATGCGGCCGGCCGCGAGTACACCGCCTACCCGTGCATCGCGCTGGTCAACCCCGGGGACCAGTACAAATACCTCCTGCGGGTCCAGAACTCCGGCACCGAGTCGGGCACCAACATGCGGATCATCGACCGGTTCCCCGTTCAGGGCGACCAGGGCGTGATCGTGGACGCCGACCGCGGCACCGAGTGGGACCAGCGGCCCACCCTGGCCTCCCGGCCCTCGCTGAGCGGCCCAGGCACGCTCACCACCCGCTACACCACGTCAGAGCCGATCTGCACCGACGACCTGGCCATGGGCGGGGTCGGATCCGACGCAACCCAGTGCCCCGAGTCCGCATGGAATGCAGACTTCGGGCCCGAGGTCGTCGCCGCCGAGATGGAGTTGAGCTTCGACCCCGGACTCGCGCCCGGCGAGGACGTCGACATCACCTTCGCGATGGACACGCCGTTGGACGTGACCAAGGTGAGTGACCCGACCATCGCCTGGAACTCCTACGCCCACGCCGAGACCACCGACCGCAACGGCGCACCGCACGTCCTGCCGCCCACCGAGCCGATCCAGGTCGGTGTCGCCCTGGCCTACGGCGACCTGCGGCTGGAGAAGCAGATCGGAGAGAACCCCTCCAACCTGCCACTGGACGGTGAGACCTTCCCGTTCCGGGTCACCTGCACCATCGAGCCCATCGGCCACGACCCTCAGGTCGTGTTGGATGAGACCTACCAGGTCTCGGCCGACCAGCCGATCACGGTGCCTAGCCTGCCCGCCGGCGCGGACTGCGAGGTGTGGGAGACCGACGCGCGCGGCGGCACGTCCGACCACGACGCCGACAGTCCCGTCCAGGTCACCATCACACCGGGGACCGAGGAGACCTCGGTGCAGACCGCGGTGATCACCAACGACTTCCCGATGACAGTCGTCGCGCTCGACAAGCAGGTCACCGGTGATGCCAAGCAGTACGCACCGGACGCGTTCGACGTCGACCTGACCTGCACCTTCAACGGCACGCCCATCGACGGATTCGACCCCAAGCACATCAGGTTGCACCCCGACCGGGGCGTCTTCCAGGCCAGCGTTCCGTCCGGCTCGCAGTGCTCGGTGCTCGAGACCGACTCCGGCGGTGCGAGCGTCGTGATCTACGACCCCGCCGGCGCCACCGGCCAGGACGGCTCGGGCGAGGTCACCACGCAGACCGGCCAGGCCCAGGACATCACCGTCACCAACCGGTACGACGCCGGCGGAGTCGTGGTCAACAAGGAGACCACCGGCGCCGGCACCCCCGAGCTCGCCCAGGGCCCGTTCACCTTCAGCGTCGACTGCGCCTTCAACGGCGTCGACCACGCCGTCGTCGAGTCGATCACCATCCCCGAGGGCGACGGCGACCAGACGACGTTCACCTCCGACCCGCTGACCGGTCTACCGGCGGGTGCGGTCTGTGCGGTCACCGAGACCGACAACGGCGGCGCCGACGACACCCCTGACCCGGTCACCGTCACCATCGAGCCGAACCAGAACGTCACTGCCGGGTTCACCGGTGACGAGGCGAACCAGTTCTCGGCCGCCACCATCGGGCTCACCAAGACGCTGACGGGCACCGCCGCCGAGGCCGACTACGCCACCGGTGCGACCTTCACCGTCCAGGTGACCTGCCAGCTCGAGACCACCGACCAGAACGGTGATCCCGTACGGACAACCGTGTTCTCCGCGCCCGTCGACATCAAGGGCGGTCAGAGCATCGAGGCGCTCACCGGCGCCGATGGCGAGGTC
The DNA here is from genome assembly GCF_031457855.1 of Nocardioides sp. BE266. Taxonomy (NCBI): domain Bacteria; kingdom Bacillati; phylum Actinomycetota; class Actinomycetes; order Propionibacteriales; family Nocardioidaceae; genus Nocardioides; species Nocardioides sp. BE266. The sequence continues at coordinate 120,458 of NZ_JAURTI010000007.1, read as the reverse complement.
GTCAAGCTGCCCGTCGGCACCCACTGCTTCGGTGAGGAGACCAACACCGGCGGCGCCACCTCCGCCGTCGTGGACCACGACAGCTTCGACAACGCGGTGGTGGCGACTGTCCAGGACGACCCAGCTCAGGCACAGGCGATGACGATCGCGGCCACCAACACCTTCGAGGCCGCGCCCCTGCAGATCACCAAAATCGTCGACGGCAGAGCGAGCGGCTTCGTCGGCGACCGGGCGTTCACGGTCCAGGTCAGCTGCGTCCTGGACCAGGGCGGCGCGCAGCCGACGCCGATCCTGACCGCCCAGGAGCACCAGGTGAGGGCAGGCCAGACCGTGACGATCGCCGACCTGCCGGTCGGTGCACAGTGCTGGGCGGTCGAGACCGAGACCGGTGGCGCCACGACGGTGGCCATCGACCACGGCTCCCAGGCCGACGCGGTCGCGGTCGGGCAGGGCGTCGCGTCATCCATCTCGGTGGTCAACACCTTCGACGCGGGTGAGCTGACGGTGAGCAAGAAGGTCGTCAACGGTGGTCCCGGCCCCTACTCGTTCGAGTTGGCTTGCACCACCGGGCAGGGTCCAGTGAAGCTGCCAACCGCTGATGCAGCGTTCACGCTCAAGGGTGGCGGGTCGCGCACCATCGCTGTTTCGCTCGGGGCCGACTGCACCGTGGAGGAAGTTCAGGTCCCCGACGAGGCAAGGGTCGGCTACCTCAACTCCCAGGGCGCTCGGAAGGGACATGTAGCCGTGGACGGCACTGCCGCCATTCACGTGACCAACACCTTCAAGAAAGAGCCGGCCGTGGGAGGTAAGGGAACCCAGGACGACGACACTAACCTCCCAGACACCGGCGCGCCGTTCTCGCCGATGCTCCTGGCCGGAGCACTGCTGCTGGTCGGCCTGGGCGGTGCGCTGACCTTGGTGTCAAGGAGGCGACTGCGTTGAGACGCATCAGATCCGATCGATCCGATCCACTGGTCGACTCGGTCCGCTGAGGGAACGTGAGAGGCAGCGCTATGTGTTCGCCGGGCGAGACGGGACGGGGCCAGGTGTCCCGCCTCGCCCCTCGGCGCCCGCAGCCACCTGGCCTGCCGAATCGGCTGGCCCGGGCGTTGACTCGGGCCCAGGCGCAGGAACGTTCAACCGAGGGCAGCGCGCGACGCTGGGCCTTTAGGCTCACCCGCTCGCTGATCGCCGGGACACTTCGCCTGGGATATCCCGTCGACGAGGTCGCAGCCTGCCTGCACGTCACCAGCGAAGCGATTCGGAGCCGCGGCGGCGACGAGCAGATCAGTGCGATGGAGTTCATGTTCATCGCCGAGGTCGAGCCCCGCGAGTTCCGGAGGTGGCGAGTCGAGGGCCTTCTCCCAGAACCCCAGGAGTTCTACCAGGCCAGCGCCCTCATCCATGCCCTGGTCCACCACCAGCAGCATCGAATCGGCCGGACGCAGTCCGCCGTTTCAGACAGCCGGCCACCAGGGCGAGGCGGGCGATGACGGCTGGCGACGACGAGGCGGCCCTCCCGGAGAGCACACAAACGAAGAGTGACTGTGACCCAAGCGACGACCAACCCCGAACACCGGCCTCGGCCGGCCATCGAGCGTCGGTGCAGCAGCCCTGTGGGCAGGGTCGTGAACGAGGACGCTGCGAGACCATCCGGAGACCTCGAGCGACTGAGGCCCGCCAACGGTCGGCCCCAAGGATGAGTTCCCAGGACCAGAACGGACCGTCAGGGGCAGATCCCCGCTCTACCGTGAGTGCGGGGGAGCAGGTTGCAGCCGATGAGGCATTGACACAGCTCGGAACCGCGCACTGGCATCAGCAATGGTATGAGGTACTCGAGCTGGCCGAGAAGCATTGGCGGCTCCTGCTCAAGTACGGGTTCGAGGAGATCCAGAACGCTCTGGGAGACGTGCCAGAGGATGCCTTCGTCTCCTATCCCCGGGCCCGAACCCTGAGCCGGATCATCTGCCCCGGCCGAGAGATCCCCGCTGACACTCGCCCGCACACCGAGCTAGGGCTGGCCGACGCCACGTTGCAGATGATCGACACCCGACTACGCGGCGAGGTCGCGGCGGCCTCGAGGACGGCCTTGGCGAGCGAGGCACGGGCAGAGCGGGCAATGGGCCATGAGATCCAGCTTCCCGCGGCCGAGTTCCGGGTCTACTTCGAGCAAGCCGGGTCGTGTCACCTGCTCGCAGGCGAGGTCCACCACGCTCGACGCTGCCTGACCCGCATCAGCAGCCCCGTGCAGGAGTCGATCAGTGTGGGGCAGCGCCGCGATGTCCTCGGCAAGCTGGCCTTTATCGCCGCGGTCACCGGACACATGCACAGCGCCCGTGGCCTCGTCGAGACCGCCGACCCGCTCCCACGTCGCACCGGTTGGCTCCACGACCTGGCTGAGTCCACGCTGAAGAGCAGCGCGGCCCTGGCCCGGGTCGAAGCACTCGATCCAACGAGCATCCAATTTCCCGTGACAGGCATCGGCGCGGAGACCTCGGCGGACGAGTTCTGGTTCGGCGGACGGCTGGTCGAGACCCGTTGGGCGCTGGCATGGGGGGAACCGGCAGCCGTTCTCAGCAACATACGCGAGGACCGCCGCGAGAGGATCACCCCGCTGAGCGGCGACAGCCTGGCCGCGACGGTCATCACCGCGTGTGAAGTACGCCTTCTGTTGGCGCTCGGCCAGCCTGAAGAGGCTGCACAGACTCTGGCTGCAACGTCGCTCCGGCACCCGATGCTGCAAGTCAACCGAGCCCGGCTTCAGCTCTCCCGCGACGAGCCGTGGGAGGCCTTGGCCGAGCTAGCTCCCATTCTTCATACGGTGCATCCGTGGCTCTACGCCAGGATGGAGGGCCTCATCCTCGCGGCGAATGCTCGCCACCGCCTGGGACACTCCGACGAAGTGGCAGCACTGCTGGGTCGGGCGCTCGCGATGGGTCAAGCCGACGGCATGACCACACCCTGGGCGTCGCTGGATCCAGAGGTACCGGCCCCTGTGCAGAGCCTGGACGGACTCGCACCCGTTCTGGAGCGGTTGAGGACTGCGCGCACGCGACCGTTCCCGACTCCCAAGCTCACCCGCACTCTGCTCTCTACCCGGGAGTGGCAAGTGCTGACGGTGCTGTCCCAGGGCCTGACGTTCGAAGAGGCCGCGCGCCGCCAGTACGTCTCGCGTAACACCATCAAGACACAGGTGCGTTCGATCTACCGCAAGCTCGGAGTCGCATCGTTGCCGGAGGCCATCGCCAAGGGCTATGAGCTCGGGTTGATCGAATGAAGCCGCGCGTCCGCATCAACGGTTGGAGACGAGCCGTCGGCGATCCAGCAGAGCCCGTTCGCACGGGGAGTGGCCCCGCGGGCCAACCACCCGCCCCGTGGCTCACCGGGGTACGCGACTGACCCGGACCCTCGGCCCAGACATCGCCGCACTTCAACCGACGAGGTGCGGCGGCCATCCCTTCACGAATACGGAGTCTCGAAATGAACTGGTTCTGGCATGCAGTGTGGATCGCGATCGTGGTAATCCCGGTGACGCTGCTGTGGATCTCGGCGCTCTTCCATATCATCGTCAACTCCTCGTTGCCCGGCTGGTCGAGAGCTCTCTGGGTGATCGTCATCTTCCTGCTCCCCATCTTGGGAGCGCTCGTCTACCTCGTCGTCAACGGCAACCACGCAGTCGTCACCGCCGATGGCCAGACCTCCAGCCAGGCTGCGCCGGGCCGATCGGCTGACCTGCCTGCCCAGCTCCAACACCTCGCTGACCTCCACCGGGCCGGGGACCTGAGCGACGCCGAGTTCGCCACCGCGAAGGCGGCCCTCATCGACTGACCAGAACAGACACCACCCGCCCCCGCGGCCGCACGCACGCGCTGCCGGCCGGGATGCCGAACAAAGGAGTAACGCATGTCAGAGAAGACGCCAGCATCGACCACGCCCGGCCCTCGGCTCATCATCGCCGCCATCATCGCCGTGCTAGCCCTCGTCTTCGTTGTCCAGAACACAGGAAAGGGTGAGGTGGACTTCCTCTTCTGGACGCTGTCGATGCCGGCCTGGATCTGGCTGCTGGTCATCTTCGCTGCCGGTCTCGTCGTCGGGTCGATCTTCCCGTGGCTGCGGCCCCGGAAGAAGCGCTCCTGACCTCGACCTAACCTCAGCGAAGAACTGGCATGGCGTCCATCAGGCTGCACCCGCCCCGGAACGACCGGCCGGTAGCCATCACCGTCGTCGCCGTCCTCCTAGCGACACTCACCGTCACAGTCACCGTCGGGCTCGCATTACCAGCCGACGCGGCAGACGCGGTGAGAGACACCACTGGCGACAGCGCGGGCGACGCTGCGGGCGACATTGCGTAGGACACGGCGGCCAGGAGCCTGGCCGCGCGGAATGCGCCGGTGGTGCGGCTGGTGCACCAGACGGAGCCGTGCGGGCCGGGGGACCCGTATGAGCCCTCGGATGTCGAGGCGTTCCTAGAGCGTCCCGATGCCTCGGTCTCACGTCAGCCGGGGTGAGGGTATCCACCCCTCCCGTCGATGCCGCGTGGTCCGAAGACTCGGGGGTGCGAACTGGTGGGATTGCTCCCGGGTAGTCGGGTCGGGTGGCTCTCGCATGGCAACGGACTGGTGTCATCGCACAGGTGGACGCGGACGACCGTCCTGAACGGCAGATTCGGGTCGGACGAGGATGGTCCGTAGTCGAACCGGACTTCGTACAGGCGCGCGCCAGAAGTGGAGTGCACTTGATAATCGCAGCTGATCGAGTGGAGGTGTTCTCGCAAGACCTCAGCTCGCGCGGCCACGTCGGCCTTGGCGTCGGCGAAGGTGCTCCGAACGACGGCGTGCTCGCCGACGCGCTTGAGGCGCTTTGACGGCTCATTGAGACCGGTCAGCGCTTCTGTCGTAAAGCGGATACTCACGGCCCATGCACCTCGTTCAGCGAGCGTCGTCAGTTGGCCGACCGGGCGATGGGCGGGCCAGCGCACTGTCGGGGTGTTTGTGACGGCTTGGCGCGATGGTCTTACCTCGGCCCGACCTCGTTGGGCGATCGGCGCTGTGACCCACTTGGGGTTTGGTCGAGCAGACACTGGGTCGCTTCGGCGGGCGAGGACATAGGGAACGATGTGCGCCTCGTCCCGGCGGCTGGGCCCCATCTGCCGGCACTGGTCGCGGTCTCGCGCACTGACCGAGGAGAAGAGCGCACGTTCAGCTAGGTGAGATCGGTTCTAGCGAACCAGCGTCGTTGCCAGCGAATCGACCGTGCACCACGACTAGGTGTATGAGGGCAGGACGTTGGTGACGCCACCGCGAAGTCGAGATGCGGGCGGCCGTCCAGCGGCTCCGCTGTGCGGTCGGTGGTAGTTGTAGTGGATGTTCCAGACAGCGATCGCGGAAGAGCGGGCGTCCTCGCTATTGAACTCGCGGGCGTAGAGCAGTTCCTCGGCCAGGATTCGCTGGTAGCGCTCAACCTTTCCGTTGTGGCGCGGGGTGTACGGCTTCGTCTTCCGATGTCGCGTGCGTCGGCCGACGATTCGGGCGAAGTCACCGGAACGGTAGCAGGCCCCGTTGTCGGTGACGCCCCGGTGGATGTGTGTGATGCCGTGGGCGGCGAACCAGACCTTGGCTCGGGCCAGGAACGCTGCAGCGGTGGCTCCCTTCTCGTCGGGCAGGGGCTCGGTGTAGGAGAGTCGGGAGAACCCGTCGACGGCTGAGTGCAGGTAGGTGTAGCCGCGCTTCGCACCAGCTGACTTCGCTCGATCGACAATCTTGGCCTGGTCGCTGTCGCGGCCGTGGATGCGCCAACCGCCGCCGTCAGGGATCCTGCCTACCTTTTTCACGTCGAGGTGCGCCATGTGTCCGGGCCAGTGGGCGGTGATCTTCCCGGGCTTGCGGTTATTTTCGCCGCCGGGGTCGATGAATCTGCGTCTGCCCAGCCCGAGCCTGGTCAGGTGGCGGGTGACGGTGCGGCGGTTGATCGTGAACCCGAGGTAGGCGAGCTCATCGGTGATGCGCTGCGCTGACCACTTGTGCTCGCGTCGCCAGGTCTCGATCTGCTCGATGACCCAGGATGGTGTGGCATTCGGGCTCCGGTGGGGGCCCGATGAGCGGTCGCGCAGTCCGGCATCGCCGTGATGCAGCCACCGATTGACCCACTTCGATGCGCAGGCACGTGAGATACCCATCTCGGCGGCCACGTGAGCGATGGGACGTGTCTTGCATCGCTCGACCAGTCGGCGGCGGCCCTCGATGCTGAGCGGGGCGTCAGCGTGGCTCATACGTCCATCGCGTAGGAACGCTCGATCAGGCCGGTCATCGCCTGTTGGAAGTCGCGGCACTTCTTGTCGCTCCAGCCTCGGGTCAGCTCAACGAACACTTCTTCCTGCCAACGATGCGCCTGGTCCAGCATCAACTGACCCGCAGAGGTGAGCGATGCTTCGCGTCGTCTCCCATCGGTCGCAGACGCCGCCATGACGAGATACCCGGCTGCCGTGGCGCTCTTGATCAACCGTGACGCGCCGCTCTGGTCGATCCCGACCTCCTGCGCGATCGCGTTCACCGTTGCCGAGGTCGCGCGCAGACTCAGTGCATGGACAGCCTCGCAAACGAGGACGAGCCGCCCCTGCTCACCGCCCGTGTCTGCCGCGACAGACCGTCGTGACCAGTGCCTGACGAAATGGAACAGGACCTGTCCCGGGCCAAGGTCTTTCACTCGGTTGCCGCCATCTCGCGGCAGATGTAGGCCAGCTCGAGAGTGGACTTGAGGTCTGGCAGCCTCAGAACAGCCGTGACTTTGCCGGCGGAAGCGCGGAAGACCGTCGCTACTCGCGTGGATTCGGGGCTCTCGGGCCAGGTCGCGTCCTCCTCGACCACCATCAGTCGCTCGCTGACTGGGTGCCAGGACCGAGGGATCAACTTGATCCCCGACCGCTCCACCCACTCGGCGAATTGTGTGGGTGTGATCGGACCCGCGCCCTTCGGGCCGAGCACGACGACCGGATCACCGACCGCCCGCGCCGATCGGTGCAGGTCGCCGGCATTGACGCTCGCGTGCCACTCGTTGATCGCTTCTTCCAGGTTGGGTTCCATGACCAGAAGTGTATGCGCTTCGCATACATCTACGCTCAAGTGGCCGCGACATCAACCTCCTGCCCCGCAACAACTAGGGGACCTTCGATCGAACGGGAACCACGCGACATTCGGATCCTGCCGAGGACAGCGCAGGTAAGAACGGCGGCGAGCAGGTCACTCACTAAGAAATCCACTCGCACATGTTCGGGTCCGCGACCAGCTGATCCGAGGTCGCGCAACTCACACCCGAAGTTACGGCTCTACAAGTTCAGGAGAAACGACATATGACCAAGCTCGCCATCATCTACTACTCGGCCACCGGTACCGGCCATGCACTCGCGCAGCGGGCGCAGGAGGCCGCTGAGAAGGCCGGCGCGGAGGTCCGTCGCCGCCACGTGGAGGAAACGGTGACCGCTGAGGTCATTGCGACGAACCCCCAGTGGGCAGCTCACCGCGGCGTCGTCGGTGATGAGCCGGTCGCCACCTCCGATGATGTGGTGTGGGCCGACGCCGTCCTGCTCGGCTCACCGACCCGCTACGGCGCCATGGCGAGCCAGCTGAAGGCCTACATCGACAGCCTCGGCCCACAGTGGCAACAGGGTCTGCTGGCCGACAAGCCCTACGCAGTGTGGACCTCGTCTATGACCGCCCACGGTGGTCAGGAGTCGACCATCTTGTCGATGTACAACGTGATTGCGCACTTCGGCGGAGTGATCGTGCCCCCGGGTTACACCGACCAGGTGAAGTTCCTGGACGGGAACCCGTACGGCGTCTCGCACGTCACCGGGCCAACCAATGAGACGCCCGTGGGCGACCGCGAGCTCGCCGCCGTCGACCACATGGTGGCGCGGCTCCTCAAGTTCGCGGACGCCCTGCGCCCGTGAAAAATTCGACGTCGGTGGGTCCCTGCGGGCTCGCCGGGCGCCGCACTAGCGTCGGTAGCGGCCGCGGCGGCGCGGGCCCGCGAGTAAACGAGAACGGCATCTAGCCCAGCACGCAGCCTGGCCGGCGCTGGGCACAGCAACCCTGGCGAAGTTCAATCGCCTGCGTCCGGACATCGAGGGCCCCTCTCCAGATACTGGGAGGGCATCGATGGTCGGGGCCTGGTGCTGTGTCATCACCACCCGCGGGGGCGTCGGACCTCAGCGTGGGTCTGTACCACCTGTAGTTCATGGTCGTGAGCTTGCTGGTGCCTCTGCGCCGACTCTCCCTGTTGCCCGTCACGATGGTCAAGACGGTGAGGGCGGGTTCACCACGGGTGGCGAACCCGCCCTCATCTGTGATTCGCGTCAGCTCGCGGCTTGTGAACGCCGGGGGAGCACCCAGTCCGGGCGTGGGAAGTGGCACGTGTAGCCGTGCGGATACCGCTGGAGGTAGTCCTGGTGCTCGGGCTCGGCCTCCCAGAACGGGCCTGATGGCTCGATCGTCGTGACGGCCTTGCCCGGCCACAGACCCGACGCGTCGACGTCGGCGATGGTGTCTCGTGCGACCTGCTCTTGCGCGGGGGAGAGGGGGAAGATCGCGGACCGGTAGCTGGTGCCGCGGTCGTTGCCCTGCCGGTTCATCGTGGAGGGGTCGTGGATCTGGAAGAAGAAGGCCAGGATCTCCCGGTAGGTCGTCTTGGTTGGGTCGAAGACGATCTCGACGGCTTCGGCGTGGCCGGGGTGGTTGCGGTAGGTGGCATAGTCGTTCTCACCGCCCGTATAGCCGACGCGTGTGCTCAGTACGCCGGGCTGGTTCCGGATGAGGTCCTCGAGGCCCCAGAAGCAGCCGCCGGCAAGGACAGCAGTCTCGGTCTCCGGTGTGCGGGTGATCTGTCCAGTGTCGTGGAATCCGCTCGTCATACGGCGCGCTCCTCGGTGTCGGTCTGGGGGTCGGTCTTGGTGTCGGGATGGGTATCGGTCGTGGTGTGGGTGGTCTCGAACAGGGCCAGGTACTCGCCGTACCCCGCTGCCTCGAGCTCGGTGACCGGGATGAAGCGGAGCGCGGCCGAGTTCATGCAGTACCGCTGACCTCCTGCCTCTTGTGGTCCGTCGGGGAAGACGTGCCCGAGGTGACTGTCGGCTCCAGCGGAGCGGACCTCGGTGCGGGCCATCCACAGCTTGCGGTCGACCTTCGTGTGAACGGCGTCACCGTCGATCGGCTTGGTGAAGCTGGGCCATCCGGTGCCGCTGTCGTACTTGTCGGTCGAGGAGAACAGGGGCTGGCCGGAGACCACGTCCACGTAGATGCCGGGTTCGTGGTTGTCCCAGTACTCGTTGCGGAACGCGGGCTCGGTCCCGTCCTCCTGAGTGACGCGGAACTGACCCGCGGTGAGCCGGCCGACCGCTTCTGGAGTCTTGCGGTAGTCGTGTGACACGATTTCCTCCTCGTCCCCGCCGCTGGCTACGGCGGCACTTCTCACAACACCACTCGCACCTGATTTGGTCCCGAGCGGTAGAGACTCTGACGGTGACCTCACGATGGTTCTCACCTGAAGCTCCCGCCCCGCCGCTGGAAAGCGTCGGCACCAGTGTTGGTGGCATTCGGCATTAGGTTCCTTACCTTCTCTTGCCTGGTCAGCGCTGAGGAGGCTTCCGCCGGGCCGGGCGTCGAACGACGTGGCGCCATGGTGTCGACGCGTTGGCGCGATGTGCGTTGCGGACACCGGAGATGCCGCCGGTAATCGGGCTCGAGGTGGCGCGCCGCCCCGGCCTGCTCCTGGAGACCGCGGCCCCTCGGCCCGGGAGTCGTAGTGGTCTTTGACACGGGAGCGGTCAGCTCATACTTTGGACGAAATAGTCCCCCGGACCTCGAGCCGTCGCGGAGACCGGGTTGGCGTGACATGTGTCTGAGGGCCGTTGGGTCCGGAAGTGAGCACCAGGTGACGATCTCGCGTGGCTTCTTCGGCCAGCACGACCCACGGGCGGTGGACCTGCCGCCTGGCCAGCACCTGACCCACGGGTTCCCGGTGTTGACGGCCGGCCCGACCCAGTCGATCTCGACGCAGGACTGGGGCTTCACCATCACCCCTGAGAGCGGTGAGGCGAAGCGGTGGACTTGGTCGGAGATGATGGCCCTGCCGGCTGAGGACATCGAGGTCGACATCCACTGCGTGACCCGATGGTCGAAGCTGGCCACTCGCTGGCGCGGCGTCGCTCTCGACACCTTCTTCGAGGATGTCGAGACCTACTACGAGTACGCGATGGTGCACTCCTACGGTGGGTACACCACCAACCTCCCGCTGGAGGACCTGCTGGACGGCAAGGCATGGGTCGTCTATGAGTACGAGGGAGATCCGCTCTACATCGAGCACGGTGGCCCGGCGCGCCTACTGGTGCCGCACCTGTACTTCTGGAAGTCCGCGAAGTGGGTGAACGGCATCACGATGCAGCGCTTCGACGAGCCAGGGTTCTGGGAGGGCTTCGGCTACCACAACTACGGCGACCCGTGGCGAGAGGAACGGCACGCTGGTGACTGAGGTCGACACGTCGGCGAGCAGCTCCGACGACTACGACGCCGTCTCGTCGGAACCGACGCCGCCGGCTAGCAGGAACCGCTGGCGTAAGGCGACCCTCGTCGGCTTGCACAAGCAGTCCTGGCACTCGCGAACGCTCGCGCTGCGTGTCCCGGACTGGCCCGGTCACCTACCCGGCCAGCACGTCGACGTACGCCTCACGGCCGCGGACGGCTACTCGGCGCAACGCAGCTACTCCCTGGCCGAGGCCGCTTCACCCAACCGCGTCGCGATCACCGTCGACCTGCTTCCGCACGGCGAGGTCTCCCCGTACCTGGTGGAGATCATGGAGATCGGTGACGAGCTCGACGTCCGCGGACCGATCGGCGGGTGGTTCGTCTGGGAGCCCGGCGATCCCGCGATCGGTGAGGGCCCGGTCCTGCTGATCGCCGGCGGCTCGGGAGTGGTGCCGTTGGTCACCATGCTGCGTGCCAGGCAGCGGGCGGGTGACCTGACGCCGACCATGCTGGTGTATTCGCTGCGCGGACCGCGTGACCTCATGTACGAGCGCGAGTTGAGGGAGATGTCGACGGCCCGGTCCGCCTCCGACGCCGCCTCCGATGCTGGCTCCGACCCCACCGCCGCCCGTGCGGCGGAAGCGGTTGACGTCCGCCTGGTCTACACCCGCAAGGTCCCCGAGGGGCACGCGCGACCCGCCTCGCACCTCGACATCGCGGACCTCGAGGCGCCCCCGACCTGGCCGGAAGCCCTGGCCGCCCGCGTCTACGTGTGCGGATCCTCAGGCTTCGTCGACCACGCCACCGCCCTGCTCCGCGAGGCGGGTTACCCCGACGACCGCATTCGCACGGAACGTTTCGGAGCGACAGGAGCCGATCGATGACCAACGACCTCCCCACCCAGGCCGCCAACGACGCCAAGGACGACCACGACGACCGCATGGACGCACGGCAAGACCTGGACGGGAACGCCGCGGCCGGCGAGTTCGCCACCGTCTTCGGCGGCGACCCGACGACGGTGACGGTCCGCTGCGGAAGCTGCGGGGCCGCACAGGTGTTCGGGCAGCTGCTGGCCTACCTCGGCGGGCCTGGGACCGTTCTGCGCTGTCGCGAGTGCGAGGCGATGGTCGCGCGCCTGACGCGGACGCCGCGTGGCACGTGGCTCGATCTCTCGGGCTCCGCCTCGTGGCTGTTCCAGCCGACGACCGACCTCGCCTGACCGCGTCGTCAACACGCCCTCGGGGACGCCACCCACGTTCTTGACCACGTTCTTGCACGCACACCGGCCGGCGGGGTCAGGCGAGTGACGCCGTGTGTCCCGTCACTTCAGCGCGAGCGTCTCCACCGACTGTCCGGTGATCTCGGCGATCAGATCGAAGTCCTTGTCCACGGCGAGCACGGTCAACCCGGCCTTCTCCGCGGTAGCTGCGATCAGGAGCTCGGGAATCGACGGCGCACGATGCTGCCCGCGATCAGCCAGCAGCATCTGACCTCCCACGCTCGGTCCTCCATGGCGGGGGCGAGGTGTTCGATCGGCATGAGCGAGATCGGCGGCAGCCCGAACGCCTCACGGCCGGCATCGCCCGAACGCACGGAGAATCCCAGTTCGAGCCTCGTCACGGTCGAGAGCCGCACCAGGCCGCGCTCGATGCGCGCGTTCCACTCCTCAATGCTGGAGGCCCGACCGGCCTGCATGCGTACGTAGGCTGACTTGTCGATCAGCCAGCTCGTCGCCGCCACGCGGCATCCATCACCGCTGGGTCAGCCAGGTCACCAAACGCCGCCGCAGACCAGATCACGGTGTGGTCCGCCGACGGCCGGGCGTGGGCCGTGGCAGGTAAGAGCCGAGCTCCGGCCCGACACGAACCTTCCAACAGTCCGCTGCCGGTGAACGGGCATCGGAGCAGACGACTCTTGCCGGCGGTCAACGTGGGGGAGAAGGAGGGCCAGATGAAGGCATTGGTGGGAGAGACTGTCGTGGCGGAGGCCGCGCTCGGCGACATCGTGGCTATGGAAGGGAACGGCTACTTCCCGCCAGACTCCGTCGTGGAGGGTGTGCTCCGCAACAGTCCGACGCCCTACACGTGTCCGTGGAAGGGTGTCGCGCAGTATCACGACCTCGTCGTTGGTGAGACGGTGCTCAAGGATGGAGCCTGGTCCTACCCGCACGTCACGCAGTTCGCTGCTGAGCGAGTTGGGCGAGACTTCTCCGGCTACGTGGCCTTCGACTCGCGGCAGGTCCGGTTCGAGGAGTGAGGATCGCGGCGCCCGCACACGTTGAGAGACCTGCGGTGGACGTCGACTCGAGCAAGGACAACGATCGGCTGATCGCAGCCCAAGGCGGGGAGATCCACGGCGAGAGCTCCAGGAGGCGAGCCCAGCTCCAGAAAACGAGCCCACACGAGGGCTCGCACTACCTGGATGGTGGATGGCGCGGAGATCGCTGCCCTCGGCCGTGGGTCAGAGGCCACCAGCCGACTACGACGAAGTGGTGGCCCGTGAGGTCCTGGCCGCGCGGCACCCGGGGTCGTCCGATGACCTCGCGGATCCCCGAGACGAACAGGCGGTCGGTCTGTCCAGCGAGACGTGTGCCTCCACGACCTTCACATGGTCCCCGTCGGAGCCGGGACCTAGGCCCGACTCAGCACATGCGTAAAGGCTGAATCGGGCCCAGCGTGACCGTACTGTTGGTATCACCGCCGATGAGGTTCTTACGCGAGGCTGGTTACCGGAGACCCATCCCGACAGAACGAGCACGGCAAGCGCCGCCCCATGCGACCGCTCTGCGCCTGAAGGTAAGACCCGGCGCGCGGTTGTCACTTACGAGTGCATAACCACCTCAATCACATGACGGCCATGGACTCACTTGAGAGCCCGCCGCATGCGTGGGGGTGGCACAACCGGACGGTAGACCGGACGAGGAGGATCACCATTGCGCGGACCCATGAACGCACATCGGAGGCGATCGTGCGGCTGACTCCGCATCAGCGCGCGCTCACCCACGACGACGCGAGGGAACCGTTGGTAAACGAGGGCTGGCCGTCGACGGAGACGGAGATGCCCCGCAACGTCGTTTTCCGGTCAGCGGCTCGCCGGCGTCGGCAACAGGCGCGGCAGCCTCACCGGGTGGCCGTGCGTCACACTTCGCCTGCGACCCGACACCGCCGGACGGGCCGACGAGGCCCAAGGCATGGTCCGAACCGGGACCCGAACCGTGCACGGAGACAGGCACCTAGACCACCTAGACCCCCTAGGCCACCTGGTCCCCGCTGGTCTGCCCGACCAGGTGTTTTACCGCACTGCATCTGCGCGCGCGAGCCTGACGGCAGTGCCGCCTGAGTGACCGTTCTGGCTAGGCTTACCAGAGCAACAAACGACCGAGGTGAACCCGTGGATAACCCAGCTCCGAATCCATCCGGCGATAAGTCCAACACCCTGTGGGACCGACTTGATGCGTTCCTTCAGACCGATCCGCGTGATGCCGGTTGTGACCAGGCTATGGACATGCTGGACGTCTACGCCGAGCTTGTCGCCGCGGGCGGCGATCCGAGCGAACGGTATCCCGGGATCCGCGCCCACCTGCGATCTTGCGGCCCATGCGCTCAAGACCTCGACGGGCTCCTAGCCGTCCTCGAGCAGTCAGGAACTCAGCGCGACCCGTGAGGAGCAGCGCATGATCCTGACCCACGCCGGGTCCTCACCGCGACGCTGCCAGGGCATCGCAGGATGCGGCGCCTGCTGCCGACTCGGGTACGGATAGGTGACATCTCGTGCGGACGACCTCGTCGAGTTGGGTCGTCAGACGCACACCGTCGTACGGGGAACCGGTGCGGCTGGAATGTCGAGAGAATTGGTGCTGAAAGGATGAGTCGCAGAGGAACCATCCATCGGTAAGAACTAGTACACCGAAGGCCCCTTGTATGGACTGAATCGTCCGGTCTACGGTTGGCAAGGCACCACAGGGCGCGAGCGGCCCGGCACGTGTAGACACGGTGGGTGCTTCTTCGGATGAGAGAGGTAGCGGGTGGACGAGGCGGAGATGGATCCGGACAACCGCCGTTGGGTACACGACCTCGCCGCCGACAGTCCCCGACGTAACGCGGCGTGTGCCGAGTTGTACCCGCTCCTGCTTCGCGTCGCGAAGTCCGAGGCGCGGCGACGTGCGCCGGTGCTCGACCTGAGTGGTCCCGAGCTCGAGGACATCGCCCACCAGGCCGCCTCGGATGCCTTGATGGCGATCTCCGAGCGCCTGGACAGGTTCCGTGGTGAGGCGCGCTTCACCACGTGGGCCAGCAAGTTCGTGATCTTCAACGTCGCAACGAAGGTCAATCGTCACTTCTGGCGCCGCAACGAGGTCCCCTACGAGCAGGAGGACTGGTCCAGGCTCTCCTCGCGCTTCGATGTCGGACCTGAGGAAGAAGCACAGGTCCGCGAGTTCGCGGCGGCGGTCTCGGCAGCCGTGGAACGCAACCTCACCGATCGCCAGCGACTCGTGTTCGTCGCGACCGTCCTCAACGGGATGCCGATGGATCTCCTTGCCGAGGAACTGGGCTCGACCCACAACGCGCTGTACAAGGTGCTCTTCGACGCACGCAGGAAGCTGCGCATCGCACTCGTCTCGGACGGCTACTTGCCAGAAGCATCGACCAAGTCGGCCTGAACGGTCCTGTGGAGCAACGCCGTCTCGAGCGCCGCGCGGTTCCTTGAACCCTAGGGATCCTCAGTCACGTGCCGGAGAGGCCACGTCGTGATGGTCAGCGAGGGTCAGCGACGGTTGTTCGCGCGTGCAGCTTCGGCGGTGGCACGGTCGCTGTAGCCGGGGTGTCGGGGGTCGATCAGGTCGGCGTACCCCTCGGTGCGAGACAGGTAGTCGACCACGAAGGGGCAGATGGCGGTCACCGTGCCGCCGCGGGTCCGGATCTCGTCGAGCACGCGAGCCACCATGGCGCCGGCGACGCCCTGATGCTGATGAGTCGGTTCGACCTCGGTATGCAGCAGGGCATACCTGTTCGGCTTCAGGTGTGTGTAGAAGAGCCAGCCCACCAGGTCGTCACCGCGGTAGAGCTCAAAACGACCCTGCTCGGTGTTGTCGACAAGATGCTCGGCTGCACGCCCCTGACCCTCGCTACCCATCGGATCGCCCCTTCGAACCTCGTCCTCGGTGCGCGACCAAGCGGGCTCGTCGCCCCCGCACCGCGCCGTCCAATTATGGCGCGCCGCGAGGTCGCACAACACCGCCGCCGTACCCTAAATTGGACTGGGTAGTCCCGCACGCGGCGACGTTGGGCGCGAGACTCGATCCCACCGACCGGAGACGAACGAGGCGAGAAGAGACCATGGAGCCATCACCGGCCACCGTCGAGGTGCGCAAAGACGAGACCGCCCGACTCTACGAGGCACTCATCGACGGACAGGTCGTCGGCAACCTCGCCTATGAGACGACCGGTGGCCGGATCTCACTGACACACTCCTACGTCGACGAAGACCAGCGCCATCGAGGTGTCGCATCAGCACTGGCGCGCTTCGCCCTCGAAGACGTCCAGAAGAGCCAGACCAAGGCAGGGGTCTACTGCGGATTCGTTGCCGACTACGTCGAAGACCACCCGGAGTTCGAGGACGCCGTCGACGTCAACCGTTCGTCTCTCATCGCGACGCGTACCTCGCGAGACTCGATCAAGGGGCACTGAGACCATGAACGACCTCCACGTCGAGATCGAGCCCGAGCGGATCGTGACCGCAACCTTGATCCTGCGGGCCTGGTCGCCCGAGGATGCCCCCGAAGCACTTGAGATCTATGGGGACTCTCGAACCGCGGAGGCAGTTGGGCTGAGCCAGCCCGTCGGCGACCTCGAGGAAATGCGTGGGTTGCTGGCCCAGTGGGACCATCAGTCTTCCCACAGCCCATTGCCACAGGGCCGTTGGGCCGTGGAGTCGACCGACGATGGCCAACTGCTCGGTGGAGCCAGCCTCCTGCCGTTCGGTCCCAACGATCCGCAGCTGGTGCTGGGGTGGCATCTGCGACCGGGCGCCCGCGGACACGGTGTGGCCGGACAGATCGGCCACGCCCTGGCCCACCAGGCGTTCGTTGCCGGCGACGTCGATGAGGTCTTCGTCGCCGCACCAGTGCGCAACACCGCCAGCCTCGCTGTCGCGAAGCGTCTCGGGATGAGCAGGGTCACGGACCTGGATTGGTCGCATCAGGGCGTTCAGCTCGAGGTCCTGCGACTAGACCGTGAGGACCTGCACAAGATCCGGCCCGGAATCTCACTCGACGACTCCTACGACCCGGACGGCCTCGGCGACTGGTGACTCGATCCGCTGTCCCGGTCGATCCTCGACCTGGAGCAGCCGAATCCGGTGTGCGCGTTGACCAGCTGTCACCAAGGGCTCAGGATTCGCATCGCTAGCCCTGCGTCGCCCCGCCGTCGACCCGCGGGAGGAGCCGGCCCGGCGGTGTGAGCATCCCGCAGCAGCCGCCGTTCGGCCGCTATCGTCAACGCCGATCCTCACGAGCGTCTAAGTGATGGGGACATTGATGCAGTCGAATCTCGGGTCGTACGCCTGTCGTGCCGCGTTGGCCTGTCTGGCCTGCGAGCTGCTGCTGGTTGGTGTGCTGGTCGTTGCGGCACCGCCGACAAGCGCCGCTGAGGGTGCGCCCGATGGCGCGGCGGGGAAGCTGATGCTGGTGTTGGACTCGTCGGGGTCGATGAAGGAGAAGGTTCCCGGTGGGCAGACCAAGATTGCTGCGGCGAAGGAGGCGCTCCACCGCGTGGTGAAGCAGCTTCCCGCCGAGCAGGCGGTCGGGTTACGGGTTTTCGGCGCGGAAGTCTTCTCACGCAACGACAAGGACGCCTGCCAGGACTCGCAGCTGCGGGTTCCGGTCGGGACCGGCAACCAGGCAGTGCTCGATGACGCGATCGACTCCTATAAGCCCTATGGCGAGACGCCGATCGGGTACGCGCTCGGGCAGGCGGCCAAGGACCTGGGCTCGGAGGGGGAGCGGAGCATCGTCCTGGTCTCCGACGGCGAGCCGACCTGTGAGCCGGACCCATGCCAGGTCGCCAAGGATCTGAGCAAGCAGGGGATCGAGCTGAAGATCGACGTCGTCGGCCTCGACGTGGATGCCAAGACCGGTGACACGCTGCGATGCATCGCCGAGAACGGCCACGGGACCTACTACGACGTTGACAACGCCGACGACTTCGCCACCAGCCTGATCAAGGTCACGACGCGCGCCGCACGAACGGTGACTGGCAGGACGCCACCCCTGGTGGCGAGAACGTCCTCAACTACAAGGTGGAGCGCAGGCTCGACAACTCGTGGGTCACCTTCTCTGCCGCGTTTCGGGACCCCGAAGACACGGTGTTGAGCTCGCTCAAATTGACGGCGCCGGATGGGTCGTCGTGTGACGCCCAGGGCAACGTGGAGCAGCTCGCCGGCTACCAGCTGACCAGCACCGCGGTGCGGGCGACGCCGTTCGACACCTTCGGTGAAGAGAAGCCGGATTCCGCGTGCATCACCTCGCCATACGTTGTGGCGACGGTGGATCTCGGCTCGAATGCCACTGTCGGCACGCCGATCGAGTTGCGGGTCGTGGAGACCCCGGCGGTGACCAACCTGGACCAGCTGCCGGAGGCCTTCGACGGTGATCCGTCCTGGACCGACCCCGCAACGGGGAAGCCGACGGTGACGCAGGGCGGGACCTCGTTCGACGATGCGCCGACGTTGGTGCCCGGCAGCTACGCCGACTCGATCGTGCAGGGCGAGACGTTGACCTACCAGGTCCAGGTCGACTGGGGTCAACAGCTGAACGCCCAGGTGACCCTTCCTGAGCTGGACGCAAGCCATCGCGGTGCGGCGGGTGGTACGCCGATCGCCAACCTGCGCGTCTACAACCCCGGTCGCGGTGAGGCCACCTCGAACGACCTGGGCACTGGCCACAACTCGCAGCTGGCCTACTTTGGCGACGGTAGATCCGTCCTGTCGACTGTCGCCGGGCCGGTCCGAGTCAAGAACGTCACCGCCAGCTCCGACGCCGTCGCTGGCGCGGGACTCGACGGGCTCTACACGGTGGTCGTGTTCGTGTCGAAGCAGCCCGAAGGCAAGTCGATCCCGGTGCCGTTCCGCCTGGACCTCGGCGTCAGCGGGACGGTGGAGGGAGCGCCTGAGTACGCCGACCCGTTGGCTGCGTCGGGTGCGGCAGAGCCGAGCGAGGAGCCGACCGCGGAGCCCAGTGACGAGACGAGGGGCGAGCTGAGCGACGAGCCGTCCGGCTCTGCGTCGGGCAGCAGCTCATCGAGGAGCGACGACGGTGGTGGGTTCCCCGTCGGCGGTGTCCTCGGCGGACTCGCCGTGCTCGCCATCGCCGCCGGAGCCGGCGTCTACCTCAAGTCGCGCTCGAAAGCCTGACCGACCGGGTCAGGCACGTGCACCTCGCGAGATAGAAGACCAACTTCGAGGTGGTAAACCAGCCGGTGGCCCAGATTCAGGACCGCGGCCCGCGCGACCTTACAACCTCGACCCACCGGGGGCTCTGAATGGCGCCCGGACACCGGTAGATCGGTGCCGACAACCCCTCACGCGCACCGCCAGCCAACCGCCTCCGCGCAGCGGGTGCGAGGTCGGGGCATGGTCGAGCCGCTCCGCACGTGGCCTTGCCTGTTCGGGGACCACACGCTCACCAGGCGTCGTGCGACGAATCTGGCGGACGCCACGCCATTCGACGTCAGTCTCGTTCGAGACCACAACGGGTGTCCCGCGTCAGTGGACGCGCTCGCGCCTTCGCCTGACCACCATCGCGATCAAGGCAAGGCCCAACCCGACAGTGCCGATTCCCGCCGCCTGGCCACCGTCGCCGCGTGAGAAGGCAACAGCTGTCGCGATCACGCACATGGCAACCGCGGTCCACAGGAGAATGTCTCGGACGCCCTCGGATCTCATGGCCCTCCTTTTGATGCTGACGCCACCAAGGTAGCCGGTGGCCTCGACCTCCGACGACGGCGGCAGGCGCGCTGCGCTACTTGGAGACATGCCTGGTTCGACAGCCATCGTCAACGTGCCGGCACGGTCGGCCTTTCCTGGTTCGAACCCGAGGTGACCGGCGCCGTCGGAGCAGTCGCATTCGGTCCGTAAGACGGGTCCGGTGGGTCGACACTAACCACTGCACGTCCCCGTCCGGGCCACTTCCGCCGGGGAACCGCGCAACTGAAGGAGCGAGACGATGAGCGAGAAGACGAGTGGGACGACGAGGCCGGTCGAGGATCTTGCCGCGCTCGAGCAGCTCAACCTGGACTACATCCATGCCGACCAGAGCAACGATGTCGAACGGTTCAGGGAGCTACTCGCCGACGACTTCATCATGCAGACCGAGGGTGTCACCCGTGATCGTGCCGAGTATCTGGAGTACATCGCGAAGCCGCGACCTTTCACGAACCTCGAGGTGCACGACGTCAACATCCGCATCCTTGGTGACGTCGCGTTGATTCATGCTCGCAGCACGCTGACCACGCTCGATGATGGCGTCGAGAAGGAGGCCCTCTACACCGACACCTACCAGAAGCGTGCCGGCGGGTGGGTGTGTGTAGCGGCCTGTGCGCTCGACCCGATCCCGGTCGTCTGACCCGGTCGCCATGTCCCAGACTGCTGCCCGAGCACGCTACGAACAGTTCGTCGAGCTCCATCGTGGCCCCGAGCCGTTCATCATGCCCAACGCGTGGGACGCGCCGTCGGCGCTGCTCTTCAAGGAGGCTGGCTTCAAGTCCGTCGCTACCTCGTCCGCTGCGTTCGCCGCGACTCTGGGCCGCGTCGACGGCATTCACGCCGTGAGCCGGGAGGCGCACCTCGACCATGCCGCCCTGCTCACCTCGGCAAGTGGGCTCCCGGTCAACGGCGACTTCGAAGATGGCTACGGTGAGACACCAGACGACGTCCGGGCCACCGTCGAGGCCGCCATCGCCCGCGGCCTGGCCGGCATTGGAGTCGAGGACACCACCGGCGACCCGTCCCACCCGATTCGTGACTTCGACGACGCGGTCCGCCGTATCGAGGCGGCCGCCGCGGCGGCTCGTGGACGGATCGTGCTCACCGGCCGGACGGACAACTTCTTGTGGGGGATCTCCGACCTCGACGACACCATCCGCCGGCTGGAGGCCTTCGCGGAGGCAGGGGCAGATGTCCTCTACGCGCCGAATCTGCCCGGCCGGGCCGCGGTCCAAGCCGTCGTCGCCGCGGTCGCGCCCAAGCCGGTCAACCTCCTCGTCGGCCCACACGACGGCATGACCCTCGCAGAACTACGCGCGATCGGCGTCCGGCGCATCAGCCTCGGGGTCGACCCGTACACCCACGCCCTCGGCGCCACCCGCACGGCTGCCGCGAGGCTCGTGGCGGGAGACCTCACGGCACTCGCATCCGATCTCGGCTTCGGCCACATCGTCGAGCTGATCAACGGCTGAGGCGGCCGTCCGGCGCCCACCTTCGGCGCCCACATTCGGTGCCGTGGCCGGGTCCGACGCCGTGCACCGACCGTGCGGAATGCAGCTAGCCGAGCGTGAAACCAGGAGAGCACATGACCGAGACCGACGACCCAACGACAACCTCCCGTACGACATCGCTGCGGGTCGTGACCGCCCCCTCGTGCGCCGCCGCGCTCCCGACCGTGCCCGCGGCGGTCCACGACGCCGCGGCCGTTCCCGGTCCCACCGAGACCGGGAGCAGGCGTGGATGGGCGTCGGTCGGCGCCGTTGCGCTCGGCGCCTTCGTCATCGTCATGACCGAGACCCTTCCGGTGGGGCTGCTGCCGAGGATCGCGAGCGGACTCGATGTCTCCCTGGGCCTGGCTGGCCTGATGGTGCTCGTGCCGGGTTTCAGCGCTGCCGTCGCGGCACCGCTGTTCTTCCTCGGCTCCGGGCGGTTCGACCGGCGCTCGGTCATCCTCGCGCTCGGCCTGACGGTGTTGGTGTCGAACGCGGTCGTCGCGGTGGCGCCCAACTTCATCCTGGTGCTGATCGCCCGCATGCTCTTCGGCGCCACCTTGGGAGCGTTCTGGACCGTTGTCTCACCCGTCGGACCCAAGCTGGTCGGGCCGGCCGGCGGCACTCGGGCCATCACCATCATCGCGGCGGGTATCTCCGGTGGCACGGTCGTCGGCCTGCCGGCCGGTCAGTTCCTCGGCGACGTGGTCGGCTGGCGACTCACCTTCGGCATCGCGGCGGCGGCGACACTGCTGATCGTGATCGCACAAGCGGTCGTGCTGCCAGCCATCTCTCCGGATGGGCGCACACACCTGCGCGATCTCGTCGGGGTCGTGCGGCGTCGGGCCGCGCGGTTCGGGATGGCAGCAGGCGCGCTGGTCTTCATCGGGCAGTTCGTTGCCTGGACCTACGTCACGCCGTTCCTGACCGACCACACGCACCTGTCCAGCGGCGCGATCTCCGTGCTGTACGTCGTCTACGGCGTCGGCGGCATCGTCGGCTCCCTGGTCGCCGGAGCGCTGTTCAAGCGCAGCGTGATCGCCAGCTTCGCCGGAGCCGGCACGGTGGTGGCCCTGTTGCTCATCGGGCTGGCGAGCGCCGGCACCACGCCATGGCTGGCCGGCCTGCTGCTCGTCGCGTGGGGCCTGTTCTGGGGAGTCGTGAACCCCGGGACCCTGGTCTGGATCCTGGACTCCGCCCCCGAGACACCCGAGGCCGCGTCAGCGGTGAACGTGACCAACCTTCAGATCGCGGTCGCGCTGGGGTCGGGTCTCGGAGCGATCCTGGTCTCTTCGACGAGCCTGCAGACCGTCTTCCTCACCGCCGGCGTCGTCGTCCTGGCCGCCTCCGTGCTCGCCGCCGTGGCAGGACGGCTCGTGACACTCGCCCCCCGACCATGACCTGGCCCGTACCGGGGGCCTGCACTCGAAAGGTGGGTACTCCCATGAGAGTTGCCGTCGCCGGGGCCACCGGCCTCGCCGGCCGCCACGTGTGCCACGAGCTTCGACGCCGTGGCGCCGACGTCCTCGCGCTCACCCGGGCCGCGGGCACTGACCTCATCGCCGGACACGGGCTCGACCGGGCACTCGAAGACGTCAACGTGGTGATCGACGCCTCGAACGTCGCGTCGCCCCACGAGCGGATGACTCGACGCGACGCCGTTGGCGCCGCGATGCGCAACCTCGTCTCGGCCTGTGCGCGGGCACGGGTGCAACGGCTGGTGTTGCTCTCGATCATCAACGTCGACGACTCCGGGTTCGACGACTTCGCCTACTATCGCGCCAAACAGGACCAGGAGTCCATCCTGCGCGCGAGCTCGATCGAACACGTCATCGTCCGCTCCGCGCAGTGGTTCGAGTTCGCCACCAACCCCTCGGCGGTCACCCTCGGCGAACGACAGGTCTCGGCACAGGACTGGCTCATCCAGCCGATCGCCGTGGCGACGGTAGGTGAGGTACTCGTCGAAGCAGCACTGGATCAGACACCGCACGACCTCACGGTCGCCGGCCCCGACCCGATCCGACTTCCGGTCCTCGCCGCTCGCTACCTCGAGCACGCCGGCGATCACCGACCTGTGATCACCGTGCCGGTGCCGTTCCCGGCGTTCGCCGACGGCACGCTGCTACCCGACGCTGACGCCCGCAAGCTCGGGCCGGATCTCTCGGAGTGGCTCGACAGTTTGCCGGCGGCTGACGCGTGGAAAGGGTGAGTTCAGCGTGGAGACAGGCTCTCGATATGCGCCAGCGCCATGTCGATCGAGGTGACCATCGGCGCCACATCCCGTGCCGTCTGGGCCAGGACGTAACCGCCCTGCAGGGCCGCCATCAGACCGGTGGCGAGCTGCTCGATCGAGGCGTCCGACGGCAGGCGTCCGGTGTCTTGAAGCCGGCGCAGCACATCGGCCAAGAGTCCTTGCCACTCGGCGAAGAGCTGGGCCAGCGCTTCGCGGGCGAGGTCATCATGGTCGGAAACCTCCGAGGCGAGTGAGCCGAGCGCACAGCCGTAGGCACCGTGGCGCACCGCGTTGTTCTGGACCAAGGCGTCTCGCCAACGCCGCAGACCACGGATCGTGGAGACGTTGCCCAGGGCGTCACGCTCGCGCTCCATCACGCGTTGACCGACGAGCTCGACGACGGCACGTACGAGCTCTTCCTTGCCGTTGAAGTGGTGGTAGAGCTGGGACTTGCTCGCACCGCTGGCAGCCAGGACCTCGTCGAGTGTGGTCGCGCTGACGCCTTGGATGAACATGAGATCGGCCGCGGAGCTGACGATCCGCGCTCGCGTCTTTGCGCCGCGCGCCGTCAGGCGGCGGCCGTTGGGCGAGTTCGCGGTCGTCATCACTGGCTCATGGTACTGATCGGTTCGGGTCGCATGAGGTCTCGCCACTATCAGGGCCGGACGGTGCCTTGAAGGGCGCCAACGCAAGGTCGAGCGCGGCGTTGAGGGG
Organism: Nocardioides sp. BE266; assembly: GCF_031457855.1. Lineage (NCBI taxonomy): Bacteria > Bacillati > Actinomycetota > Actinomycetes > Propionibacteriales > Nocardioidaceae > Nocardioides > Nocardioides sp. BE266. The sequence goes on along the minus strand of NZ_JAURTI010000007.1, from coordinate 96,528 downwards.
CCACGAGTTCTTCGCGATCTGGCTCAGCGTGCTTCCGCCGTGGAGGGCCGCGAGGACCAGGACCGCCGTCCTATGAGGGTCGACGCCGGCGGCGCGGTCTGGTGGTCCCGAGGCCGAATCGCTCGCACCCATGGCACGGCGATGGACCAGCTCACGGACAGCATCCTCGATCAGTGCTCGCCACCGATCGAGGAACTCGGCGCGGTCCGACCCGCCGCCGGTTTGCCGCAACGCCCGTGCGTAGGGCGAGTCCGGCGTCATGAGCTCCTCGACGAGCTTCCTCTGCCAGCACGACAGCTTCGCGCCGTCGGTGATGCCGGCCAGGCGAGCACTCTCACGAGCCAGAACTTCCGCGAAATGCGTCTTCATCAGTTCCTTCCCCTGCCTGCCGGCTTGCTTTCCCATCCTGCCACCACGCGGGACTACGCGGTCCAATTTCCTCGACCGCTCGATGAACCCAGCGCCGGCCGACCGCCGTTGTCACCTTGGATGACAATCCGCATGGACTATACGGTCCATTGCTCGTTACGGTTCACCCATGGCTACCGATGCTTACGTGCTGGCCGGCGCCCGCACGCCGTTCGGCAAGTACGCAGGGTCGCTCTCACATCTGCGCCTGGACGACCTCCTGGGACTGTCCATGGTCGCTGCCTGCGACCGCGCCGGGGTTCCTCTCGACCGGGTCGACGACATCGCGGCCGGCTGCGTGAACACCACCCATGAGGGGATGGGGGACGTCGCGCGATGGGCAGCGCTGGCAGCCGGGTTCCCCGAGAGCGTCCCTGCGATCACGATGAACCGCTACTGCGCCTCCTCGCTCAGCGCCGCGGTCGGCCTGGCCCACGCCATCCAGGTCGGCGCGATCAGCATCGGACTGGCCGCCGGGGTGGAGTCGATGTCGCACTCGGGGTGGGCGTTCATGAAGGCCGACGCACCATTCGCGCCCCGCGGGCCGCAGTTCATGCTCGACACCATGTGGACCGGTGCCGGGGGACCGGCGCACCCGGAGCTGGTGAGGCGCAACGCCTACATCTCGATGATCGAGACGGCGCAGAACGTCGCCGACAAGTACCAGCTCGGCCGGGAGGAGATCGACGCGTTCGCGCTTCGCTCACACCAGCGCGCCGCCCGGGCTCGTGACCGAGGCCGACTGGCCGAGGAGATCGTGCCCGTCATGATCCCGGCGACCAGACGCACCCCGGAGCGGCTCTTCGAGCACGATGAGACGATCCGGGCCGACACCACACTCGAGGCGCTGGGCGCCCTCGTACCTCAGCCCGGAACCACCCAGATGACCGCGGGGAACTCGAGTCCGTTGTCGGATGGATCGAGCGCCGTGGTCATCGCGAGCCGTGAGGCGGCCGCCGACCTGGGTGTCTCGCCCCTGGCGAGGGTCGCCGGCTCGGCGATCCATGCGCTCGAGCCGGGGCTGATGGGCATCGCGCCGGCGTGGGCGATCGCGAAGGTGATCAAGCAGGCTGGGATCGCGCCCGATGAGGTCGGTGTGTGGGAGGTCCATGAAGCGTTCGCGGCCCAGGCACTCGGGGTGTTGCGGGAGCTGTCGACGCAGTTCGGCGGTTTCGTGGTGCCCGAGGAGCGTCTCAATCTCAACGGGGGAGCCGTCGCGGTCGGCCACCCCTTCGGAGCCTCGGGCACCCGCTATCTCCACACCCTGGCGCTCTCAATGCGAGAGCAGGGGTCACGCTACGGGGTGCTGGGGGTGTGCGCCGGCTCCGGACAAGGCGTCGCCGTTTTGCTCGAGAACACCCAGATCTGAGCCACAGGCCAACAGGCCCGCGGCGGGGTCGTCAACGGCCGGAACCCGGACCCGCCTGGCCCGGGCAGGCGAGATGGAAGGCCCGAGCGAAGGCCAAAGGGAAGGTCAAAGGGAAGGTCAGCGTTCGACCGGCCGAGGTTTGAGGGAGGAGATGTCCAGGTCGGCCTTCCGCAGCCGGAAGACCTGAAGGCGCAGGTCGTAGTACTTCTCGGTCTCGCCGACCCACTCCATCCCGATCCGACGGGCGGCGTGTGCTCCGCGGTCGTTCTTGGGTCGCACCACGGCGAAGACTTCCTGCTCGCCGTTGGTGAAGGCGTAGTGCGCCAGCGCGTGACCGGCCTCGGCGGCGAAGCCTCGTCCCCACGCCCACGGCGCGAGTTGGTAGCCCAGTTCGAGGTCTGCGCCCAACGGCGGGAGCGGGAGAATCTGCCCCGACCCGGCGATGCGGCCGGTCTCGGTCTCCTCGATCACCCACCGGCCACTGGGCCGACCGCCGGCGCCGAGCGGCTGGGCGATCCACCGGTCGATCGCGTTGCGCATCTGATCGAGGTCCTCGACGTGGTCCATGGCCGGGGCCAGCCAGCGGGAGACCTCGGGGCTGCCGTAGATGTCGAGTGCGCCGACCGCGTCGTCGCGTTGCCACGGACGTAGCCGCAACCGCGGGGTGGTGATGGTTGAACCGTCGATCGTGATCTCGTGAGTCAACGCTGCTCCTCGGTGAGACATGGCGCGCAGGCGGGCGTGATGGGCGGTGGTTGACGCTACTTCGTAGTGGACCGTGTCGTCCATCCGGCCACGACCGCGCATACGCGGCCGGTAGAGAACCGACTGGCCAACGAAAGATGCTGCCGGTGACTTGCTACTAACCCGATGCTGACCGCCCAACCGTGACCCCAGGGAGCTTTCACATGGACCCGCGCCGCGCGCATGAGCTGATCGCGAGCGAACGTGAACGAGTCAAGGACCTCATCGCCAGCTCAGCGATGGCACGTGCGGCTGATCTGGAGGGCGCGGCCGAGGCGTCGACCTCGGTTGACGACACGGCGAACCCGTTGGCTCAGGAATTGCTTGACGACGCGGTAGCAGAACAGCTCAACCGGCGCCTGGCGGCACTGGGCCGGGCCGCCGAGCGCCTCCGAGAGGGTACCTACGGGCTGTCGGTTCGCAGCGGCGTGCCGATCCCCGACGAACGCCTGGAGGCAGACCCAGCGGCCGAGCTCCTCGTCGACGAAGCCAGCTAGTTGACCAGGGACAACGCCTCCTCGCGGAGACTCTTGGGACATCCCTCGAGGCCCTACCAGTCGAGCCGTCCCCTACGATGCGGCTCCTCCGGTTGGCCGATGGCACCTGGAGCGCGCGGCAGATGTTGACCGTCTCGATGAGCAGCTCAGCGTCGAGCAGAGGATCGAAGTCGGCCCGATCCTGTTCGACGGAGCGGCGCATCTCAGGATCGCCGCGGCGACGTACAACACCGCATAGGACTACGACCGGCTCGCCGACGCGCTTCGGACGATGTGACGCGCGCCGTCGCGGCAACGGTGCGCGTGGCTCGCGGCCCTCATGCAGGTAAGACCCCCACGCGTTCTGGCCACTAACGGAGCCGGCGTAGCGAAGTCGCTGATCGACCATTCCGGAGGGCTCCAGGACCCTCGTGGTGGTTGAGAATCGGAGAGGCACGGCTCGATGCAGAACCAGGCTGTTGTGATAGACCCTGTCGAGCAGGGTAGGGCGCATCGGCTGGTATTCGCCACGGCGGTGGTGGCACTGGTCGCCGCCTTCGCAGCGGTCGGGTCGACAATCCCCTTGTTCAACATCTATCGGGCAGAAGAGGGCTCTACCAACGCCGGAAGCTCGATGACCCGTCGTCGCCTACTCGGGACCATCGGCACGTTGCGAGCTTAGGGTTCCGCGAGGTGGTGCACCCGGCGCCGAGGCTCCACGACGGCCGTGACGTCCTTCTGAGCCCGCACTCGTCCGTGACTTTCGTTCTCCAAGAAGCGATGTCTCGTGCGGTCCGTACTTTGATGGATCCTGCGGATCGGGGCTAATGCGTCAAAGCTCCGCGCGGGAGGTTCGCCAATCTCTCCTGCGTCTCGACACATGTCGAGATGCAGCGAAGATTGACAACTGGCATCAATTGTTTAGCGACTGACCTTATGTACGGCAGCCGGCTGCGTTTCCGTAGGTCACCTCGATCTGATCAAGGTCAATCTCAGGATATGCGACTCTGGCTTCAGGCATCCTGGGCGGCCTCTGTCTTGAGCTGGGTCGCGACGGCGCGCGGGTCATCTACCCAGAGCCCGACTCGATCGGCATTTCTGCTGCCCTGTGAAGTGTCGAGGGCGACGGGGCGGTGGAGGACGAGTTCGAGGTTGGTGCGCAAGTTGACGCCGACGAGGAGCAGATCGTCCTCGTGGTGGAGTGGCTTCATGACGCCTGGATAGGTGTGCTCGGTAGACCGGACGCCGGCAATGGCCTGTAGAGGTATGTCGACCCAGGTGCGGGATCCGTTGCGGATTCGTAGGTGATCGGCAGTGAGAAGGTGAGGCCGGACTCTGGAAGCTGCGAGCTGGCCGAGCATCCACAGCAAGCCCCAAATGCCCAGGACGAGCAGTGGCACCCGGATGACGTCAGCCCAGCGGGCGTCGATGTTGCGCAGCACCACCTCGACCACGACGACCTCGGTGCCGGAGCCGAAGATCCACAGCCACATCATCGGCGCGGAGAGTTGGGCATACCCGATCGGTGTCGCGCCGTGCGGGACGTCGGGGCGACGGACGAGCCACCTGGCCAGTGACCGGTAGAGCGCCAGTTCCTGCCCAACTTCGGTGCGTGTGTGCGTGAGTACCTGACGCAGGTTCATGGATGCTCCTGGGAGTGGTCGGCCGCGAAGGTCAGGTCGAGTTGCGCTCCGAGGGCGGCTATCGCGGTTTCGGCGGGGAGGTTGCTGCTGAGCATCTGCACGGCGAGGCCGTCGGTGAGCGCCAGGAGGGCTGCGGCCGTTGAGTCTGGATCGAGTGAGGCCGGTGCTTGTCCATCGGAGATGGCCTGTCGCAGCAGGCCTGCGATGAACTCACGCATGCCCGCATTGCTGCGCTCAAGGTCCTCGGCGACGGTCGGCCTGGTCGCGGCGTATGCCATGAACGCAAGAGCGACGCGGCCGTCGTCGGCCGCGCCGGGTTCGCTGGTCGGCAACAGGGCTGTGAGAACCGCGTTGACCAGTTCTTTCGGCGCGGGTTGCTCGCCGAGTGTGTCGATCAGCATGCTCATCCGCTCCCCGATGCGGGTACTCGCGGCATCCATTGCGAACTTCATCATTGCGTCCTTCGATGAGAAGTAGTGCTGGACCATGCCGGCGGTCACGCCGGCCTCGCTGGCCACGTGTCGCAAGCTCACCGCCTCCAGTCCCTGGGTCGCGGCCACCCGCATCACTGCTGCGGCGATGAGCTCTCGCTGCTGCTGATGATCGACACGCTTCGGCATACCCCGACTCTACACATTGCGATCGTATTGCAAAAATCCCTTCCGTGTATTACGTTACGACTGCAATGCAAAGAGCAACGGAGATGAGTTCCAGATGCTGAGCCAGCGCCAAAGCCCGGCCATCGAGATTGCTGGACTGGTCAAGCGGTACGGCGACACGACGGCCGTGGACGGGATCGACCTCGACGTACCGACCGGTGCCGTGCTGGGTCTGCTCGGTCCGAACGGTGCCGGCAAGTCGACGGTCGTGAGGATCCTTGCCACCCTCCTACGTCCCGACGAGGGCTCTGCGCGCATCGGAGGATACGACGTCGTCCGGGACGCCTACCGCGTCCGCCAACTGATTGGCCTCACCGGTCAGTACGCCTCGATCGACGAGGACCTGACGGGCATGCAGAACCTGACCCTGATCGGCCGACTCCTGGGCCTGTCCAAGAGACAGGCGAGGCACCGCGCGAGCGACTTGATCGAAGACGCGCGATTGCACGAAGCCGCTGCCCGGCCCGTGAAGACGTACTCAGGTGGGATGCGTCGCCGCCTGGACCTGGCAGCCAGCCTCGTCAGTCAGCCCGCCGTGGTGTTCCTCGACGAACCCACCACGGGACTCGACCCCGCACGCCGAGGCGACATCTGGTCGGTCATTCAACGGCTGGCCGAACGCGGATCGACAGTGCTATTGACCACCCAGTACCTGGAGGAGGCCGATCATCTGGCCGATGACGTCGTCGTCCTGGACGCAGGCCGGATCGTGGCTCGAGGAACGCCGGACGATCTCAAACGCCGACTCGGGCGTCAGACGCTTGAGATCAAGGTCACCGACCCGGCCAGGTTGGGTGAGACTGCTCGAATGGTCACGACCGTCATCGGCTCCCCGTCAATCACCGACGAGCAGACCGGCCAACTCAGCGCCCCCGTCCCCGACGGCCGCATCATGCCCACCGTGGTCCGTCAGCTCGACGAAGCGGGCATCGAGGTCAGCGAGCTGGCGCTGCGACTCCCGAGCCTGGACGACGTGTTCCTGACTCTCACCGGTCACCACGCAACAAGCGACGCCAACGAAAACACGACCGGAACTTCGTCTGAAGGATCGAACCCATGACCATCACACCGCCAATCGAAGCCCTGACACCGGCAACCCGCGAGCACGCCACTCTGTCCGACGCGGTCTCACAGAGCATGGTGCTGGCCCAACGCGGGATCATCAAACTCGGACGGCACCCGATGGGCCTCGCGGACGTCATCCTCGGCCCCGCGATTTTCCTGTGTCTGTTCGGCTACATCTTCGGCGGCGCAGTCTCAGGCGACACTGACGGCTACCTGCACTACATCTTCCCGGGCATCGTCGGACTGATGACCTTGTTTGCCACCATGGGTGTCGCGGCGTCACTGAGTCAGGACCTCGCCAAGGGCATCTTCGATCGATTCCGAAGCCTTCCCCTGGTGCGCATCGCCCCCCTGATCGGCGCGATCGGCAGCGACATCGTGCGCCAGGTGGTGTCTCTCGCTGCACTCATCGGCTTCGGCCTCCTGCTGGGGGTCCGCTTCCAAACCGATCTCGTATACGTGCTCGCAGCCGGTGGCCTCGCCCTAGCCTTTGCGCTGTCGGTGTCCTGGGTCTGGGTGCTCCTCGCCCTCGCGATCCGTGACACGGCAGCAGTCCAGGGACTGGCGGCCGTCATCATCTTCCCGATCACCTTCACCAGCAACATCTTCGTCCCTCCCGAGACCATGCCCGAGTGGTTGCAAACCATCGTCGCTTGGAACCCCGTGGGACACCTCGTTGATGCCCTGCGAGGCCTGATGATGGGAGGCCCGGTCGCCGAACCGGTCCTCCTCACCAGCGCTTGGATGGCCGCCTTCGTATTGATCTTCGCTCCACTCTCACTACGGGCCTACAACCGCTGTACCTGACAACTGCCCAGCTCACACGGCCAAGGTCGTCGCATCTGCGTGTGATGCGATGAAGGGGCCGGGGCCTCCGCGTTCGTGCGGCCCCGGCGGATGCTGGGGTGTACTCGACTTCGATGACGAAGGAGGCCCCTGACGTCAGGATACGCAGGCAAGCAGTTCGTTGGGATCGAGCTTCACCGCCGACGTAGCGTGATCGTGCGAACGACCCGAGTCGGGAGAAAGTCTTGCAGTCGGTCCGGATCCTCAACGACGTCGAGAGTCTGGACCGGGTGATCGCACGCGGCGGAGAGTCCCCCGAGTCCCCCGAGGTGGTGCTCGAGGCCATCTATGGCTGGTACTGGGCCGTCGACGCCCTCCGGGCAGCGGGCGCGAACGTGCACCTTGCGCACCTGTTGGGGGTCAAGGCGTTCGAGTACCGACGGGTCAAGAACGACTTCCGTGACGCCGCCGACCTGCTCCGGATGGGCCGGCTGCCCGAGGCATGGATCGCGCCGCCAGCGACCCGGGAGCTGCGTGAACTGGTCCGACACCGAGCAAAGTTGGTCGGACTGCGGTCGCACTGCAAGGCCGAGGTCCACGCAGTACTGGCGAAGTGCGGGGTTCAGGTCTTGGTGAGCGACCTGTTCGGCATGGATGGCACCGCGCTGCTGGACCGGCTCCGGCTCGCCTCGACCCGCCAACTGCCGGCGCCGTACGCGGCTCGGATCGCCTCGCTGCGTCGGCTGTTGGACCATCTGGAGTTCGAGATCGACGTGTTCACCAACCTGGTCCAAGGTCAGATCCGCACCGATCCCTTCAAACTGCCCCGACGCTCCCCGATGACGGTGTGCTGCCGATGAGCGGCACGCGGCATTGCTTCGTGGGGTAAGACGGTCTGGTCCTGGGTTACGAACACAGGTGAACCCGAACAGATCATGTCCACGAGGCCCAACACGAGGCCCAACACGAGGGCGAACACAAGGGAGGCACACGATGAAGGCGATTGTGGTGACAGATGAGGCCGCGGGCACGGCCGGTATGACCTTGGAGGAGCGGCCGGAGCCGACGCCCGCGATCAACGACGTGATCGTTGAGATCCACGCGGCGGGCTTCGTCGCCACCGAGCTGGCGTGGCCCTCGACCTGGACCGATCGGCAGGACCGGGACCGGACCCCGACTATCCCCGGTCACGAGCTCGCGGGAATCGTCACCTCGTTGGGCTATGGAACCACGGGGCTCGCGGTCGGACAGCGAGTGTTCGGCCTGGCGGACTGGCACCGCGACGGCACCCTGGCCCAGTACGTGGCCATGGAGGCCCGCAACCTGGCGCCGCTACCGGGCGATGTCGACTTCACCGTCGCCGCAAGCCTGCCCATCTCCGGCCTGACGGCATGGCAAGGACTCTTCCAGCACGGTCACCTGCAGGCCGGACAGAGTGTTCTCGCCCACGGCGCAGCCGGCTCGGTCGGGACCATGGTGACCCAGCTCGCACGAGAGGCCGGCGCCTACGTCATCGGCACCGGCCGTGCCGCCGACCGAGGAAAGGCCCTCGACTACGGTGCCCACGAGTTCGTCGACCTCGACAACGACACCCTCGAGGACATCGGCGGAGTCGACCTGGTCTTCGACGTCATCGGTGGCGACATCCAGAAGCGATCCGCAGCCCTGATCCGCACCGGCGGCACGCTGGTCTCGATCGTGGGACCGGCTGAGGCGCGACCGGCCGATGGCCGGGTGGTGGACTTCGTCGTGGAGTCCGACCGCGCCCAGCTCACGGAGATCGTCAGCCGGGTTCGTGACGGTCGGCTACGGACGAACATCGGCACCATCGCACCTCTCGACGATGCGGTCGCCGCGCTGAACCCGACCGGGCGGCTCAACGGGAAGACCATCATCAGCGTCCTCCCGTAACGCCTGGTCCGGGGTCGCGAGACGGCTAGCAGCCTCCTGCGAGGCTCGGGTCGGATCTGCCCCGGCCCCTAGGACTGCATGGCATCTGCGGTACCTGAGTTCGGTCGGACAGTGAGTTCGGGATGTGAACGGTGCTCGCCGGGAGACGTTGTGTTCCCGGCGGCCACGGTTTGCTCGTGATGGGCTGGCAGGTGGGACGGGGACTGGCGACAAGCGTGGGGGAGAAAGGCCGTCACCGAGCAAGCGCATCGAGACGTGCCCGGCTCGCTGCTCGGATGCATTTCCGGGGTGCTGATTGGTCGGGTCACCCACCGGATCAGGCGTCGTCAGGGACCTCCGGGGTGTTGCTAGTCCTGCATCGCGGCTCGTGCGCGGGCCTCGGTGATCGCGGTGGTGAGGGTCGCGAGGTTGTAGGAGCCGTGGTGTCGCCGGCCGTTGATGAAGAAGGTCGGGGTTCCGCTGACCCTGGACAGGTCGGCGGAGTCGGTGTCTCGAGCCACACGCGCGGCGTAGCGGTGGTTGCGCAGGTCGTCGCGGAACGCGTCGGTGTCGAGGTCGAGGGCGCGTGCGTGTTCGAGCAGGTCGTGTGGCGAGAGTCGGTCTTGGTGCGCCAGGAGCCGGTCGTGCATCTCCCAGAAGCGTCCCTGGGCGCCGGCCGCCTCGATCGCCTCGGCGGCCAGTTGGGCGAACGGGTGGACGTCGGTGAGTGGGAGGTGGCGCCACACGTAGCGCAGGTCTGTGTCGGCGAGGAGCTCACGGACGACGGGCTCGGCGCGTCCGCAGTAGGGGCACTGGAGGTCGCCGTACTCGACCAGGGTCACGGTGGCGTCCTCGGCGCCCCGGATGTGGTCGTGCTCGGGGTCGACGTCCGTGCACAGGTCGGTCATCGGCAACACCTGCCCGAGGATGGCGCGGTTGCGGCGTTCCTGGCTCATCCGGGAGGTCCGGGCGAAGATGACGAGTGTCATCGTCGCCGCGAGCACGGCGGCGGTGAGGACGCCGAGCTTGGCCTCCTCGAGACGGTCGCCGCTCAGCGCCATGGCCGCGACGATGAAGGAGACGGTGAACCCGATGCCGGCCAGGGTGCCGCTGCCCAGGACGGCGGTCCACCCCACGGCGGGTCTGACGGTGCCGCCGGTCAGCCGTTGCACGAGCCAGGACGCCAGCACGACGCCCACAGGCTTCCCGAGAACGTAGGCCGCGACGATGGTCCACACGAACGGGTCGGTGTAGGCGGAGGCGAGGAAGGAGGGTTCAAGCTCGATGCCGGCATTCGCGAGCGCGAACAACGGCACGACGACGTACCCGGTCCAGGGCAGGAGCCGACTCTGGAGTAGCGCGTTCGGTGAGAGGCTCCGGATCACGCCGGCGTTGGCCGCGAGGCCGAGTTCGGCGGTGGGCTGTTCGCGGAAGCCGAGGAAGAGGCTGCTCGCCTCCTCGAGGTCGCCACGGCTCGGCGCGTACGCCGACGTGGCCAGCCCCACCACCAGTCCCAAGATGATGGGATCGATCCCGCTCTCGAGGAGCCCGGCCCAGGCGATCACCAGGAGCAGCACCGGTAGGAGAAGCGGACGAGTCATCAAACGTCGCAGCAGTACCACCACAACCAGGGCAGCCAGTGAGACCACGAGCGGCACGAGGCTCACCTGGCCGGTGTAGCCGAGGGTGACCACGATCAGAGCGACGACGTCATCGACGACGAAGACGCTCACCAGGAAGATGCGCAGCTGGTCGGGGAGGCCGCGGCCGACCAGGCTGAGCACTCCGAGCGCGAGCGCGGTGTCGGTGGAGATGACCATGCCCCAGGCGCCAGCCACGTCGCTGCCGTGACTGAACGCCACGTACAGCGCGGCGGGAACCAGCATGCCCGTTAGGCCCGCGGCACAGGGGAGGAGCAGCCGGCGCCGTTCCCGCAGGTCGCCGAGGTCGAACTCGCGTCGTGCCTCCAAGCCGACAACGAGGAAGAAGATCGTCATGAGTCCGCTGTTGACCCAGACCCGCAGGGTCTCGGAGAGCTCGTGGTCGCCCAGCCTCAAGGACAGGCGGGTCGACCACGCCGATTCGTAGCTCTCCGGGGAGCTGGTGCACCAGACGATGGCGGCGACCACGGCCAGGCTGAGGGCGACCGCGCTGGAAGACTCGGCGGCGGTGAAGCTGCGCAGTCCACCGGAGAATGGGTGGACCCGGGGTGTGGTCTCCTCATAGGAAACTCCACCCCAGGCCCCCTCGTCACCCGATTCCATGGGTTGTCTCCACCAGGGTCAACCGTGGTGTCGGTGTTCCGGTGGTCAGGAACCCGGCGCGATCGCACAGGCCGAGACACAGACCCAGGTTCCCCCGCGCTTCTGGTACGCGTCCGTGTACAGCGCCTCCTGCCTCACACCGTCGGCGATCATGGTGTACGAGGCGCGACCGTGAATCAACGCGACGTCGCCGAGGATCCGGACCCTCGACTCCAGCAGGGCCAGGTCCTTGAACGGCCGCGGCTTGGCGATGTACGCGAGGTACTCCTCCTTGTTGCGGGTGACACCCGGGGTCTGCACGATGAAGTCCTCCGCGAGTAGTTCCCTGAAACGCGCGGCATCGCTTCCCTGGTCGGCCTGGTTGTAGTCGAGGTTGAGCTGCTCGAGAATCGCCAGGTCTTCGGCGGACTGCTTCGGCTCACCCATCATGGTGCTCCTTCGAGGGGTCAAATGGACGTGGTCGGCTTGCCTCAGTGGTCCCTCGGGCCAGCCGCTCGCTGGGTTAGTCTCGTCCCGAGAGGCTGGCCTTACCCCGCCCGCGCGTGAGACACACGGCCGGTCAGACCAGGCACGGAGAATCGTTTCGTCGACCTCGGTCATGACGCGTAGCGTGAGACGTTACTCATGCCGTCCCAGTCTGACCATCGACCTGTGCGCCGGGCGCCGGAATCCGGGCATCCGGCCGAGCCCTGGCCACGCTACTCATGCGCAGAGACCCACGTCCTCGCGGGCGGAAGACTCTCCACCGGCCGGCTGTCGTGACAGGCCGTCGGTCGAGGACGCAGCGGTCTTCTTGCCGTTGTCCTGATCTGCGCCGCAGTCGGGCTGGTGGGGCGCGTTCTCGTTGGCCGCTTGCCCTGGGACATTGTCGCCTGTGATGGATTCGCTGGTGAGCGGGTCACCCAACGGCCGGTCACGTTTCGGTGTGGACCAAACCGTAGCTGCCTGTGCAGTGAGGTACACGCGGCCGCGGTCGCCCGGGCCGGATGGAACCTGTTGAGTCCTGAACCGCCGAGGGTCAACCGGCCACGGCGCCGTCGGGTGGCATCCGCCGGGCCTGTTGAACCGTTGGTGCAGCCAGCACATGCGCAGTGGGCCACCGGTTGGGCCGCGGCCATGCGGCCCGGCGGCGGTGTGCAGCTTTGTCGCCCAGCCATCGCGGCGCGATACCCGCTACGAGGCTGTCAGTGCGGCCGCCCATTGCTCGAACCAACTCCGAGGCCTGAGGCCGGAGGCAGCGTGGCCGTCTGCGATCCAGGTTGGTGTTCCTTGGACGCCTCGGTCTGCCGCGGCGAGTTGTGCGAATAGGTACAGCTCCTCGGCGTCTTCATGGGCCTGGTGGTAGGCGTCGAGGTCGGCGCCTGCGTCTGTTATTAGGTTGTTCACTTCATCGACTCTGCCGATGTCGCGTCCCTCGGCGAAGTAGGCGTTGAACACGGCGGCCTCGTACCGCGCGGCGGCTTCAGGGTCCTTCGTCTGGAGCCATTCGTGTGCGACGAGTGCTGGCTTGGAGTAGGCGATCTTGTCGCTCCAGTTCAGGGCCAGGCCGGCTTCGGCGGCCTGGTCGGCCAAGAACTGGTAGGACGCGCCGACTCGGGGGCCGGCGAAGGCACCCTCTGGTCCGATCTCCGGGTGGATCTGCATGCCGTGCTCGAGGAGAGTCACTCCGTGTTCGCGCAGGATGCGGTTGCGGTCCTGCGCGATGTAGCAGTAAGGGCAGATGAAGTCGAACCAGTGCTCGACCCGGTGGGTCTTTGCTTCGGGATTGATCGTCATGTCAGCACTCCTCGTAGCCAGCCGGCGGTCAGGGCCAAGGTCTCTGGCCGGTCGAACTGGGGGTCCTCGTGGCCGGCATTGGCGAGCTGTATCAGGTCACAGCGCACGCCGGTGTGGGCGAGCGCGTAATGGAGGGCCTGCGACTCTGAGGGCGAGACGATGCGGTCGCGATCACCGTGAGCGATGAGGAAGGGCGGCGCAGTCGGATGGACCCAGTCGAGGAGGCTGTAGCCCTGTGCCCGATCTGCGAGTTGGGCCGGGTCGGTGATGCCGAGCAGGTCGGCCTCGAACCGGAACGGCAGCAGCTGCGCTTCAGGGCCGCTACGAGCAGCAGATGAGGCCAGGTCCACGGGACCGAACCAGTCGACCACGGCGTCCACGGTGCTCGGCTGGTCAAGGTTGCCGCCGACCTCACCCTCAAGTTCGGGCTTGTCGGCAGTCAGTGCCGCCAGGCACGCGAGGTAGCCGCCGGCTGAAGCCCCCCAGATCCCGAGCCGCCGGGTATCCAATCCGAGTGATTCCCCGTGGCCGCGGAGCCATCGCAGAGCACCCTTCACGTCGTGGAGTTGACGGGGAAAGGTGGCACCCGGTGCCAGGCGGTAGTCGATCGAGACCATCGTCACGCCGAGCTGCGCCGACGGCATCAGCCGGGAACTGGCTTCGGCGCGGCGATCACCTCGCACCCAACCTCCACCGTGGACATAGACCACAACAGGTGCATCCTCGACGGGAGAGCGGTACACGTCGAGTTCGAGCCGATCACGACCAACCCTCGCGTAGACCAGGCCACGCTCGACCGCCACCTCGGCTCGTGCGGCATCGCTCACTCCCAGGCCCGTCCTTCCACTGCCTGCAGTTGTCTCGATCTCTGTATCTGCCCCTGGTGCGACCCTTACGTGCATTCACCCGGGACGCTCGAATACCTGACACGGTAGTGGCCCACATCAGCCGGCGGCGGACTGCCGATGCCTGATGGCAGGATGCCCGAGCCGGGCGGGTGGAACCGGTTCTCGCTCGAAGTCTCTGACCTCACGCACCTGGCCGCGTCGTTGCGCGGAAAAGGGGTTCCGGGTCCGCAACGACATCGTCACTGGTGTCGTGCCCGCCAGCAGGTCCTGATCGAAGACCCTTCGGGCAATCCCATGGAACTATTCGAACCCAGCCTGCCCGACGCGATGCGCCCGCGTCCTGTGTCAGTGGATCTGGCGTACGCCGGCGCACTGACCTGCGGTGCGCCAGAATGAGTGACGCACGACCACGCCGTTTGCGTCACTGAATCTGGCGCAACTCTTGAAATCGCAGCGCCGTCGAGACGGCCAGCGTGAGCGTGGATCTCGCGGGCTGCGCCAGATTCAGTGAGTCGGCGCCAACTTCAGCGACGCAGGACAACAGCCCGAACACAATCCCTGCAAGGACCACCTGTCCCGCACTGGGACATATAGACATCGAGAATGACCATTCCCACAGACTATGGGCGTGTCGGAACGCCCTCGCCCTTCCCTGACGCCTAGCCTCGACCAATGGCCCCCACTGCGAAGGACCCCGGCGGGATGGACCGGCTCGCGGCCGTGGACGATCCGCGGCTGCCGTTGCTGGTCATCGAGCCGGGCCAGCAGCCACCCGAGCGGGAGCCATACGGCGTCTACCTCGGCCAGCTGACCGGCGAGACCCAGCGCACCATGCGCGGCTGCCTGGATCGGCTCGCGCGCATCATCGCGGGGGTGCGTCTCGACGGACCCAGCGCCGACGAGCTCGACCGTGGCGCCCCGCTGATCACGGGCGCCTGGGTGCCCTGGTGGGAGCTGCGCTACGAGGGCACCGCGGCCCTGCGCGCGGTGATGCTGGACATCGGCTGGTCGCCCAGCCACATCAACAAGCACCTGTCGGCTCTGCGTCGCGTGCTCAAGGAGTGCTGGCGACTCGAGCTCATGAGTGCCGAGGACTACCACCGTGCCATCGACCTCGAGCCCGCCAAGGGCCAACGGGAACTCGCCGGGCGAGACGTCGCCGAGACCGAGCTCGCAGCACTCCTGACGGCCTGCGACGACAGCCCCCTCGGTGTACGAGATGCCGCGGTCATCGCGGTGGTCTACGCGACCGCCATCCGACGCTCCGAGGCCGCCGGCCTCAACCTCTCCTCCTACTCCGCACGCACCCAGGTGCTGCGCCTGGTCGGCAAAGGAAACAAGGAGCGCACCGTCCCGGTCTCGGCCGCGGCACTGCCCTGGCTCGAAGCGTGGCTGCGGATCCGTGGCCGCAAGCCCGGCCCGCTGTTCTGCCCGCTGCGCAAAGGCGGCACGATCGTCTATCACCACATGAGCGCACAGACGATCGCCGACATCCTCACGCGACGCGGTGTCCTGGCCGACCTCGTCAGCGCCGTGAAGCCACACGATCTACGCCGCACCGTCATCGGCGACCTGCTCGACAATGGCACCGACCTGGCCATGGCCCAGGCGATCGCCGGACACGCCGACCCGCGCACCACCAGCAGTTACGATCGACGCAAGCTCGACACCAAACGGGACGCCGTCGACGGGCTCCGACTGCCGCTGCCGGACGCCGGGTCGGAGTGACGAAACGTGACGACGTGGCCTGCTCGATACACTCCGAACAACGTGGATCTTTCATAAAACGCATGCTAATCTCTGTTTTATGAAAGAAGCGTCTCCGGTGCTGCTGCCCCTCCTGCGCTCGCGCGCACAGGGAGACGTGTGCGCCTGGATCATGCTCCATCCCGATGAGTCTTTCAGCCTGCGGGAAATCGCAGACGCGATCGGGGTCTCCTCGCCGACGGTGATGCGTGAGGTCGACCGGCTCGAGGACGCCGGCTTGATCACGGTCTCCCGGTCTGGAAACCAGCGGCTGGTGCGAGCCGATACGAGCACGATCGTCTACCGCCCGCTGGCCGAGCTCATGGCCGTGACCTTCGGGCCATTGCCCGTGCTACGCGACGTCCTGGCCGAGGTGGCGGGCATCACACGTGCCTTCATCTACGGGTCATGGGCGGCGCGCTACGCCCAACAGCCCGGTGCAGTCCCAGGTGATATCGACCTCCTCGTGGTGGGCAACCCCGACCGGCACCAACTCGACGAGGTCGCCGACACGGCTCAGCGGACACTGCGTCGCGAGATCAACATCCGCCGCGTCACCGCACCCGCCTGGGACGCAATGCCGGCCGATGACCCGTTCAAGTCCACCGTGATGTCACGACCCATCGTCGACCTCGTTGGATCTGACCTCGTTGGATCTGGCTCTGTTGGATGTGAACGGTGACCACGCAGCGACCCGAGCCCGGCAAGTGGGCCCAGGGCGAGCACGAGATCGACGGCATGCTCGAGCGGGGCGAGTTGGAGTACGTCGCACCGAACCCTGCCCACGCCGGGCTCCTCATGAACCAGGCCACGGCACACCTTGCCTCGGCACAACCGCTCGTCGAGACCGACCCGCCCTCGGCGTTCACGCTGCTCTACGACGCCGCCCGCAAGGCACTCACCGCACTGCTGGCCGTGCAAGGTCTACGTCCGACACGCGCAGGCGGGCATGTCGCAGTGCAGCAGGCGGCCGAAGCACAACTCGGCCCCAACACCAGGCATCTGGTGCGAGCCTTCGGCGGTCTGCGCCGCCGCCGCAACGAGTCGGAGTACCCGTCGGCCGAAGACCCGCCAGTCACCGTCGAGGAAGCCCACGACGGACTTGACGACGCCCGCCACATCCTGGACGTCGCCCGGCTCCTGCTGCCGCATCTGGGGCCCTTCCGACGCTGACACTCCTACCCCTACGGGCAGGATCCGTGCCGCTGAAGCCCGTGGAGGCAAGCGTCACGGGTGGTCGACGTTCATGGGGAGCAGGAGGGCGCCAGGGCCACCATGCAAGCCCGCACCGAAGGCACTCGCGAAGGCAGTCGTATATGTCGTCGACACCGCTCCGAGATGGCACAACCCGAACACTCCCGAACTGGGCGCCCGCCCGACCTAGGACAACCTCAAAGATCGGGATCGCAACGGATCTATCGAGAGGAGCGCCCGAATGGGTGTACATGACCAAGAAGACCCCATCGCCGCCTTGGAGCCGTCCGGCTGGGAGATGACCAGCGGCCGATCGTATTCGGCCCCCGAGGCTCGCCGACGCGGCAACGCGATCTGATTCTGCAGCCTGCTCTTGCTCGGGGTCCTGGTGCTTGCGGTCTGCGGTGCGACCGCAGTCGCAGGTATCCACTAGAAGTCCCACTTCACGGGACTCTCACGCCCCGTGCGCCGGCTAGCCCAAGGCGGTGTCACTGTCGGCGGCGCAGACCTCGCGCCAACCCGCAGCAGGCCCGGGGTGGCGCGAGGCGGCGTGTGTGTGCCCTGCGACCGTGAGGCGGTGTCCCCGTCAGCGGCGGATCTTGATCTTCTTCGTGCTGCCGGTGACGGTGGCCACGGCCTTGGTGACCGGCTTCTTCCGGATCGTCTTGAGGCCCTTCTTGGTCAGCTTGACCTTGAGCTTGACCTTGCCGCCGGCGGGCAGGGTGTAGGTCTTGGGCTTGGCGAGCCGCTTGCCTTTCTTCCCCTTCGTCGCGAGGGTCAGCGTGCCCGAGCACGGCGTGGCGCTGACACACTTGATGGTCAGCTTGACCCTCTTCTTCGCGACCTTCACGCCCTTCTTCGACGCCTTCACCTTCGCCACACCAGCACCAGCCGCGGCGCCCGCCAGGACGTACCTCGCGACACCGTTCTCGAAGGGATACAACGTTCCAGCCGAATACATGGCTCGGTCGGGCCCGAAGGCGATGTCACGCAATGGCGATATGGGCGAGCCGGCGCGCTTGGTGGAGGCTGTCATCCCACCGAGGTATTGGCCCGCAGTGGAGAACACTTGGATGCGGGAGGTGGTGTCACCAGCGTAGATGAACCCGTCGGGGCCGACCTCAACATTGATGAGGAACCCGCTGAACTGCCCGTTCCCGGTGCCGGCCTGGCCCCATGTCCGAATGGGCTGGCCGGTGCTCGAGGAGACGATCTGGATGCGGTTGTTGTCGGTGTCAGCAACCACCAGGTTGCCGTCCCGCAGGACATCGACGTCCCACGGAGTGCCGTAGCGGCCGGGGGCAGTGCCCGAGCCCCCGAACGAGATGACGTAGGTGCCGTTGGCTGCGAACTTGTGGATAGAGTCGTTGACCGGGTCGGTGATATAGGCGGTCCCGTTTGGTGCGAGGGCGATATCGCCGAATGTCGCGGAGTCGTCGCTGAGCCCGTAGGTCCGTACGTGGGCGCCGCCCGCGGAGTAGACGTGGACCTGCGCTCCACTGTAGTGCGCGATGTGGATCTGACCGTTGGGGCCGACCGCCACGCCGCCCACGTCTTCGTAGGGCAGGTACGGCCACGTGGTCACCAGCCTTCCGTCCGCGTTGTACACCCGCACGATGCTGCCCGTTGCGCCTGCACGAGGACCCACCACGTAGATCCGACCGTCGTCGGACACGGCGATGGCCTCCGGGATCTCGCTCGCGTTCGTGGAGTAGATCCACTCACGCTGGTAGGTGTAGGCAGCCGGGCCGGCCACCGCAGGCGACGCGGTGATGACGGGCATCCCGAGCCCGACGGCGAGCGCGATGGCCGCCACGGAGATCAACGAGGTGAGAAGTCGAGCACGCATGCCTGCCTTTCTATCGCACCCTGACCATGCTTTAAACCCGATGCCGAGGAGAGTCCCTGGCAGTGGTGGGGTTTGCGGGCCGACTGCGAGCGTGACAGACGTCGAGGGCATCGGTGGGATCTTCGGCGTGTACGGCCAAGAACTCATCGAAGAAGGCGGTCCACCAATGGCCGCGCCTCATTCTGCCCTGGCCCGTACTCCTCGAGGCGTTCCGCGCCGGTGGGAGTTGATCGAGTTCGAAACCGCCGGATGTGTCGGCGCAGCCCGTGTGGAGCGGGGCAGGAACGGGCGCCGGCTTCGCTCAGCAGCGGACCTCGGACTGTTCGGTCATCACCCAGTGGGCGCCGGACGGGACCATGTCGACCGTGCCGCACTTCCCGCTGCTGACGTACTGGACCCACAGCTCGGCGTGAGTCGGACTCTGCTCCGTGGTGTCGACGACGACCTCGGCGTCGGCCCCGACCGCCTTGAACAGCTCGGCGCTCGCCTCGGTGAGCTCCTCGCAGCTCGCGACGCTGCCCAGTCCTCCGCTCGCCAGCTCGGCGATCATCTTCTCGACCAGGCCGGGGGTCAGGTAGGTGCAGGCCAGGGCAGCGTCGGGCGTCCGGCTCGCGACCAGCCAGGCCCGAAAGCTCTCCTCCGGGCTCTCCGCGGCCCCGGACGGCTCCACCGAGGGCTCCGCCGTGGGCTCCGCCGAGGGCGACATGCTGGCGTCCGACCCCAAGTCGCCCTTGATGCCCTTGTCGTCCTGGGCGTCACCACACGCGGTGGTGCCGACCAGCACTAGCGTCGTCAGCGCCGAGGCGATCGCGGTCCGCGGCGCCTGGAAGGAGGACTGTTCACGAAGGCTCACCATGACGGGTGACGCTATCGAATGCACCCGATCAGAGACGAGGTAGGGACCGGGCCAGGGGGCCCGCCAGGGCCAAGCTGCCCAGGACGATCTTCGAGCCGTCGGTGGCGACCTCAAGGTAGACCCTGACCAGCACGTCGTTCGACGCGATCCGGCCGGCTGGCCGGGAGCGAGAGCGACCCGGGACCACCACAATGCGGCACTTGCGTCACCGGGTTTGGCAGGAGCTACTCCCGCCTTATCGGCTCCCGTCCCTACCAGTTTGATCCGGACGCCCTACGACCTCTCCGGAGGAACCAGTCCAGGCCCTGTGTGCGCACCCCCAAGCCGGCGTGCCCGGCCTCGATGGCGCACGGTTGCCGCGCTGCGTCGACCCCTAATCCCGTTCGACACCTGCCTGGCCTAGATTCGTGCATGAGGAGAGGGCGTCAATGAGAGAGAACCTCGACACTGACTCGCCGAAGGTCGACCTTGGGCGCGGGTTGGAGATCCGACTTGAGTTGAGCCAAGACCTGGACCCGGATCCCCACGACTGGTCGCTGGAGGGGTGGCACGTCTCAGCGGTGGTTCCTGATCTCGACTTCGATGCGGTCTGCTGTCGCGAGGCCGAGGACGAACCGCATGTCTGTGAGCCTGCGCTGCGCATCGACGAACACGGTGTGGCGTTCAAGACACTGACCGAGGTCACGGTCTTCCGATGCCAACTCGGAAACCCGGCGCTAGCCGGGCACCTCGATGACGAAGCCGCCTACTTCGAGTGGGTCGCGGCGGAGATGCTCGGTGATGGCGGTTGGCTCCGCAAC
Organism: Nocardioides sp. BE266; assembly: GCF_031457855.1. Classification (NCBI taxonomy): domain Bacteria; kingdom Bacillati; phylum Actinomycetota; class Actinomycetes; order Propionibacteriales; family Nocardioidaceae; genus Nocardioides; species Nocardioides sp. BE266. The sequence continues at coordinate 76,155 of NZ_JAURTI010000007.1, read as the reverse complement.
GACGTGCCCTTGCTCAGGCGCAGCGACGCCACCTCACTGCTGATCGTGCACAGCATCACTCCTGGCGAAGGACGAGCTGAAGATGTGCTGGGTCGTCTGATCGCGAACGAGGCCGTCACGAGACTAGCGAGATCCGACGACATGGCGGTGTTCGTCGCCTCTCCCGAATGCTCCGATGAAGGCGACTTGGTTCGCCCGATCGTGAGGCGCATGCAGGCAGCGTGGGAGGAAGCGGGATGGACCTCCCTCGCCGAGAACCTCCTGATCGCGGACCTCTCGCGCGAGGACACGTGGGCAGGGTTCAAGCGCCTGCGTGCTGAGTTCGGCCTCGGTCCACAACGTGACGGCGGGTGGCGCGGCTGAGCAACCTCCTCGTGCGCGAACTCGTTCGGGCTGGCTTGCGTGGCGTTGGAGCCGGAGACCGGCGTGCGCGTAACCGCCAGGGCAGGACTCAACTCGGTCGAGACCACTGCTGCCTTCTCGAAACCCTGACCAGGACTTCTTCGAAGGCAAGCTGTCCCTGGATCCATGGACCGGCCCGCGCATCAGAACGGTGTAGACGGACCGGTAGTCGAACTCGTCGGGCCGGCCGGGTTGGTGTCCCCAGCGTCACCTAGGTCCACCGGGAGTCTAGGTGAGCTGGCGTTGCGACCACGTGCGGCGCATCGGAAGGTGTAGGGAAGAAGGCGGAACGCGGGGACGTCCGCGTCCGCTCCTCCAAACATCGCACTACTCCCGCGGAAGATACGGCGCACCGCGCGGCGGCGTCGAGCAAGCGCCGAAGCCGAGAAATTGCCCATCGCCGCAGCCGATGCCGACGAAATCCCCCTGGTTCACGACGGTAAGGGCAAGGTAGTAGCGGTCGGTCTGCGGCTCATCGACCGATACCTGGCTGCGCACCCCGCCGGGTTCTGGAAGCTCACAGGTCTCGTAGTCGTCCACCGGCTCGCCGGCCGTGTCCATCCACGTTAGGTCGGTGGTGTTCCAGGAGTCGCCGGTCGCGTCGGCAGGGATGTCGACGGCATTCAGGATGGACACTTCGCAGCCGTCGTCCAGGCTGTTCGCTTTGCCATCGACGAGCACCTCCGCTCCTGCAGCGCTGTCACCCGTGGATGGGAGGGCATAGACGCGGTGGACGATCATTCGGCAGGTCTGGAGGTACCCGATGACGGTGCTTGGTCCGTCTCCGTCGCTGAGTTCGGTCTCGACGCCACAGCTGACCGCCGACCATGCGTGCACGAGTGTGGCGACATCGTCGATCTCTGTTGTGGCGGCATCGACGGCGTCGAGCACCACTCCTCGGCCCTCATCGATCCGGTCGACGAGGTCAAGCGCATCGTGCTCAGCACGCTGGCTGCCAGTGGCGGACAGAGCGAAGTCAAGCCCGACGAGCCCGACGACCACTGCGACGATGACACCGAGCGCCACCCAGAGCCGTAGCAGGCGCCGTCGCGGCGAGGTCTCCTGACTCGCGGGGAACGTCACACGCGTCCCGATTGACGTCCGGGTTGCCGAAACGAAGGTATGGTCGTCATGCGGCCCTACTCTCTTCAGGTTCCCTCCGCCGATCTGGAATCAGATCCTCTCACGCCCGGCCTGCTCGCGATTGAGCGCGGAGCAGGGGCGGACATTCTGGTGAGTGCTGGCATCCTCATGACTGGTCGGTTCTCGGTCAGTTCGACAAAGCGCCGACCAGCAGGCCGACCCAGGCGCCCAGGACGAGGAATGGCCCGAGCGAGACCCCATCACCTCGAAGCGGTCGGCTGGTCGCCGACCAACGCGCGAGGACGTAGAGCAACACCAGTACGAGGGCGCCGTAGATGCCGACTACGAAGGCCTGCCAGTCGAGTCGAGCCGTCACCAGCCCCACCAGTGCGGCGAGCCGTACGTCGCCGAATCCCAGGCCGGCGCCGAGGAACCACAGAACCCAGAACCCCGTCCTTGCGATCGCAAGCCCGGCAAGCGCGCGGACCAGTACCTCCAGGTCGCCCGTCGCCACCCACTCGCCGACGAATGCGGCGAGGACGACCAGCGTCGTGGGCACGACCAGGCGACGCGGGAGCAGGCGCGTTCGTCCGTCGATCACGGCCAACGCGTACCCGAGTGGCACGAGCGGCACTAGGACCACCAGCAACGGATCGGCCCCTAGCGCGGCGCCGAGGAGACCTGCCGCAGCGGCCGAAACGACGATGCCGACAGGCAAGAACCACCGTGCGGCCGCGATGGTGCCGTAGCTCGCCGAGAGGTCGAGTTCGGCGTTAGAGGGTCCGGCACCACTCTGCCCTGCGTCGGTCGGCGGCGCCAACGCTCGTACGAGCGTTGGTAGGCCGCACGCCAGAATCCCCGCGGCGACGGTGCACGTGATGACGACACTCCACGCGGACATTCGGGCACCTGCGGTCTCTCAGATGTTCCAGCGGTCGGGCGACTCGAGGTGCGCGAACGGGCGGGGCGCCTTCCGTGCGCCCGTGTCGCCGCCCCGAGCCGCCACCCCGACCCGCTGGCGAGACATGCCCAGCAGATTCCCGAGCTTCGCCAGCGACATGTTCGCCCCGGTGCGGAGGTAGATCAACGTCGACGTGCGCAGGTCAGCGTTGCGTTTCGTCAGGTCGGCGAGGTGCTCGTGCAGCACGATGGTGAGTTGAGCGATGCCCTCGGGGCCGCCGTACTGAGCTGACCAGCCCGGCGCCGCACGCGCGGCGGCGTCGAGGAAGGCCGATGGGTCACGCAGCACCTCAGCCACGACCTCAGCAGGCGCGGCGGTCACATCGGCGGGCTTCATACTGCTGACCCTAATGGCGTAGACCCCGCGACGACTGAGCTCATCGAGGACCGCCGTGTCGGCCTGCCTTTTGCGGTGGGTCATCGCGATTCCTCCCACGACCGCGCCCTGGCCGTGACAGCCCGCGACCCGCTAGTAGCTGGGCGCCGTGGTGGAGCAGCACTGGACGGCTGGATCGCGGGTCGGTAAGGCCGCGCTCCCCCGGTCCCGTCGAACTCTGTGGTCCCTAGAGCGATCGCGCATCCGGTGCACAGATGCTCGGTGGCCGTCATCTCCCAGCCCGCCTCCAGCGCGGCCTCGTCAGCAAGCGTTGGCGTCGTACAGTCCGTGCCCTCCGGGGCTGTGAGGCCGCAGTGGTCGCACAGCACGACGTAGTGCATCGTCTCTCGGTAGCTCATCAGCCGTGCCCCCCGTCGCGATGACTGTCGTCGACCCATGACCCGTTGGAGGACAGCCGGACCATCACGTGGTGCTCGCACATCCGGGCGCCGAGCTCGGCGTGCTGGTCGCAGCCAGGGAAGTCGCAGGACGCCCCGAGGCCAGCCTGTTCGCGGCGCCAGGTGGCGCGTTGGGCGGCGGCAGGGAACTGCTCTGCCGATGCCTCTGTATGGAAGTGCTGGACGCTCATGATGCCTCCTCTTCTTCTGTGCAGTACCGGTACGGGTTGATGCCGGTGATGCGCACGAGTTCGTTCATCCCGCGCCCGCTCGCCTTCCACCGCTCGACGAGGAGTGCCTTCTCCTGCGTGTTGAGGTGGACCGCCTTCTCGCCGGCCATGCGACGGGCGATCGCCACGTCATCGACGTCATCGACGGCGGCCTGGTCGGTGTCTGCGCTGTCGGCGTCGTACACGTCGTCGAGGGCCAACGGCGGCAGCCAGCCATGGCGGCGGGCGAGGTTGCGTGCCCGCGAGGCGGTGGTGCGCGCGGTCCGGTTGGTCTGGGGCGGCAGAGTCATCGACAGTTCGGCGTAGAGCTGCTCGATCCGGTCGACGGTGCCGCGCTGGATGAGCCGTTCGTCGTCCTCGATGAGAGTGACGGCGTTCGCCCCGTACCGCATCCCCAGGCGACGGCCGAGCTCGGACATCGACCAGCCGAGCGCGACGAGCGCCCGGAGGTGGGCGCGGGCCAACGGTGTGCGTTCGTGGTCGATCTGCCCGGACCCGAGGTTGGCCGGGATCGGCTCGACCGCGTACACCCGCTCCGCGGTCCGTCGCAGCACGCGCCGCGAGGGCGGTCGGATCAGTTCACCGGACCCATGGCGGCCGCCGCCCGTGCCGGTCGAGTCGTAGACACCGAACACCAGCTTGGACAGGGTTCCGGTCGAGACGCCGGAGAGCTTGGCGACCTGCTTGAGCCCGATCCCGTAGGCCGCGAGTTCGGCGAGGTGAAGCCGAACCGGATGGGCGTCGACGTACTTGTGATAGCGGCCGTACGCCTTGAGACGGACCCGCTCGGTCTCCGCGTCGCTGTTGGCCTTCGAGCAGGGCTCACACCGACAGCGGTCCAGGACGTAGCAGGCACGGGTGCCGTGCTGGTGGCTGGCCTGCTTGTGGAAGCACGGCTTGGGAGTCCGGTCGACGGCTGCCAGCCGCTCTTCGTGCAGGGCGGCCCGCAAGATGGCCTTCTCACGCTTGCGGCAGGAGTGTCGCGAGAACCAGAACCTGGCCTCGGCCGCACCCGCGTTCTCGTAGACCGCCTCCAGGCCCCAGCGAGCGCATCGGTAGGAACGGGTCGCACGGCGTACGCCGTCCGCAGTGCGACACACGTGACGCCTGGCGTTGAACTCAGCCTTGGCGCGGGTGGAGTAGGTACGGGTCCAGCCGCAGGTGCACGTCACGCGGTTCACAGCGGAAGCACTCCCCTCGCGGCGGCCACGCGCTCGTAGGCACGTTCGTCCTGGGCGCGCTGGACGAGCTCGCACAACAGCAGCAGCCGAGCATCGCCCGGGTGGATGCCAGCGGCCGCCGCAGCGTCGACGTACTCGCCGATCACCTGGGCGAGGGCATCCCGGGTCTCCGGGTCGGAGATCGGCTCAACATCGCGGAACTCGACGATCGTGGTCATGCCGGCGCGGCCGATGGTGTCGACCTGGAGCCGGGCGCGGGCGTTCATGCGGCGACCTCCTCGCTGTGCAGGACCGCCCGCAGGCGGCTGCTGATCCACCAGCCGACCTGCGGTGAAACAGCGTTGCCGTAGCCGTCGACCCGGTCACGGGCCGAGCCCCACACCTGGAAGGTGCCCTCGTGGTCGGCGAAGTCGACGTCGAACCCGCAGCCCCGGCCGATCTCGTGGTCGTACATCATCCGGAAGTAGCAGTCATCGAGCGTGAGGTCCGCGAGCGCGTCACGCCACTCGGCCATCAGCAACGCCGTGGTGTCTCGCGAGGTGAGCGTCCCGAACGGGTCGGTCACCGGGTGCGGCGCGGTCTCCGTCCCGGTCGAGCCGTTCTGCTTGTACCAGCCCGAGAACAGCAGCGCCTGGGTCGGCTCAGAGGTCACCGCGCCCAACGGGTCCGACACCGGGTGGGCCCGGTACTTCGCCTCCTCGATCGACCCGTTGTTCTTGATCGTGCCGGCCGCGGTCAGGAGGCCGGGGATCTGCTCGGCGGTGACGGTCGGCATCGCCTCGAGGTGTGAGGTCGGCGTCGTGTTCCGCCGGTAGGGCAGCACGCCGGCCGAGACCAGGCCCATCGTCTCCGATCCGAGCTGGGTCGGCAGCGGCTCGTCGACCCCGCGCGGAGCGCCCTGGTAGTTGTCGATCGCCATCGCGACCGGCGGCGTGAGCAGGCCCGTGCCGTTGGTCGAGGTCTGCGAGGTCAGCGGCTCGGAGAAGTCGCGGGTCCGGCACCCCCTCGAGCCCGGCCACTCGAACGTGTTGCCCGCGGCCGCCAAGGTCGCCCCGGTCGAGAGGACCGCTGTCTCCTGCTGGCTGGTCTGGGTGGACATCGGCTGCCAGGGGTGCCTCTCGGAGCCCCGCTGCGCCTTCGCTGGCATCAGCACGGCCGGGAACTCCGCGAACCGCTGCCGGCACCGCTCGGCCCGCGCCATCGTCGCGGCCGCGAGCGGCTTCTCGCGGTCACCGATCCGGGTGCCCAGGTTCGACAGGTCGAGCGCGTCGAGCGAAGGGGTGAACGGCGGGATCACCTCGCGGTAGCACGACGGGCAGCGGTAGTTGTACTGCTTGCCGTACCGAACCGAACCGGTCGGCGGGACGCCGGTCTTCCACGACCAGACGGCCTGGACGATCGTCTGGCACTGGTCGCACCACGACTCGGGTCGGTGAGCCAGGTCCGGTGCGGGGAGCTTCTTGTCCCAGAAGACCCAGTAGCCGCGATCGCGGGACTGGCCGACGCCGAAGAACATCGAGTTCAGGTAGAGGACCTTGTGGTTGTAGCCCAACTGGTCGAACTGCTTGAGCCACCACCGGTAGGTCGACCCGTCGCCGACCTTCCGCTTGCCGGGGACGAGCAGCCCCCACGAGTAGAGCTCGGTGGTGCACTCGACGAGGATCAGCCGGGGGTGATGCTGCGCGGCGTAGGCGAGGACGCAGTTGGCCGTGGCGCGGTCCCGCTCCGAGCGGGTGACGCGGGCTTCGTAGTCGGGGTCGTCGAGGTCGAACAGCGACATTCCCTGCTCGTAGGCCCGCTTGGAGTTGGCCTGGGAGTGATTGACGCAACTGACACCAGCGGCGAGGAGATCGCCGGCCGGGAGTTCGCGCACCGAGTGGTAGGCGGGCGACTCGGTGTCTACCAGGTCGGCAATCCAGTGCTCGGTCGTCGGGTGGTTGGCCTCGTGGACCTTCACCTTGTACTCGTTGTGGTTCGCAGCCGTGATCACGTCGAACCCGGCGTGAGCGATTCCCTGCGTGAGCCCGCCGAACCCGCTGAACAGGTCGACGGCGACGAGGGTGTCGTGCTTGAAACGGCGCTGCTGCAGGGCCGGACGGTGCTGGGCGATGGTCATGATGCGCTCCCGGCGAAGATCAGCGCCGCGACGTGGCCGTCCTTCGGCACACGGTCGGCGTGGTCGGGGCACAGGTGCCCGCCGCCGGAGCGGACCCATCCGGTCGGGAGGTCCGCGGTGGAGGGGTCGAGCCACAGCGCGGTCTGGTCGGCGCGGGACGAGACGCCGGCGTGGCAGGCTGAGCGGTGCTCGGGCTTGCCTCCGATGAAGTCGCAGGTGAAGTAGGAGGTCTGGTGCCCCGGGATGACGTAGACGCTCACCGGGCCACCGCCTTGACGACCGCTGCGACGACCTCGGATCGCTTCGTGGAGCGGCAGACCTCTCGGTCGTGGTCACCCTGGGTGACGCAGACGCTGTAGCCGTACCACTTGCCACCGCGGCCGTAGCGGTCGCGGATCATCACCAGGCCCTCGCCCTGGCCGATCCCGATCGAGCGGGAGACGCCCTGAGCGACGCGGCCGTACTCGACCTGGCTGTACGCCTTCGCCGTCACCTTGGCCGCCATCAGCTCGATGCTCCCGGCCGACTCGCCGGCTGCCGCGAGGTCCGCCACGAGGCGGTCCCAGCGCGCGGCGCTCATCGGGCGGTCTCCGGTCGGGCTAGATGGCGGACGGCGTTGCGGGTGCTCATGGCCTCGGCGTTGTAGTAGATCCATGTCCAGACGCCGTCACTGCCGTCGCGATCGAGAGCCAGCGCGAGGTCGTCGAGCGCGGCCTGGTAGCCGTCGGCGTAGGTCCTGGTGCTCATCTGACGACCTCCGCCGCCGGGAGGACTGTGAGCTCGAGCTCGTCGAAGTCGACGTGCTCGTAGTCCTCGAGCACCTTGTCGCCGTTGTCGGTGACGTACTGGTCGAAACCGTCGAGGTCGTTGTCCTTCCACTCATCGGTGTCGTAGTCGGCCGGAATCTCGACAACCCACTCCTGGATCCGCTCGATCAAGTAGGTGCGCCGGACCCGAATCTGTCGGGTCGCCTTGGTCGTGGTGGTCATGCCTGTGCCCCTTCCGTGGGAGTTGTCGCCCAGGTGGGCAGGTCGATCTGCTCGACGCGGCAGAAGTCGGCGAGGGTGAAGCCGTTGACCGGGCCGATCTGGTGCCACGCCGTGGCGTCGCCGTAGGACTGGCGGGCAAGGCGGGTGAAGGCGGCCGCGCTGAGGTGGTCGAGCACTCCCCCGGTCTCCTGGCGCATCAGGCACTCGACCAGATCCAGCGTGGCGGTGTCGTCGAGGCCGAGCGCGTCACGGATCGACCGGGCGTAGCCGGTGAGCCGGCGCCCCGCGGTCACGCGGCACCACCCGGGCACGGCGAGGGGTGGCGCGGGTCGCTGCTTCCGCACTCGAGGCATGCCCAGTCGCTGGAGACCCGGATGCAGGCCCGGCAGGGCCGGTTTTGCCGAACCTGGTGGAGGGCGGTCGCCTGGATGGTCTCGCCGCACTCCGGACAGGGGTACGGGTACGGCCCCTTGCCCCTCATGCGCCCGCTCCAGCCTTCTCAGCCGCGACCGCGGTCCAGTACGGAGCAGGGTCGCTCTCAGGCTCCCCGTGGCGACAGGCGCAGGTCTGGTCGCACATCGGCAGACCCCGGTTGGCGCACTCCTCAGGCTCATGACCCTCGGCTGCACATCCCTCGCAGGTGCTCATCTGACGACCTCCATCGCCTAACGGATGCTGTCCCTCATGCCGCTACTGTAACCCCCCCCGTTACAGCATGTCAATCCCCCCGTTACAGCGAGTCGCGAGCAACCTTCGATCATCGGCATTCGGACCACAACCCACGGTCCCCAACGCGCGCGCTCTCCTCGATCCGTAGGTACTTCGCGTGACGCGCGACCGGGGTTGAGCTGTCCCGTGCAGCAGCGGATCCTGAGCGGATCTGGGCGGCACCGACATCCCGGCCGGCGGCCTGCACGTATCGCAGCCAGCGGCCGTAGACGTCCACGTCGTCTTGGGTCGGGTCGCTCACGAGGGTCACCTGCGTGCCGACGGGCAGCAGCCGCTCGAGGTGCCGGGTCGCTGCCTGGCCGTAGCACTCCCCCGGCTTGCCGGGATGCGGGATCTCGGGAGCACTGATCCCGAGGAACCGAACCCGCGCCTGGCGGCCGTCACGGAGGTCGACCTGGACCGTGTCGCCGTCGAGCACGTAGGTGACGACGCCGACGGTCCTCTTCCCTCGCTCGCCCGGGGCAGCACCACTGGGCCGATCGCCGAGCTCGTCGGCGCCAGCCGCGAAGCCGCCGCCGAGCGCGCGAACGCCGACGATCACCACAAGAGCGGCGATCACCAGTGAGATGATCCGGACGGGCTTGCTCGCGATCATCGGGCCACCCCCGTAGCGAGAGCAGCCGCCGGATGGTGCGGCGCGGCCTCCGGGCGAGGACTCGGTGCCGACGGAAGGAGTGCCGGCCGGGACTTCACGACGTCGGGCTCTGCGCCCCACACGTCGGCCGCATCGAGCAGGGAGGACTGGTGACTGGACCGCGACCAGGTCAGCACGTTGGTCAGGTTCTTCTCCGGACCGTAGGTGAGATAGGTCCCGTCACAGGAGTCCGCTCGGATCGCCTCGGCGTAGCGGAACCGCTTCTCGCTGTTGACCCGACCGACGTGGATCCACTTCCCCATCGAGGACGCGACGGCCGCGAGGTTGCAGGCCTCAGGTCCGAGCTTCCAGTCGGTGGTGCCGCCGATGAACAGGCAGTCGATCTCGTCCCACAGGTCCCACGTGGAGAACTCCATCCCGTTCTGCGCCACGTACGCCACCGGGTAACCCAGGGCGCGGATCCGCGAGAGCCACGGCCGGGACCGTTCCTCCGTGGCCCGCGCGTCTCCGACAACATCTGGCGCAGTCGCGAACAGACACGTGGCCGCATCCGCAGCGTTGGCCTCGAGGAACTCCCACCACCGGCTCGGCTCCCACTGCTCGGAGAAACAACCGTTGTCGGCACACCACCGCACACCAGCTGGGCGCCGGTTGCCCTGCTTCGGCGTGTCGATGAAACCGATCACGCCCTCAGCCATGGCCGCGCCGATCGACTCGTTCCCGCACGGATTCGCTAGGTACAACACGAGGACCTCCCCGCCTCAGGTCGCGGCTTCATCGCGCCACCCCTGTCGCAGGCGCCGGCCGCCGCAGCTCGACCGCCTCACGCGGCCGCGGCGCCGGCGGCAGGAGCGCCGGCCGGTTCATGTGTGCCTGTGCGGCCAACTGCGGCATCGGGGGGCGCAGAGCCGGGGGGCGAGCGGCGGCGAGGTCGAACAGCGCTCCTTGCTCGTCGACCTCAGTTCGCCACTGCTGGTAATGCTCGCCGCCAAGGACGGCCTCAGGGTCGGCTCCGTGGCGCTCCAGGAACGTCCGGATCGGTCGGACGGCATCCCGCACGTCCGACTCGGTCACGTCGACGGACTCCTGACGCTCGTTCTCCTCAAACGTGGATGAGTCGATCAGGCTCATCGCCCCCGCGGCAGCCCGTGTCGGCTTCGGCCAATACGCCCACCCGTCTGAGTTGGCGTCCGCCCAATCAGCCAGCTGGGTCACCACGGCAGTGAGGTAGGCACGGCTGGGTGTGCGGCCACGCCCGAACCGGCCACGCGCGAACTCCAGGTCGTACTCGTTCATGAACCTCATCGCGCAGGCCCACCCGGCTCAGCCATCGACGCGACCGGCTGCTGTGGAGGGGACGCCGGCCTCATGGGCGCGAGACCCGGCCGGCCACGTAGCGCCTGCGCGGTCTGCCATGCCTTGACCTCCAGGCTCGGGTGAGTGTCGAGCCAACCGTTCAGCGCACCGGCCGCTCGGGCACTCATCTCCCGCGCGGACTCGGTGTACCTCGAGTCGTGCGCCTGGCGGTGGTAGCGCCGCTGCGCACGCGCGACGAGAACAGCAGCGCCTGCATCGAGGTAGCCACGGGAGCGGTCGTCGACGTCGAGAACCACCGAGTCGTGGCGGTTTCCCTCGGAGTACACGAGAATGACGCGTTCGGAGCAGTGGTCCGTCTGCCGCTCACAGATGAAGGTGAACTGGTCAGGCAGCCGCAGGTTCTCCAACGCCGTGCGCTGGTGGTCGGTGTAGTTGCGGATCCGCATCGGTGCCTCCTGGTTGTGACCGGCCGTCCGAGTGGCGTCCGGTGCTCGGGTTTCGCCCTTCGGCTTGGTCGGCGCCTCGACTGCCGCCTGGCCGAGGTAGTGGTCCTCGAGTAGTTCGAGGAGATCGGCCGGCTCTTGGTCGAGCACGGCCGAGAGCGCCCGCTCGTGCAGCTCGAGCCGCTCGGCGTCGAGGCCCGCTTTCTTCTGCTCCCAGGCCGGGAGCACGCCGCTGGCGTCGAAGGCCTCGAGCTCGCGGAGATACGCCTCCTGGCGAGTCGTGAGCGGCTTGCCTTCGACGATCGGCCCACAGCCGATGGCCTCCGCACTGGCTGCGAACCGCGGGTACGTCCTGCTGTGATCGCGAAACCGCTGCCGCCACTCGACGAGCTGCTCGCGAACCTCGTCGGGCACCTCCTTGGCGATCGCCTCGATGTCCGACCAGCTGATGACCTCCCGCGGGCGGTGCCAGCCGACGGAGACGCCGAACCCGAGCCCGTCGCCCTCCGACCAGTCCGCGATCCGCTCCCCCGTCTCGGGGTCCTGGTGATGGGTGGCGGACCAGGAGTCCCGGACGCGGGAGACCTCCGAGGGGTCGAGGAGGATCGATGTCAGCGACCAGTGCGACCACAGCCGCAGCAGCTGGTGCTGGCGCCGACGAGACGTCACCAGGGTCGGTTGAGTGCTCACCGTGCCGCTCCCTGCTGACCGATACCGATTCTCGGCGCGAGGGCGGCGCGATCCTCGGGCCGTGCGACGCTGACGTCCGGTGGCCTCAGCGCCGGCCGTTGACTTGCGACGGCGCTCAGCCCGAGCTCGATCGATCGGCGGCTGTGCATCCACGCGTCCAGGTCGATACCGAGCGCGGCCGCCGCTTGTTCATCGGTTCCGGGGACCGGTCGCTCGTGGTTGTTGAGTTGGAGCGACACCCCGCCGTCTGAGTGGCGAGTCAACTTGACCGCAGCGGGCTTGGCCTGTGGTGCTCCCTGGCCATCGGCCGGGCTCGCCTCGATCTGCACCGACACCTCGCCCGCTGACCCGGTCATCGGCCGGCGGTAAGTGATCCTCCCCCTGCTCCAGGCAACCGCTTGATCCAGGCGCCCGCGGGCGCGGACCGACAAACCGTCGTTCTCCGGACGTGTCGGCGCGGGCGTGCCTGCCTTGAGCCCTTCGAGGATCGATGCAGTGGGGATACCCATGGCCTCGAAGGCTCGGGGGCTGAGGCGGTCCGCCTGGGTCTTGACGAACTCGACCTCGAGCGCGCGCACCGCGTCCTCGCCGAGCTCGCGGACCGCGTACTCGCGGGTCCCGTCATCCTGACCGGACATCACTGCTCACCGCCAGCGCTGTCCGCGAAGTCGAAGCAGCGCCGGACCGCCGCCCACCCCGCTCTTGTCCACCAGGGTCGTGCCCACGGGTAGGGACTCCAGCTGTCCGCGCGTGTGCACGATGTCGCGGTCTGAGTCCTGGCCGGTCGACATCACGCGACCTGGCTGCCGGCCGGCTCAGCACCGGTGGCGGTGTCCTCGGAGGCGCTGGAGTCGTCTCCGGTGTCTGCGTCGACCTGCCGCAGCCGCCGGATCGTCGCCTGGTCCAGCCCGGTCAGCTGCACGATCTCTTTGACCGCGAGCTTCTCCGCGAGGAGCCGCTTGATCGCGGCCGCGGCCGCGACCTCGGCGTCCTTGATCGCCTGCTCCGCCTGGGCCCGGTCCTCCCACGCCACCTCGACGTCGACCGACGCCTCGTCGATGCGCCGCTCCCGCGCCAGCTGGTCCGGGTCGAGCCGCAGCCGGCGCTCGCGCGCCGCCTTGAGGCGGGCGTCCCGCGCCCGATCGCGTACCGCCTGTGCCTGATTCGCCTTGCTGCCCACTGGGGACCACCACTTCCTTGCTCGTCCACGTGGTCACGGAATCCACCGCGACCCCCTTACACAGACGAGAAGCAACCGCGACCGCCCCAGATCGGACATCCCGAGACCGACCAATTCCGAACCACCGAAACCCGCGCGACTCACCCGACTTTGAAACTTCCGAACCGCTCACCCCAAACCACGGACCTCATGCATTCCCGGATTGGGTGCCCGGCCGGTGTCCGATTTCGGCTCGCCGTGGTTGCTTCTCAGCAATGTGATGGGTGTGCACAAGCTGACCGCGGGAGACGGGTACACGTACCTGACCCGTCAGGTCGCCGCGCACGATGCGACCGACCGTGGGCACGCCGGATTGGCCGACTACTACGCCGAGAAGGGCGAGTCCCCGGGCCGTTGGTTCGGCGCCGGGCTGTCCGCACTCGACCTCGAAGTCGGCTCGCAAGTCACCGAGAAGCACATGCAGAACCTGTTCGGCGAGGGCCGCCACCCGGACGCCGAACGACTCGAAGAAGCCGCTGAAGCCGCCGGGAAGAGCCTCGTCGAGGCCAAGAAGGCCTCACAGCTCGGGCGCGTTTTCGCTCGCTACCTGGGCAACCAGCCCGAGTTCATCCAGGAGACCGCGCGACGCTACATCGCTTACAACCTGGCCCAGGGGGAGCACTGGAAGACCCCGGTCCCGGCCGAGGAACGTGCCCGGATCCGCACCGAGTTGGGCAACGAGTTCTTCGTCCGCGAGCACGACCGGGAGCCGATCGACGACCGCGAGCGGGCCTCGTTCATGGCCAAGGCCACCCGGCAGCAGACGACCGCCGTGGCCGGCTACGACCTCACCTTCACACCAGTGAAGTCCGTCTCGACACTGTGGGCACTCGCTGACCGGGACGTCGCCAAGGAGATCGAGGCCGCCCACCACGCCGCCGTTGAGGCCACCTTGACGTGGCTTGAGAAGGAGGTCCTGTTCACGCGTCGCGGCCGCGACGGGGTCCAGCAGGTCAAGGCGAAGGGACTGATCGCGGGCATGTTCACCCACCGCGACGCACGCTCGTCCGACCCTCACCTGCACACACATGTCGCGGTCAGCAACAAGGTTAAGGACGAGAACGGCAAGTGGCTCGCGGTCGACGGACGGGTGCTGTTCAAGGCCAACGTCACGCTCTCGGAGATGTACAACACGCTCCTGGAGTCCGAACTGATCGCACGCCTGGGCGTGAGGTTCGAGAACCGCAGCAACGGAGTGAAGAAGGGCGTCGACAAGCGTCCGGTGCGCGAAGTCGTCGGGGTCGACGACCGGCTGGCCAAGACCTGGTCCAAACGCGACACCCAGATCGAGGCCCGCCGCCGCGAACTCGCGGCAGCCTTCCAAGCCGAGCACGGCCGCCCGCCCACCGAAGGCGAGGCCGTCACACTCAAGAAGCAGGCGTGGGAACAGACCCGCCAGGCCAAGCACGCACCCCGCTCGGAGGCCGACCAGCGGACCGCCTGGCGCAGCGAGGCCATCGACATCCTCGGCAGCGAACAGGCCGTCCACGGCATGGTCGACGACTGCCTCGGCCACCGCACCGCCGCCCAAGCCGTCACCGACAAGTGGGTTGATGAGACCGCGCGAGCAGTCGTCGAACGTGTTTCGGAGGACCGGGCAACCTGGCAGATCTGGCACCTGCGTGCCGAGGCACAGCGCCAAGCCCGCTCCCACGGCGTACGACTGCCCGACCTCGATAGCGCCGTAGACCGCGTCGTGGCCACCGCGATGAGGGCGCATTCCATCGCCTTCAACGACCCCGACCCGCTCACCAATGCGGCCACCGCGGCCGCGCGCGACGTCACGATCCCTGAGCCGTTGCAGCGCACCGAGCAAGGCCCCGATGGGGAGGAGGTCGTCAGCGTCTACAGCCTTGCCGGCGCTCGGCAGTACACGTCCCCGGCGGTCGTCGACGCCGAACGGCGCATCGTTGAAGCTGCCAAGCGCACGGGCGGGCGCACGATCAGCGAGGTTCGCGTCGGCATCGCGATCGCCGAAGCCGCCGCCAACAACCTCCAACTCAACGCCGCCCAGCAGTCCCTGGTCCGCGAAATGGCAACCAGCGGCCGCGAGGTTCAACTCGCCCTCGCACCCGCCGGCACCGGGAAGACCACCGCCATGCAGGTCCTCACCAGCGCCTGGCAGGACTCCGGCGGAACCGTCATCGGCCTCGCACCCTCCGCGGTCGCAGCCCAAGAACTCGGTGCCTCCATCAACCCCGACACCGCCGACAGTGCAACCGCAGACGGCAAGGGACGACTCAACGGGCCGTGGCGCCCGGGTCGGAAGAAGGTCCGCTCCGACACCCTTGCCAAGCTCGTGTGGCACGCCAAAAACGGCGGCGCGCCCGCGTGGATGGAACGCATCAACTCCAAGACCCTCGTCCTGGTCGACGAGGCAGGCATGGCCGCCACCACCGACCTGGCGGCCGCGATCGACTACATCACCTCCCGCGGCGGCCAGGTCCGACTCGTCGGGGACGACCGTCAACTCGCCTCGGTCGCCGCCGGCGGCGTACTGCGCGACATCGCCCACCAGATCGGCGCCGTCACCCTCAGCGAAGTACATCGCTTCCGCAACCCCGACGGCAGCCTCAACCACGCCGAAGCCGCCGCCACCCTCGCCCTGCGCGAAGGAGACCCCTCGGCCATCGCGTTCTACGCCGACCGCGGCCGCATCCACGTCGGCGACCTCGGCTCCTGCGCCGACCAGGCCTACGCCGCCTGGGCCGCCGACCGAGCCCGTGGCGAGCCAGACTCCGACTCGATCTTGATCGCACCCACACGCGATCTCGTTGCCGAACTCAACACACGTGCCCGCAACGACCGCCTCGCCGAACTCAACGCGAGCGAGATTGGTCGCGTCCTGACGCTGGCCGACGGCACCAAGGTCTCCGAAGGCGACCGCATCATCACCCGCGAGAACGACCGCCACCTACGTATCAGCCGCACCGACTGGGTGAAGAACGGTGACCGGTGGACCGTCGTCGACGTCAACAGCGACGGCTCCCTAAAGGTCAAGCACGACGCGATCGGGAACACCGTCACCCTGCCCGCCGACTACGTCGCCCAGACCGTCCAACTCGGCTACGCCACCACCGTGCACGGCGCCCAGGGCATCACCACCGGCACCTGCCACGTCGTCCTCACCGGCGATGAGGACCGCAACCTGCTCTACGTCGCGCTCTCCCGCGGCAAGTTCGCCAACCACCTCTACCTCAACGTCGCCAGCGACGGCGACCCCCACAACCTCATCCGGCCCGACGCGCTCATCCCGCCCACCGCGCTCGACCGGATCGCCGACATGCTTCGCCGCGACGGGTCGCCCGTCTCGGCGACCACCGCACTGCGCGAGCAGACCAGCCCGCACCAGCTGCTCGGCGACAGGGCCGCCCGCTACCACGACGCTGTCACCGCCGGCGCCGAACACCTGATCGGTCCCGTCGGCATGGACAAGATCGACAAGCATGCCGAAGCACTCCTCACCGGGCTCACCGAGGCACCCGCATGGCCCACCCTGCGTTCCCACCTCGCACTCATCGCGCTCGACGAGCACAGCCCGCTCAAGCTGCTGACCGCCGCGGTCGGTGCCGGATCGCTGGCCGACGCCCGCGACCCCGCCGCCGTGCTGGACGCCCGCGTCGACGACCTCGTTGCAGAACTCAGCCCCGTCCGGCCACATGACCCCAACACTCCCCCACCCGTCGCCGGGCCGCTCCCATGGCTGCCTGCCATTCCCGCCCGGCTGGCCGGCGCCCACGACTGGGGTCCATTCGCGAGCGCCTACCACCAGCTCGTACACGAACAGATCGACGCCGTCCGCGAGCAGGCACGCGGCTGGACCGGAGCCACCGCACCCGCGTGGGCACAGCCCTTCCTCGAGGAAGAGGACGCCGAACTGCGGGCCGACCTCGCCGTGTGGCGGGCCGTGGCCCGCACCGACGAGAACGACCTGCGACCCACCGGCGACCGCAGGATCGGCGCACCGGGCGCTCACCAGGCCAGACTCAACCGCGCCGTCCGCTCCGCGCGACCGAGTTACCCCTTCTCCCAGCGCAGCTGGTACCAGGCGCTGCCCGAGGTCGTCCGAGCCGACCCATGGATCACTCCCCTGTGCCAGCGCCTCGCCCGACTCGAACGCGCGGGCCTACCCGTGACCGACTACATCAAGGAAGCACTCGCATCCGACCCCACCCGGTGGCCCCAGCAGCCTCCTGCCCGCCCCCTCCCCGATGAGCAGCACGCCGCAGCCCTGTGGTGGCGACTCATGCCACACCTGGGTCCGGCGGCGCTCACCGCCGACGAGCACTCCGCAAACCTGCTCCAGCCCGGCTGGCGGCCCGCCCTGGCCGACCTCGTCGGCACAAGCAAGGCCGACTATCTGCAGAAGGCACCCGCGTGGCCCGCGCTCGTCGCCGCAGTCGACGAGGCATGCCAGCACCACGGCTGGAGCCCGACCGAGATCCTCTCCACCGCCCTCGCCGGCGTACCGCAGGACGGCTCACTCACCGGCGTCGAGATTGCCGACGCGCTCGTGCTGCGCATCGCCATGCTCACCGACCAGCCCACCGACGCGCCACAGCCATACGACGAAGCGCCCTACCCCGAAGGCGACATCCCCGTCGACGTCGACATGCTGCCGCCCGACGACGCCGACGAGTTCATGGCCGCGTTCTACCGCGACCAGCCCGACGACGCCCCGGTGTTCCACTCCCCTGCCGCTGGCGAGCACAACGACCCAGCCGCCGACTCGGTCGACCGGGAGCCGCCCCCGGACGAGTACGACCCGACGCCGCACGACGACGTCTTCCCGTACGTTCCGGATCCCTACGCAACTCCCCTGCCGTGGGAACACGACGACGAGGTCACCGCCGAGAACGCCTTCCCCGACCCCGACCAGCTCCCAGCAGAACGCATCCACGAACTCAACCAGCGGGCCATGGCCTACTTCGAGTCCTGCTACCCCCGCTCGTGGGCACCCGCCTACATGCGCGACCGCATGGGCACCGACCTCGCCGACCACCCGAACAACTACGCCATCGGGTACGCACCAAGCCGTGGCCTGATGCGCCACCTCACCGACCAGGGCGCCACCCTCGGAGAACTCGCGCAGGCCGGCCTCGTCTCCCAGCGCGAACGCGACGACGGCACGACCTATTACCGCGACTTCTTCCGCGACCGACTGGTCATGCCCATCCGTGACCCCCACGACCCCACCGGGCAGGCGATCCTCGGATTCGTTGGTCGGCGCAACCCCACCAAGAGCGACGACGACTTCGCCGGACCCAAGTACCTCAACACCCGCACCACCTCGGTCTTCACCAAGGGCGAGGCCCTTTTCGGGTACGCCGAAGCCCGCGACCTCCTCGCCGGCGGCGCGCTCCGTGTCATCGTCGAAGGACCGATGGACGCCCTGGCCATCACCCTGGGCAGCAACGGCGCCGCCGTCGGCATCGCCCCGATGGGCACCGCCCTCACCATCAACCAGATCAAGCTGCTGCGCGCCAACATCGACATGGTCAATGGCCGCGATCGCATCGCCGTGGGCACCGACTCCGACCCGGCCGGGTGGAAGTCGGCGCAGAAGGCCTTCTGGCACCTCACCGCCGCCGACCTCGACCCCACTCAACTCGAACTGCCCGACGGCCTCGACCCGGCGAAGCTGTTCGAGACCGAGGGCGCCGCCGCGATCGCCGCCGCCATTGAGAACGCCTCACCACTCGGTGATGCGATGATCGACCACCTGCTGCGCACCGCCGGCCACTGGAGCGAGACCGACGTACGACAGAAGGTCATCCACCAGGCGGCCCGCATCCTCGCCTCCCGAGGCTCCGAACGGTGGCTCGACGGATTCGAGCGGCTGCGTCACAAGCTGCACTTCGCTCCCGGCATCCTCGAGCACCAGACCGTCACCGAAAGCATCGACCGCGACCGCAGCCGGCCGGCCTACGCACAAGCCCGCATCGACGAGATCAACGCCGAAGAGCGCAGGAAGGCCGCCAAGACAGACACGCAGTCCCGCCGGCGCGCAGCCGCGAAGCGGCTCGCGGCCACCACCGCCACGCCCCGCCGCGGCGAACCTGGTCTGCCGCCTTCAGGTCCCGATCACACGGGCCCATCCCGCTGACCATCGGGCCGCTCAGAATCGCTCTGACACAACATTGCCCCGCCGAGCGCAGTGAACGGGCCGCAAATTCGACCCGAAAGTTGTCCAGGAAGCGATCTGAGCGCGCTTCGAGCCCCGGCGCGGGGTGCGGGGGCCGATTTCCTACCCGACCCAGAAGGCGGTTCGTTCGCCGCGGCGAACAGTACCGCCGTCGAGAACCGGCGTCTGCCGGAAGCTCTGTTCGGCAGTGTGCGCATCGTCGCCGCGCCACGGGAGATCACCTACCGCCAGCGAGCCTTCGGAGAATGTCCGCGTCGTCGCGGAGCGCGCGTACAAGTCCGGGTCGCTCGGCGGGGTCGGTGTCATAGCCAATCAGGCCGCTATCGGCCAGGTCGGCCGCCGCCCCGAGGTAGCGGGCCAGGCGGTGCAGCAGCGCGGCTGGCGCCAGGACCCATGGCTCGCCTTCGAGGTCGGTAGCCACCTGGTCGGCCACGACAAGGCCGAGGACCCCAATTGCGTGCGCCAGCTGTGCGACCGAGTCGCGAGTGTGCTCGAGGTCGTCACGCTCGACTATCCGTATCCGCATGGCCTCAGCGAGGCCCGCACTGACGCGGCCGGCAAGCCGGACCGGGAGCCGCGCGTCTCGCGGAGCGATGAACAGGTCAGCCCCTGGGGCTTCCTCGACAAGGCTGAACGCAAGAGACTGCGCCAGTCCCCGAACGGCATCGTCGGTTAAGTACGTGCGGGCGGTCGTCTCGTTGACCCGCATCTGGGCGGCCACATACGCCACCCGTTCGTCGATCAACTCGCCGGCGGCGGCTCGGGACATCGACATGCCTAGATCCGACACCGACGCGAGAAGAACCTCGACACGGCTATCACGCCAAGGGCGTCCGGACGTCACGCAGGCCAACGTACCGCCTACACGCTCACCCGGATCGGGCCCGCCGCTGCTCCTCCTCCGCACACGCGAGCGCGTGCAGCCGCGCTACAACTGAAGCGCGCCCGCGCTCGTCAGTCGTCGTATCTCGTAGGAATCCCTGCCGCTCACTACTTTGCCCTCCTGCGGCTATAGGCACGTTGGCTCTAGCCTCGTGTTCGTGCCGAGGAAGAAGAACGACTGGTCTCCGTATTCGATGCCCGCGATCAGGAACCTTCTGTGGGAGTCCCAGATGAGCGAGTGGGATCGCTTCATGGACTTGCTCGAGGCCGGCAAGAGGCCGCGAGGCCTGAGCGACGTGGCGATCGGCGCACGACTGTCGCTCTACCAGGGGGCGGAGTCCATCCGAGCGGCCGAGATGTATTGGGTGCGTCCGGCCATGGCGGAGGCAGCCATGGACGCGTCAACGGACATCCCGTTCTTCAATCCTGCTGTTGAGCGACCAGCCCCTCACGGAGTGATGGCCTTCGAGCGGCCACTTCCTCCGGTCGAGCCGGGGTCCGACGCGCAACCTGCCGACCATTACGCCCCCGGCTGGGCGCCGACGGCACAGCCGGTCGACCTGATCACGTGGTGGAGTTTCGAGGGCAGCCAGGTCTTCTTGATGTGGAGGCGAGACTCAAAGACTTCCCACGGACCGTTCGAGCCGTCAACGGCACTCGTGGTTCCGGAGACGAAGATCGTCGAGTTCGACCAGTTCGCACAGCCTGGCCACCGCGCCTTGCTCGCCATGATCGGGTCAGCGTGGGTGATGATGCAGACCCCAACGGTGGCCGAGAGGCGAGCCGTCACGCCGAGCGGACGGCCGACCGAGCGCGGCCGCCAGGACAAGCTTCCAACCGATGTGACGCTCGTTGACCTGAGGTCCCTTCGCCATGCGTCAACACAGACATCTGAAACCGAGACGGGCCGGACCTACACGCACCGGTTCGTCGTTCGAGGACATTGGAAGCAGGTCGCGCACGGACCAGGCCGGGCCGAGCGACGCCCAGCATGGATCGCGTCATACGTCAAAGGTCCGCCAGACGCTCCGTTTCGGCACACCGAGAAGGTGATGGTCTGGCGGCGTTAGCCGTCACCCGTCGGCGGCGGTCGTCGCCACCTCAGAAGAGCACCATCTGGTCGTCGTCGACTGCGGCCAGCGCCCGGGCTATCCGTTCGCTGTCCCAGCCACCTGTCACGGCGGCCCGCAGCGCGAGCGACCGCCGGTACATCGCCTCCCTCCCGAGCATCCGACCCCGGTAGCCGCGCGAGTCGCGACGGCCGTGCTGCGCGATCCGGGCGAGGTTTGCCGCCTGGGTGGACCCTTCGAGGTGATCGAGCAGCGTGCCGTCGGCGCGTACGCAGATCGGGTTGTCGCACACCACATGCTCGACAACCGGGTGCAGGTCGATCGACACGCCCTCAGCGAGTGCCCACGCGACCCGATGCGGTCGAAGGACGCGCTGTTGCATCTGGTGCGAATAGGGCTCAAAACGCACCCAAAAGCGGCCGTAGCCGTCGTCGCCGATCGCGCCGGTCCAGAGCCAGCAGTCGGCCTCGCGAGGCCCCTTCACGACGTACGACCAGAACCGGTCGATCTCGCTTGCCGTGAGGTGCATGAACCCCACGGTAGACATCGCCACCGACACATTCTCGGCGGCGCGAGGCAGATCAGGTCACGCCGACCGTCCCCCGAGGCCAGCTCGGTGCTCGCGCGACGCTGCCCGGTCGTTCAGCGCCCCGGTGCGCTGTCGGCGGCCCGCATCGTGAACAGGCACCCGTCCGCGGTGTCGGGCGGTCGAGCGCCGCCGGTCGTGCGCTGAAGCGCGGCAGCCTGCAGAACCGGCGTCGAGGCCGCCCGCGCTGATGCCACAGCGTCTTGTGCGGCTGGCTGCTGGTCGAGTAGCTCGAGCAGGTCCACAGGTTCGTCGTCGACGGTGAGCGGGAGCGCGCGCGAGATCGCTGCCTTCTGTCGCTCCCACAGCGCGCCCAGGGCACGGATGTGCTTCCCGTAGACGATGTCCCACTCGGCCTGAACCCGTTGATGTTCGGCGTCAGAATTGAACCGCCGGCGATGTGGCCATCCGCCCCGCTCGTTGCTGTAGTTCCACCAGGCTTGGTTCTCGTCTCGCTCGGCTCGGTCGAGGGTTGTGAGTTCGTCGCGAAGTTCCGGGGGAAGGCTCGCGCCGTACGCCGCGGCTTCGGCCCACGTCACCTTCACGACGACCGTGGGCTTCATTCGCCGCCACGGCTGCTCGCCGCCCGTGGGGCTCTCCGCACCGGCCGCTCGCAGAGCTACGTAGATCTCGGAGTGGTCTTCGAGGCGGACCGCATCGCGGTTGTAGTTGATCCAGCAGCCCGCCCGGCTTGATGAGCGGCCGCCTTCGAGCGTCCCGCGGCGGCGGAGACGGTCAAGGAGTGCGTCGGACGCCATCCCGGTGCCTAGGGCCCCGAGCAACTGCTGTTGGTCGCGGTTCAGCATCCCGGTCTAACCCCAAGGTCCTACCTGGCCGGCGCGGACGAGAGCGAGAGCCGCTGGGTGTCTTCGTCGTGGTGACGCCGCGCGCTGTCGCTGCGGCTCTGGTCGAGGGCGGCAAGCTGGAGGGTCGTGCTGCGCGTGCTCTCCGGGGCGGCCGGGTTCTGGGAGGGGATCCTGGTCGGGTCCGCGTAGTGCTCGTCGAGTTGGTCGACGATGCGAGCACAGACCGCGTTGAGACGAGGGTTGTTCGCGACCTTGTTCTGGGCGTACATGACGCTGGTGTGGTCCTTCCCGAAGTAGCTCGCGATAGCGGGGAGGGTCAGCCCCCCGCGTCGGGCCGCGGTCATGGCCACCGCACGGGCGTCGGTCACCGCCCGGTGACGGTCGGCACTGAGAACCGCATCACGGGTCGTGCCGAAGGACTGGGCGGCGGTGGCGATCGCGATCGCACAGATCCCATCCGGTCCGACGTCGGCCACCTCACCGGATGCGCCTTCAGAAGCGTTGATCTGGGAGGCCAGCGCCAGCGCCAGTGAACGCAGCTGCTCGGCGTTCATCTGGTTGAGCGTGCGCTCGAGGTCGGACTGGTTGGCCTTGGCGACCATCGCAGCGAACGCGGCCGCCTGCTGTTCTGTGACGCCCTCGTCGTCCTGCTCGGGAGCGACGGCGCCGGCCCGCTGCTGCTCGTCGACGAGCCGCAGTCGTCGGCTGCTGTTGTTGGGCGTGGTCATCGCGGGTCACCACCTGTCGTGAAGGTCGTCGGGGTTGGGGTCGGCGGGCGGCGCAGTGGTGGCGGCCGTCGTGACGGCTGCCAGTTCCCCTGCCCGGTCGACGTCGTCCCGGTAGTGCTGCTTGCGGCCAATGCGGACTGGTGTCGAGGCGTGGCTCTCGTCGCGTTCGCGGCGGGGCCGGGGCTGGTGTTTGCCCGGCTGGCAAGCGTCGCCGAGGCGGTCGCGCAGCCGTTCGAGGAACCCTGGTAGCCCGTAGCGGTGCCAATCCTCCAGGGCGGCCGGGGTGACGGCGAAGCTGGTGTAGTAGCGGCTACAGGCGAGCACCGCGATGTCGTGCACCAGGTGCGGGTGCGCGGGCCAGCATTCGGGGATGCCGGGCCGGGTCACGTTCCACAGGTGTTGCTCGTTGACCCACATCGCGACTAGGTCCAGCCACGCCCACAGTTCGGTGCGCATCAGTCCGGTGCACGTGGCGGGGTCCCACGGTCGCGGCATCTGGGCGAGTTCGCGCAGTTCTTCCTCATCGGCGGGCGGTTCGATGGTGGCTTGCTGCAGTTGCTCCATCGCTGTACGGATCGACGGTCCGGGTTCGGGGAACGGGCGGACCATCAGCCCGGCCAGCGGCATCATCCCGTTGCCGGTCGGTCCCGCGCCCCCTGACGTGGCGCGGGAGGCGAACTCGGAGGGGTGAGTGCGGTGCTGTTTGGTCGTCATCTCGTCAGCTCCTCTTCTACTTCGGCATCCCGAGCCGCTGCCGGGTGCGTGCGACCGGCTCGGTCGGCGTCGGGGTGGATTCGATAGGCATCGGCCGGATCGGTTCCCCGTCCGCGCCGCCGTTGTCGTGACTGCGGGCCGCGAGCCTCGCGCGCTTCTGCGCGGCCAGTAGTTCCTTGCCGCGCTTGCCGTCGATGCAGCGGCGCAGGTCCGCGATGATCGGGTCGTACATCTCGGCCAGCACCAGGGCCTTGCGCTGCTCGATGCGACGCAGCTCGGCCGGCTCCAAGATCGGCACCCGCCGCTGGTCGAACGACCGGTCCATCACGCCGAACAGTTCGTGCCCGCGCGAGGAGTATCGGGTCTCGGTGTGGTTCGTCGAGCCGAGCAGGTCGGAGAGCTCCTGGTAGAAGCGGATGTCCTTGCCGCCACCGAACACCACCAGGTTGTTCGACAGTCCGTAGATGGTGCGGGCCTCGTCCTCGCCGTAACAGACCACGAACTGCCGCCACGTCTGGGCGGCGAGGATGAAGGAGAGTCCGAGCGCACGCTCGTTGGCCATGCGGGTCGACAGCGTCGGGATCGGCGCGGTCGAAGGGAGCTCGTCGAGACAGGCGAGGAACGGCGGGCACAACCGCCCGTGCGGGGAGGTCTCCCCCAGCCGCTTGGCCGTGTCGAGGATCTGCTCGGTGACCGCTGTCATCAGCGGTGACGCACTGGCGTAGGGATCGTCGCGCCCCAGGAGGTAGATCGTGCCAACGTCGCGGATCAGCGTCTCGAGGTCGGTGGCCGGACGTGATGCGGACGGCACGCAGCGTTCCCGGATCGAGCGCTGGAAGAACAATGCCATCGCCTGCTGGACGGTCGTGATCGTGTTGCCGGCGGTCCTCTCGTCGCCGTACAGGGCGCCACGCAGCAGCCCGTCCCACAGTGGCTCCGCGGCCGGGTGGGTCCGCAGGATCTCCTCGGCCTGCGGATACTCGCGCGGGCTGGAGACCCACATCAGCACCTCGTCCAGTCCGATGCCGGCGATCGCCGCGGCGTGGAAGTAGGCCTGGAGCACCTTCGCGCACTCGCCCGCGTAGAACCGGGCCGCCTGGTCGGAGGACTGGGATGTCGCGCCCTTGATGGTCCCGTTGGCGAATGCCTTTGCTCGCCGCTCGGCGAGCATCGCGTCCTCGCAACCTGCGATGCAGTCCCACACCAGCTCCGGGGTTCCGGGTGCAGCATTGAACGGGTCCAGCACCGCCACGGGGCCGAGCTTCTGGCGGGCCTCCAAGGTGAGGAACAGGTCCTCGGGCTTGGTCAGCGTTACCAGCGCGGCACCGGGCGCATCGAGCAGCGCGGGCACCAGCAGGTCGAGAGTCTTGCCCGACCCCTGCGGACCGATCACGCACGTTGTCCGGTCGAACGGCACCCACAGTTCGGGTCCGCTTCGGCCGCACTGTCCGAGGCGCCACCCGACGTCGTGAGGCTTCACGTGCTTGAGTGCTGGAGTCATGCTCAGTGGTCCCTTTCCGGGGTCAGTGAGTTCGTCGCCCGGAACGGGCGTAGAGGTCTGGACGGATCACTGCGGCGCTCTTGCGCAGCCGCGGCAACCCGAGCGCCTCGGCGGCCTGCGTCGGCGTGGCTAGTCCGTGGCGGGAACTGGCGCCGGTCGCGTCACGCATCCACATGCCCACCACGACGACAGCACCGAGAACCAGCACCTCACCGACCAGCGTCAGTACCCACATCACCGCATCCGACGGCAACCCAGCGTTGACCCGGTCGGGCAAGCCGACACCGAAGTCGCTGCGCAGCAGCCCTCCGTATGCGTCCAGAAGGTGCCCGTTCGGCAACGCGACCACCCCAGTGGTGGCCCAGCCGACGAGCGCCTGGACTACCAGTGGAGTGATGAGGAAGAAGAAGACGCCGGCCAGGAGAGCCGCCATCTTGAACTCGCCGGCTGTCGGGGCGACGTTGGTGAACCGGGCGCGCCGGGACCGTTCCATACTCATCGCGTCGTCGCCGCCCATGCGGAGGTCGGAGCCTGCCAGCGGTGACACGGGAAGTCGATCGGTCCCCTTGGATCAGGGAGGACTGCGACCGTGTCGATCGGCCAGTCCAGTCGCCCCTGGCCCTCCAGCACCGCGGCCTCGGCCGGACTCGTTGGGTCCGGGCGCACCAGGCCGATGCAGTCGATGTCGGCGTTGAGCAGCGGCCGGCCGCCAAGACTGTTTCCGCCGTGCGAGGTCAAGATCACCCGGCCCTTGTTCAAGGGCAGCAGGCTGAGACGGTCGTCGTCGACTAGGTCCATGTCGTCGATCACGACCAGGCACGTACCCGGAGGACAGGCCGTCCCGACCGGCTGGGTCAGCTGGTCGGGATGCTGCGGCTCGCAGCGGAGGTCTGCCCACTCGCTGGGTGCTTGGGCGTACACGTGGACGTGGCGGCGGGTGCTGGCCAGCCACCACCGGGCAAGGTAGCGGCCGGTGGTGGTCTTTCCGCGGCCGACGTCGCCGACGAGCAGCAGCGGCCGCGCACTGTGGGTGTCGAACCCGGCGGCCTGGCCATCCAGTGTGGTCCCGATGCGTACGTCCATGTTGGAGAGAAGCAACCGCCGCCCGTTCAGATCGGACATCTCAGGCCGCCGAACTATTGATCCCGTTGTTGAGGAAGTTGCCTTCGAAGGAGGTCGGCGGCAGCAGCCAGTGTGCGGTCGCGCCCTTCTCGACCTGGTCGTGGGCGTTGTGCCCGACCGGACCCCAGTTGTCTACCCAGTCCCCGTCACCGAGGTAGATCGCGACGTGGCCGCTGCCGGAGTAAGGCCAGGACACGATTGCTCCCGGAGGCGGCGGCCAACTGGACCCCTGCTGACCCTGCACGACCGACCCGTAGGCACGCTCGCCACCATCGCCGGGCCCGACGTACGCGTTGCCGTAGATCATCATGGAGATCGCGGTGCACGCGTCCGACCAGCCGTCGAAGCCGACGCCCTGGCAGTCGAAACCGGGCACCGAGCACGGTGACGAGTGCTGTTGGGAGAGCTTGATGACCATCTCGGCCCGCTGACGCAGCCGGTTGAGCAGGTCACCGCTCACGCCTCCGGTCTCTTGGCCGGTGGAGCAGCCGGTGTTGCCAACGTTCGTGGTGCCGCCGCCGGTTGCGGCGACCGCTTGACGGGCGGTCTCGAGGTACTGGCGGTAGTCCTCGGCCTCGAACGGGATCCAATCGGCGAACTTCGCTTCCCCCGACCCCGGCCTCGCGGAGTAGAGGTAGAAGGCGTACTGCGCATTGAGGAGCGGGTCGTAGATGTCCGCTGTCGCGTTCCAGCCGGGCACCTTGCCCTTGTGCTGGCCGGAGATCTGCCACAGCCCGTAGTGGGTGCCGTTGATGGCCTTCGGGTTCCAGCTCGACTCCACCCGCGCGATCGCGACCGCGGTGACCAGGTCCTCTCCACGGAAGCCGGCCTGGAATGCGGCCGCGGCCGCGACCTTCGCGGCCTCAAGACCGCTGGCAGCTGCTGCAACGTTCTGGAACGTCGCGCTGAACACGCCTGCCGGGCATGGCGGGCATCCCGCCGGCGTAGTGGTCCCCGGCGGGGTTCCGTTCGGCGAGGTCGCCCCCGGTCCGGTGCCGTTCATGGCCAGGCGGGTGAGCAGGACCGGATGGTCGGTACCTGCCGCGGCGGCACCGATCTCCCACGTCCGTCCCACAGCGGCCGGCGCCTTGTAGAACTGGTAGATCACGCCGCTGTCCTTGGTGTACTTGAATCCGGCGGCCTCCATCCGCGGTGCCGCGGCCTGGGGGCCGTCGCCTGGATGGGAGTTCATGTCACCGCCGAGCAGGACCGGGCCGTACGGCGCCAGCACGTTGGCCAGGTCGACCAGGTAGTCCATGCCGAGGCCGTACTGCTCGGCTCGGGTCATCGGCGGGTTCCCCCACTGACGCGGCACCTTGTAGACGTTGGTCATGTGGTGGGTCGCGATCACCGAGACCACGGCGCCGTCGGCGCTGCGTTGGAACACACCCCAGGTGGCGTAGCGGTCCCACAGGACGTTCTTGCCCTGGAAGACCGCCTGGTCCTTCTCGACGATCTTCACGCGGCCGCCGTCGAGCATCGTCCACGTGTCGGTGCGCCACATGATGGCGTTGTTGATCGACTGGCCGGTGTTGCCGCTACCGACCTTCTGCGGGTCCTTGTAGGCGCCGTAGCCGGGCAGGATGCTCGCGAGCCGGCGAGCCGGGTACTTCCAGATCTCGTTGAGGGTAATGAAGTCCGGAGACGCGGCGTTGTTGATCGCGTGCAGGCCCTTCTCGGCGGCCCACTTGAAGTTCGCATTGGCGATCGTGACTTTCCCGCTGACCCCGGTACCTGGGGTCGCCCGGATCCCGGTGGGCATCTGCCCGAGCACAGCTCCGCTGCCCGACCGGCCCGCCCCAGCGCTGCCGCTAGGGCCCTCGGTCCCAGCGGCACCTGCGCCGAGGGTCGCAGTGGTGTAGACGAACGGGTGGTCGGTGTAGGCGTGCGCGCGGTCGTTGGTGCTCTGGTCGACCACGGTCCCGGAGAACGTGACCGTGGGGCTGCCCATGATCCAGTCGATCTGCTTGTCGGTGGGGTTTGCGGTCGACCACCCGGCGGCCAGCGAAAGGAACAGCCGCTTGAACCGTGTCTTGTCGTTCATGTCGCCGGTCAGGAACAGCGGTGTGTTCGGCTCGGCCGCCTGCAGGTTCGTCAGTGCTGTTGCTTCAGCGCGGACTCCGGCATCGCGCATCGCGTCCGTCCCGCCGACCGCGCCGGCCGGGTTGTGGGTGTTGAGCACCCACAACGACCCGAGGCCCGTCGTGGAGGTGAACCGCGCTAGCGGCACCTGGATCATCGGGCCGCCGTAGCGGATCGACACGTAGCGGGTTTCGTCGAGCTTCCACGCGGCGGGCTGGTAGGCGATCGCGTTCGCCGTCGACGCCTTCCCGCGGCCGTTCTTACCCTTCACGATCGCCCAACCACCATTGGTGGCGTTGAGGAAGGCTTGGGCCTGTTGCGGCTCGAACTCCTGGAATCCGATGATCGATGCCCCCGAGCTGTTGATCTTGGCGACCATGTTCGGCACCCGCTCGTCGTACGGCCGTTCGCCGGGGTGCGGGTTGGTGTTGTAGTGCGAGGCGCCGCGCCAGTTGAGGGTGCCGATCCCCACCGAACCGCCCGTGGTCGAGTTCGCCCCGGTGTTGCACGCGGCCTGCACGGCCTCGATGCTCGCGCTCCCCATGCCCAAGATGAGCAGCATCAGCGGCGCGATCAGCACCAGCGGCAAGCCGAGCAGGACCCCCTTCTTCATGACTGCGGCCTCCCCCAACGACCGTCGAGGAGCAGGTGGCAGATCGGGGCGAAACCTTCACGAATCCAACGAACAGTCACTGGGCTGTCGCGATCGCTTCGTTGGTGTAGGTGAGTCGCCTTTCCAGGGGAGTCAGCAGAGTTTGGATTTTGTATCGCTGGTCGCCGACCATCCACAGGGCGCGGCCCTTCTCCTGCATCGCCCAGTTGGTGATCACGCCCTGCTGCATCTCGGACAGGCCCATCAGGCGGCCGAGCTCGTCGGCGACGGACTCGTCTTGACCCATGAGGATCCGAACGTCGGAGAGGCTGAGAAGGTCCTTGGCGATCTGGGCTGCCTGGCTGCCCTGGTCTCCGGCCGAGAGCGGGTCGGACGGCTTGTGATACGTCACCAGTTGGATGTCACCCTCGGTCCGGGACAGCCGCAGGTTGGCGTCCAGTGCCTCGACCGCCTCGAGGGAGAGGCGGGTCTGCAGCCACGCCTCGTCGCGCAGCACGATGCGGCGGTCACCTGCCGAGGCCGCTTCCCGCATGCCTTGGCCCCAGGAGTTGAGACACATCAGGGCGATGCCAACAGCAACCTTGTTGCCGGTCTCGTGCAGCGACCGCAGCGACAGGGTCTGGATCGGCTTGCGCCAGTCCGGCTCGAAGGTCGACTCGGTGTCGAACATGCCCTGCAACGAGCCTTCGCACAGGGCACCTAGGGCGTCGCGCAGCGGGCGGGTGCCGTCGTAGAACGCCTGCTCGCTCTCGTAGCGGCAGTCGCTGACCAGGCCGGGGGTGGGCGAGTCCAGTGCCGCCCACACATGCGGGATGGTGATCGGCTTGAGACGGGACGCTCCGGCCGACCAGCCGGTCAGATGCCGCAGCACCTTGTTGATGACCCGTTCCTCGGTCGGGCTGAACACCACACCCTGGGAGGCGACGAGGCCGCGGATCAGCATCAGCCAACGGTTGAAGATCACCGTGGCGCGCTTCTCCTGCTCCTCAGTGCTCTGCTTGTCCCAATCCAGGCCGAGCGGTCCCAGATCGAGCGGGTTGATCCGGCCCGGTAGACCAGGGCCGATGCGAAACGGCGTCACGCCGAGGAATCTCGCCAGGTCCTCGTACTCGTCCTTCACATCCCCCAGCACCAGCGACCGGTAGCCGAACTTGATCATCCGGATCATGAACGCCTTGACCGTGGCCGACTTGCCGCGACCCGGTTTGCCGAAGATGAAGATGTTGGGGTTGGTGACCGGGATCGAGTCGTCGAGCACCCACCCCATCGGGTCGCAATAGAACTTCCCGCCCGACAGGACGTCGTAGCCCATCTCCGCGCCCCACGGCGGCAGCCCGTCCCCGGAGATCAGCGGCCACAGCACCGGGGTCTCCTCCGACGTCATCTGATAGCCCGCCAGCGGCGGCAGGGTGGGCGACCACCCGTGCCCCATCCGCCGTACGCCGCTGCTCTTGATCGTGCGGGGGAACAGCTTTTCGGCTGGCGGCGTCGGCTCAGGTGCCGCCTTGCGCGGCATCGTGGTTCCGAAGTCCGCCAACAAGTCATCGATCGTGCGCGACGCCGGCCGCGTGCTCTTCGCACCGCCACGGGGACGCGTCGTGGTCGACCCCATGCTCACCACTCCCCCACCTTGTCGTCGGGACCGGGAGTGATCGCGCACGGGTCGAGAACCCGCACGGGTCCACACAGGTTGAGCGGCTCGCAACCGGTGAGTTCGTCGAGTACCCCGCATTCCCTCGACGGGCGGCCCGCGGCCTGGGGCCGACTGCGCATCGCCTCAGCAAGGACTTGCCGCTTGACCAAGGCTCCCTTGCCGTGCCGGATTCGACCGAAGACCGGACGCGGGTCAGACGCGTACCCGGTGACGCTCGTGCGCCGCCACTCCATCTGTCGTGGCGTAGGGCAGCGCGTGACTGCCATCTCGTGCAGGCGACCAACCAGGGCGCGCTCGGGAGAGGTCGCCGGGTTGCCCGGGGCCGTCAGCATCACAGGTGTCTTCATGTTGGAGAGAAGCAACAGCCCGGTCCTCAGATCGGACATCTGAGGACCGGGCTGTTTCAGGCGGTGCCGGTCGCGGCGCTTCTCGGGTTAGCGACGCTTCTTCGGCAGGCCTGCCCCCAGGGGGATCGCGGACACTGCGAAGGCCGCGTCGTGTGCCCCGTCAAGCGGGAGCGGTGTGAAGCCGCTGATGCGGATCGAGGCGTCAAGTCGTCGCCCAAAGTCCTGCACGTTCCACCCGGCCGGCACCGTGATCGAGACCGCGGAGGCCACCTTCACCAGCGACCGGCCCCGCTCGAGCTTCTCGTCGCGATCGGCCAGATTGCCGACCGACTGGCGGTCCTTGGCGCGTTCGACCTTGCCCGCCTTCTCCCTGAGTGTCCCGGCCATCATCGCCGACATCTGCGCGCGACCGGTGGACCGCTCTGCCGCCTGCTGGGAAACCGGACGGTAGAAGACGGTGAGCGCACGACGCTCACCGGGCTGGGAGGGCACCAGAACCCGGGCCAGCGCACCCATCCGGGCGCCCTTGCGGGGCAGCAAAATCGTCGAGGACACCGACTCCCACTCACCATGGCGATAGGACCGCATCGCGGTCGAAGCGTTGGTAGGGCCGGCGGCAGCAACCGGGACTCCCGCCGCGATCGAGGCGTCCTCGCGGTGGTGAATGTCGGCGTCGGCGAGCGCCGGGAGGTCGCCCGGCTCGAAGCCGGTACGGATCGCGACCGCGAGCTCTGAGGTGTCGAGCCAGTTGACCCGGGTGCAGCCGATCGAGCCGGTGAGCCGGGCCTCGGTCTCGGCGAGCACCGAGTACAGGATCCGGGCACGTCCGAGCACTCCTCGTCCAGCACGCTTGGCGTCCTTGTTGATGACATCCTCGCGGACCACCACAGTGACGAACGCTTCGTGACGTACCGCCGCACCGGCGGTCATCGCTTCCAGCTGTGCGTTCACTCGAGCCGACACCTCGGGCTCGTCGGGGCGGGCGTTATGGCGCACCCACTCCGCACGCTCGGTGCCGTCGTCAGGGATGGTGCGGACCTGGACCACAATCAGCTCGATCTGGTTGCCTGCGGTCGCGGCCTCCATCATCTCGGTCAGCCCGGCGCCCATCCGGAACCTGTCGGCCTCATCGCTCATCCCGATCCCGGGATGGATGATGCGGGCCGTGGCCGCCCACGTGCGTGTCGTGTGGTTCTGGATGATCGCCGGCCGCGCGGTCTGGCCGCTCATCGGCGGACCGTCGTGGATCTGGATGCCCGCCAAGATCCCCGGCAGGTCCGCTTCCCCGGCCTCTCCGTCGTCCTCGTCATCGTCGCCGTTGCCGAGGTCCAGGTCACCGGAGGCGGCTTTGGACTGGAACCGCGACCAGCCGAACGCGAGGCCGGCCACATGCCGGAACAGGACGCCGATCCACTGGATCGCCGAGTGGCCGCGGATCGGGAGGCAGACCAGCAGCCCCACCACGACCCACAACGGCAGCACGATGGGCAGCATCAGCCACTGCTGCCCGGCGATCGCCATCCAGGTCGGGAACCCGGCGGCCAGCAGCAGGAAGAACTGCGGGCCGGTGAGCCCGAACAGCCATGCCTGTCGGTCTCTGGTGGCCGACGCTCCGTAAACGCTCATTTCGCTTCTCCGTTCTGTGTCTTAGGTAAGTGGCAGTCCATGGCCGGGGCCCGGTCGGTCCACATCGACGCTTAGGCGAGGAGGATCTCCGGGTTCTCCTCGACCGCCCCGACGGCTTCTTGGGGGGCGTCGTTGGCGACGCCGTCGCCCTTGCCCCGGCCTTGGCCCGTGCCCTTGGACGGCTTCATCCCGTGGCCCGACTGCCGGTTCTGCTTGGGTTCGTGCTGCGTCTCGTAGTAGTTGCCGGGGTCGCCGACGGCTGCGGAGCCCATGACGTCGACACCCATCTGGGCGCCGGTTTGGGCGATCTTCCCGGTCTTGTCCATGCCTGAGGCGATGACGCCGCCGACCTTGCCGCCGAACTTCCTCATCCCCGAGGACTGGAACCGGTTCGCGGTCTCAGCCTCTGCCCCGTTCTCGGAGCTGGTGCGTCCATCCGACGCGGTCGCGGCCGCGGCACCGGATCCTGCCGCACCCCCGCTGGTGCCTTTGCCGCGCAGCAGTCCCGCCGCGCCGCCGTTGGCATCCATCGTGGACCGGAACGAGGCACCCGAGGCGGTGCCCGGGTCAACGAACGCGAGCATTCGGAACAACACCATCGGCATGAAGCAGGCGACCAGCATGATGACCGACCCGACCACCGACATTCCGACGTTCTCCAGCGTCGAGGAGCCAGAGCTGCTCTCTCCGTCGGGCATGCCGGCCCACGCGAACTGGGAGCCCATGCCGACCACGAGCGCCAGGAGAGGCTCCATCAGCACACAGGCCAGGAACCATCGGATCGACTTCCACATCCACGACTTGGTGCCTTCTGACAGCGCCCCCGCGGCCGCGATGGGCATGGTCGCGACCAGGATCAGCAGAGCGGCCGAGCGAACCATCATGATGATCATGTGCCCGAACGCGGCCGGGATCAGGACCAACAGCCCGCAGATCCCGAGTACCGCTGCCTGTGTCGTGCCCGAGACCGTGTCGACAAACCCGTCGCCGGCCGCGTAGCCGGAGAAGCTGTCGACCCCGAGCAGGGCGTCCAAGATCCCATGGGTCAGGCCCGAGGCGCCGCTGATGAGACCCACGCACACCGTGATCCAGCACGTGAGGACGGCGCCGTACTGCACCAGTCCAGCGACCAGGGTGCCGAACCCACGTCCGTCCTGGCGCAACACCGCGAGACCGATCTGCGAAAAGGCGATCACCAGCGCGATCGCGCCCGCGATCCACAACGTGAGCCCGTACAGCGTGTTCAGGTCCGGGTCCGCGACATTCGGAGTGAAGTTGTCGATGAGATCGAAGGCGGCCTTGAGCAGCCACATGGCGCCCGACCAGATCGCCATCATCATCGCGGTGAACCCGTCGGCCAGAGTCTCCTTGGCCTTGTTGCCCAGCCAGTTCAGCGGGTTGAGGTCCAGCATCGGGACGATGTTCACGATGAGCGAGTCCGTCATGACTGCTCGACCTCCAGCCACAGGTAGCCAGCGTCGAAGGACGCCTGCGAGCCCGGCCACAGCGACGGCGCCGGTGCCGGCTCATCGCCCTCGCCGATCACCCACCGGCCGTCCTGCCACACCATGCGCTGGCAGTCGGCCGCAGCGACCTGCAGCGGCTGCCCTGTCGTGGTCGTGGCGGTGATGATGAAGTCGATGCACGGAATGACGAAGTCGTCACCGACCGTGCCCTTGATGAACCCCATCTTCGGTTCGACCGCGATCGTGATCGAACTGCTCGCCTCCGCCGGCATCCCAGCGGATTCCAAGAACGCTGCCACGGCCTGTACGCCGGTCCAGCTCTCCGAGGTCGGGCCGCCAGGGGCGGCCCACTCCTTGATGACGTCCTGGGCCACCCGGACCGATGCCGATGTCAGTGCGGTCGTGTCGATCGCGGCCAACTGCGCCAGCGCACCTTCCGCGGTTTGCGGGTACCCGGTCGCAACCCCGACCTCCCCCACCTCGGTCGGCGGTGGGATCGCGATCGTGCCGGTCTCGCCAGAGGACAGGCTGCTCGGCTGCGCGGCCTCGACCGGAGCCTCCGGCAGTTCCTTTTCAGCGAGCTCGTCTTGGGCAGACTGCCCGCCTTCGGACCCGGAACCAGCAGACGCAGTGGAGCCGGTCAGCATGTTGACCACCGACCAGGCGCCACCCACCACCAAGGCGAGGGCGACGACAACCGCGACCCCCAGCAGGATCTGCAGCCGCAGTCGACTCCACTCGGTGGCAGGGTCCGCCAGCTGTCTCGGGGAGAAGAAGTGGGCAAGGCGCCTGGATCGGGTGAACATGTCAGCAGCCGGACCCGACGATGCCGTTGAGGATCCCGTAGATGACCGCGAACGCAATCGCTCCGATCACCGTCCAGAACATCCCACTCGAGCCGATCTGCGCGGCACGACCCGACTGGGAGATCTTGCCGCCGACCATCAGCCCAGCCGAGGCGAAGCCGGCTCCGATGATCAGCCAGATCACGCCCCACTTCACCCAGCCGACAACGTCCTTTGCGAAGCCCTCGGCCTCCTGGCTGGGTGCCTTGGCGCACACGTCGCCGGCCGCCTGGAGGTTGCTGTGACTCACGAGCGCCGTCATCTGGGTGGCGACCTCGGAGATGGTTTCGATGAACATCTGAATCTCCTTGCTTCCTGTTAGGTCCGGTTCGCCGTCAGCGGTCCGGTGATGGTGGTGATCCGCTCCAGCAGGCGCTGGGAGGGATTTGTGAGCTGCTTGGGCAGCGGGTCGGGACCAAGACCCGGCAGGGTCTTGGCGGAAAGGAGCGGCGCGAACAGCACGGCCTCCTGCTCGTGGGTGCGGCGAAGAAGGCGGCCGGCGGTAGCGAACTCGCGGTCACTCCAACGGCTCGCACCCACGACGACCACCACGACCTGGTCGGCCACCACCTGGTCCTCGAGGTGGGTCAGGGCCGATTCGGTCTGGCTCAACGCCAGCGCGCTCGGACGGGTCACTAGGACCTCGGCGTGCGCAGCCGCGGCGGTGACCCATCCCGTGGTTGCGGTGAGTTCCCGCATGGACCATCCGGCGTCCAGCACCGTGAGGTCTACTCCATCGGTGGCGCGCGGGGCCGGGACCTCGCCGGGGACTCGAACGGGGTCCTCGACTCGGTCGATCAGGACACCGTCGCCGCGGCGGCCGCGTCGCCACCCCTCAGTGGCACCCAACTCGGTGACCGTGGCGCCCAGCAGACCTGACCAGGCCGGCGCGGCCGCGTCGAGCACCCGTGTCCGGACGCCCGCGACGTCGGCGACGTCGGCGAGAGCGAGCGCGACCGTAGAGGCGCCGGCGCCCGCGTTCGCTGCGCGCACCCGCACCAGCGGAGCAAGACCGGGAGAGGTCGGGGCAACCTCCGGCGTCACCGCTTTGGTGGACACGGCCGGGCCCTCGTCGAGAACCACCGTGCGGGTGGTCTCAGACGCGGCCGATGTGCCGGTCGCGAACTGTCCGGCGGCAAGGGCCTGAGCAGCGGCCTGGAGTTCGCGGATGGAGTACCGGGTCGCGGTGCGGGTGCTCATCAGACCGCCTCGACCCGGGCGGCCCGCAGCCGCAGCGCCTCACGTAGAACGGTGGCGGGAGTGTTGCTGAGCACCTTGCGGGCGTCAGCGGCTTCCTCGGCGCCGGCGCGCAGTCGCGCAACCATCTGCTCGATGTCGGACAGGGCGCCCTCGACGCTGTGGTCGGCCACCACATCCAACAACTGCGCGACGACCTCAGGGGTCGGCTCGGCGACTGGGACTGTGGTCTGCGATTTCGGGGCCATGGTGGAGAACAGCAACCGCTCCCTGTCCAGATCGGACAGGGAGCGGCAAGAAAGTTTCGGTGGAGGCGGTTCTCAGGCGATTGCGGCCAGGTACTCCGGGGCGGCACGGTTCAGGCGCTCGGTGGTCCGGGTCGCGCGTCGACGGACCGTCCGCATGGTCACGCCGTGCCGCTCGCCGACCACACGTTGAGCCTCCTCGCGGCCCAGTCCGTCGTTCTCCGCGGCCAGCAGTTCGACGAGCAACTCAACGTCATCCGCGCTGATCACGCCCGTGCCTGTGGCCCAGGTGAGAAGGTCGGCCAAGTCCTCGACCGGGTCCTCGACATCAGGCACCGCGATGATCAGGTCCCGGTCGCCATCCGCCCGTCCGGCGCCGTCGCTGAAGACCCCGACGGCGAGGCCATCGAAGACGACGGCCGTCCAGGCCTCCAACGAGGTTGTGTCGATCCGGGAGACCATGCCGCCCGCCGGCCGCGTCAGCCGCTGCCTGGCACGCTGTAGCAGGTAGCGGGCCGCGTGGCTGCCCAACTGTGGCTCCGCTCCCTTGACCTCCTCCCACACGGTCGCGTTCACGTCCTCGAGTTCGCACACGAACATCAAGTCTCGGTACGCCAGCCGGCTCACCCCGTCGGCGAGCAGCACGACCACCGCGAGGGCTGCGTCGTCGTCATCGCCGCCGCGTCGCGACCCGAGAGCGGTCAGGCCAGCCACGACCCCATAGCAGCGCTCGTCACGGCGCCGCCACGCTGTGCGGACTGCATCGAGACTGTCGAAGGGCGCCAGGCGCGGGTCGGACGCCTGCCACTGCGCCCACTTCCCGGACCGCTCTAGACCGGCGATGACCGAGGTGGACAAGGCGGTCTGCGCCTTGTTCCGCCTCCCCTCCCACTGCGTCGCTGTGACGCCCGGGATAGGGGCGACGGGGCTGTTGAAAGGCCGGTACTTCTCGACAGGCTTCGGAGTCCGAGACATTGGCGGGTCCTTTGGGTTGAGGTGATCAGGACGCGCCTACTGCAGATCCGACCCCTCACCCCGCCGCTCACCCCGCTGCACCCCACGCCTCGCCGGTGGCGCGAAGACCGCTCACCCCGCCCGCTCGCCCGCCGCGAACCCGCAGGTCAGAAGGGGTTTTGACCCTTCACCACTGGTCTGGGAAAAAATCTGAGAAACGTTCGTCCACCTGCTTGCGGGTGCACCCGAAAACGGAGTTCGGCCCCGCCTCACCATCCGGTGAGACGGGGCCGAACGCTGCCCAGTGGGTGTCTTCTGGCTACCCGGCGGCGCCCCACTCGCGCTGTTCGACGATGCTCTCCGAGCGGTCCGGCAGGTCCTCGTCGAACCGGTCGAGGACCTGTTCGCGAACGAGCTCTCCAGCCGCTGCCCGACCCGACTCGGCCTCGGTC
The DNA here is from genome assembly GCF_031457855.1 of Nocardioides sp. BE266. NCBI lineage: Bacteria > Bacillati > Actinomycetota > Actinomycetes > Propionibacteriales > Nocardioidaceae > Nocardioides > Nocardioides sp. BE266. Next base: position 38,392 of record NZ_JAURTI010000007.1, on the reverse strand, counting down.
GCGGCCGCCTGGTCCAGCCACGAAATGTCAGCGTTGGGGTTGGCCCGTCGGGCCGCCTCGCACGCCAGTCGCACCAGGTCGGTGCGGCCGTCGGTGACGGCGCGCGTCGCCAAGGTGTGGGCGGCGTCGTGGATCGCTCCGGCCAGGATGTCGTCGGGGCGGCCGGTCTTCAGAAGCCACTTGAACAACCGTTCGGTGGCACCCTCGAACGGCGCCCCGGTGACCAGCGCGAGCGCCTTCACCAAGTCCTCCTCGAAGCCGCCGGCATCGCCGCGGCGTACCGCCCGGTTCCTGAGCCGGATGAACAGGTCGGCGCTGGTGAGCACGCCGCCGAGTCCCTTCACCAGTTCGTAGGTCGGGGTGGTGCCCCGAACCGCACCCGCGCTCAGCCCGGCGTCGGGCAGCCAGTTCGTACCGTCGGGCCGCTTGCCCAGTAGGAAGCGAGCGTCCTTGGCGCGGTTCTGGACGGTCTTGACCGTTGCCCAGCCACAATCCGAGGCGGCCCGTTCCCCGGTGACCCCCTTGTCCAGCCAGGCGAGGTAGGCGATGAAGGAGACGGTTCCGGCCAGAGTGTGAATCGCCGCCCGGTCGCCACCGGCCAGCGTGGTCACCTCGACCGCACCCAGCAGGTGAACCTTCGGCCGGGGTGAGGTCTCGTCGTACCAGTCCGCGAGGTCCTGGTCGAGGGTCGGGTCGAGGTCGGCGATCTCCTTGCGAACCTCCTCAGGGATGCTCGGGGCGATCGCCGCAAGGTCCTCGACTGTCGTGGCCGCAGTAGCTAGGTAGACCGCGTCGGCCTCCGGCAGCTGTGAGGAAGGATCGTTGCCCTCGGTGCGGCGTGGTGCCGTGTACTCCTCTCTCAGCGATCCGTCCGCACGTGCGTACTTGCCCAACGGGCCATCGTCCGAGGTCATGTCCGGGATCGGTTCGTCGTTCAGGTTGCGCGACGACTTGATCAGGTCGGCCATCGGCGTCGCGTCCTCGGCCTGCAGCGAGAAGGCCTTGACGCTGATCCTCCACTTCGGCAGGAACGCCATCCCGTCACCCGACAACTCGACCGACGGGGACTCCTCGTCGCCGTGCAGCACCACGACCCGGGATCGGTCCCGAGCCTCGATGTCGGAGACGAACTCGTCGGTGGGACGCGACGACACCACAACCACGACCGGGCTAGTGGTGTCCAGGAGCAGTCCATCTCGTCGACGGGTCAACACGTCTGCATCCAGGTTCTGCTCGACCTCACCCATCTCACCGGTCAACACGGCAGCCCTGGCGAGAGCGTCGTCGCGGGGCACCTGGCGCAGGCGGGCCGGGTTGAGCCGGACCGTCTCGGCGGCGAAGTCGTCGGCCAGCAGCACCTCGCACCCCTCGGCCCACTCGTTGACCGCGAGTTCGGCGACCATGAACCGGGCAAGGTCGGCCACCTGCTGAGGCTCACCGCCGATACCGCACAAACCGAGGGTCTCCAGGTCGAGGTACCAGGTGTGACCACCCTCGTCGAGGCCGACGCTGACCAAGGCCGGGTACGGCGGCGGCTGATTCTCCAGTTCTTCCTCGAGGATCGTCCAACGAGGCAGCATCCATGCGCGGGCGTCCTCGGTCGCAGTCCAGCCCTCCGGCACCTCAGTCTGGGCGGGCTCGGCGAACAGGAGGGTCAGGTCCTCATCGCCCAGAACCGCCGCCTCCAGCGCAGGCAACGGGGTGTCGGCCACCTTGCACGATGCCGAGACGTACCGCAGCGCACGGTCGAGGAACTCTGCGTCCTTCTGCGCCTCGGTGCCGTGCTCGATGATCGACGCCTCCACCTCGACGAGCTCGTCGGGAGTGGAGGCGATCATCCGACCGGTCTTACGCCACCGCCACTGACGGCGCCGGTTGCGCAGCAGCAGCCCGAGCGCGCCCGCTGACAGGCACACCGCGCTGGCCAGTAGCGCATCCAGGGCGCTGATCCCGTCGTCTTCGTCGACCGCGGCGACGTCACCAGTGGCGGCCTCGGTGGGCTGCTGTGTGGACGTCGCAGGCGGCTCCTCGGCAGGTGCCTCCTGCTCCGGCGCGAGCGGGGTGGCAGGTTCCTCGGGAACCTGGTCCTGGTCCTGAGTGCCTTCCTCCGCCGCATCGTTGCCGCCACGCGCGCCCGGCACGGTTGGCTGCTCTCCCTCGCCAGGTGCGTCGTACGAGTCATCAGGCTGCGCGGGACGGTCCTCGGCGCCAGTGCCGGCTGTGCCGCCGGTGCCGGGCAAGACGAGCTCCTGGCCGGGCAGGATCACGTTCGGGTCGCTGCCGATCACGTCCTGGTTGGCCTCGTACAGCGCCGGCCAGTTGTCGGCGTCTCCGGTGGTCTCCAGCGCGATCCCACTCAGCGTCTCGGTGGGCGCGACGGTGTGCTCGGTCTCCGGGGAGTTCCCGGGCACGTTGGTTGCGTCGGCGGGCAGCAGGAGCTCCCAGCCCACTTCGATGTTGCGCGGGTTGTTGAAGACCCGGCCATCAGCCATCACCCGGCCTTTGTTGAGGCCCGCGATTTCCTGCCAGCGGAATCCATCGCCCAGGTGCGTCTCAGCCAGGCCCCACATGGTGTCGCCCTTGTCGATCACGATCCGCGGGAGTTCGGCTTCGGCCCGGTGGGTGTTTGGGTTGGCCTTGACGGGTGTCTCGGCTGCGGGCGTCTCGGTAGCTACGGGCGTCTGGTGGGCCACTTGCGTGACCGGTTGCAGCGGCGGCGCCGCAGCGGCCTGCGCGGTGGCTGCATGCGAGCCGAGCAGCGTCGTCGAGGTGACACCGATCGCGAGGACGGTGTGCACCAGCATCCGCATGAACCGCTGCTGGCCACCGAAGGCGATCGGCATCCGAGAGGCCCCTTCGGTCTCGCGTCGCAGCGCGGGCGGGATCTCCCACAGCGTGCACAGCAGTAGCTGTGCCCACACGAACCAGCCCAAGGACACGACAAGCCCCATCAGCGCCGAGTTGCTCATCAGCGCCAACTCGCTCAGGCCACCATCGGGCCACGGGTTGCCCACAGCCGCGATCAGCAGGGCAGGGAACCCGACGAGGAGAACCAGCAGTGCCGCGAGTGCTCCGAGCCACTTGAAAAATCCCAGCATGGTGCTTCCTTCTTCTCCTGGGGGGGACCTAGATGCGGTCCATCAGGACGCTATTGATCTTGTCGTATCGGCTGTATCCGGACCTCGGCGTCGGCGCGTTTCGCAGCAGCAGGGTCGTCATATCCGGGAAGAGCAACCGTCCAGGCCGCGAATCGGACAGTGGGTTCCCGCGTTCCATCGGGACAGTCCTAGTTCGGGCCCGTGATCGAGGTTGCTGTGCCGGTCTCATCGATCGGGAAACTGGGGAAGCCGATGGCGCTGAGGAACGCGTTGTCGGACTTCCCCGTGACTCTCACGGTGACGTCGAGTCCGTCGATTCGCACAGTCCCGCTCCAGCCCGCCTGTTGGAGGATCTCGTTGGCCCGTGCCGTGGCCGTGGCCTGGTTGATCCCCTCGGTCCCATCACGGATACCGCGCATCTCGTCGGCTGCTGCACGTGCGGCCTGCTCGGCGGCGCGGTGCGCCTCGATCCGCTCATTCATGGCGTTCCCGCCGTCATAGACCAGCCCGAGCAAGACCAGGAACACCCCGGATGCGGTGAGAATCGTCCAGGTCGAGATCACGCCGCGTTCGTCCCGTGGAGAGCGTAGTCGTCGGGTCAGCCGGGCCATCACGGCAATCTCCGGTATTGCTCGATCGGCACCACGGCTGTGGAGCTGAAGTTTTTCGCGCCAGGTAGGCCGAAACCGACGACGTCGCTCAGGTTCGCGTGACAGGTCACTCGGACGGTGACCTGGCCAGAGGTGCGGAAGTCGGTGCCGGCAAACGACACGTCGAGTTGGGTGCATGCCTTGCCCCGGTCCGCGAGCGAGTTCTCAGCGGCCTTCCTGCCGGCGACCTGGGCGGCTTCGAAGTTCGTCTCGAGGGAAGCTGCTCGCCCGGCCGCGTAGGCCGCGTCGTCGACTTGGCTGTTGGAGTCCACGATTCTGCCGCCACCCACCACTACCGTGATCATGCCGACCAGGACGGTCGTCATCGCCAGCAGTTCAACCGAGGTGTATCCACGCTCATCGCGGGCAGCATGCAGCCGCGTCCGCAGGCGTACCCGCTTACGACGAACCCGCTGACTGTGCGACAGCATCAGGCCAGGTTCCGCGATGAACGCTCGCACTCATCGATCGACCGGCACCTGCTGCGGTCACGCTCGGCACTCGTGGCCCCCGGGTCGCTGCGGACCTCGAGGATGAGCGAGACATCCCCGGTGGGGAACACAAAGCTCGAGTAACGTCCGTGCCCCTCGACCACGACGGTGTCCTGATGGAGTTTGGCGAGCCCAAGCAGATCCGCGATATCGACATGCATTTCATCGACAGTCCAGATCTCCCGGGGAACCGACCCGGCCCAGGTCACCCACTTCCCGCTCTCCCCCGTGATCCGGTGATCGTAGGCGGGCCGGGCGATCTGCAGCACCGGCATCGGGGCGTCATCGGGGCTTTGAAGATAGTTCTCCATCCTCGCATTCCGTTCTATTCGGCGAACCGCTCGCGCGGCACGGCGGCTGTGGCAGACACCCGTTTGGTCATGCCAGGCACGAGCGTCATGACGTCCCCAGAAACGGTGACGGTGACCTCTGTTGCGCCCATGCTGATCCGGACACTGGTGTTGGAAAGGTCGCTGCCAGAGTCCGCGAGGTACTCCTCGGCAGTCTGCTGCCCAGCGGCCTCGGTGCCATCCCACGCGGCGGCGTCGACGGCCGCTTCGCGGGCGGCGGCGTGCACCATGCGGTCGTTGTACAGCTGAACCGACCACTGGACCAGAATCAAGAAGATCAGCATCACGACCGGCATGACGATGACGAACTCGGGCGCGCCCATGCCGCACTCGTCACGACGCCGGTGTAGCCGACGTCGTAGAGCCTGCAGGCGGTGCGAAAGCATCACTACTGGGCTGTCCTTCTCGATTAGGTCTCGGGCGAAGCGCGGGTGCGGGCTCTACTGGCCGTTGAGCTCGTTGCCCTTGTTGGTGACGAAGGTGCGCACCGCGATGATCGCCCCCGCCGCGATTGCGATGACGCCGAGCAGCAGCACCAGGTACTCCGGCGCGGAGGCTCCGCGCTCATCGTGGCGGGCGATCTCCCACCGGGCACGCCAGTAGTCGATCGTCATCTTCAGGTGGGTGAAATCGTTCATGGGATGGTTTCCTCTCTTCAAGGCTTCTGGTTTGTGCCTCTGGTTAGGCGGTGGACAGGAAAAGGACGCGGGCGAGGATCACGTACGCGGCCGCGACGAGCGCCATGACCATCAGGTTGTTGCGCATCGCGTCGGTGGACTTGTTGGCGCGCTCCTGGGCTTCGTTGAGCCGCGCATCGCGCATCGACTTGGCGCGTTCGATCAGGGTGTTGCGGATGCTGGTGCCCTGGTCCTGAGCCAGGTTGAGCGCGGCCCGCAGGTCGAGCAGCTCGACCACGCCGTACCGGTCCCCGACCTCGCCGAGCGCCTGCCACGGTGTCATGCCGTTAGGGCGGGCGTTGTCGATGGCGTCGTAGAAGGTGTGGAAGGCCCACCCGCCGCCGATCTCGGCGATGTCGGGGAGTGCGTCGGCGTGGCTCCGGCCGCCTTCCATGGCCATCACGACGAGGTCGAGGAAGTCCGACAGCGCATCGCACAACTCTTCGCGGCGCTGAGCGGCCTTGTCTCGCAACTCCTTGACTTCACCGATCAACGCGATGACGGCGCCCAGAATCCCCAACGGCGGAGCGACCAGCATCGGGATCCCCAGACCGATCGCGTTGGCGACCAGGATCAGAGCGATCGGGCCGAGCAGGCCCACGAGGAACCAGACCAGCAGCCTGGCCAGCCACTCCTCCATCGGCTGGCCGGTGATCGCCAGGTCGCGCTCATAGGTTCGCATGTCGTCGGGCCGCCGGGTTCGCAGATTCTCTGCGAACCATTCCGCTGCCCTCTTCGACCAGGTCTGGTCCTCCGGCGCCACATCCAGCAGCGCGCGGCGCCCGGCCCGGGCGCGCGCCCGTTCCCACCGAGCTGCCTGGTCGACCAGAGGCGGCGCAGAGGGGAACGCCAGGCGGTGCAACCGGACCAGTCCCAGGCCGGCGACTGCGGAGACGATCAGCATCGGGATCATTGGGCCACCTCCCGATTCGCTGCCTCTGTAAGCGCTTCTGCGCCCGACAGGAACCTTGGGTGCGGTTCCGGTGCGGCCAGACGCTGGAGCCGGACAAGCAGTGCCACGTAGACGACAGCCAGGACAGCGAGCACGATCTGGCCGTACCACGAGCTATACGGCTCTACCCAGCCCCTCAGGAAGACAGCCTGCAAACCGGCCAAAGCAAGCAGGCCGATGGCAACCTGGTTGGCCTGTCGCCGGACGCCGTTCCGTTCGGTCAACACCTTGCGCCGCATCTCCAGCTCGGCACGAGTGTTCAACGCCAACGTGGTCAGTACCCGCTTGAGATCCCCAGTCTGCTGCTGCGCGGTCAGCGACAGAGCGATCACCACCTTGTCCGCCCCCCGGTCGTCGACCTCGTCGGCGAAGTCGGCCAAAGCGATCGGCAGCGGCGTACGCAAGGCAATGGCATCGACCATGTTTGTCAACGGCCGCCGCAGCAAGGCAGGCGCCCCGTCCAACGTGGCGGGCAGAGCTTGCGCCAACCCGGACTCGGAGGCGGCCGCATCACGCAGCGACTCGGTCCAGTTAGCAAGCGCCTCGATCCTTGCCACACTGCGCTTCTCGATCGCACCCGAGCGAGCAAGCTTCGGCCACAGCAACACCACCGCAACCGCTAGGCCGCCCGCGACAGGCCAGCGCGTCAAAGCCCAGACCACGGCACCGACGATCAACGCAATCGTGACCTGCCGGGCCATCCCTTCGCGATCGGCGACCTTGCGGCGAGTCTCCGCCACCCGGGCCGGAAGCAGACCCTTGCCTTGGGCGGTGCGGATGATCCCCACGACGCCCAGGCAGGCCGCAAGCACGCACACAACGAAGAGGGTCATCAGATCTGCCACCCCTCATCACCGTCGCTGCGCGTCGGCTCGGTGAAGCGGTCCAGATCAGCCGGCCCGTTCGGGTCCCAACCGACATCGACCAGGTCGGCCTCCCGGGCGATCGCCTTCCTGGTGAACTCGGTGCGACCGGTCGCCTTGTTGAACACCCACAACTCAGTCGTCTTCACACCCCCGTCGTCACGCTCGACAACCTCACGGATGGACTCGATGACGCGCCGCTGCCCGCCGTCGCCAGTGCGAATGCGGCGCATGAACACGATGAAGTCCAGGGCACCGTGGATCAGGCCATTGGTTGCGTCGAACGGCAGCCGCTCCGCTGCCTGCAAGGCGTAGGTCTGGATCTTGGAGATGACGTCGCGCGAGGAGTTGGCGTGGATCGTGCTCAGGCTGCCGTCATTGCCCTGCATCATGGCGTTGAGCATCGTGATGACCTCATCCCCCAAGACCTCACCCACGATCACCCGGTCCGGTCGCATGCGCGTCGAGTCACGGACCAGGTCAGCCAGGCTGACCGCGCCGGCACCGTCAACGTTCGCCAACCGCTCCTCCATCGCCACCACATCCGGATGACGCTCACGGTCCTTGTGCAGCCCCAGTTCGATTGACCGCTCGACTGTGATCAGCCGCTCCATCGGGTCGATCTCCGAGGCCAACGCCCGCAGCAGCGTCGTCTTACCCGCGCTTACCGCGCCCGCAATCATGATGTTCTTGCGCGCACGCACCAACGCCGACAGGAACGCCGCAAGTTCGCGATCCACAGTGCCCTGGCTCAGCAGATCCCGCGTCGTCTCCCGCTCAGGCAGATGCGCCTCCCTCTCAGCCCTGCCCGGCTCCGGCAGGAGGGTCACCTTGGTGAACCGGTGCTTGCGAATCGAGATCGACAACCCGGTGTCCGTGACGCCTTGCACCGCATGCAGCCGCGAACCGTCGGGCAACCGGAGCGTCACCGAGTAGTTCAAGACATCGAACGCACGCGTGTTGAGGCCGTCGTAGGCGGAGATTGTCTTCACGATCTCCTCCAGCTCCTTGTCGGAGTTGGCGATCGGCGGCAACTGCGCCTTGGTGCCGTTGGCGTACGTCACCAGCACGTTCTCGTAACCGTTGATCGTGATGTCCTCGACCTCAGGATCCTCCAGCAGCTGGTCAAGGCTCCCTGCGCCGAACAGCTGAGACTTGAGCGCAGCCTCCAGCCGGCTCCGGGCCTCATCCTCCAGCGGCGTGCCGCCGTCCTCGACGAGCTCGGACTCGTACTGAGTGAGCACCGTGGCCAACAGAGACTCGGTGTGCTGCCGGGCGTCCTCGCCCTTCGGCGGGATCTGTCCGTTGCGACGGAACTCCTCCAACGCCTTCGACCGGCGCGCGCCCACACGCGCCTGGAGGCGCTTAACCAGCACCTGGTCGACCGGCGAGAACCGCCTCACGTGCAACCCGTTCGGATGGGTGCCGTTCCCGTTCGCGCCGTTCCCGTTCGTGCCGTTGGTCTCCATCATGCCTCCTCCATCTGCACGGCATACGTGTCGACCGGGGTGGCCGCCGGCGGCGCGTACGGGCCGACACCACCAGCCTGGTTGATCTGGTCATTGAGCACGCCGGCGGACTTCATCAGCGGTGTACGTGCGTTCTTCCCCGACACCTCACCGGCGTACATCAGATCGACCCCAGCCGGGTCCAGCGCGATCCACCCGATCCCCGCGACTGCGCGGGCGGCGGTGCTCGGCTCGAGCATCCGTCCCACCTCTGCCACGACGGCGTTCGCCTGCCGCTTCGCGGTGACGACCACCGGCACGATGATCGGCGGGGCGTTACGGATGCCGGCGAGCACCGGAGCGAGCCGCTCCAGCCTGTCCTTGAGATGCAACACCGCGCCGTACTCCGGGCGGGTCACCACCACGAGCACATCGGCAGCCGCAGCAATCGGCATCGTCGGCGAACTCGAATGGATCCGGCCCAGGTCTGCCACCACCCGCGACGCCGACATTCGCAACGCCTCCGCCAGCGGCGTCCAATTCTTCACCCCCGCGGCCTGCTCGGCCGAGAAGTGACCAGGCACGATCCGAGTCGACCCGGTGAAGTCATGCGCCTTGCTGGCCACCAGGCCCGGACTCATCGCCGTACGCGCCTCGGTCGCCAAGGTCAGCACCGTCGGGGTCGGCGGGAACGCCTCACCCCGGCCACCCGGTGCGGCACACCGAAGCGCGAGGTCACCGCCGTACGGGTCGGGCTCGACCACGATCGTCGGCTCCGGGGTCGAGACACCCAGCGCCAACGACGTCGTCGTTGACCCCGGGGCCCCACGGTCGCAGCACACAGCGATCAACATCAGTCCTGCCCCCCGGTGGCCGTGTCGTCCTGCGGCGCGGAGTCCTCGGGGTCGCCGGCGGTGATCGGGGCCTGGAGCAGTGTCAACTGCCCCACAGCTCCGTACGCTGCGACCGTCCTCGCATCCGTTTCGGAGATCAGGAGCGTCACCACCACGGTGCCGTCCTGCGACTTGTTCGTCGAGTACACCGTCGCGCCCGCTGAGATGATCGGCGGCTCGTCGAGCGCCTTCGGGTCACCCGACTGGCCCTCCTGCGGCACGGCGATCGCGTCGACCACCGAACCCGGAGCCAGCGTGTCAGGAACCCGGCCGGAGGGAAGGTTGACCGCGATCAGCCGCTTACCTTCCTGAGGCAGCAAGTCGTCCGTCAGGGAGTCCTCGGTCAGCACCTGGCCCGGCAGCAACGCCACGGTAGTGCGCTTCCCGTACACCTCCTCAACGTCGGAGACCAGGATTGCCCCCTCGATGCCCGACACACTCCGCGCGACCAGAAGCGGGTCGCTCGAGGTGCGGACGTCGTCCTCGGTGATCGGGTGCCCGGCCGGGATCGGCTGGTCGACGACCAGCACCTCCTCCACGCCACCCTTGTTCATATAGAGCCAGCCGCCCGCGATCACCGCGGCGAGCACGACCACGACAGCGATCAGCATCTGCCCGTACTTGCGCGGCGTCTTCGAGACCGCCTTCGACAGCGAAGCGGCACCGGGCAAGCCGCCGGCCATCGACGAGCGCTGACCGTCCGCGCGGCGCGTGGTCCGAGAGTCCAGAGAGGTCACTTGTCATCCACCGTTCTTGTTCACCGTCTGGCGCTGGAGCACCGTGATCGTGGTTGAGTCGCCCGCTGCGGCGAGCTGCGAGCCGAGGTCGCCACTGGTCGAGCCACCACAGTTGCCCGAGCACGTCCACGCCAGCGTGTAATTGATCTGCGCGGAAACCGTCCATGTGTCGCCCTCGGGGTCCTCCATCGAGTCGTACGCGTAGGAGCAGTTAGTCGGAGCGTTCTCCGACATGCCCTTCACCCACGCACGCCCCGGGCCTACGCACGACTTCGTGTCGTCGTTGCCCATGTCCCACTCGACGTAAGACGGAGTCGCCGTCAGAGTGACCGTTGCTCCCTGCAGTGACTTGGTCTGCGAGACCGTCCGCCACTGGGCCGATTCGATCCACAACCAGTTCTCGTACGAGATGTACGTGTGATAAGTTGGAGACGGCGCGATCTTCGCGTCAGCCAACTCGAACGGGATCGTCACCACCATCTGACGAGCGACCGCAGCCCCGTCAACCGAAGCGGCGCCGCCCACAACCCACCAGACCTCGCCCGAGCAGTTGGAGCCGGCGCAATCGGGCTCGCAGCTCCACCACATTCCTTCCTCGTTCTCATGGCCCCGCGGCGGGTCGCCCTGCGGATTCTGAGGCTCGGCGTAGCAGTAGTGCGGAGAACCCCACCACGTCATGCCGTCCTTGGTGCAGGCAACCACGGAGCCGTCCTCGTCGTGGCACTCCGTCACCCCGCCACCCGGATCCGGGTCTTCGCCAGGCTCCCCTGTGTCGTCACCAGGGATCGTGATCTCGATGCACGCGCCAAGTTGGTCGTTCCAGCCCGTGCCGGGCGGGCAGTCCTTTGGTCCGTCGGCCCACGCAGGCTGATTCGACATGGCGGTGAGCAGTAGAGCGGTGGCCGCAGTGCTCGTGATGAGCCCGAGACAGGCGAACACCCCCGTGGAGGCCCTCGTCACGGAGCGGTGGCTGTGCATGCCTTTACCCCACTGTTCACGTACCCAGCCTTCTTCCATCCTTCGGACGTCTTCTGCATCTGAACTCCTACGAGGCGGCGCAGCGGCGGCGTGTGCTCGGTTACACGTCCGTCGATGTTGGTGATCCGGGCGTTGGTGTAGTCGAGGCAGTAGTTGAAGGTCACCGTCTTGGCGGTGATCTTGGTGGCGTTGGTCCACAGCACCTCAGGGGGTACTTCAAGCCGGGCGCCGCCACGGGTGTAGGTGTCGAGGAAGTCCGAGCGCTCGCTCAGCGGGACCAGTGAGTACTTCTCGAACATTCGCAACAGACCCGGAGTGTCAGCGCCCGTACGCGCGGCATCGGTGTACGCCTCCCAAAACTCCAGCCAACGGTCACGGGCGGCCTCGTAGCGCCTCAGCTGCGCCGGGCTGAACTTGTCGTCCCACGTCGGCTCAGGCGTCGTGGCGGTGGCAGACGGCGACTCGGACTTGGTGGGCGACGGGTCTGCCTTTGGCTCATCATCACCTCCACAGCCGGCCAGCGTGCCGGCGAGGGCGAGAGCGGTTGCGGCGATGACCGTGCGCTTCATCATGAGGGTCCTTCCTGAGCCCGAGTCGCCCGTACCACGGGCCTTGGGCACCAGTGTTGACGACAAGGCCGACAGGTTGTCGACCGCGGCGTACTGCGAGTCACGGGCGTGTCCTTCCCTCTGTTGGGGCTCTCTACCTCGTGAAGACAACCGGCAATGCAGCAGATCGGACACCTTCGACGAAGAATCCTCGAGACGTGCACTACGACGCGTCAGACCAACGGGCGGGCGCATCGCCGAAGGACGCGCTGGCGGCAGGCCGCTGGCCCTGGTCGCGTCGGCGTGCCAGTTCGGCGTCGAGGAGCGATTCACGTGGGGTCGCGCCGGAGGTGTCTTGCTCCCCGGCGGAGTGTAGTCCTGGCGCTGCCCCACGACCGCGTCCTTCCTGCCCCGGCCCGAACCGGGGACGACCATTGTCCGTCGATTTGTCAAGCCCGGTCCGTTGGTTCCCCTATCGGGCCCTGTCCTGCACTACTCTCAGCATGACACATGACGGACACTATATGTCCGTCAAGGCGAAAAGAGTTCGGCGTGTTTCGAGTCCGGCACAATGCAGCGCGTGCCACGTCTGTCAAAACCGCCCAGGATGCCCGAGGGGGTGGCGGCGATCATCGACGCGATTGGGAACAGCGTGCGCACCGAGATCCTTCGACACCTCTCCGTCCAGGCCATGAGCGCTACGCAGCTGGCTGAGGTGATCGAGGCCGACCCACGTGTTGTGCGGCGTCACCTTGAGGTGCTTGAGGACTTAGGCCTCGTGGCGGCAGATCACCCACGGGGAGATCGCCGCGCTAAGGGGCGGATCGTGCTGTGGGTGACCGACCACGCCCGTGCCGACGAAATCGGCAAGATCTGGATCGACTACGTCACGGGTCGCCCATCCCCCGGGCGATCCCAGGACCCGTAGGCGCGTGCGCGCGAACGGCACAGACTTCTCGGGGACGTGTCCGATCGCCGGTCGCTTGTTGAAGTAGCGGACCTACAAGGACCGCGTCAAAGAACTAGACAACACATGGTCGCCCTACGCCTCAGGTCAACTGCGTCCGCCTCAGCGCTAACTGGACCCGACCCCGCCGGGTCCGGCCGCGTCGGCTTACCGGACGAGTGGTTCGACGGCGCGCCAGAGCTTCAGCAAGTCACGGGCGAACTCGTCTTGGTGTCCGTCGAGGAATCTCGCCATGCCACGGACCTCGGCGATTGCTTCGCGGGCCGCACGGATCTCGTCGGCGGTGGGGCCGGCGCTACTGGCTTCGGCAGGGTCGGACTCGCCGCTCGTCCGGAGATAGGCGCCGGCGCGAGCTCGGAGTTGCTCGGCCTGCCGCTCGTGGTGCGCCAGCTGAGCCTGGATTCGCCGCAGATCCCGTTCCGCGGCACGACGGCAATCCTCGTCGTGGAAGTCCTTGGGGCGGCCACGCGTCGAGGTGCGAATGAACTGCTCATCGCATCGCGGGTTGGCGCATGTGGCCTGCTGACCGCCGAGGCCCAGGCTCTCGCGCTCGGCGAGATCGATGACACGGGGCTCTGCCACGACCCTCCCTCGCTGGTCAGTTATTCGCGCGGAAATCAGGCACCACTCTACGGCGATCGTGCAGGTCACGTAACGACACCACGCCGCTTCGCCCCGGCTCCGCATCGACACCACGCCGCCCGGCGAGCAAATAAATCTGCGCGAAAACCCCGACCGCCAGAATGGGTGTAGCCCCCGCGTGTCGAAGATTTCTAGAAATCCTCGACACGCCAGGTCGGGGTTCCCGACCGACTGACGACTTCCACGATTGGATGAAGCGCATGGGACGCAAGGCGAAGGGCGATCGGCACAAGGTCGTCGCCAGCATGCCGCCAGCAGCAGCTGACCTGGTCAAGTCCGAGGCCATGAAGCTCGGTTCCTATATCGGGGACTACCTCGGATGGCTCGTCGCCGACCAGGTCGGCATCGTGAACGATCCGCCGGCCGGCGAGGTCATCGACCACCCCGATGCCACGCCCGCCTTCGACGGCCGAGTCCGGTATCCGGCCATGGTGCCGCGAGCCGCGGCCGACATCGTCATCGAACTGGCTGACGCACGCGGCGCCACCATGGGCGACATCGTCACGCAGCTCGTGTGCGAGCGCTTCGGTGTCCCCTTCACCGCCCGGGTGAAGAAGAAGTCCCTCCAGACCACCACAACTCGCCCCACCAGATGGGGAGCCGCATGACCGGTTGACCGGTTCAGGGCAGTGCCCTGAAAACGACGAAGGCCCCGTTGCAGCGGGACCAAGTCGGATGCTCCACCGGGTTGCAGCCCGGATTCGCGAAGGTTTGAGAACCACCAGAGGAGGCTTTGTGCTGCCCACTTTAGAGCAGTGCGACCCGGCACGGGAGTCATTCCCGCGCGGGCGTGTCGCCACTCGCCACGCACGCACCTCGCCCTCCCCTGCGCTGGTGATCAGGTCGCGGACCGGTGCGGACCTGGTCGTCGAGCTGCACGCCGCTGTCACCAGGCCTACGAGTTTCCTGTCCCGTCGTGCGCGGAGGGAGGTGAGTGCCGCCGGCGGTAGCCGTGGCGGGCGTGGATCGCCCTAGAAATGACGAAAGGTCCTGCGCCAACAGGACCTGACCGTCTTGGTGACCGGGACCAGCGCCAACTGGAATCCGGTGGGTGCCTCTGAAAGGAGGTAAAGCGAGTTGTTGCCGGTGACTGTACCGGCGTCGTATGGCGATGCCGCACACCCTGACGCGGGTCGGCGTGTCTCTCCGGCCCTTCTGGCGCTGGACGAGTGGATGTTCAACCCGCACTCGACCCAGTGGTTCTTCATCGACTCCGGCAACGAAGCGGTGAAGAACACGACGGTCACCACGCTGGCTGATGGGCTCGAGCTGCTCGGCCGCGGCCGTATCGCCGCACTGGTGGGACATCTGCGCGATGGCGTCGGTGTGGTCGACGTCGACGTGCCAGCCGAGTTCGGCACCTTCCTCACTGCTGAGATCGTCGACTGGCTGGCCAGGCGTGACTGCTGGGTGCTGGAGCGTCCCTCTGGTGGCGCGAAGGGACGCACCCACATCTACTTCGCCCGCGCTGACTACCGATACGCACCCGCCGCGACCAGGACCGGGTTCTGTGCCGAGGTCGGCACCTTCTTGGCCGGTCTTGCCGAGGACGTGAAGGTCCCCCGTGGCGAGCTCGATCTGCGCGACGCGATCCGGCCCCTCTCATCGCCCCACAAGACCGGTGTGGTCACCAAACCCAAGGGCGACCTGCGGCATTCGCTGCGCGCCTTGAAGCGGACACTCCCCCACCCGCCGGCCGCCACACCGCTGCGGCCCAGGGCGAAGGTGAAGCCGGCCAAGGGCATCCACCCGACCGCCGCCTCAGCCGCGGCTGGGTCGGGGCTGGTGGTGCCGCTGGCGCTGCAACGCTGGAAGCGTCAGCTGCGGCCGGAATGGCGGCGCTACCTGGTCGACGCCGCCATCCCCGCGGGCTCGTGGGCGGCCGGGTCGACGAAGTCCAGGGAGGCGGTCGAGGTCGACCGTTCTCTGGTGGAGGCGGCCTGCACACGCGAGTTGATGTGGGCGATCGGCGACCCGGAGATGGCGTGGCGGCTGATCCGCGAGTCACACCCGCGGGTGATGACGAAGGCCAAGCACCAGGGCTACTCGTGGTGGATCACCTACGTGTGGAACGAACTCGTCCGCTCGGCCAACGAGTTCCGGGCCACGCACACCACCAACAGCAGCACGGCGCCCCGCTCTGTCGAGGCTCCGCCGGCCGAGGTCGTCGCCGCGGTTGCTGCGGCCCGTGACGAGTTGACCCGGTTGATGTGGACGGTGCCGGCCCGGCAGCGGGCGAGCCTGCTCCAGGTCGGGCACCACCTGCTGGATCGGGTGCTGCGCGAGGGGACGCTGCGTGTGCCGTGCCCTGAGCGCGATCTCCAGCTCGACTGTGGCCTTGGTGACCGCAAGACCGTCCGTGCCGCTCTGGCCCGGCTCAACGGCCGTCTCGGGACGCTGCACACCGACTGCCTGTCACTGGTCGAACGCGATTTGACGTCGTACGAGTTCGAAATCAACCGGGCCCCGAGTGGAGGGGGACGGCAAATCCCCCCACCTGTTTTTGACCCACCCCCGCCGGCGCGCGGCCTATGGCTACTCCTCCCCCGGGCCAGCCACGGGCTCTGGCGCACCCTCCTAGCCACCGATGGGCCCACGGACCTGGGTGAACTGGCAGTGAGGGCAGGGCTGGTGGAAACGATGAGTGACGTGCCGTCCAAGTCCCAGCGAGCTACCGCCAAGGCAGCCCTGGTCGCACTCAGCAAGGCTGGGATGGTTCGGGTTAACGAGCAGGGCCGTTGGGAAGCCGCCACTCGCCCCAGGTCGCTCCAGGTCGAGCAGGGCGCAGCGACGGCGTACGCCCGCCAACTCGGCACCATCGAAGCCGAGCGAGCCACATACCGGGCAGGGATCACGTCGAACTGGACCGCTGGCCGGGCACGCGCGATCAAGGCACAGATCGCGAACCAGAAGGCCTGGTGGGACAACCTCTCCCCCGCCGCCCGCGCCGAGCGTGCAGCGACGAAGCGGCTCGAGTTCGACCAGATGTCCCTCACCCAACAGGCCGAACGCAAGTCGCAGTTGGCAGAGCGGCGCACCCGTGCTGGGATCAACGAGCTCGACCACCATCAGTCCTGGCTACACAGCATCCCGGCCGACGAGTACGTCGCGCGCAGCCTCGAACGCAAGCAACGCTTCCACGACCTCTCCCCTGCCGAACGAGACGCCTCCGTCGCGGCCTGGAACCGCCACCGAGTTCGCTACGGCCTCACCCACACGCTCGCCACCCCCGACGTCGACGAGCGCCCACAGAGTCCCGAGGTCGAGCAGGCAGCACTCCTCCCCGACGGGGCAGCGACCCGCGACGCGGCGTTCCTCGAACGCCAAGGCCACCTATTCGACCAGTCCGCCGAACAGCAGGCAGCAGGGTAAGGAGGTCGGCGTGCTCGTCACTCAGGGGATGGGAGCCCGCGCCGGGCGAGGCGTTCACGTGCGTCACGCAGGATCGCCTGGAGCCGCTGCTCCAACTCGGCTTTAGGCGGCAGCGCCGTCCAGTACTCCGCGACCACGATCCCGTCCTTGTGCATCTCCAGCAGTTCGACCTGCTCGCGGCTGGCCTCAGTGCACAAAATCAGCCCGAGCGGCGCATCCTCGCCCTCCCGGCGTTCGTGTCGGTTGAGCCACTTGAGGTACAGCTTCATCTGTCCCTCGTAGCGGGCGTCGAACTTCCCGATCTTGAGCTCGACAGCGACCAGGCGGCGTAGTGGGCGGCTGAAGAAGAGGAGGTCGAGGTGGAAGTCGTCGCCGTCGATGATCATCCGCTTCTGGCGCTCGACGAAACTGAATCCTGACCCGACCTCGAGCAGGAAGGCCTCGACGTCGCGGAGGATCGCAGCCTCCAGGTCCGCCTCTGCATATCCGTCGTGGAGGCCCAGGAAATCGAGCAGATACGGGTCGCTGAACGTGTCCGCCGGCACCATCGACCCCGGCTCGAGTTGAGAGTTCGCGATCTCACGCCGCTCGAATGCCTTGCGCTGGATCGCGCTCTTGAGCTCGCGGACCGTGAGGCGGCCTGCAACCACCTTGTCCGCGTAGAAGGCCCTGGCCTCGTCCGACCTGAGCGGGAGCAGGGCCACGATGTGTGTCCAACTCAATTTCTGCGCCAGCGACGCAACAATCTCAGCGTCGGGGAACTGTCGGTAGAACTTGACCATTCGCGTCAGGTTCGGCTCGTTGAAGCCACGGCCGAACCGACTGGTCAATTCCTGCGCCAGCGACGCAAGAATCTGGGAGCCGTACGCCGCCCGCTGTCCGCCGAGCACCTCTGAGTCGATCAGCGCACCGACCTGCCAGTACGTCATCGTCAACGTCGCGTTGGCGTACGACGCGATCGCCTGGCGGGCCTCGTCGACCAGCGAGGACACACGCTCGACCAGGTCGTCGGCCGCCACGGCAGGCTTGTCCGCAGCCGCGCGCACGGGGCTCTTGTCGCGCTCCCTACCAGCCGAGGTCGCCTTGGTCATAGAGGAGAGTCTCCCAGCACCGTCCGACACTCAGGCCTAACCGGTGGTCGCATTGCTGGCCTTTCGATGATCGCAGGCGCCGACGGAGATTCGTCCCACAAACTGTGGGACGAAGGGCTCATCTATGAGGACGGCGGCGGCCAGTCAGGGGTGACTGTGAGTGAGCGAGGTTCCTTGGTCGAGGTCAGCGCGCCACGACGGTGCAGGGCGTCGACCATCGCTGATGCCAGCGAGCTCTTGACGCCAAGCGCTGCCGCTAGTTCACGCCAGGTCGGCCCCTCCCCCGTCTCAGCCCGCACCCGCGCGACCTGGTCGCGTGCGGCCAGAGCGTGCTTGTCGGCGAGATGTTCGGCCTGCTCACGAACACGCACTGCCCGGGCTCGGCGCACTTCGCGTCGGCGCTTCTCCTCGGCGTAGATCTCGCCCACGTGTGGCACCTCGGGAGCACCCTTCGCCGCGTTCAGGACAGAAACCGCCGCCTTCCACCGCGGTAGACCCGGTTTCCCGGCATGCGTCGCGAACCGACGATGGTCCTGCAGGACCTCGGGCGTGATCGCCTTGTTGTAGCCAGCGGCCGCGAGCAGTTCCTCGACCCGTTCGTCGGTGGCCTTCGGTCGCGGCGGGCGGGCTGATGCTGGCCGTTCGCCACGTGGACGGGTGTCAGCGGCAGGCGCCGTGACGTCGTGCTCGTCGACTGGCTCGGCTCCGGCTGTCTCGTGTGGGCCCTGGTGTGGCGTTGTGGTCCGCCGGCCTGCGGCCGCATGGCCGCATGACTCGCAAACCGCGTAGGGCCACTCCCCCGCTTCGCCCCCGTGTTCGTCGCGCCACTCGACCCAGGTTCGTGTCGAGCCGCACGACGCGCACGGACGCCCCAGCACCTGCCGCGACCGCTGAGACCGTGTCGTGTGTCGCTGCGGCCGCGCAAGGTTCTGGCCGACGTAGGTAGACATCCCCAGGCCCTTCCCTCAGACGCCGAGCGAACTGCGCAGCTCGTCCTCTGTGAACCCACCCAACTCGTCGGCCTGGCTCATCAGCAGGTCGATCGCCACCCGGACCAGCGTGTTCTCGGTGATCCGCTCGCCCCGGCCGCGCCGCTGCTTGTTCAAGCGCCGCGACAGATTCGTCAACGAATCGAGTTGGTCAGAACGCATCCGAACGTCCTTGCGCTCGAGCTGCAGATACCTCGGCAACTCGGACTCGTCGACCAGGTCGTCCTCGACCCTCGCCGGCGCGGCCTTCTTCGCCGCGGGCGCCTTCTTCACAGATGACGAGGGCTTCTTCGGCTTGCTGGCCGCGGGCGTGGGCGCCGTGGCCACGTCTTGCACCGGGTCCGGGGCCGTAGCGACCTGCTCCGGAACGTCGGCCTCGGCAGCCGGCGGGGTGACCACACTCAGGTGCGTATCCGCAGGCCCCTCCCCCGGCTTCGTTCCCTGGACGTCATTGACTGACGGAATCAGGTTGGCCAGTCCGCCCTTCACGCGCGCCATCAGTTCACCGCCCGCATCGTCACCGACGCCTGCCCGGCACCCTGGTTCGCCCACAACGAGTTCAGTTCCAGCGCCAGATTCGTATAGTCCTCGGCGGCCGCCTTGGAGATCTTGTCGCCGCCGTACTGGGTGGCGACCTTGCCCTCCACCGGCGCGTCGGCGTGCATCTTGTACCGCTTGATGTACGACGTGAAGTGCTTCAGACCTGCCTGCTTCAGGAAGTTGACGGTGTCGTAGTAGGCGGCCGACTGCGTCTTCCCGCCGGTCTCCGCGCCACTGATGACCCCATCGCGCATATCCGCCTTGTTGACCAGGACCCGGTAGTCCACGCCAGCGGGCTCGACGAGTTGCCGGATGGTCTTCACCAGCGGCGGCACGGCCAGTGCCCCACCAGCCTCGGTCGGAAGGATCACGAAGTCCGCCTCCCGCAGGACCGTCTCCAGAACATCCCTCGCAGTGAGGTTGCCGGGCGTGTCCACGAGCACGATGTCGTACGGCAACTGCCTCAACTGGGCCAGGTTGTGAGGGTTGGTGTCGTCGGCGACATCGAACGGCAATGCGTCGCCAGCTTGGTCTGCCCAGAACGACGCCGACCCTTGCGGGTCGACGTCAACAACGAGGATGCGTGAATTCTCACTGAGCACAGCAGCGAGGTTCATCACGGTCGTCGACTTGCCGGTACCGCCCTTTTCGTGGGCGACAACCACAATCCGCATCGCGATCTCCTTAAGAACGAGGGGGAAGTGCGTAAGTTCGAACGCTCGGTTGTTCCGAAGTTCGGAACGCCCGAAGTGCCGGACACCGCGGGTGTGGCAGTTCGGTAGTGCGAGGCTACGGAACTGCCGGGCTCCCCGCCGTGAGGACACGCCGGCGACCTCGCAAGTTCCCAAGTGCCGGACCACGTAACTGCGTAACCACGTAGGCCCGGCAGTAGCGGAGTGCGGAACGTGCGGACTACCGAACCCCCGAAGGCCCGGACTACGGGACAGCCGGTCTACCGCAGTCCGCAACTCCCGGGGTGCCGACCTACCAACCTCCGGCAGCGCGTGACTGCGTGACTACGGAAGTCCGGCACGATGGAAGCACGGGACTTCGCGAGTTGGGCCGCTCTGTCGAGACCAAAACCGGCAAACCTCGGAGGGTCGGAAGTGCCGGGCTGCCGCAGTCCGCCACTGCGACAGTCCGCGAGTACGCAACTCCGCGAGTGCCGCACCACGTCACCTACGTGCTACCGCTCTACGCATCTACCGAACTACCGAAGTCCGTAAGTGCCGAACCCAAGACCGTCGAGCAGGCCGCCGATCGCCGGCCCCAGTCCCGCGCCCCGCTGAGGCTCTGGCATCGCGAGGCGTGGTTCCGTCCACCGAAGCCCTCGAAGGCCGCGAGAGCGGCGTTCTGAGGCTCCTGGGATGGGTGTTTGACAGGAGCCAAGGAGCCCGTGAATCACAGCGTGGTGATCTGTGTCGAGCCCAGGCGCCGGGGGAGTGACGCTCCGGGGGCTGAGTCGGTCCTCGTATCGGCTTCGGAATGGCGGAGTGCGCCGGTCTGGAGGAGGTCGAGGAACCACGGTGGAGTCGGCTCGGTCGAGCGCCGTGGTCGGCTCGACCGAATCCTAGAGATCGAACCAGCACCTGCTCGGCGTGCTTCGCGACCCTGTCAATAGTGCGTTGGCGGATCATCGAGACCGGGGGCCCGACGGAACGAAGCGCGCGGGGACCAAGCTGGAACGCCTAGCGTTCACAGACCAAGCGGAATGTCTACACACGCCGTCGGCACCTGGTCGCGGAGATGCACAGCGGCGCCGAGATCGTCCGCGAGACGGAGGTCGACGTTCCATCCGACGAGTGCGGACGGATGCGACGCGGCGACCTGACGTCCGTTCGCACGAGGCAGACCGAACTTGACGCGGCCTTTGATGAACAGCAGCGACGTCGCCGAGCCCATCGCCTCATGCCAGATGCGGGTATCGGTATGCGCCGGGATAAGCAGCACGACCCGGGAACCGGCCGCGCCAGCTTCGACGCAGCGACGTACCCAACGCACCCGTGCCTCGCCGTAGAGCGGATTGCAGAAGACCGACCCAGCCGACCACGGGAGGGCAGCGCCGTCATCGGGGTAGCGCGTAGAAGGTATCGGCGCCGACGGGATTGTCCGCGGTGGTGCAGGAGTCAAGCTCGATGCGCCCGCCCAGAACGGCCCGGACCGGCCCGAGCACGTATTCCGGTGTCAGGTGCACCTGTGCCGCGTCGTTCCCGGGTCGACGGCGCAACTTGTTGTCGAACCGGAACAACGCGATCTGCGTCATGACCTCTACCAACCCCGATCCCGCGCGCCAGTCAGCGGCTCGGCGACCGGTCAGCCACGGCGCCGGCAGAGGTGACCGAGGGCCACGGCGCAGGTGTGCCGGTCGGCATACGGAGGGCTGCCGCCTGGAGGCCCACCGATGGATCGGGCGCCCACCCTGGTTGGTGGTGGTGGGGGATTGGCTGATCGGACGGGGTCGCGGCGCGCTCGTCGAACAAGGCGCGGTCGGCGGTGCCGCCCATCGCCAGCGGCACCAGCGACCTGGTCTCGAGTCGTACGGCGTCCCAGGTCGCAAGTCGGTCCGGCGGAGTCTCCTGGCGTTGGAGCGGCATGATCCGGTACTCACGCCTCAGATCCATCACAGCGGCCGCGGCCGCGTGGTAGCCCGAGTTTGCCGCTGTCTCTCGGGCAACAAGGCGGACGTGGTCGATCGCCGCGACCGGGTCAGTGAACCGCGAGCTGTCCAGCGTGTTGTCGCTCATCGCGCCGGCCCCGATCGCGTCGTCGAGGACGGCGGCGGGATGTGGCCCGTCTCGGCCGGCCCGCTGGGCGCGGCCGGAGCCTCGAGGACCGCGCGCATCATCGACACATCCGACCCGCCGCCGAGACGGTGCGGCTCGTCGACGGGGCTCGTCTGTCCGGTCAGCTCGGCCAGGAGCGCGACCGCACGGTCGGCGAGGTCGCAACCCGCATCGTCGCTCGCCTGCCAGTCGCCCGCGGGCGGGAAGAAGGGACCAGTTGCCTCGGAGAGGTCGGCGCGTCCGCTGCGCCACTCGGCGTGCTCGGCGAGCAGGTCGGAGGCCGCGCGCAGCTGGTCGACGGTGGGGCCATTGACGCTGGTTCCCAGTGCTGAGGCGAGGATGGGCAGCAGCTCGGCCGCGGTGGGCAGGTACAGGTCCTTCGCGAGCCGGTGCTGGCGGTCCCAGTCGGGCCGGGCACCGGGCGGGTGGCCCTCGTAGTCGCAGTAGTTGCCGTCCTCGACGCCGTCGAGGGGGTAGCCGTCGACGGTCACCGGCGAGACGACCCACCGCGGCCCGGCCGCGGTCTCCTCGAGGTGGAGGTAGACCTTGACGTGGTTCTCGATCCGGTGCGGGTAGTCGGCGTCATCCACCCACGGGGACTCCGCGGCAGGGGAGAGGCTTCCTGCTGTGGCGGTGTGGTGCTCGCTCATGTGGGAGCTCCTTGCTTGGTCGTGGATGTGAGGTGTGTCCGGCCCCGCAGGTACACCTCCCGTGAAAGGAGAAACGGGATTGTGGGTGCCCTTCGCCGCGCTGCCATGGATCGGCGTTGACGGGGCCGGACAAGGCTTGTGGAGTTGTGATCAGAACGCAGGTGCGCCGTAGGTGGCGCTCCGAGCGGCCGGGAATGGAGTGGGTGGCCGTGCCGAGGTGGTGGGGGTCAGGTTCAGGGACTGCTGGAGTGCCGCCCGCTGGAGCGGGTTGCTGAACCGGGTGGCCGGCTCGCTGGGGGCGGGCATGTTCACCAGGTCGGTCAGCGACGCCTCCAACCGGGAGTACCGGGCGACGCGCACCGGGCCGTCGACGTGGAGCGGGTTGGCGTCGACGAGGTTGCTGTTGGTGCGCAACAGTTCACGCCGTAGCGACTTGCCCAGGTTGTTGGTGACCTCGTGCGTCGCCTTGGCGAGTTCGAGCATCTGGGCGGGCTGGAGCCGGAGCGCGACTCCTTGGTCCTCCATCCGCGTGAGGGCGGTCGTGAGCTCGCTCTGCTGCCAGAAGCGGCGCGTGTTCTGCTCGACGTCGGGGTTGACGTCATCGAGGTGCTTGAGCAGAGGCTGGATCTCCTCCAGCACTTCGGCGCGGTCGGCGAAGAACGTCGCGAACATGCTGGTCTTGGGTGAGTGGTCGGCGGCGGCCGCGAACGCCCGGCACAAGAAGAGCTGGCTGGCTGTGATCTGCCTGGCCGAGTCGGCGGTGATCTCCGGCTCATCGGCGAAGAACGCATCCGAGGCGTGCATCGGACGAAGGAACCGCCCGAGTCGTCGTTGCGCGGGTGCGAGGTCGGTCGGGGCCGACACCATCGACACCGGCTGCACCACCTTGGACGGTGCAGCGGGTTGCGCTCGCGGGGTCGCTTCCTCGGGGCTGGCGCTGGTCGCGTGCCAGGTCGCGACCCGGGCGGTCTGGGAGAGCACCATGCGTTTCTCGTCCAGCCCCATGGCGAACTCCGGGTGCTGATGGGCCGAGAGTAGGCCGACCTCCTCGAGGCGGGAGTCAAGCACCAGGACGGCCTCCAGGGCGACCGCTACGTCGCGCATCACCCACCAGCCGGCACCCGGATCGGTGCGCCACGGCTGCTCCTCGGCCGCCGACAACGCGTGCGAGGCGGACAGCAGCTCGATCGCCGCCATTCGCCACGCCTCGACCGTCGGATCAGCCGAGGCGGGCGTGAGGTAGTCCGAGTGGGGGTGGCGCTCGTCGAGGGCGAGCGTGGGCAGCGCGAAGGCGATGTTGTCCACCAGGGTCGCGAGCTTTTCGTCCAGCCCGGCCAGCATCGGCTTCGGAGTACGGGCCGGCAGGTGGTCAGGCGGGGGATACCAGGAGTCCTGGCCCACGTCGTAGAGCCGCTGCCGCAGCGCGTCGACCACCGCTTCGCGGCAGTGCAGCATCTGGTCGACCGCGTACTCCTCGACCGGGATCACGTCGTCACAGATCAGGCTGTTGAGCGCCCGAGCCGCGTTCTCGGCGTGCTCGCCGTACGTGGAGACCGTCATCGCCGGTCACCCGCCGGGAACCGATCGGGACAGGTTGCTTCCATACCGACGAGAAGCAACCGCCGCGGCGCCAGATCGGACACCGCGGCGGGAACTAGTTGTGGAGAAGCCGAGGAGAGCTCTACCTGGACGGCGTACCGGGGGAGTGGTCGACCCCGTCGATGGGTGGCGCGTGGGGTGGTCGCGGTGTGGGCGCGCTGGTGCCGAGCGTCGCGGCCTGCAACACCGTCGACCGGGCCGGTGCGCCGCCAGGTGGGGCGAGCAGTTCGCCGGAGCGTGCGCCGATCCTGACGCCGAGGTCGTGCAGCTCGTCGAGCAGGTCGCCGGTTCCCCAGATCTGGTTGCGGGTCCGGTCCGTCAGCGGCCGGATCACTTCGGTATCGGCGAGTCGTTCGATCGCGCGGTAGGTCGATGCCGTGGAGAGCCCGAGCCGGGTCTCGAGGTCGTCGGCGGTGAAGATCGGCGCGGCCGGTAGCGAGGCCAGAACCTCCGCCGTGGCGCTGCCCATCCGTGGTGCGCCGGCCAGGCGGTGCCACTGCTCCGGCATCGCCGCGAGGCGGTCAGCGGTGAGCGTGGCCTCTTGTGAGGCGACGATCGCCGACCGGGCGAAGGCGTGCACGATCGGCCCGGCGTCACCGGCCCGGTAGTGGTTCAACGTGTCGAAGTAGTGCTCACGGCGGGCCACCAAGGCCGAGGCGATCGGGATCACCACGTGCTGCGCCACACCGCGTTCGCGGATCACCGCCGCGGCCAGGGCGCGGCCGATGCGGCCGTTGCCATCGGTGAAGGGGTGGATCGACTCGAACTGGGCATGTGCGATCGCGGCCTGAACGATCACCGGCAGGTCGGTGCGGCGCGCGAACGCGATCAGATCGCCCATTAGCTCCTCGACCAGGTCGGCCGGTGGCGGCACGTACAAGGCGTTGCGAGGGGAGTGGTCCGACCCGCCGATCCAGTTCTGCACCTCACGCCATCGGCCCGCATAGCCCCGCTCGGTCGGGTCGTCGGCCATCAGCAGCCGATGAGCGGCGGTGATCCCGGCGGTGTCGATCGGCCCACCCAGCAGCCGGTCTATCGCTCCGGAGGCAGCGACCATCGAGGTGGCCGACGAGTTGGCCTTCACCCCGTGCAGGGCACGGGCGAAGTCCTCGATGCTCGCGTCCTCGTGCTCGATCTTCGACGACGCCACAGACTCGGCCCGCAACAGCAGGGTCGCCAGCGGACGCAGATGCGCGCCACCGGTCTCATCCAGGTGGGCGATCGTCCGCACCGCCAGATCGCATTCGGCGAGGACGTCGTTCGGGACGCGCGGATCCAGCCCGGCCACATGCGGCGGGATCGACACCGTCACCTCGCGCAACGTCCGGTCATCCACCGTCCCGCCGCGGTGGGCCTGTCGCCACGCGACCGCGCGGCGGCCGTGTGCAGGCACCGCCACCCGCGGCCCGGCGTACACCGCCGAGGAATCGCCCGACACGTCGTCGACCATTGAGAACACCTCCCGCCTATGTCTCAGATAGTAGATCTAAGTGAGAATAACGCCTAGTTGTTCTCACTCATCTCCGGCGAGGGTCAGGGTGTGACGGCGGGTCAGGGGTTGCTGGCGATGGTGTCCGGCTCGGTGGCCGGTCGCGACGGTGGCGCGTACGCGATGCGTAGCGCGCCGGCCTGCAGGGCTGTGGCAGGTGTCTGCGTCGTTGCGCGGCCGCCCGCGGCGCCGGGGTGCTCGGACCCGAAGTGGTTGGGGTCGAACGGGTCGATCAACGTGACCCGGGGCCCGTAGTTGGCGCACATCTGGGCGATGGAGGCCGAATCGGTGGCCACGTAGACGTCGTTGAGCCAGTCCTCGCGCTTGGTGTCCTCGGCGAACCCGTCGATCAGCAGCGAGTCCTCCATCGCGGACACCGCCTGGTCGTAGGACGGATAAGGCCCAACGACCTCCGGCCTCGGGTGCTCGGAATCGGCGTACCAGCACAACGTCACCCACCAGCCCGGCGTCTGCAGGCCGCCGTGGGCGTTGACGAAGTCGGTCCAGGTCGCCTCAGGGGGCATCGGTCTTCTCATGCTCGAGAGAAGCAACCGCCACGGCGCCCGATCGGACACCCGGTCTTGAACTCGGGGAAGCGTCAGCTGGCGGCCGGAGCGCAGATCAGTACGTCGAGATCCCCGTCGACGTCCCCGTCGGCAGTCTCCAGGCCGCGGAGGATCGACGCCCGTGAGGTGGCGGGGGAGAGGCCCCCGTGACCGGCGCCGATCAGTGGCACCGCGATCGAGGCGACCCCGAGCTCACGCACCCTCTGCACGGCACTCCGGGCGCATGCCTCGACGCCGCCAGCGCTGGCACGCCAAAACGCGTTGAGCCCGACGACGTGGATCAGGTACGTCGGGCCCGCCATGTCGCCGGCCGACGTCACGACGGCGTCGCCAACCTGCAGGACACCCATCCGTGCCAGGTCGCGCCACGGCTCAGGGCCAGTGACCTTCTTCAACTGTCCGCTGATCCCGCCGGTCAGCAGCAACCTGCGCGGCACGAAGTTCCGGTTCCAGGCGTTGACCAGCGCCTCGACCGGCTGCTCGAGCAGGTCGCCGGCGACCTCGCGCACCCTCAGACTGGTCATCGGACGATGGCGCTGCGCACGGACTGCACCACGACCCACGGCGAGGCGACGCTGCGGTCATCACCGGCTCGCCAGTTGCCGTCGTCCTGCCGGGCTACCGGAACGCCCACCACCACGCATGCCTGGCCCGGCGCGAGGGCTCGGATGGCGTCGGCCAGATCGGGGTGCGCGGCCGCCAGGGCGGCATCGCCGTCGGGGCCGTTGTGGCGAAAAGACCGGATCGCGTCGTCCCACCGCAGGTCAGGTGTCGGGGTCGTCATGGCCTGCACTCTCCTACGCGACCGCGGCGACACCGCGCCGCAGCAGCCGCTGGGCAGCGTCGATGCGGAGGCTGTGCTGAAGCACCGGGGAGTCCGCCAGGAGCGCGGTCAGGCGCTCGTCGAGGTCGGCCAGGCCAGCAGGCAGGTCACTGATGTGCACGGGGACGTAGTGGGCGGGGCGCCGCTGACCGAAGTCGGTGAGCTCGGCACGGGCCATGCCCAGGTACGGCAGGACCGTTGCGTGCCCGTTGTGGCCGGTGGCGCCTTCGAGCGCGGCAATCAGAGAGACCGCGTAGATGAAGTCCGGGGTCGTGTCGTACACGTCACCGGAGCGGAGGTCGGTAGGAACGATCATCAGTTGTGGTCCTTTCGATGAGGATCGACAGCGGGTCCGACCCCGCCATCTAGTGGAACAGACCCCGTCAACGGGTCGTGTCTGGCACGCCCGAACCTGGGGAGAACGGGCGCCGATGGTCGCCTGTGGAGAGAACGTGGTGTCCGCGCCTGGGTCATCGCGACCACCCGGGCCCGTCGGTGGGACCGCCGAATCCCGGTGGTGGCGGCGCTGTCGGTGGGGGAGGCGGGGCGAGCGCGGGCCGGCCCGTCGACTGGGATCCGCTAGGCCTCGGCGAGGTGACTGCCGGCTGCTCGGAGGCGTCGCGGGCGTGAATCCGCGGCCGCGGTGCCGGTTCGCCTCGTGCCTCTCGCGCCCGCTCGGCCATCTGCTGCTTGATCCGGCGTCGAGAGGTGCGGATCGCACCCATCTCCGCCGGCTTGACGTTGCCCGGCGCCTCGAGACGTGCATCGCGCAGCGACCGCCACTTCTCGGTCGTCCCGTTGTAGGTGGCCTCCGCCTCGGCGACGAGGGCGGCGTGCTTGCGTGCAGCATCATCAGCCACGGTGCCAACCGACGCAGCCGACTCAACGGCAGCCTCGGCAGCCTCGGCAGCAGCGGCCCCGTCCGGAGCGGCGGCCGAGGGGCTGGGTCGCTCGGCGGCCACGAGCCGCATCAGCTCGGTCAGCGCCCGGTTGCGTTCCTTGAGTGCGTCGAGCTCGGCGCCGGCCTCGAAAGTGGTGTCCTCCTCGGCCGCCGAGACCTCGACCTCCTTGCGCAGCCGCTCGACCCGCGCCCCCAACGCAGCGGGCCGGTCGGCGATGCTGCGGACAAGGTTCTCCAGGCGCGTGATCGCACCGGTGTCGATCTTCCCCGGCGTCAGCTCGGCCGGGGTGAGGTCGAGCAGGTCCGGGGCCCACTCGCGCGTGTTACGGGGGTCGTCGACCCCGACGCGGTAGCCCGGCTTCCCGATCCCTGGACGGTAGGTCCAGGCGTAGAGCCGGACGCCGCCCAGTTTGCCGATCAGGAACGGCCGCCCCTCACCCAGCGGCGCGTACTCCAGACTGCCAGCCAGGGCGGGTGTCTCGGAGAGAAGGAGCGCGGTGTGCTTGCGTTCGAGGATCGCCTTGTCCTCCAGACGCCCGTACTTGTTGGTCACGTGCATCCGGAACGCCTCGCCGGAGGTGTCATTCACCTCCTTGGCTGCTGCCTCCAGCGCGGTGATGCTGGCTGTGAGCGAGGTGATCATGCGGGTGCCCTGGGCGACGACGTTGGCGTGGTACTCCTTCGAGGCGTCGAAGGTGTCGGCCTGGTTCTGCATCCGCCGCAGATCCAGGTCGAGTTGGGTCTTGTCCATCAGCAGCGGGTTGTTCGCCGCGAGCGCCTTCAACATCGCTGCCTCGGACTGGGTCGCCGACTCTGATTGCCCGATGATCGTGGCGTCGAGGTCGGCGAGCGCGAACGCGCGCAGGAAGTTGTCCTTCCGCGCGACGTGCGCCCACTGGAATCCCTCGGTGGAGCCTTCGAGGGGGTAGTAGAGGACCCGGACCTCGTCGTACTGGTTGCCGCGTCGGATGGCGCGGCCGTTGCGCTGTTCGATCTGGTCGGGCCGGTAGGCGCCGTCGACGTGATGGAGCGCCGAGAGCCGGTTCTGCACGTTCAGGCCGGTGCCCATCTTCGCCGTCGACCCGATCAGCACCTTGATATCGCCGGTACGACACCGCTCGGTCAGTTTGCCGAGTCTGGTCGCATCGCCTTCGGCGTCGTGGATGAACGCGACCTCGTCCGGCTTGAGACCGCCGTCGACCAGCGCGAACTTCAACGCGTCGTAGAACGAGTGCTTACCCTCGCTGTTCGGGACGCCCTTGTCGCAGAACACCAGCTGGAACCCGCCGCGGATCGGCGCGGGCTCAGCAGAGCCGCGGCGCACCATGAACTCGTCGTCACGAGTCCGCTGCCACTCGGTGAGGACCTGCTCGGCGACCAGCGGCACCTTGGAGTCCGCGTCCGTGAGGTCGGCCGGGTCGATCCCGGCCTCCCAGAGCTTGAGTGCCGGCAGGAGCCGCAGGTCGACGGCCGAGGTCAGCCCGTCGGTGCCGATCGCGACCACCGTGTCCTCTCCCGGCTCGGGCTTGAACTTCGGTTTGATCGCCTGCCGGCGCACGTTGAGCTGCCGGATGAACGCCTCCTGATGCTCGGAAACACCCCTCAGGATCTTCTCGGCCTGACCGCCGCGCAGCTTCGGCCGCTCCAGGCCGACGTCCTCGGCGGTCACCTCGTCGGCGAACTGCACCCAGATCCGCTTCAACTCGCCCGCGTTGACCAGGCCGTCGCCCTCCCGCATCTTCACCTGCAGGCGCCCGGTCACGGTCGGCTCGATGGACTCCTCCATCTGCAAGAACGCCTTGCGGAAGTCGTCGAACTCGCTCACGCCTGCCTCGGCAAGCAGGTCGGGGCGCAGGAACCGGATCATCACGTAAAACTCGCGCGTGCTGTTCGAGATCGGCGTCCCGGTCGCGAACAACGCCACCGACCGCTTCCCCAGTTCGGCGTTGCGGTCCCGCAGCCAGTCCAGCTTGGCCCGCAGGTCAACCGCCCCCAGGTTCGGCTTGCCCTTCGCCAACGCCCGCACCGAGGACTCGACCTCGTCGTTCTTGTACTCGTGCGCCTCGTCGACCACGATGTAGTCGAACCCGGCGGTCTCGAAGTCCAGCGGCCCCACGTCACCGCCGATGCGGTCCTGCAGCTCACGCAGCGAGGACTCCTCGCGCTCGATCCGCTCCCCGATCCGCTTCACCGCCTTGGTGTCGCCCTCGGCGAGTGCTTCCTCCCGTTCGTCGCGCAGCTTGTCCAGACGCTGCTGGATGTTGTCCTCGATCGTCTCCTCCGAGAGCGGCAGCAGCCGAAACGACGACGCGGTCATCACCACCGCATCCCAGTCGTGCGAGGCCGCCTGGGCGACGAACCGGCGCCGCGCGTCCGGCCCGGAGATGCCCTTGGTGTCGGTGGCCAGCAGTTGCGCGTCGGGATAGAGGATCGTGAACTCCCGCACCCACTGCTCCAGCAGATGGTTCGGCACCACCACGACCGGCTTGCTGATCTGCCCCAGCCGCCGCTTCTCCATAATCGCCGCGGCAAGGGTGAACGTCTTCCCGGTGCCGACCTCGTGGTGCAACAGCACCGCCTCGGAGTCCTTGGCCATCGCGACCGCGTCGTTTTGGTGCGGGTCCAACGCGATCGCATCCGACATGCCCGGGTAGGCCGAGTAGGGGGAGTCGACGTAGTTGACGTCGGTGTAGGAGCGGTACTTGTCGTTGTAGGCGGTGTGCAGCCGCTGCTTGCGCTCAGGGTCGCGCCACAGCCACCGTGCGAACTCCTTCTCGATGACCTCCATCTGCTCGCCGGCGGCCTCGGTCTCGGCGCGGTTGATCCGCTCCACACCATCGGAGTCCTTGTCGGTCACCTGGGGCCGCTGCCCCTTCAATGCGGTCTCGACGAGCTGGTAGGTGGTGCGCCGCGAGGTGCCCCACTTCGCCTTCAACGGCTTGCGCCAGTCATGCCCCGGAGGCGCACCCATGGAGCCGCCGCCCTCCAGGGCCGGGTTGCGGCGCGACCCGCCGTTGGCAGGCGAGCACTTCCAGCCGTCCTCCTCGCTGTAGGTGACGGTGGCCCGGTCGTTGCCGGTGATGTCGTGAACGAACGCCTCCACGTCACCGGCGGGGATCCACACCATGCCGAGCTTGGCGCTGATCTTGGTGACGTCCTTGTCCGGCGGGACCGCGGCACGCATCGCGGCCGCCGCCTCACCCCACGTCTCGGGGTCGTCCTTGGCGAGCGCCTCGAGTTCGGTCGCCTTGCGGCGTACGTTGCCGGACAAGAACAGGTGAGCGGGGACCAGGTCGCCGGTGCGGTGGTCGGTGAACACCAGCCCCTTGGTCAGCGAGGTGGCTTCGGCCACCGGGACGCCGAGCAGGTCGGCGATGCGGTCCATGTCGACGCGGCCGTCGTGCTCCCGGCTGATCGCCACCGCATCGGCCGGAGACTCCGCCCTCGACGGGAGCTCGCGGAACCCGACCATCCGCTGAGTGAAGAACTTCGCCTTCTCCGCGGTGTTGGTGAACTCGTCGTACTTTGACTCCAACCCGGTCAGCGACCACCAGGTGGGGTCCTTACGGATGCCACCCATCCCCGGCTTGGTGTAGATGAGCTCGTACCACTTGCCGTCCTCGCCCTCGATCAGCCCTTCGGTCTGGTTCGGGTCCTCGGGGTCCTTGACCTTGGCCAACTTCTGCGAGGGCTTCATCCGGCTGATCGGGCCGTAGTCGGCCACATAGGTGTCGTAGCAGCGGTTCAGTTCGGCCCGCAGCTCGTCGATCTCCGCAGTGTCCTCGACCGTCTCCCGCTCGGCCTCGCGCAGGTCGGCCGCGAGATCCCGCAGCCGCAGCAGGCTTACAAGCTCATCAGCCTGGGAGGGATGGTGGCCATGCTTGGTGCGGCGGCCCGCGGTCACCGACCCGTCCGGCACATAGGGCGCCTCGGTGCCGTCGTAGTCGACGACGGTGAAGGAGTGCTGGAGCGACCCCGCCGAGCCCCGCCGCTTGCCGGGTACCGGATGCGTGTCGGTGTGGGTGATCTGCCCGACCTTCTTCGCCCTGGCCAGCGTGCGCGTCGACCTCACCGGCTCCAGACGCGTGGCAGGCGTCGGCGGCGGGGACTGGTGGGGCTTCGACACCGCCGCCTCGGGGCGAGGCTCAGGAGCGTCAACGCCAGGCGACGCCGCCGACGACGCAGCAGGCGCCGCCGGTGTGGTCGAACCGGCGGGGGAGTGGGCCCGGCCCTCCGCGACCGCGTCGCGAGCGATCGCCTCGAGCCGGTACCGCAGCTGGGTGCCCAGGTCCGCGGCGGTCACCACGTTGCGGACCGCCAGCACCTCGCGGCCCATCGCGGCCTGCCCGGTGGACGTGGTGCCGAGGATGTTGGTGCGGTGCGCAGTGAAGTAGCCGTTGATGTGCCGTTCGGTGCCGTCGTCCAACAGGGTCGGCACCGAGGTCACCCACGCGTCGTCTCCCGGCGTCCGGTCATGCTCCCGCCGTCGCAACAGCAAGACGTCGGTGACGACCTCGGTGCCCGCGGCCGCCCGGTGCGCAGCGTTCGGCAGACGCACCGCACCGAGCAGGTCAGCGTGCTCGAACCAGCCACGCCGCACCGTCGAGTTCTGCTTGTCCAGCGTGCCCGCCGACGTGATGACCGCCATCGTGCCGCCGGGCTTCAACCCAGCCAGCGCCTTGGAGATGAAGTGGTCGTGGATCAGCAGCTGATTGCGCGGATTGTGTACCCGGTCCCTGACGGGATAGTTCCCGAACGGGACGTTACCGATCACTGCATCGTAGGTGCCGGCTCGGACCGGCGTATCGCCGAACGACTCCACCCGCACCTCGGCCGAGGGGTACAGTAGCCGCGCGATCGCGCCCGAGACCTCGTTGCGCTCAACCCCGACCATCCGCGCCCCCGCGGGCGCGAATCCGATGAAGTTGCCGGTGCCGCAACCGGCCTCCAGCACCAACCCCGTCTCGAACCCGAGCCCCTCCAGCGCGGACCACATCGGCTCCACGAGCCCGGCATCGGTGAAGTGAGAGTTCAACGCGTTCTGCATCGCGTCGTCGTACTCAGCCGGCGACAGCAGCCCACGCAGTTCCTCACGCACCGTGGCGTAGGTGTCGTCACCGGTCACGAACACCTTCGGCAGCGCACCCCAGCCAGCGAACCGGGCCAGGACCTGCTGCTCCTCGGCGGCGGCGGGGCGGTCCTCTGCCTCGATGCGCCGCAACAGCCACAACGCCTCGAGGTTCGCCCGAACCTTCGCCTCCACGCCAGCGGGCGCGAGATCGTCCTGCCCGGAGGGCTGAAAGACCCGCTGCGCTGCGACGGCGGCGGGGGAGAGGGGTTCTACTCCGCGGTCAGCGTCGTCGGGGTCTCCCGACCCCTGGTGCCCTTCTCCTTCGGCAGGTACACCAGTTCGGCCAGCGCCTCGTCCTCGGCCCGCATCCTCGCCATCGTCGCCCGACGACGGGTCAGTTCCGGCGGGTCGTGCGGCCGGCTCGAGGCCCGCAGGTTGTCCGCCGCCAGGTAGTCCACCATCTCGGCCACCTGGCGTCCCAGATCCTCGAAGAACGCTTGGCGCTCGTTGACCGGGATCGTCCCCAGGCGAGACGGCAGGTACGTCGTCCAGTACCGCAGCGCCGTCGACGCGTATGCCATCCTCGGCTCGACCTCGTTGCCAGTCTGCTGACTCATCGTCGGCTCCTTCCGCCTCAGTTCTAGTGTGCTCCACCTCGCCGACAGCAGGAGCACCGTCAACCGACGGCTCACTCGGCTCCTCACCAAAGTCCCACAGCGCCAGCTGATCAGAGTCGTCCGCCTTCGCCCGACCTCGCGCCACGCGGCACCTCCACACCGTCGGTGAGGACGACGGCCGCAGCCCACCGCGGCTCACCAAACCGTCCTCTCTCCAACGAAAAGCACCCACGCGGCCTGCAGATCGGACACGTCGTGGAGAAAAAGTGGAAAACCTCCAACAGGGCGCCGTCGCGGCGTCCGATCCGCTCGATGCTCGGTTGCCTTTCTTGGGTATGAACGCCACTCACCAAGCGCACGGCGCGACCGCGACACGACCCACGGCACACGGGCACGGGCACGACCATGACCGGCAGACCTTCGAGCTGTACGGCCGCCGCATCACCCACGCCAACCACCCCGACGTCCAACAGATGCTCGCGGCCGCCCACACCGACCGCATCCGGCCTTTATGCCTGTGCCGCCCGGACGGGGTCGCCATGTATGTCGCTAAGGTCGGGCCCGAGAAGTTCGTTATCAAGCGCATGCCCGACACGGGCCTCGCGCACACCCACCGCTGTGCCTCCTACCTGCCGCCCGAAGAGCTCTCCGGCCTCGGGCAGGTCCTCGGATCGGCCATCACCGAGGAAGCCGACAGCGGCCTGACCGCCATCAAGCTCGGGTTCCGCATGTCCAAGGCCGAACGCGCCGCCCCAGCCGGAGCCGGCAGCGGGGGAGTGGCCGACTCGGTCGCCGCCGACCCCAACCGCCTCACCCTGCGCGCTGTCCTGCACTACCTGTGGCAAGAAGCCGACCTGGCGACCTGGACCCCCGGCATGGACGGCAAGCGCAATTGGCGCATCGTGTCCTGGTACCTGCGCCAGGCCGCTCGCGGGAAGTTCACCAATGGCAAGCCGCTCGCCACGAAGCTCTACGTCCCCGAACCGTTCAACCTCGAGAAGAAGACCGAGATCGCCGCCCGGCGACTCTCCGCATGGGCGCCACTACAGCAGCACGGCTCCGCCCAGCAGTTCATGATGCTCATCGGTGAGCTCAAGGACATCGCGCCAGCCCGGTTCGGCCACAAGCTCGTCATCAAGCACCTGCCCGACGCGCCGCTCATGCTCGACGACACCCTCCACAACCGCCTCAAGAAGCGGTTCGGCGACGAGCTCGAACTGTGGCAGGCCAACGACGACGGCCACCTGATGGTGATCGCCACCTTCTCC
The DNA here is from genome assembly GCF_031457855.1 of Nocardioides sp. BE266. NCBI lineage: Bacteria > Bacillati > Actinomycetota > Actinomycetes > Propionibacteriales > Nocardioidaceae > Nocardioides > Nocardioides sp. BE266. The sequence goes on along the minus strand of NZ_JAURTI010000007.1, from coordinate 3,339 downwards.
GTGGGCCGCGCCGGCCTGGCGACGGCCGAAGAGATCTCGTTGGTCATGACCGACCGCAACTGGCTGCCTTATGAGTCGCTCCTCGACAAACTGCTCCTCGACACCGCGCTCGAGGGGCGCCGCCGGTTCACCAAGTCGCTTCGCTACAACCTCGCCCCCGACAGGCCGATGGCGTCCCTCGTGCTCACCGACACCGAGACCCCGACCGCGGCGTTCCTGCTCAGCAGCGAAGAGGACCGCGAGGTCGCCGCCCAGATCGGCGCCGACACCGGCACCGAAGTGTGGAGCTGGGTCGTCACCGAGGACATGCCGCCACTGCCGCCCGCCGCGGGCCACGACCGGCACACCACCACCCACACCGACCAGTGAGCAGTGTCATGTCGCGCCACCCCGCCGCGTCGTACGACGACATCCCGGACGCTGTGGCCGCGCTGAGCGCCGAAGCAGTCGTCGACCGCATCTGGGACACCGCACGGTGGAAACCACTCGTGCTGACCTCCTGCGTCCTCGACGACCGCCCCAAGGTCAGCCCAAAAGACGGCTCACGGCCGCGATCGGCGACCCGGCCGACACGATCGTGATCACCGCCCGCGAGGTATGGACACTCCAACGCCTGGTGCCGCACGGGTTCGAGGCCTACGGTGGCGCGATCAGGGTCGTCCTCCCCGACGCCACCGAGCACGACGCCACCGAGCACGACGCCGCCGACCGCACGGTGCTCCGGTACAACGACCGGATCACGCTTAGCGGCATCCCGCTGGCGGCGTACGAGTACATGCTGGGAAGCCGATCAGCGATCGAGTGGATTATCGACCGCTACTACGTCAAGACCGACACGCCTCCGGCATCGTCAACGATCCGAGCGACTGGTCACGCGAGGTCGAGGATCCGCGCTACATCCTCGACCTGCTCGCACGGATCGTCACCGTGTCGCTGGAGACGATGAAGATCGTCGACGCGCTGCCCGAACTGGACATCATCGACAAGAAGTAAGACAGGCCGGAACATGGCGGGCTGACGATCACTCGCTGATCCCGTCGATCAGCTGCTGCTCCTCGCGCGTAGGCCAGACGAGTTCGAGTCGTCGTTCCCGAGCGGCAAGAGCCGCGCCGGGGCAGTCGGGATCGTTGCAGGGGCCGAAGAACAGGTCGGCTTCGAGGTGCGGGTCGTCCATGATCGTTGTTACTTCCTCGGCTTAGCGGCGTGCGGTCGGGTGGGTCAGCACCAGCGCACCGCACCCGGTGGTCGTGGCGGTGGGCTCTTGCGCGGCCTTCTTCCTGCGCTGGCGTTCGGCAGCGGCTTCGCTGATGCGGTGGACCCGCTCGAGGGAGTCGGCACCGTCTTGCCACTGCGCGTAGTGGACCATCGACCCAGCAAGGCCAGCGAGGGCTACCTCGCGGTCGGCGGCTCGCTGGACAACGCGGCGCCAGTGCCGGTCGGCGGCGGGCCCGATGTAGCTGATCGCGATCAAGGCACCGGTTGCGATTCCGAGAGCAGGGTTTCCACCGGGCTGGAATCCCTGGACGACCACGATCACGCCGATCACGAACCGCATCTGCCACGCGAACCCAGCCGCGGGCACCCACGAGAAGGCTCGCGCGATCTGTCGGACCACAGCGTCCAGGAGCGTCCAGGGGAACGCCCACAGTCGCGCGGCGAGGTCGAACCGGGACGGCCCGATCCGCTGGCTTGCCACTGCATGCCCGATCGCCGCGGCCGCGTCCTCGCGGGTGAGACGGTTCTCGTACAGCCCCTGGGCCAGGGTCGGATCGACGATCACCGTGCGTCGTCCAATCCACCTCGCGGGCAGTTCACCGGTGTCGGCCAGGCGCATCAGCACGCGCTCCGGCTGCAGCTCCAGCACCTTGAGGAGGGCCAGCGCCGGACCGAGGGCAGCGTGCTCACCCGGCCGAAGGCTCCGAGCGAACCCGAATACACGAACAGCCGGTGCCTCCCAGGCCCCGCTTGCCAGGACCAGCGACACCACGAGCGTGCCGGCGAACGCGGCCACCAGGCCGAGGTCGGGCAGGAAGCCCAAACCAATGACGGCGATAAAGCTGCCAGCGAGGCCGGCGGGCACAACGGCGCCCAGGCGGATCAGCTTTGTCGATGTCCGCACGGTCGTCACGTCCTCTCCTTGCCCGGGACCCCGCGGCCCACGTGGTCGACACGACCCGAACGCGCCGACACCTCAATCCGAGTGTGCATCTCACCGCCGACACTGCAACCTCACCGCTGAAAACCTGTGGATAGCGAAGCGCTATCCACAGGTCGAGGGCGAGCCGCTTGACAGCCGGGTCGGGTCTACTCGTGGCGGCTCGCCTCCAGCCGGTCCTGGGTCGCCGAGGTCGAGGTAGACCAAGTCGACCTTCGGCTGCGTCTCCGAGGTCGGTGTGCGTGGGGGAGCGGTGGCAAGGAGTCGCGCGAGGCGCTTCTCCAGCTGCGATCGAGTGTTCGACATGAGTCTATTCGCCGTCCTTGTCTCAGCGGCTCGGGGACGCCGAGTCCGGGCCGTCGATCCCGCGCTTGCTGGGGCTGTCGTTCTCGTGACCGCGGGGTCCCAGCGTGGGCTGGTTGCGCAGAGCGGCCCGCTGCATGACTGCGCTGCCGCCGCTCGGCTCGTGAAGCATGCGCTCGAGCACCTCCGGGCGGACAGCGTGCTCGAGTGCGGTCTGGACGACCTCGGCGAGCGCAGGCGGCGCCGCCGTGATCTGGTCGAGCGCGACCCAGGCTTGGCCCCCGTTGCCCTCCATGTACGAGCTGAGCGCGAGAATGCACGCCGCCTGGTCACGGACCTCCTCCGGGGAGCGGCGCACCAGGTCGCGCCACAGGTCCGTGTGGACCGGAGCGGTCGACCGCGTCAGGCGGATCAGCGCGGCATCCCTGGCAGTACCCCTCTGGATTGCCGCCAGTGCGCGGGCCGCGTCGACGTCGGAGAGCGGCTGCCGGTTCTCGGTGAACTCGTCGAGTCGCGAGCCGAGCCACTCGACCTCCGCCTTGAACCCACTCAGGTCCATCTCCATGAGCCGCTCCTGCGCGGCCGCGAGGTGTGCGGTGACGGGGGCAGGGTCGCCCTGGAGGGCGGCGGCGAGGTCTGTCCGGCTGCCGGAGGGCCGAACCTTGCCCATCAGGGCGAACTCCGCATCCATACGCGCTCGGGAGGAGGGATCCACGGTCCCGCTGGTGCCAGCCAGGACGTCGAACCACTGGTCCCCGTTGACCCACAAGATCGGACCCACGTCCGGGCGGTGCTGGCCGTTGGCCAGCCGGTCACCGAGCTCGGAGAGCGCTTCGATGCAGGCCCTCGCGTCGTCTCCGTAAGCGAGAAGCGCGATGCGC
>NZ_JAURTI010000006.1:0-312302 GCF_031457855.1 Nocardioides sp. BE266 | reverse complement strand
GAAGCGGTTACTAGACATCTCCACTTCACAACCGGAGGCCTTCGCCATCCAGCAACTCAGGGCCGTGTCACGAAACAACGTCCCTGGACATCACACCTAGGTGTCCCACCGCCGGTTGAGCAGCGAGCGAAGCGAGCGTGTCGAAACCAAGCCCTTGGTTTCGACACGGGCCTGGCGGCCCTGCTCAACCAGCGGGCGCGGAGCGAGCGCCATCAAGCACGGAGCATGCGCGCGGCCTCGGCGGCCCAGTAGGTCAGCACCACGTCGGCGCCGGCGCGGCGGATCGAGGTGAGGGTCTCCAGGATGGCGGCCTCGCGGTCGATCCAGCCGTTGGCGGCGGCCGCCTCGACCATGGCGTACTCGCCGGAGATGTTGTAGGCCGCGACCGGCACGTCGACGGCGTCGCGCACACGACGTACGACGTCGAGGTAGGCCAGGGCGGGCTTGACCATCACGATGTCGGCGCCCTGCTCGACGTCGAGGAGCACCTCGCGCACGCCCTCGACCGCGTTGGCGGGGTCCTGCTGGTAGGTGCGGCGGTCGCCCTCGAGCGAGGAGTCGACGGCCTCGCGGAAGGGGCCGAAGAAGGCGGAGGCGTACTTCGCGGAGTAGGCGAGGATCGAGACGTGGCTGTGCCCGCCGTCGTCGAGCGCCTGGCGCACGACACCGACCTGGCCGTCCATCATCCCGCTCGGGCCGACCATGTCGACACCCGCGGCCGCCTGCGCGAGCGCCATCTCGGCGTACGCCGCCAGCGTCTGGTCGTTGTCGACCTCGCCGTCAGGCGTGAGCAGGCCGCAGTGGCCGTGGTCGGTGAACTCGTCGAGGCAGAGGTCCGACATGACCGTCAGCTGGTCGCCGACCTCGGCGACCACGTCGGTGATCGCGAGGTTGAGCACGCCGCCCGGGTCGATGCCGCCCGAGCCGGTGGCGTCCTTGTGCTCGGGGATGCCGAACAGCATCACGCCGCCCAGCCCCAGCTCGGCCGCCTCGAAGACGGCCTTCTTCAGCGAGTCGCGTGAGTGCTGGACGACGCCGGGCATCGAGGAGATCGGCCGCGGCTCGTCGATCCCCTCGCGGACGAACACCGGCAGCACGAGCGAGCTGGGGTGGACGTGCGTCTCGGCGACCATCCGGCGCAGCGCCGGCGTACGACGTAGCCGCCGGGGTCGGACGAGCGGGCCCTGGACGTTGATCTCCTCGGTCACGGCTCCATCCTCCCCCAGCGCTGGTCAGAGCGGTGGCCCACCCACATTCGGGACACCCGGACTGCAGGTTCACCACCGCCGACCGGCGCGTCGCCGCCGACATGCCGAATGAGCGGTGGCCCACCCACATTCGACAGGCTCGGAATGTAGGTGGACCACCGCTCGGCAGGTGGTGCTGCGGGTCGTACTACTTGGCGCGGGCCTTGCGGCGACCCGACGCGGTGCGCTCGCTCGGGCGGGTGACGGGCTCGCCCGCCTCCAGCATCGACAGGCGGCGCGCGGCGCCGAAGTCGGCGAGGGCGTCCACCAGGACCTCCACGTCGGGCGTGGGGGCCAGTACGTCGACGCGCAGGCCGTGCTCCTCGGCGGTCTTGGCGGTCGCCGGGCCGATCACCGCGATGATCGTCGACGGGTGCGGCTTGCCGGCGATGCCGACGAGGTTGCGCACCGTCGAGGACGAGGTGAAGACGACGGCGTCGAACTTGCCGGTCTTGATCGCGTCGCGCACCGGCGCCGGCGGCGGGGTGGCGCGCACGGTGCGGTAGGCGGTGACGTCGTCGCACTCCCAGCCCAGGTCGATCAGGCCGGCGACCAGGGTCTCGGTGGCGATGTCGGCGCGCGGCAGGAAGACCCGGTTGATCGGGTCGAGCACGTCGTCGAAGGGCGGCCACTCCTCGAGCAGGCCGGCCGCGGACTGCTCGCCGGTGGGCACCAGGTCGGCACGCAGGCCCCAGGCCGCGATCGCCTCGGCGGTCTTGTCGCCGACCGCGGCGATCTTGAGGCCGGAGAAGGCGCGGGCGTCGAGGCCGTACTCCTCGAACTTCTCGCGGACGGCCTTGACGGCGTTGACCGAGGTGAAGGCGATCCACTCGTAGCGGCCCTCGACGAGTCCGCGGACGGCCTTGTCCATCTGGAGCGGGTTGCGCGGGGGCTCGACCGAGATGGTCGGCACCTCCTCCGGCACGGCGCCGTAGTCGCGCAGGCGGCGCGACAGCGAGCCGGCCTGCTCCTTGGTGCGGGGCACCAGCGCGCGCCAGCCGAAGAGCGGCTTGGTCTCGAACCAGGACAGCGTCTGGCGCAGGTCGACGACGTCACCGATGACGATGATCGCCGGCGGGGCGATGCGGGCGGCGCGGATGTCGGCGGCGACGGTGGCGAGCGTGGAGGTGAGGGTCTGCTGCTCGGTCGTGGTGCCGACGCGAGTGACGGCGACGGGCGTCTGGGGCGAGCGGCCGGCCTCGACGAGGGCGGCGGCGGTCTCGCCGATGCTGCCCACGCCGGACAGCAGCACGAGGGTGCGGTCGTCGGCGTACGCGCTCCAGTCGACCTTGTCGCCGCAGGTGACGACGGCCATCTCCTTGTGGCGCTTGGTCGTCAGCGGGATGCCGGCGTAGGCCGGGACGGCGCTGACCGAGGAGACACCGGGCACGACCTCGAAGCCGACGCCGGCCTTCACGCAGGCCTGCGCCTCCTCCGGGCCGGAGGCGTAGAGGAACGGGTCGCCGGTCATCAGGCGGACCACGCGCTGCTTCTTGCCGTGGCGTACGACGACCTTGGCGCGCGCGGCGTGGGTGAGCGGCTGGCCGTCCTCGCCGAAGCCGCCGTCGACGATCTCCGGGCCTCCCTCGGCGTCCGCGGTGAGGCCGAGGACGGAGCGGACCAGGTCGACGTGCTCCGGGGCCTCGGTCACGATGACCTCGGCGCTGCGGAGGAGCTCCACCGCGCGCACGGTCAGCAGGCCCGGGTCACCGGGTCCACTGCCGACGAACGACACCCAGCCCGGGGTCGCGCTGCTGGCCTGCGGGGTCTGTACTCGCGTCATGCGTGCTGCTTCCTCACTGGTGCTTCCATCAGGTCTGCTGCTCCCTCGTCGAGCATCTCGCTCGCGAGGCGTGTTCCGAGTGCTGCTGCGTCGGCGACCGGGCCGGTCGCGCTCATCCGCACGGAGAGGCCGCCGTCCTCGCTGAGGGCGACCGCCCGCAGCCACAGCTCCTCGCCGTCCTCCCCCTCGACCACCTCGGCCAACGCGCCCAGCGGGGCCGAGCAGCCGGCCTCGAGGGTGGCGAGGACCGCGCGCTCGGCGGTGACCGCCGCGCGGGTCGCGACGTCGTCGAGCTGCGCCAGCGCGGCCACCAGGTCGGTGTCGTCCGAGCGGCACTCGACCGCGAGGGCGCCCTGCCCGGGGGCCGGCAGCATCTGGAGGGGGTCGAGGACCTCGGTCGCCTCGTCGAGGCGGCCCAGGCGGGCCAGTCCGGCGCGGGCCAGGACGATCGCGTCGACCTCGCCCTCGCGGACCTTGCGGATGCGGGTGTCGACGTTGCCGCGGATGCCCTGGAGCTCGAGGCCCAGGCCGAGCGCGGCGAGCTGGCTGACGCGGCGCGGCGAGCCGGTGCCGAGCCTGCTGCCGACGGGCAGCTCGCCGAGGGTGAGCCCGTCGCGGGCGACCACGACGTCGCGGGGGTCCTCGCGCGGCGGGATCGCAGCCAGCGCGATGCCCTCGGCGGGCGTGGTCGGCAGGTCCTTGAGCGAGTGCACGGCGAAGTCGACGCGGCCGTCGAGCAGGGCGTCGCGCAGGGCGCTGACGAAGACGCCGGTGCCGCCGAGCGAGGCGAGCGGGGCAGCGCTGCGGTCGCCCTCGGTCGAGACCTCGACGAGCTCGACCTCGCGGCCCAGGCGCTCGCGGACCAGGTCGGCGACGTGGCCGGACTGGGTCGTGGCGAGCGCGGAGGCGCGGGTGCCCAGGCGCAGTGCGGGGAGGGTGTTCACTGCTTGCCCTCCGCCCGCGTCATCGCGCCGACGGCGTCGGGGTCGAGGCGGAACAGCTCGGCCAGCGCAGCCGTGTAGGACACCGCGGGCTCGGCGTCGGCGAGCTCCTTGACCCGGACGGTGGGCTCGTGGAGCAGCTTGTCGGCGACGCGGCGCACGGTCTGGAGCACCTCGGCGCGGGTGGCCTCGTCGAGGCCGGGCAGTCGCGCGGACAGGCGCTCCATCTCGGCGTCGACCACGGCGGTGGCCATCGAGCGCAGCGCCACGACGGTCGGGGTGACGCTCGCCTGGCGTCGTACGGCGAGGAAGGCGGCGATCTCCTGCCCCACGATGGTGCGTACGTCGTCGACGCCGGCCGTCGCCTCGAGGCCGCGCAGCTCGTCGGCGAGCCCGGCGAGGCTGATCAGCCCGACGCCGGGGAGCTGGCCCACGGCGGGGTCCACATCGTGCGGCAGCGCGAGGTCGATGACGGTCAGCGGGCGGTCGCTGCCGCCGCGGGCGGTGACGACGTCGGCGAGCCGGACCAGCGGCTCGGGAGCGCCGGTGCACGACACCACGATGTCGGCGTCGGCGAGCTCGTCGGCGAGGCGGTCGAGCGGCACGGCGCTCGCGCCGTACTCGTCGGCGAGGCGGTCGGCGTTGGCCGCGGTGCGGTTGAGCACGGCGATCCGGCCGGCGCCACCGCGCGAGAGGTGGGCGACGGCGAGCGAGGCCATCGCGCCGGCGCCGATCACGACCGTGCGCGCACCGGCGACGGGCACCTGGCTGCGCTCGAGGGCGGCACTGACCAGCGAGGGTGCCGCCCGGTCGATGTCGGTCTCGGCGTGGGCGCGCTTGCCGACGCGCAGCGCCTGCTGGAAGAGGGTGTTGAGGGCCGGGCCGACGGTGCCGTGCTCCTGGCCCATCCGCAGCGCGTCGCGGGTCTGGCCGAGGATCTGCCCCTCGCCGACGACCATCGAGTCGAGGCCGGACGCCACCTGGAAGAGGTGCGAGACGGCGCCCTCGTCGTAGTGGATGTAGAGGTGCGGGAGCAGCGCCTCGGTGGACTGCTCGGCGCGGGCGACGAGGAGGCCGGAGACGTCCTCGACGCTGCCGTGGAAGCGGTCGACCTCGGCGTAGACCTCGAGCCGGTTGCAGGTGACGATCGCGGTCGCCTCGCTGACGTGCTCACCGCCCATCACGTCGGTGATCAGCTTGATCGTGCTGTCGCCGTCGAGGGCGAGCTTCTCGAGGAGCTCGACCGGGGCCGACTTGTGGGAGATCCCCACGACCAGAACGCTCACGACGCATCCTCCGATCCGGGCGAGACCGCCTTGCGCTGCTCGTGGTAGGCGAGGATCTGCAGCTCGATGGACAGGTCCACCTTGCGTACGCCGACCCCCTCGGGCACCGAGAGCACGGACGGGGCGAAGTTCAGGATGCTCGTGATGCCGGTCGCCACCATCCGGTCGGCCACGTCCTGGGCGGCGACAGCTGGCGTCGCGATCACGCCGATGGAGACGTCGTGCTCGGCGACGATCGCCTCGAGGTCGTCGAAGGAGCGGACGTCGAGCCCGGCGACCTTCTCGTCCTTGCGGCTCGGGTCGGCGTCGAGCAGCGCGACCACCCGGAAGCCGCGGCTGCGGAAGCCGGAGTAGTTGGCGAGCGCGTGGCCGAGGTTTCCGATGCCGACGATGACCACGGGCCAGTCCTGGGTCACGCCGATCTCACGCGCGATCTGGTAGCGGAGGTACTCCACGTCGTAGCCGACGCCGCGGGTGCCGTAGCTGCCGAGGTAGGAGAGGTCCTTGCGGAGCTTGGCGCTGTTGACCCCGGCCGACGCTGCGAGCTCCTCGCTCGAGCAGGTCGTCGTGCCGTCCTCGGCCAGGCCGGTCAGGGCACGCAGGTACACGGGAAGCCTGGCGACAGTTGCCTCGGGAATGTCCCGGGCAGAGTCGGGGGTCCGTGCGGTCACAGCGTTGCTTCTCTCCAGCCAGGTGACGGGGATCGCCTGACCCGGCCACTGTAGGAGTTTGTGAACGGGAGAACAAAACGCCGACGAGCGGGCTAGCACATGTGAGCAGTCACACCCGCGTCGGGGTCCGCCACGACTTGCGCACGGGGCCTCGGAGGGCGTAGACGCGCGACTCAGTCGTGCGCGAGCGCGGCCCGCAGCCGCGCCTCGTCGACCCGCCAGAAGTCGTGCTGGCGGCCGTCGACGAAGGTCACCGGGATCTCCTCGCCGAAGCGGTCCTCGAGGTCGGGGTCGGACTCGATGTCGACCTCGTCGAAGGACTCCCCCAGGTCGTCGCACACCGCCGCGATCACGGCCCGGGCGTCGTCGCAGAGGTGGCAGCCCGGCCGGGAGTAGAGCGTGACCCGCGCAGTCATCCGGCGCTCATTCCAGGAGTCCCAGCGTGCGGCGCCGCTCGATGCCCCGCAGCCGCCCCTTCTGCACCTTGCCGGTGACGGTGAGGGGCAGGGCGTCGACGACCTCGATCCGGGTGGGTTGCTTGAAGCGGGCCAGCCGGATGACCGCGTGGGCGCGGACCGCGTCCTCGAGGTGGGGGCGGGCGTGCTCGACGCCCCCGACCGGGACGACGTACGCCACCACGGCCTCGCCGGTCGCCTCGTCGGGCACGCCGATGACCGCCGCGTCGGCGACGCCCTCGACCTCGCGGACGACGTCCTCGACCTCGGTCGGGTAGACGTTGAAGCCGCTGACGATGACCAGCTCCTTGACCCGGTCGACGAGGAACAGGTCGCCGGCGGCGTCGAGGAACCCGACGTCGCCGGTGCCGAACCAGCCCTCGGCGTCGGGACCGTCGGCGCCGTCGGGCCAGTAGCCGCTGAAGAGGTTCGCGCCGCGGACCTGGATCTCGCCGGGGTCCTCGCCCTCGACCTGCCGCCAGGTCTCGTCGACCAGCCGGAGCTCGATCCCGGGCAGCGCGGCACCGACCGACCCGGGGTGGTTCTCGGTGCTGCACAACGTGCTGGTCACGACCGGCGACGCCTCGGTGAGGCCGTAGCCCTGGTGCACCGGGATGCCGGTGACGGAGGTGAACTCCTCGATCACTTCTGGCTCGAGCGGCGCCGAGCCCGACAGCACGAGCCGGACCGGTCCGAGCCTCTCGCGCAGGTGCTCGTCGGGCAGCCAGTGGGCGAAGACCGGCGGCGCGATCGGCACCACGCTGCACGCCTCGTCGTCGATCAGGTCGAGCACGGCCTGCGCCTCGAACTGCTCGACGAGCAGCAGGCGCGCGCGGTGGCGCAGCACGCCGCCGAGGACCGCGTTGAGGCCGTAGACGTGGAAGAGCGGGAGCACCCCGAGCACGACGTCGTCGCCGTGCATCATCGGCGGCTCGACGGCGGCGACCTGCTCGATGTTGGCCAGCAGCGCGCGGTGCGTGAGCATCGCGCCGCGCGGACGCCCCGAGGTGCCGCTGGTGTAGAGGATGGCGGCGAGCTTCTCCGGGTCGGGCAGCGGCGGCACCGGTCGTACGACGTCGGCGCGCAGCGCACCGAAGGCGAGCTCACCGGGACCGGGCTCGGCGCCGGTCACCACCACGACCGGGGCGGCGGTCGACTGGTCGGGGAGCCCGGCCAGCTCGACCAGCGCAGCACGTACGACGTCGACCGCGGTGTCGTCGACGACGACGAGCCGGGTGCCGGAGTCGGCGATCATCCGGGCGACCTCGCCGGGGGTCGAGCGCGGGTTGACCGGGACGGCGACGACCTGCGCACGGAGCACGCCGAGGTAGGCCGTCACGAACTCGATCCGGTTGCTCACCACGATCATGACCCGCTGGCCGGCGCGGATGCCCTGCGCCCCCAGCCCGGTCGCGATGCGGGCCACCTCGTCCTCCAGGACCGACCAGGTGAGGGTGCGACCGGCGGACTCCACGAGGGCCTGTCGGTCGGGTACGTCAGCGGCGGCCTCGGCCACGAAGGCGGAGATGTCGTTGCGCTGCATGCGCCGATCCTTCCACAGCACGACGCGACGGACCGGTGGCTTCGCGAGCATCATCAGGTCGGTGTAGTGACGGCTACGCTGACCGCGTGACCCCGTCCGAGCGGCCTCGTCGGCTCAACCTGAAGCAGCGTTCGGTCCTCGCAGGCGAGGCTGCGGCGGCCGCTGCGGAGGTGGAGAACGCCCTCATCACGCCGAGCGACTCGGCGGCTGCGGCGTTCTTCGACGTCGACAACACCGTCATGCAGGGCGCCAGCATCTTCCACCTCGCGCGCGGGCTGCACCGCCGCAAGTTCTTCAGCACCCGCGACATCGCGTCGGCGGCCTGGAAGCAGGCCTACTTCCGCATCGTCGGGGTCGAGGATCCCGAGCACGTGGCCCAGGCCCGCAGCTCGGCGCTCTCCTTCATCGCCGGGCACACCACGACCGAGCTCGAGGAGCTGGGCGAGGAGATCTTCGACGAGGCGATGGCCCACCGGATCTGGCCGGGCACGCGAGCCCTGGCCCAGCTCCACCTCGACGAGGGCCAGCGGGTCTGGCTGGTCACGGCCGCGCCGATCGAGATCGCCAGCATCATCGCCCGCCGCCTCGGGCTGACCGGCGCGATGGGCACGGTCGCCGAGCACGTCGACGGCGTCTACACCGGTCAGCTCGTCGGCGACCTGCTCCACGGCCCGGCGAAGGCCGAGGCGATCCGCGCCCTGGCCGAGCGCGAGGGGCTCGACCTCGCGCTGTGCTCGGCGTACTCCGACTCCAGCAACGACCTGCCGATGCTCTCCATGGTCGGCGACCCGTGCGCGATCAACCCCGATGCGAAGCTGCGCGCGCACGCCCGGGCCCACGGCTGGCGCGTCCACGACTACCGCACCGGCCGCAAGGCGGCCCGCGCCGGGCTGATGGCCGCGGCCGTCGCGGGGGCGGTCTCCGGCGCCGTCGCGGCCGGGGTGAGCGTGAAGGCGCGCGGCCGCGCCTCCTGAGACGTTGTAACTCCTAGTTACTCACGGGTTCACAAGGACCGCGCGGGCACTTATCGTGGAGACTGCAGTATCTGGGAGGGGCTACCGCATGCCACGAGAACAGCTCGGGCGGACGCTCGATGAAGGACTCGACGCGCTCCGGCGCGCGGTCCTCGCTGCCCTCTCCCCCCAAGGCCTGCTGCTCATGGCCGAGGCCGCCACGAGCGGCGGCGGATCGACCGGCACCTTCGGCTCCGGCCCGGTCGGCGACGAGGACTTCGCCGCGTCGTCCGAGGGCGACGAGGCCGAGCGGGAGCGGCTCATCGCGCTCGTCGAGCTGGCCCGCGCCGGCGACAAGGAGGCGTTCGGCCTCCTCTACGACCACTACCAGGCCTCGGTCTACCGCTTCCTCTACTACCGCACGCGCTCCCAGACGCTCGCCGAGGACCTCACCTCGGAGACCTTCTTCCGGGCGCTGCGGAGCATGAACAACTTCCGGTGGCAGGGCAAGGACTTCGGCGCCTGGCTGATGACCATCGCGCGCAACCTCACGACCGACCACTTCAAGGCCGGTCGCACGCGCCTCGAGATGACGACCGAGGACATGACGCCGCACGACGACGCGACCGAGGGTCCGGAGAACGCCGTCATCACCGGGCTCACCAACGAGGTGCTGCTCAAGGCGCTCACCGAGCTGCCCACCGAGCAGCGCGAGTGCCTCATCATGCGCTTCCTCCAGGGGCTCTCGATCGCCGAGACGGCGCTGGCCCTCGACAAGAGCGACGGCGCCGTGAAGCAGCTCCAGCTGCGCGGCGTACGCAACCTGGCGAAGCTGTTGCCCGAGGGGATGAGGGACTCATGACCTCACCCGTAACTCGTGCCCGGTCTTCTTCGTTCATCTGCGTGGGAGGACCCACCAGATGTGAGACAGGACGAGCACGATGACACCCGCGTTCTCGGCACGCCGTGCCGATGAGTTCGAGGACCTCCTCTCCCGAGGCCCCGACGCACCGCTCAGCGAGCGTGATGCGGCACGCTTCGCTGCCCTCCTCGAGGTGGTCGCCGACCTCCGCGCCGTGCCCGAGGTCGCACCCCGCCCCGAGTTCGTGAGCTCGCTGCGCGAGAGCCTGATGGCCGAGGCCGACACGGTCCTGGTCCGCCAGCCGCCCACCCCGTCGCGGCTCGCGATGCCGGTCACCTCACGCAAGCGCGACCGGCGGCTCGCGGTGCTCCTCGGCGGTGCCGCGATGGTGGGTGCGGCCGCCACGATGGCCGTCGCCGCGCAGACCGCGCTGCCGGGCGAGTCCCTCTACGGCGTCAAGCGCGGCCTGGAGTCGGCGGAGGTCCGCTTCGCCGGCGACGACGCCGCGCGCGGTCGCGTCCTGCTGGCCCAGGCCGGCACCCGCCTGTCCGAGCTCGAGCAGATCGCGGGCGGCGACGCCCCCGAGCAGGCGATCCCCGACACCCTCGAGACCTTCACCCGCCAGTCCGGCGACGGCGTCCGCAGCCTGCTCGCGTCGTACGACGCCACCGGCCAGACCGCCGACGCCCAGGCTGCGCGCGACTTCACCGCCGCCAGCATGGACCGCCTCGAGGAGCTCCAGACCCAGCTGCCCGAGAGTGCCCGCGACGACCTGCTCGCGGCCGGCCGGACGCTGACCGACCTCGACATCGAGGCCAGCAACGCGTGCGCCACGTGCGACGGCGGGATTACCACCACCCCCGAGTTCCTGCTGAGCAGCGCGCAGACCAACGACCTCCTCAGCGGCCTCGACTCCGACGCGCTCACGCTCGAAGCGGCGGCGGCGCCGATCTCGGGCCAGGACCTCACCGGCATCACCGTCCCCGAGGTGCTCCAGTCCCCCACGGCCCAGCCGACGTCCTCGCTGCCGACCCAGACGCCGTCGGTGGTCCCCGACCCGACCAAGGTCAAGCCCGAGCCCGACAAGGTGAAGGACACCGTCGACAACACCGTGGACACCGTCACCGACACCACGAGCAACGTCGCGACCCAGCTCGACGGCGTCACCGGGGGCGCGCTGGGCGGGCTGACCAGCACCGTCGACGACGCGACGGGCGGCCTGATCACCGAGGTCACCGGCACCCTCGACGGGCTCACCGGCAACACGGTCACCAACGCGACCGGCGGCCTGCTGCCCTGACCGGGCTCAGCTGAAGACGCCGTCGCGCTCGCGCAGCAGGTCGAAGAGGGTGTGCTGGATGGTCTCGCGCACCTGGTCGGTCACGTTGAAGACCAGCATCGGGTCGTCGGCCTCGGCCGGGTCGTAGGCGTCGGTGCGGATCGGCTCGCCGAACTCCAGGATCCACTTCGACGGCAGCGGCACCATCCCGAGCGGGCCGAGCCACGGGAAGAACGGCGTGATCGGGATGTAGGGCACGCCGAGCAGCCGCGCCAGCGACGGCACGTTGCCGACGAGCGGGTAGATCTCCTCGGCGCCCACCACGGAGAGCGGGACGATGGGTACGCCGGTGCGCAGCGCGGCCGACACGAAGCCGCCGCGGCCGAAGCGCTGGAGCTTGTAGCGCTCGCTGAACGGCTTGCCGATCCCCTTGAAGCCCTCGGGCCACACGCCGACCAGGTCGCCGCCCGACAGCATCCGCTCGGCGTCCTCCACGCAGGCGAGGGTCGCCCCGCCCTTGCGGGCCAGCGAGCTGACCACGGGCATCTTGAAGACCAGGTCGGCGCCGAGCGGGCGCAGGAACCGGTGGGCGTGGTCGTGGACGGTGAGCATCGTCATCAGGCCGTCGAGCGGCACCGTGCCGGAGTGGTTGGACACCACGAGCGCGCCGCCCTCAGTGGGGATGTTCTCCAGCCCGCGCACCTCGAGGCGGAACCACTTCTCCGCGACCGGACGCAGCGCGGCCATGAAGAAGCGCTCGGTGAGCTCGCGGTCGAAGCCGTAGTCGTCGACCTCGTAGTCGCCCTCGAGCCGGCGTCGTACGAACGCGAGGAGCTCGGCGAGGCGTCGCTCCCAGTCGTCACCGAAGACCTCCAGCGCGGCGCCCTGGGCGGCGGCGAGCCAGTCGCCGACCGGGATCCCGGACAGCGGACCGCGGTCGGAGGTGCGGGCCGCCTCGCGCGGGACCGCCTCCTCCGCTGCCGGCTGCTCGGGGGCGGCGGGGGCGGGGCGGGGCGCCGCCTTCTTCGCCGGGGCCTTCTTCGCCGCGGGCTTGCGGGCGGGCGCGAGGTTGCGGGCGGCCGACGACGGGCGCGCCTTGCCGGTGCCGCGGCCCGGGCGTCCGCCCGTGCCGATCGGGATCACCACGGCGTCCTCGCGGGCGCTCTCCTGCGCTTCCTCAGCCACGACCCGCTCCCTCCAGCTCAGCGGGCGCGAACTCGCGGCAGAAGTCGGCGAAGGCCTCGGCCGTGGTGAACTTCGGCTCGAACTCCAGCTGGGTGCGCATCCGCGTGGTGTCCACGCCTCGACCGTAGGTCAGGAAGCCCAGCTGCTCGGGCGAGAAGTCCGACAGGCGAGCCTGGCGCATGGTGGCGCCGAGGCGGCCGACCGCGAAGCGGGGCATCGCCACCGACGGCTTGCCGAGGCGGCGTACGGCCTGGCTCAGGGTCAGCAACCCGTCGCCGGCGACGTTGAAGGTGCCGGGCGTCCCGGTGATCACGGCGTGGCGCAGCACGCGCAGCAGGTCGTCCTCGTGGAGGAACTGCAGGCGCGGGTCGAAGCCCAGCACCCGCGGGATGACCGGCAGGCGGAAGTAGTTGGTGAGCGGGCTCGAGACGTGGGGGCCGATCACGTTGGCCGCGCGGACCATCGTCACGCCGACGTCGGGGCGCCGGCGGGCGAAGCCGCGGACGTAGCCCTCGATCTCGTAGACGTCCTTGGCGTAGCCGGAGGACGGCAGGCGCTTGGGCCCCATGTCCTCGGTGAACATCGCGGGGTCGCGCGGGCTCGAGCCGTAGACCGTGGTGGTCGACTTCACGACGAGGCGCCGGACCGTCGAGGACTTCTGGCACGCAGCGAGCAGCTGCATGGAGCCGATGACGTTGAGCTCCTTCATCGTCCCGCGACCGCCCGCCGACCCCGGCGTCGCGATCACGCTCATGTGGACGACGGTGTCGACGTCCTCCTTGGCGAGGACCTTGGCGATGACGGGGTTGCGGATGTCAGCGCGGACGAAGGAGACGTCCCCGATGTCACCGCGCGGGGGGACGACATCCACCCCGATGACTCGCTCGATGGACGGGTCGCCGGCCGCGGCGCGCGCGAAGCGTCGCCCGATGTCCCGGGAGATCCCGGTGACCAGCACGACCCGACCCATGGGCGAGAGGTGTTACTTGCCGAGCTTGCGGCGCTGGACGCGCGTCTTCTTGAGCAGCTTGCGGTGCTTCTTCTTGGCCATGCGCTTGCGCCGCTTCTTGATGACAGAACCCACGGTGAGACCTTTCCTTTCGGCCGACGCTCGTCGGCCGGACCCGCACACCCTACTTGGAGGGTGTGCGGAGCGCGGAATCGAGTCTCGCGGGCCTCAGCCGGCGTTGTAGAAGCTCTTGCGGAGGTACTCGTTCACGTCGTCCTCGGTCACCCGGAACGAGCGGCCCACGCGGACCGCGGGCAGCTCCCCACCGTGGACGAGGCGGTAGACGGTCATCTTCGAGACGCGCATCTTGGCAGCGACCTCGGCGATGGTCAGGAAGTGGGCCTCGGACATGTCGCCAGGGGTGTTCTCAGCCATGGGTGTGCACCGATCCTTCTCGCGGCGACGGCGCCGGCTTCCGCGCCGGCGTCACAGGCGTGCCGCTAACGACTGAGATTAGGGCTCGCGTGACGCATGGGGAAGAGGAATGCCAGAGAAACTTGTGGGACTGGCGGCGTGTCGGTTTGATTCTTTACCGTCCGACGCCCCTTGCCTGCGCGCTCAGGGGAGCGGGTCGAGGCCGTGCAGCGGGAAGACCTCCATGCGCGTGGCGTGGATCGCCCGGTCCAGCCAGGTCTCGGGGTCGTAGCCGCCCAACCAGTCGCGGAAGGCCGGCGTGCGGCCGTCGGTCATCCGGTGGGGGGCCGTCGCGCCCAGCACCTGCTCGACGTACTCCCTCCACCCCGGAGGGGTCGGCGTGGTCGGGTCGAGCGGGCGACCCGAGGCGATCGCCAGGAGGTGGGTCCAGGCGCGCGGCACCACGTCGACGACGGAGTAGCCGCCGCCCCCGGTGACGACCCAGCGCCCGTCGGTGACCTCGTGGGCGAGGTCGTGGAGGGCGAGGTAGGCCGCGCGCTGGCCGTCGACGCTGAGCATCATGTGGGCGAGCGGGTCGTTCATGTGGGAGTCGCAGCCGTGCTGGCTCACCAGCACCTCGGGGTCGAACTCCCGCAGCAGCGGGGGTACGACGGCGTGGAAGGCGCGCAGCCATCCCGCGTCGGCCGTGCCGGGCGGGAGCGCCACGTTGACCGCGCTGCCCTCGGCGCCGGGGCCGCCGGTGTCGGTCGGGAAGCCGGTGCCGGGGAAGAGCATCTGCCCGGTCTCGTGGAGCGAGATCGTGAGCACGCGCGGGTCGTCCCAGAAGATCTTCTCCACTCCGTCGCCGTGGTGGACGTCGATGTCGACGTAGGCCACCCGCTCGGCGCCGTCGGCCAGCAGCTGCTTGATGCCGACCGCGACGTCGTTGTAGATGCAGAAGCCGCTCGCGCGGTCGGGCATCGCGTGGTGGAGGCCGCCGGCGATGTTGACCGAGTGGAGCGACTCGCCGCTCCACACCTGGCGGAACGCCTCGAGGCTGGCGCCGACGACGTGCGCGCTGGCGAGGTGCATGTCCTTGAAGACCGGGTCGTCGTCGGTGCCGAGCCCGCGCGAGGCGTCCTCGAAGCCGGGCGTCTCGCCGGCGCGGGTCACCGCCTCGATCAGTCCCTGCTCGTGCACGGTGGCGATCTGCTCGTCGGTGGCCACCGGCGCGTCGACCCGCTTGATGCTGTCGAGGACGCCGAGCTCCTCCGCGAGCCGCATCGTCAGGTCGACGCGGATCGGCGACATCGGGTGAGTGGGCCCGAAGTTGTACTCGGTGAGCGTCTGGTCGAACACGACTGACGTGGGACCGGCGCACTCCATGTGGCGGACGTTACTCCCGCCCCAGACGCAGTCCGGCTGGCGGACCGTATTGAACACGTTCAATTCTTCTGCCATCCTCAGTTTTGAACATGTTCAACAACGCGGGAGGGGTCCATGACCGAACGGCACGAGGTGGTCCAGCGGGTGCTGTGGGTCCCGATGGGAGGACTGCTGGGCGCGTTCTCGGGGGCGATCGCCGGCAGCGTCCTGCTGCTCGGGACCGTGGTGATCGACACCGGCTTCGTCGACGGCGGCCCGGCGGCCCAGCTTGTCGGCTCGGCGGTCATGGGTGCGGTCTACGGCGGCATCGCGGGCTTCGTGGTGGGGCTGTTCGTGGGCGCCGAGATGATGTTCGCAATAGGCCCCCAGCTGCCCCGCGACGTCGCCCGGAGGCGGGCGTACGCCCTCGGCTTCGTCCTGCCGCCGGCGACGATGGTGGCGCTGGTGCAGCTGATGGCGTTGATGGACGACGGGACGTGGGTCGGCTTCGGGGGCGTCGACCTCGGGACCCTCGTACTGCTGGTGGGCGCGTCCCTCATGGGCGGACCTCTGGCGCGGTGGCTCGCCGGCTGGCAGCGGCCCGAGCGACCTGTCTCCTAGGGTGGCGCCCGTGGCGGACAAGCGATCAGCGAAGGCCGAGCAGACGCGCGCCGGCATCGTCGGCGCCGCGATGACGCTGTTCCGCGCGAACGGGTACGACGCCACCACGATGCGGGCGATCGCCGACGAGGCCGGCGTCTCGCTCGGCAGCGCCTACTACTACTTCTCCGGCAAGGAGGAGCTGGTCCAGGCGTTCTACGACCAGCTCCAGTCCGAGCACGCGGTCGCGGCCGAGTCGTCGTACGACACCGCGGTGTTCGCCGAACGCCTGCGCGGGGTGATGGAGTCGTTCCTCGACGTGGCCGAGCCGTTCCACGACTTCGGCGGCCAGTTCTTCCGCAACGCCGCCGACCCGCGCTCGCCGCTGTCGCCCTTCTCGACGGAGTCGACGCCGGCGCGCGAGGCGAGCACCGCACTGTTCCGCCGCGCCGTCGAGGACTCCGACCTCAAGGTCGCACCCGCGCTGCGCGAGGAGCTGCCCGAGCTGTTGTGGCTGCTGCACATGGGCGTCGTCCTCTTCTGGGTGTACGACGACAGCCCGGGGCAACGGCGCACCCGCACCCTCGTCGCCGGCCTCGTGCCGCTCGTGGACCGGTCGGTCCGGCTGACGCGCCTGCCGCTGGTCCGCGGCCTGGTCGACGATGGGCTGGGTGTCGTTCGTTCCCTGCGTGAACGCTGAGCTCAGCTCACCGGCGGGGTCCAGAGCCAGAGCTCGGGTGCCACGAGCTGGTAGCGGTCGCCCCGCGTGGTGGTGCCGCCGAGAACCGCGAGACGGTCGCCGGCCCAGGTCGCCGCGAGGTTCCCGCCGGACACGTCGGTGTCCGGGCGGCCGGTGCGGAGCCACCGACCCGAGGAGTCGGCCAGGTCACGGAAGTGGCCGCTCGTGACGACCTCGGTGTCGCCGAACACCTGCGGGCGCCAGTCGTCGGTGGACCATCCGGTTCCGTCCGGTACGTCGAGCGCGCGCCAGTCACCCGTCCGCGGATCGAGGACTCCGCCCTGGGGGTACCACCGGCCCCAGCCGTTGACCTCCCCGCCGTCCGCACCACCGGGCTCGGAGCCGACGACCAGGCCGGCGACCTCGGCGTAGAACCACCCGATCTGCCCGGTGGTCACCCGCCGCCAGCCGTCGCCGTCGGGGAGGTCGACCTGCGCCAGGGTGGGCTCGTCGGGCGCCGGATCGTCATAGCGCACCCCGGTCACGACCGGGCCGACATCGGTCAGGACGAGGCGGGGATCGTCGAGCCGGGGCGTCTCGGCGTACGTCCGCTCGGTGCGTACCTCACCCGTGCGTGGGTCCCAGGAGACGACCGCGTCGCGCCGCAGTCCCCAGATCCGGCTCCCGTCGTGCTGGCTGAGGTCGAGGAACCCCGGGCCGGGTGGCTCGAGGACCGTCCAACGGTCCGCGGCGACGTCGTACGACAGCCAGACGTCCTGCTGCCGGTCGTAGAGGACGACCACCCCGTCGAGGACGGCCGCGTCGACGGAGCCGAAGCCCCACCCGCTCCACACCGCGGCCGGCGCCGGCGTGATCGGGCGCCAGGTGTCGGTGGCCGGGTCCCACGCCGCGCCGTCAGCGACGAAGGCGCCTGGGTCGGGCTCGACGCAGTCGGCGTTCGGACCGCAGATGGTGCCGGTGGTGCCGCCGACGACGAGCACCTCCTCGCCGGTCCACGTGACGAACGGGTCGGAGCGCGGTGACAACGGCGGGGCGCTCGCGCGCTCCCACCCGCCGGTCGCCGGGATGGTCGACCCGTCCGTCCCGGCCCGGTCGGTGGGTGCGTCGGCGCACGAGCTGAGCGCGAGCGCGAGGGTGCCGGCGATGAAGGCGGCGCAGCGGCGGTTCATGACGGGTGGACGGACGCGGTGCCGGCTGCGTTCCTCGGGAACCGTTCCTCAGGAACCTTCGGCCAGCTCCCGCGAGCGGTTGCGGGCGGCCTCCATCGCGGCGAGGAAGGCGGCGCGGACCTTGTAGGTCTCGAGCTCACGCAGCGCCGAGGCGGTCGTGCCGCTGGGCGAGGTGACCTGCTCGCGCAGCACGACGGGGTGGGTGCCGGTCTCGCGGAGCATCGTGGCCGAGCCGACCAGGGTCTGCACGACGAGCTCCGTCGCGGTGGCACGCGGCAGGCCGAGGTGCACGCCCGCCTCGATCATCGACTCGACGACGAAGAAGATGTAGGCCGGGCCGGAGCCGGAGATCGCGGTGACCGCGTCCATCTGCTTCTCCGGGATCCTGAGCACCTTGCCGGTGGAGGCCATCAGCGACTCGACCTCCGCCAGGTGGGCCTCGTCGCAGTGCGAGCCGGGCGAGATGGCGGCCATCCCCTGGTCGACGAGAGCGGGGGTGTTGGGCATGACCCGGACGACCGCGACGCCCTCGGGCACGTGCGACTCGATGAAGGCGGTGGTGATGCCGGCGGCCAGCGAGACCACCAGCTGGCCGGCGCGGAGGTCGGGCGCGATCTCGGTGAGCACGTCACCCATGTCCTGCGGCTTGACCACCAGCGCGACCGTGTCGGCCTTCGCGGCAGCCTCGCGGTTGGAGACCACGGCCACGCCGTAGCGCTCCTCGAGCTCCCGTGCCCGCTCGGCGCGCTTCTCGCCGACCATCAGCTGGTCGACCCGGCGCCCGGCGCGCACCAGCCCGGACAGCAGGGTCTCCCCCATGACGCCGGCGCCGATGATCGCTGTGCTCATGGCAGCAATCTACTGCTGGGATTTCGACACGCACGTCGCGATCTCGTGCCTCGATCGCGGTGCTTGCTCAATCTGGCCCCCGACGCGCCCGCTCCTGCATCACGGACGCTGTGGTCTCACTTCTTCGAGACGAGCGACCGGAGGAAGAACGCGAGGTTCTGGGGCTTCTCGGCCAGGCGGCGCATCAGGTAGCCGTACCACTCGGTGCCGTAGGGGATGTAGACGCGCATGGTCTCGCCGGCGGCGGCGAGGCGCTTCTGCTCCTCGGGGCGGATGCCGTAGAGCATCTGGAACTCGTAGGTGCCCGGGCGGCGGCCGAAGCGGCTCGCGAGCGACGACGCGATCTGGATCATCCGCGGGTCGTGGGTGGCGATCATCGGGTAGCCCTGGCCGCCGAGCAGCACCTTGAGGCAGCGGACGTAGGACTTGTCGATCTCGACCTTGTCCTGGAAGGCGACGTGCTCGGGCTCCATGTAGGCGCCCTTGCACAGCCGCACGCGCGAGCCCTCGTAGGCCAGCGCCCGGCAGTCGGCCTCGGTGCGGTGGAGCATCGCCTGGAGGACCGCGCCCGTCTCGGGGAAGTCCTTGCGGAGCTCGCGCAGGATCGTGAGCGTGGAGTCGGTGGTGGTGTGGTCCTCCATGTCGAGGGTCACCGTGGTGCCGGCGTTGCGGGCGGCGCGGCAGATGTCGCGGGCGTTCTCCAGGGCGACCTTGTGGCCGTTGTCGGGGAGGAACTGGCCGATCGCGCTCAGCTTGACCGAGACCTCGGCATGGGGGGCCAGGCCCTTGGCGGAGAGGTCGGCCAGCACGTCCTTGTAGGCCGCGACGGTCGCGTCGGCCTGCGCGGCGTCGGTGGTGTCCTCGCCGAGGTAGTCCAGCGTCACCCGGAGGCCGTCCTGCACCAGCCCGGCGGTCGCGCCGACCGCGTCGGCGGTTGACTCGCCGGGGACGTAGCTGGTCACGATGCCGCTGGAGACGGGCATCGTCGAGACGAGCTTCTTGACCCCCTGGCTGCGAGCGAGGAGCAGGATGGGCTGGCGGAGCAACGACATGCAGCGAAGGCTACGCCCGGCTCCTCCCCCGACATATCTGAGGACGTCGTGAACGTGGATCCGGGAGGATCCCGTCCACCACGTCCTCAGATGTCCGGGGGGTCAGGGGGTACGACGGCGCAGCGTCGCGGCACCCAGCCCGAGCGCGGCCAGCGCGAAGCAGGCGACGATCGCCACCGAGCGCCAGATCGCGGCGGTGTCGGCCGCCCCGACGAGCTCCTGCATGGCGTCGACGGCGTACGACATCGGCAGGACGTTGCTGATCGCCTCGAGCACGCCGGGCATCGCGTCGCGCGGCACGAACAGGCCGCACAGCAGGATCTGCGGGAGCACGAAGGCCGGCATGAACTGGACGGCCTGGAACTCCGTGGTGGCGAAGGCGCTGACCAGCAGCCCGAGCGCGGTGCCGAGGACGGCGTCGGCCACCGCCACGACGCCGAGCAGCCAGACCGAGCCCTGGACGTCGAGCCCGAGCAGCCCGACGCTGACCGCGACGGCCAGCGCGGACTGCACGGCGGCGAGGAGGCCGAAGGCGAGGGCGTAACCGAGCAGGAAGTCGAGCTTGCCCATCGGCATCGTCAGCAGCCGCTCGAGGGTGCCCGAGGAGCGCTCGCGCAGCGTGGTCACGCTGGTCACGAGGAACATCACGATGAAGGGGAACATCGCGAGCAGCCCCGGTCCGAAGCGGTCGAAGAGGTCGCCCGGCAGGTCCTGGAACATCCACCAGAGCAGGCTGATCAGGACGCACGGCACCACGAGCAGCATGGCGAGGGTGCGGTGGTCGCGGCGGACCTGGGTCAGGACGCGGCCGGCGACCGCGAGGGTGATGCGCGGGTTCATGACGCCGCCTCCTTGTCCTCGACGAGGTGCAGGAACGCGGCCTCGATGTCGGTGGTCCCGGTGCGCTCGCGGATCTCGTCGGGCGACCCGTCGGCGATGATCCGGCCCTCGCGCATCAGCAGCAGGCGGTGGCAGCGCTCGGCCTCGTCCATGACGTGGCTCGAGACGAGCACCGCAGCCCCGGCGTCGGCGATCCGGTGGAACAGCTCCCACAGGTCCCGGCGCAGGACGGGGTCGAGGCCGACCGTGGGCTCGTCGAGCACGAGCAGGTCGGGCTTGCCGAGCAGCGCGACTGCGAGGCCGGCGCGGCTGCGCTGGCCGCCGGAGAGCCGGCCGACGACCTGGTCACGGTGGTCGCCCAGCGCCACGGCGTCGACGGCCTCGTCGACGGCCTCGCGGCCGACGCCGAGCACCCGGGCGAAGAACCCGAGGTTCTCCGCCACCGTCAGGTCGTCGTACACGCTCGCGGCCTGGGTGACGTAGCCGATCCGGTCGCGCAGCGGCGCGCTCCCTGCCGGCTCGCCGAGCACCTCGACGGTGCCCGAGCGCACCTGCTGGGCGCCGACGATGCTGCGCATCAGCGTGGTCTTGCCGCAGCCGCTCGGGCCGAGCAGGCCGGTGACCCCCGCGGGGACGTCCAAGGAGATGCCGGGCAGCACCTCGCGCACACCTCGTACGACGACCAGGTCGCGCACCTCGATGACGTTTTTCATCATGTGTTGAATTATGCGCCCGAGATTCGGCGTCCGTCAACCGCCATGTCTACGAGCGGTGCGTAGGACACGTTCTCGCCCTGCAGAACGTGTCCCACGCACCGCTCCCCCCGAGCCTCAGTCCCCCAGCGGGGCGAGCAGGGCCTTCTGGCCCTCGAAGGCGAAGAAGAGCAGGTCGGCCATCCGGAAGCGCCCGTCCTTCTCGCCCAGGTCGGGCTTGAAGTTGGGGCTGCGGACGATCGAGTGGGTGCTGCCCTCCATCGCCCGGTGGAAGGTCTCGACCACCAGTCGCGCGCCGACACCGG
Source organism: Nocardioides sp. BE266 (assembly GCF_031457855.1). Classification (NCBI taxonomy): domain Bacteria; kingdom Bacillati; phylum Actinomycetota; class Actinomycetes; order Propionibacteriales; family Nocardioidaceae; genus Nocardioides; species Nocardioides sp. BE266. Next base: position 291,141 of record NZ_JAURTI010000006.1, on the reverse strand, counting down.
TGAGGGTGCCGCCGTTGAGCTCGGCCTCGCGCAGGACGTAGAACCACAGCGGGGTGTCCTTGAGGAACGCCTCGCGCTGGGCGTCGGTGAGCCCGTCGAGCCTGGCCGAGCTCGGGCCGGAGCCGTCGCGGATCTGCGCCTTGGTCAGCGTCGTGACCGGGACGCCCTTCGACCGCAGCAACGCAGCCATCTGCTGGCCGCTCGCCAGCTTGAGCATCCGCGCCCGCACCAGGTTGCGGAAGGCGAGGTTGGCCTTGATCGTGTTGGCGTCGGCGTTCGTCCCGCCAAAGGATCCGATGGGAAGCCGCGCGAGCGGGTCGACGAGCCGGGTGTCGATCCGTCGGGCGAGGTTGAACTCCCCCGCCGGCGGCTTGAGCTCGCCGTGCCCGATCTGGGCGAAGCGGTACATCCGACGCCAGTCGGCGATCCAGTTCGAGGGCAGCGTCTTGTTGCCGCCCAGGTCGCCGCTGGTGCGCGAGAAGATGAAGAGGAAGTCGAGCGTGCCCGACCCGTTCTCGAAGCGGGCGTTCCAGTCGTAGCCCTCCCGGATCATCGAGTGCCCGAGCCGGAAGGCGGCGATCGAGAACTCGATCGGCATGGTCGGCATGGTCAGCGGATCGGCACCGGGGTCGACGACCTTGCGGCCGTTGGTGAAGACGTCGGTGACGACGCTGCCCTCGCAGATCCGCGGCAGGTAGTCGGTCTTGAGCATCCACTGGTAGTGGAGGACGACCTTGCGCCGCGCCTTCTCGAACCGGTCGGCCGGCAGCGTGCCCGGCCCGAGCCCGGCGACGACCCGGTTGTGGAAGCGGATCATCGCGGTGTGGGTCTGCGCGACGACGAGGTTCTCGTCGTTGCGGAAGTCCGGGATGTTGGCCTTCTGCGGCGCGTTCGTGCCGTCGTCGAGGCGCGGCAGGTCGAAGCCGACACGGGCCCCGTCGCCGGCGAACTTGGTCGTCTTGCCGATCTTCAACCGGGTCCGGTCGGCCTCGTAGAACGCGGACGAGACCGGGTCGAGCGGCCCGAAGCCGTAGACGCTGTCGAGGTCGAGCGTCGGCGAGCGCCCCTGCAGCAGGGCAGCCGGCGAGATGTTGTCGCCGAAGGCGACGTTGGTGTCGTCGAAGGTCAGGTCGTGGTCGACGAACTGGCCGAGGTAGGTGTAGCCGGCGGGGATGGTGCCGTCGACCTCGGACCCGCCGGTCATGGCGAGGGCGACCTTCTTCAGGGTGGCCTCGGGAAGTCGTACTCCCTGGGGGCCGAGACGGGAGAAGCGGAACGTGGGGGCTGCCTTCAAGGCGGGGCCGCTGGCGGCCGTGGTGTTGGCACGGGCAGTGACGGGCGGTACGGCGGCGGAGTCGGGTCCCACCACCCCTTCGCCCTCGATGAAGAAGCTCTCGCGCCCGTGGCGAGGCGTCCTTCCCTCCGGGATTGCTGGCATGCCCTCCACAGTGGTGCGGCGGGTCCCGCGGCGCATCGGTAGGACTGCGGATTCCTCCGAGCGGACTAGACGGGCTTGACGTCGCCCGCTTCCAGGTCGCCGGTCAGGTAGTGCTGGAGGACGGGTCCGACCCGGGCGACGACGTCCTCGGCCGGCATGAGGGCCATCGGTGGCAGCGCGAGCACGTAGCGCGCGACGATGAGGCCGATCACCTGGCTGACGACCAGCGGCACCCGCACCTCGGGCTGGTCCACCACGAGCTGGCCGACCACCGGCCCGACCACCACGGGGATGAAGCCCTCCTTGAGCAGTGTCCCCCCGTCCTCGTTGAGCACGGAGCGGACCACCGCGAGGAGCTGGCCCTGGATCTCGGGGTCGTCCCACACCGACAGGAACGTGCGCAGCAGCCGCTCACCGGCGCCGTCGGGCCCCATCTGCACGACGGGCGCGAGGAGCTCACGAGGGTCGACCGGCATCTCGAGGGCGGCGAGGAAGAGCTGGTCCTTGGAGCCGAAGTAGTGGTGGACGAGCGCCGGGTCGACGCCGGCGGAGGCCGCCACCGCGCGGATCGTGGTGGCACGGAAGCCCTTCTCGGCGAACGACGTCCGCGCCGCGTCGAGCACCTCGGCGCGGGTGTCCGGGGCGCCGGGGCGCCGGCCCCGGGACGTACGGGTGCTCACCGCGCGGTCACCCCGAGGTGGGCGCGGGCGAACTCCAGCGACTCGGCGAGGTCGGCCTCGCGCTCGGCGCGGTTGGCGGCGCGGCGGGTGTTGATCTCGAGGACGACGTGGCCGGAGAAGTCCGAGCGCGCGAGGTGCTTCAGGAACTCCTCGGCCTTCATCACGCCGCGCCCCGGCACGAGGTGCTCGTCCTTGGCCGATCCGGTGCCGTCGGTGAGGTGGATGTGCCGCAGGCTCTGGCCCATCCGCTCGGCCATCTCGATCACGTCGCTGCGCGCGATCGCGGCGTGCGAGAGGTCGATGGTGGTGTTGGCGTAGTCCTCCTCGCTGGGGTCCCAGCCGGGGACGTACATCTGCATGCCGCGGCGCGAGGACGCCCGCCACGGGTACATGTTCTCGACCGCGAACGCGATGCCGGTGCGCGCCTCGAGGGAGGCGACGCCCTCCACGAATCCGGCGGCGTAGTCCTTCTGCCACCGGAACGGCGGATGTACGACGACCACGTCGGCACCGACGGCCTCGGCCATCTCGGCGGACCGCTCGAGCTTGCCCCAGGGGTCGGTGCCCCAGACGCGCTGGGTGAAGAGCAGGCAGGGCGCGTGGACCGCGCAGATCGGCACGCCGTGGTGGTCGCTGAGCTTCTTCACGGCGTCGACCTGCTGGCTGAGGGAGTCGATGCCGACCATCACCTCCACGGCGTCGTACCCGAGCGAGGCGGCCCACCCGAAGGCGTGCGCGGTCGACTCGGGGTAGACCGAGGCGGTCGAGAGTCCGATCAGGGGGGCCATGGCTCAGCGGCGCCTGGCCACGACCGAGATCTGGTCGAGTCGTTCGAGGATGACGCCCTCACGCAGCGCCCACGGGCAGATCTCGAGCTCGGTGAGGTCGAAGATGTCCATGCACGCCTCGGCGACGAGGGCGCCCGGCACGATCTGGTGGGTGCGGCTCGGGGAGACGCCCGGCAGCTCGGCGAGCTCGTCGTCGGAGAGCTCCATGAGCTTCGGGATCCAGCTCGACAGCTCCTCGAGCTCGAGCACGCGCGGCACGAGCGGGCCGTCGCCGCTCGGCGCGGCACCGCAGATGCGGGCGAGCGATCGGAAGGTCTTCGACGTCGCCGCCGCCTTGTCGGGCACGCCGGGTCGCAGCAGGTGGCCGGCGTCGCGGGCGATCTCGGCACGGATCTGCTTGCGCAGCTCGCGGATGTCGTCGTCCGAGGGGCGACCGCCGTGGAACCACATCCGCGCCATCCGCGCAGCACCGAGCGGGAGCGACCAGGCCACGTCGGGCGCCTCGTCGGTGCCGCCGGCGATCTCCAGCGAGCCGCCGCCGATGTCGAAGACGGCCAGCCGGCCGGCCGACCAGCCGAACCAGCGGCGTACGGCCAGGAACGTCAGGCGCGCCTCGTCCTCGCCGGAGAGCACCTCCAGCGTGACGCCGCTGTGCTTCTCGACGTGCTCGAGGACCTCGTCGGAGTTGACCGAGTCGCGCACCGCGGAGGTCGCGAAGCCGAGCATCTCCTCGCAGCCCTTGTCCTCGGCGATCTCGGTCGCCGAGGCGCAGAAGTCGGTGAGGGCCTTGATGCCCTTCTTGGTGACCGCGCCGTCCTCGTCGAGGTGCTCGGCCAGGCGCAGCGGCTGCTTGTGCGACGACGCCGGGAGCGGGGCGGCGCCACCGTGCGCGTCCACCACCAGCAGGTGGCCGGTGTTGGATCCGATGTCGAGGACGCCCAGGCGCATACCCGCCACGCTACTAGGCTTTGGGTGTGCCCGAAGTCGACCTCGTGTTCCCCCGCGCATTCGTGGAGTTCGCCGATCCGGCCGACGAGACCCAGGTGTTCAAGTGCGACCTGACCTGGCTGACGTCGTCCTATCAGTGCATCTTCGGCCAGGGGTGCCAGGGCATCTACGCCGACGCCCCCGACGTGGGGTGCTGCACGCTCGGCGCGCACTTCGCCGACAAGGACGACGAGAAGCGGGTCGCCGGCTTCGTCGCGCAGCTCACCCCGGAGGACTGGCAGTTCCACCCCGGGCGCGCGGTGAAGAAGGCCGACTGGGTCGAGACCGACGACGAGGGTGAGCGCAAGACCCTCGCCATCGAGCACGACGGCCAGCAGGCGTGCGTGTTCCACAACCGCACCGACTTCGGCAGCGGCGCCGGCTGCGCGTTGCACGGGCTCGCCCTGCGTCAGGGCCGCAACCCCCTCGAGACCAAGCCCGACGTGTGCTGGCAGCTGCCGATCCGCCGGCAGTTCCGCACCGTCGAGGTACAGGACGGGACGTCGTACACCGAGGTCTCGATCGGCGAGTACGACCGACGCGGCTGGGGTCCGGGCGGCCACGACCTGGACTGGTACTGCTCGGGCAACACCGAGGCGCACGTGGCGCTCGAGCCGGTCTACGTGACCCACGAGGCCGAGCTGGTCGAGCTGATGGGGCGCGGAGGATACGCCGAATTGACCCGTCACTGCGAGGCCCATGTCAGGTCCCGGTCGGCCCTCGCGCTGCACCCCGCAGACCCTGGCTGAGGGCGCGTCTCAGAGTCTCGACGTCAAGAGAACACGACCCCGATGTCGCGATCGGGAGGTACCCGGCTCACAATCTCTGCATGCGCCTGGACCACGTCAGCTTCGCCGCCGGACCTGATGGACTTGCCAGCACCGCCCAGCGGCTTGGGGGGCTGCTCGGCACCGACTTCGTCGACGGTGGAGTCCACCCCCGCTTCGGCACCCGCAACATGATCCTTCCGCTGGCCGACGACACCTACATGGAGATCGTCGAGGTGCTCGACCACCCCGCCAGCGACAAGGCTCCCTTCGGACAGGCCGTGCGTGCGCGCTCGGCACTCGGCGGCGGCTGGATGGGATGGGTCGTCTCCGTCGGCGACATCGCCCCCATCGAGGCGCGACTGGGCCGCGAGTCGGTCAAGGGCAACCGCCACCGCCCCGACGGCACCGAGCTGCTCTGGAAGCAGATCGGCGTCAACGGCCTGATCTCCGACCCGCAGCTGCCCTTCTTCATCCAGTGGCAGTCGCCCACCGCGATGCACCCGAGCAACGGCGCCACCGGTGACTTCTCCCTGGCCTGCCTGGAGATCGCCGGCGACCCGCAGCGCGTCAGCGAGTGGCTCGGCGAGACCGTCGAGGCCCCGCTGGAGGACGTGAAGGTCGAGTGGGTCGCCCCCAACGGCACCCCCGGCATCGTCGCCGTCCAGCTCCAGACTCCCAACGGGCTCGTGCGCCTCTGACGTCTCCAGTGATCCCCGGTTGACCGGGGATTCCTGAAGTTGTCGGCCCTTGCAACGCCTGACAAGTTCAGCGATCCCCGGTTGACCGGGGATCACGAAAGCGTGAGATGAAGCCGCGGCCTTCACCGAACATCTGGAACACCCCCGAGCTCTACGAGCTCGAGAACCGGGCCGCCGACCCGCACGACCGCATCGTCGCCGCGATGCGCGAGCTCGGTGACTGGTCGGGCCGCACCCTGCTCGACATCGGCTGCGGCAGCGGCTTCCACCTGCCCCGGTGGGCGGAGGCGGCCGCGCAGGTCGTCGGCGTCGAGCCCCATCCGCCGCTGGCGGCGCTCGCCCGTCGTCGTACGCGCTCCCGGGCGAACGTGACGGTCCTCGACGGCATCGCGCAGGCGCTGCCGCTGCCCGACGCCTCCGTCGACATCGCGCACGCGCGGTGGGCCTACTTCTTCGGGCCCGGTTCCGAGCCCGGCCTGCGCGAGCTCGGCCGGGTCGTACGACGTGGGGGCACGGCGTTCGTCATCGACAACGACCCGACGCGGTCGACGTTCGGTGCGTGGTTCCGGCGCGGCTTCCCCGAGGTCGACCCCGAGGCGGTCGAGCGGTTCTGGTCGCTGCAGGGCTGGCGGCGCCGGCCCATCGACATGGGCTGGTCGTTCGCGACGCGCGCGGACCTCGAGGCCGTCGTCCGGATCGAGCTGCCGCCCGAGGCCGCCGAGGAGGCGCTGGCGTCGCACACCGGCACCGAGGTGGACTACGCCGTCAACCTCTGGTGGCGCGACTTCTAGGGCGCGGCGAACATCGACTCGGTAGTGCCCCACATCGTGGTCGTCACCCGCACGTCCTGCTCGTCACCGGCTCGCTCGCACGCGCCGGTCGACATCGTGCACCGCACCATCTGCACCGACTGGTCGAGGTGCTCGCCGATCGGGACCTGGTCGTCCCACTGGTCGACCACCGGCAGCAGGAAGCTGTCGGCGTCCTCCCACACCGCGCGACCGAGCCAGCGCTCGCCCCACGTCTCGACGACCTGCCGTGGCACGGAGATGCTGTGCCAGCTGCCGTCGTGGAGGTTCCACACCTCGGGGAGGTCGTCGGTGAGCAGCCACTGGTGGTCGGGTGACACGGCGAGGGCCTCGCCGAGGTAGCGGCCCATGCAGCCGGCGCCGTCGGACTGCCACTGCTCGTCGCGCAGCACCCACGACTGCACGCACGTGTCGGAGTTGTCGTCGGCGTAGTCGAAGTCGACGGCCAGGTCGGCCGGGTCGTCCTGGCTGATGTGGCCCTCGGGCGGGTCGACCTGCACGGTCGAGCCGTCTGCCCGGAGCAGCCAGCTCGTGCCGAACCCGCGGGTGAACGGCGCGCCCTCGTAGACCAGCCCGTCGGGCGTGAAGCCCACGACGCGGATCTCGGTGGCGTAGCCGTGCTCCACGTCGCCCGAGGGTGTGTGCGGGAGGTCGGTCACCGCCATCGTGGTGAGGTCCACTAGCCAGTCGCCGAGGGCGACCCGGGTGCCGTCGGCGGACACCGAGACCGCGGACGGCATGAAGCCTCCCGACGAGGTCCGGCTCACCGGCACCGTCCGCAGGCTGCCGTCAGCACCGAGCAGCGAGAGCGCGAGCCCGGTCTCGTCGTCGCCGGTCATCACCAGCCAGCCGTCGGCCACCGTGCGGGGTGGGACGGTGCGGTTCACCGAAGCGGGTACGTCGACGCGCCGCCCGTCGCTCCACAGCGCACCACCCTGGCCGAAGAACGGCAGCCCGGGGGCCGCGCCCTCGGGGAGCGAGCGCGCCCAGCTGATGCCGACCCGCCCGTTGGCTATGCCGGCGCCGTCGTCAGCGACGTGGCCGTCGGATCCTCGGGGTCCGTCGCCGGGCAGGAGCATCGCTCCCCCGACGACCGCGGCGACGGCCAACGCCACCCCCGCAGCCGTACGACGACGACGCCGGGCGCGGCCGCCGGAAAGGGCGGCGGCGGAGAGGCCGGGCGGGACGGTGGTGCCGTCCACTGCAGCGGTGAGCCGCTCGCGGAGCTGCGTGTCGTGGGTCATCGGGTCACTCCAGGAGTCTGGGAGGCGTCGGAGAGCTCGCGCAGCACGGCGAGGGCGCGGGAGGCGTGCGCCTTCACCGAGCCGGTGCTGCAGCCGAGCGCCTCGGCGATCTGCGCCTCGCTGAGGTCGTCGTAGTAGCGGAGCACCATCACCGCGCGCTGCCGCGGGGACAGCGACCGCAGCAGGGCGAAGACGTGGTCGCGGTCCTCGGGGCCGGCGTGGTGGACGGGCACGTCGGGGACCTCGTCGGTGACGACCTCGCCGCGGCGGGTGCGCTGCCGGGTGCGGTCGATCGCCGCGCGGGTCATGATCGAGCGGACGTAGGCCTCCTGCGCGTGCTTGCGCTGGATCCGCGGCCAGGCGACGTAGGCCTTCTCCAGGGCGGTCTGGAGGAGGTCCTCGGCGGCGTGCTGGTCACCCGCCGTCAGCAGCCGCGCGGTGCGCAGCAGCGCCGCGGACCGGGCGTCCACGAAGGCGACGAAGTCGTCGTCGCGTCGAGCCACGGCATCTCCTCGGGTCGGTGGGGCCTTCTGCCAGTGATGACGACGGCCGGCCCGGCTCGGTTGACCCGCTAGCTGGACTCGCGGATCGCGAGCGTCGGCTCGAGGAGCACGCCCCGCTCCTCCACGACCTGGTGCGACAGCAGCGCACGCAGGGCCTTGACGATCTCGACCGCCACGTCCTCGAGCGGTTGGCGTACGGACGTGAGGCCGACCGGGAAGACCTGCGCCACCTGGGAGTCGTCGAAGCCGACGACCGCGATGTCGGTGCCGGGCGCGAGCTGGCGGATCCAGAGCGTGTGGAGCACGCCCATCGCGAGGGTGTCGGACGCACAGACGAAGGCGGTGGGCTGCGACTCGTCGAGGAGGACGGCTGCGGCCTCGGCGCCGCTGTGCACGACATCCTCCACGCGCGAGGCGAGCCCGGTCGTGGAGAGGCCGTTGGCGTGCATGGTCTGCAGCCAGCCGGAGCGCCGGTCCTCGCCGATCGGGGAGTCCTTGCGCCAGCCGATCCAGGCGATGCGGGTGTGGCCGCGGTCGATGAGGTGCTGGGTGGCCAGCCGGATGCCGGCGGCTCCGTCGACGTCGACCCAGACGTGGCGGGCCTCCTCGTCGTCCCACGGGCGGCCGAAGGCGACGAAGGGGGCGCGCTGCTGGCTCAGCCAGGCCGCCTGCGGGTTGCCGAGGTAGGTGTCGGTGACGACGAAGGCGTCGACCGCGGTCGAGCGGAGCAGGTTGTCGTAGCCCCCGACCGGGTCCTCGTCGTCACCGGGGAAGAGCAGCACGTGGTAGCCGACCTCCTCGCTGGCCTCCACCAGCGAGTGGACGAACCGGTCCATCGCGGCGTTGGCGGTGCCCTCCTGGGCGGGGGCGAAGCGCAGGCCGATGAGGGAGGACGTGCGGGTGCGGAGGTTGCGTGCCGCGCGGTTGGGCGAGTAGCCGAGCTCGGCGATGGTCTGGCGGACCCGCTCCAGGGTGTCGGGGCGGAGCAGGTCGGGGTTGTTGACCGCGTTGGAGACCGTCTGGCGGGAGACGCCGGCGCGCTCGGCAACGTCCGCGAGCGTCGGAGGAGTGACCGGCAGCTGGCTGCCGACCCTCTCGTTGCGCCCCATGCCGGCACCCCCTTGATCGATCCAAGGCCGTCAGCATAAGCCGACGCCTGCGCGGCAAATGGACGAAGGGCCCTCGCGAGTATGAGTCGCAAGGGCCCTCCAGGTGACCGGATCATGTGACGACCTCCGGTCGATGCCTCTTCCTCGTTGGTCCCCGCGCCTGCGTCACCCAGTCACGGCGGCCGGTCGGCCGAAGCCTCCCGCCCGGATGGACCCTCGTCTCCGAGCCATCCCGCCTCCCCTTGCGGGGCGACGTGGGAGAAGTTCTACGTGGTCGGCGAGGGGCCGCGCAAGGGGTCCGGCGGCTCGATCTGCGGCGGTCTCGCTGTCCACGGGTCCGTCCACGGATGGGACGTCCTCGTCCCCAGCTGGACGGCGTACCGTCCACAGGTTCTGGCGGTGATCCACAGCCTGGGCGACTGCCTGTGGAGAAATGGTCCAGACCGGTTGGTGGGTCGGGACTGGGAGGATCCGGGTCATGAGGAGCACGTCCCGCGCCGTCCGGCTCGCCGGCCTGCTGGGGGTCCTCAGCACGGCGTCGTGCTCGGCAACGGCGCCGACCCCGCGATCCCCGACGGGAATGGTGTGAGCGCACGCGCGCACGCGTTTCGTCGAGATCGCGGCCCTGCTGTCCCGGAGACGCCTCCCCGGCGTTGTCGGTGCGGTCGCCTAGCGTGACGACCATGTCGACCAAGGCCAAGACGCGCTCCTCCTACCGCTGCTCCGAGTGCGGGTGGGAGACCGCGAAGTGGGTCGGCCGCTGCGGCGAGTGCCAGGCCTGGGGGTCCGTCGCCGAGGCCGGCACGCCGACGCTGCGCGCCGCAGCCGGTCCCGTCTCCACGCCCGCCGTGCCGATCGGCCAGGTCGCCATCACCGAGTCGGTGGCGCGCTCCAGCGGCGTGCCCGAGCTCGACCGCGTCCTCGGCGGCGGACTGGTGCCCGGCGCGGCGATCCTGCTCGCGGGCGAGCCCGGCGTCGGCAAGAGCACCCTGCTGCTCGAGGTGGCAGCGCAGACCGCCCGCACCCGGCAGCGCACCCTCTACGTCACCGGCGAGGAGTCCGCGGCCCAGGTGCGGCTGCGCGCCGACCGCACCGGCGGCGTCCACGACGAGCTGTTCCTCGCCGCGGAGACCGACCTCGGCGCCGTGCTGACCCACATCGAGGAAGTGCGACCGACGCTCCTGGTGGTCGACTCGGTCCAGACGATCGGCGCCTCCGGCATCGACGGCGTCCCCGGTGGCGTGACCCAGGTCAAGGAGGTCGCCGCCGCGCTGATCCGGGTCGCCAAGACGCGCAACATCACCACGATGCTCGTCGGCCACGTGACCAAGGACGGCTCGATCGCCGGCCCGCGCGTGCTCGAGCACCTCGTCGACGTCGTCCTCCACTTCGAGGGCGACCGCAACTCCCGTTTCCGCATGGTCCGCGCGATGAAGAACCGCTACGGCCCGGTCGACGAGGTCGGCTGCTTCGACCTCTCCTCCGAGGGCATCCAGGCCGTCACCGACCCCACCGGGCTCTTCGTCGAGCACCACACGCAGGACGTCGCCGGCACGTGCGTGGCCGTGACGATGGAGGGGCGCCGGCCGCTGCTGGCCGAGGTGCAGGCGCTCCTCACGCCGTCGCCGCTCGAGCGCCCACGTCGTACGGTCTCGGGGGTGGAGTCCTCCCGGGTCGACATCGTCATCGCGGTGCTCCAGCGCCACGCCCGGCTGCGGATCGCCGGCAGCGACACCTTCGTCGCCACGGTCGGCGGCGCGAAGCTGCACGACCCGGCCGCCGACCTGGCCATCGCGGTCGCCGTGGCGAGCTCCCACCTCGGCGTCCCGGCGCCGCGCGGAGCCGTCGCGATCGGGGAGATCGGTCTCGCCGGCGAGCTGCGCCGGGTGCGCGACCTCCCGCAGCGCATCTCGGAGGCCGCCCGGCTGGGGTTCAAGGTGGCGGTGGTCCCCCGCGGGCGCAGGCTGGCCAGCGAGCGCGGCATCCCCAGCCACCGCACGGTCGACGGGCTGCGGGTGATCGAGGTCGACGACGTGTTCGGAGCGCTCCTGACTCTCGAACTCACCCCGCCTCTCTGACCTCGGGCCCCTACACTTCACCCCGGACGGTGCACGGGGGTGCGCCGAGACGACTCGTGGAGGACCGGTGGCAGAGCGCATCGACGACCAGCTGCGGCTGCGCGCGACCCTGGCCTCGATCGCACCCGGCACTCCGCTGCGCGACGGGCTCGAGCGGATCCTCCGCGGCCGCACCGGCGCCCTGATCGTGCTGGGGCAGGACAAGACGGTCGACTCGATCTCCACGGGTGGGTTCACCCTCGACGTACCCTTCACCGCCACCGGCCTGCGCGAGCTGGCCAAGATGGACGGCGCGATCGTGGTCGACAAGGACATCACCCGCATCCACCGCGCCGCCGTCCACCTGATGCCCGACCACACCATCCCGTCGGAGGAGACCGGCACCCGGCACCGTACGGCGGAGCGGGTCGCCAAGCAGACCGGGCACCCGGTCATCTCGGTCTCGCAGTCCATGCAGATCATCGCGGCCTACGTCGGCGACATCCGTCACGTCCTCGAGGACTCCGGCAAGATCCTCTCCCGCGCCAACCAGGCCCTGGCCACGCTCGAGCGCTACAAGCTGCGCCTCGACGAGGTGTCCGCGACCCTGTCGGCACTCGAGATCGAGGACCTGGTCACCGTCCGTGACGTGGCCGTGGTCGCGCAGCGCCTCGAGATGGTCATCCGGATCGCCCGTGAGATCGAGGACTACGTCCTCGAGCTCGGCACCGACGGCCGCCTGCTCTCCCTCCAGCTCGAGGAGCTCGTCACCGGCGTCGACGCCGAGCGCGAGCTCGTGGTCCGCGACTACCTCCCCGGCGGTCGCCGCCGCCCGACCAACCCCGAGACCCAGCTCGCCGAGCTCGAGGCACTCTCGCCGACCGAGCTCGTCGACCCCGCGGCCGTGGCCCGCGCCATCGGTCTCGGCGGGGCCGAGCACCTCGACGCCGCGGTGGCCCCGCGCGGCTACCGCCTCCTCGCCAAGGTCCCGCGCCTCCCCGCCTCCGTCGTCGACCGGCTCGTCGAGCACTTCGGCGGCCTCCAGCAGCTGCTCTCCGCCGGCATCGACGACCTCCAGGCCGTCGAGGGCGTCGGCGAGCTCCGCGCTCGCAGCGTTCGCGAGGGCCTCTCCCGCCTCGCCGAGTCCAGCATCACCGAGCGCTACATCTGATGAGACGAGCAGCCGCGAGCGACGAAGAAGCTCGGGGCGTGGGCTCGGCCAGATTGAGCAAGCCCCGCCGCTGAGGCACGAAGCGGCGACGGGCGCGTCGAAATCCCTTGGGGAGGCAGAGGCTTTCGGAGGTTCGACGCCCGCCTCGCCGACGTACCCCTCCATCCACACGTGTCCGAGGAACTGCCCTCGAACCGTGGCGCGAAGGGCGGCATCTCGGACACGTGTCCGCCGCGAGCAAGGCGGCGGTGCGTTGAGACACGTTCTGACGGGCGAAGACCTGCGCCACGCATCGCTCGACCGACCGACGTACGCCGAGTCGGCGCAAACTTTGCGCCGAGTCAGCCCTCGCCGTTGCCCGTCCCGTCCTCGCCGGGGGTGTGGGTGGTGTCGCCGTTCTTGCCCTTCTTGCCACCCTGCTGCGGGTCGGCGGTCTTGGTGATCACCCCGGGCTGGGGGGCGACCAGCTCGAACTGCACGTCGGTCCCGTCGCCGCCGAGGGCGGCCGCCTCGACGTGGTAGAACCCCAGCTTCGCCCACTCCGTACGACCCGAGCAGGTCTCGTCCGAGCGCTTGGCGTCCTTCCAGGTGACGATGACCGGGGTGTCGACCGCCTGGCGGACCACCACGTCCTGGACCGGGATCGCGGCGGGGCACTCGCGGGTGCTCCAGATGAAGTCGCTGCCGCTGGTGATCGTCAGGGTGAGCGTCTGCGGGGACACCTGCCAGGTGCACGCCTCGCTGACGACGGTGCGCAGGTTGATCGTGATCGGTACGTCGACCCCGCCGGCGGCCGAGGTGATGGCCGGGGTCGCGACGATGTCGGAGTCGGTGCACGGCCCGCTGGGTTCGGCCAGGACGGGCGCGGGAGGCGTCGTCTCCTGGTTCCTGCGCTTGCCCTTCTTGCCCTTCTTCCCGGTCGCGCCGGGGTCGGCCGTCGGGCCGGCGACCGGTGCGTCGGACGTCTCGATCGCGGCGCCGGCCTGCGTGGCGGTGCCCTCATCGGCGTCCTTGCCGTCGGACGAGCCGCCGAGCACCCGCGCGAGCACGAAGACCAGCAGGAGCGGCACGGCGAGCACGACGAGGCGCCGGATCCAGTAGACCCGGGCCGGCAGCGGCCCCCGCGGTCGCACTGTCGTCGCCATGGGCTCAGGGTAGGGAGCCGACGGCCCGTCTCCGCGGAGGCGCACCGGCTCACCTGGGAACCCACTGAGCAATAGCGCCGTCGCGAGCGTCGTGAGGCGAGTGCGCTGGCAAGCCAGGTGCGCGAAGGCAGGCTGGGTGCCTTTCGAGCGCTCCTGGGGCCGCCAGCGTGCCGCATCACGGCGCGCAGCAGGCGGGATTGCTCAGTGGGTCCCTAGGATCGCCGACGATGGACGCCCCCTCGACCCGTGCGCTGCACGACGCCGTGCTCGACTGGTACGACGACCACGCCCGCGAGCTGCCCTGGCGCGGCGTCGGCGCGTCCCCGTGGTCGGTGATGGTCAGCGAGTTCATGCTCCAGCAGACGCCCGTCGCCCGGGTGCTGCCGATGCACGCCGCCTGGCTCGAGCGCTGGCCGTCGCCGGCCGACCTCGCCGCCGACTCCACGGGCGAGGCAGTGCGGATGTGGGGCCGCCTCGGCTACCCGCGCCGAGCCCTGCGCCTCCACGCCGCGGCAGTCGCGATCGTGGAGCGCCACGACGGCGAGGTCCCGGCGTCGTACGACGACCTCCTGGCGCTGCCCGGCGTGGGTGACTACACCGCCTCGGCCATCGCCAGCTTCGCCTTCGGCCAGCGCCACGTGGTGCTGGACACCAACGTCCGGCGGGTGTTCACCCGCGCCGTGGCGGGCGAGGAGTTCCCCGCGGCCGCGGTGACCCGCGCCGAACGTGACCTCGCCACCTCGCTCCTCCCCGACGACGAGGCCACCGCCGCGACCTGGGCGGTGGCGACGATGGAGCTCGGCGCGCTCGTCTGCACGGCCCGCCAGCCGTCCTGCGAGGCGTGCCCGGTCGCGACGCTCTGCGCGTGGCGCGGCGCCGGCTTCCCGGCGTACGACGGCCCGCCCCGCCGCGGGCAGGCCTGGGCCGGCACCGACCGGCAGTGCCGCGGTCGGATCATGGCTCTGGCCCGCGACCTCGACGTGGTCACCGACACCCAGGTCGAGGCGGCGTGGCCGCAGGCCGAGCAGCGCGAGCGCTGCCTCGAAGGCCTCGTCGCCGACGGCCTGCTGACGCAGGTCGGCGCTGGCCGCTGGTCCCTCCCCACCTGACCGAGTCGGCTCATCTGCACACCCAGAGAAGATCCAGTCGGCTCATCTGCACACCCAGAGAAGACCCAGTCGGCGCATCCGCACACGTCCGCCGTGCAGATGAGCCGACTCGACGCCCGTAGCGCGTGCAGATGCGCCGACTCAGACGCAGATCACCCCCGGGGCGCTGGGCGCTCCGGGGGTGATCAGGTGAAGCAGGTCAGGCTTCGTTGGACTTCGGCACGTCCGTCGGGCCGGCGGTGTCGTCCGGGCCCTCGAGGTTGCCCTCGTCGTCACGCTGCGGCTCGATCGCCAGGTCGGCGGTCTCGAACGGCGGCATGTCGGGCACGGCCGAGTTCTTCTGGCCCTTGAAGGTGAACTTCGCCTCCGGGCCCTGGCCCTCGACGTCCACCAGCACGATCTGGCCGGGGCCGACCTCACCGAAGAGCATCTTCTCGGCGAGCACGTCCTCGATCTCGCGCTGCACCGTGCGGCGCAGCGGCCGGGCACCGAGGACCGGGTCGAAGCCCCGCTCGGCCAGCAGCGCCTTGGCGTCCTGGGTGAGCTCGAGCGACATGTCGCGGTCCTTCATGCGCAGCTCGACGGCGGAGATCATGTTGTCGACCATCGCCACGATCTGCTCCTGCGACAGCGGCGGGAACACGACGATCTCGTCGACACGGTTGAGGAACTCGGGGCGGAAGTGCTGCTTGAGCTCCTCCGACACCTTGCTCTTCATCCGCTCGTAGGAGCCCGCGGCGTCGGCGCTCTGGCCGAAACCGAGGTTGACGCTCTTGGAGATGTCACGCGTGCCGAGGTTCGTGGTCATGATGATCACGGTGTTCTTGAAGTCGACCACGCGACCCTGGGAATCGGTCAGGCGACCCTCTTCGAGAATCTGCAGCAGGCTGTTGAAGATGTCGGGGTGAGCCTTTTCGACCTCGTCGAAGAGCACCACCGAGAACGGCTTGCGGCGCACCTTCTCGGTGAGCTGGCCGCCCTCTTCGTAACCGACATATCCGGGCGGCGAACCGAACAGGCGCGACACGGTGTGCTTCTCGGAGAATTCACTCATGTCGAGCTGGATCAGCGCGTCCTCGTCACCGAAGAGGAATTCGGCGAGCGTCTTGGACAGCCAGGTCTTTCCGACGCCGGACGGGCCGGCGAAGATGAACGAACCACCGGGACGCTTGGGGTCCTTCAGACCCGCACGCGTACGACGGATCGCCCGGCTGAGCGCCTTGACGGCCTCTTCCTGGCCGATGACCCGCTTGTGGAGCTCGTCCTCCATCTTGAGCAGACGGGTGGACTCCTCCTCCGAAAGCTTCACGATCGGGATGCCCGTCGCGACGGCCAGCACCTCGGCGATGAGCTCCTCGTCGACCTCGGCGATCTCGTCGAGGTCACCGGCGCGCCACTGCTTCTCGCGCTCGGCACGGCGGGCGGTGAGCTGCTTCTCCTCGTCGCGCAGGCGGGCCGCGGCCTCGAAGTCCTGCCCGTCGATGGCGGCCTCCTTGCGCTGCCGCACGTCGCCGATCTTGTCGTCGTACTCGCGCAGGTCCGGCGGAGCGGTCATCCGGCGGATGCGCAGTCGCGAACCGGCCTCGTCGATGAGGTCGATGGCCTTGTCCGGCAGGAACCGGTCGGAGATGTAGCGGTCGGCCAGCGTGGCCGCGGAGACCAGGGCCTCGTCGGTGATGGTGACGCGGTGGTGTGCCTCGTAGCGGTCGCGGAGACCCTTGAGCATCTCGATGGTGTGCGCGATCGAGGGCTCCTGCACCTGGATCGGCTGGAAGCGGCGCTCGAGCGCGGCGTCCTTCTCGAGGTACTTGCGGTACTCGTCCAGGGTGGTGGCACCGATGGTCTGGAGCTCACCACGCGCCAGCATCGGCTTGAGGATCGACGCGGCGTCGATCGCGCCCTCGGCCGCGCCGGCGCCGACGAGGGTGTGGATCTCGTCGATGAACAGCACGATGTCGCCGCGGGTGCGGATCTCCTTGAGGACCTTCTTGAGGCGCTCCTCGAAGTCACCGCGGTAGCGCGAGCCGGCGACCAGGGCGCCGAGGTCGAGGGTGTAGATCTGCTTGTCCTTCAGCGTCTCGGGCACGTTGCCCTTGACGATGTCCTGCGCCAGGCCGGCCACGATCGTGGTCTTGCCGACGCCGGGCTCGCCGATCAGGACGGGGTTGTTCTTCGTGCGGCGCGACAGGATCTGCATCACGCGCTCGATCTCCTGCTCGCGACCGATGACCGGGTCGAGCTTGCCCTCGCGGGCGGCCTGGGTGAGGTTCTGGCCGAACTGGTCGAGGACCAGCGAGCTCGAGGGAGCCTCGCCACCGGAGCCGGAGGTCTGGGCGCCGGCCGTGGCCGACTCCTTGCCCTGGAAGCCGCTGAGCAGCTGGATGACCTGCTGGCGGACCCGGTTGAGGTCGGCGCCGAGCTTCTGCAGCACCTGGGCGGCGACGCCCTCGCCCTCGCGGATCAGGCCGAGCAGGATGTGCTCGGTGCCGATGTAGGAGTGGCCGAGCTGGAGCGCCTCGCGGAGCGAGAGCTCGAGCACCTTCTTGGCGCGCGGCGTGAACGGGATGTGGCCGGACGGGGCCTGCTGGCCCTGGCCGATGATCTCCTCCACCTGGGCGCGCACGGCCTCCAGGGAGATGTCGAGGGACTCCAGCGCCTTGGCAGCGACGCCTTCACCCTCGTGGATGAGGCCGAGCAGGATGTGCTCGGTCCCGATGTAGTTGTGGGAGAGCATGCGGGCCTCTTCCTGGGCCAGCACGACAACTCGCCGGGCTCGGTCGGTGAACCGCTCGAACATGTGCGCTCCTCTACGTCTGCGTGGTCCGCGGGTCCGGCTCAGGGCCGGGGTGCGAACACTGGGCTCAACGCCCGACATCAGCCTACGTGTTCCCGCCCCATGCACGAGAGCGTCCGCTATCAGCGAACGAAATCGCTGCCCCCGAAATCACACGTGTCCGGGATGTCGCCCCTGCGGCAGGCTGCCGAGGGCGACGTCCCGGACACGTGTAGCGGTGCCTGAGGTGGTGCCTGGAGGTGATGTCGTACGTCAGTGGGCGGCGTCGTAGGCCTGCTGCACGTCGGCGGAGATGCGGCCGCGCTCGGAGACCTCCATGCCCTGCGCCTTGGCCCACTCGCGGACGTCCTTGGTGTTGGACGAGGAGCTGCTCGCGGCCTTGCGACCGCGCCGCGACGCGCCCGTGACCTTGCGGGCGTGGCCGACGTAGCCGCTGAGCGCCTCGCGAAGAGCCGACGCATTCGCATCGTTGAGGTCGATCTCGTAGTTGCTGCCGTCGAGACCGAAGGACACCGTCTCGGTGGCCTCGGTTCCGTCGAGGTCGTCCACGAGAACGATGTTGACCTTCTGTGCCATTTCGAATTCCTTTGCTTTCGCATTCAGGGGTAAATGCAGTGTGGCAGCAAAGAGTGCCGAGCACAAAGAAGTCGCCAATGCCGGTCAGGAACGTCCTGACGATTCAATTCAGGAATTGCGCTCGAATACGAGGCGGAGACCCTGGAGCGTCAGCCACGGGGAATGCACGGTGAAACAAGCGCAATCATCGACGAGAAGAGCCGCGAGATGTCCCGTCGAAATGACGGTGACGTCCTCGGTCGGCACGCCGAGCTCGGCGATCATCCGCGCCACGAGTCCCTCGACCTGGGCGGCGACGCCGAACACCATGCCGCTCTGCAGCGCCTCGACGGTGTTCTTGGCGATCACCGAGCGCGGGCGCGCCAGCTCGACCTTGCGCAGCTGGGCGCCGCGGCGGCCGAGCGCCTCGAGGGAGATCTCGATGCCCGGCGAGATCGCGCCGCCGACGTACTGGCCCTTGGCGTTGACCACGTCGAACGTCGTCGCGGTGCCGAAGTCGACCACGATCGCCGGACCGCCGCCGTGCAGCGTCGCGGCGGCCAGCGAGTTCACGATCCGGTCGGAGCCGACCTCGCGCGGGTTGTCCATCAGAACGGAGATGCCGGTCTTCACGCCGGGTTCGACGACGATCGCGGTGACCTCGCCGAAGTGGCGGTCGAGCATCTCGCGCCACTCGTGCAGCACGGCCGGGACGGTCGCGCATACCGCGATGCCGTCGACGTCGTCGAGGCGGTCGGCCAGCAGGCCGCGGATCAGCACCGACCACTCGTCGGCCGTGCGGCGCTCGTCGGTGTTGACCCGCCAGTGGGCGGTGACCTCGTCGCCGTCGAGCAGGCCGAGGAACGTGTGGCTGTTGCCGATGTCGGCGCAGAGGAGCGTCATGGCTGCTCCACGAGATCCATGCCGAGGTCGAAGACGGTCACGGAGTGGGTGAGCGCGCCGACCGAGACGAAGTCGACACCGGTGGCGCCGATGCGCGTGGCACGCTCGAGGGTGATCCCGCCGCTGGCCTCGAGCGGCACCCGCCCAGCCGTACGACGGACGGCATCGGCCATCAGCTCGTCGGACATGTTGTCGAGCAGGATCCGCTCCGGCGGCTCGGGCAGCGCGAGCAGGTCGTCGAGCTGGTCGAGCGTCGTCACCTCGACCTCGACCGGCAGGCCCGGGTGGCGGCCGCGGATGGCGTCGAGCGCCGGCAGCACTCCCCCGGCGGCAATCACGTGGTTGTCCTTGATCATCGCCATGTCCTGGAGGCTGGAGCGGTGGTTGACGCCGCCGCCGCAGCGGACGGCGTACTTCTGCAGGGCGCGCAGGCCGGGCAGCGTCTTGCGCGTGTCGAGGACGCGGGTGGGCGAGCCGGCCAGCGCGTCGACCCAGTGCGCCGTCGCGGTCGCGACGCCCGAGAGGTGCGAGGCGAGGTTGAGCGCCGTGCGCTCGGCGACCAGCATCCGCTGGGTCAGGCCGGTGATCCGCATGACGACGTCGCCCTTCGCGACACGGGTGCCGTCGGGCACGCGGTCGGTGATCGTGGCGTCGGCGCCGAGCATGAAGAAGGCGACCGCGCCGACGCCGAGGCCGGCGACCACACCGGGCTCGCGCGCGGCGAACACTGCCTCGCCACGGGCGTCGGGCGAGATGGTCGACGAGCTCGTCGGGTCGTCCGTCGCGAGGTCCGGCAGGTCCTCGCGGACGGCGCGCGCGACCAGGTCCCAGATGTGGTCGGGGTCGAGTTCGGCCGCGGTCAGCTCGTCCCGGAGCTCGAGGGGTACGTCGTCGAGGCTCGTCATGCGTGCACGCCTGTCGTCGAGGGGTCGGTCGACGGCGCATGGGTCCACTCGACCCGGATGGCGCCGTCGTCGAGCCAGGAGTCGATGTGCCCGGCCTTCGTGTCGTCGCGGTCGGGGAAGTCCTCGCGCCAGTGGGAGCCGCGGGTCTCGGTGCGCAGGGCGGCGGCCTCGGCGAGGGCGGTGCTGATCGCGAGCAGGTTGGTGGTCTCCCACGCAGCGGGCTCGACCTCGGGCGTGCCCGGGTCGAGCGTGGCGAGGAGGGCGAGCGCCTCGGCGAGCCCGTCGGCCTGCCGCAGCACGCCGACGCGGGAGGTCATCACGTCCTGCATCGACCGGCGCCGCTGGCCGTCGACGAGACCCTCGGGACGGTCGTCGGGGGCGGGCTCGGCCCAGTCGCGCAGCTCGCCCGGCAGCACCTCGGCGATCCGGCGGGAGAACACCAGGCCCTCGAGCAGGGAGTTGGACGCGAGCCGGTTGGCGCCGTGGACGCCGGAGCAGGCGACCTCGCCGGTGGCGTACAGGCCGGGGACGCTCGTGCGGCCCCACAGGTCGGTCGCGACGCCGCCGGAGGCGTAGTGCTGCGCGGGCGCGACCGGGATCAGGTCGGTGACCGGGTCGACGCCGTGCTCGCGGCAGACGCCGAGGATGGTCGGGAAGCGGCGCTCCCAGAATCTCGATACGGCGGCTCGTTCCTCACCGCCTACTCGATCACCGTCGTGGCTCGCTCCGCTCGCGCCCAGCCCGAGGTGGCGGGCGTCGAGCCACATGTGCGGCTGGCCGGTCTCGATCATCCGGCGGGTGATCGCCTTGGCGACCACGTCGCGCGGGGCGAGGTCGGCGAGCTCGTGCTGCCCCTGCATGAAGCGCTGGCCCTCGAAGTCGACGAGGAAGGCGCCCTCGCCGCGGACCGCCTCGGAGATCAGCGGCTGCTGGCCCTGCGAGTCGGGCCCGAGCCACATCACGGTCGGGTGGAACTGGACGAACTCGAGGTCGCGCAGCCGGGCGCCCGCGCGCAGGGCGACCGCCATGCCGTCGCCGGTGGAGACCGACGGGTTGGTGGACTGGCTGAACACCTGGCCGAGCCCGCCGGAGGCGAGCACCACCGCGCGGCAGTGGACCGCGCCGACGCCGTCGCGCTGGCCCTCGCCGAGCACGTGGACGGTCAGCCCGGCGACGCCGCCGTCGGCGGCGCGCAGCAGGTCGACGGCGAGCGCGTGCTGGATGACCTCGATCTCCGGCGCCCGCTCGACGGCGGCGATCAGGGCGCGCTGGATCTCCGCACCGGTCGCGTCGCCGCCGGCGTGCGCGATGCGGTCGCGGTGGTGGCCGCCCTCGCGGGTCAGCGACAGCTCGCCGTCAGGGTGGTGATCGAACTGGGTGCCGAGGGCGATCAGCTCGCGCACGGCCTCGGGCCCCTCGGTCACCAGGACCCGGACGGCCTCGACGTCGCACGCACCCGCTCCGGCGACGAGGGTGTCGCGCTCGTGCTGCTCGGGAGTGTCACCGGGCCCGAGGGCGGCGGCGATGCCGCCCTGCGCCCACTGGGTCGAGCCCGCGGCGAGCACGTCCTTGGTGACGACGGTGAGGTGCAGCGTCGGGTCGGCGGCGTGGATCCGCAGGGCTGCGGTGAGCCCGGCGATGCCGGAGCCGACCACGACGACGTCGGCACGGGTGGTCCATCCGGGCGCCGGCGCGCGCAGGCGCGCCGGGACCGGCCGGTGGGAGGTCATTCGCGCAGGTTATCGAGTGATCAGGTCGCCGCGGCTCAGCGACTTGTCGCCGAACGTCTCGGCGGGGTCGAAGCCGGTGGCCAGGATCTTGTTGTCGTTGTCGACGAACACCACGTGCGGCTGGTGCTCCTTGGCCTCCGCGGTCTCCATCTGGCCGTAGCCGATGAGGATCACCGTGTCGCCGGGGTGCACCAGGCGGGCGGCAGCGCCGTTGATCCCGATGACGCCCGAGCCGCGCTCGCCGGCGATGGTGTACGTCTCGAGGCGGGCGCCGTTGGTCACGTCGACGATGTGGACGAGCTCGCCGGCCAGCAGGTCCGCGGCGTCGAGGAGGTCCTCGTCGACGGTCACCGAACCGACGTAGTGGAGATCGGCCTGGGTCACGGTGGCCCGGTGGATCTTGGACTTCATCATCGTGCGCAGCATCAGCTGTTCCCTTCAGGTGGTGGTCGAGGCCGCGGTCGCGGTCCCCGCCGGGGCGACGATCCGGTCGAAGTGGATCGCCATGTTGTCGATGAGCCTCGTCGTGCCGACCTTCGCCGCGACGAGGATGCGCCCCTCGCCGACCTCGGGGGCGTCGCCCAGGTCGGTCGAGGTGAGGGCGAGGTAGTCGAGCTCGATGCCCGGCTCGTCCTTGAGGACCGCCATGGCAGCCCACCGCGCAGCAGGTACGCCGTACGGGGCGCGCTCCTGGGCGGCCCGCAGCGCGCGGCTGAGGGCCAGCGCGGCGCGACGCTGCTCGGGGTCGAGGTAGCGGTTGCGGCTGGAGAGCGCGAGCCCGTCGGCCTCGCGGACGGTCTCAGCGCCGACGACGTCGATGCCCATGCAGAGGTCGCGCACCATCCGGCGGATCAGGGCGAGCTGTTGGTAGTCCTTCTGGCCGAAGACCGCGACGTCGGGCCGCACCAGGCCGAACAGCTTGGCCACGACAGTGAGCACGCCGTCGAAGTGCCCGGGCCGCGACTCACCGTCGAGGATCGTGGCGAGGACGCCCGGCGCGACCGTCACGCCGTCGTGGACGGAGTCGTGGCTGAAGCCGCCGGGGTACATCTCCTCCACGCTCGGCGCGAAGACGATGTCGACGCCCTCGGCCGCGCAGACCTCGAGGTCGGCGTCGAGGGTGCGCGGATAGCGGTCGAGGTCTTCCGTCGGCCCGAACTGCATCGGGTTCACGAAGATGCTCACCACCACGGGGCCGGAGGTCGCCTGCCGGGCCACGCGCATCAGGCTGGCGTGGCCGTCGTGCAGCGCGCCCATGGTGGGCACGAACGCGACCCGCTCACCGGCGCGACGGGCCTCGGCGAGCAGGGCGACGAGCTCCTCGCGAGTGCTCGCGAGGACGGGGCTCGGGGTCATCGAGGCTGCCGGTGGAGGATCGCGGACGCCTCGGCGTCGGCGAGGACGCGGAGCATCTTGGTGGCGCGGATCGGCAGCAGCCGGCCGTCGGTGACGGCGCGGTCGAGCGTGGCGCGCGCCATGGCGACGTACGACGACAGCGTCTGCGGCGCGTTGGCCGCGAGGTCGGTGACGTGGGCGCGGACCGTCTCGACGTCGCCGCGCACGATCGGGCCGGTCAGCGCGGCGTCGCCGTGCTCGAGAGCGTTGTCGAGGGCGGCGGTCAGGAGCGGGCGCAGGGTGGCGGCCGGGTCGGCGGCACCGGCGGCGGAAAGGATCTCCATCGCCTCGGTGATGAGGGTGACGAGGTGGTTGGCGCCGTGCGCGAGACCGGCGTGGTACATCGTGCGGCGGTCCTCGGGCACCCACATCGCGCGGCCGCCCAGGTCGGCGACGAGGGCCTCGGCGAGCTCGCGGTCATCGTCGTCGGCCGTGACGCCGAAGACGCAGCCGGCCAGGCGCGGCAGGTCGACCTCGGTGCCGGTGAAGGTCATGGCGGGGTGCATCGCGATCGTGCGGGCGCCGACCTCGCGGGCGGGCTCGAGCACGGCGAGGCCGTGGCGGCCGCTGGTGTGCACGACGACCATGCCCTCACGGATCGCGCCGCTGTGGCTGAGCACGGTGACGACGTTGGACAGCATGTCGTCGGGGACGGTGAGGAGCAGCAGCTCGCTCGCCCGCGCGACGTCGGTTGGCTTGGCGACCCGGACCCCCGGCAGCAGCGCGTCGATGCGCCGGCGCGAGGCGTCGGACTCACCGGCGGTGGCGACGATCTCGTGGCCTGCGGTGCGGAGCGCGGCGGCGAGGACGGCGCCGACACGGCCGGCTCCGATCACGCCCACGCGGAAGGTGGGGTCGTACGTCATGGTGTGACCTCTTCGTTTCAGTCCCTCGCGGGTACCGATCTACTGCGATCAACATCGAGCCTACGCCCGCGGATTCCGCGGTGGGAACCGATCGGGCACGTGACGAGTGCCACCCGATTCCCTACCGGCCGGTAACCATCCGGCCTTTAGGCGCGCAGGTGCAGCTTGGCGTGGTCGGGGTCGTCGACGACGAACGGCCGGGGCGCGCGCGGCAGCCAGGTGTGGGTCACGTGGTCGACCACGTGGACGCCCTCGGGCGACTCGATCTCGACGACGCCCTCGGGCACCTCGCCGTCGTGGAGCGCGTTCCAGACCAGCCACTCGCGACGCTTGCGCCGGTTGCGGATCGACGTCGCGAACGACTCGGGGTTGGTCCAGTGGGCGAACTCGTCGCCGTCGAGCCACTTGAGCTCGACGCACAGCCCCTGCGGCAGGGCGAACATCTCGATCCGGTCGGGCGTCGTGCGGATCTCCCACTCCGGCGCCTTCGTGTAGACGTAGTCGGGGCTCATCGGGAAGCCCCACTCCTCGATGTTGCGCAGGCCCAGGTCGAGGTACGCCTTGCGGTCCGACTCGATGTAGAGCCCGTGGCGCGGGAAGCGGATCACCGCCTCCGCCATCCCGACCTGCCACGACAGGTCGGACATGGACACCTCGCCCTCGGTGGTGAGGACCATGTCACCGTCCCACTTCCACGAGTAGCGGGTGCGGACGTGGGAGAAGCACCAGTTGTAGAAGTACGCCAGGGAGTGCACCGAGCGCTCGTTGACCGAGAGGTGCTCGGCGCCCGCGCGGGCGACCTGGAAGGGGTACTCCTTCAGGGTGAAGCGGTCCGACAGTCCGTGCTCGGCGGCGACGCGGAGCGCCTCCTCGCCGGTGCCGTCGTCGGAGCCGTTGTCGACCAGCAGCACGTGGTCGCACGCCCGGAGCAGCGGCGGCAGCACGAACCTCAGTCCGGGCGCCTCGTTCTTGACGCGCAGCACGGCCGTCGAGCCGCGGCTCAGCCCGCCGGGCTGGTTCCACGGCCAGACGATGTCGAAGTCGGTGTGGCCCTCGAGGTTGGTCAGCCCGTGGCCGGAGCCGATCGGGATCGTCACGGCTGGTCGTCCCTGCTCCGACCGAGGGCCTTGCGCATGCCGCGGCGCACCGACGGCGGGATCGCGGCACGTACGTCGTGGGGGACGCGGTCGGCGAGGGAACGCTGGCCCTCCGCCGCCTCCGCGCGGGCCCGGCGGCGAGCCTGGTGGCGCGCGTGCTCGGCGGTCGAGCGGCTGATCGCCTCGGCCTCCTCGTAGAGGTCGACGTACTCCTGGCGGAGCTGGTCGAAGGTGGCGTGGGCCTGGGTCGTGTCGCCGCCCTCGTCGGCGAGCTTGTTGAGCTCCTCCCACGTCTGGCCGGTGAGGTCGTGCAGGCGCTTGGGCAGACCGAGGTCGTCGAGGGTGGAGGTGACGCGCCGCAGGTTGGGGTCGATGAAGCGGTGCACCTCGCGGATCTGGTCGCTGCGCGTGTGGATGATCGTCTGGAGGTCGAGCGCGTGGCCCAGCGCGGTCGTGGTCTTCACCCAGTCGGTGAGGAGGTCCTCGTAGCGGACGAACACGCGGCCGCCGTCGCCCTCGGCCGGGCGGGTGGCGCGCTCGGTGTGGAGCAGCATGTTGACCCAGCTGGCGGCCAGGTGCGAGGAGCCGAGCTTGTTGGCGTAGTACTTCTGCTTCGAGCCGACGACCTCGGCCGGCGGGCGGAGCATGGTCGCGAAGACCGGCGTGGCGCCGGTGCGGATCGCGGCGACGCGCCACAGGCCGAGGAACCAGCTCAGCCGCGGGTCCTTGATGACCAGCTCGGGGTGCTCGGCGAAGTGCGGCTCGAGCCACTCGCTGACCCGGATGCGGGCGGGCTCGCGGCTGCAGATGCGGCCGGTGTCGAACCACGCGTTGGGGCGCGAGTCGCTGACCTGCACGAGCGCCTCGGCGAGCCACTCGTCGTGGACGTCGACGACCCACTGGGGCTCGCTGAAGCCGCGCGGGTTGGAGTCGTCCGGCGGGACCTCGGGCAGCGGGACGTGCATGCCCAGCTTGGAGACGATGCCGGCGAGCGTGCTGGTGCCGCTGCGTCCGGCGCCGGCGACGAAGAGGACCTTCCGCGGGACTCCGTCGGGGTTCATCTCGTCGATCGCTCTGGGCTGCTCGGTCACGGCGGGCAGCCTACCGGTGGCTAGAGTCACGGCCCGTGAGGCGTTGGCTGTCCCGGGGACCCCTGATCGGCGTGGTGATCCCTGCCTACGGCGTGGAGCGCTACCTCGACGAGTGCCTGCGCTCGCTCGTCGCCCAGCGCCACAAGCGCTGGGAGGCCGTGATCGTCGACGACGGCTCGACCGACCGCAGCGGCGAGATCGCCGACGCGTGGGCGAAGCGCGACCACCGGATCTCGGTGGTCCACCAGGCCAACGCCGGCCTCGGCGCCGCCCGCAACGCCGGCGCCGCGCACGTGCGTGGCGACTACCTCGCCTTCTTCGACTCCGACGACCTGCTGCAGCCCGGGGCCTTCGAGATGCTCGCCGGCTCCCTCGAGGAGTCGGGCTCGGACTTCGCGACGGGCTCGATCCTCCAATGGATCTCGAAGGACAACAGTGACTTCGACGGGCCGTTCCACGAGCCGCCGTGGATGAAGCGGCTGCACTACCCGCCCCTGCGGACGGCCCGGATCCAGGACCGGCCCGAGATCCTCGGCGACGTCTTCGCGTGGAACAAGCTCTTCCGCCGCTCGTGGTGGGACGCGCAGGGGCTCATTTGGCCCGAGGGCGTGCGCTACGAGGACCAGCCCACCACCACCCGCGCCTTCCTCGACGGGACCTTCGACGTGCTGTCAGAGACGACGTACGTCTGGCGGATCCGCGAGGGCTCCATCACCCAGACCCGCGCCTCGTCGGTGCCCGACCTCGCCGACCGCTGGGAGACCAAGCGGATGGCGCTGGCCTCAGTGCGCGCGCACGGCGACGCGGCGGTGGAGCAGGTCTTCGTCGACCGGGTGCTGGCCGGCGACCTGTGGCGCTACTTCCTGCTCGTCCCGGGATGTACGCCGGAGTGGTGGCGGCTGCTGCGCTCGGGCGTGCTCGAGCTCTGGGGCACCCGTCTGGTCGAGAGCGGGCTGCCGCCGGTGCACCGGCTGGCTGGCTGGCTGGTCGCCGAGGACCGCCGCGCCGACGTCACCGCGCTGATGGAGTGGGTCGCTACCCTCGACGGCCCCGCCCCCCGGGCGCAGGACGTGGCCACCGGCGCCTGGCGGCTGGCGATCCCGCCCTCCGTGCTCGACGAGACCACGGTCCCGGCCGAGGCGCTCGCGCTCCGCGACCACGAGGTCTGATCGTCGCTGCTTCACCATGGGATGTGGGCGAATGGGCACTCCCCCGGGGTCACGTGACCTGGGGAAGTGCCCATTCAGCAACGCACCATGGTGAACAGTCACCGGTGGATGGGATTTCGACGCGCCCGTCTCAGAGGAGGCCCTCGGACTCCAGGAACTCCTTGGCCACGTCTTCGGGCTTGGCCCGGTCGACGGCCATCTTGCCGTTCATCTCGGTGAGGTTCTCCGTCGTCAGCGCCGCCATCAGCGGGTTGAGGATGTCGGCGACGTCCTCGTGCTCGGCGAGGAAGTCGGCGGAGACGGCCGGCACGAGGTTCTGGGCCGGCTGGATCGCCTTGTCGTCCTCGAGCACCACGAGGCCCTGGGACTCCAGGGTGCCGTCGGTGGTCGAGGTCTCGCCGAGCTGGGACTCGCCGCTGATCACGGACTGGTAGGTCTGGTCGGAGGCGTAGCCGAGCTCGAGCACCTTGGTGACGTCGATGCCGTAGTCGTCGGAGAGGCCGCCCTCGCAGTCGAGCCGGCCCTCGCAGTCGGGGGCCGCGGCGAGCACGACGCTCTTGCCCTCGAGGTCGGACAACGTGGTCACGCCCTCGGAGTCGGAGTAGTCCTGGGTGACGAAGAAGGCGTTGGTGTCGGTGGCCGGCGAGATGTCGAGCAGCGTGATGCCCGCGTCGTCGAGCAGGCTCTTGCCGTCGTCGGCGAGCTGCTGGCCGTCACCGGCCTCGAACGGCTTGGCCTTGTCGCCGTTGGCCTGGGTGTTGAGGAAGTTGACGATGCCGCCGACGTATTCCGGGACGATGTCGACGTCACCGGGGAAGGTGGGCATGTAGGCGTCGCGCGAGTCGACGAGCTTGGTCTCGACGGTGTAGCCGGCTCCCTCGAGGAGCTGCTCGTACATCGAGGCGACGAGCGTGGCCTCGGGGAAGTTCTGGCCGGCGATGGTCAGCGACCCCTTGTCGGCGCTCCCGGAGGCGCCGGAGTCGTCGGAGGCGTTGTCGTTGGACAGGTCGTCACCGGCACAGCCGGTGAGCGCGAGGGCGCTGGCGGCGAGAACCACCGCGAGCGAGCGAACGATGTGCATGGCGTTCCTTCTGTGTCCCGCAGCGGCTGCTGCGCGTGTCCGGAGGTGCGGCGTCAGCCGACGGATTCGGCGGGCTGCTCCACCGTAGCGCCGGTCACCGACAGCGCATCCGTGTGACCACCTGAAGGGGTGCCGCGACGGGACGGGTCGACCGCCCGCTGCACCAGCGCCGCGACGAGCTCGAGGACCAGCGCGACCGCGGCGACGACCAGCGCGCCGGCGATGCCCTTGCCGTAGTTGGAGCGGAAGAAGCCGTCGGTGATGACCTGTCCGAGCCCCGGCCCGGCGACCAGCGCGGCGATCGTCGCGGTCGCCCAGACCTGCACCAGCGCGAGGCGCAGACCGGACACGACCAGCGGGAGCCCGAGCGGGAGCTCGACCCGCCAGAACTGCTGCACCCCCGTCATCCCCATCCCCCGGGCCGCCTCCCGCACCTCCGGCGCGACCTCGCGCATGGCGACGTACGAGTTGGTGATGATCGGTGGCAGCGCGAACAGGGTGAGCGCGATGAGGGTGGCGAGGCCCGCGCGGCCGTAGGGGCCGAGCTCACCGGTGCCGGGCCAGGGCGCGACGACGAGCAGCGCGAGGAGCGCGAAGGTCGGTATCGCGCGGCCGACGTTGGAGATGTTGATCGCCAGGAAGCCGCCCCGACCGAGGTGGCCGAGCCACAGCGCGACCGGGAGCCCCACGACCATCGCCATCAGCAGAGCGGTGAGGGTGAGCAGCAGCTGCTGGCCCAGGAGCGCGGCGATGCCGTCGCTGCCGGCCCAGTTGGCCCCGTCGGAGAGGTAGGCCCACATGTCGGCGAAGACCCTCATGCGCGCACTCCTCTCGTCCACGGGGTGAGGAGCCGTTGCAGCAGCACCAGCACGATGTCGAGCACCACGGCGAGGACCACGCACAGGACCGAGGCGGTGAAGAGCTCCGCGCGGAAGTTGGTGAGCACGCCGTCCTTGATCAGGTTGCCGAGCCCGCCGTAGGCCACCAGCGAGCCGACCGTCGTCAGGGCGACGGTGGAGACGGTGGCGACCCGGAGGCCGGCCATCACGACGGGCAGCGCGAGCGGAAGCTCCACCTTGAGCAGCAGCTGGCCGCGGCCGTAGCCGAGCCCCGTGGCCGACTCACGTACGTCGTCGGGCACCGAGCGCAGCCCCTCGAGCAGGCTGCGGACCAGGATCGTGAGGGCGTAGAGCGCGAGGCCGATCACCACCGTCGTCGCGCTCAGGCCGGTGAACGGCACCAGCAGCGGGAAGAGCGCGAGCGAGGGCACGGTGTAGATGCCGGTGGTGATCGCGAGGATCGCCGACTCTAGCTTCGGGAGGCGCCGGGCGAGCAGCGCGAGGGGGAAGGCGATGGCCAGGCCGAGCACGACGGAGACCACCGTGATGCCGATGTGCTGGATCGTCGCGTCGACGATCTCCTGCTGGCGGTCGGACACGTAGTCCATGCAGACCCAGTCGTTGACGAGCCTGCTGTAGCAGCTCGGGTCGTCGGCGGCTCCCAGTAAGGTCACACGCATGGACGCTACACGGAGCGGCGACTCGATGATCCGGCTCGAGGGCGTGGGCAAGACCTACCCCGACGGCACCGTGGCGGTCCACAAGCTCGACCTCGACGTCGCCCGGGGCGAGATGGTCTGCCTGGTCGGTCCGTCGGGCTGCGGCAAGTCCACGACGCTGAAGATGATCAACCGGCTGATCGAGCCGACGACCGGCCGCATCTGGCTCGACGGCCAGGACGTCACCGACGCCGACCCGGTCGAGCTGCGCCGCGGCGTCGGCTACGTCATCCAGCAGATCGGGCTCTTCCCCCACCAGCGCATCGAGCAGAACGTGATGACCGTGCCGCTGCTCTACGGCGAGTCGAAGGCGACCGCGCGCGAGCGCGCCCACGAGCTCCTGAGCACCGTCGGCCTCGAGCCGGCGCAGTACGCCAGGAAGTACCCCCACGAGCTCTCCGGCGGTCAGCGCCAGCGCGTCGGCGTGGCGCGGGCGCTGGCCGCGAACCCGCCCGTGCTGCTGATGGACGAGCCCTTCGGTGCCGTCGACCCGGTCGTGCGCCACCGGCTCCAGGACGAGTTCCGCCGGCTCCAGGACGAGCTCGGCAAGACCGTCGTGCTCGTCACCCACGACATCGACGAGGCGATCCGGATGGGCGACCGGGTGGCGGTGTTCGCCGCCGGCGGCCGCCTCGCCCAGTACGCCACCCCCGGCGAGCTGCTCGCCCACCCGGCCGACGAGCAGGTGGCCGACTTCGTCGGCGCGGGCGGCCTGCGCACCCTCACCGTGACGCGGCTGCGCGAGGAGCACCTCGAGCCGCTCGACGGCGTCGCCACCGGCGACCTCGGCTCGGCGATCGACCTCGACTCCTCGCTCGAGGAGGCGCTCGCCACGATGCTGCGCGACGACAAGCCGATGATCGGCGTGCGGCGCGGCGCCCAGTTCGTCGGCGTACTGACTCCGGCGGGGGTGCACCGCGCGCTGCGCGAGTCGCTGAAGTGATCAGCCGCGACCGTCGTGGTTTCGACGCGTCGGTCCCGGCTTCGCAAGCTCAGCCGGGCGACTTGCTCAACCTGGCCGGTTGTGCGCAGGACGCTCGTGCCTCGCGCCCTACGCGACCGTCACATCCCGGTGCCAGGACTCGGTGACGTACTTCGTGCCCCAGCCCATCGAGGTGTAGAGGCCGTCGGCGCCGGTCGGTGAGTCGGCGTCGACCTCGAGCCCGACGCGGTCGCGGCCCCGGGAGGCGGCGTCGGCGATGATCGTGCGCAGCAGGCCGGTCGCGACGCCGCGACCGCGGGCGGACTCGAGGACGCCGAGGTAGGAGACGTACGACCCGTCGGGGCCGGTCGCGGACTCGCTGACCGTGCCGACCAGGGCGCCGGCCGGCTCGGCCTCGCCCCCGTCGACGATCTCGGCGAGCCACCAGTGGTCCCAGCGGTGGCCGGGGTCCTCCCGCAGCCGGTGGATGAACTCCTGGAAGGTCTCCTCGGCGGAGTTGAAGTGGTCGGTGAACGCGCCCTCGAGCACGTCGTGCACGGCCCGGAGGTCGGCGACGTCGGGCAGGCCGTCGCCCTGCCGCTCCACCAGGCGGAAGACCACGCCCTTGCGCTCCCACCGCGACGGGTCGGGGACCAGTTCTGCCTCCGCGGCCTCGACGGAGCGGCTCATCTGCCACCAGGTGCGCACGCGGGTGAAGCCGGCGTCCTCGAGCCAGCCGTGCTGCCGGTCGTCGTCGGCGAAGGCGCCGGTGTCGATCTGCTGCTCGGCGAGGCCGCGCGCCGCGCCCACGGACCGTGCCTGTGACTCGGCCCATTCGAACAGGACATCGCTGCACCGGTCCGCGACCCGCTCGTCGATCTCGCGGTCGACGATGTGGACGAAGAGCATCCGGCCCTCGGCCCGGTCGTGCACGCTCCCCCACGCCTGGATCCGGCCCTCGGGGTCGCGGACCACGAGGTTCTCGCGCATGGCCAGGCCGTGCTCCGAGACCTCGACGAGCACGTCGTCCTCGCCCGAGCCGGCCCATCCGCGGGCCGCGCGCTCGTGGCCGCGCAGCAGCTCGGTGAGCCGCTCGACGGTCGCGGGGTCGGTCCCGTCCGGGGTGTCGGCGACCCAACCCGCGGGCAGTCCCGGGTCGTCGGGCAGTGCGTCGGCGGGGTCGCTCTCGAACCTGTTGTCCTCGGGGATCACGGGCGACCATTCTTCCGCACCCCGGTCAGCGGTGGTCCACCCACCTTTTCGTCGTACGGAATGTGGGTGGACCACCGCCCACGTCCACGACACGTACGACGCTCCAGAACGGCGGTGGCCCAGCCACATTCCCGAGGTCAGGAATGTGGCTGGGCCACCGCTCGAACCGGAGCTGGGGTCAGGCGCTCTTGTGGGCCTGGCGCGCAGCGGCGACGCGGAGCGAGTCGAGCTCGGCGCGGAGGACGTCGATCTCGGCCTCGAGCTCGGCGACCTGGACGATCGCCTCGGCAGCGCGGCCCTCGGCGTCGTCGCGGCCCCGCTCGGCGGCGTCGGCGCGACGGGCCTCCTGGCCACGCTTCAGGGTCTGCTCGGCAGCGCTCTTCTGGGCGGTCGAGAGGGCGCGCTCGAGCACGTCGATGGCGTGCTCGCGCTCCTCGATCTTGCGGCGCATGTCGGCGGCGAACACCGCCGCCTCGGCCGTACGACGCTCGGTGAGCGCGCGGTACTCCTGCGCCTGGCGAGCACGGTCCTCGGCCGCCTCGCGGCGGGCCTGCATCAGCTCGGAGTGGGTGATCCGGGTGGCGGCGGCGCCGGCCAGCACGGCCACGACCGCAGCGACAGCGGTCAGGGCGGCGGACGACGAGGCCAGGGCGCCGATCACGACCGCGGCGGCGGCGGCGAGGAGCGCGACGGCGACGACCAGGCGCGTGCTGCGCTGGCGCCGGCGAGCGGGCGTACGGGACGCCTGTGACTGCTGGGGCTGCTGGGAAGGCATGGGGCCCAGACTAGGGCCGGCGCTCGCCCCCGTCCGTGCGACACGCACGCTCCAGCGCGAGCGAGGCGAGCGTCACCACGGCCGCTCCGGCCGCCGCGACGAGGGAGCGGAGGATCCAGCGGTCGGCGGGCTCGGCATGGTCACCCAGCCAGCTGATCGCGTAGCCGACGTAGCCGGCGGCCACCAGCGCGCCGCCGAGGGCACACGCCCGTGCGAGCACGAGCCGGTTGACGGCCTGGTGCACCTCGAGCCGCTCACCGCGCACCTGCACGGTCTGCCAGGTGTGCCAGGCCAGGAAGGACATGATCGCCGCGACCAGCACGAGGGCCAGCGCCTGCGCCCACGACACCGTCGGCGCGTGGCCGGTGAGGCCGGACATCAGCGGGTGGACGCCCCACCCGCCCACGAGCCCGAGCACCACGCAGACGGTCAGCGCGCGCGCCGACGTCGGGCGCAGCGTGCCGCTCGGCTCCGGGGGCTCGTCCGGGTCGGGCTCGTTCACTCGGTGGTGCTCACTGGACCTCGAGGGAGAGGTCCTCGCGCTTGCGGACACCCGAGGCGTCGGTCGCCTCGAGCAGGTCAGCGATCGGGCCGCGCTCGGGGAAGACGGCGTCGGGCTCGAGGTCGTGCCAGGGCTGCAGCACGAACGCCCGCTCGTGGGCGCGGGGGTGCGGCAGGCGCAGGAAGTCCTCGTTGGAGCGGCGGTCGCCCACCACGATCAGGTCGACATCGAGGGTGCGGGGCGCGTTGCGGATGTCGCTGCGCTCGCGCTCGAAGGCGTCCTCGATGGCGAGGGCGCGCTCCATCAGGCGAGCCGCGGGGAGGGTCGTGTCGGCGAGGACGACCGCGTTGAGGAACGGGCCGGCCTCCTCAGGGGAGTCGACCGGGTCGGTCTCGTAGACCGGGGAGATCCCGGTGACGAAGAAGTCCGGGGTGTCGGCCAGGGCCTCGACCGCCCCCTGCAGCGCGGCGAGCCGCTCGCCGAGGTTGCTCCCCAGCGCGACCACCACCCGGCGGATCGGGTGCATCTCCCCGGTGAGGGAGTCGGCGTCCACGATGTTGGGGTTGGGGGTCTCAGTCATGAGCGTTGCCTCGCGTTCTGGTGATCGTCAGCGCGACGTCCGAGTACGTCGCGTCGATGGGCGCATCAGGTTTGTGGAGCGTGACTCGCGCCCATTCAACACGACGGTCCAACAGGCACACATCGGCGATGCGTTGAGCGACGGTTTCTATCAGGTCGACCGGGTCGCGCTCCACGGCGGCCTTCACGTCGGTGGTCAGCGAGCCGTAGTTCACGGTGTCCTCGAGGTCGTCCGACGCGGCCGCCGGACGGGTGTCGATGCCGAGCACGAGGTCGACCACGAACACCTGTCCCTCGCGCTTCTCGAAGTCGAAGACGCCGTGGTGCGCGAAGCACTCGATGCCGCTGACGGCGAGCTCGTCGCTCATGCAGGTCCCTTCATGGCGGCGGCGACGGCGAGCGCGTCCCGCGTGGCGCGTACGTCGTGCACGCGCAGGATGTCGACCCCGCGGTCGGCGAGCAGGGCGACCAGCGCCGCGTGCGCGTGCTCGCGCTCACCGACCGGCCGCGGGACGCCGTCGTGGCGCAGCAGGGTGCCGAGGAACGACTTGCGGCTGGCGCCGACGAGCAGCGGGCAGCCGAGCCCGGCCAGCACGTCGAGCTGCTGCAGGAGCTCCCAGTTGTGGTGGGGCTCCTTGGCGAAGCCCAGCCCGGGATCGAGGACGATCCGCGCTCGCGGGATGCCGGCGGCCTCGGCGGCCTCGAGGCGCTCGCCGAGCTCACGTCGTACGGTCTCGACGACGCCGTCCGGTGAGTAGTCGGTGAAGTCGCGCATGCGGTCGGCATGGGCGCGCCAGTGCATCGCGACGTAGGCCGCCTCGCTGCCGGCGACCACGTCGAGGATCCGGGGGTCGGCCAGCCCGCCGGAGACGTCGTTGACGATCCGGGCGCCGGCCTCGAGAGCCGCCTCGGCGACCTCGGCCCGCATCGTGTCGACCGACACGAGGGCCCCGCCGGCGGCGAGCTCGCGGATCACCGGCACGACACGGTCGAGCTCCTCGGCGACGAACGGCCGGGTGGCCCCGGGACGGGTCGACTCGCCGCCGATGTCGAGGATGTCGGCACCGGCGTCGAGGAGCTCGCGGCCGTGCTCGACGGCGGACTCGAGGGTGTCGTAGCGGCCGCCGTCGGAGAAGCTGTCGGGGGTGACGTTGACGATCCCCATCACCCGGGGCAGACGGACCTCGGCCGCCCCGGTCACCTGGTTCCCGAGCGGATCAGCGCCATCGCCTCGGCGCGGGTGGCCTGGTTGGTGAGCATGGTGCCGCGCACGGCCGAGGTGATGGTGCGGGCGCCGGCCTTGCGCACGCCGCGCATCGTCATGCAGAGGTGCTCGGCCTCGATCACCACGATCACGCCGCGGGCCTCGAGGATCTCCATCAGCGAGTCGGCGACCTGCGTGGTGAGCCGCTCCTGCACCTGGGGACGCTTGGCGTAGACGTCGACGAGCCGCGCGAGCTTGGACAGCCCGGTGATCTTGCCGGTCTCGGCCGGGATGTAGCCGACGTGCGCGACGCCTGTGAAGGGCACGAGGTGGTGCTCGCACATCGACCACAGCTCGATGTCGCGGACCAGCACCATCTCCTCGTGGCCGAGGTCGAACGTCGTGGTCAGCACGTCGGCGGCGGTCTGGCGCAGGCCCTGCGTCAGCTCGGCGTAGGCCCGCGCGACGCGGGCCGGCGTCTCGAGCAGCCCCTCGCGGTCGGGGTCCTCGCCGATCGCGTGGAGGAGCTCCCGAACCGCTGCCTCCGCCCGCGCCTGGTCGAACGCGGGCACGTCCTCCGGCGCGACCTCCGGCACCGTGATCGGGTCGGTCACGGTGCGCCCGGCGCCGGCGGGGTGGGCGTGTCGGGACCGACCTCGGGCCCGCCGTGGACGTCGCCGCCGGCGCCCGGGGGCGTCAGGACGGCACCGGCCTCCTGCTCCTCGGGCACGGAGTTGGCGTGGGCGCGGTCGCGGATCTCCTGCGGGATGTCGACCGGCGGGATCGTCGAGGGCACCCGCTCCGGGGAGCCGGTCCACGCCGGTCGCGCGGGGCGCTTGGTGAGCGGCTCGAAGATCTCGGCGATCTCACCTTTGTCGAGCGTCTCCTTGTCGAGGAGGGCCAGCACCAGGGCGTCGAGGACGTCGCGGTTCTCCTCCAGGATCTCGAAGGCCTCCTGGTGGGCGTGACCCAGCAGCGCCTTGACCTCGTCGTCGACCTTGGCAGCGGTCTCCTCGGAGTAGTTGCGCGTGTGGCCCATGTCGCGGCCCAGGAACGGCTCGGAGTTGCTGTCGCCGAGCTTGACCGCGCCGAGGCGCTCGGTCATGCCGTACTGGGTCACCATCGCCCGTGCCAGGCCGGTGGCCTTCTCGATGTCGTTGCCGGCACCGGAGGTGACGTCGTGGAAGATCAGCGCCTCCGCGGCCATGCCGCCCAGCATGTAGGCGAGGGAGTCGAGCATCTCGCTGCGCGTCTGGGAGTACTTGTCGCGGTCGGGCAGCACCATCGTGTAGCCCAGCGCCCGGCCGCGCGGCAGGATCGTCACCTTGTGCACCGGGTCGGTGCCGGGCAGCGCCGCGGCGACGAGGGCGTGGCCGCCCTCGTGGTAGGCGGTGATGAGCTTCTCGCGCTCGCTCATCAGGCGAGTACGACGCTGGGGGCCGGCGATGACACGGTCGATCGCCTCGTCGAGGGCCTCGTTGTTGATCAGCTTGGCGTTGCCGCGCGCGGTGAGCAGCGCGGCCTCGTTGAGCACGTTGGCCAGGTCGGCGCCGGTGAAGCCGGGCGTGCGGCGCGCGATGCTCAGCAGGTCGATGTCGGGCGCGATCGGCTTGCCGCGCGAGTGGACCTTGAGGATCTGGTGGCGACCGTTGAGGTCGGGGGCGTCGACCTGCACCTGGCGGTCGAAGCGGCCCGGGCGCAGCAGCGCCGGGTCGAGCACGTCGGGCCGGTTGGTGGCCGCGATCAGGATGACCCCGCCACGGACGTCGAAGCCGTCCATCTCGACGAGCAGCTGGTTGAGCGTCTGCTCGCGCTCGTCGTGGCCGCCGCCCATGCCGGCGCCACGGTGGCGGCCGACGGCATCGATCTCGTCGATGAACACGATGGCGGGCGGGTTCTCCTTGGCCTGCTCGAACAGGTCGCGCACGCGGCTGGCGCCGACGCCGACGAACATCTCGACGAAGTCGGAGCCGGAGATCGAGTAGAACGGCACGCCCGCCTCACCCGCGACGGCGCGGGCGAGCAGGGTCTTGCCCGTGCCGGGCGGGCCGTAGAGCAGCACGCCCTTGGGGATCTTCGCGCCGACGGCCTGGAACTTGGCCGGGTCGGTGAGGAACTCCTTGATCTCGCCGAGCTCCTCGATCGCCTCCTCGCAGCCGGCGACGTCGCTGAACGTCGTCTTCGGCATGTCCTTGGTGATCAGCTTGGCCTTGGACTTGGCGAACTGCATGACGCCGCGGCCGCCACCGCCCTGGGCCTGGTTCATCAAGAAGATGAAGAGCAGGATGATCAGCGCGAAGGGCAGCAGCGTGGCGAGCAGCGAGCCGAGGAAGCTCGGCTGCGGCACCGTCGAGTTGTACGAGTCGAGCGTGCCGGCGGCCTTCTGCTCCTTGACCGACGCGAGGAGCTCCTGCTGCTGG
Organism: Nocardioides sp. BE266; assembly: GCF_031457855.1. Classification (NCBI taxonomy): domain Bacteria; kingdom Bacillati; phylum Actinomycetota; class Actinomycetes; order Propionibacteriales; family Nocardioidaceae; genus Nocardioides; species Nocardioides sp. BE266. The sequence continues at coordinate 253,875 of NZ_JAURTI010000006.1, read as the reverse complement.
CCGTCGACGTACTGGGCCACGACCTTGTCGCCGGCGTCGCGGGTGCCCGAGTCGAGCGTCGCCTGGATCTCGAAGTCGGCGCCGTTGAACTCGATCTCCTTGACCTTGCCGTCATCGATGTAGCTCTGCAGGGTCGAGGTGTCGACCTCGTCGTAGCCGTCGTTGGGCACGAGGAACTGGATGGCCAGCATGACCGCGAGGGCGGACAGGGCGATCCAGAGCCAGGGACCCTTGAATATGCGCTTCACAGGCAACTTTCACCGGTTCGGAGGTGGGATCGCGACGGTACACGTCGCTCGGACGTCCATTCTTTCAGGCGGGGTGAAGCGTGGCGACCGCTCACGGCCCGATCACGAGTAGACGTGGGGCGCGAGCGTGCCGATGTCGCGGAGGTTGCGGTAGCGCTCGCGGTAGTCCAGGCCGTAGCCGACGACGAACTCGTTGGGGATGTCCCAGCCGACGTACTTGGGCTCCACGGGCATCGACAGCGCCTCCGGCTTGCGCAGCAGCGTGGCGATCTCGACGCTGGCCGGGCTGCGGCTGGAGAGGTTGTTGACCAGCCAGCTCAGGGTCAGCCCGGTGTCGATGATCTCGTCGACGATGAGCACGTCGCGGCCGCTGATGTCGGTGTCGAGGTCCTTGAGGATCCGCACCACGCCGCTGGACTTGGTGCCGGAGCCGTAGGAGCTGACCGCCATCCAGTCCATCTCCAGGTGGCGCGGCATCGCCCGCGCGAGGTCGGCCATCACCATGACCGCGCCGCGCAGCACGCCGACGACGAGCAGGTCCCGGCCCTCGTAGTCCTCGGTGATCTGGTTGGCCATCTCGGCCAGCCGCTGCTGGATCTGGGCCTCGGTGAAGAGGACGTTGACCAGGTCGTGCTCCACGTGGGACGAGTCCATGGGCTGCAGCCTAGGGCGCGAGGTCGCCGGTGGTCAGCCCGAGGTCAGCCCGAGGTCAGCCCGAGGTGGTCGCGGTGCGCCGCGCCCCGTCGTCGTACGACGTCAGGGGGGCGTCGTCGGGCGGCCCGTCGGGCGCGACCGGGTCGGCTGACGGCAGCGGCACGCGGGCCACGAAGACCGTGCCCACGCCCTCGGTGCTCGTCACGTCGAGCGTCCCGCCCATCGCGGTGGCCAGCTGCGTGCAGATCGCCAGGCCGAGGCCAGCGCCGCCGTAGCGCCGGGTCGAGGACCCGTCGACCTGCTTGAACGACTCGAAGACGGACGCGAGGTGCGCTTCGGGGATGCCGATGCCGGTGTCGGAGACGGCGAGCTCGATGCGTCCGTCGCCGCTGGGAGCCGGACGCACGTCGAGGCGCACGTGGCCGCTGTGCGTGAACTTCACCGCGTTGTCGAGCAGGTTGCCGATCACCTGGGCGAGGCGGTCGGGGTCTCCGACGATCCGCTGGGGCAGGTCGGGGTCGAGGAACGACTCGTAGGCAATGCCTGCGGCCTCGGCGCGCGGCCGGCAGACCTCGGCCAGGCGGGCCACGAGCTCCGGCAGTTCGAACGGCACCCGGGCGACCTCGACCTCACCGGCCTCGATGCGGGAGAAGTCGAGGACGTCGTCCACGAGCGAGCGCAGCGCCTGCCCCGAACGCCGCATCCGGCGCACCAGCTCGAGCTGGAGGTCGTCGAGCTCGGTGTCCTCGAGGATCTCCCCTGCGCCGAGCACCATCGTCAGGGGCGTGCGGATCTCGTGGCTCATCGTCGCCAGGAACATCGACTTGGCGCGGGAGGCCTCCAGCGCCGCATCGCGCGCGGCCTCGAGCTCGTGCACCGCACGCTCCTCCGAGCGCACGAGCCTGGCCATCCGGGCGAACGCGAGCACGGTCAGGACGGTGGCGCCGACCATGAGGGCGAGCGGCCGGTGCGGCTGGCCGCGCAGGTCGGCCAGCAGCTCGAGCGCCGGCGGGACCAGGAGCGGGCCGATGGCGATCACGAGCTGGAACACCGGGTGGCCGTGGCCGGCCGGTGCCGGGGACTCCGCCGGGATCGCGCGGAGGCGCCACACGCTCCGCGCGATGAGGACCGGCGCGACCATCCACGCCACGTTCATCACGACCTCGGTGGTGCTGCCGTAGGGCTGCAGGTAGGCGATGTCGGCGGCCAGCCAGAGGCCGGCACCGACCGCGAACGACGGGTCGAGGCAGCGGCGCGCCGTGCGACTGGTGAGCACCCGCACGACCAGGGCGAGCAGCACGGCGTCGGCGACCGGGTAGGCCGCCCACACCACGCGGACGTGGACCGGGAGCGTCTCGTCGGCCGCGATCGTGTCGATCCCGGCACTCCAGAGCACCAGGAAGCTCACGGCGACGATCGTGATCGCGTCGATGGTGAAGTCGACGTCGTGCCGACCGGCACCGCTGCGGTGGAGCACGACGGAGAGCGCCACGCACAGCACCACGTAGGAGGCGAACCACGGCGGGTCGGCGATCGACACGTCCGTGGCCCGGCCCGTCGCGTCGAGGAGCTCCCACAGCGAGTCGCCCACGGCGGTGAGGGTGATGCCGGCGGCGATCAGCATGCCGACCAGGCGCTGCTCGGCCGGTGCGCGCAGCGCTCCCACCCACGCCGCGGCCCCCGCGACGGCGATCATGCCGACGTAGAGCACGCGGTCCAGGACGACGTCGTCGGAGACGGCGTACAGCAGCACCGCCGCGACCACCAGCGTTGCGACGGCGACGTCGATCCCCCGACGCACTGCCATGGAGCGACGATACGTCCGTCGACCGGGTCCGGCACCCGATTCGGTCAGGCCGCCGGATCGACCAGGGTCGCCACCTTGCCGACGAGCTCCTTGATGGTGAATGGCTTGGACATGTAGTCCGTCGCGCCGGCCTCGAAGGCGCGGTCGCGGGTGGCCGCGTCGGCGTGGGCGGTGAGCATCAGGATGGGCAGCTCGCCCAGGCCGGGAGCGGCGCGGAGCTGCGCACACAGGTCGCCGCCGTCCAGCTTCGGCATGCTCCAGTCGAGGACGGCGAGGGCAAAGTCGCCGTCCGTGGCGACGTCGACGGCGGCGAGCGGGTCGGCCACCTCGACCACGTCGTGCCCGGCGCGGCGGAGCACGAACACGATCAGGTCGCGCATGTCGTGGTCGTCATCGACCACCAGCACCTTCGCCATCACTCCCCCTGCATCCGAGGACGCGACCCTATCCGTCGCCCGGGAGCTCGATCGCCAGAAGTCCACCGCGGCGGACGGCTCGGCGGGACCCGGGCAGGTCGATCCAGCGCTGGCCGCGCCAGTCGACGAGCAGCCGGTCGACCTCGAGCACGTGCGCGCGGGTGAGCTCGGAGGCGGGCACGCCCGACTCCAGCGCGGCCCGGTGGAGCGCCCGGTGGCGCAGCGACGGTGGCTGCCCGCGCAGGGCCTCGACGTCCAGCCCGCCCTCGCGCCGCGCATCCGCCAGCACGCGGTCGGCCAGGTCGTCGAGGAGCGCGGTGTCGTCACGGAGCTGGTCGGCGGTGCGGGCGAGGGTCGCCGCGATGCCGGGGCCGAGCTCGTCCTCCAGCAGCGGGAGCACCCGCTCGCGCACCCGGACGCGGGTGTAGCCGGGGTCGTGGTTGTGCGGGTCGTCCCACACCTCGAGCCCCTCGACCTGGCAGGCGGTGACGGTGTCGTCACGTCGTACGCCGAGCAGGGGGCGCGCGAAGACCCCGAAGCCCGGCCGCATCCCCTGCAGCGACCGCCCGCCCGAGCCGCGGGCCAGGCCGAGGAGGACGGTCTCGGCCTGGTCGTCGAGCGTGTGGCCGAGCAGCACCGTCGCGGCGCCGAGGTGGGCGGCGACCTCCTCCAGGACGGCGTACCTCGCCTCCCGTGCGGCCGCTTCAGGACCCATCCGGGAGCCGGCGTCGACCTGCACGCGCGCGGTCAGCGTCTCGTCGACCCCCATCGCCGCGAGCTGCGCGACGACGCGGTCGGCCTGGTCGGCGGAGCCGGGCTGGAGCGCGTGGTCGACGGTGACGCCGACCACGCGGAGCCCGAGCTTGTGGCCCTCGAAGACCGCTGCCGAGGCCAGCGCCAGCGAGTCGGCGCCTCCGCTGCAGGCAACCGCGACGACGTCACCGGGAGCGAGCTGGGCGAGCAGCGCCCGGACCGGCACGCGGACCGCGGCGACCGAGGGGTGGAGCGTCACAGCACCCGGGCGATCCAGGTGTCGGGGTCCTCGATCTCGGCCTTGGAGGGCAACGTGTCGGGGCCGGTCCAGATGGAGTTGAAGTCCTCCATCCCGGTCTTGTCGACGACGTGCCGGACGAAGGTGGCGCCGTCGCGGTACTGCGCCATCTTGGCGTCCATCCCGAGCACCCGGCGCAGCAGCTTGTCGAGGGCGCCGACGCCCTGGCGGCGCTGGTTGAACTTCTTGCGGATCCGCTCGACCGACGGGATGACGGTGGGTCCGACGCCGTCCATGACCACGTCGGCGTGGCCCTCCAGCAGGGACATGACGCCGGTGACGCGGTCGAGGATCTCGCGTTGCTCCGGCGAGGAGACGAGGTCGAGGATGCTGCCGCCGCTGCGGATCGACTCGGCGCCGCGACGCAGCCCCTCGAGGACGGCCGTCGGCTCGATGGTGTCGGCGATCGCGTTCATCTGCGAGAGCAGGTGCTCGGCGAGCCACGGGTTGGCCGTGAACTGCACCCGGTGGGTCTCCTCGTGGAGGCACACCCACAACCGGAAGTCGTGCGGGTCGGCGTCGATCTCGCGCTCGACGTGGACGATGTTGGGCGCCACCAGCAGCAGCCGCCCGCGCGGGGCGTGGAACGGGTCGAACTGCCCGAGCACCTTCGACCCGAGGAAGCCGAGCATCAGGCCGACCTCGGCCCCGGTGACCCGCGACCCGATCGCCGCCGAGATGCCCGTCGGCGGGCCCTTCTTCTCGGTGATCTTGTCGACGATCGGTGACAGGACCCTCGCGAAGCCGTCGGCGTTGGCCTGCACCCATCCCGGCCGGTCGACGACGAGCACCGGCGCCGTGCCGGCAGCGGCGTGGAGGCCCGTGTAGTCGCTGACCAGCGGCGTCGACCGGTCGGCCAGCTCGCGCAGCTCGACCACGGCAGCCGACGCCTCCTCAGCGCTGACCTCGGGCCCGGGGCCGGACAGCCGCGACCCCACGGTGACGGCGAAGTCCCAGTCGACGAGGCTCATGTCACGACACTAGCCGGGAGCGCGAAGGCGCACCCCGCGATGAGGTGCCGGATCAGGTGGCTGGCGCGGTCGCGCACATCGATCCTGTGCTTTTTGGCGCCTCCGCTTCGCTTCGGCGCGTGTCCGCGGCGCTTTCGGGGCAGCGCCTTCGTCGTCGTTGCCCGACCCTCCTCCGCAACGCTTCACCCCACGAGCTTCTGACTCCCCCGCTGCGCTCCTCCGTCAGAACCCCGCGGGGACCCCAAGCGCGCTCCAGCTCGACCCCTCCTCCTGCAGGCGCCGCCGCGCCGCGGACGGCACCACCGGACGGGGATCGACGGCCCTGAGCGGGGATTGAATTGATCTCAATTCAATCCGGAAGGGGCCGGGTCGTTCCGCTGGTGAGTGGCCGGTGCTTCGTCGCGGCGCGCCCGGGAGTGCAGGAGGAGGGTTGCGGCCGGAGGAGCGCGCTTGGGGTCCCCGCGGGGTTCTGACGGAGGAGCGCAGCGGGGGAGTCAGAAGCTCGTGGGGTGAAGCGTTGCGGGGGAGGGTGCGGGCGCGACGACGAACGAGCGGGTTACGAGCGCCGCGACACGCGCCGAAGCGAAGCGGAGGCGCCCTGCTCAACCAGCGGCTGGGGTTGAACACCTGCACGCCGCCAGCTCGGCGGCGGCGCGATCGAGGGCTTCCTGGGCGTCGTACCTGTCCGCGTCCTTGACCTTGTCGGCGGCGAGGACGAAGGCCATCGGGAGGCCGTCGCGGCCGACGGCGATGCCCGCGAGGGCGTGGACTCCGGTGAGGGTCCCGGTCTTGGCGCGGACCAGGCCGCGGCCGACGGCGGGGCCCTCGTCGAAGCGGTAGGTGAGCGAGCCGGTGAAGCCGGCGACCGGCATGCCCGTCACCAGGCTGCGGAGGTCGGTGTCGGACCCGGCGGCCTCCTGGAGCAGCGCCAGGACCGCGGACGTGGTGACCCGGTTGCGTCGCGACAGCCCCGAGCCGTCGTACAGCTCGGTGCCGGTCATGTCGATGCCCAGCCCCTGGAGCGTGCTGGTGACGCCCGCGGCGCCGGCCTCGAACGAGCCTGTGTCGGACACCGCGAGGCCGACGTGGTGACCGACGACCTCGGCGCCCTCGTTGTCGCTCACGTCGAGGATCCGCTCGGCGACCTCCGACAGCGGGGCGCTCTCGACGGAGGCCAGCTCCTCCGTCGCAGGAGGTACGACGACCCGCTGCGGCGGACCGGTGACCGTGAGCCCGGCCGAGGCGAGGGCCGCGGCGAAGGCCTGGGCCGCGGCGAGGGACGGGTCGTCGGAGCGCTCCTGGCCGTCGGGGGTGATCCCGCTGTCGACCATCAGCGAGGTGATCGGGCTGACGATGTCGTCCGGGACGTAGTCGCGCCGCCAGGCCGGGTTGTCGGTGGGACCGGTGAACAGGCTGTCGTCGAAGGACACCTTCACGCGGCCCTTGCCGCCGAGCGCCTCGGCGGCCCGGACGGCGAGGGTGGCGACGTCGGCGCGGGCGGGATAGGTGCCGGCGGCCTCGGCGACGGTGAGCGGCTTGCTCGCCAGCAGCGGGTCACCGCCGCCGACGAGCACGACCTCACGAGCCCCCTCGCCGCGCACCACGCGGGTGGTGAAGGTGTGGTCGGGACCGAGGGTGGCGAGGGCCGCGCCGATCGTGAGGAGCTTGGTGGTCGAGGCCGGGACGTAGGTGCCGTCGCCGGACGTCCAGGTCTCCGAGCCGGGCGTCAGCGAGGTGACGGCGCCGACGACGTGGCGGCCGAGGTCGGGGTCGGCCAGGTCCTTGCCGACGGCCCGCGCGACCTTGTCGACGGCGAGGGCGGCCGAGGTGTCGGCCGGCTGCACCTCTGGGGTGGGCGTGCTCCAGGCCGGCAGCTCGAGACCGGCGGGGAGGAGCACCTGCTCGGGCTCCGTGGCGGGGTCGGCGGCCAGCCACGGGAGATAGCGCTGGCCCCACTCGAAGCGGTAGGCGCCGACGCCGGCGCCGAGCAGCGCGAGGACCAGCACCACGGGCAGCCATGCGCCGACGACGCGGAGCACGGGGTGGCGTACCTCACGTCCTCGACGTTTCGACCCTCTCGCTTCGCGCATCGGGGCCATTGTGCGCGACACTGCCCCCAGGACTTCGCGCCGGGCTCCCGGTCGGGCGCAGCGGAACGTGAACTGAAGACGGCCCGATGACGTGCCGAGAGTGGAGGAAGACGTGCTGAGCTTCGACGTGCTGGTGGAGATCCCCAAGGGCGAGCGCAACAAGTACGAGGTCGACCACGAGACCGGGCGGATCCGCCTGGACCGCATGCTCTTCACCTCGACCGCCTACCCGGCCGACTACGGATACATCGAGAACACCCTCGGCCAGGACGGCGACCCGCTCGACGCGCTCGTCATCCTCCAGTCGCCGACCTTCCCGGGCTGCCTCATCGAGTGCCGCGCGATCGGCATGTTCCGCATGACCGACGAGGCCGGCGGCGACGACAAGGTCCTCTGCGTGCCGAGCCACGACCCGCGCCTGGAGCACCTGCGCGACATCAACCACGTCTCCAAGTACGACCGCCTGGAGATCCAGCACTTCTTCGAGGTCTACAAGGACCTCGAGCCCGGCAAGTCCGTCGAAGGCGCCGACTGGGTCGGCCGCACCGAGGCCGAGGCCGAGGTCCGGGCCTCCTTCGAGCGCTTCAAGAACGAGGGCCACGGCAACGACGTCGACAACCTCGCCGACGACAGCCTGGGCGAGGACGCCTGACTTCCGGCTCCCTGCAGCCGCTGTAACGCCGGGTTAGTGCACCTACCCACCCCCTTGCATCAGGGTGGGTAGTGCCACTAACCCGGCGTTACATGTTTCCGATCAGGCGGCGGCAGACGCGGCGGGCGCCACTCCTTCCAGGGCCTCGGCGAGGATCTCCGTGACCCGACCGACCGGGCGCACGTCGAGCTCGCTGAGCAGCTCGGCAGGTACGTCGTCGAGGTCGGGGCGGTTGCGCTCGGGGATGAACACCGTCGACAGCCCGGCGCGCTGGGCGGCCAGCAGCTTCTGCTTGAGGCCGCCGATCGGCAGCACCCGGCCCGCGAGCGAGACCTCGCCGGTCATGCCGACGTCGGAGCGCACAGGACGCCCGGTCAGCAGCGAGACCAGCGCGGTCACCATCGTCACGCCCGCGGACGGGCCGTCCTTGGGGACGGCGCCGGCCGGGAAGTGCACGTGGATCGACCGCTCGAAGGCGGCCGGGTCGATGCCGAGCTCGCCCGCGTGCGCACGTACCCAGGACAGCGCGATCGAGGCCGACTCCTTCATCACGTCGCCGAGCTGGCCAGTGACGGTCAGCCCCGCGGTGCCCTCGGCCACGGAGGTCTCGACGTAGAGCACGTCACCGCCGAGGCCGGTCACGGCCAGGCCGGTGGCGACACCCGGCACGTCGGTGCGCTCGTGGCTGTCGGGCGTGAAGCGCGGGCGGCCGATCAGGTCGACGAGGCCGTCGCGGTCCACCTCGATCCGCTCCACGTCACCCGTCGCGAGCTTCGTCGCCGCCTTGCGGAAGGCCTTGGCCAGCAACCGCTCCATCTGTCGTACGCCGGCCTCGCGGGTGTAGTTGGCCGCGATCTCGCCGAGCGCGTCGTCGGAGATCGTGACCTCCTCCGGCGTCAGGGCAGCCCGCTCCAGCTGCCGCGGGACCAGGAAGTCGCGGGCGATGGCGACCTTGTCGTCCTCGGTGTAGCCGTCGATGGTGACGAGCTCCATGCGGTCGAGCAGGGCCGACGGGATCTGCTCGACGACGTTGGCCGTCGCGATGAACAGCACGTCGGACAGGTCGAGGTCGAGCTCGAGGTAGTGGTCGCGGAAGGTGTGGTTCTGTGCCGGGTCGAGCACCTCGAGCAGGGCCGCGGCCGGGTCGCCGCGGTAGTCGGCACCGACCTTGTCGACCTCGTCGAGCAGGACGACCGGGTTCATCGAGCCGGCCTCCTTGATGGCGCGCACGGTGCGGCCCGGGAGGGCACCGACGTACGTCCTGCGGTGGCCGCGGACCTCGGCCTCGTCGCGCACGCCACCGAGGGCGACGCGGACGAACTTGCGGCCCAGCGTGCGGGCGACGGACTCGCCCAGCGAGGTCTTGCCGACGCCGGGAGGGCCGGCGAGCAGGATCACCGCACCGGAGCCGCGGCCGCCGATCACCTCGAGGCCACGCTCGGCCCGGCGGGCCCGGACGGCGAGGTACTCGGTGATGCGGTCCTTGACCTCGTCGAGGCCGTGGTGGTCGGCGTCGAGCACCGCGCGGGCGGCGGCGACGTCGTTGGTGTCGTGGGTGCGGACGTTCCACGGCAGCTCGAGGACGGTGTCGAGCCAGGTGCGGATCCAGCCGGCCTCCGGGTTCTGCTCGCTGGAGCGCTCGAGCTTGTCGACCTCGCGCAGCGCGGCCTCACGGACCGCCTCGGGCAGGTCGGCGGCCTCGACGCGGGCGCGGTAGTCGTCCGAGCCGTCGGGCTCGCCCTCGCCGAGCTCCTTGCGGATCGCGGCGAGCTGCTGGCGCAGCACGAACTCGCGCTGGGTCTTCTCCAGGCCCTCGCGCACGTCGGTGCTGATCTTGTCGGTGACCTCGTCCTCGGTGTCGTACGACCGCGTCCACTCGACGAGCAGCCGCAGCCGGTCGCCGACGTCGGGCGTCTCGAGCACCTGGCGCTTCTGGTCGTCGCTGAGGTACGGCGCGTACCCGGACATGTCGGCGAGCGCGTCGGGGTCGGTGATGCGACGGACGTTGTCGATGACCTGCCACGCCTCGCGGCGCTCGAGGATCGAGATCACGACCGCGCGGTAGTCCTCGGCGAGGGCACGCAGCTCGTCGGTGACGGGTGTCTCGGGTACGGCCTCGGCCTCGACCCAGAGGGCGGCACCGGGGCCGGCGACACCGGCGCCGATGGCGACGCGGCGCTCGGCCCGGAGGACGGCGGCGGGCTTGCCGCCGGCGAAGCGACCGACGCGGTCGACGACGGCGACGACGCCGTGGGTGGCGTAGCGGTCCTCGAGGCGCGGGGCCACGAGGACGCGGGTGGGCTCGTTGTCGGGGTCTGCATCGTGCGCTAGGCGCGCGGCGTCGATCGCCGCGCGGGCCTGGTCGTCGAGCTCGATGGGCACGACCATGCCGGGGAGCACGACCGTGTCGTGGAGGAACACCACGGGAAGCGACAGGTTGTTCGTCATACCGGCTTCAACGCCCGGGAACCGGAGGCATGTTCCGGTTCGGGGTTCGCCCACCGCGAACGCGCGGCGGCCGGCTGTAACGCCGGGTTGGTGCTTGTAGGGACCCCCGCAGACGATGGGTAGAACAAGCAGCAACCCGGCGTTACATGCGGGCGAGGTCGACGGGGTCGAGCACCCGGCCGAGCTTGTCGGGGTTGCGGACGAGGAACAGCCGGGTGACCACGCCGTCCTCGACGAGCATGGTGCCGACGCCGTCGCGCTGGCCGGCGATGACGAACTGGATCGCGGGCGAGCCGTTGAGCCAGACCGGGACCAGCTCCAGGGCGTCGGGGGTGACCGCGGTGAGGAAACGGAAGACCTTGTCGCGGCCGTAGATCGGGTTGAGCGCGGCCTGGACCTTGCCGCCGCCGTCGGTCATCAGCACCACGTCGGGGGCCAGCACGTCCATCAGCGACTGGAGGTCGCCACCCTCCGTCGCGGCCCGGAACTTCTCGATGACCGCGTCGCGCTCGGCCGCGCTCACCGAGGTCCGCGGGCGGCGCTCGGCCACGTGCCCGCGGGCGCGGCTGGCGATCTGCCGCACCGCCGGCTCGGACTTCTCGACCGCCTCGGCGATCTCGTCGTACGCCATGTCGAAGACCTCGCGCAGGACGAAGACCGCCCGCTCAGTGGGCGGCAGCGTCTCCAGCACCAGCAGCATCGCGGTCGAGACGCTGTCGGCCAGCTCGACGTCGTCGGCGACGTCGGGCGCGGTGAGCACCGGCTCCGGGAGCCAGGTGCCGACGTAGTCCTCGCGGCGGCGCGACACCGTCCGCATCCGGTTCAGCGAGAGGCGGGTGGTCATCCGGACGAGGTACGCACGGGGGTCGCGCACCTCCTCGACCACCACGTCGGCCCACCGCAGCCAGACCTCCTGGATCACGTCCTCGGCGTCGGCGGCGGAGCCGAGCATCTCGTAGGAGACGGTGAAGAGGAGGCTGCGGTGGGCGGCCCAGTGCTCGACCAAGGGCGACTCGCGGTGCGTCACGTCGTGATCGTCCCAGCCTGGGCCAGCGGGAGCTCGCAGACCTCGCTGAAGCCCTGCGAGGCCAGGCCCATCGCGGAGTTGAAGCGCGAGCGCTCGTTCTCGACGGCGACCATCATCGTCAGCTCGACGACGGCTGCGTGGCCGAGCTGCCGGTCGAGGCTGGCGACCATCTCGTCGGTGACCTCGGGCGGGGTCGCGGTCATCGCCTCGGCGTAGGCCATCACCTCGCGCTCGAGGTCGGTGAAGACCTCCGACTCGCGCCAGCGCGGCACCTCGCGGACCTTCGCCTCGTCGAGGCCCTTGGTGTGGGCCATGAAGTAGCCGAAGTCCATGCACCACGAGCAGCCGATCGCGCCGGCGCTCGCCATCTCGGCGTACGTCTTCAGGTGCGGGTCGAGGGCCTTCCACTTCGCGAGCTTCTGCTCGAAGCCGAAGACCGCCTTCATCACGGGCTTGTTGTGCCACAGCACGTAGGCGTTGTCGGGGATCTTGCCCCACATGCGCTGCGCGACGCGGGTCATGAGCGCTCCGTAGGCGCCGTCCAGGGTGGCCTTCGGGATGCGGAACTGGCTGGGCATGTCATCTCCATCTCTCGGTCGGTGACATGGAGACACCGCCCGGCACGGATCTGTGACAAGCCGCCTTCAGACCGGTCGCGCGGTCGCCCGGAAGTAGCCGAGGCCACCGCTCATCTCGAGGCGTACGTCGACCGCGCCCGCCTCCCCCAGCCACTGCACGGCCTCGGCCGAGGAGCACATCGGCCCGAGCACGTGGGCGGCCCGGCCGGCGGCGTGCACGAGCCCGTAGCGCCGCTCGACGCCGTGGAACTCGTCGGCGAAGAGCGCGCTGCCGCTAATCACGCCACCGGGGGCGAGCACGCGGACCATCTCGCCGATCGCCCGGTGCGGGTCGGGGAAGACGTGCAGGCCGGTGAACGAGACGACCAGGTGGAACGTGCCGTCCGCGAAGGGCAGCTCGCCGACGTCGGCGATCGTGGTGGTGACCTGGTCGGCGACGCCCCACCGGCGGGCGGCGTCGACGGACCGCTCGAGCATGCGCGGCGAGATGTCGGCGGCCACGAGGTCGACGTGGCCACCCGGGCGGAGGCCGCGCAGGGCGACTCCGCTGCCGGTGGGCACGTCGAGCACACGAGCACCGTCGGGCAGCTCGCCGATCTCCCGGGTGGCCGCGTAGAGCCGCCCGATGTCGGTGCCGAGACCGAGGCGCCACAGCGGCGCCCCGACGACCGGGTTGTCGACGAGCCGTGGGTAGACCCTCGCCCACAGTGGGTCCTCGCTCCAGGCCCCGACCAGCCGACGCGGGCGGCGCACGTCAGATCCCGGAGAGGAAGGTGTCGACGGCCCGGGCGACCTCGACGTGGACCTCCGCGGTGCGGACCGCGTCGTCGGTGCCCATGGAGTGGTCCGCGTCGGCCACGGCGAGCACGTCGCACCCGTTGTCGGCGAGCTCGTGCGCGACGGCGGGGTCCCAGAGCTCGTCTGCCAGGCCCCCGACGAGGAGCTGCCGCCCGGCGTTGGAGGCGATCGCCTCGGCGACCACCGGGTCGGTGAGGAGCGGGGTGAGCCAGACCGCTTCGAGCCCGCGCTCGGCGGCGTACGACGCTGCGCGGGTGCCGAGCGACTTGGCGACGACCAGCACGTGGTCGCCCCCTCCTCGATGATGCTGCTCCGCGGCGTGGGCGGCGGCCACGTGGCGGCGTACCCACTGCTCGCCGTCCTCGTCGCCCCGGGACTCCGCGTCCCACCACAGCTGCTGGACGGTGAACCCGTGCTGGAGCAACGCCCTGCGCGCGAACTCGAGCAGTGGCGCGCTCGGCGAGTAGGCACGGCCCGGGAGGACCAGCGCCACGCCTCGGCTGTCGCCTGCGGGCTCCCAGCGCGTCGGCAGTCCCCCGAACGTCATGTCACTCGCCCCACGCCAGGAGCTCGGGGCTGCGCAGCATCTCGTCCGGCACCCCGAAGGCGTCGACGAGGTCCACCGCGAGCGGCCGGACCTTGCGGCACAGCGCGTTGACCTCGCGGCTGATCGCCTTGGACCGTGCGCTGGAGAGGCGGCCGTGCTCCATGAACCAGGCGCGATCGGCCTCGATGGTCGACAAGGCGTGCAGGTCGCACAGCAGGTTGAGCGCGACCTTGAGGTCGCCGTCGGGGAGCTCGGCGGTCTTCGCGACGAACGCCTCGAGCACGAGGCGCTCGGTGTGGGCGCGGGCCGCGGCGATGACGTGGTCCTGCACGCGGGAGAAGACGGCGCCGGGGTTGTCGCCCTGGTCGATGCCGCGCTTGAGCCGCCTCGCGACGCCGCCGATCATGTGCTCCTCGCGGAAGCGCAGCATGGCGAGCTGGTAGTTCGGGTCGAGCAGCCCGGCCTCCTGGTCCCACCTGTCCCCGCCGGGCAGCAGGTCGCGGACCGACTGCACGAGCTTGTGCACCGAGGTGCGCTCGACGACCGTCTCGACCGCGAGGCCGGCGACGAACCGGGCCATGCCGAGCTGGTCCATGTCCTCGAACTCGCCGGCGTAGTCGGTGAGCAGGCCCTTGGCCACGAGCTGCAGCAGGACGTGGTTGTCGCCCTCGAAGGTGGTGAAGACGTCGGTGTCGGCCTTGAGCGCGGCGAACCGGTTCTCGCTGAGGTAGCCGGCACCGCCGCACGCCTCGCGGCACTCCTGGATGGTGCGGGTCGCGTGCCACGTGCCGAGCGCCTTGGTGCCGGCGGCCCGCGACTCCAACATCCGGCGGGCGTGCTCGTCGTTGCCCTGCTCGGTCGGGCCCGGGCCGGTGAAGACGTCGTGCAGCTGGCCGGCGACGACCTCCTGCGCGAAGTGCAGCGCGTAGGTCCGCGCGATGAGCGGGAGGAGCCTGCGCTGGTGCATCCCGTAGTCGAGCAGCACCTGCTCCTCGTCGGGGGAGGTCGCCTCGAACTGGCGACGTCGTACGGCATAGCGGGTGGCGATGGTCAGCGCGACCTTGGCCGCGTTGATGCCGGCACCACCGACGCAGACCCGGCCCTGGACGAGGGTGCCGAGCATCGTGAAGAAGCGCTTGTTGGGGTTGTCGATCGGTGAGAGGTAGCGGCCCTCGGGCGTCACCTCGGCGAACTGGTTGAGCAGCGCGGTGCGCGGCACCCGCACGCCGTCGAACCAGATCCGGCCGTTGTCGACGCCGTTGAGGCCCATCTTGGGGCCGTCGTCCTCGATGCGTACGCCGTCGACGACCGCGCCGTCCTCGCGGATCCGTACGACGAAGGCGTGCACGCCGTGCCGCTCCCCCGCCACGTCGAGCTGGGCGAAGACGACGGCCAGCTCGGCGTGGGCCGCGGCGTTGCCGATGTAGTCCTTGCGGCTCGCGTCGTCGGGGGTGGTGATCACGAACTCCTGCGCCTCGACGTCGTACGTCGCCACGGTGCCGAGGGCCTGCACGTTGGACCCGTGGCCGCTCTCGGTCATCGCGAAGCAGCCCATCGTGCGGCCGCTGACGAGGTCGGCGAGGTGGGCGTCGTGGTGGGTCTTCGTGCCGAGCTGGAGGATCGCTCCGCCGAAGAGGCCGAACTGGACGCCGACCTTGACCAGCACCGAGAGGTCGCCGAGGGCGAGGGTCTCGAAGGCCGCGATGGACGCGCCGATGTCGCCGCCACCGCCGTACTCGGTCGGGAAGCCCATGCCCGTCTGGCCGGTCTCGGCCATCATCACGACGACCTCCTTGACCCGCTCGCGGAAGTCCGCGCGGGTCATCTCCTCCTCGTCGAGGAGGATCTGCGCGTGCTCGGCGAGGTTGGCACGCACCAGGTCGCGGACCTCGCGGTAGCGGCCGTCGAGGAGGGTGCGGAGCGCGTCGACGTCGACCTCGGGCTGGCGGTAGCCGGGGTCGGCGGCGTGGACGGCTGCGTCGTCCCCCGCGACGGTCGGGGTCTCGGGCTCCACGGTGGGCATCTCGTCCGCGACGGGCGGGACCTGCTCGGTGGCCATGGCTCACAAAGTAGTCCGGCAGGTAGGTTCACCGCGATGAACGTGTCAGATGCCACGCCTCCAGGCCCTCTGGGGGTGATGGCCTACAACTACGCCGTGGTCGGCGTGCAGAAGGGCGGCACGTCCACCCTCGCGGTGACGCTCAACCAGCACCGGTTGATCTGCCAGCCGCCCGACAAGGAGCGCCACTACTTCGACGACGAGACCGTCGACTGGTCGGCGCCCGACTACGCGCGTGACTACTCCGCGCCCCGTCGCGCCCCGATCCACCGGCTGGTCGGCGACGCCTCGCCGACCTACCTCTACTGGCCGCACGCGCTCGAGCGGATGCGGGCGTACGACGCCTCGATGCCGCTCGTCGCGGTGTTCCGCGATCCGCTCGAGCGGCTCTTCTCCCACTGGGTGATGCTCCGCTCGCGCAACCTCGCTTGGCCCGACTGGCCCGACTTCCTCACCGAGTGGCCGCACACCTCGCTGCCCGACGAGGTGCCCGATCCCGCTGAGGTGCGCACGATGCGGTGGCGGCACATGACGGGGATTGCCCGCGGGTTCTACGGCGAGCAGCTGCAGCGCGGCTTCGAGCTGTTCCCGCGCCACCAGTGGCTGTTGCTCGAGCTGCGCTCGATGCTGGGCGACTTCGAGGAGACCGTGCACCGCACGACCGACTTCCTCGAGCTGCCGCGGTTCGACCGGGTGCCGCCGTTGAAGAACTGGCACGCCGGCGCGGACGTCGTACCCGGCACGGCGCCGACGGCCGACGACGTGTCGCGCCTGGCCGAGGTCTACGCCAAGGACCTCGCGGTCTTCGAGGAGCTCTCCGGCATCGACACGTCGGCCTGGCCGACGCGTCTCGTCCTCGACGGCGGGATGGACCCCGGCGAGCTGGCGGCCCGCTTCGCGCGCAAGGTGCGCTGAGGGCCCGGCCCGGTCAGGCCCGGTCAGGGGCGGGCGAAGAAGGTGGGTGCCCGCCAGTAGTACATCGACTCCTGGCTGACGTTCCGGCCCGTCCGCGGCGCGTGGATGATCTGGCCGTCGCCGACGTAGATCGCGACGTGGTAGATCGAGCTCGGGCTGCTCGACGAGCCCCAGAAGACCAGGTCGCCGGGCACGAGCTGGCTGGCGGTGATCTTCGTCGACTGGGTGTACTGCGCGACGGAGTAGTGCGGCAGCGTCCTGCCGCCCCGGGCCCAGGCGGCCGAGGTAAGGCCCGAGCAGTCCCACGCGTCGGGGCCGGCGGCGCCGTAGCGGTAGGGCTTGCCGAGCTGGCCCTGCGCGAACGCGATGGCGGCCGAGGCGTCGCCGGTCGGTGCCGGCGGCGGCGTGGGGACCGGGGTCGGGGTGAGTGTCGGGGTGGGTGTCGGGGTAGGTGTCGGCGTGGGCGTCGGGGTCTCGGTCGGGGTGGGGGTGGCGGTCGGCGTCTCGGTCGGCGTCGGCTTGCTGGTCGGCGTCGGCTTCGTCGGGGTCGGGGTCGGCGTGGCCTGCGCCTCCGCCTCCGCCTCCGCCTGCGCCTCGGCTTCCGCCTGGGCCTGCGCCTCCGCCTGGGCCTGCGCCTGGGCGGCGGCCGCGGCAGCCTCGGCGGCGGCCTGCTCCAGCGCGCGCTGGCGCTTCTCGGCCATCCGCACGCTGACGCCCTGGAGGTCCGCGAGCTCGGCGATGAGCTCCGACTTCTTGGCGGCGATGGCCTCAGCCTGCGCCCCGGCGTCGGCCTCGGCGGAGGCCGCGGCGTCGCGTGCCTGCTCGGCGTCGGCCTCCGCAGTGGCCGCCCGCTCGGACGCCTGCGCGGCGGTGGCGGCGGTGACATCTGCGACGGCCGACGCGGCGGTGAAGGCGTCGTACTGGTTGTCGAGGGCGTCGGAGGTGTTGCCCATGGTGACGCTGCGATCGATCATCGACTCGATGCCGTCGGACTCGACCACCGCAGCGAGGCCCTGGACCTCCGAGGCCTCCTCGTAGGACCGGACCACGGTGTCGGCGTAGAGGTCACGCATAGCGTCGACCTCCTCGCGGGCCGCCGTCGCGGCGGCCTCGGCGTCGGTCGCGTCCTGCCGTGCCTGCTCGGCCCGCCACCGGGCGCCGTTGTAGGCCTCGGCGGCCTGCGCGGCGGTGTCGCCGGCGCTCTCGAGGGCGAGGTTGGCGCGGATCAGGTCGGCCTTCACGGCCGCCACGTCACGCCCCTTGTCGGCCGCCTCCTGCTGCGCCGCCGCGATGTCGGCCTCGGACGGTACGTCGGCCCGGCCGGCGCCCTCGTCCGCGAACGCGGCGCCGTGCCCACCCCCCATCGCCAGTCCGGCGACGAGCACGATGGCGCTCGCCCAGCGCGACGTCGTACGACGCGGCGCAGCCGTCGGGTCCTGCGGTGGTGCGAAGGGCACGGGGGTTCCCCTTGGGTCTCGGAGGCCCGTGCGGCTTCCCCACCGCATGGGCAACGCGAGGCACGCTAATCAACTTTCGTCACACAAGGAACACTTTCCCCAACTTTTTCACCTTCACCCGGCGTGTCGGCTTGCAAACTACATGAATGTCATTTCAACCCCCAATCGCAACGGAATCCCCGGATATCCGGGGAACCTCACGCCTTGTAGCGAATACATCCACTACAAAGCGTGAGATCTGGGCGCAAGGCCACGGTCACGTCGTGGCGCGAACGGCTTGTCCACAGGCACAGATCGGGAGGCATGCGCGCGACGTGAGGCGGGGAGATCGTCGACATGGATCCCGACGTTCTCGACCTCAACGGCCTCGTGCGGCTTCGCCGCGAACTGATCGACGACGGCCTGACGGACAACCAGATCGCCCGCCTGGTCAGGTCGAAGGTGCTCCACCGCATCCGGCACGGCGCCTACGTGTCGTACGAGCGTTGGGACTCGTGCACGCCGGAGGAGCAGCACCGACTGTTGTGCCGCGCGGTGCTGG
Organism: Nocardioides sp. BE266; assembly: GCF_031457855.1. Lineage (NCBI taxonomy): Bacteria > Bacillati > Actinomycetota > Actinomycetes > Propionibacteriales > Nocardioidaceae > Nocardioides > Nocardioides sp. BE266. Next base: position 235,616 of record NZ_JAURTI010000006.1, on the reverse strand, counting down.
CCACCGCGCACGAATCGACCGTCCTGACCCACGGATCCTCGATCGTGGAGCGCCAGGTGCCGATCTGGGGATTCCCGCTCCAGGTGGCACACACGACTCGCACCATTCCCGAACGCGCAGGCAGACGGATCGCCGACTGGGTCCCGCACCGGGGGATGCTCGAGAGCAGCGACGTCGAGATCGTCAACGGGGTCCCGATCAGCAAGGCTGCGCGCTCCGCCTTCGAGATGACCACGATCGCCGGCGTGGAGGTGGCGCTCGTCGCGACCAACCGCCTGCTCCACGCCAGGGCCATGACGATCGAGGACTTCGCAGCCGAGGTGGAGAGCCACCCGTTGTGGCCGCGAAGCCTGACTGCGGACCTCGTCGTCCGGCTCGCCGACCACCGCCTGGAGTCCGTCGCCGAGGACCGGTTCAGCTACCTGACGTACATCCAGGGGCTGCCGCGACCGGAGCCGCAGTTCGAGGTGTATGACGAGCACGGCGACCTGGTCGCTCGACTGGACTTCGCCTGGCCGGACCTCGGGGTGTTCGTCGAGGTCGACGGACGGGCGAAGTACGAGAAGCACAGGCGCGAGGGCGAGACGCTCGAGGAGTTCCTGATGCGGGAGAAGAAGCGAGAGGAGCTGGTCTGCCAGCTCACCGGGTGGACCTGTATCCGCGTGACGTGGGCCGACCTGGGCCGGCCGGAACTCCTCGCCACGCGCATCCGCAAGGTGATGAGCTCGCGCAAGGGAGCGGCCCGGCTCACCAGCTGAGCACCCGGTTCTCACGCTTTGTAGCGAATGCATTGGCCACGAAGCGTGAGGATCACCGGATATCCGGGGATTCTGGAAGTACGGCGGTCAGTCGGCGTCGACGGGGACCTGGGAGGTGGTCGACGTCGGGTGGGAGGCCAACCCGTGCCTGTCGAACTTCTGCCCGGAGGCGAGACCACCGAGCCAGAAGGAGAAGAGCGCGATGACGACGCCGGCGAGGTCGTCGGCGATGTAGTGCCAGCCGAAGTAGAGGGTGGCGACCACGGTGATCGAGAAGTTGGCCCAGAACACGATGCGGATCAGCTTGTTGCGCAGGGTGTACTGCACCATCAGCGCGACGAGCAGGGTGATCCCGACGTGCAGGGACGCGAAGCCCGCGACCGATTGCACCGCTCCCTCCGCGCCGTCACGGATGACGCTCGATCTGCCGTAGGACAACGCTTCCATCAGCTGGCTGGACCCGGTGTCGGGGAGGTCGGCGTAGAGGTAGGAGTACTGGAAGCCCGGGCCGAGGGTCGGCAGCGCGTAGTAGGACGCGGTGCCGAGCGCCCATGCGAGGCACTGCGAGGTGGCGAACCAGTAGCCGAAGGTGATGTTGCGCGACCACACCAGCCAGGCGGCGAGCGCCAGCGGCACCAGCGGCAGGAACCACAGGTAGATGGTCGAGAGGAAGTGGGCCAGGATCCCGGTGCCGAAGATGGTGTGCAGGATCGTCGCCGGCTCGTGGCCGAACATCAGCGCCCGGTCGATCAGGTGGAGCTCACGGTCGTACTTGTCCTCGCCCATGATGAAGGGCAGGAACGACTTGAGGTTCCGGTAGCAGACGTAGGTGATGTAGAAGCTCACGAGCCCGAGCACGACGAGGATGATCCGCTCGCGGTCCCAGTGCGTGCGGATCCGCTCCCGCACGATCTCCGGCATCAGCGCCGGCTTGAGCCGGGACTCCCACAGCGTCCTCGGGAGCATGTCGAGGAGGAACGCCCCGAGCACCAGCAGCGGCAGCCGCAGCCAGGACGGGCCGAGGAACCCTTCCGGGTCGACCAGCGGACGGTCGAGCGTGATCGCGGCCGTCACCGCCAGGGCGCCCATGAGGGCGGCGACTCCGACGAGGAGGGCATAGGCCGGTCGATACACGCAGGTCAGTCTAGGGACGGGTCAAGGACGGGCCGTGATCGGCAGGACCGCGAGACGTGTCACATCGACCCGCAGCGTCACCTCGTCGCCCGGCGCCACCCGGCTGCCGAGCGGGGCGACCGCGTCGAGCGTGCCGATGCCCGCGGCGTCGACCACTAGGCGCACCTGCTCGGGCGTCACGCGGGCCGAGTCGACGCGCGCCTCGATGCCGTCCGACCCGGAGACCACCAGCGCAGAACGGCGCAGTGCGACGGCCGGCGCGGGCGGGAGCCCGGCGACGGCGAGCACGGCCACGGCGGCGTCGTCGCGCACCACTCGCGCGTAGCCCAGGAACAGTGCGGTGTCCTCGTCGACCGGCGCGCGCCAGACCTCGTCGATCGCGCCGTCCTGCACGACGCGCCCTCCGCGCATGACCGCGAGGCGGTCGGCCAGCGCGAAGGCCTCCTCGTGGTCGTGCGTCACCAGCAGCGCCGTCGTCCCGGCCGCGTGCAGGATCGACCGCAGGTCGGTCGCCAGCCGCTCGCGCAACGTCGCGTCGAGTGCCGAGAGCGGCTCGTCGAGCAGGATCAGGCGCGGCTCGACGGCCAGGGCGCGTGCGAGGGCGACCCGCTGCCGCTCACCTCCCGAGAGCGTCCCGGGGAGCCGGTCGTCGTACCCCTCCAGGCCGACCAGCGCGAGCAGCTCGCGCAACCGCGACGCGACCCGCGCGGACGGCACCCGCCGCAGGCGCAGGGCGTACGCGACGTTGCGCGCGACGCTGAGGTGGGCGAAGAGCTGGCCGTCCTGGAACATCAGCGCGAAGCCACGCTTGTGGGTGGGTACGCCGGCGAGGTCGGCGCCGTCCCACGAGATCGACCCGCCCGAGAGCGGCTCGAGCCCGGCGACCGCGCGCAGCAGCGTCGACTTGCCGCAGCCCGAGGGGCCGAGCACCGCGAGCACCTGGCCGGTCTCGAGCTCGAGCGACACGTCGTCGACCGCGACGGTGTCGCCGTAGCGCACGGTGACGTCGGAGAGCTGCAGCACCATCAGAACGCTCCCACACCCGGCACGCGGAGCCGCTCGACGGCGAGCATGACGACAGCGGTGGTGACCGCGAGCACGACGGAGGCGGCGAGAGCCATGCCGTAGTTCATCTCACCGGGGTGCCCGATCAGCCGGAAGATCACGACGGGCAGCGTCGGACTGGTGTCGCGGGCGAGGAACGAGGTCGCCCCGAACTCCCCCAACGACGCGGCGAACGCGAACCCGCTCGCCGCGAGCATCGGCTTCCAGACGACGGGCACGTCGACGGTCAGGAGAGTACGCAGCGGCGAGGCTCCCAGCGACGCGGCGGCCTGGCGCTGCCGGTCGTCGATGCCGCCGAGCACCGGCGTCAGCGTGCGCACGACCAGCGGCAGGGCGACGAGCGCCTGCGCCATCGGCACGAGGAGCGGCGAGTCGCGCAGGTCGAGCGGCGGGTGGTCGAGGGTGATCAGGAAGCCGAAGCCCAGCGTCACCGCGCTGACGCCCAGGGGCAGCATGAAGAACCCGTCGAGGGTCGAGCGGACCCGCCGCTCGGCGACCGAGTGCGAGCGCCGGGTGACGATGGTGGCGACCATGACGCCCAGCAGGAGCGACATCCACGTCGCGTCGACGGCGGTGCGCAGGCTGGTGGCCAGCGCGCTGGTCACCGGCACGAGCAGCACCTGGTCGTCGCCGGGGGTGGTCAGTGCGCGGTAGTTGGCCAGCCCCCACCCGTCGCCGACCGACAGCGAGCCGACCACGAGGGTGAGGATCGGCAGCAGCACCGCGAGCAGCACCAGCGTCGTCGCGACGACCACGGGCACGTCTGCGCGTCGTACGGCGCGGGGCGGGGTGACGGTCCGCTGGGCCGTCGGGTCGGGCACCGCGCGCAGCCGCGCGGCGAGGGCGAGCAGGCCCACCACCACGACGATCTGGAGCACCGACAGCGCTGACGCCGCCCGCAGGTCGAAGATCGTCGTGGTCAGCAGGTAGATCTCGGTCTCGACGGTCGCGTGCCGCACCCCACCGAGGGTCAGCACGATCCCGAACGCCGTCGCGCAGAAGAGGAAGACCACGCTGGCCGCGCCGACGATCGCGGGCCGCAGCGCCGGCAGGGTCACCGTGCGCAGCACCTGCCACGGCGAGGCGCCGAGGGCGGCCGCGGCCTGGCCGGGGCGCGGGTCGAGCGACTCCCACGCGACGCCGACGGTGCGGATGACGACGGCGACGTTGAAGAAGACCAGGCCGCAGATGATGGCGACCGGGGTGCCGTCGAGGCCGAGGAAGCCGAGCGGCCCGCCCTCCCCCAGCAGCTGGCGGAACGCGACGCCGACCACCACGGTCGGCAGCACGAACGGCACCAGCATCGCCGCGCGCACCGCGGCGCGACCGGGCAGCGCCAGCCGGTGCAGGGCGTACGCCGCCGGCAGCCCGAGCACGACGGCGACCAGCGTCGCGACTGCCGAGGACCACACCGTGAACCACGCGACCCGGTGCACCCGTGGCCGCGCCAGCACCTCGAGCACCTCACCGGGCGCGAACCGCCCGTCGACCACGAAGCCCTCGGAGACCATGCCGGTCACCGGCAGGACGAAGAGCACGCCGAGCACCAGCACCGGCCCGGCGGCCAGGAGCAGGAGGGCGGCGATGCGCCTCATGGGAGGGGCCTCACCGCGAGACGACGTCCGTCCAGTCGGTCAGCCACTGCTCGCGGTTGGCCGAGATCTCGGCGGGGTCGACCGTGTAGGGGTCGCTCGGCTGCTGGGCGAACTCCGCCCAGTCCGACGGGATGGTGGCGCCGGGCATGACCGGGAAGACGTACATCGACTCCGGCAGGGCGCTCTGCACCTCGTCGCTCAGGAGCCAGTCGACCAGCGCCTCGGCACCCTTCGGGTTGTCGGCGCCCGCGAGCACACCGGCGTACTCCACCTGGCGGAAGCAGGTGTCGAGCAGCGCCGCGGTCGTGGTCTTGCCGCCGGAGACGGTGAAGGCCGGCGAGGAGTCGTACGACACCACGATCGGGCGGGTGCCGGTGTCGGAGCCGGCGGTGAAGTCGCCGTAGTAGGCGTCCTCCCAGCCGTCGACGACCTTCGCGCCGTTGGCCAGCAGGTCGGTCCAGTAGTCCTTCCAGTCGTCGCCGTACTCCGCCACGGTGGCGAGGAAGAAGGCCATGCCCGGGCTGCTGGTCGAGGCGCCGGGGGTGACGAAGAGGTCGGCGTAGGCCGGGTCGGTGAGGTCGGCGAGCGTCTTCGGCGGCTCGAGGCCCTCCTGGTCGAACCAGGAGCTGTCGACGTTGACGCACACGCTGGCCGAGTCGACCGGGACGAGCTGGTCGCCGCCGTCGGCGAGGGCGTACTCGGCCGGCGGCTCCGTCGTCGGCGTGAAGTCGGCGAAGGCGCCCTCGCCGAGCGGGCGCGAGGCGAAGGTGTTGTCGACGCCGAAGGCGGCGTCGGCGATCGGGTTGTCGGCGGTCAGGCTGAGCTTGGTGGCCAGCGTGCCGGCATCACCGGCGGCGCGGACCTCGAGGGTGTAGCCGGACTCGGCCTCGAACTCCTTCACCAGCTTCTTCGGCAGGTGGAACGACTCGTGCGTGGCCAGCACGACGGTGCCGCCGGGCTCGCCGGCCGAGCCGCTGGGACTGGTCGGTTCGGAGGCGGTCTCGCCCGAGCCGCCGCCGGCGAGGCTGCAGCCTGCGAGCGTCAGCACCCCCGTCGCGGTGATGAGTGCAGCGCGAACACGTCTGTGCATCTGGTGACTCCCTATCGCCGGTGCTAGCCGGATCAGGTTCGGAGGGTCTGCGGCTGGTCCGCACTCTCAGCACGCCTGCACGTGCTCCCCTGTCTGTGTGGTGCAAGCGTACTGGTCGTACGCCGTGGCCGCTCGACCAGCCGTACGCTGCGGGCATGCCGAGCCGCCGCCACGACCTGCTGGCCACCTTGGTCCCGAAGGTCCGCAAGTCGCGCGACCTCGACAACGAGCCCGCCGAGCGTGCGCGGGTCGAGAGGTGGCACGGCACCCTCGACCGTTCGCTGCCGACCCGCGCGACCCCCGGCTTCGCGAGGCGGTGGGACACCGAGGTGGTCGACATCGGGTTCCCCTGCCACGTCCTCACGCCGCGCAGGCGCCGGCCGACCCGCACCCTCTACTACGTCCACGGCGGCGGGTTCATGGCGCCGATCGACGGCTTCCATGTCAGGTACGCCACCCGTCTGGCCGACGCGATCGGCGCGCGGGTCGTGATGCCCGACTATCCGCTCGCCCCCGAGCACACGTGGAAGGACTCCCACGACGCGCTCGTCGACGACGCGGCGCGCTGGGCCGGCGAGGAGGGCGGCATCGTGCTCGCCGGCGACTCCGCCGGCGGCGGCCTGGCCCTGTCGGTCGCCCTGTCCATGCGCGACCGCGGCCTCACCCCCGCCACCCACCTGGTCATGCACGCACCGTGGGCCGACCTCACCACCTCGACGATCGAGGAGACGCGGGCGGCCGACGCGATCGACCCGTGGCTGTTCTTCGGCAAGCTCCAGGCGTACGCCCTGTGGTGGGCGGGCTCGCCCGACGACCTCGGCCGCCCCGAGGTCTCGCCGGCGCTGGCCGACCTCGCCGGACTGCCGCGGGCGATGGTGCTCTACGGCACCCGCGACCTGCTGCACCCGGGCTGCCGCCTGCTCGTACGCCGCGCGGCGGAGGCCGGCTGGGACCTGACCGCGGTCGAGGAGCACGACCTGATCCACGTCTACGGCCTGCTGCCGTTCGTGCCCGAGTCCCGGCGGGCGTTCGCGCAGGTCGTGGGGTTCGCGAGATGAGCACCAACGTGCGCTGCGTCGGCTTCGACGAGCTCGCGCCGCGACTGGCGTACGCCCTGTGGCGGCTGCGCCAGCAGGTCTTCGTCGTCGAGCAGCAGTCGCCCTACCCCGACCTCGACGGCCGCGACCTCGAGGACACGACGCGGCACGTCCTGCTGGTCGAGGACGAGGAGCTGGTCGGCTGCCTGCGCCTCCTCGACGACGGGGAGTGGGCGCGCATCGGACGCGTCGTCGTGGCGCCTACTGCGCGCAGGCGCGGACTTGCGGGCGTCCTGATGGACCGGGCGATGGCGGAGTGCGGCGACCGCGAGGTGCGGCTGGACGCCCAGACCGGGCTGACGGGGTTCTACCGCGGCTACGGCTTCGAGGTGACGGGACCGGAGTTCGACGAGGACGGCGTCATGCACGTGCCGATGCGCCGCGCCGGGAGTCGGCCACCAGCATGAGCACCGGGCCGAGGACCTCTTCGGTCACCAGCCGCGAGTCGCGGGACACACCGCCGATGACGGTGGGCGCCACCCACCAGCCGCCGCGGTCGAGCGCGTGCCCGCCGGCGGCGATGTCGGCACCCTCGGACTGCGCCAGCGCGACGTAGCGCAGCACGCGGTCGCGGGCGACCGGCGAGCGGAGCGGCCCGCACACGGTGGCGGGGTCGAGCGGGTCGCCGACGGCGACCGCGGCCATGGCCTCCTTGGCGGCCTCCCGGGCCTCCATGAAGCGGAAGGCCGGGACGACCACGCTCGTCGGGATGCGGCACGCCTGGCCGGCGTTGGTCGCCACCGTCACCGCGGCCCGGGCGACGACCTCCGCGAGGTCGCGGTTGTCGCGCGCGCGGATCATCTGGGGAGCGCCGGTGTCGACCCGGACCCGCTTGCGGGCGTGGGTGGCGGCGTCCTTCACGCGCTCGGCGACGATCGCGGAGCCGGTGAACGACACGTCGTCCACGCGCCGGTCGGTCGTGAGCCCGATCGCCACGTCGACGTCGCGGGTGGCCACCACGTTGAGCACCCCGCGCGGCAGGAAGTCCAGCCCGATGCGACCGATCTCGATCGCGGCCCGCGCCGCCTCGGGGGCCGGCTTGAGGACGACCGCCCCACCGGCGACCAGCGTGCGGCCGATCTCGTCGAGGGCGACGGCGATCGGCGACGTCGCCGGCGTGATCACGGCGGTGACCTTCGGGTTGGCCCGGCCGGGACCGGTGCGCAGCGCGGCCACGGGGGCGTCGACGTAGGTCTCGCGCAGGGCGATCGGCACGCCCGTCTCGGTGGCGAGCAGCTCGGCGAGACGGTCGGACTCCGCGACCAGCGCCTCCTGGAAGCCGAGCAGTGCTTTGACCCGCATCGCACCGTCGGTGCTCCAGCCCGTCGCGTGCACGGCCCGCCAGGCGGCCTCGACCGCGTCGTCGGCGTCGGCCGGACCGGCGTCGGGGAGGTCCCAGAGCGGCTCACCGGTGGCGGGGCTGCGGACAGGACGGGTCCACCCCTCGCGCGCAGCCCGCTCCCTGCCGTCGATCGGCAGGCCCACGGGGCCGACGTGCGTGCTCATGGGGAACACCTCACCACGAAGCACCACCCGCCGACCAAAAACGCCTCCACCCGTGGACTGGTCCGGACCGGGTCGGTGACCGCCTAGGGTCGCGGCATGGCTCGCGACGACCTCGGTGCCGAGGTGCCCCTGGCCGGACCCGCGGTCCGGGTGGTCTCGCTGGTGCCCTCGCTGACCGAGGCGATCGTCGCGACCGCACCCTCGGTCCTGGTCGGCGCCACCGACTGGTGCACCCACCCGGCCGACCTCGCCGTGCCGCGCGTGCGCGGGACCAAGAACCCCGACCTGGCTGCGATCCGGGCCCTGTCCCCCGACCTCGTGGTCGCCAACATGGAGGAGAACCGGGAGCTCGACGTACGCCGCCTCCGCGACGCCGGCGTCGCCGTGTGGGTCACCCGGATCGAGACCGTCGAGCAGTCCCTCACCTCGATGTCGCGGCTCTTCGCCGAGGCCCTCGGGCTCACGGACCCGCCGTGGCTGGAGGCTGCCCGCGCGCTGTGGTCGTCGCCGACGGCGCCACGGCTGCGGGTTGCGGTGCCGATCTGGCGCGACCCCTGGATGGTGGTCGGGTCCGGGACCTACACCGACGACCTGCTCGCCCGGGCCGGGCTGGTCAACGTGCTCGCCGACCAGGAGGGGCGCTATCCGACCGTCACTCCCGACGACATCGACCGCGCCGGCGCGGACGTCGTACTGCTGCCGGACGAGCCGTACGTCTTCACCGCCGACGACGGGCCCGAGGCCCTCACGACCCCGACGCGACTGGTCTCGGGGCGGCTGCTCACCTGGTACGGCCCCGCGATGGTCGAGGCGCACGCGCTGCTGACTACCCTCCAGCCATGACGCGCGACCCGATCTCCGAGGCCCACCGCCAGTGGGTGGCGCACGGCTGGGCAGACGCCGCCGACGGCATGGCGATGGTGACCTCGGTGGTGCGCGCCCAGCAGCTGCTGATGGAGCGGATCGACGCGGTGCTGCGCCCCCGCGGGCTGACCTTCGCCCGCTACGAGGTGCTGCGACTGCTGTCGTTCGCGCGCGAGGCGGCGATGCCGATGTCGCGGCTCGGCTCGCTGCTCCAGGTCCACCCGACCAGCGTCACCAGCGCGGTGGACCGCCTCGTCGCGCAGGGGTACGTCGAGCGCGAGCGCGGCGACGAGGACAAGCGGGTCGTGCTGGCCGTGCTCACCGCCGCCGGGCGCGACGCCGTCGAGGGGGCCACCTCCGCGCTCAACCGGGAGGTCTTCGAGACCCCCGGCCTGCCGGAGGGCGACGTACGCGCCCTCACCGATCGGCTCACGGCCCTGCGGACGGGCCTCGGCGACTCGTTCTGACCGCCGGGCGCGGGCTTCGCACCCGGACCTCCCGCTTTGTAGCCGATGCATTCGCTACTAAGCGGGAGGATCCCCGGATATCCGGGGATCCTCATCCGCCTCGGCTGGTAACTCGCGGGTAATTAGTTGGATGTCCTACTATCTTTCCATGGCTGACCTGCACACCCCGAAGAACCCGATCCGCCTCGTCACCGCCTCGAGCCTCTTCGACGGCCACGACGCGTCGATCAACATCATGCGGCGGATCTTCATGAGCCAGGGCTGCGAGGTCATCCACCTCGGCCACAACCGGTCCGTGCAGGAGGTCGTCGACGCGGCGCTGGAGGAGGACGTGCAGGGCGTCGCCGTGTCGTCCTACCAGGGCGGGCACGTGGAGTACTTCGAGTACCTCGTCGAGTCACTGCGTGCAGCCGGTGCCGGCCACGTGAAGGTCGTCGGCGGCGGTGGCGGCGTCATCGTGCCGTCCGAGATCACCCGGCTCCGTGAGTCGGGCGTCACCATCTTCTCCCCCGAGGACGGCCAGAAGATGGGCCTCGTCGGGATGATCAACTCCGTGGTCGAGGCCTGCGACATCGACCTCTGGTCCGACCAGGCGGTCACCGTCGAGCAGGTGCTGAGCGGCGACCGGTTCGCCGTCGCGCGCGCGATCACCGGCGCCGAGGAGGGTCGCCTCGACGAGGCGATGCTCGCCGAGATCCGTACGGCGGCAGCCCGCCGCGTCGTGCCCGTGCTCGGCATCACCGGCACCGGCGGCTCCGGCAAGTCATCGCTGACCGACGAGGTCGTGCGCCGCTTCCGCACCGACCAGCAGGACAAGCTCCGCATCGCCGTGATCGCGGTCGACCCGACGCGGCGCAAGGGCGGCGGCGCGCTGCTCGGCGACCGGATCCGCGCCAACTCCCTCGACGGCGACCGCGTCTTCTTCCGCTCGCTCGCCACCCGCGGCGCCCACGAGGTGCCCGACCACCTCGCCGACGTGATCGACGTGATGAAGGCCGCCGGCCACGACCTGGTGATCGTCGAGACGCCCGGCATCGGCCAGGGCGACGCCGGCATCGTGCCGCTGGTCGACCACTCGCTCTACGTGATGACGCCGGAGTTCGGCGCCGCCTCGCAGCTGGAGAAGATCGACATGCTCGACTTCGCCGACAGCGTCGCGATCAACAAGTTCGAGCGCCGCGGCGCCAAGGACGCGTTGCGCGACGTCGGCCGCCAGCTGGTCCGCAACCGCGGGGCCTTCGGCAAGCAGCCCGACGACATGCCGGTCTTCGGCACCAGCGCCGCGACGTTCAACGACGACGGCGTGACCGCGCTCTACCAGCACCTGCGCGACGAGCTCGCGACCGCCGGGCTCGAGGTCCACGACGGCACGCTCCCCCACGTCGACGTACGTCACTCGTCGGGCATCCGGCAGGTCGTGCCGGCCGACCGGGTGCGCTACCTGTCCGAGATCACCGAGACGGTGCGGGGCTACCACGCGCAGACCGAGACGCTCGTCGCGGCGTCCCAGCGGCTCCAGCGGATCGAGGCCGTGGCCGCCGAGCTGGGTCTCGATACACCCGGCTCGTCCCTCGCCGGGCACTCGACCACCGATGGTTTGCCCGCCCTGCTGGAGTCCGCCCGCAAGGACGTCCCGCACGAGGTCGCCGACCAGATCGCGGCGTGGCCGGCGGTCGTGGAGTCCTACTCCGGCGACGAGCAGGTGGTGAAGGTCCGCGACAAGGAGATCCACACCAAGCTGACCAAGGAGTCGCTGAGCGGCAACAAGATCCCGCGCGTCTCGCTGCCCCGCTTCACCGACCACGGCGAGCTGGTGCGCTTCTGGCGCAACGAGAACCTCCCGGGCTACTTCCCCTTCACGGCCGGCGTCTTCCCGTTCAAGCGTGACAACGAGGATCCGGCCCGCATGTTCGCCGGCGAGGGCGACCCGGCACGCACCAACCGCCGCTTCAAGATCCTCTCCCACGGCAACGACGCGACCCGCCTCTCGACGGCCTTCGACTCGGTGACGCTCTACGGCCGCGACCCCGACCCGCGCCCCGACGTCTACGGCAAGGTCGGCACGTCGGGCGTCAGCGTCGCGACCCTCGACGACATGAAGGCGCTGTACGACGGCTTCGACCTCGTCGCGCCCACCACGTCCGTCAGCATGACGATCAACGGCCCCGCCCCCACGGTGCTGGCGTTCTTCCTGAACACCGCGATCGACCAGCAGGTCGACGCGTTCCGCGACAAGGAGGGCCGCGAGCCCAGCGAGGAGGAGCGCGCCACCCTGGCGGCGTACGCCCTCGCGAACGTCCGCGGCACCGTGCAGGCCGACATCCTCAAGGAGGACCAGGGCCAGAACACCTGCCTGTTCTCCACCGAGTTCTCGCTGCGGATGATGGCCGACATCCAGGAGTGGTTCATCCAGCAGCAGGTGCGCAACTTCTACTCCGTCAGCATCTCCGGCTACCACATCGCCGAGGCCGGGGCGAACCCCATCAGCCAGCTCGCGTTCACCCTCGCCAACGGCTTCACCTACGTCGAGGCCTACCTCGCGCGCGGCATGAAGATCGACGACTTCGCGCCCAACCTGTCGTTCTTCTTCTCCAACGGCATGGACCCCGAGTACTCCGTCCTCGGCCGCGTCGCCCGCCGCATCTGGGCAGTCACCATGAAGGAGAAGTACGGCGCCTCGGAGCGGTCGCAGAAGCTGAAGTACCACGTCCAGACGAGCGGCCGGTCGCTGCACGCGCAGGAGATGGACTTCAACGACATCCGCACCACGCTGCAGGCGCTCATCGCGATCTACGACAATGCCAACAGCCTCCACACCAACGCATACGACGAGGCGGTGACGACCCCGACGGAGGAGTCCGTACGCCGCGCGCTGGCGATCCAGCTGATCATCAACCGCGAGTGGGGCCTGGCGATGAACGAGAACCCGCTCCAGGGCTCCTTCATCATCGACGACCTCACCGACCTCGTGGAGGCGGCCGTCCTCGCCGAGTTCGACTCGATCAACGAGCGCGGCGGCGTGCTCGGCGCGATGGAGACCGGCTACCAGCGCGGCCGGATCCAGGACGAGTCGATGCTCTACGAGCACCGCAAGCACGACGGCTCGCTGCCGATCATCGGCGTCAACACGTTCGTGAAGGAGTCGGCCGCCGACGCGCAGCCGCAGGAGATCGAGCTCGCCCGTGCCACCGAGTCCGAGAAGGAGTCGCAGCTCTCCCGCGTGCGTGCCTTCCAGGCCGAGCACGGCGCGGAGGCGCAGGAGGCGCTGGCCCGGCTCAAGGACGCCGCGGTGTCGGGCGAGAACGTCTTCGCCGTCCTGATGGACGCCGCCCGCGTCTGCTCGCTCCAGCAGGTGACCGAGGCGTTCTTCGAGGTCGGCGGCCAGTACCGCCGCAACGTCTGAGCCTCACGGACGCGCGTCAGCGCGGACGTGAACGCGAAGAGGTTGAGGGCCCCCGGTCCGACGAAGCGAAGCGAGTCGGGCCGACGGGGGAAGCGACCGAGGTACGAGATCGCGACGGGCGGCTCGAAACCCAGTGAGCGTGCGAGCTAGGCGGAGGCGCGCTCGCCCGAGCGCGACGACTCGGGCAGCGGCACCACCATCTCCGAGGCCGGCAGGTCGAAGCGGAAGATCGAGCCCGGGCCGGGTTCGGCGGGCAGGCACTCGATCGACCCGCCGTGACGGTGCACGATCGTCTGGCAGATCGACAGGCCCATCCCGGTGCCGCGGAAGCCGGCGCGGACCGCGTCGCTGCGGTGGAACCGCTGGAAGATGAGCGTGCGCTCGTGCTCGTCGACACCGACCCCGTTGTCGCGCACCTCGACGACCACGCGCGAGCCCTGGCGCCGGGCCGTCACCCCGACCACCGCCGGGACGCCCGGGCGGGCGTACTTCACCGCGTTGTCGATCAGGTTGGCGAAGAGCTGGCGCACCGCTAGCCGGTCCGCGTGCACGGCCGGCAGCTCCCCGGACACCTCGAGCACGTCGTCGGGGCCGAGGAGCGCGCCCGCGAGCGTCAACATCCCGTCGGCGCCGGTCAGCGCGATGTGCTCGGGCACGAGGTCACCGGCCTCGGCGAGGGCGTGCGCGAGCAGGTCGTCGATCAGGTCGGCCATCTGGATCGAGGCACGCTCCGCGCGCTGGAGCGCGGCGTAGGTCTGGGTGTCGGCGTCCATGTCCTCGGTCGCCAGGCCGATCCAGGAGCGGATGGCCGTGAGGGGGCCGCGGAGGTCGTGCGCAGCCGTCGAGGCGAAGCTCACCAGGGGGCGCAGGCCCTGCCGGTGCTCGGTGACCTCGCGCAGCACGAGCAGCACGGCCGAGCCGCTCTCCTCGCCGCGTCGGGACGGGAGCACCGCCCGCGAGACGGCGAGGACGATCTCCTCGCCGGAGTCCAGTGGCACCTGGACGTCACCGACACCGAGCTCGGCGCGCAGCGCGCCGGTGTTCGCGGCATCGGGGTTGACGACCAGCTCGACGAGCGCGGTGAGGGCGACGGAGTCGGGAACCCCCGGACGCACGCGGTGCGCGAGGCGCCGACTCGCGCCGTTGCTGCGCTCGATGCTGCCGTCCGCGCCGACGACGACCAGGCCCTCGCCCATGCTCTCGGTCATCTCCGCGAGCAGCGTGGCCTGCTCGGCGGCGCGCTCCTGCGCCCGAGCTGTGCGCGCGACCAGCTCGTCGATGCGGTCGCTCAGGGTTCCGACGCCGAGACCGGTCAGCAGCACGGTGACCAGGAAGACCTGGGTGAGCACAGCGGCCTCGACCGGGTCGCCCATGCTCGCGAACGGGCCGAGGCCGGCGAGGGTCAGCACGAGGGCGCCGAGTCCCAGAGTGAGTGCGTGGATCGCGGCGAGGTAGGTCGGGAAGCGAGCGGCCGACCAGACGCACAGCGAGACCACCACGAACGCGAGCGGGAGCGGCTGGACGAAGATCGCGACCAGGGCGAGCAGGGAGACCGCCCACAGCAGCACCAGCTCGAGTCGTGAGCCGCCACGCGCACGGGGAGCGACGTGCTGGGTGTACCACTCCCAGGCGAGGTGGCCGATGCAGCCGACGACGAGGATTCCCGCGAAGTGGCGGGTGAACCAGGCCTGCGGGACCCACGCGTCCACGCTGCTGCCGGACGCCCAGACGCCGACGGCACCGATCAGGGCACCCGCGGCGCTGCCGAGCGCGGCGGCGCCGCAGGTGCGGGCCAGCGTCCTCGGCGACCGGAAGCTCTCCGTGCCACCCGCGCCGAGGAGCGTCGGGCACCAGCGCCTCATCAGCGTCACGGTGAGCCAGGTCTGGAACGTCACCGACAGCGACCCGGAGAGCACGACGAGGTACGGCGCACCGGTGGCCCAGACGACGCCGGCATGGATGGCGAGCAGCGGGGCCAGGACCCGCAGCTGCCGACTCGGCGACTCGGCGAGCAGCCAGAGCATCGCCACGCCGGCGCCTGGCCACACCAGGCTCACCGTCTGGCCGTCGATGACCGTCAGCCGTGCGACGACCGCCAGCAGCGCGTACGCCACTCCGAACCCGGCAGCCCACGGGAGCGCGAGAGGAGTGCGAGGCCTCACCGGAGGGTCTCCGACCGTGCCCCTCGCCCGAGGAGCGGGTCCCCGAAGACACGGATCTGACACACGAGGTCAACTTTAGTGCCTCGCGTGCCTACGCGAGGTGAACAACGAGAACTCGGCCCCGGGCCGATCAGCCGGGATACCCCCTCAGGTTCCGCCCGCGGTCGAGCCGTACCGCCGAGCCGTTGAGCCATCCCTGACCGGGGTTGGCGGAGCCACCGCGGAGCTCGCACGTGTTGTCGCGGTAGTTGGTCATCTGCGCGCCCAGGCCCGGACCGAAGCGACAGTCGTCGCGACCGGCGTCGCCGTACAGCCGGTTCCAGTGGTCGCGGGGCGCGGCCTGCTTGGACGCCGAGGTCCCGCCGCCGTCCAGGTCGTCGTTCCCGGCCCCGCCGCGTACGACGTCGCGGCCCAGGCCACCGTTCATGTCGTCGTCCCCGGCATCGCCGTCGAGGTAGTCGTGGCCGGTGCCACCGAGGATCTTGTCGGCGCTCGCTCCGCCGCTCATCAGGTCGTCGCCGTCCTGGCCACGCAGCACGTCCTCGCCGTTGCCGCCGGAGATGTCGTCGTCCCCGGCATCGCCGTCGATCTCGTCGACGGCCGTGCCGCCGTCGAGGAGGTCGTCCCCACCGCCGCCGGACAGGGTGTCCGGGCCGTCGTTGCCCCGGACCTGGTCGTCGCCCGACTCGCCGAAGATCGTGTCCGCGAGGATGCCACCCGAGATCAGGTCGTCGCCGGTCCCGCCCCAGAGCGTGTCGGCCCCCTCGTCGCCGTTGACCGTGTCGTTGCCTGCCTCGCCCCGGACGGTGTCGTCGCCGGTGTTGCCCGACAGGGTGTCGTTGCCGTCGCCTCCCCAGATCGCGTCGCCGCCGAAGCTGCCGGCGATCCGGTCGTCGCCCGCGTCGCCGCGCAGCTGGTCGGTCAGGTCACCGCCGTCGACGACGTCGTTGCCCGCGCCGGCGCTGATCACGTCCTCGCCGCCTCCACCGTTGATCGTGTCGGCACCCGCGGTACCAGTGATCCGGTCGTTGCCGTCGTCGCCGTTGACCAGGCCCGTCGTGCCGTTGATCGTGTCGTCGCCGGGACCGCCGCTGACCGTTCCCACCGTCTGGCTAATCGTGTCGTCTCCGGCACCGCCGCTGACGGGGCCGTTGGTCGAGGACACGTCGTCGTTGCCGGTGCCGCCGTCGACGGAGCCCACGGTCCCCGAGATGGTGTCGTTGCCGTCCTCGCCCAGGATCGTCCCCGACGAGGAGGAGATCCGGTCGGCGCCGGTGCCGCCGCGCACCGTGTTGGCGCCGGCACCCGCGTCGATCGTGTCGTCCCCGGCCGCCCCGTCCACCGCGTCGGCCGACTCTCCGGTCGAGATGGTGTCGTTGCCGTCACCGCCGTTGACGTCGTCGATCGCCGCGCCCCCGATGATCGTGTCGGCGCCCGGGCCACCGTTCACGGTGCTGGCACCGGTGCCGGTGTCGATGCGGTCGTCACCGTCGTCGCCGGCGACCGTGTCCGTCCCGGCGCCGGTGGTGACCACGTCGGCGCCGCCTCCGGCCACGACCCTGTCGTTGCCCTGCGCGGTGGTGATGGTGTCCCCACCGTCGGCGCCTGCGACGACGACGGACACCGCGGGGGCCGTCGCGGTGCGGGCACCGGGGCCGTACGCCACGGACGCGGGGGTCGTCACGGTGCCCGTCGGGCCATAGCCCCAGACCACGTCGTCGCCGCCCCTGCCGAGGATCTCGTCCCCGCCCCCGCCACCGCAGATGACGTCGTTCCCGGTGGTGCCAAGAAGATTGCCGGCCGGTCCAGTCTGGTTGCCCGAGTCGCCCCAGACCGTGCAGGTGAACGAGGCGTCGACCCTCAGGTCGAGCGTCGTGCTCGCGCCCGCAGCGACCGACCCGACCGCGCACGTGACGGGGCCGTCAGCGTCGGGCGAGGTGCACCCGCCCGGCAGCGTCCCGGCCAGGGTGAGGTCGCTCGACAACGGCACGGTGACCACCGTGTTCTCCGAGGAGGCCGGACCGCGGTTGGTCACGGTCGCCCTGAGGACGAAGTCGTCGCCCAGCCCGGTCGAGGTGAGTGCCGTACCGCTCGTCGTACGTGCGGCCAGGGTGAGGGCCAGGTCCGGGTCGCCCTGGACCGCCACGATGAAGTCACGTCCCGCGGCGGGGCCGGTCAGGCCGGCGCCGTTGGTGGCGCGCACCTCGAAGCGGTGCGGACCCGCCGGGAGGTCGTTGAAGCCACGCGGCGACGGGCAGGCACCGAAGGCGGCGTTGTCCATCCGGCACTCGTACGTCGCCGGAGCGTCGTCGGCCACGAACGAGAACGACACGTCGGCGGTGGTCACCGTCCCCGACGGCCCGGCCGTGATGGTGACCGTGGGCGGGGTGTTGTCGACGACCCACGCGCGGGTCGCCACACCCGCATTGCCGAACGAGTCCGTGGCCTCGACACGGAAGCTGTGGGACCCGTCGGCGAATCCGGCGAGGTCGACAGGCGAGGAGCACGGCAGGTGGGAGACCCCGTCCAGCCAACAGGTCAGGGTCGCGCCGGGGTCGTCGACGGAGAAGACCAGGTGTGCCGTGCGGGCCGTCGTGGCGGGCGAGGGGCCGTCGGTGAAGGTGACGACCGGCGGCGTGGCGTCGACGAAGAAGTTCCTGCCCTCGGCGCCCCGGTTGCCCGCCCCGTCCGTCGCCCGCACGGAGAAGGAGTGCGGACCGTCAGCGAGCCCGTTGAAGGTCAGGGAGCCCGAGCACGGCTCCCAGGTGCCACCGTCGAGCAGGCACTCGACGGTGGCCGTCACGTCGTCGACGGTCCACGTGTAGGTCGCGGTCCGGCTGGCGTGGTTGCCCGAGGGGCCGGAGGTGATCACCACGTCGGGCTCGGTGCCGTCCACCGTCCACGACATCACCGCGGTCTGCCCGACGTTGCCGGCCGCGTCGGTCGCACGGATGCGGACCGTGTGGGCTCCGTCGGCCAGGACCGGGTCGAAGGGGCTGGCGCAGGCCTGCCACGCACCGCCGTCGACCTGGCACTCCACCGTGCCCGGCTCGCTGACCGTGAAGACGAACCTGCTGCCCGCGACGCTCGTGACGCCCGTGGGCCGCTGCGTGACCGTGACGACAGGTGCCGTCGCGTCCACTGTCCAGGTGTACGTCGCCGGCGTCGGGTCGGCCAGCCCGGCCGCCACGGCCCGCACGCGGAAGGTGTGCGAGCCGTCCGCCAGCGGACCGACCTCGACGCCGGTGGCGCATGAGGTGAAGGCCGCGGCACCGTCGAGCCGGCACTCGAAGGTCGCGCCGGCCGTGTCGGAGCTGAAGGTGAAGGTCGGCGTCGTGTCGTTGCTCGGCGAGCCGGGGCTGTTGTCGATGGTGGTCTCGGGCTCGGGCGTGTCCACCGTCCAGGTCCGCGAGGCGCTCGGGCCCGTGTTGCCCGCCGCGTCGGTCGCCCGGACCCGCACGGTGTGGGCACCCTGGTCGAGGCCGTTGTAGGTGACCGGGCTGGAGCACGCCACGAAGGCCGCACCGTCGAGGCTGCACTGGGTGGTCACCGGGGACTCGTCGACGGTGAAGGTCAGCGTCGCGCTCGTCTGGCTGACCGTGCCGGTGGGGCCGCCCGTGATCGTGACCGTCGGCGCGACGGTGTCGACCACCAGCACCCGCTCCGCGATCGGTCCCGTGTTGCCTGCTGCGTCGGTCGCCCGGATCTGCAGGGTCCGCGTGCCGTCGGCGAGACCGGTGAAGGCGTGCGGCGACGTGCAGGGCGCGAAGGGGCCGGCGTCGACCCGGCAGAACGTGTCGGCCGACTCGCTGACGGTGAACCCGAGGGTCGCGCTCGCGGTGGTGATCGAGCCGGTCGGCCCGCTGGTGATCGTGACGACCGGTGCGGTCGTGTCGACGCGCCACGTGGCGGAGACGATGTCGGAGACGTTGCCCGCGGGGTCGGTGGCCCGCACCTCGAGGACATGGGTCCCCTCGGCCAGCCCGGCGCGGGTCTCGGGTGACGAGCACCCGGCCCAGGCCCCACCGTCCAGGCGGCACTGCACGGTCGCGGTCGCGTCGTCGACGATGAAGGTGACCGTGCCGGTGGTGCCCTGGGCGATCGCAGCCGGCTGGCCGGTGATCGTCACCACCGGTGCGACCGCGTCCACGACCCACGTGCGGGTGGCCTCCGTTCCCTGGTTGCCGGCGGCGTCGGTGGCGCGGACCCGGAACGTGTGCGACCCGGAGCCGACGGCGCCGAGGTTGTCGGGCGACGAGCACGCATAGGGCGCCCCACCGTCGAGCCGGCAGGTGAAGGTGGCCGGCTCGTTCGCGGTGAACGTGAAGGACGACGGTCCGGCGCCCACCGTCCCGGACGGACCGGAGGTGATCGTGGTGGTCGGGCCGACCGTGTCGACGCTCCACGTCGCCTCGGCCGGGGACGGGTCGCGGAGCGAGCCCTGGATCACCGCACGCACCCGGACGGTGTGCGAGCCCTGGCCGAGACCGGTGAGCTGGAGCGGGCTGGCGCACGCCGCGTACGCCGCCCCGTCGACCTGACACTCGAAGGTGACGGGGCTGTCCGGCGAGGTGAACGAGATCGACGCGGACGTCGAGGACACACGGCCGGACGGTGCGGCGGTGATCGTCGTCTCCGGCGGGTCGGTGACCAGCGTCCACTCGCGGGACGCGACTGCGCTGGGGTTGCCGGCGCGGTCGACGGCCCGCACCTCGAAGCGGTAGTCGCCGTCCGGCAGGCCGTCGTACGACACGCTGGTGCCGCAGGGCACGAACGCCCCCGGCACCAGGCGGCACTCGAAGGTCGCCGGCTCGTCGGCCTGGTAGCTCAGCACGGCGGCGAAGTCGGGGTCGACGACGACGCCGGAGGGGCCGGTCAGGTCGATCACGGTCGGGTCGACGGTGTCGACGGTCCACGAGCGCGTGGCGGCCGTCGCGTCGGTCTTGCCGGCGAGGTCGACCGCACGGACGGCGAAGGTGTGGTCCCCCTGCGCGAGCCCGGACAGCACGTGGGGCGTGGAGCAGGCGACGTACACAGCACCATCGAGGCTGCACTCGAACGTCGCCGTCTCGTCGGCGACGAAGGTGAAGGTGGCGCCCGTCGAGGACACGAAGCCCGTCGGACCGGCGGTGATCGCGGTCTCGGGTGCCTTGGTCTCCACCGTGAACGGCACGGAGGTCACGGGCCCGAACGCGCCGCCGGTGGATCGCGCCTGCACCCGCAGCAGGTGCGCGCCGTCACCCAGCCCGGTGAAGGCCTGCTCCTGGGCGTACGCGCCGTTGCCGAGGGGGTCGTAGCACGACTGGCTGCCCAGGTCGTCGTCCGCGCCGTCGAGCTCCCAGCGGAAGCAGTCCGCCCCCGGGGCCGACCACGCCATGGCCGCGGTCCCGGTGGGCAGGACCTGCCGCGGCCGCGACGAGACCGTCACCCACGGGGCGCTGTTGACCCGGAAGGTGCGCGTGGTGACGGGCCCGAACGTGCCCGCGAACGACCTGCCCTGCACCCGCACCCGGTGCACGCCGTCGGCGAGGGACGCGAAGGCCTGTGCCTGGGCGTAGGCGCCGTTGCCGGTCGGGCTGTAGCAGGACTGGTTGTCGAGGTCCGCCTCCGCACCGTCGAGCACCCAGCGGAAGCACTCCGCCTCGTCAGCGGTCCACGAGAAGGCCGCCGCCGCGGTCGGGATGGTCGCGTCGTCGGCCGGGCCCGAGACGAAGCGCGGCCGTGCGCCGAGCGCTGTGTCCACCGTGAAGGTGCGGGTGACGACGGGCCCGAAGGTGCCCGCCACCGTGCGGCCCTGCACCCGCACCGTGTGCGTCCCGTCCGTCAGGTTGGCGAAGGCCTGCACGCGCGCGTAGGCGCCGTTGCCGTTCGGGCTGTAGCAGGACTGGGTCGAGAGGTCGTCGTCGGCGCCGTCGAGCTCCCAGCGGAAGCAGTCGGCCTGGTCGGCGGTCCAGGAGTACGCCGCCGCAGGGCCGGGCACGGTCGAGCCCTGCGCCGGGCCGCTGGTGAACCGCGGACGGGTGGCGTCGGAGGCGTCCACCGTGAAGGTGCGGGTCGTCACCGACCCGAACGCGCCGGCGTCCGACCTGCCCTGGACCCGGAGCACGTGCACGCCGTCCTCGAGCGGGCCGAACGCCTGCCCGAGCGCGTACGCGCCGTTACCGCTCGGCGAGTAGCAGGACTGCGTC
This sequence comes from Nocardioides sp. BE266, assembly GCF_031457855.1. Classification (NCBI taxonomy): domain Bacteria; kingdom Bacillati; phylum Actinomycetota; class Actinomycetes; order Propionibacteriales; family Nocardioidaceae; genus Nocardioides; species Nocardioides sp. BE266. Next base: position 214,287 of record NZ_JAURTI010000006.1, on the reverse strand, counting down.
CCCAGGTCGTCGTCGGCGCCGTCCATCTCCCACCGGAAGCAGTCCGCACCGGCAGACGCCCACGAGAAGGCCGCCCACGGCGTCGCGATGGTGCCGGACACCCCGGAGGTGAGCTGCGGACGGGTCAGGTCCGAGGTGTCGACCGTGAACGTGCGCGTCGTGACCGCCCCGAAGTCACCGCTCGTGGAGCGCGCCTGCACCCGGAGCGTGTGGGGCCCGTCGACCAGGGTCCCGAAGGTCTGCGCGACGGCGTAGGTGCCGTTGCCGTTCGGGCTGTAGCAGGACTGGCTCGAGAGGTCGTCGTCGGCGCCGTCGAGCTGCCACCGGAAGCAGTCGACGTCCTCGGCGATCCAGGCGAAGGCCGCCCACGAGCTGCCGATCGTGCCCTGGGGACCGACGACGATGTCGGTGCTGGTGGACGACCCCGTCGCGGGGACCAGGGTGAACGTGGTCGAGGCGATCGGCCCGGGGCCGGTCGTGTCCACTCCTCGTACGTCGAGCTGGTGGGCGCCCGCTGCGGCCGAGCCCGTCACGTGGCCCTCGGCGCCGGACCCGCAGGCCTGCCAGTCACCGTCGTCGAGGCGGCACTGGTGGCTCTGGGCGCCGGACGACCGGAAGGCGGCGGCGTACGCCGTCCCCGCGAGGGTTCCCGCCGGTCGCACCTCCCAGGTCACCTGTCGTTGCGGAGCGATCGTGAAGTCGGTGGAGACGACCGGTCGAGCTCCCTGGCCGTCCTGCGGGCGCACCTCGAGCCGCCAGGCACCGTCCTCGAGGATCGGCGAGGTCCACGACCCCTGCTGGCCGTTGCCGCACGACGCGAAGTCCGGCAGCGTCGCCGGGACGGGATCGGTGAGGAAGGCCCGGCACTGGTAGCCGTGCACGCCGGGTGCCCGGAACGTGGCCGACACGACGCGGCCGTCGATGGTCGCCCCCGGGCGCGAGACCCAGTCGACGGAGCCGTCGACCGCCACCACGAACGCGCTCGAGGCGACCGACCCGGCCTCTGCCCCGTCGATCGCCCGGACGTCGAGGCGCCAGGCGCCGTCCTCGAGCTCGGGGCTGGTCCACACGCCGTCGCGACCGTTGCCGCACGAGCTGAGCCCCGGAAGCGGGTCCGGCAGCGGGTCCGTGCGCACCAGCCGGCACTCGTACTGGCTCGCGCCCGCGGCGACGAAGCGCGCCGAGACGGTCCGCCCATCGGTCACGTCCGCCGGCTCCTCGCGCCACGAGATGCCGAGCGGGTCGGCGACCGTGAACGTGGCCGTCGCCACTGGCCCGGGGACCGAGCCGCGGATCGCCCGCACCTGCAGGGTGTGCGGACCCGAGGGGAGCTGGGTGGAGGTCCAGTAGCCGTCGCGGCCGGTTCCGCAGGACGCATACGGCCCGCCGTCCAGCCGGCACTCGAACGACGCGGCGCCGGCGGCGGAGAACGTGGCCGACACGACGCGGGCGGCATAGCTGCCCGCCGGCTCGACGACCCACTGCACGACCGGGACGGAGGTGACCGTCCAGTCTCGCGTCGAGCTCGGACCGGCCCCGCTGCCGTCGCGGCCGCGCACCTCGAAGGTCCAGTCGCCATCGGCCAGCGCGCTGGTCAGGTGACTTCCGGTGACGCCGCAGTCGGCGTACGCCGGCCGCGATCCGGCCGGTGTGCCGGCGGCGAACACCCGGCAGTCGTACGACGTCGAGCCGGGCGCGTCGAACGTGAACGCGGCGTACGGCGTCTCGACCGTCGCAGTGGGATGACCGGTGATGACAGGGGCACCCGGGGCAGCACCGGCGGGCGCTGGCACGAGGGCGAGACCTGAGACGACCAGCAGGGAGGCGATCCACGCGACAGTCCTGGACATGGTGCCTCGCTCACGAGCGTCAGCAAGCCCTACCGAGAATCGACCCGCGGTGGTGTGGTTGGCCGGTCGCGGACCGGATCCGCCCGCGACCTACCGCAGTCGTAGACCTGTGAGCCTGCTGTGCGCATGATCGATTTGCGGTAGGTCGACCTCGCCCGGGTAAAGAAAGCGGCGCCCCACCTCCTTGGGGGTGGGGCGCCGCGCTGTGCTCAGAGGTTGATCGTGATGTCCGCGTCCTTGCGGAGGTCCTTCAGCAGCGACTCGGCGACCTTGCCGACCTGCTCGGAGCGGGCCTGCTCCTCGAGCTGGTCGTGCACCTGGGCGAAGGGCGGGATCTTCTGCCCCTTCTGGCCGGACTGCGCCTGCTGCTTCTTGGCCTGGGCGTAGAGCGCGCGGAGCTCCTTCTCGGTCGGGTCGATCGACCCGTCCTCGTCGGCCGCGAGCTGCTCGACCATGACCTGGGTCTCGACCTGCGAGCGCGCCTGGTCCTCGCTCATGCCCTGCTTCTCGACGGCCTTGAGGAGCTCCTCGGCCGAGCCCATCTGGTTCTGCTTCGCCAGGGTCTCGAGCTCGGCGTCGACGTCGTCGTCGCTGACCTCGATGCCGCGCGAGTCGGCCTCCTGGGAGAGCAGCTCGGTGTCGACGAGCTCGTCGACGGTCTGCTTCTTCAGGGCGTCCTCGTCGGGGGCCTGGCCGCCCATCTGGGCCTGGCTGGTGGCCTGCTGGAAGGCCACCTCGTAGATCGGGACGAACTCGTCCTTGGTGACCTCCTCGCCGTTGACCTCGGCGACCACGTCGGGGATGCCGTCGAGGTCGGGCTCGGCCGCGGCGTCGGCCGAGGAGCTGGCGGACGGGTCGGCCGACGCGGAGGAGTCGTCCGACGCCTTGGAGTCGTCGTCCCCGCCGGCGTTGCAGGCGGTGAGGGTCAGGAGGGCGGCGGCCGCGAGGGCGCCGACGGTGGTCCGGGCAGGCCGGTGGGTGCGGATCGTGTGAGTCATCGCGCTCGACCGTACGCACCGTTCCTGAGCGCCCTCCTCAGGTTCCTCAGGGAGCGGGAAGCAGGCGCCGGAGCAGGCTCAGAGGCGGTCGGGGACGATGAGCGCGTCGGGGTCCTGGCGCACCGGCAGCTGCGCGAGCGCCGTTCGCACGAGGGTCACGCGCGCTGCGACCGCCACCTTCTGGCGCAACCGGCCGACGCCGGTCTCGCCGAGGGTCTCCTCCACCGCGGTCGCCACCTGCGCATCGGTGAACGTGGGGCGGGTGCCGGCCGCGACCTCGATGTCGGGCAGGGCGAGCATCACCGGGAGCACCTGGCTGCCGACGGCCTCGAGGAGGTGGTAGCGGTCGATCTTGCTCATCGCCTCCCAGGCCTCGTCGTCCTTGGCGCGGCGGCGCGCCTTGCCTGCGGCCACGATCTTCGCGGCGGCCGTGACGGTGACGGTCAGCTCGTGCTCGGTGAAGCGCATGCGGCCAGCATGCCCGATCCGCCCTCAGGCGGCGGGCGTCGGCTCGACGAGCCGCTCCTTCAGGTCGGCGAGGATCCGGGTCAGCACGCGGGACACCTGGGCCTGGGTGAGCCCGATGTCCTCGGCGATCTCCTGCTGGGTGCACTCGTCGACGAAGCGCAGCCGGACGATGCGCTGGTCGCGGTCGGAGAGGCGTCGTACGACGGGCCGGAGCACGACGCGTGCCTCCGCGGACTCGATCTCACGGTCCTCGGAGCCGAGCAGGTCGCCCAGCGTCGAGGTGCCGTCCCCGACGGCGCCGTCGAGCGAGGTGGGCGTGAAGCAGCCGTCGGCCGAGAGCGCCTCGACGACGTCGGAGAGGTCCGCCTCGAGGTGTACGGCGACCTCGCTGGGCCGGGGCGAACGGCCCAGCTTCGCCTCGAGCTCGCGTTGCGCGCGGGTGATGCGACGCTGCAGCTCCTGGACGCGGCGCGGCGGCCGGACCATCCAGCCCGCGTCACGGAAGTGGCGGCGCAGCTCGCCGCGCACGGTGGGGACGGCGTACGAGAGGAAGTCGTGGCCGGCCTCGGGGTCGAAGCGGCGCGCCGCCTTGGTCAGACCGAGGAGGGCGACCTGCTCGAGGTCGTCGAGGTCGATGCCCCGGTTGCGGTAGCGCGCAGCCATCGAGCGGGCGATCGGCATGTTCTCCTCGACGAGGGCGTCGGAGGAGGGCGAGGAAGGAGCCGGCGCGAGGGCAGGCTCGGGGAGGATCGACACGGGAACCACGGGTCGCTCCCTTCGGGTGCGGGTGGCGCTCGCCGTGGTCTCCAGCAAGTGACACCTCCACACTCGCATGGTCCAGACCAGTTGCAAAGCCGCAATACGAACCGGGCGCTCAGGTGTGCGAACGGTGCAGCGTGTCGCGGGGGTTCTCGTCGAACAGCTCGCGGTAGCCGGTGGCGAAGCGGCCGGCGTTGTGGAAGCCGAACCGACCCGCCGCCTCCCCCACCGTCACCGACGACCCGTCACGGAGCGCCTGGCGGACCAGGTCGAGCCGCACGCGGCGCAGGTAGGCCATGGGGGTGCAGCCGAGGTGCCGGCGGAAGGCGTACTGGAGGCCGCGCGGGGTGATGCCGCACTCGCGGGCGAGCTCGGCCATGCTCAGGTCCTCGTGGGCCCGGGCCTCGATGACGCGCACGGCCCGACGCAGCGTGGCCGACGTGACGTCACCGAGGTCGCGGGTCGGCGCCCGGAGGTCGTCGTCGGTCACGACGTTGTTGGGGAAGGTCTGGAGCAGCGTGTGCCCGAGCAGGCGCGACGCGGCCGACCTGGCCAGTGGGGCCCGGGCGCCGGGGTAGTCGCGGCTGAGCTGGTCGACGGTCGCCCGCCACTGCGCGCCCGCCGCGGGAGTCCGGGGCACGTAGCTGCTGAACGACACGTGCTCCCAGGGGTAGTCGAGCACCACGTCCTCCACGGCCTGCGTGACGACCTCGGCGGTGAGCGTGGTCGCACGCACCTCCACGCGGTCGCTGGTGCCCGTGAACGGCATGTCCCAGCCCGACATCAGCAACGTGTCCCCGTCGTGGACGCGGTCGGTGCGGTGGTCGCGGGTGTACTCCGACGTGCCGCCGAGCAGGTCGACGACGACGAGGGCGGGCATCGGGTCGGAGTCGAAGGCGATGCGCCCGTCAATGTGGAGGACGTCGAAGGCGAGCGCGCCGTGGTCGGCGCGACTGTGGCGCACGCTGCCCATCGCGCCGGTGAGCCGGAGCGTGGTGCCGTAGGCGTGGTCGAGCCACTGGCGCGCGTCGTCGCCCTCGCCCTCGAAGTCGAAGGCAGCTGGGCTTCCGCGCCGGGAGCCGGACTCCGGCACTGGAGGACCTCCTCGGGCGAGGAGCGGGCGACCCGTTGGCTGGAGTCCCCTCCACCGTAGCCCCCTCCGCGAAGAACCCACCCCGAGGGAGGTGCACGTCGGGGGTTGTCAGACCCCGCCTGTAATGTGGCGGGGCACGATCACGAGCTCCGCCCTGTGTCCGCGGACCGACGTCATGAAAGGTGACGTATGTCTGGGACACACCTGTCGGCCGACGAGCCCGTCCACCCCGCCGATGCCCTGCGCACCGAGATCGCGCAGCTGCGCGAGGCGGTCGCCTCGCAGCGTGACATCGGCATGGCGATCGGCCTGCTCTCGGCACGCTTCGGGTGCAGCACCGAGCAGGCGTGGCGCACGATGCTGCGGGTCTCGCAGGACAGCAACACCAAGGTGCGCCGCGTCGCCCGGGTGCTCGTCGCGATCCACGACGGCACCGCGGACGCGGCTGCCGAGGAGCTCCTCGCCTCGTTCGTGGGACATCTGCCCGCGTCGGGCTGGCACCGAGGGGCGGGTGCGGGGGAAGATCTGGCACCGTGAACATCGATGACGGCGCCCTCGCAGAGAGCCTGCGACGGCTCACCCAGCCCCGCGACGACGACGGCACCATCACCTCCTCGCTCCAACTGGTGGTGAAGGCGTGCGTCGACCTGTTCGGCGTCGGCGGCGCCGGGATCCTGATCGCCGACGAGCAGGACGTGCTCACCTACGCCGCCGCCAGTGACGGCCCCGGCCGGGTCCTCGAGCAGACCGAGGCCGAGGCCGGCGAGGGCCCGTGCACCGAGGCGTTCGTGAAGAACCGGATCGTCACCACCCGCGACGTCACCGCCGAGGCCGACCGCTGGCCGGTCCTCGCCAAGACCCTGGCCTCGCAGCCGGTGCGTGCGGTGCTCGGGGTGCCGGTGCGCCTCGGCGGCGTGCCCGTCGGCACGCTCGACGTCTACCAGGAGCACGTGCACGACTGGGACGACAGCGAGGTCGCCGCCCTCGAGCGCTACGCCGAGGTCATCGCGACCACCCTCGACGCGGCCCTGCACGCCCACACCGCCGGCGAGCTCGCCCGCCAGCTCCAGTACGCCCTCGACTACCGCGTGCTCATCGAGCGCGGGGTGGGCTACCTGATGGCCAAGGAGCAGCTCGACGCGGTCGCCGCGTTCCAGGTGCTGCGCGGCGCCGCGCGCCAGCGTCGTACGAAGATCGGGCTGATCGCCGAGCACGTCCTCGAGACGGGCGCACTCCCGGTCGACTGACCTCCGGTCAGTCGACCGCCTGCTCGGTCGGCTCGTGCGGGATGGCGCGCGTCTCGACGATCTGGGTGGCGACGTCGCGCAGCTTGACGTTGGTGGTCGACGAGAGCCGCCGCAGCAGCTCGAAGCTCTGGTGCTGGTCGATGCCGTAGCGCTCCATCGCGATGCCCTGTGCCATGCCGATGACGTGGCGCGAGCTGACGGCCGTCTGGAGCGTGGTCGCGCGGCGGGCCGAGGAGAGCGCGTTGGTGGCGTGGACGGCGTAGACCAGGGCGAGGTCGACGACGTCGCGGTCGGCGAACCCGCCGGGCTCGGCGCTGTAGAGGTTGAGCGCACCGAGCGGCTCGTCGCGGTCGTTCACCGCGACCGACAGCAGGGAGCGCACGCCCATCTCTGCGGCGCGCGGACCCCACACCGGCCAGCGGGGATCGGTCTCGACCGTCCCGCTGCGCAGCCAGCCGCCGGTGTCGGTGATCTCGACGCACGGCCCCTCGCCCAGGGCGTACTGGAGGGCGTCGGCCTCCTGCGCCACCGGGTCGCTCGTGGCGAGCGTCTTGTGGCCGTTGCGGGAAGTGCGGATGGTGAGGCTCACGAGGGCGGCCTCGGGGACGAGCTCGCGCATCCGGGTGACGATCGCGCGAGAGGTGAGTGCCTCGTCGGGCTCGAGCTGGAGCTCGGCGGCCAGCGCCGCGAACACGGCCGAGGAGTCGTGGGTCGACAATCTAGATCCCTGCAAGATTCGCAGCTGAGACCCGTGTTCTGGAGTCGGGCACAAGTTAGCGAGCCGACGGACCGCCGATCAACGCGACACCGCGCACAGGGTGGATCCGGCTGGAAGCCTCAGCGCCGCGGGACGACCTTGTGCGTGCCGTCGCACCACGGCAGCCGGCTCGACTTCTCGCAGCGGCACAGCGCGACCACCGGACGCTCGACGGCGTGGACCGTCCCGTCCTCAGCCTGCACCGAGGTGGCGCCCCGCACCAGCGCCGGCCCGTGTGGCTGCAGCACGACGTCGGGGTGCGGGTAGGTCTCGTCGCTCACCGCTGGATTCCCCACGACGAGAAGAGCGCCGACGCCACCCGCGCCTCGAGGTCGAGGCAGGTCCAGGCGCCGAACAGGATCTCCGCGGCCTGGTCCGGCTCGTCCTCGGCGAGGGTGCCGCAGATGGCGTGCGCGGCGAGGACCTCGTGGACCGCGTCGGCCTCGACGTGCTCGTCGTAGTACGCCGCCATCGGCCCGTTGAGCTCCAGGCGGGCGAGACCCTGCGAGATCTTGCGCGCCGGGATCGAGCTGGTCATCTCGAAGGCTGCGAGGTGGCCCATCGCCGCGCCGCGGAGCCTGCGGTGCAGCCCGAACATCGAGAGCGCGTTGTTGAGCTCGAGGGTCTCGGGCAGCGCGTCGTCGACGTAGGCGCCGTACTCCGGGCGGAGGCCGACGGCCTCCATCCCCCGGGCGAAGAGCTCGGAGTGCAGGCGGTTCGGGTCGCCGTCGCCGTACTCGTCGAACTGCAGCTCCATCAGCGCCGCCTTGGCCCGGGCGGGCAGCCGTGGCACGACCCACGTGGTCGGGTCGGCCTCCTTGAGCTGGTAGACCGAGCGCTGCCGGACCATCTCGAGCACCTGGTCGCGGGTGGCGTGGCGCCGCACGTGGTCGGCCAGCGACGGCCCCTCATGCGTGGCCACCAGGTCCTCCAGCGCAGCAGGTACGTCGGCCGGACCCGGGTCGGCGCCGGGCCAGCGGCCGCGGAGCCGGTCCTCCAGCGCGGCCTCGAGCCGCTGGCGCACGACCAGGAGCTCCGCGTCCCACTCGGCCGCGGGATCGGCGTCCTCGAAGCCGCGGTAGGACAGCTCGTGGAGCGTCCAGAGCGAGACGGCCTCGTCGTCCCACGACTCGGGTGCGGGCGCGGGCCCGGCACGGCCGGCGGAGGTGAGCTGCGCCAGCAGCCACTCGCTGGCGCGACCGCGCGGCTTGGGAATCCTCATGAGCCGTGGTTCCCCCCGCGCGGCCGGGGCATGCGCGGAATCGCCGCGCGCTTGTCGCCGGACGGGCACCGTGGGACGGTGGAGGGCCATGACCCGCGACACGTTCGAGCGCCAGCTCGCCGATGCGGTGCGCGAGCTGAACGCCCAGTCGGACCCACCGCACACCCTCGAGACGATGGTCGCGATCACCCCCGAGTTCTTCGACTACTGCGACTTCGTCGGGGTGTCGCTGGTCGAGCGCGACCGCATCCGCACCCCGGCCGCCACGAACGAGAAGCTGCGCGAGCTCGACGAGTCGCAGTACGACCTCGGCCAGGGCCCCTGCCGTGAGGCGATCCGCGAGCACGAGACCGTCCTCGTCGAGGACCTCGAGACCGACGACCGCTGGCCCGTGTGGGGCCGCGCGATGGTGACGGAGCTGGGCATCCGGTCGAGCCTGAGCTTCCGGCTGTTCACCCGGCCCGACAACTCGTGGGGCGCCCTCAACGTCTACTCGACCCGTCCCCACGCGTTCTCCGACGAGGACGTCCTGCACGGGCACACCATCGCGGCGATGTCCGCCGTCGTGCTGGCCCGCTCCATCAACGACGAGCACCTGGCCCGCGCCCTGGAGTCCCGCACGGTCATCGGCCAGGCCCTCGGGATGGTGATGGAGAGGTACGGGCTCGACGAGGAGACCGCCTTCAACGTGCTGCGCCGGCTCGCCTCGGAGGACAACCGCAAGCTGCGCGACCTCGCGGCCCAGGTGGTGGCCGACCGCGGCCTCCCGGACGCCGGACCGGCGCTGTCCTGAAGGTCCGCCCGAGGGTGCGTGGCGCCGCTCCCGGCGGCCGTGTGAGGCTCGCTCCATGACCGACCACCCGACGCCTGAGCACCGTCGACCCGACGGCGTCACCGACGCCACCGTCGAGGCGGTCGGCAAGCTCTCGGCTGCGCTGGACCACGTCGAGGACGCCCGCGGCCACCTCTATGCGTTCCATCGGTTGATGGGGAGTGCGGAGAGCACTCTTGAGGAGGCCACGGAGATGGTGCGCGCGGCGGGGCACACCGAGCTCGCCGACGCGCTCGACCGCGAGGCCCTGGGTGCCAACCCGCTGCCGGGCATGTGGTCGTTCCAGATGGTCGAGGAGTTCGACGACGGCTTCTACGCCCGGGCCAAGGGGCTCCACCAGCGCGCGCTCGACGAGCTGCTCGAGGGGCGGCGCCACGTCTTCGAGGCGGAGATGAAGGAGCTGCGCCGCACTCGCGGGCGCGAGGGCCACGAGGCCACGCCGGGTGACGTCGAGGGCGACCCCGAGTACGACGACCGGGGCTAGCCGGTCCCTGCCTCGGTCAGGCGAGGAGGGTCCGCGCCACCTGAGCGGCCTGGGCCTCGGTCACGCCGGCACGCGCGGCCGCCTCGCACAGGACGAGGTACGCGTCGTCGGTGGTGACCCCGAGTCGCGCGGCGACCACCCCGACCGCCACGTCGACCAGGCGCTGGCGACGCAGCCGTTCGGGTGCCTCCTCCGCCCGGTGCAAGGTCTCGAAGCCCAGGTCGGCGTTGGTCACGGCACCGCCCTGCCACCCTCCGAGCGCGTCCACGAGACCGTCGAGCCGACCGTGGAACGCGTGCGCGGTCGAGGCGTAGAGGTCGATGGTCAGCACCGCCCGGCCCTCCTCGACGACCGGCAGCGAGACGGTGCTGCGGATCCCGTCGAAGGCACGCTCCCTGGCCATCTCGGCCCATCCCGACTCGTCGAGGGCGTGCGGGTCGCCGTCCTCGGGCACCCCCGCGTCGTCACCGTCGGACCTGCCCGGCGCAGAGTCGTCGACGAGGGTGAAGGTGAGGTCCTCGTCGAGCAGCGTCACGCTGAGCGCGACGCACTCGGGCACGGTGCGTACGGCCCAGCCCTCGATCACCCGGAGCAGGACCTCGACGTCGTCGACCGCTGCCGTGGCGTACTCGTCCAGTGCTTCCCTGCTCTGGGGCAGCAGCTTCATGGATTCCTTCGAGTCGGTGCAGCGAAGACACCGATGCTGCTCCTCGGCCACGAGGGGCCACCACACCCGGCGGGGCGTGGGCGGACGGCGCTACTGATCGCAGCCGCAGTGGGTACGGGAGATGCGCTCCACCCGACGACCCCCACCCGGAAGGAGATCCTCGATGACCACCCCCGGCCAGACCCCCGAACCGTCCACGGACCCGCAGACGCACCCCGACACCGACCCGGTCAACGACCCGGCGCACGACGCCGGCCCCGACGACGGCTGGACCTCCGAGGGAGGGGCCACGCCGGAGGGGCCGGCGACCGACGACTGACGTCAGCGGTTGGCGCAGACCAGGTCGGCGGTGAGGGCGTCCTCCGACGACAGCTTCGCGTCCGGGCCGCAGACGAGGTCGAGCGGGTCGGCGGCCTTCTCGACCGTGGCGACCCCCTGGTCGAAGGCGGGCACGACGTCCGCGCACGCGTGCTCGAGGCCGATCCGGGTCAGCGCGGAGGTGGCCGTGTCGCCACTGAGGGCGAGGTGCGCGCTCCACGCGCCGGCGTCCGTGCGCTGGCAGTCGACCGCTGCGCTGGCCCGCAGGGCGTCGAAGTCGAACGTGTCCGCACCGAGCTCGTCCTCCACGGCGGCCCGCCACGCGGCGGTCGCCTCGTCCTCCTGCTGGGCCGCCTTCTCGGCGGTGGCCGGCGTCGCGTCGGACTCGCCGCCGGAGCAGGCGGAGAGAGCGGGGACGAGCAGGGCCAGGGCGAGGACGAGAGCACGCATGCGAGCAGGCTAGGAGCGATCTGCGCGCCTCGTCCGGGGTTCGTTACTGATCAGTACGTGATGCTGGCAACACCACGCCGCACCAGACCGCTGGTTGAGCAGGGCGCTCTGGCGCCCGTGTCGAAACCAAGGCCCAGCGGTGACCTTGGTTTCGACACGCTCGCTGCGCTCGCTGCTCAACCGGCGGAAGGCGCTGCGCTCGCTGCTCAACCGGCGGAAGGCGCTGCGCTCGCTGCTCAACCGGCGGAAGGCGCTGCGCTCGCTGCTCAGCCCTTGGTCGAGCCCAGGGTCAGGCCGGAGACGAACTGCTTCTGGAGGGCGAAGAAGACCACCAGCACGGGCAGCGCGACGATGATCGAGCCCGCCGCGACGAGGTTGGTGTCGGTGAAGAACTGGCCGCGCAGGTTGTTGAGCGCGGAGGTCACCGGCAGCTTGTCGCCCTGCTGGATGAGCACGGTCGCCCAGAAGAACTCGTTGTAGACCCAGGTGACCTGGAGGGTCGCCAGCGCCGCGAGGGCAGGGCGTACGAGCGGCATGGTCAGCTGCCAGTACTGCCGCCACACGCTCGCCCCGTCGAGCTCGGCGGACTCGTAGATCTCGTAGGGCAGCGTCTTCATGTAGTTGCTGAGGACGAAGGTGCAGAAGCCCATCTGGAAGGCGGTGTTGACCAGGATCAGTGCCCAGAAGCTGTTCAGCAACGAGCCGGAGTCGCTGAGGAAGTACGGCACCGGGATCTGGCGGAACATCCGGAAGACCGGGATCAGCAGGGCCTGCGGGGGCAGCAGGTTCGCGGCGAGGAAGACACCGAGCAGGGTCAGGTTGAAGCGGTAGCTGAAGCGGGCCAGCACGAAGGCGACCATCGAGGACAGCCACAGCGTCAGCAGCACCGCCGGGATCGTGACCAGCAGCGAGTTCTTCATGTGGAGCCCGAAGTCGGCGCGGGTCCAGGCGTCCACGTAGTTGGAGAAGGTCCAGCCGCCGAAGGAGAGGTAGCCGTTGGCCTGGGTGTAGTCGTACTCCCGGAAGGAGTTGACCAGGGCCCACAGCAGCGGGAACAGCCAGGCCAGGGCGAGCAGGGCCATGATCACGGTGGCGACCGTGCCGCGCCGACGACCCAACGCGATGCCCTGCGAGCGGGCGGGCGGGGCAGTGGTCACCGGCGGTGCGGTCGCGACCGGGGTCTCGTAGGTCATCCTCGACGCTCCTCTCGGAAGACGGTGCGCAGGTAGATGGTGATGAAGACCGACGAGATCAGCATCATGATCACCGCGAGCGCCGAGCCGAAGCCGTACCTCGTGGCCTCGCCGATGACGTTCTGCGCGACGAGGGCGCCGATCACCTCGAGCCCGTTGCGGCCCTTGTTCACGATCCACACCAGGTCGAAGGCGCGCAGCGACTCGATCACCACGATGACGATGACGATCAGGTTGATCGGACGCATCACGGGCAGGATCACGTGGAAGAAGGTCTTCACCTCGTTGGCGCCGTCGACGGCCGCCGCCTCGCGCAGGCTGGCGTCGACGCCCTTCAGGCCGGCCAGGTAGATCAGCATGATGTAGCCGGTGTGGCGCCAGGACGTGGCCGCCAGCACCGCCCAGAGGTTGACGTCGGGGTCGCCGTACCAGTCGACCTGGGTGCCGAAGACGTCGTTGATCAGGCCCTGGTCGCGGGAGTAGAAGAGCTGCCAGATGAAGCCGATGAGGGCCAGGGACAGCACGACCGGCATGTAGAAGGCCGTCTGGTAGAAGCGGCTGCCCTTCATCTCACGGTCGAGCACCACCGCGAGCAGGATGCCGAGCGGCGTGGGGATGAGGAACAGGAAGCCCAGCCAGATCAGGTTGTGCTGGATCGCCGGCCAGAACGGCGGGTAGATCGTGGCGATGTCCTGGTAGTTCTGGAAGCCGACCCACTCGATGGTGTCGATGTCGCCGAAGCCGTTCCACTTCCCGAAGGACAGCGCAACCGATCCCAGCGCCGGCAACCACACGAGGAAGAGCACCAGCAGGAGCGGCACCGTCACCATCACGATGACGGTCAGCCGGTCCCTGGCGGGCAGACGCTTCTCCTTGCCGGGGGTCGGCGCCGCAGCACGCTCCTGCTGCGGCGCCTCGTCGATGTGTGCCATGGCTCAGCCGAAGATCGAGGCGGCCTGCTCCTGGATGCTGGCGGTGACCCCGTCGATGTCGTCGGGGTTCTTCAGGAACTCCTGGATGGACGGGATCATGACGGTGCTGGCGAAGTCGGCGTTGGTGTCGCGGTCCATGAACTGGGCGATGTTGGCCGCCGCACCGACGACCTCGGCCGACTTCTTCTGCAGGTCGCTGTAGGTCGAGGTGCTGGCGCCCGAGTTGGCGGCGATGAACGGCGCGTCGGCAGCGTTGTTGCCGGCGTCGGCCGCGGCCGCACTGCCGAGCCACTTCGCCATCGCCTTGCCGGCGTCCTGGTTCTTGCCCGCCGCCGCGACGCAGAAGCCGTCGATGGGGGCGTCGAGGGCGTCGGAACCGATGGAGGAGTCCAGCTCGGGGAAGGTGAAGAAGTCGAGGTCCTCGCCGTTCTCACCGAGGGCGTCGACCACGAAGGTGCCGAGGAGGTACATGCCGCAGTCGCCCTTGCCCATCGACGTGGCGGCCTCCTGCCACGTGCGACCGAGCGGGTCCTCCTGGTGGTAGGGCAGCAGCTTGCGCCAGGTGTCGAACACGAGCTTGACCTCGTCGCCGTCCCACGCCTCGTCGCCGGCCATCAGGCTCATGTGGAAGTCGAAGCCGTTGAGGCGCATGTTGAGGATGTCGAAGGTGCCCATCGCCGGCCAGCCGTCCTTGTCGCCGAAGGCGAACGGGGTGATGCCCTTGCCCTTCATGTCGTCCATCAGCGCCATGAAGTCGTCGTTGGTGCTGGGCGCCTCCCAGCCGTTCTTCTCGAAGACCGACTTCCGGTAGAAGACCGCCCACGGGTAGTAGCTGATCGGCACGAAGTACTGCTTGCCGTCGGCGGCGGTCGAGGCCTGCTTGAAGGAGTCGTTGAGGCCGTCGATCGGCCACTGGTCGCTCAGGTCGGTGATCAGGCCGTTCTCGGCGAACTGCGCCATCCGGAAGCCGGCGAACCAGGTGAACACGTCGTCGGGCGTGCCCTGGAGGTAGGTGTTGATGCTCTCCTGGAAGGTGTTGTGGTCGACCGCGTTGAGCGCGACCTTGGTGCCCGACTCCTTCTCGTAGGCCTGGGCGATCGCCGCGAGCCGGTCGTGGGCCGCGCCCACGCCCTCGGCCTCGTTGATGCCGAACTTCACCGTCGCGCCCGACCCGGAGGCCGGGCCACCCGAGTCGCCACCGCACGCGGCGAGGAGGCTGGCACCGCCGACGGCGAGGCTGGAGAGAGCGGCGCCGCGGAGCACCGTGCGGCGGGTGGCCGCCATGGTCACGAGGGCAGACCGGGGCACGGAGGTGCCGCCGAGGGCACCGGTGGAGCGGGGTCGGGACACGGGGACCTCCAAGACACAGAATCAAACAGGGAACGACAGCATGTGACGGCTGACACAGCCGCGTCAAGCCTCAAGATGTCGATATCGGGGTTTGAAGTCCACAAATTCCAAACAAAGTCACCGTCGAGCCGTTGACTTGTGATGCGATGCTCGTCACAGTTCTGGCATGCCGACTCCACTGCCCGTGCTCGCCTTCGGGGGCGACTACAACCCTGAGCAGTGGCCCCGGGAGGTCCAGGAGGAGGACCGCCGCCTGATGGGCGAGGCCGGGGTCGACCTGGTCACGCTGGGCGTCTTCTCCTGGGCCTTCCTGCAGCCCGCCCCCGACCGCTGGGACTTCGGCTGGCTCGACGAGCAGATGGACGAGCTGCACGCCGCCGGCATCCGCGTCGACCTGGCCACCGCGACCGCCTCGCCCCCGCCGTGGCTGACCCACCAGCACCCCGAGATCCTCCCGGTCACCCAGGACGGGCGCACGCTGTGGCCGGGCGCCCGCCAGGGCTACTGCCCCAGCTCGCCCGTCTTCCGCGAGCACGCCCTGACGCTGTGCCGCACCCTGGGCGAGAGGTACGCCGACCACCCGGCGCTGGCGCTGTGGCACGTCTCCAACGAGCTCGGCTGCCACAACGCCCGGTGCTACTGCGACGTCAGCGCGGCCGCGTTCCGCGACTGGTTGCGCCGCCGCTACGACGACGACGTCGACCGGCTCAACCACGCTTGGGGCACCGCCTTCTGGTCCCAGCGCTACGGCGACTTCGAGCAGGTGCTGCCGCCGCGGGTCGCGCCAGCGTGGGCCAACCCCACGCAGCAGCTGGACTTCGCGCGCTTCTCCTCCGACCAGCTCCTCGACAACTTCGTCGCCGAGCGCGACGTGCTGCACGAGGTCTCGCCCGGGGTGCCAGTGACGACCAACTTCATGGTCATGCGCAACACGGTCGGGATGGACTACCTGCGCTGGGGCCGCGAGCTCGACGTCGTCTCCAACGACCACTACCTCCTCGGCGAGGACCCCCACCCCCACCACGAGCTCGCGTTCAGCGCCGACCTCACCCGCGGCACCGCCGGCGGCCGGCCGTGGATCCTGATGGAGCACTCCACCAGCGCGGTCAACTGGCAGCCGCGCAACATCGCCAAGCGGCCCGGAGAAATGAAGCGGTCCAGCCTGGCCCACGTCGCGCGCGGCGCCGACGCCGTCCTCTACTTCCAGTGGCGCGCCTCGAAGGCGGGCGCGGAGAAGTTCCACTCCGGCCTGATGCCGCACGCCGGCACCGACACCCGCCTCTGGCGCGAGGTCTGCGAGCTCTCCGGGATCCTCGACTCGATCGAGGAGGTCGCCGGCAGCGCCCCCCGCAACAGCACGGCGATCCTCTTCGACTGGGAGGCGTGGTGGGGCTGCGAGCTCGACTCGCACCCCAGCGTCGACGTGCGCTACCGCGAGCGCGCCGAGGACTTCCACCGGGCGCTCACCGCGCTCGGCGTCGGCGTGGACGTGGTGCACCCGGGCGCCGACCTGTCGTCGTACGACCTGGTGGTGGTGCCGACGCTCTACCTCGTCACCGACGAGGCAGCCGCCTCGATCGCGGCCGCTGCCGAGCGTGGGGCGACCGTGCTGATCACCTACTTCAGCGGGATCGTCGACGAGAACGACCACGTCCGCCTCGGCGGCTACCCCGGCGCGTTCCGCGACCTGCTGGGCGTGCGCAGCACGGAGTTCCTGCCGCTGCGCTCGGGCGAGACCGTCCGGGTCGAGGGCCTCGACGACGGCGGCCTCGACGCCGACACGTGGACCGAGGACCTCGAGCTGGCGGGCGCCGCCGCCGTGGCGTCGTACGCCGACGGGCCGGCGCAGGGCCTCCCGGCCATCACCCGGCGCGATGTCGGCAGCGGCGCCGCGTGGTACGTCGCGACCCGCCTCTCGCCCGAGGGCACCGACCGACTCGTCGCGCAGGTCGTCGCCGAATCGGGCGTGGAGCGGCTGCCGGGCGCCGGGCCCGACGTCGAGGTCACCCGGCGGGTGGGCGAGGACGCGTCCTGGCTCTTCGTCCTCAACCACGGCGAGGCCGACGCACCGGTCCCGGTGACCGGCACCGACCTGGTCAGCGGCCGGTCGGTCGACGGCGACCTCGTCGTGCCCGCGGGCGGCGTGGCCGTGGTGCGCGAGGCGGGGGCCTGATGCTCGCGGCGCAGCGCCGGAGCCTGATCCTGGCCGAGCTGAGCCGCGGCGGCACCGTGCGCGTGACCGACCTGGTCGACCTGCTCGGCGTCTCCGACATGACCGTGAGGCGCGACCTCGTCTCGCTCCACCGCGAGGGCCTGCTGGAGAAGGTGCACGGCGGCGCGCTCGCCGTGGCGGAGCCCTCGTCGTCCGAGCCCGGCTTCGCCGCGAAGTCGGTGCAGCGGCTGCGGGAGAAGGAGGCCATCGCCGCCCGCGCCGCGGAGTACGTCCACGCCGGCATGGCCATCGCGGTCTCGGCCGGCACGACCACGCACGCCCTCACCGAGCACCTCGCGAAGATCCCCAACCTCACGGTCGTCACCAACTCGGTGTGGGTCGCCGACGTGCTGCACCGCAACGGTGACAGCACCACCTCGGTCCTGCTCACCGGCGGCCTGCGCACGCCGTCGGACGCCCTGGTGGGGCCGGTCGCCGTGTCGTCGCTGCGCACCCTGCACGTCGACGCCTTCTTCATGGGCGTGCACGGCATGGACGTCCGCGCCGGCTTCAGCACCCCGAACCTGCTGGAGTCCGAGACCAACCGCGCGATGATCGAGCGCTCGCGCCGGCTCATCGTGTGCGCCGACTCCAGCAAGTGGGGCGTGGTGGGTCTCAGCAGCATGGCCTCGTTGTCGGAGGCGTCGGTCCTGGTCACCGACGCCGGCCTGTCGGCCCAGGCGAGCGGCATCCTCGCCGACCATGTCGACGAGCTGGTCCTGGTCAACACCTCGGGAGAGAACACGTATGACGGCTGACGCCTTCGCCCCCGTCCACCTGAACCGGCGCGGGGTGAGCGTCGTCGTCGCGTCCGACGACGACGGCGTGCCCGTGCTCCTCCACTGGGGCGCCTCGCTCGGCGACCCGTCCCTGGAGGCGCTCGCCGACCTCGTCGCGGCGCGCCGGCCCGGCGTCTCGCACTCGGCCTACGACCGACCACGCACGACCGGCCTCGTCCCCGAGGTGACCAAGGGCTTCAGCGGCACGCCGGCCCTCGAGGGCCACCGCGTCGGCGGCGAGTCGGCCGCGCTCCCCCGCCTGTCGCAGTGGTCGTGCGAACCCGACGCCGACGGGCCCGACACCGGCGTCCGCCTGACGGGCATCGACGAGGAGGCCGGGTGGTCGGTGGAGGTCCGGCTGCTGCTCAGCGACGCCGGCCTGCTGCGCGCCCGCACCGCGGTGACCAACACCCGCGACGGCGTCCTGCACCTGGCCGGCGTACGGACTGCGCTACCGGTCGGCGCGCACGCGAGCGAGCTGCTCGACCTGACCGGGCGGTGGTGCCTGGAGCGGGCGCCGCAGCGCCACCCGTGGGTGCAGGGCACGCACCGTCGCGACGGCCGGCACGGCCGCACCGGCCACGACGCAACGCTGCTGATGGTCGCCGGCACGCCCGGCTTCGGCTTCTCCCACGGCGAGGTCTGGGGCGTGCACACCGCGTGGAGCGGCGACCACACGACGTACGCCGAGCGCACCGCCGAGGGCGACTGCCTGCTCGGCGGCGGCGAGCTCCTCGCGGCGGGCGAGGTCGCGCTCGAGCCCGGCGAGACCTATGTCGGGCCGTGGCTGCTGGGGTCGTGGTCGGGCGAGGGCCTCGACCCGATGAGCCACCGGCTGCACGACCACCTCCGGGCCCGGTCGCCGCGCTCGCGCACCGAGCGGCCGGTGGTCGCCAACACGTGGGAGGCGGTCTACTTCGACCACGACCTCGACCGGCTGACCCACCTCGCCGACGTCGCGGCCTCGGCCGGTGTGGAGCGCTTCGTGCTCGACGACGGCTGGTTCCTCGGCCGGCGCGCCGCGACCGCGGGGCTCGGTGACTGGACCGTCGACCCCGAGGTCTGGCCCAACGGCCTGCACCCGCTGGTCGACCACGTCCGCGGGCTCGGCATGCAGTTCGGGCTCTGGGTCGAGCCCGAGATGGTCAACCTCGACTCCGAGGTCGCCCGCGACCACCCCGAGCGCGTCCTGCGCGGCCACTCAGAGCCGCCCGCGTCGTGGCGCGACCAGCAGGTGCTCGACCTCCAGGACGAGGCGGCGTACGCCTCCGTGCGCGACGCGCTGCTGGCGCTCCTCGACGAGTACGACATCGCCTACCTCAAGTGGGACCACAACCGCGACCTCACCGACGCCACCCACGGCGGTCGCCCGGCGGTGCACGGGCAGACGCTGGCGCTGCACCGGCTCCTCGACGAGCTCCACACGGCGAACCCGACGTTGGAGATCGAGTCGTGCTCGTCGGGCGGCGCCCGGGTCGACGCGGCGATCCTCGAGCACACCGACCGGATCTGGCCGAGCGACACGATCGACCCGCTGGAGCGCCAGTCGATCCAGCGGTGGACGTCGCTGCTCGTGCCGCCGGAGCTGATGGGCTCGCACGTCGGCGGCCCGGTCGCGCACACCACCGGACGCTCGCACCGGCTCGGCTATCGCGCGGCCACCGCGCTGCTCTACTCCTTCGGCGTCGAGTGGGACGTGACGGGTCTCGACCCGCTCACCCTCGACGCCCTCGGCCGCTGGATCGAGCTGCACAAGCAGGTGCGCCCGCTCATCGGCACCGGCACCCTCGTGCACCCCGACCACGCCGACCCCGGCGTGATGGTCACCGGTCTCGTCGCCGCCGATCGCTCGGAGGCGTGGTACGTCGTCGCGACGGTCGCCTCGACCGCGACCCAGCACCCGGCCGCGCTGCGGCTGACCGGGCTCGACCCCGATCGGACCTACCGGATCGCCGATGTGACCGCCACCGCCGACCAGCACGACATGGGCCTCACCCCGTGGTGGGCGGCCTCCGGCGAGCAGGCGCTTCCGGGTCGGGTCCTCGCCACCGCTGGGGTGTCGCTCCCGGTGATGGCGCCGGAGTCCGCACGCGTGCTGCGCCTGGTCGCCACCTGAACCACCGGCCGGGCGGTGCGTGAGACAGGTTTCCAGCCTCCGGAACCTGCCTCACCCACCGCTCGGTGCGGGTCAGGGGCGGAACATGATCTTCCCGCTGCGACCGGGCGACTGCGACGCGACGACCGCGTCGCTCGGCTGGTCGAGGCCGAAGGTGCCGCCCGAGGTGAGCGAAAGGCTGCCGTCGAGCACCAGGCCGATCAGCTCGCCGAACATCCGGGTGCGGTCCTCGGCCGAGGTGGCCCGGCTGACCTTGGCACCCCAGAAGCCCTTCACGGTCAGCTGCTTGAAGATGATCGGGCCGCTGCTGATCACGAGCGGCTGGTTGCTGGCCGCACCGAAGGTCACCAGCAGGCCGTCGTCACCCAGCAGCTCGGCGAGGCCGTTCGCGACGTCGCCGCCGACGGAGTCCACGGCCGCCCGCGCGCCGGCCTCGCCGACGAGTGCCCGCGCCTGCGCCACCCAGTCCGCAGACTCGGTGGCGATGACGTTGTCGATCCCGAGCTCCGCGAGCTCGGCGATCGCGGCCTCGCGGCGTACGAGGTTGACGACCTTGAGACCGCGCGACCTCGCCAGCACCGCGACGATCTTGCCGACGGCGCCGTTGGCGGCGGTCTGCACGATCCAGTCGCCCTCCTGCACGCCGAGGAACTCGACGAGGCTGATCGCGCTGAACGGCATCGAGATGAGCTGCGCGGCGGCCTCGTCGGTCATCGCGTCGGGCACCGGGACGAGGGCCCCGGCCGGGGCGACGAAGTACTCCGCCCACGTGCCGGGCGAGCCGGCCACGGCGACCCGACGACCGACGAGCGCCTCGTCGGCTCCCTCGCCGACGGCCTCGACGACACCGACGGCCTCCGTGCCGCCGACGGCGGGCAGCGCGGGCTTCACGCCGTAGTTGCCGGTGACGGTCACGAGGTCGTGGTTGTGGATCGGCGACAGGATCGTGCGCACCAGCACCTGTCCGGGACCGGCGACGGGCGTCTCCACCTCCCGCTGCGTGAGGACCTGGTCAGGTGCTCCGAAGGTGTCGTGACCGACGCTGCGCATGCTGTCTCCTGGGGTGTGGGGAGGTGTTCGGGGGCTCTGGTGAGAACGGACCCGTCGTGGCCGGGATTCCTGCCCGGCGGGGAGACCTGCGTCTCCCCAGGGGTCAGCGCAGGGCGTACGACGACGCCGGGCGCGGCCGGTTGAGCAGCCGAGCCGCGATGGCCCCGCCGATCGCGCCGAAGAGGTGTCCCTGCCACGAGATGCCGGGCTGGCCGGGCAGCACCCCCAGCAGCGCACCGCTGTAGAGCAGGAAGACCGCGACGCCGATGAGGATCTCGGTGGTGCGGCGGTTGAGGAGGCCCCGGACGACGAGGTAGACGATCCAGCCGAAGATCAGCACCGACGCGCCGGCGTGGTTGCTGTGGCTGCCGGCGAAGAGCCACACGCCCGCACCGCCGACGAGCCAGATGATCGCCGTGGCGAGCAGCCCGCGGGCGACGCCGGTGACGAGGGCGAGGAAGCCGAGGACCGCGACCGGGACCGTGTTGCTGACCAGGTGCTCGAAGCCGAAGTGCAGCATCGGCGCGACCGCGATGCCGACCAGCCCCTCCTCGCTGCGCGGCTGGATGCCGTACGTGTCGAGCTGGTGGCCCGACGCGGTGTCGACGATCTCGAGGACCCACAGCAGCGCCACGAAGGCACCGGTGACCAGTGCGGCGTCGCGCCACGTGTCGGTGCCCCGGATCGGGTCGGCGGTGCGCGGCATGCCCCCATCGTGACAGTGGGGGTGTAGCGGTCAGTGGTGCTGCGGCACCCGCTGCGTCGGCTGTCCGTCGACCAGGCGCAGGCCGTCGTCGTCCGCCTCGGTCGAGAGCAGCAGCCCGTGGCGGACGGCCCAGAGCACCGCCTGCGAGCGGGAGGTCACGCCGATCTTGGAGTAGGCGCTGCGGATGTAGGACTTCACCGAGTTGATGCTCAGCAGGGTCTCGTCGACGATCTCCTGGTTGGAGCGCCCGGCGGCGATGAAGGCCAGCACCTCGGTCTCGCGCTGGGTGAGCGGCCACCGCTGCTCGGGACCGCCCTGGCCGACCTTCCGGCCGGTCCACGTGTCGATGACGACGCGACCGTCGGCGATCTGCAGCAGGTCGCGCACCATGCGGTGGGCCGGCAGCCACTTGCTGACGAAGCCGGCGGCGCCACGCGACATCGCCGTGGACACCGCGTCGGGTGAGCAGTCCCAGCTGTAGGCGACGGAGCGGCCGGGGACGCGGAGCGGGGAGCCGGGCGCCCGGTGCGGGGCGGCGGGCTCGAAGAGGGTCAGGTCGCAGGGCGGCGCCGGCTGGTCGGCGCGGATGCCGACGAGCGAGACCGCGGAGGAGTGGGGCGCGAGCATGCTCCGCAGCCCGTGGAGGACCAGCTCGCTCTCCTCCCGGACGCCCACGAGGAGGGTGCGGGACGAGATGTTGGTGGTCGGGGCGGGTCGATGCATGCGCTCTCGTACCCCCTGCAGGGGGGTTGTATGCGCCGGCGGTTCAGCCGTTGCTCAGGGCGAGCAGGACGAGCGCCGCCTGGACGTCCTCGATCCCCGCCTGCCGCGCGCTCGAGCGCAGGAGCGTGCGGGCCGCCTCGACGTCGACGCCCTCCCGGGCCGCGAGCAGCCCGACCGCGACCTCGATGAGGCGTCGCTCCCGGAGCCGCTCGGGTGCCTGCTCCGCGCGCCGCCGCGACTCGAAGGCCAGGTCTGCGTTGGTCACCGCACCCCCGCGCCAGGCGCCGAGGGAGGTGGCGAGGTCCTCGAGCCGGTCGTCGAAGGCGTGCGGGGTGCAGGCGTAGAGGTCGATGCCGAGCACCACCCGGTCGTCGTCGACCACCGGCAGCGAGACGGTGCTGGCGATCCCGGCCGCGGCCTGCTGGCGCGCGAGCGCGGCCCAGCCCTCCTCGTCGAGCGCGTGCCAGCCGGCGCCCGGTGGCCCGGCGCCGTGCGGCGGCGACGCGTCCACCTCGTCGCGGCCCCCCGCGACGTAGGTGAAGGTCAGGTCTTCCTCGAGGAGGGTCACGCTCATCGCGACGCACTCGGGCACGGTCCTGGCCGCCCAGCTCTCGATCGCGCTCAGCTGGTCCTCCAGGTCGTCCCCCGCGGGCGCGAGGTACTCATCCAGGGCCTCTCGGCTCTGCGGCAACAGCTCCATCCGGATCCCACCCGTCGAATCGCGGTCTTGGCCTCACTCCCGATGCTGTCGGCAACGGACGGCGCGCACCACACCCGACCGGGCGAATCCGGGCGAGTTCGGGCAGCTCAGGCGTCGCGGAGGGTCTCGGCGAGGTCGCGCGGCGTCTCGAAGACCATGACCGCGCCGGCCTCGCGCAGCGTCCGCTCGGGGATGCCGCCGGTGAGCAGCGCGATGCAGGGCACCCGCGCCGCCGCGGCGGCCTCGACGTCCCACACGGTGTCGCCGACGACCACCGCCTTGCCGGCCTCGACCTCGGCGAGGGCGACCTCGATCAGGTCCGGGTGCGGCTTCGACCGCGACACGTCGTCGCCGGTGACCGACGCGCTGAGCATGCTCGCTGCACCGTCGACCAGGTCGAGGAACCGGTCGGAGGTCTCCGCGTCGGCCGAGGACGCAAGCACGACGTTCACGCCCCGGCTGCGCAGCAGCTCGAGCAGCTCGCTGGCCCCGTCGGTCGCGGAGACCAGGCCGATCCGCTCGGTGAGGTGCGCCTGGTGGCGGCGTCGTACCTCGTCACCGACGTTGCGCTCGACCGCCTCGCCCGCGACCCGCTCGACCAGCTGGTCGCCGCCGACGCCGATCACCCGGTGGATCCGGTGCGAGGGCACGTCGAGGCCGACGTCGCGGAACGCCTCGCGCCAGGCGAGGACGTGGACGTAGTTCGAGTCGACGAGCGTGCCGTCGAGGTCGACGACCACCGTGTCGATGCCGGAGAGGACTTCGGTCACGAGGTCGATGCTGCCCCGGACGGGGCGCTCAGGCTTCACCCCGGAGGACGGGCTCTCCACCCTTGCCGCCCTTGTCCTGGTGCACGTCGAGCCGGAGCAGCCGGCTGGCGAGGTCGACCAGCGGCCCGAGCGCCACGATCACCGCGATCGTGCCGACCCCGACCGTCGCGCCGAGCAGCCAGCCCAGCAGCGCGCCGCCACCCTGGAGGACGCTGTAGCTCCAGCGGAACGCGAGCGGGGGGTCGTACGCCAGTGCGGCCGCCTCGGCGGGCCCGGCGCCGGTGTGGCTGCCGAGGTAGGTGGCGATGCCGACCGCGAGCACGGGGAACGCAAGCACCAGCAACGCGATCCGCGCCGGCCAGCCCTCCGGCGGGTCCCACGCCGCAAGCAACGCGTTGACCGTCACGCCGACCACCACGATCTGCACGACGGTGCCGATGCCGGGCATGACCTTGCGGGCCGCGGCCAGCGCGAGGAAGACGATGCTGACCAGGGTGTTGGCGAGCAGGAAGCCCATCCCCGAGGCCAGCGCGATGCCGTTGACCATCGTCGAGTAGCCGTCGGAGCCGAGGTCGGCGGTGAGCAGCATCGCCACTCCCACGCCCAGGACCACGCACCCCGCGAAGAGCTGGACGAGCTGGCGGGCGGTGGGCACGGCGCAAGGATGTCAGTAGTGCGCGGTCATCACGTGCTTGATGCGGGTGTAGTCGTCGAAGCCGTAGCCGGAGAGGTCCTTGCCGTAGCCCGAGTGGCCGAAGCCGCCGTGCGGCATCTCGGACACGAACGGGATGTGGGTGTTGACCCACACGCACCCGAAGTCGAGCTCGCGGGTGAGCCGGTCGGCGGTGCCGTGGTCGCGGGTCCAGACGCTGCCGGCGAGGCCGTAGGGGACGCCGTTGGCCATCCGCACCGCCTCCGCCTCGTCGTCGTACGGCTGCACGGTGAGGACGGGGCCGAAGACCTCCTGCTGCACGATGCGGTCGTCCTGGCGTACGCCGGTCACGACGGTCGGCGCGAAGAAGAAGCCCGCCTCCCCGTGGCGCGCGCCGCCGGTGCGGACGGTTGCGTGGTCGGGGAGGTCGGCCAGGAACGCCTCGACCTTGGCGAGGTGGGTGGCGTTGTTGAGCGGGCCGTAGTCCGCCTCCGCGTCGGACGGCGGGCCGGGCCGGGTGCCCTCGGCCTCCTTGACGAGGAGGTCGACGAGCTCGTCGTGGACGCTGCGGTGCACGATCACGCGGGTCGCGGCGGTGCAGTCCTGGCCGGAGTTGAAGTACGCGGCCGCGGCGACCATCTCGGCGGCGCGCGCGAGGTCGGCGTCCGGCGTGACCACGACGGGCGCCTTGCCGCCGAGCTCGAGGTGCGAGCGCTTGAGGTTCTTCGCCGCGGAGGTCGCGACCTCGATCCCGGCGCGGACCGAACCGGTGATCGCGACCAGGGCCGGCGTCGGGTGCTCGACGAGGAGTCGGCCCGTGGAGGCGTCGCCGTTGACGACGTTGAGCACGCCGGCGGGCAGCACCTCGGCGGCGATCTCGGCGAGCAGCACGGTCGAGCGCGGGGTCGTGTCGCTCGGCTTCAGCACGACGGTGTTGCCGGCCGCGAGGGCGGGAGCGATCTTCCAGATCGCCATCGCGAAGGGGTAGTTCCACGGCGTCACCTGGCCGACGACGCCGATCGGCTCGCGGCGGATGGAGGAGGTGTGGCCCTCGAGGTACTCCCCCGCCGACTTGCCCTCGAGCAGCCGGGCGGCGCCGGCGAAGAAGCGCAGCTGGTCGACGCCCTGGTCGACCTCCTCGCTCGTGATGTAGCGGATGGGCTGGCCGGTGTCGCGCGCCTGCACCTCGCTGATCTCGTCGCGCCGCTCGGCGATCGCCGCGGCGAGGTCGAGGAGGTGGGCCTGGCGACGACCGGGCGTCAGCCGCTTCCACGTCGCCGACTCGCGCTCGGCGGCGGCGTAGGCCGCGTCGATCTCGTCGGGCGTGGAGACCGGCGAGCGGCCGTCGAGCTCACCGGTCGTCGGGTCGACCAGGTCGATGAACTCGGTGGCCGCGGACTCCACGAGCTCGCCGTCGATGAAGTTCTTGATCGTCTCGGTCATGGATCTCCCCTTCGAGGGCTCAGGCGACGTAGATCTTGCGGAGGGTCTCGTGGACGACCCAGGTCGTGTGCTCGCCCGCGCGCAGCCGGACAACGGTGCCGGGGCCGAGGTCGACCCGCTCCCCGTCCTCGAAGCTGACGGTGGCCGATCCGGACAGGACGACGAAGACCTCGTCGACCTCCACGTCGGTGGCAGTGCCGGGGCTCATCTCCCAGACGCCGACCTCGACGCCGGCCACGGCGGCGAGGGCGCGCGACCCGGCTTCGGGGGCGCCGTCGACGACGGTCGCGGGGTCGAGCGGCGTGGTCGGCACGGCGGTGGCGACGTCGAGAACCCGGAACATCTGCTCATCGTCCCAGCGGTCGCCGCCGGCTGAGCCGACGATCTGTCGGTTGTTGCGGACCGGGCCAGACGATCCGGCGGACGGCCAGCCCGTCTGGTCAGGCTCTCACTGAAGTTGTCAGGCCTTGCACGGGCCGACATGTTCAGTGATCCCCGGTCAGCCGGGGATCGCTGAGCAGCTCGTCCGCCACCAGCGCGACGTGGAGCGAGACACGGACGTCGGGGTCGTCGAGGTCGGCGTCGAGGATCGCCTCGATCCGGGCCAGCCGGTCGTAGAACGCGGCCCGCGAGAGGTGGAGGCTGGCCGCGGCCTCGGTCTTGCTGGCGGGGTGCTGGAGCAGCGCGCGGAGCGCGGCGAGGAGGTCGGTGCGCGACCCGTCGGCGCTGTCGTGCTGCCGGAGGAGGGCGAGCTCGCGGTCGACGAAGAGCCGCACGCGGTCGTCCTCGCCGAGCAGGGCGAGCAGTCCGCGGAGGTGGAGGTCGGCGAGCCGGTGCACGTCGGGGTCCTGCTCCCGGCGGGCCTGCGGCGCCGCGTCCGCGACCTGGCCTGCTTCGGTGACCGAGCGCGCGATCCCCGAGCGGTCGGCCACCACCCGCCCCGCAGCCAGTACGACGTCGTGGTGCGGCAGCACCCGCGCCGCCACCCGGTCGACCAGGTCGTCGACGTCGGCCGAGGCGGGCGCCGACACCAGCACCCGCAGGTCACGCTCGACCTCGCAGACCAGCGCCGGCAGCCGCAGTCCGTGGGCGGCGCGGACCACCGCGGCCGCGACCTCGTCGAGGTCGGCGGGCGTCGTCGTACCGATGCGGGGGCGGACCACGACACCGGCGAACTGCCGGCGCCGCACCGGGAAGCCGGCCAGCTCGCACCGGCGCAGCACGTCGTCGGAGTCGGGGTCCTCGGCGAGGCCGGTCAGCAGCTCGAGGTGGGTGCGGCGCATGAGCGTGCCGCGGTCGCGGTCGTGCAGCCGGTGCAGCGCCAGCGCCGCGGCAGCGCGCTCGGCGACGGCGACCAGCCGCTGCGACGGCGCGGCCGGCGAGCCGATGACCAGCCGACCCCACGCCTGGTCGGTGGTGCCGAGCCGGGTGACGAGCCAGCCGTTCGCCTCGTCCCACCCGGTGCGACCCGCGACCTCGACCCGGCGCGACCGGGCGGGCCAGCCGTCGAGGAAGCCGCTGGTGTCGTCGGCACCGGCGAAGTAGTCGAGCGGCCGGTGCTGGGCGTTCTCCACCACGACGGGCCCACCGGCGAGCCGCTGCACCGCCTGGAGGATCTCGACGGGCCCGGCCTGGGAGAAGCTCAGCTCGGTGAAGGTCTCGTGGACCCGCTGGGCCTCGCGGAGCTCGGTGAGCTGGTGGTCGACGACGCGCTCACCGATCTCCTGGGCGAGGGCGGCGAAGCGGGTCTCGCGGGCGAGTGCGACGAGGGGCAGGCCGTGGCGCTCGCAGGCCGCAACGAGGGCAGGCGGGAGCTCCGACTCCCAGCGGCGGCCGAGCTCGACCACCACACCGGCGCTGCCGACGTCGACCAGCTCGTCGACGAACGCGGACAGCCCGGCCTCGTCGTCGTCGGCCGGCAGCCCGGTGCCCATCGTCAGGACCAGGTCGCCCGCCCGCAGCAGCTCACGCACGTCGGGGCGCTCCGTGGCGTGCACCCACCGGATCGGCCGGTCGGTCGCGGCGGCACCGGCGACGACGGTGGGGGCCGCCCGGCGGAAGGTGGGCAGGGCAAGGGCCTCCTGGAGCGTCACGCCCGGCGTCACCTCGGCCACGCCCGCAGCCTACGCGCGGGACGGGTGACGGAATGTCCGAACGACGGCGCGAAAGCCTACGATCCGACACCCGCGCGGACGCGGCCGCGCGAGCAGGATGGGCGCCATGACGACCGACATCGTGCACTGGGCGGACGGCGCCCTCCTGACCGGCGAGCCCTCGGGCTGGGCCGACGTCACCAACCCGGCGACCGGCGAGGTGACCGGCCGGCTGGCGCTGGCCAGCGAGGCCGACGCGGCCCGCGTCATCGCCTCCGCGTCGGCGGCCGCCCGCGAGTGGGGCACCACCTCGCTGGCGCGTCGTACGCAGGTTCTCTTCGCCTTCCGCGAGCTGCTCAACAGCCGCAAGGACGAGCTCGCGGCGATCATCACCGCCGAGCACGGCAAGGTGCACTCCGACGCGATGGGCGAGATCGCCCGGGGGCTCGAGGTCGTCGAGTTCGCCTGCGGCATCTCCCACCTGCTCAAGGGCGGGCACAGCGAGTCGGCGTCCACCGGCGTCGACGTCCACTCCAAGCGCGTGCCGCTCGGCGTCGTGGGCATCATCAGCCCCTTCAACTTCCCGGCGATGGTGCCGATGTGGTTCTTCCCCATCGCCATCGCCGCGGGCAACACCGTTGTCCTCAAGCCCAGCGAGAAGGACCCGAGCGCCGCCAACTGGCTTGCCGCGCTCTGGCAGGAGGCGGGCCTGCCCGACGGCGTCTTCAACGTGCTCCACGGCGACAAGACCGCGGTCGACGCGCTGCTGACCAGCCCCGATGTGCAGGCGATCAGCTTCGTCGGATCGACCCCGATCGCGGAGTACGTCTACGAGACCGCGAGCCGGCACGGCAAGCGCGTCCAGGCCCTCGGCGGCGCGAAGAACCACATGGTCGTGCTGCCCGACGCCGACCTCGACCTCGCTGCGGACTCGGCCGTCAACGCGGGCTACGGCAGCGCCGGCGAGCGCTGCATGGCGATCAGCGTGCTCGTCGCGGTCGACCCGATCGGCGACGAGCTCGTCGCCCGGATCGCCGACCGCACCAGCACCCTGCTGATCGGCGACGGTGGGCGCGCGGCCACGGGCGATGAGAAGGAAGCCGACATGGGTCCGCTCGTCACGAAGGCCCACCGCGACCGGGTCTCGAGCTTCATCGACTCCGGCGAGGCGGCCGGCGCGAAGGTCGTGGTCGACGGCCGCGACGTCGCGGCCCGCGGTGGAGAGGGGGGCTTCTGGCTCGGCCCGACGCTCTTCGACGACGTCACGCCAGACATGGACATCTACACCCAGGAGATCTTCGGGCCCGTCCTGTCCGTGGTCCGCGTGAAGACCTACGAGGAGGCGGTCGCGCTGGTCAACGCCAACGAGTACGGCAACGGCACGGCGGTCTTCACCAACGACGGCGGCGCGGCCCGCCGCTTCGAGGCCGACGTCACCGTCGGCATGATCGGCGTGAACGTGCCGGTCCCGGTGCCGGTGGCCTACTACTCCTTCGGCGGCTGGAAGCGCTCGCTCTTCGGCGACACCCACGCCCACGGCACCGAGGGCGTCCACTTCTTCACCCGCGGCAAGGTCGTCACCACCCGGTGGATCGATCCGGCCAACCGCCCCGAGGGCGGACTCGAGCTGGGGTTCCCGCGCAATGACTGACGTTCTCTCCACCACCAGCGACCTGGCCGGCACGTACGACGCCGAGCGCGCCTTCGAGCTCGACCGCGCCCACGTCTTCCACTCCTGGTCGGCCCAGGCCGAGATCAGCCCGATGGTGATCACCCGCGCCGAGGGCAGCCACGTCTGGGACGGCGCCGGCAAGCGCTACCTCGACTTCAGCTCCCAGCTGGTCTTCACCAACCTCGGCCACCAGCACCCGCGCATCGTCGCGGCGATCCAGGAGCAGGCCGGGCACCTCGCCACGGTCGCGCCCGCCTTCGCGAACGGCACCCGGTCGGAGGCCGCCCGCCTCATCGCGAGCCACACCCCCGGCGACCTCGACCACGTGTTCTTCACCAACGGCGGCGCGGACGCCAACGAGCACGCCGTACGGATGGCGCGGCTGCACACCGGTCGCCACAAGGTGCTCACGACCTACCGCAGCTATCACGGCGGCACGCACCTCGCGGTCAACATGACCGGCGACCCGCGCCGGTGGGCGAGCGACCACGGCTCGACCGGCACGGTCCACTTCTTCGGGCCGTTCCTCTACCGCAGCGCCTTCCACGCCACCACCGAGGCCGAGGAGTGCCAGCGCGCGCTCGAGCACCTCGAGCAGGTCGTCGCGCTCGAGGGCCCGGCGACCGTCGCCGCGATCGTGCTCGAGGCGATCCCCGGCACCGCCGGCATCATGGTGCCGCCTCCGGGCTACCTCGCCGGCGTGCGCGAGATCTGCGACCGGCACGGCATCGTGCTCATCGCCGACGAGGTGATGTCGGGCTTCGGCCGGTCGGGCCGCTGGTTCGCCGTCGAGCACGGCGGAGTGACCCCCGACCTCCTCACCTTCGCCAAGGGCGTGAACTCCGGCTACGTCCCGCTCGGCGGCGTCGCGATCAGCGACGCGATCCACGCGACCTTCGCGCACCGCACCTACCCCGGCGGGCTCACCTACTCGGGCCACCCGCTTGCCTGCGCGGCCGCCGTCGCGACGATCCGCACGATGGAGGACGACGACGTCGTGGGCCGTGCCGACCGGCTCGGGGCCGAGGTCATCGGCCCCGGTCTCCGCGCGCTCGCGGAGAAGCACGACTGGATCGGCGAGGTCCGTGGCACCGGCGCCTTCTGGGCGATCGAGCTGGTCAGCGACCGGACCACCCGCGAGCCGCTGGCCCCCTACGGCGGGTCGAGCCCGGAGATGGCCGCAGTCGTCAAGGGCTGCCAGGAGCGCGGCCTGCTGCCCTTCTCGAACTACAACCGCATCCACGTCGTGCCGCCGCTCACCACGAGCGACGACGAGGTCCGCGAGGGACTGGCGATCCTGGACGCCGCCCTCACCGCGGCCGCCGGCTGACATCCTCGGTCCGTGGCCAGCCACCAGACCGCCTACGAACGGCACGCGCCCGACCCCCGGCTCGTGGAGCGCGCGCTCGCGGGCAGCCGGCAGGCAGTGTTCTGGCTGGAGGACGCGGACGCAGACACACGACACCCCGAGCTGACCGCGTCGACGACGGCCGACCTCACCGTGGTCGGCGGCGGCTACCTCGGCCTCTGGACCGCGGTCCACGCCAAGCGCCGCGATCCGGGCCGGCGCGTCGTGCTGCTCGAGGCGCGCACCGTCGGGTGGGCGGCCTCGGGCCGCAACGGCGGCTTCTGCGAGGCCTCGATCACCCACGGCGAGGACAACGGCCGCAACCGCTGGCCCGAGGAGTACGACGCCCTCGACCGGCTCGGACGCGAGAACCTCGACGCCTTCGAGGACGACGTACGGACTCTCGGGCTCGCGTGCGAGTGGGAGCGGACCGGTGCGCTCGGCGTGGCCGTCGAGGAGCACCAGGTCGAGGAGCTCCGGGGCGAGGAGCACTTCCTCGACGGACCGGGCATCCGCGCCGAGATCGACAGCCCGCTCTTCCTCGCCGGCGTCCTCGAGCGGGACACGAACGCACTCGTCCACCCCGCGCGGCTCGCGCTCGAGCTGGCGCGCGTGGCGGCGGACCTCGGGGTGGAGGTCCACGAGCACTCGGCCGTCACCGACCTGCGGCGTACGTCCTCCGGGACGGTCGAGGTGCACACCGACCGCGCCGTGGTGACCTCCGCCCACGTGGTGCTGGCGACCAACGTGTTCCCGTCGCTGCTGCGCCGCAACCGGCTGATGACGGTGCCGGTCTACGACTTCGTCCTGATGACCGAGCCGCTCACCGCCGACCAGCTCGCGTCGATCGGCTGGGCGGGGCGACAGGGGCTCGGCGACCTCGCCAACCAGTTCCACTACTCCCGGCTGACCGCGGACAACCGCATCCTCTGGGGCGGGTACGACGCCGTCTACCCCGCGGGCGGTCGCGTGGCGGCCCGGCACGAGGACCGCGCCCAGAGCCACACGCGGCTGGCATCGCACTTCCTGGCGACCTTCCCGCAGCTGGAGGACGTGCGGTTCAGCCACCGCTGGGCGGGCGCGATCGACACGTGCACCCAGTTCACCGCGTTCTACGGCCTCACCCACGGCGGCCGCGTCGCGCACGCTGCCGGCTTCACCGGGCTCGGCGTCGGCGCCACCCGCTTCGCGGCCGAGGTGCTGCTCGACCTGCTGGCCGGCGAGCAGACCGAGCGGACGTCGCTGCGGATGGTGCGCGAGCGACCGCTGCCCTTCCCGCCCGAGCCGTTCGCCTCGATCGGGATCAACCTCACCCGCTGGTCGCTCGACCGCGCCGACCACCGCGAGGGCCGCCGCAACCTCTTCCTCCGCGCCCTCGACAAGGCCGGGCTCGGGTTCGACTCCTGACGGCCCGCTGTAGTCCAGTGGCAAGTGGCTGCCAGACAACCCATCTGACGACCAGAACTCACTGGACTACCCCGACAGACGGCGGCCGACCCCCGGATAGTCCAGTGGCAAGTGGCTGCCAGACAACCCATCTGACGACCAGAACCCACTGGACTACCCCGACAGACGGCGGCCGACCCCCGGATAGTCCAGTGGCAAGTGGCTGCCAGACAACCCATCTGACGACCAGAACTCACTGGACTACCCCGGCAGGGTCGGTCAGGGCACCAGGTAGTCGCTGTCCCGGGCGTCGGTGATCGCCATGTGGCCGGGCGCGTGGCCGATCGCGAACGCGGGCCGCGACCGCATCACCGCGGCCTGCGGCGTCACCCCGCACGCCCAGAAGACCGGCACCTCGCCGGGACGGACCTCCACGGGGTCGCCGAAGTCCGGCGAGTCGAGGTCGGTGATGCCGAGCGCCCGCGGATCACCCACGTGGACCGGCGCGCCGTGCACCGACGGGTAGCGCGACGTGACGCGCACCGCGGTCGCCACCTGGTCGGCGGGGACCGGACGCATCGAGACGACCAGCGGCCCGGACAGCGAACCGGCGGGGCGGCACTCGACGGAGGTGCGGTACATCGGGACGTTGCTGTCGGCCTCGACGTGCCGCACCGGCACGCCCGCCTCGAGGAGGGCGGCCTCGAAGGTGAAGCTGCACCCGACCAGGAAGGCGACCAGGTCGTCACGCCAGAGGTCGGTGACGTCGTCGACCTCGGCGACGAGCTCACCGTCCTCGTAGACGGTGTAGCCGGGCAGGTCGGTGCGCAGGTCGCCCGCGAACAGCGGACTGCTCGTGGCGCCGGGCTCCGTCACGTCGAGCACCGGGCACGGCTTCGGGTTGCGCTGGGCGAAGAGGAGCACGTCGTACGCCACGTCGCGGGGCACCGCGATGAGGTTCGCCTGCGTCCAGCCGGAGGACCAGCCCGCGGTCGGCACCCGCAGGCCGGAGCGGAAGCGGGCCCGCGCCTCGGCGGGCGAGAGGGTGGACGGGTCGATCGACATCGCGGTCACCTCGGGCTGGATCGGAATCGGACGTGTTGTCCCGGACGGGCCTGTGCGGCGAGTCCGAGGTCGGCGCGGACCACGACGGCGATGACGGGGTAGCCGCCGGTCACCGGGTGGTCGGCCAGGAACAGGGTCGGCTGCCCCGAGGGCGGCACCTGGAGGGCGCCGGGCACCATGCCCTCGCTCGGCAGCTCGTCGTCGCGGGCCCGCTCGAGCGCCGGGCCGGCCAGGCGCATGCCGACGCGGTTGCTCTCCGCGGTGACCTCGTAGGAAGAGCCCAGCAGGGCGTCGTACGCCGCCTCGGTGAACCAGTCGTCGCGCGGCCCGCACGCGACGCGCAGCCAGATGTCGCCGTTGTCGGGGACGCGTACGGGCGCGAGGTCCACGCCGGGCAGGGGGCGGCGGGTGCGGCCGATGCGCAAGCGGTGGCCGGGCTCGAGCGGCGGCGGCCCGACACCCGACAGCGTGTCGGTCGACCGGGAGTCGAGGACGGGGGTCACGTCGATGCCACCCCGCACGGCGAGGTAGCTGCGCAGGCCGGAGGTGGGCGCGCCCAGCCGCAGGGTGGCGCCGTCGGGCACCCAGACGACGGCATAGGGCGCGACCTCGCGGCCGTCGACGGCCATCGGGCAGGGCGCTCCGGCGACGGCGACCGTGACGCCGCCGTGCACTCGCACCTCGAGCCCGCCGAAGGTCACCTCGACACAGCTGGTGCCGGGGGTGTTGCCGACCAGGCGGTTGGCCAGCGCCATCGAGTCGGTGTCGGCCGCGCCGGAGCGGCCGACGCCCAGCGCCGCCAGGCCGGGCCGGCCGAGGTCCTGGACGGTGGCGAGCGGACCGGTGGCCACCACCTCGAGCGCGCGGGTGCTCACGTCGCCTCCACGAAGCGCACCCGGACGCCCGGCAGCAGCAGGGCGGGCGGGTCGCGGTCGAGGTCCCACGTCTTCACGGGCGTGTGGCCGAGCAGCTGCCAGCCGCCCGGCGACTCACGGGGGTAGACGCCGGCGAACTCGCCCGCGAGCCCGACAGCCCCGGCCGGGACCCTGGTGCGCGGCGTGCTGCGGCGCGGCACGTGGAGCCGCTCGTCGCTGCCGACGAGGTAGCCGAAACCGGGTGCGAAGCCGCCGAAGGCCACGGTCCACTCCTGGGAGGTGTGGGCCTCGACCACGCCGCGCTCGCCGAGGCCGGTCAGCTCGCCGACCTCCTGCAGGTCGGCGCCGTCGTACACGACCGGGATCTCGACCTCACCGACCTCGGGCCGGGCGCCGCGCGTGGGCCGGGCCTCGCGCACCGCTCGCTCGATCTCGGCCGCGTCGGCCCCGCTCGGGTCCAGGCGCAGCAGCAGCGTGCGCGCCGCCGGGACGAGATCGACGACGCCTGCGGGCGGGTCGTCCACCAGCTCGGCGTAGAGCGCGAGCACCTCGTCGAGATCGGCCAGCTCGACGAGGAGACCGGAGTCGGCGCAGGGCAGGACCCGCATCAGGCCGTGCCGCCCGCGAAGGAGGAGATCCGCACGCCCGCCTGCTCGAGCGCCTCGCGCACCCGGGCGGCCATCGCCACGGCACCCGGGCTGTCGCCGTGGACGCACAGCGACGCGGGTCGTACGGCGACGACGGTGCCGTCGACCGCCTCGACCTGGCCGTCCGTCGCCATGCGCACGCAGCGGTCGGCCACCTCGTCGACGTCGTGCAGCACCGCGCCCTCCTCGCGCCGGGACACCAGCGTGCCCTCCGGCGTGTAGGCACGGTCGGCGAACGCCTCGGCGACCGTCGTCAGGCCGGCCTCCTCGGCGAGCGCGAGGAAGCGCGAGCCGGGCAGCCCGAGGACCGGCAGCGCCGGGTCGTAGCGGCGTACGGCATCGACGACCGCGGCGGCCTGCGTCTCGTGGTGGACGATCGTGTTGTAGAGCGCGCCGTGCGGCTTGACGTAGCGCACCCGGCTGCCCGCGACGCGGGCGAACGCCTCGAGCGCACCGATCTGGTAGAGCACGTCGTTGGTGAGCTCGGCCGGCGCGACGTCGATGAAGCGGCGCCCGAAGCCCGCGAGGTCGCGGTAGCCGACCTGGGCGCCGATCGCCACGTCGCGCTCGGCCGCCCGCTCGCACACGTGGCGGAGCACGGTCGGGTCACCGGCGTGGAAGCCGCACGCGACGTTCGCGCTGGTGACGAGCTCGAGCAGGGCGTCGTCGTCGCCGAGCGTCCACTGGCCGAAGCCCTCGCCGAGGTCGGCGTTGAGGTCGATCGTCGTGGCGTCCACGGTCAGGCCCACAGGTCGGCGATGCCGCCGAGGGAGTTCCAGCCGAGGTAGAGCGTCAGCAGCCAGACCGCGACGCCGATGACCAGCAGCCAGCGGGGGTAGCGGTAGCCGGAGAGCAGGTCGCCGGAGCGGCGGGCCGCGACCCACAGGATCACCGCTAGGCCGACCGGGAGGATCAGGCCGTTGAGCGCACCGGCCAGGATCAGCAGCGTCACCGGGGCCTTGCCGAGGGCGAGGAAGAGCGCGGTGCAGACCGCGATGAAGGCGACCACCGCGAAGTTGCGGCGGCGCTGGTCGCCCTTGAGCAGCCCGCTCAGGAACGACACCGAGGTGTAGGACGCACCGATGACCGAGGTGATGCTCGCGGCCCAGAGGATGACGCCGAAGATGCGGACGCCGGCGTCGCCGAGCGCGTGCTGGAAGGCCGAGGCCGGCGGGTTGTCGGCAGCGAGCACCGCGCCGCCGGACACCACGCCGAGGACCGCGAGGAACAGCAGGGCCCGCATCACGCCCGTGACCAGGATGCCGGTGACGCTGCCCCGGCTGATCTGCGCGACCTGGTCGGGCCCGGTGATGCCGGAGTCGACGAGGCGGTGGGCGCCGGCATAGGTGATGTAGCCACCGACGGTGCCGCCGATCAGCGTGGTGATGATCAGGAAGTCGACCTCGTCGGGCAGCACGCTCTGCTTGAGCGCCTGGCCGACCGGCGGGTCGGAGACGAAAGCGGTGTAGAGCACCATCGCGATCATCACGACGCCGAGCACGACGACGATGCGGTCCATCGCCACACCTGCGCGGCGGCTGAGGAAGATGGCGATCGCGACGACCGCCGAGATCGTGCCGCCGAGCTTGACGTCCATCCCGAACATCGCGTTCATGCCGAGCGCGGTGCCGCCGATGTTGCCGATGTTGAAGACCAGGCCGCCCAGTACGACGAGCGCGGCGAGTGCGTAGCCCGCGCCTGGTGCGACCTTGTTGGCGAGGTCCTGGGCGTGCATGCCGGCGATGCCGATGACCCGCCACACGTTCAGCTGGACGGCGACGTCGACCAGGATCGAGACCAGGATCGCGAAGGCGAACGCCGCCCCCAGCTGGTCGGTGAAGACGGTCGTCTGGGTGATGAAGCCGGGTCCGATCGCGCTGGTCGCCATGAGGAACATGGCGCCGACGAGGGCGCCCTTCCCGGCCTTCGCCGCGGCGCCTGCCGTGTGCTGGTCGTCCTGCTGGTCCGCGTGCTGGTCAGCCTGCTGATCCATGGGTCGTCCTGTCGGTGGTCGTGTCGAGTGGTGAGCCCCGTCACACGAGAGTGCAGGATTGTTGAACAATCTGTCAATCCCCTTGTAGCCCTAGACTGCTCCCGTGGCGTCGGGTGCATGGGTGCAGGAGCTGTCCGCGGAGCGGGCGGCGCTGGGTCGCGCGAGCACGGCCGGCCGGGTGGCCGAGATCCTCCGCTCGCACATCACCGAGGGACGGCTGCCACCCGGCACCCGCCTCTCCGAGGAGGACATCGGCGCCGCGCTGGGCGTCTCGCGCAACACCCTGCGCGAGGCCTTCCGGCTGCTGGCCCACGAGCGGCTCCTGGTCCACGAGTTCAACCGCGGGGTCTTCGTCCGGCGGCTCACCGTCGACGACGTCCACGACCTCTACCGCTTCCGGCGCCTCGTGGAGGGTGGCGTGCTGCGCGCCTGCCCGCCCGACGTCGCCCTCGACGACGTACGACGTGCGGTGGAGGAGGGCGAGTCGGCCGCGGCCGACGGCCGCTGGGTCGACGTCGGCACGGCCAACATGCGCTTCCACCAGTCCCTCGCCGCGCTGGCCGGCAGCCCGCGCGTCGAGGAGGCGATGCGCCACGTGCTGGCCGAGCTGCGCCTGGTGTTCCACGTGATGGCGGCGCCGCAGACCTTCCACGAGCCCTACCTCGCCGACAACCGGCGGATCCTCGACCTGCTCGAGTCCGGCGACGGCGAGACCGCCGCGGCGGCCCTCGAGCGCTACCTCACCGCTGCCGAGGCGCAGCTGACGGAGGCCTACGCCGCCACGTCCGGCTGAGCCTCGGCACCGCTCGCCGTCACTGCAGGCGGGGGTCGTCGGCCGGGTCGGCGTACGTCGCGGGGCACCCGTCGTCGACGGCGTCGGCCACCAGCTCGAAGTGCCAGGGCTCGTTGTCGTAGACCCGGCAGAGCCCGTAGTCGGCGCCATGGTCCGCGAGCCAGAGGGTGGCGTCCAGCGGACCCACGTCGACCGCGGCGCCGGCCTCGTGCACGGAGGTGCCCGGACGCGCGACCCACTCCGCAGCCGCGGACTCGGAGCCGTGCTCGGCGACGGCCTCGTCGAAGAGCCGCTGCTGGTAGGCCTGCGACCGCCAGCCGCTGTTGACGACGATCCCGACCCCCTCGGCGGCGGCGTCCGCGGTCGCGGCGCGGAGCTCCTCGAGGAGCCGCGGGTCGAGCCGCGCGATGCCGGGGTGGTCGTCGTACACCGTCGCGCCGGCCGGCAGGTCGCCGTCGGCGAGGTCGCCGGCACCCGACCGACGAGGCAGCCCCTCCGGCACCCCTGGCAGGACGGCAGCCGTCGACCGGACCGCGCGGTCGAGCCGGGCGACGGACGGCTCCTGCGTCGCGGCGCAGCCGAGGGTGAGCAGGACCGAGGCGAGGACGAACGGGCGGGCGAGCGACATGCGCCCAGCCAAGATCTCGCCGCGTTGTCGGAGCGTATGGAGTTTTCGATACGCCGACGACACACGGTCGCTCCCTACCATCGGGGCATGCGCGTGCTGATCGTCGAGGACGAGCCCCTCATGGCCGGCGCCATCCGCGACGGCCTGCGGCTCGAGGCGATCGCCGCCGACGTCGCCGGTGACGGCGACACCGCGCTGGAGCTGCTCGGCATCAACGCGTACGACATCGCGGTGCTCGACCGCGACATCCCCGGCCCGTCGGGTGACGAGGTCGCCGCGCACATCGTCGCGTCGGGCTCGGGCATCCCGATCCTCATGCTCACCGCGGCCGACCGGCTCGGCGACAAGGCGTCCGGCTTCGAGCTCGGCGCCGACGACTACCTGACCAAGCCGTTCGAGCTCCAGGAGCTGGTGCTGCGGCTGCGCGCGCTGGACCGCAGGCGCGGGCACCACCGGCCACCCGTGCGCGAGCTGGCCGGGCTGCGCGTCGACCCGTTCCGGCGCGAGGTCCACCGCGACGGGCGCTACGTCGCGCTGACCCGCAAGCAGTTCGCCGTCCTGGAGGTGCTCGTCGGCGCCGAGGGCGGCGTGGTCAGCGCCGAGGAGCTCCTGGAGCGGGCGTGGGACGAGCACGCCGACCCCTTCACCAACGCCGTACGCATCACGGTGTCGGCTCTGCGCAAGCGGCTCGGCGAGCCGTGGGTGATCGATACCGTGCCGGGCGTCGGCTACCGCATCGAGGTCGCCGCCGATGCCTAGGCCGCCGGGCGTCAGTGTCCGGCTGCGGCTGGCCCTGAGCTACGCCGGCGTCGTCGTCGTGACGGGGGTCGGGCTGCTGGCGGTGGTGCTGGTCTTCCTGCTGCGCTACGTGCCGGACGAGGCAGGGTCGACCAGCGGGGCCAATGCTCCTGACGGCGGCTTCGGCGGCACCTTCATGCCGGGCCGCTCCGACCTGTGGGACGCCTTCGCACCCAAGGCCGCGCTGATGATGGTGCTGCTGCTGGTCGTCGGGCTGGCAGGCGGCTGGGCGCTGGCCGGGCGGATGCTCGCCCCGCTTGACCGCATCACCGCGGCGACCCGCGCCGCCGGGACGGGCGCGCTCGACCACCGGATCCGGATGCCCGGTCGCAGCGACGAGTTCCGCGAGCTCGCCGACGCCTTCGACGGCATGCTCGAGCGCCTGGAGCGCCACGTCGCCGAGCAGCAACGGTTCGCGGCCAACGCCTCGCACGAGCTGCGCACCCCGCTCGCGATCACGCAGACCCTGCTCGACGTCGCCGCCAAGGACCCGTCGCCCGACGTGGACCTGCTCGTCGACCGGCTGCGGACGGTCAACACCCGCGCCATCGACCTCACCGAGGCGTTGCTCGTGCTGAGCCGGGCCGACCAGAGGTCGTTCGCACAGGAGCCGGTCGACCTGTCACTGGTCGCCGAGGAGGCGGCCGAGGTGCTGCTGCCGCTGGCGGAGGAGCGCGGGGTCGTGGTCACGACGTCGGGCGACGCCGCCACCGCATCGGGCTCGCGCGCGCTGCTGCTGCAGCTGGCGACGAACCTGCTGCACAACGCGATCGTGCACAACCTGCCCGGCGACGGCGCCGCGTGGGTCACCACCCGGGAGACCCCGGCCGGCGCCGTCCTGCGGGTCGAGAACACCGGCGACCACCTGGCCAGCGACGTGGTGGCCACCCTCGCCGAGCCGTTCCGACGCGGCACCGAGCGCGTGCACGACGACCACGGCGGTGTCGGCCTGGGTCTCGCGATCGTGCAGCGCATCGCCGCGGCCCACGACGGCCGGCTCGACCTCGCCCCGCGGACCGGCGGCGGGCTGGTCGCGCTGGTGACGCTCCCCCGCTGACGTACGACGTCAGGCGGGCGCGGACCCCGGCGGGAAGCCGCCGGTGGAGATCGTGCTCCAGCGGGTCGGGGTGATGCGCAGCAGCGACTTGCCCTGGCTGACCATCGCGCTGCGGTACTCGTCCCAGTCGGAGTGCTCGCCGGCGATGTTGCGGAAGTACTCCACGAACGCGTCGAGCGCCTCGTCGCCGTCGGTCGCGTCGAGCACCTCGCAGGTGCCGTCGACCTGCACCCACGCGTCGTCCCACTCGTCGGAGAGCACGAGCACCGAGACCTCGGGGTTGCGGCGGGCGTTCTTCGTCTTGGCGCGCTGCGGATAGCTCGAGATGACGATGCGGCCGCTGTCGTCGACCCCGCCCGCGACCGGGGAGGCCTGGGGCGAGCCGTCGCGCCGCCGGGTCATCAGCACGAAGTGGTGGCGCGGGCGGACGAAGTCGAGGAGCTCGTCGAGCCCGACGTCGGTGTTGGTCGCGATCCTGGGAGCCATGCGTCCACGCTAGCCCCGGCCCGCGCACAGTCAGGTGGCAGTCAGGTGGATCCCGCGACCGTACGACGCATGACAGAACGCGCTGCCACCCCCGACGTACGACAGATGCTCAACAAGGTCCCCGAGGTCACCATCTGGTTCTGGGTGATCAAGATCCTCTGCACGACGGTCGGCGAGAGCTTCGCCGACTGGATCAACATGACGCTCGGCGTCGGGCTGGTGAACACCGCCGTCCTCTTCACCGCGGTATTCGTCGTGGTGCTCGGCGTGCAGATGCGGCTGCGCCGCTACGTCCCGGCGGCCTACTGGCTGACGGTGGTCGTCGTCAGCGTGACGGGCACGCTCTACACCGACATCCTCACCGACCAGGCCGGGGTGCCGCTGTGGATCAGCACGACGATCTTCTCGATCCTCCTCGCCGCCACGTTCGCCGTGTGGTTCGCGAAGGAGCGCACCCTGTCGATCCACAGCATCAGCACGACTTCCCGCGAGGCGTTCTACTGGTTCGCCGTCCTCGTCACCTTCGCCCTCGGCACTGCGACCGGTGACTGGACCCTCGAGCTCACCGGCTGGGGTCCCGGCCTGTCGATCCTGCTGCCGCTCGGCCTGATCGCGCTGGTCACCGTGCTGTGGCGCTCGGGTGCCGACCCGGTCCTCAGCTTCTGGGTCGCCTACATCCTGACCCGCCCGCTCGGCGCCAACATCGGCGACTGGTTCGGCCTGCCCAAGAGCGAGCAGGGCCTGGGCATCGGCGTCTTCGGCACCAGCCTGATCTTCCTCGGCGCGATCCTCGCGACGGTCATCTACCTGTCGATCAGCCGCGCCGAC
Organism: Nocardioides sp. BE266; assembly: GCF_031457855.1. NCBI lineage: Bacteria > Bacillati > Actinomycetota > Actinomycetes > Propionibacteriales > Nocardioidaceae > Nocardioides > Nocardioides sp. BE266. Next base: position 172,847 of record NZ_JAURTI010000006.1, on the reverse strand, counting down.
GTGATCGAGGACGTCGAGGCGACGTCGTACGTCCCGCCGTCGTCGCCGCAGCGACGCCGCGCCACCCTCGGTGTGATGGCCGCCGCAGCCGTGGCCACCATCGGCCTGCTCACCTGGGCCAACGCGCAGCCCCACCAGAGCGCGCTGGCCGACGAGGGCCCGGCGCCGTCGTGCGACAGTGGCGCGCCGCTCGACCAGGCGGCGGCGACCAAGCAGGTGGCCGCGGACTTCCCGTCGTCGTCGGTGAACGACTACCGCACCATCGTCACCGACACCCAGGACCTGGTCGCCTCCGACGACCAGTCGGGCGCGCAGTCGCGGATCACCGACCTCGAGACCGCATGGGACGCCGACCAGGGCAGCCTGCAGCCGAAGAACTGCCAGGCGTGGACCTACGTCGACACCCAGATCGACGACGTCCTCACCTCGATCCGCGCCTCGAGCCCCGACCAGGGCGCCGAGGACCAGGCCATGACCGCCCTGCTGACCACCCTCGGTTAGGGCTCCGAAGGAAGCACCGGCAGCACCATCCGGAAGTGGGCGCCGGCTCGGTCCCCGTCGTCATCGACGAGGTCGAGCCGGCCGCCTGCGCGCTCGGCCGCCGTGCGCGCGATGGCGAGCCCGAGCCCGCTGCCCGCCACCTCGCTGCTCCGCGACCGGTCGCCACGGTGGAAGCGCTCGAAGACGAGGCCGCGCTCGTCGGGCGGGATGCCCGGCCCGTCGTCGACCACGTCGAGGACCACGCCGTCGGCCGTCGTCGCGAGGGAGATCTCGACCCCCGACGCGGCGTACGACAGCGCGTTGTCGAGCAGGTTGCGCACGGCGCGGCGCAGCTCCGAGGGGTTGGCCCGCACCGGGCCGGCGGACACCCGGCCCGTGTCGATGCGTACGTCGGTGTGCGTGCGCGCGCGGGCCGCCTCGTCCAGCACCACCGCGTCGAGGTCGAGGCTGCTCGCCACCACCGGCGCGTGCTCATCGGCCGCCGCGAGCACCAGCAGGTCGTCGACCAGGCGCTCCATCGCGCGGGCCGGCCCCAGCACGCCAGATCGGAGCTCGCCGGCGTCGACCGCGCCCGGATCGCGCAGCGCGACCTCGAGGGCCAGGCGCTGCGCCGCGAGCGGGCTCTGGAGGTCGTGGGAGACGTCGGCCACCAGTCGCCGCTGCCGGGAGACGGCGCCGTCCACCCGGCCGAGCATCCGGTTCATGGTGGCCGCGAGCCGGCCGACCTCGTCGCGCGCCCCGTGCTCCGCGACCCGTCGCCCGAGCTGGTCGGGACCGATGGCGTCGACCTCGGCGCGGATCCGGTCCAGGCGACCCAGCGCCCGCCCCACCAGCAGCCACACCACGACACCGAGCAGGAGCACGGCCAGCGGCACTCCGACCAGCAGCAGGGTGCGCAGTCGCCTCGAGGCCTCGTGGACGGACTCCAGGCTGCTCCCGACGACCACCGTGACGTCGCCGGCGGCGGTCGGCGCCGCCACGACCCAGGAGCGATAGGTCTCGGTCTCCTGGTCGTCGGGTCCCTCGAAGGTCCTCCGCTGCACGTCGGTCGAACCAGCCATTCCTGTGATCGGGCCGCGCCCCGTGATGTTGGCGGACGCGGCGAGGACCGTGCCGTCTGAGGCGAACACCTGGGCCACGCCGTCGTCGTCGACCGACCTGAGCACCGACGGCAGCCCGTCGCTCCCGACCTGGTCCACCACCTGTCCGAGCGACGCCCGCGAGGCTCGGTCGCTGGCCGCCACCAGCTGCCGGTCGAGCGTCGTCAGGAGCACCCACGCACCCGTGCCGAGCACCAGCGCCACGAGCACGACCGCGGTGAGCGTCGTACGGCTGCGCAGGGTGAGCGGACTCATCGGTCGTCCACCACGCGGTAGCCGACGAGCCGCACCGTCTGCAGGCTGGTCCGGTCGAAGGGCTCGTCGATGCGCTGGCGCAGCTGGCGGGCGTAGACCTCGACGATGTTGGGGTCGCCCTCGAAGGCGAAGTCCCAGACGTGGTCGAGGATCGTGGACTTGGAGACCACCTCGCCCGATCGCCGCATCAGGAACTCCAGCATCGAGAACTGCCGCGGCGTGAGGTCGATGGGCGTGCCGGCCCGCGAGACCCGGTGCGCCGCGGGGTCGAGCTCGAGGTCGCCCACACGCAGGATCGTCGGCCGCTTCGCACCGCCGCGGCGCACCAGCGCCCGCAGCCGGGCGAGCAGCACCGTCAGTGCGAACGGCTTGGCGAGGAAGTCGTCGGCACCCGCGTCGAGCGCCCGCACCTCCTGCTCGGGCCCGGACCGCGCGGTCAGCATGAGGATCGGGGTCCAGTCGCCGCTCTCGCGCCTCCGTGCACAGAGCTCGTCGCCCGCGAGGTGCGGCAGCATCACGTCGAGGACGAGGGCGTCGTACGCGTTCTCCTGGGCCAGCCACTCGCCCTCGCGACCGTCGAGGGCGACGTCGACGGCATAGCCCTCGCCCTCCAGCGCCCGGCGCAGCGCGGCGGCCAGCTGCTTGTCGTCTTCGACCACCAGGACCCGCACGCCCTGAGAGTCGCACAGCCCACCTGTAGGCCGGCTGAACGCGACCTGAAGACCGGATTCAGGGCCGCTTCAGCGTCCGCGCGCCACGGTGGAGCCACAGCACGAGCGAAGGAGTGAGGACATGCGCAAGCGGATCTGGATCGCAGGAGCGGCGCTGGGCGTCGTCGCGGCAGGCGCAGCAGGGGGCGTCGCGGTCGCCGGCAACGGCGGTGACGACGGACCGGCGAGCCACGACTACACGCAGGAGCAGGCCGACGCCGCGACCAAGGCGGCGCTCGAGGCGACCGGCGGCGGCACCGCCAACAGCGTCGAGACCGACAACGAGAACGGCGCGACCTACGAGGTCGAGGTGACCAAGACCGACGGCACGACCGTCGACGTCCGCCTCGACGACAGCTACCAGGTCGTCGTCATCGAGGCAGACTCCGAGGACTCCGGCTCGGAGTGACGGTCCGGAGAAGGGCGTACGACGTGGTGGCGAGCAGCGCGCCCAGCAGCAGCCCGCCCACCACGTCGCTCAGGTAGTGCGCGCCGAGGAACACCCGGCTCGCCGCGACCCCCAGAGCCACCGCTACGACGCAGCAGGTCACCGCGGTCCGGCGCACGGCCAGGGCGAGCGCCACCGCCGCCGTCGCGGCGGCCGTCGCGTGCCCCGAGGGGTACGACGTCGAGGCGAGCACGGTGATCGGGTCGTCCCAGACCGGCCGGGCGCGGTCGAAGAGGTCCTTCACGGACGGAGCGACGATCCCCTCGACGACCGCGAGACCGACCAACCAGAGCGCGACGTCGACCCGCCGACGGATCGCCGCGACGACACCGGCCGCGGCCAGCAGCCAGCGCATCGGCCCCGGCCCGCCCCAGTCGGTGACCGCACGCCAGGCGGCGACCCGTCCGTCGTGGCCGTAGGTCGCCGCGAACGCCTTGTCGGAGAGCCAGCGGTCGAGCCGGAGCACCGGCGACCACGTCGAGCCGACCGCGAGGCTGACCAGCGCGAAGGCGACGAGCAGCGCGAGCGCGGCGAGCCAGAGCCGCTTCGGTTCACCAGACGTCACCGGGCATTCCTATCGCGGTCAGCCGCCCGGCCACCGGCGCGCAGGTGACCGGCGGGCGAACGGAGCGGGACGGGGTGCGGGCCCGTCCGGGGGAAGACGGGCCCGCAGGATCCACCATGGCGGCAGCCACCTGCACACAACCTGACTGCCCGGGCTCAGCCACGCGGAAGCGAGACCCGGAAGGTCGTCCCGCCGGCGTCCGACCGGTCGAGCTCGACCTCGCCGCCGAGCGAGCGCGCCACGCGGCGCGCGATGCCGAGGCCCAGGCCCGCTCCCCCACCGCGGCTCGAGGCTCCGGGCTCGAAGAGGCGCTCGCGCAGGGCCGGGTCGACGCCGTCGCCGTCGTCGCGGACGAGCAGATCGACCCGGTCGTGGTGGTCCACGGCCCCGAGGACGACCTGCGACCGCGCGTGGCGGGCGGCGTTGTCGACGACCGGGGAGACGGCCCGGACGACCAGCGCCGCAGGGGCGGCGACCCGCGCGGTCGAGCCGTCCGTCCGGTCGAGGACCTCGACGTCGGCACCGGCGGCCGCGAGCAGCCCCGGCACCACGTCGGCGATCGTGCAGGCCTGCTCGCGCCCGGTCGTCGTACCGTCGCGGGCGATGTCGAGCAGGGTGGCGATGACCCCGGCCATGTCGCGCGCGGAGGCGGAGATCTGGCGCAGGTCCTCACGGACGGCGTCGTCGTCGACCCCGCGCAGCAGGGCGAGGTCGGCCGAGCCCTGGATCGCCGTCAGCGGGGTGCGGAGCTCGTGCGCGAGCTCGGAGGTCAGCCGTTGCTCGGATCGGATCGCGGCGGCGACGCGGTCGAGGAGGTGGTCGAGAGTCTCGCCGAGGGCGGCCAGCTCGTTGGTCGGCGGGCCGAGGCCGAAGCGGTGGGTCAGGTCGTGCTCGCTCCAGTCCGCGGCGCGTTCGGCCATCTGCGAGACGGGCCGCAGCGCCTGGCTGGTCACCCGCAGCGCGATCACGGCGGTCGCGCCGATCACGAGCACGCCGAGGACGATGGTCGCGATGAGGGCGTAGAGCTCGGAGCGTTCGTAGGGCTCGGCCTCCTGGCTCACCACGAGCACGCCTGTGTCGCCGCTGGGGGTCGTGAACGGCGTGCCGAGCAGGCGGTCGTCGTCCGTGGGACCCTCGGCGGCGCGCGTGGTCGTGGTCGTGCCGAGGTCGTCGGCGGCTGCGCGGGCCGTCGACTCCACCGACCCCGCGATCCTCTGCCCGCTGTCGTCGTAGACCGCGATGCCCGGCTCGAGCGCGTCGGCGGGCACGGTGAGCCGCGTCGTGGACGCCTGCTCGATGACGGTGATCATCGCCTGGGAACGGTCCTCGAGGACCTGGCGGATGTCGCGCTGCGCGGTGCGGTCGAGCACCAGCTGGATGCCCAGCACGACGAGCACCATCGCCACCGTCATCGTCGCGACGGTCGTCCGGACGATGGTCGAGCGGAAGGAGCGCGGCACCTGCTCAGTCCACCACTCGTGCGGTCACTTCAGCGTGTAACCGACGCCGCGGACCGTCGTGAGCTCGAGCGGCGAGCCCACCTCGCGGAGCTTCACACGGATCCGGCGGACGTAGGAGTCGACGGTGTTCTCGCTGACCATCCCGCCCTGCGGCCACGCGGCCGCGACCACGGCACGACGTCGTACGACCTCACCGGGGCGCGAGGTGATCGCGGCGAGCATCCGGAACTCGGTCGGCGTCAGCAGCGACTCCTTGCCGTTGCAGGCAACGGAGTGACGGGCCGGGTCGAGCACCAGGTCCGTCGGCGCCTCGGCGACGACGAGCCGGCCCCGTCGGGCCAGCGCCTCGACCCGTGCGATCAGCTCGAGCACGTCGAAGGGCTTGGCGAGGTAGTCGTCGGCGCCGGCGCTGAAGCCGGCGAGCCGCTCGTGCACCGCACCGAGGGCGGTGAGGAAGAGGACCGGTGCGGACTGGCCCGCCGAGCGCAGGGCCTGGCAGACGTCACGGCCGTCGGCGTCGGGCAGGCCGATGTCGAGGATGATCACGTCGAGGCGGTCGTCGTCGACGAAGAGGCGCAACGCCTCGCCGCCGGTGTGCGCGCCGACGACCTCGTGGCCGGCGATCTGCATCGCGTCGACGACGACGCGGCGGATCGCTGCCTCGTCCTCGCAGAGTCCCACCCGGGCCATTCGGCTTCCTCGTTCCGCTCGCGCTCGTTGTGCGCGACCACTCTCGACCTGCGTGCCTGCACGCAACCTGACTGCTCCGAGTGTGCCGTTCACGCAGTCAGGTGACGTGCAGGTTCGCGCACCTAGCGTCACCCGCATGTTCGATCTCATCAACGGTCTACCGGTCCACCCGCTCGTGGTGCACGCCGTGGTCGTGCTGCTGCCGCTCGCCTGCCTGGGCACCATCGCGATCGCCGTACGACCCGCGTGGCGGCGCACCCACGGCATCCTCGTGGTCGCCTGTGCGGCGGCCGCCACGGTGCTGATCCCGGTCGCGACGTCCAGCGGCGAGGCGCTGGAGGAGCACGTCGGCGACCCCGGGCAGCACGCCGCGCTCGGCGACCAGCTCATCTGGTTCGCGATCCCACTGCTGGTCCTGTCGGCTGCGCTGGTGTGGCTCGACCGGCGCCCGGCGGTGCCGAGCCGCGGCCTCACCCGGACGGTCGGCGTGCTCGCGCTCGTCGCGGCCCTCGCCACGTCGGTGCAGGTCTACCGCGTCGGTGACTCCGGCGCCCGCGCCGCGTGGGGCGACCAGGTGGCGTCAAGCACGAAGTGAGTCCAGAGCGCGGGTGAGGCAGCCGACGAAGTGGTCGACGTGGGTCTCGTCCCACACCAGCGGCGGCCGCACCTTGAGGACGTCGCCGCGCCTGCCGGTGAGACCGGCGAGGGCACCCTCGCGGACGAGCGCCTCCAGCAACGCCTTCGCGGTGTCACGACCACCGAGCACGTCGACCCCGACCACCAGTCCGGTCCCCCGCACCTCGCCGAGCAGGTCGTACGACGACGCGAGCCCGCGCAGCCGCTCCTGGAGGTACGCACCCGTGACGAGCGCCCGCTCCGGGAGCCGGCGGTCCGCCAGCACGTCCAGCACGGCGTTGCCGGCGGCGGCTGCGGCAGGAGTGGCGGCGAAGGTCGAGAAGTACTCGTAGCGCTCGGCGAACCGGTCGACGACCTCGCGCCGCGCGACCACCGCACCCATCGGGTAGCCCGCGCCCATCGGCTTGCCGACGGTGACGAGGTCGGGCACGACGCCCGACTGCGCGAAGCGCCACAGCGCCGGTCCGGTGCGGCCGTAGCCGACCTGCACCTCGTCGGCGAGGTAGAGCGCACCCGCCGCATGTGCGCCCGCGCGCAGCCCCTCGAAGTACGACGCCGGCGCGTCGTGGACGCCCTCGCTGGTGAAGCCGCTGTCGGCCAGCAGCAGCGCCGGCCGGTGCCCGCGGTCCGCAAGCGCCCGTGCAGATGCCTGCACCTGCTCGCTCGTCGCGGCCGCGGACAGGTCCGACGGCGCGATCGGCGCACGGAACGTCCCGACCGCCTCGGGGCGGTGGCCGGGCGGCCACTCGTTGGAGCTCAGGTCGGCCATCCAGCGCGTGGACCCGTGGTAGCCGTGCTCGACGATCAGCGCGCCCGACCCGCCGGTCCACTCGGTCGCGAGCCGCCAGGCCACCTCGTTGGCCTCCGTGCCGGAGGTGGTGAAGAGGACGGTGTCGAGCTCGTCGGGAATGGACGCCGCCAGCCGCTCCGCCAGCTCGACGACCTCGGGGTGGAGGTAGCGCGAGTGCGTGTTGAGGCGGCCGAGCTGCCGGGCCACGCGCTGGGTCACCGTCGGGTCGGCGTGGCCGACGACGGCGACGTTGTTGTAGGCGTCGAGGTGGCGACGGCCCGCCGCGTCCGTCAGCCAGGCACCCTCGCCGCTGACGATCTCCAGCGGGTGCTCGTAGAACAGCGGTGCGACCGGGCCGCCCATGACCGCGGCACGGCGCTCGGCGAGGCCCTCCCGGGGTGCCACGCGGGTGCCGGCGAGGCGGTGCAGCCGCTCCGCGAGGTCGGCGGGCGAGAGCTGCGCCAGCTCGGTCGTCGTACGGGCGTTGGCGTCGTCGTACTGCGTGATGTAGGCCGTGTTGTCCGGGTGCGCGAGCGCGCGGCCACGCGAGATGACCGTGCCCAGGACCAGCCGGGAGAGCACCAGCTCGCCGAGCACGTCGACCTCGTCGTACGACAGCGGCCGCAGCCGCTGGTAGCCGCGCAGCGCGGCGCCCGCGAGCTCCCACGGCGTGCACACCTGCGCCTCGCTGGTGTTGCGCAGCACCGAGGTGAGCGCGACGGCGAGGTCGGCCACGTCGGCGGTGTGGTGCAGGTCGCCGACGTCGATCACGCCGGTGATCCGGCCGTCTGTGGCGAGGAGGTTGGTGAGGGTGACGTCGGCGTGGTGGACCTGGCTGGGCAGCGCCGTGAGCCGGTCGAGCGAGGCCGCGACCCGGTCGACGACCGGACGCAGCGGGTCGTCGGCGGCGAGTCCGGCCTTCTCGGCGACGGCCGGGAGGCGGCGTACGTCCCAGTCGAGGACGCGGCTGCCGGCGGCGGGGTGGAAGAATCCCTGCAGCGCGCGGGCGGTCCGGGCGGTTGCCGCGCCGACCTGCTCGGCGAGGTCCTCGGTGATCACCTGTCCCTCGAGCGGCGTGCCCGGCACGGTGGTGATCAGGCGCGCGAGGCACGGGCGGCCCGTGTCGTCGGCGATCGTCGCGACGTCGGACCCGTCGAGGAGGCGTACGCCGCGGGGCACCGGGAGGTCGGGGTCGGTGACGGAGGCGTGCTCGAGCGCCGCCACCTCCATCTCCACCAGCGCCGGGTCCTCCGCCGGGTTCGACACCTTGAGGACGTGGCCGGTGCCGACCAGGACGTTGAGGTCGCGCTCGCTCGACAGCGGGCGCACGTCGAGGTCCGTCAATCCCCAGTGCTCGGCCACGAGGCGGCGCACGGAGTCGTCCGCGAGCCGCGGCGCCGGCTCCTCCAACACGTCCTGTGCCACGGCCGCAGGCTAGCCGTAGTCTCGGGCCAGGACCCCGCAGGAGGCGACATGGGCGACACCGTGAAGGACGAGCGCTACACCGCCAAGGGCCGCCTGCGGTCCTCGGTCTACGAGGCGGAGATGAAGCGCCTCCAGGAGCAGCTGGTGCTGCTGCAGTACTGGATCCAGTCCCAGGGCCTCAAGGTCGTGGTGGTCTTCGAGGGCCGCGGCTCGGCCGGCAAGGGCGGGGTGATCAAGCGGATCACCGAGCGCACCAGCCCACGCACCGTGCGGATCGCCGCGCTGCCGAAGCCCACCGACCGCGAGCGCACCCAGTGGTACTTCCAGCGCTACGTCGAGCACCTGCCCGCCGCCGGCGAGATGGTCCTGCTCGACCGGTCCTGGTACAACCGCTCGAACGTCGAGTGGGTGATGGGCTTCTGCACCGAGGACGAGCACCAGGAGTTCCTGCGCAGCTGCCCGGAGTTCGAGCGGATGCTGGTCCGATCGGGGATCGTGGTGCTGAAGTACTGGTTTTCCGTCAGCGCCGAGGAGCAGCAGCGCCGCTTCGAGGCCCGCAACGCCGAGCCGCTCAAGCGCTGGAAGCTCTCCGACATGGACCTCGCCGAGCGCGAGCTCTACGTCCGCTACTCGATGGCCAAGGACACCACCTTCCAGTACACCGACATCAAGCAGGCGCCGTGGTGGGTCGTGCCCTCCGACGACAAGCTGGCCTCGCGGCTCAACTGCATCAGCCACCTGCTGTCCCAGTTCGAGTACGTCGACGTGGCACCGCCGCGCGTCGAGCTGCCGCAGGTGCGCGACATCCCCTACGTCCGCCCGCCGCTGCAGGAGCAGACGTTCGTGCCGTCGCTCTTCTGAGGCCTCACCGCGCGATCTGCGCCAGCAGCACGAGGTTCAGCACGATGATCGCCGCGGCGACGAGCATCCCGGCGATCGTCGTGTGACGCCGGTTGACCAGCGAGCCCATCACGTCGCGGCGCGAGGTGAACCAGACGAGCGGCACCAGCGCGAACGGGATGCCGAAGGACAGCACGATCTGGGACCCGACCAGCGCGGCCGTCGGGTCGACGCCGGCTCCCAGGATGACGAGGGCGGGCACCAGCGTGATCAGGCGCCGCGTGGTGACCGGGATCCGGCGCCGGATGAAGCCGTCCATGATGACCTGCCCGGACAGGGTGCCGACGCTGCTCGAGGCGAACCCGGAGGCGAGCAGGCCGAGGGCGAACAGCAGTGCAGCGCCGGAGCCGAGGGCGCTGCCCAGGCCGGCGTGCGCACCCTCGATGGTGTCGATGCCCTGACCCGACAGGGCCGACGCGGCGACGAGCAGGAGGGAGAGGTTCATCAGCCCGGCGATGCTCATCGCGACGACGACATCGATGCGCTGGCCGCGCATGACCGTGCGCCGCTCCTCCTCGGTGCGCGGTCGACCGCGCTCGCTGGTCAGGGCACTGTGCAGGTAGATCGCGTGCGGCATGACCGTCGCACCCAGCATCCCGGCCGCCAGCGTCACGCTCCCGAGGCCGTCGAAGCGCGGCAGCGTCCCGTCGAGCACGGCCATCGAGTCGACGCCGCTGACGGCGACGTCGTACACGAAGCCGACCAGGATGACGCCCAGCAGGCCGACGATCACCGTCTCGAAGTGGCGGTGGCTCCTGCCCTTGAGGGCCAGCACGGCGAAGGCCACGACCGCGGTGATCGTCCCGCCTGCCATGAGCGGCAGGTCGAAGAGCAGCTTGAGGGCCAGGGCGCCACCGACGATCTCGGCGAGGTCGGTCGCGATCGCGACCAGCTCGGCCTGGCCCCAGAGGACCCGCGCGACCGGCCTCGGGAGGTGGGCCCGGCACAGCGCAGGCAGGCTCATGCCGGTGGCGACCCCGGCCTTCGCGGAGAGGTACTGGATGAGCATCGCCATCAGGTTGCTGGCGATGACGACCCACACCAGCAGGTAGCCGTAGATCGATCCCGCAGCGATGTTGGTCGCGAAGTTGCCGGGATCGACGTAGGCCACCGCGGTGACGAACGCCGGGCCGAGCAGCGGCCAGAGCCTGCCGGCCGTGGCACGTGGTCCGGTGACGGCTGCGGGGCCTTCGAGCACAGCGGTCGCGGACGTCGTACGACGAGTGGGCGGGGCGGCGTAGCGCTTGGTCTGGAACACGTCAGTCCTCGTTCCACGGGGCGACCTGCGCCAGCGCGTGGCTGCGGCGTCGCCGGTCGATGACCCGGGTGATGACCTCGGCGAGGACGAACAGCACCATCATCGGGATGGCGAGCATCAGCATCGAGAACGGGTCGGTGGAGGGGGTGGCGACCGCGGCGAAGACCACGGCGGCCATCAGGATGATCGAGCGGTGCCTGCCGAGCTGGGCGCCCGTGACGACACCGGCCAGGTTGAGCAGCACCAGGAAGAACGGGATCTCGACGGCGAGCCCGAAGACCAGCAGCATCCGGCTGAAGAAGGAGAAGTAGTCGCCGAACTCGACGAGGTTCTCCATGCCCGCAGGGGTGAAGCCGATCAGCACACCGAGGCCCTTGGGCAGGACGTAGTAGCCGAGCGCGACGCCGGCGATGAAGAGCGGGCCGGCGACGGCCGCGAACACCCGTGACCAGCGCTTCTCGCGCGGGAGCAGGCCGGGGACGACGAACGCCCAGGCCTGCCACAGCCAGTACGGGCTGGCGACGACGACCGCCGCGGTGCCGCACAGCTTCAGGTTGAGCATGAGCGGCCCCGTGGCGCCGGCGACGTACGCCGTGCTCACGGTCTCGGCCCCGATGAGGTCCTGGGCCTGGTTGTAGGGGCCCAGGACCAGGGCGAGCAGCTGGTCGTAGAAGGGGAGCGCGACGAAGAACGCCACCACCAGCACGAGGGCGGACCTGATCAGCCTGGCCCGGACCTCGCGGAGGTGGTTGGCCAGGGACATGCTGCCGGGCGCGGAGCCCGGCGAGCTGGGAGCGATCCGCAGCACGTTGACGGCAGTGGCGATCGACATCGGAGGCACCTCGTCAGGCGCGCGGGGCGCCGTGCTCGTGCGGCGTCTCGGAGACGATCGGCTCGGAGACGGCGGCGGGTGCGACCTTCTCGTCGCCGTCCTTCTCGTTGCCGTCCTTCTCGTTGCCGTCCATCAGGCCCTTGGTCTCGGCCTTGAAGATGCGCAGCGCCTGCCCGCTGCCACGAGCGAGGTCGGGCAGCTTGCTCGCTCCGAAGAGCAGGACCAGGACGGCCAGGATGATGAGCAGCTCCATGCCGCCCAGTCCGCCGACGAGCATCGGGGTGATGGTGGAAGTCATGCGGTCTTCCTTTCGTCACGGAGCGGGCTGACCACTCCGTCGTCCTCGCGCGCGGTGGCAGTGAGGGAAGAGGGGGTTGTCTCGGGGGCGCCGTCGTCGTTGTCGACGTCGTCGTAGTCGTCGTCCGATTCGCCGTCGGCGTCGGCGTCGTCCGTACGGTCGTCCTCGTCGCGCTCGGTGAGGATCTCCTGCACCTGACGGCGGACCATCTCGCGCGGGTTCAGGTCACGGAGCTCGAGGTCGGCGTAGTCGTCGCCGAGCGAGGTCCGCAGGTCGTCGCGCACGGAGTCGCCCATGCGCTTGGCGGTCCTGATGCCGTGGGCCAGCTGCTTCGCCAGCCCGGGAAGCTTGTCGGGCCCGAGCAGCACCACGCCGAAGAACGCGATCACGGCGAGCTCGGGCAGTCCGATTCCGAACATGTGGGTCTCCTTCCGGTCCCCGGGGAGGCCCGGACGCACGTGGCGTCCGGACCACCCTCGGAGTACGCGTGAGGTGTCAGGCCCGGTGCTGCGCGGTGTGCAGCACCCGGTCGACCTCGTCGGACCAGCGGGCCGGTCGCAGGACCGCGTGGTGAGCAGCCGGGTGCATCGCCAGCCACGTGGCGCGGAGCACCATGGCGGCCAGCAGCAGCATCCCGACGATCTCGATCGCAGGCACGATCGTCACGCGCTCTTGTTGACGGCGCCGTTGACGCCGCGCGGGAAGAAGCCGCCCTTGGTGACGGACTTCGGGTTGAGGTAGACCACGTTGAGCACCTGGCCGGGCGAGCGGCTGAAGGCGATGCCGTTCTTGTCGGTCGGGACCAGGTTGGCCGCGCCGGCTGCGGAGCCGATGCCCTGGTCCTTGTGGCTCTTGCCGTCGAGGCTGTCTCGAGCCTTGGAGATGGCCTTGGCGGCGTCCTGCAGGCCCTTGGAGTAGAGCGAGGTGCGCACGATGCCGGCGTGGTAGGCCTCGACGGCCAGGATGCCGGCAGCCGCCTCCAGGTAGGTCTTGTTGCTGATGAGCGGCGCTGCGCCCTTGTAGGCCGTGACACCCACGTCCTCGAAGATGTAGGCCGCGAGGAGGAAGTTGTCCTCGTTGGCGTACGGGTCGAAGGTCTGGCCGGGCTGGATCAGGCCGGCCGCGGTGGCGGCAGCGGTGAAGCTCTCCTGGATGTTGATGGCGGGACGCGCCACCTTGGCGCCGCCGAGGGCCTTGCGCAGGAAGTTGACGTGGTCGAGCTCGTCGGTGGCGATCTCCTCGGCGTACTTGCGGATCGCCGGGGTCGCGAAGGAGACCTGGCGGCCGCCCTTCACACCGCCCTTCTTGCCCTTGCCCGAGGTCATCTTGTCGCTCAGGCCGCGACCGAAGGCGGCGTACTGGTAGAACTCCGCCTCCAGGTACTCGAGGTTGAGGGCGAAGTTGAGGACCGCCCCGTCGCTGACGCCGCTCGGCGCTGCGCCGGCCGGGGACATCGTGGCGCCTCCGAGGGCGCCGGCGCCGACGACGCCGAGACCGGCAACACCTGCGGACTTGAGGAAGAGGCGGCGGTCGGTCTCGTTCTCCGCGCTCCGGTTGATCATGTCTGTGACTACTGCCTTGCCGAACATGCGTACTCCGTTCAGGGGTGTTCGCTGTGCGATTCAAGGTCGCCGTGACGGCGGCCCACCGGGGCTGAGGCCCGATTGGTGTGACCTAGGCCATTCGGCTTGACCGACAAGGCGGATGGGTCGTCTGCGGAAGTTCCCACCCCGGGGGGTGGAAGCGCGCGGACCTGTTGCCGCGCCGCCTCACATGTCGCGGTAGCGGACCGCCTCGCCGAGGTACCGCTCGAGGTCGGCGGAGGTCGCCTGCCGGGTGCCCGTCGCGAAGTCGGCGGCGCCCGGCTCGGCGTACGGCGTCACGTAGGCCGCGGTGTCGCGCTGGTAGCGCCAGCCCTCGGCGAGCGGGCCGGCGTCGTGGGCGTCGTAGCCGATCGAGTCGAGGAAGTCGGTGACCGTCGCCTTCGCCCCGGCGTCGTTCCCCGCGATGGCGAGCGCCGAGCGCTCCGGGTCGCCGTGCGGGCGCTGGAGGCTGCCGAGGTGCGGGAAGAAGATGTTGTTGAAGGTCTTCACCACGTGCGAGTCGGGCAGGTGCGCCTGGAGCAGCTCGGACGTCGTGGTCGTCTCGTCGTCGAGCTCGGCGATGTGGCCGTCGCGGTCGGGGTAGTAGTTGTTGGTGTCGATGACGACCTTGCCGCGCAGCGGCTCGACCGGCACGTCGCGGTAGCCCTTCAGCGGGATCGTGACGACGACGAGGTCGCCGGCCTCGGCCGCCTCCTCCGCGGTCGCAGCCCGGGCGCCGTCGCCGAGCTCGGCCACGAGGTCAGCGAGGGTCTCCGGCCCCCGACTGTTGCTCAGCACCACCTCGTGCCCGCCCGCGAGGGCGAGCCGGGCCACGGTGCTGCCGATGTGTCCACTGCCGATGAGTCCGATGGTGGTCATGGCAGGCAGAACGGCAGCGCGGCGCCCGTCATTCCGCGCCGGCTACTCCCCGACGTCGATCAGCACCTTCCCGACCGCGCCGCTCTCGACCGCGGCGTGCGCCTCGGCGGTCTGCTCGAGCGGGTAGTGGTGGAGCGGCAGACCGTGCCCGTCGCCGACCGCGAACCCGCCGTCCGCGACGGCTGCGGTGATGTCGTCGGCCGCCGCCCGCAGGGCCTTCGGGCCGACGGTGTAGAGCAGCACCCACTGGAAGCGGGCGTTGGTGGAGAAGGTCTCGCGGACGCTCAGCGTGAGCTCGTCGCCGCCGTTGTTGGCGTAGATCGCGATCGTCCCGCGCGGTTTGATGAGCTGGACGTCGCTGCGCAGGTTCTGCGCGGGCGCGACCTCGACGACCAGGTCGACGCCGTCCGGCGCGAGCTCGCGCACGGCCGCGACCGTGTCGGCGTCGCGGTAGTTCACGGTGTGGTGCGCACCGGCGGCCTTCGCGAGCACGGCCTTCTCGTCGCTGCTGACGGTGCTGATCACCGTCGCGCCCGCCCACCGGGCGAGCTGGATCGCGGCGTTGCCGACCGCGCCGGCCCCGCCGGCGACGAGGACCGTCATGCCGTCGAGCGCTCCGGGGGCGAGTCGATCGGGCCCGTCCTCGGAGGTCGTCAGCGCCCGGTGCGCGGTGATCGCCGGGACGCCCAACGCAGCCCCGACGTCGTACGACGTCGAGTCGGGCAGCACGGTCACGTTGGCCACCGGCAGCACGACCTGCTCCTGCGCAGTGCCGCCGGGACGGGTGTGCTGGGCGAGCATCGTCCAGACCCGGTCGCCGACCGCGAGGTCGGTGACGTCAGCGCCGATCGCGTCGATGACACCGGCGCCGTCCTGACCGGGCACGATCTCGGGGAAGGCGAGCTCGCCCATCCCGCCGGCGCGGAACTTCCAGTCGGTGGGGTTCACCCCGGCACGCACGATCCGGACCCGCACCTCTCCCGGGCCGGGCTCGGCGGCCTCCCGCTCGACCAGCTCGAGGACGGAGGAGTCGCCGCTCTCGGTGTAGACCACAGCACGCATCAGGTTGCCCTTCGTCGACGTCAGGTGTCTCTCCCCAACGCCTACCACCGCTGATCCATGCCCGCCACCTCGGCAGTCGGCTCGATTGCGCCCGGAGCCGCGCGGGCTCCTAGAATCACGGCAGCAGAGGGTTTCACGCGTCTTGGAGGTGGGTTCGGCGCGTCGTTCCGACGCACCCTGAAGGACCCTCCGTGAGCCCGATCGCCTCCTACCGCCGACTCCTCCAGCTGGCCGGACCGACCTACGTCCTCGTGGCGTTCATCGGCCGGCTCCCGCTCGCGATGAGCCAGCTCGGCACCCTCCTCCTCGTCGCCACCGCCAGCGGCAGCTACGGTCTCGGCGGCCTCAGCGCCGGTGCGCTCGCGGTCGCCAACGCGGTCGGCGCACCGGTCGCCGGCACCCTGGCCGACCGCGTCGGCCAGCGCCACGTCGTGCTGATCCAGTCGCTGCTCGGTGCGGCCGGACTCGCGGCGCTCGTCGCGGTCGTCCACGCCGACGGCGCCGACGCACTCGTCGTGCTCACCGCCGCGGCCACCGGCCTCGCCCTCCCGCAGGTCGGCCCGCTGGCGCGCGTGCGGTGGCGGCCACTGACCCGCACGACCGGCGCCCAGCAGCGCCGCCTCGTCGACGCGGCGTTCTCCTACGAGGGCGCCGCCGACGAGGCGTCCTTCGCGATCGGCCCGGCCCTCGTCGGCCTCTCGGTCGCCGCGTTCTCGCCCTCCGGCGCCCTGCTGCTCGCGGCCGTGCTGCTCGCCGTCTTCGGCTCCGCCTTCGCCCTCGACCCCTCGGCCCGGCTCGCGCACAGCGACGTCCACGTCGAGGCGTCCGGCCGGCTGTTCGGTGCCGCCTTCGTGGTCCTCGTCGTCGCCCAGGTCACCATCGGCTCGCTGTTCGGCGCGACGCAGACGGGCGCCACCGTGCTGGCCACCGACCTTGGCAGCCCCGGCCTGGCCGGCTTCGTCCACGCCACGCTCGGTGTCGGAAGCGCACTCGCCGGGCTGGCGACGGCGTACGTCCCCGAGCGGGTCAGCCACGAGCGCCGCGCGCTGGTCGCGGCCTGGGCGCTGCTCGTCTTCTCGCTGCCCCTGCTGCTGGTCACGACGCTCCTCAGCACGACCGCCACGGTGCTGGTGCTCGGCCTCGCCGTGGCGCCGTACATGATCGCGGTGTTCTCGCTCGCCGAGCGCGTGGTGCCGCCGTCGCGGATCGGCGCGGCCATGACGATGCTGGCCAGCGCGACGGGTCTGGGGTACGCCGTCGGCTCGAGCCTCGCCGGTCGGCTGGCGGACGCCTCGGGTGCGACCGCGGCCTTCGGGGTCACCGTCGGCGCGACCGTGGTGGCGGTGCTGCTGATGACGTCGCAGCAGCGACGCCTGCGCGCGGCCTCCGAGCCGGCCAGCGGGCCGGTCAGCCTCCCGACTGCTCGTACGAGAACGCTGCAGCCGCTTCCCTGATCAGGCCGACGGTCGTGTCGAGGACCTGGCTGGTCGACCGGCTGCGGGCGAGGTGTCGGAGCACCACACGGCGCATGCCGAGGCCGGGCACGTCGAGCACGTCGACGCCGTCGACCGGCAGCGAC
This sequence comes from Nocardioides sp. BE266, assembly GCF_031457855.1. Classification (NCBI taxonomy): domain Bacteria; kingdom Bacillati; phylum Actinomycetota; class Actinomycetes; order Propionibacteriales; family Nocardioidaceae; genus Nocardioides; species Nocardioides sp. BE266. The sequence goes on along the minus strand of NZ_JAURTI010000006.1, from coordinate 155,876 downwards.
TCGAGGGCGAGCGCGGGTGCGATCGTGACGCCCTCACCGGCCGCCACGAGCGCGATCGCCGTCTGCGTGTTCAGGTAGGCGTGGCGGGTGTCGGCGTCACCGCCGAGCTCGCGCCGCACGCGCCGCACCGCCTTCGCGTTCGCGGAGCCGTGGTCGAGACCGAGCCACGGGAGCGACAGCCGGCCCAGGTCGACCACCTCCGTGTCGAGGAGCGCGCCCGCGGGCACGAGCAGCTTCCACGGCTCGTCGAGGAGCGGTACGTCAGTGGTCCCCCGGGGCGGCGCGTGGCTCTCGCCCGCGTCCAGCTCGATCACGACGGCGTCGAGGTTGCCGGCGCGCAGTGCGCGCATCAGGTCGGCCTCGTCGGCCTCGCTCGCGCGCACGTCGAGAGCCGGGAAGCGCTCGCGCCACGACTGGAGCGACGGCGCGAACACCGAGATGGCGAAGGACTGGAAGAGCCCGATGCGCACGATGCCGCTGACGGCGGCGTCGTCCTGCTCCAGGCGGGACCGGGCGACGGCGAGGGCGCGCTCGACGTCCTCGGCCGCCTCGGCGAGGGCCATCCCGGCCGGCGTCAGCACGCTCCCGGACGGCGTACGGCGCAGGAGCGTGTGACTCGTCTCACGCTCGAGCTTGGCGACCTGCTGGGACACCGCGGACGCCGTGACGTTCAGCTCGTCGGCGGCGGCGAGCACTCCGCCGTAGCGCGCGACAGCCAGAAGGAAGCGCAGCCTGCCCGGGTCGACATCCACATTAGCGATGCTAAATCCAGAGTGCATGGAAGTGCAATTGTGCTTACTCCGGGAAAAGGTTCACCATTGAACCAAGCGCCACTTCCGGCGGTTTTCCAGGAACGAGGAACGAGCACCATGATCGCGGCAGTCACAGGATGGATCGGGACGCTGGGCACCATCAGCGCCTACGTGATGTTGAGCCGCGGCTATCTCCATGCCGCCTCGCTGCGCTACGTCAGCATCAACTTCGTCGGCGGACTCCTGGGTGCCACGGCTTCCGCGGCGTACTCGGCGTGGCCGAGTGTCGCCTCCAACCTCATCTGGGCAGGGGTCGCGGCCCACACGTGCGTGATGGAGCTGCGCCGCCGCCGCGCGCTGCCGCGGCCGGAGGTCCCCGAGGACCACACGATCCTCGACGAGGTCGACGTGCGTGCCGAGCTGCCCACCGAGCCGGTGGCGGACACCTTGGTCCTCGAGCCGGCGCTCGCGGGCGTCAGCACTCCACGACGTTGAGGGCGAGGCCGCCCCGGGCGGTCTCCTTGTACTTGTCCTTCATGTCGCGGCCGGTCTCGCGCATGGTCTTGATCGCCTTGTCGAGCGAGACGTGGTGCAAGCCGTCGCCACGCACGGCCATCCGGGCCGCCGTGATGGCCTTGATGGACGCGACGGCGTTGCGCTCGATGCAGGGGATCTGCACGAGCCCGCCGACCGGGTCACAGGTGAGCCCGAGGTTGTGCTCGATGCCGATCTCGGCGGCGTTCTCCACCTGCTGAGGCGTGCCACCGAGGATCTCGGCGAGCCCGCCGGCCGCCATCGAGCAGGCCGAGCCGACCTCGCCCTGGCACCCGACCTCGGCCCCCGAGATCGAGGCGTTCTCCTTGAAGAGCAGGCCGATCGCGGCCGCGGTGAGCAGGTAGCGGACGATGCCGTCGTCGTCGGCGCCGGGCACGAAGTGGTGGTAGTAGAGGCCCACCGCCGGCACGATGCCGGCCGCGCCGTTGGTCGGTGCCGTCACGATCCGTCCGCCGGCGGCGTTCTCCTCGTTGACCGCCAGGGCGTAGAGGGTGACCCACTCCATCGCGCCGAGCGGGTCGGGGACGCCGGAGGCCCACTCGACGTCGAGCTTCGCCTTCAGCTCGGAGGCGCGACGGCGTACCTTCAGGCCGCCCGGCAGCACGCCGGTGGCCTGGCTGCCGCGGTCGACGCACTCCCGCATCACCTGCCAGATCGCGAGCAGGTCGGCGCGCACCTCGGCCTCGGGGCGCCGGGCGGTCTCGTTGGCGAGCATCACGTCGCTGATCCGCAGGCCGGTCGCGGTCGTGATGGCGAGCAGCTCGTCTGCGGTCGTGAACGGGTACGGCACCGGCGTCTCGTCGGGCACGATGACCGCGTTGCCGAGGTCGTCCTCGCCGAGGACGAAGCCGCCACCGACCGAGTAGTACTCGCGCCCCCGCAGCTCGGCACCGCTCGCGTCGAAGGCCTGGAAGACCATGCCGTTGGTGTGGAACTCCAGCCGCTTTCGCCGGTGCATGACGACGTCCTCGTCGGCGTCGAAGGCGATCCGGTGCTCCGCCATCAGCGGCAGCACGCCGGACTCGCGGACCTCCTGGACCAACGGGTCGGCCGCGACCGGGTCGACGAGGTGCGGCTGCTCGCCGGCGAGCCCGAGGACAACTGCCTTGACGCTGCCGTGCCCGTGGCCGGTGGCGCCCAGCGATCCGAAGAGCTCGACGTGCACGTGCGCCACGTCGGCGAGGAGGCCGTCGGCCCGCAGCCCGTCGGCGAAGAGGTACGCCGCCTTCATCGGCCCGACCGTGTGCGAGCTGGAGGGACCGATCCCGACCTTGAACAGGTCGAACACGCTGATGGTCATGGGTTTCCCTCCGCCGCCGGCGCCGTTGCCGGCAGCACCTCCGATGATGAGGCTTGGGGCACTGTGGAGACAAGGGCTACGTTGCGCAACACGCTTCGCGTTGCTCAGGGCGCAACCCCGGGTAAGCCGACGTCGCCGGCTCGGTACGTTGACGGCATGACCGAGAAGACCATGCGCGAACGCATGCTGGCCGGCGAGCTCTACCTCGCCGAGGACCCCGTCCTGGGCGAGGAGTCGCGACGCGCGCAGGGCCTGGCCCACCGGATCAACATGATGGATCCGAACGACGGCGCGGGACGCCGCGCCCTCCTGGAGGAGCTGCTCGGCGCGTTCGGCGAGGACAGCGAGATCCGGCCGCCGCTGCAGTGCGACTACGGCTACCAGACGTCGATCGGCGCACGGACCTTCGTCAACTGGGGCGTGACCCTGCTCGACGTCGCCACCATCACGATCGGGGACGACGTCCAGATGGGTCCCAACGTCCAGCTCCTGACCGCGACGCACCCGCTCGAGCCGGGACCTCGTCGCGACAAGTGGGAGGCGGCCGAGCCCATCGTCATCGGCGACAACGTCTGGCTCGGCGGCGGCGTCATCGTGTGTCCCGGGGTGACGATCGGCGCCGACACGGTCGTCGGCGCCGGGTCCGTCGTCACCCGCGACCTCCCGGCCGGCGTGGTGGCCGTCGGATCGCCCGCGCGGGTGGTGCGCGAGCTCTAGGTCGTCAGGCCCCGCGGGGAGCGATGCGGTCGAGGAGGTCGTCGAGACCGGACCGCAGCGCGTCGAGCAGGCCGGCGTCGCGAAGGTGTGCCGCGAGCTGGGCGTTGAGCCCGCCCGGGGTGCTGTGCGCCGCGGCCAGGTCGGCGAAGTCGACGCCCGGCGTCCGCAGCTCGGGCGCGAGGTCGGCGAAGAGGTCGGCGACGTACTTCCTGGCCTGCGCGTCCTCGATCCCGTGGCCACCGACCCACGCCGCGATCGTGCCGAGGTAGTCGAGGTGCGCGGCCACCGTGGCCGAGGCGGCCGAGAGCGACTCGTAGGCCCGCTCGTCCTCGACGGGCAACGTGCCGCCCAGCAGCGAGTAGAGGTCCTCGGCGACGGACCGCGGCGGGTGGATCGGCGTCGTGCTGGAGCGCGTCGCGACCGCGGGAAGGGGCACGCTGCGCGCCACCTCCGTCGCCGGTGCGACCAGCTCGCCGAGCCGCGCCATCGACAGCCCGGCGACCGCGCTCACCACGCGGTGCTCCGGCCGGAACGCCAGCCCGGCCAGTACGTCCGCCTGCTGGGGCAGGAGGCACACGACCACCACGTCGGCGGCGTCGACCACGGCCTGGTTGTCGTCGGCGACGCGGACCGTGGCGAACCGCGCCGCGAGCCGGGCCGACCGCTCGGCGTTGCGCGGCGACAGCACGACCTCCGGCGGCGCGTCCACGGAGCAGAGCCCCGTCACGATGGCCTCGGCGATGGAGCCGACTCCCAACACGCCGTACGTCGTCATGGAGCCATCATCGCGGGCACCAGGACCTGGCGTGTGCCGGCCCCGGCCTGCTGCACGTGCCACACCTCCTCGACCTCACTGAGCGGCCGAGCCTCGTGCGCCACGCCGATCCGGCCCTCGGCGGCCAACGCCGCGATCGCGGTCAGCGCCTCCGCCCGCTGCTCAACGGTGAGTGCGTTGTTGGTGTAGCCGAGCAGCGACAGCGAGCTGCCCCGCAGGACCGCGGACGAGAGGGTGGCGACGTCGGCGGCCGAGCCGCCGAGGTTCACCAGCCGACCACCGGGAGCCATCGCACGCACCGCGGACTCGGCCACCCAGCCGAAGACCGGGTCGACGACGACGTCCGCGCGGTCGGGGAGCACGTCGAGCAATGCCTCGGCGAGGACGGCGGGGTCGGGATCGGCGATCTCCACCACAGCATCCGGGCCCTGCGCCGCCGCCCGAACGGCCGAGTCGCCGGGCCGGCACACCGCGACGACCCGTCCCGCCCCCTGCGCCCGCGCCGCGCCGATCGCGGCCTGGCCCACCGCGCCGCCGGCGCCGAGCACCACGACGCTCTCCCCCGGTCGCAGCCCGGCCCGCCAGCCGAGCGCCTGCCAGGCAGCAACTCCCGAGAGACCGAGCGCGGCGAGGGCGACGTCGTCGACACTCAGGTCAACCTCGACCACGCCCGCCTCCGGCACCACGCACAGCTCGGCCATCGCCCCGTCGCCGTCGGCCATCCCCGCCGAGGTGGAGACGAAGACCCGGGTCCCGGGGTCCAGGTCGCCGCCCGAGACCACCTCGCCGACCCCTTGGACGCCCGGCACGTAGGGCAGCGTGCGCGCCCCGAAGTACGACGTACCGCTGGCGCAGAGCAGGTCGAGCGGCACCACCGGCGTCGCCGTCATGCGCACGAGGACGCCGTCGCCCGGCGCCGGGTCCGGGTGCTCGGCGTAGATCGGCGCAGCACCGTGGGTGCGCAGGACCGCGGCGTGCATCAGGTGGCGATGTCGGGATAGGGCAGCGTCAGGTGCTTCATCGCCTCGCCGTAGGCGAGCTGGTACTCGAGCGGGCCGTGGTCGCGCTCGAACATCGCGATGAACAGGGTGAGCGTCAGGAACGGGTGGGCGCCCAGCTCGAAGAGCTTCACGTGGTCGTGCGACGCCAGTGCCTCGCGCTCCTCGTCGTCGAAGGCGAGCCAGGTCGAGCGCTCGTCGGAGATGCAGTTGAGGATCCGGTTGGCTTCCTCGGCCTCCCACCACTCGACCGTGCCGCGCGGGTCCTCGCGGTAGCGCTCGACGAGTGCCGGGTCGCGGTCGACGGTGAAGAGGAACTTGTCGAGCAGGTACTTGCTCACAGTGCTGCTCCGTCCTGGGGTGCCCCGTTCGGATACCAGGTGAAGTAGGCCTCCATCGTGTGGAAGAGGTCGAGCGAGTCGACGTGGTGGGCCTTCGCGCCCTCGCCCGCGACGCCCATCATCAGCATGAAGTCCATGAAGCCGTGCGTCGCGTTGCCGGGCAGGTGGAGGCTGTCGAGGGTGACCTCGCGGCAGCAGCCGTCGATGTCGCCGTTCGCGATCCACTCGACGGCCCGGCGGTCGAACTCCGGGTCGGGGCCGTGCTCGCCGAACTGGCGCGGGCCGCCGAGCTCGAGCGAGAGGTGCCCGGTGCCGATGATCGCCACGCGCTGGTCGGAGGGCCACGACTCCACGAGCTCGCGGATCGCCTTGCCCAGCGCCACGAACCGGCCGGGCTGCGGCAGCGGCGGCGCGAAGATGTTGGTGTAGATCGGCACGATCGGCAGGTCCGCCTCCGGACACAGCGTGATGATCGGGCAGGTGATGCTGTGGTCGATCCGCAGCTCGTTGCTGAAGGCGAGGTCGAAGCCGAGGTCGAGGCCGCCGCGGAGCACGTGGGCCGAGAGGTCCTCCTGGCCCGCCAGCGTCATCCGCGGCAGGCCGAACTCGCGCTCCTCGTTGTACCAGTTGGCGTCGTAGAAGGGCGCCTTGCCGACGAGGAACTGCGGCATGTTGTCGAGCCACAGCTGGTGGAAGTGGTCGCTGCCGACCATCACCAGGACGTCCGGGCGGGCGCGGGTCAGCGTCTCGCGGAAGGCCTCGATCTTGCGGACCCACTCGTCCGCGAAGGGAGGCCGGTCCTCCCCGACCGCCGTGCTGGCGCGGTAGTAGAACGGGTGGTGCGTCGAGGCGATGACGGCGACGATCTCGGCCATGCGGGGCGGCTCCTCAGCTCTCGGGGTCGACGTAGACGGCGTTGCGGTCGACGCTCAGGTAGGCGTCCATGCCGATCGGCCGGCGCCGCTCCTCGGCGAGCTGGCCGAGCAGCCCGGCGGCGCGCGCCAGCAGGGCGAAGCCGCGCAGCATCTCCACCGGCAGCCCGAGGTCGGCCAGCGCGGCCCCACAGACGCCGGCCCCGTTGAGCGGCAGCGTCCGGCCGAGCACCTCGGGGTGCACCCTGCCGATCGCGGCGAAGAGGCGCAGGTGCGGGCCGAGCAGTCCCTCCTCCTCCGCGATGCGCATCAGCACGGGCGTGCGAGGGTCACGCTCCTTGTGGACCGGGTGCCCGAGGCCCGGCACGAACTGACCGGCCTCCTTGGTGCGTCGTACGGCATCGAGGGCGAGCGCGTCGAAGCCCTCGTCGTCGGTGGGCAGGTCGTCGGTGGCGACGACGACGTCGTGGAGGTAGCCGCCGCAGTCCTCGGTCACGCCGAGGAAGCGGGACCCACCGCCGAGCAGGCCGGCGGCGAGCGCCCCCTGCAGCGAGTCGGGTGCGGAGAGGTACGTCAGCCGCGCTGCGATCGCGGTCGGGGTGAAGCCGTGGTCGGCGAGCGCGACCAGCACGGCCTCGAAGAGCCGCGTCTCCGACGGCGTCGGGCGTCGCATCGCCACCAGCCAGAATGCGAGCTCGCCGAAGCCGACCTCGCCCATCAGGTCGGCGGTGAGGTCCTGGCCGAGCAGCCGGATCTCGTCGGCCGTGGACGTGCCCAGGGAGGTGGGGTACTCGGGTGTCATCGTGTCTCCTCGTCGAGCCACGCACGGATCTCGGCACCGTGCTCGTCGAGCGCCGGGGGTGGCAGGTCGTAGCGGGCCTCGGCGTCGGAGAACCGGATCGGGTGACGTACGCCGGGCAGCGCGGCGTCGCCGGTGCCCACGGTGACGACGGGGTCGAGGCCGATCTGCTCGGCGAAGGCGACGCCTCCGTCGACGGTGTTGATCGGCCCGCACGGCACGCCGGCGCCGATGATGTCCTCGAACCACTCCTGCGCGGTGCGGGTGGCGAGGCGCTCCACGAGCAGCGGGCGCAGCTCGTCGCGGTTGGCGGTGCGGTCCTCGTTGCGCGCGAAGCGCGGGTCGTCGGCGAGCTCGGGGACGCCGAGCACCTCGACGAGCTTGCGGAACTGCCCGTTGTTGCCGGCGGTGACGATGAGGTCGCGGTCGGAGCACGGCAGCGGCTCGTAGGGGAACAGGCTCGGATGGGAGTTGCCCATCCGGAACGGGACGGTGCCGCCGGCGACGTACGCACTCGACTGGTTGACCATCCCCGACAGCGCGGAGGAGAGCAGGTTGACCTCGACGTGCTGCCCGCGACCGGTGCGCTGCCGGTCCTGCAGCGCGGCGAGGACGCCGATGGTCGCGTGGAGGCCGGCGAGCACGTCGAAGACGGAGATGCCCGCGCGGTACGGCTCGCCGTCGGGGTCGCCGGTGAGGCTCATCAGGCCGCTGATGGCCTGCACGATGAGGTCGTAGCCGGGCAGCTTCGCACCCTGCTCGCCGCTGCCGAAGCCGCTGATCGAGGCGTAGACGACGCCGGGGTTGGCCTCCGACACGGTCTCGTAGTCGAGGCCGAAGCGGGCCAGCGCGCCCGGGCGGAAGTTCTCCAGGACGATGTCGGCGCGCGCGACCAGCTTGCGCGCCACCTCGAGGTCGTCGGCGTCCTTGAAGTCCAGCGCGATCGAGCGCTTGTTGCGGTTGACCCCGAGGAAGTACGTCGACATGCCGTCGCGCACCGGCGGCTGCCAGGTGCGGGTGTCGTCGCCCTGCGGACCCTCGACCTTGACCACCTCGGCCCCGAGGTCGCCCATGAGCATCGTGGCGTAGGGGCCGGCCAGGATCCGGGAGAGGTCGGCCACGACCAGTCCCGTGAGCGGCCCCTGCTTCGGACGGTCGGTCACGGGCATCCCTTCGACATTCGCGGACATCTGTCCGCTGGACGTCGCACCAGTGTCGACAGGCGCCCGACGGACTGTCAAGACCACTCTTGACACTGCCGAGGTCGCGGACGCACAGTGACCTGCATCACGACAACCGTCATGCGGACATGTGTCCGAGACAAGGAGCGGATCGATGTCCCCCACGGCTGACCGCCGACCGGTGCTCTTCACCGGCGGCACCGTGCTCACCATGGACGACCAGCACACCGTGCTCACCGACGCCGACGTCCTGGTCGTCGACGACCGGGTCGCCGAGGTGGGGACCGGGCTCTCCGCCCCCGACGGCGCCGAGGTGATCGACGCGTCCGGCGGCATCGTGATGCCGGGCATGATCGACACCCACCGCCACATGTGGCAGACCGCGATGCGCGCCTACGGCGCCGACTGGACCCTCACCCAGTACTTCGTCTGGTACTACCTCGAGCACGGCGCGAAGTTCCGCCCCGAGGACATCCGCTCCGGCAACCTGCTCTCCGCCTGGGACGCCCTCGAGGCCGGGGTCACCACCACCGTCGACTGGTCGCACGGCCTCCAGACCGTCGACCACGCCGAGGCGGCCGTCGACGCGTTGCGCTCTGCCCCGGGTCGCTACGTCCTCGCCTACGGCAACATCCAGGCCGCGCCGTGGGAGTGGACGGCCGACCCGGCGGTCCGCGCCTTCTTCGAGCGCAACCGTGGCTCCGACGGCGACATGCTCGGCTTCCAGCTGGCCTTCGACGTCACCGGCGACCCCGCCTTCCCGGAGAAGGCCGCCTTCGAGCTCGCCCAGGACCTCGGCCTCCCGGTCACCACCCACGCCGGCGTGTGGGGCGCAACCAACGACGACGGCATCCGGCTCATGCACGAGAACGGCTTCATGCAGCCCGACACCGTCTACGTCCACGCCGCGACGCTGACCACCGACAGCTACCACCGGATCGCTGCCACGGGCGGCTCGGTGTCGGTCTCCACCGAGTCGGAGCAGAGCGCCGGCCAGGGCTACCCGCCCACCTGGCAGGTCCGCCGCCACGGCATCCCCGTCTCGCTCTCGATGGACACGTCGGTGTGGTGGAGCAGCGACCTGTTCAGCGCGATGCGCACGACCCTCGGCGCGGACCGCTCGCGCGAGCACCTCGAGGCGCACGCCGCCGGCGACACCGTCACCCACTCCGCGCTGCGCGCCGAGCAGGTCGTCGAGTGGGCCACCCGCGGCGGCGCGGCCGCGCTCGGACGTGACGACCTCGGTCGCCTCACGGCGGGCGCCAAGGCGGACGTCGTACTCATCAAGAACGACGACTCCCCCGTGTCGTTCCCGCTGCTGAACCCCTACGGCCACGTGGCGTTCCAGGCCCAGCGCGGCGATGTGCACACCGTCCTCGTCGACGGCCACGTGGTGAAGCGCGACCACCGCCTCGTCGGCGCCGACCTCGCGTCGGTGCGCACCGAGGTCGAGAACACCGTCGACCACCTGCGCTCCGCGATGGGCGAGGACGTCTGGCAGCAGGGCATGAACCCGGACCTGCCGGGCGAGGACCACAAGGTGCTCGACAACCCGTACCAGTACACCGACTACCGCTCGCACACCACGCACGGCGCTCGCGGTACGGTCTTCGGCGAGCCGAACTCGGGGAGGTAGCCCATGGCCGGTCGTGGCAGCGGGCCCGACTTCGTGGAGTCGCTGGCTCGCGGTCTCGACGTGCTGGCCGGCTTCGGCCCGCACCAGCCGACGATGACCCTCTCGGAGGTGGCGACGGCCGCCGGCCTGGCCCGCCCGACGGCCCGCCGGCTGCTGCTGACGCTCGAGGAGCTCGGCTACGTCCGCGTGCGCGACGGCGCCTTCTCGCTGACGCCGCGGGTGATCGGCCTCGGCATGGCGTACGTCGGCTCGCTGGGGCTGTGGGACGTCGCCCGCCCCCACATGGAGGACCTCGTCGGCCGCATCAACGAGTCGGTGTCGCTGGCCCAGCTCGACGGCTCGGACATCGTGTACACGGCGCGGGTCTCGGTGCCGAAGATCATCGCGCTCCGCGTCGAGATCGGCACGCTCTTCCCCGCGCCTCAGACGTCCAAGGGCAAGGTGCTGCTCGCCGCGCTGCCGCCGCGCGAGGTCGCTTCGGTGCTGGAGATCCCCAGCCGCTCGGGCCTTCCGCCGTACGCCGGCCGCACCCACGACGAGCTGATGGACGAGCTGAGCCAGGTCCGCGCCCGCGGCTGGGCCCTCGCCGACGAGGAGCTCGCGCCGGGCGTCCGCTCGATCGCCGTGCCCGTCCGCGACGGGGACGGCGAGGTGCGCGCGGCGATGAGCGTGACGGTCCACGCCGCCGAGACGTCCCGCGACACCCTCGTGGACGACCACCTCCCCCAGCTCGTGCGTACCGCCAGTGAGGTCAGCGCCGACTGGGCGCTCTGGGCCTCGCGACCGCATGTGGAAGTGGCCGGGGCGCTGGGGTGAACGCGGATCCCTACCGGCTGGATCGTTTCGTCGAGGCGCAGGACGGCGTGTACGCCGGGGTGCTGGGCGAGCTGCGCGCCGGCCGCAAGACGAGTCACTGGATGTGGTTCGTCTTTCCGCAGGTCGCCGGCCTGGGGTCGTCACCCACGTCGCGGTTCTACGCCGTCGCCTCCCTCGACGAGGCCCGTGCGTATCTCGAGCACCCCGTGCTCGGGCCCCGACTGACGGACTGCGTCGAGGCGGTCCTCTCCCACGCCGACCGGACCGCGCGCGAGATCCTGGGCTCGCCGGACGACGTCAAGCTCCGCTCGTCGATGACGTTGTTCGTGCTGGCGGCCGGCCCGGACACGCCGTTCCAGCTCGTGCTGGACGCGTTCTTCAAGGGCGAGCGGGACACCAGGACGGTCGACCTTCTGGCCGGGTGAGCCGAGTCGCGGCGGCTGCCGCAACGTCACCAGCGGGCGTGGACCTGCTCGCGGATCCGTCCGTCGTACAGCTCGCGCACGCCCTCGAGGAACGGCGCGGGCAGCGCACCGACCGCGCCTGCAGCGGCGTTGGCCTGCGCCTGCGAGACATTGCGCGCACCCGGGATCACCGTCGAGACGCCCGGCTGCTGGACGACCCAGGCGAGGGCGGCCTGGGCCGGCGTGACGTCGGGAAGGCCGGCGGACACGAGCGCCGAGAACTCCTGCGCAGCCTGGACGCCCGTCTCGTAGTCGACGCCCGAGAACGTCTCCCCCACGTCGAAGGCGCTGCCGTCGCGGTTGTAGGTGCGGTGGTCGTCGGCGGCGAACGTGGTGTCGAGGTCGTACTTCCCCGACAGCAGGCCGGAGGCCAGCGGCACGCGGGCGATGATCCCGACACCGGCGTCGACCGCGGCCGGGAGCACCTCGTCGAGCGGCTTCATCCGGAAGGCGTTGAGGATGATCTGGATGCTCGCGACGTGGGGCCGGGCGATCGCGCTGAGGGCCTGCGCGGCGGTCTCGACGCTGACGCCGTACGCCGCGATGACACCGTCGTCGACGAGCCGGTCGAGCATGTCGTAGGTCGCGTCGTCGTCGATCACCTCGCTCGGCGGGCAGTGCAGCTGCACGAGGTCGATCGTGTCGACGCCGAGGTTCGCCCGCGACCGGTCGAGCCAGGTGCGGAAGTTGGCCTCGACGTAGCTGGACGGCACCTGCTCGGCCCGGCGCCCCATCTTCGTCGCCACGGTGAAGCCGGCCTCGGGGTGCACTGCCACGAACCGGCCGACGAGCCGCTCACTGCGGCCGTCGCCGTACACCTCAGCCGTGTCGAAGAACGTCACGCCGGCTTCGGCCGAGGCCTCCAGCACCGCCAGCGCGTCGCCCTCGCTGACATCACCCCAGTCGGCGCCGAGCTGCCACGTGCCGAGACCCACGACCGAGACCTCGCGGCCGGTCCTGCCGAGCGTGCGGTGTTCCATGGGACGAGCCTGTCACGTCCCGGGTCAGCGGCGACCCTTGGCCTTGCGGATCTGCTTCTTCAGCTTCTTGACCTTCGAGGTCGCCTTGACCAGGACCGCCTTGGCCTGGGTGAGGACGCCGTTCGCGGCATCGATCGCGGACTGGGCGGCCTGGTAGGCAGGCGTCACGGCGCCGAGCGCGGCGCTCGCCTGGGCGAGGGCGTCGGCGAGCGGCTTCTCCGCGGCGATCAGGGCCGGGAGGGCGGCCTTGGCGGCCTTGAGGTCCTGGTCGAGCTTGTCGAACTCCTTGTAGAGCGGGGCGATGGTGTTCGCCTCGTACGCCCGCATGGCGTCCCCCGTCGTGCGGACGAGAGCCGACTGGTCGGCGATCGGCTGCGCGTAGGAGTCCACCTGCGCCCGCAGGTCGTTGGCGATCCCGTTCCAGTACGCCACGTTGGCGCGGGCGTCGGCGAGCCGCCTGTTGAGGACGTTGAGGTACTCCTCGACGTCCTGCCTGCGGTTCTTGGCCGCGTTGTAGGCGGCCTGCGCGTCCTCGAGGCGGGCCTCCGCCTCGTCGAGGCCGGGCACCGGGCGCCACGTCCCGCTGCGGAGGCCCTCCCAGTGGCCGTTCACCTTGCGGGTGTCGTCCCACTGGGCCTTTCGTCGGGCGAAGTCCTCCCGGAGCGCCTCCTTGGTGTTCCACGCGTCGTTCTCGGCCGCCAGCGCGGCGTTGTACTCGTTCTGCGCGGCGGGGATCTCGTTGGTCTCCAGGTTGCTGGCGTAGACCGCGGCCTCGTTCTGGTTGGTCCTGGCCTCGTTCTCGCGCACCCGCAGCGCCTGCACGGCGTTCTGCAGCTCGGTCATCCTGGCCTGTGCGGCGTTGTAGGCGTCGCGCAGCGGCGCATAGCCCGCCTGGGCAGCGGCCATCCGCCGGTCGAGGTCGGCCCAGAGGGCGTCCTCGTTGCCGATGAGGTTCTGGGCCCGGTCGAGCGCGGCCTTGGCGGTGGCGTGCTTGGCGCGGGCCTCCTCGAGGGTGACCGACGCGGACTGGTGGGCGAAGATCGCCGCGGTGCCCGAGTCCTTGGCCGCCTGGACCTTGGTCGCAGCCGAGGTGACCGCAGCGGCCGCCTTCTTCTTCGCCTTGACGGCCTTGCGCAGCTTGGCCTTGAGGCTCGCGAGCGAGGTGGCGGCCGGCTTGGCGTTCGCCTGGCCGGCTGCAGCGCGAGGCGAGTGGCTCGTGTCGGCGGCGAGGGCCGCGGGAGCGGTCAGGGACACGGACAGGGCGGCGGCGACGAGCGAGGCGGCAGCACGGGACTTCATCAAGGGTCTCTCCAGGGCAGGGACGTGAGGGGCGCGTTGTGCGTCGGACCACGCCCTGCGCGCCGAGAGCGCAAGGAAGCCTTGACGTACGACGCGACTGATACCTACCCGGCGCGCATTCCAAACCTGCCCGAAAGTAAAAGACGCCCCGGGGTCTCGGGTCCCCGGGGCGTCGGAGCCGCCTGTCGGAATCGAACCGACGACCTAGTCATTACGAGTGACTCGCTCTACCGACTGAGCTAAGGCGGCGCTCGGTCCGTCGAGCGTGCTCGATGGACCGCGGGCGAGTATACGGAGCCCGCGGGCCCGGACAGAAATCACCGGTCACGACGGACCCGCTAGCGTCGGCAGGGACCGCACCACACCATCTCAGGAGGCACGATGCCCACTCGCTCCGCACGCACGGCCTGGACCGGCGACCTGATGAGCGGAAACGGCCAGGTCGAGCTCACCAGCTCCGGCGCCGGCACGTTCGACGTGAACTTCCCCAAGCGGGCAGCCGACGACGCCGACGGCACCACGAGCCCGGAGGAGCTCATCGCCGGTGCCCACGCCGCGTGCTACGCGATGTCGCTGTCGAACCTCCTCGCCGAGGCCGGTGGCACCATCCACGCGCTCGACGTGAAGGCAGACGTCACGCTCGGGCCCGACAAGGACGCCGGCGGCTTCAAGCTCACCGGCATCGTGCTGACAGCCCGTGGTGAGGTCGAAGGAGTCGACGACGCAGGCTTCAAGGACGCGGCCGACAAGGCCAAGGCCGGCTGCCCGATCAGCAAGGCGCTCGCCGCGGTGCCGATCACCCTCGACGCGGCGCTGGAGGGCTGAGCCTCAGCAGGTGGTGCCGTCGTCGGGGACGGTGCCCTCGATGAGGTAGTGCTCGACGACTGCGTCGATGCAGTCGTTGCCGGAGTTGTACGCCGTGTGCCCGTCTCCGTCGCGCTCCACGAGCACGCCGGAGTCCAGCTGCGCGGACAGCGCCTCGGCCCACTTCATCGGCGTGGCGGGGTCGCGGCTGGTGCCGAGCACGACGATCGGGGCCGCGCCCTCGCCACGGACGTCGAGCGGCTTCTCCGACGACGTCACCTCGATGCCGCGGCAGCCGGTGAGGCCCCACGCGAACACCTCGCCGAAGGTCGGCGAGGCCTCCTCGAACGCCGCGAGCTCGGACGGCACCTTGCCGAAGCCGATCGAGCGCGGGTCGTCGAGGCAGTTGATCGCGTAGATCGCCTCCATCGAGTTGTCGTCGTAGGACCCGTCGGTGCCGCGCGAGGAGTAGAAGTCGGAGAGCTGCATCAGCGCCGACCCCTTGCCCTCCAGCGCAGAGGCGAGGGCGGTGCTCAGCAGGAACCAGTAGTCGCGGTTGTAGAGCGGCATCACGATCCCGTAGAACGCGTTGCCGACGTCGAGCTGGCGATCACCCGCCGGCAGCGGCTCGTCCTCGACGGAGTCGAGGAGGCCCTTGATCGTGGCGAGCCCCTCGTCGACGGTGTCGCCGAGGAAGCAGTTGTCGGTCGAGTCGAGGCAGTTCTGGACGTAGGCGCGCAGCGCCGTCTCGAAGCCGGCTGCCTGCTCGAGCGCCATCGTCTCGGGGTCGAGCGAGACGTCGACCGCGCCGTCGAGCACGAACCGGCCGACGCGCTCGGGGAACAGCTCGGCATAGGTCGCGCCGAGCTTGGTGCCGTAGGAAGCACCGAAGTAGGTCAGCGTCTCCTCGCCCAGCGCAGAGCGCAGCACGTCCATGTCGCGGGCGGCCTCGATCGTGGTGACGTGCCCGAGCAGCGGGCCCGAGTTCGCCTTGCAGGCGGCACCGAAGCCGAGGACGGTCTGCTTGTAGTCCCGGACCTCCTCGGGGGTGTCGGGCGATGGGTCGGCGGCGACGTAGGCGTCCATCTCCTCGTCGCTCAGGCAGTCGATCGGGGCCGAGCGACCGGTGCCGCGCGGGTCGAAGCCGACGACGTCGAAGGCCTGGAGGAGCGGCTTGCGGAAGGCCAGCCTGCTGGCAGCGGCGTACGACGTCCCGGGGACGCCGGGGCCGCCGGGGTTCACCACCATCGAGCCGAGGCGCTCGCCCGACGCGGGCACGCGCAGGAGCGCGAGGTCGATGGTCCCGCCCTGCGGGTCGGCGTAGTCGATCGGCACCGTGAGCGTGCCGCAGTCCTGGTCGTCGTTGCTCGCGCACGGCTTCCAGTCGATGCGCTGGGCGTAGAACTCCTCGAGGACCGGCCGGGGCGGCTGGGTCACCGACGCCGGCGGGGGCGTCGTGGGTGACGGGGTCGGCTGCACCCGCGGTGCGTCGTCCGGGTCTCCCTCGAGCGCCATCCCGACCGCGACGAAGGCCGTGAGCACCAGGACGAGGATCGCCACCAGCGCGAGGATCCGCCTCACTGGTGCCCTCCGGGCAGTCGCAGCGCGACCGTCATCGACTCCAGGGCCAGCTGTGGCGGCACGTTGAACTCCAGCATCTGCTCGCGGGCGGTGAAGATCGCGTCGATCATGCGCAGCAGCTGCTCGGGCGAGGCAGCCCGGGCGACGACCTCGACGTCGGCGCGCAGTTCCTCGTTGACGAGGTGACCGGGCGCCTCGACGGACACGGCGATGGCGTCGCGGTAGACCGAGACGAGGTCCATCAGGCAGCGGTCGATGACGTCGAGCACCCGGCGGCGGGCCTTCTGCTTCTGCAGCTTCTCCAGCGCCGAGAGCGCCGCCCGGTAGGCCCGGCTCGTGGTGTCCTTGCGCTCGCTGCCGAACATCGACTGGAGTCCCTCGAGCTCGCGCTTCTCGGCATCGGCGGTGATTGCCGCGGTCTCCTCCTTCGCGATCTCGGCGAGGTTGGTCGCGGCGGTCATCACCGCTCCGAGCGAGGTGAGCCGCGACGGCAGCGAGACGACCTCGCGCCGGCGCCGCCGGGCGTCCTCGTCGACGCACAGCGCGCGGGCCCGGCCGATGTGGCCCTGGCTGGCGCGGGCGGCGAACGACGCCATGGTCGCGTCGATGCCGTGCCGCACGAGGAAGTCGCTGACCTCGGGTGCGGTCGGGGTGGCCAGGGTGACGTGTCGCGAGCGCGACGCGATGGTCGGCAGCACGTCGGCCCGCGTCGGCGCGCACAGCAGCCAGACCGTCTTGGGCGTCGGCTCCTCGATCGCCTTGAGGAGCGCGTTGCCGGTGCGCGGGTTCTCCGGCGTGCCGAGCCGGTCGGCGTCCTCGACGAGGATCACCTGCCAGCGCCCCAGCGCCGGGAACTTCGCCGAGCGCTGCACGAGCTCGCGCATGTCGTCGACGTAGAGCACGGTCGTCTCGGAGCGTACGACGGTCACGTCGGGGTGGGACCCGCTCATCACCAGCCGGCAGGCCTCGCACGTGCCGCAGCCGGTGCCGGTCTCGCACTGGAGCGCGGCCGCGAAGGCGCGCGCGACGTTGGAGCGGCCCGAGCCGGGCGGACCCGTGAAGAGCCACGCGTGGGTCATGCCGTGGCCGGCGGCGGCCTCGCGCAGCGTGCCGATGAGCGGCTGCTGGCCGACGAGGTCGTCCCAGACGGCTCCCGTGATGGTCGTCATCGACCCTCCAGCAGCGGCTCGATGCGCGCGCGGATCGCGGCGGCGATCTCGTCGATCGGCGCCCGCGCGTCGAGCACGGCGTAGTGGTCGGGGGCCGCAGCCGCGAGGTCGAGGAAGCCCTGCCGCACCCGCTGGTGGAACTCCAGCGACTGCCCCTCGATCCGGTCGCGCCCGGCGAAGCGCCCCAGACCCGCTTCCGGCTCGAGGTCCAGCACGACGGTCAGGTGGGGGCGCAGGTCGGCGGTCGCCCACCGGGCGACGGCCTCCACCTCCGAGACCTCCAGCGTGCGCCCGGCACCCTGGTAGGCGAGGGTCGAGTCGACGTAGCGGTCGGTGATGACGACCTCGCCGCGCGCGAGGGCCGGCAGCACGACGTGGTCGACGTGCTCGGCCTTGTCGGCGATGTAGAGCAGCGCCTCGGTGCGGTCGGACAGGTGGCCGGTCGCCGGGTCGAGGACGATGCGCCGCATCTCCTTGCCGACCTCGGTGTCACCGGGCTCGAAGGTGAGCAGCACGGTCTCGCCGCGCTCGACGAGCCAGTCACGCAGCAGGCGCGACTGGGTCGACTTGCCCGCCCCGTCGCCGCCCTCGAAGCAGACGAAGAGGCCGTGCTCCGAATACACCCCTGCGCTCATCCGGGGTCCCCGCAGAGTTGTCCGGGGGAGCGCAGCGGAGGAGGAGAACTCCGCGGGGTGGTCTTCACGTCGCACACCCTACGGGCGGGGTGGGACACGGCGGGCAGGAGTCAGCGGGAGACCCAGGAGGCCGGGACGATCATCGCGGCCAGGAAGGCCCAGCCCCCGGTCAGGCGGCGACGCCGGTCCCTCGGCCGGAACGTTCCGAGCGGCCCGCCGAGGAGGAGGTACGCGACGCTCCCCAGGGGGCCGGTCAGCATCCACGCCCAGCCCCACGCCCACCGGGTGGCACGCCACGGCTCGGGCCCGCCGACGATCAGCAGCAGCACCGCCAGCCAGGTCGCCAGCGCCAGAAGGACGACGGCGCCCGGTGCCCGCCACTCCATGAACGAGGTGCTCGGGGCGTCCGAGGAGGAGGCAGGCGTCAGGACGATGTCGCGGTTGATGCTGCGGAGCGTCTCCAGCGGGTCGCCCGAGCTGGTGAACACGGGTTCCTGCCAGGCGTCGTACCCGCGGTCGTCACCGACGTGGACCACGGCGTACTGGTCGAGGACGTCGGCGAGCACTTTCCAGCGGAGCTCGACGCTGTCGCCTGCCTTCGGCACGTCCGGGCCCGCGACACTGACCTCCCTCACCTTGCCGCTGGCCACGTCGGAGAGCAGGTCGCCGTAGGACGCGGGACGCGTGCCCGTGGCGACGAGCAGCGCCGCCGTCGTGAGCGCCATCATCGCCACGAGCAGCCCGGTCAGGCGCCAGCGCCGGTCCAGCCACTCGTCGTGCGCCCTCAGCGCAGGCGTGGTCACCTCGACCGCCATGGTCGCCCCCTCTCCCGTGGGCCGAAGCGTAGACGAGACCGCGCCTGCTCTGGTGCGAACCACCTTCGGCGGCATCGCCTGGGTGGTCGGCGCCGCGCTGGAGCTCAAGGACGCGCGTCAGCGCACGGTCGCTCCGTCGGAGTCCTGAGCCGGGCACGCGCGTGCCAGACTCGCGGGCATGCGATTCGTGCTCGTCCGCCACGGCCAGTCGAACAACAACAAGCTGTGGGCCGAGACCGGTGACGAGACCGGCCGCGAGGTCGACACGCGGCTGACCCCGCTCGGTGAGCAGCAGGCCGCTGCGCTGGCGTCGTACGCCACCGAGCCGGGGCTGCCGTGGCGCCTCACGCACCTCTACGCCTCCCCCATGGTGCGGGCGGTGCAGACGGCCGCGCCACTGGCCGACGCGCTGGACCTCCCGCTGCAGCTGCACGAGGACCTGTTCGAGGTCGGCGGCCCCTACGACCTCCACGAGACCTCGGGTGCGCGGGTCGCCCACCCCGGGTCCGGCCGCGGTGCGCTCGCCGCGCTGTCCGACCGCCTGCACCTCCCCGACTGGGTGGGCGAGGACGGTTGGTGGAGGGGCGAGGTCGAGGGGGAGCGCTCGGCGTACATCGCCCGCGCCGACCGGCTGCTGGCCTCGCTCGAGGAACGTCACGACCCTGGCGACGTGGTGGGCCTGGTCTCGCACGGCTGGTTCGGCAACGTGCTCCTGGCGCGACTGCTCGGCGTCGCCGAGCTGGACGGCGCCTTCGAGCTGGCCAACGCCTCGATCACGCTGGTCGAGGACACCGCGGACGACGTCCCGTGGGGGCGCACCGCGATCCGGGTGAACTGGCTCCCGCACCTCGACGGGACGCTCATCACCGACTCCGCCATCGGCACCACGTGAGCCGTCAGGACTTCTTGGCGGCCTTCTTCGTCGTCTTCTTCGCAGCAGTCTTCTTTGCGGTGGTCTTCTTGGCAGCCGTCTTCTTCGCCGGCGCCTTCTTCGCGCCCTTCTTGGCCGCCTTCTTCGCCGGGCCGCGCTCGCGACGCTCGGCGAGCAGCTCCGCCGCGCGCTCGAGGGTGATCGACTCGACCGTGTCGTCCTTGCGGAGGGTGGCGTTGTACTCGCCGTCGGTGACGTACTCGCCGAAGCGGCCGGCCTTCACGATGACCGGCTGGCCGGAGACGGGGTCGTTGCCGAGCTCCTTGAGGGGCGGGGTGGCCGCGCCGCGACCGCGCTGCTTGGGCTGGGCGTAGATCGCCTTCGCCTGGTCGAGGGTGATGTCGAAGATCTGGTCCTCGGAGGTGAGGGACCGGGAGTCGGTGCCCTTCTTGAGGTACGGGCCGTAGCGACCGTTCTGCGCGGTGATCTCGGTGCCGTCCTCGTCCACGCCGACGACGCGCGGCAGGTCGAGCAGCTTGACGGCCTGCTCGAGCGAGACGGTGTCGAGGGTCATCGACTTGAAGAGCGAGCCGGTGCGCGGCTTGGCGCTCTTGGGCGCGTCCTCGGGCAGCAGCTCGGTGACGTAGGGGCCGAAACGACCGTTCTTGGCGACGATCTGGAGCCCGGTGTCGGGGTGGTTGCCGACGACCTGCTCCTCGCCCGCCGGGTTGGCCAGCAGCTCCTTGGCCTTGGCCACGGTCAGCTCGTCGGGCGGCAGGTCGTCGGGGACGTTGGCGCGGATCGGCGCACCTGCCTCGCCGCCCTCGGGCCCCGGGCCCTCGACGTACGGGCCGTAGCGGCCGACGCGCAGGTTGATGCCGTCGTCGGGCGTGCCGATGGCGAAGGTCGCCATCTCCTTGGCGTCGATCTCGCCCAGGTCGGTGACCAGGGTCTTGAGGCCGATCACGTCGCCGGAGCCGTAGTAGAACTCGCCGAGCTCGGTCGCGCGGTCGCGCTGGCCGTTGGCGATCTCGTCGAGCACGTCCTCCATCGAGGCGGTGAACTCGTAGGACACCTGGCGCGGGAAGTGCTCCTCGAGCAGGCGGGTGACCGAGAAGGCCAGCCACGCCGGGACGAGGGCGGTGCCCTTCTTGTAGACGTAGCCGCGGTTGAGGATCGTGCCGATGATCGAGGCGTAGGTCGACGGGCGGCCGATCTCGCGGTCCTCGAGCTCCTTGATCAGCGTGGCCTCGGTGTAGCGGGCCGGCGGCTTGGTCTCGTGGCCCTCCGGGGTGAGCGTGGCGGCCGAGACCGCGGCGCCCTCGGTGAGGTTCGGCAGGCGCGTCTCGGCGTCGTCGCGACGCTTGGACGCGTCGTCGATGTCCTCGACGTAGGCCTTGAGGAAGCCGTGGAAGGTGATCGTGCGGCCGCTCGCGCTGAAGACGACGTCACGACCGTCGGCGGCCGCGCCACCGAGGCGGATGGTCACCGAGTTGCCGGTCGCGTCCTTCATCTGCGAGGCGACGGTGCGCATCCAGATCAGCTCGTAGAGGCGGAACTGCTCACCGCTCAGACCGGTCTGGGCGGGCGTGCGGAACGTGTCGCCGGCCGGGCGGATCGCCTCGTGCGCCTCCTGCGCGTTCTTCACCTTGGAGGTGTAGGTGCGCGGGGAGTCGGGGACGTACTCGGCGCCGTAGAGCTCGCGCACCTGGTCGCGGGCGGCACCGATCGCGGCACCCGACAGCGTCGTGGAGTCCGTACGCATGTAGGTGATGTAGCCGTTCTCGTAGAGGCGCTGGGCCACCGACATGGTGACGCTGGCGCTCATCCCGAGCTTGCGGCTCGCCTCCTGCTGGAGGGTGGTGGTGCGGAACGGCGGGTAGGGCGAGCGGCGGTAGGGCTTGGACTCCACCGAGCGCACGGCGTACGACGTCTCGCTCAGGCCCGACGCCAGCGCCTCGGCGTCGGCGCGGCTGAGGTGGACGCGCTCACCCTTGCCCTTCAGCACGCCGGTGTTGTCGAAGTCGGAGCCGCGGGCGACGCGGACCTCGTCGATGCTGTGGAGCTTCGCGGGGAACATCCGCGGGTCGTGGCCGGTGCCGGCGTCGAACGTCGCGTCGAGGTCCCAGTAGGAGGCGACCTTG
Organism: Nocardioides sp. BE266; assembly: GCF_031457855.1. NCBI lineage: Bacteria > Bacillati > Actinomycetota > Actinomycetes > Propionibacteriales > Nocardioidaceae > Nocardioides > Nocardioides sp. BE266. The sequence goes on along the minus strand of NZ_JAURTI010000006.1, from coordinate 134,372 downwards.
AACTTCATCCGCTCGCGCTCGCGGTCGACGACCAGGCGGGTCGCCACGGACTGCACGCGGCCGGCGGAGAGGCCGGACATGACCTTCTTCCACAGCACCGGGGAGACCTCGTAGCCGTAGAGGCGGTCGAGGATGCGGCGGGCCTCCTGGGCCTCGACGAGGTCGTCGTTGATCTCGCGCGGGTTGTCGACGGCGGCGAGGATCGCGGGCTTGGTGATCTCGTGGAAGACCATCCGGTGGACCGGCAGGCCCTTCGGCGGCTTGAGCTCGTCGAGGAGGTGCCAGGCGATGGCCTCTCCCTCGCGGTCCTCATCGGTGGCGAGGTAGAGGGCGTCGGCGTCCTTGACCAGCTTCTTCAGCTTGGCGATGTGGCTCTTCTTGTCGCGGGGCACGACGTAGTAGGGCTCGAAGCCGTTGTCGACGTCGACCGCGAGGCGGCCCCACGGCTTGTCCTTGATCTTGGCCGGGGTGTCTGCCGCGTTGTTCGGCAGGTCGCGGATGTGTCCGATCGAGGACTCGACGACGTAGTCCTGGCCGAGGTACCCACCGATGGTGCGGGCCTTGGCCGGGGACTCGACGATGACGAGCTTTGCCACTTCTTCACTGCTCCCTCTTGACGCTGCCGAGATGTTGCTCGGCGCCGCAACGGTAGCGCCACATCGGGAGTTCACCACCCCGGGAGCCGAATCGGCTCACCGGTGGACTACGTCCACATCCGTGAACCCTCCGGTCTGGACCGGGCCACGTTCCGTCCACAACCGGGCCACGTCGCCACCTGTCCACAGGCCCGCCCGGCGGCGCGGCTCCCGTGTCGGACGGTGCGCCGAGGGTGATCCCGACGACCCCGAAAGGACCGTGGTGATGTACGACGACCCCTGGCGCACGCCGACCCGTGACGAGCTCTCCCTCTTCGGCTCACCCTCCCCGCCCTCCCTGCTCACCGGTGAGGGTCGGGTCAGCCACCTCGTCTTCCTCGACGGCCGGCTGGTCGACGCGTGGACCGAGAGCCACCACGACTCGCGCTACGAGGCCCTGGCCCGTGAGCTCGACGCCGAGCGGCGGCCCCGGGTGGTGCACAGTCCTCCCCCGCCACCACGGCACGAGCAGGTGCTGGCGTGGCTCGGCGGGATCGTCGGCGGGCGCGACGCGCTGCTCGCGCTGGCGCCCGATCCCACTCGTCCGCTGCTGCGCGAGGTGCTCGATCCGGTCGCCGACGAGCCCTGGCTCGTCGTCGACGAGCTGCTCGGTGACGTCTGCGAGGAGCTGCTCTCCCCCGACCTCGAGGCACCGCTGCGGCGGTGCCTGCTCCTGCTGCGCGAGAAGGCGCCGTGGCTGCCGGAGCGCACCGCACCCGACCGGATCGCCGCCGGGATCGTCTGGGTGGTCGGCAAGGCCAACGCCGCCATCGGCCCGGCAGGCCCGGTCACCCAGGTCAGCATCGCCTCCCACCTCGGCGTCTCCTCGCTCGGGTCGAACAGCGGCGCTGTCTCCGGGCACGTCCGCCGGCTGGGCTGGACCTCTCCCCGACCGTGGTGGGCACCCAGCCCCGACCTCTACGCGACCGGACGCCCGGAGCTGCTCTCGACCACGCTCGTCGAAGACCTGGTCCTGATGCGTGACGAGGCGCTGGCGGAGCAGGGTCGGCTGGATGCGGTCAGCTGACCTCGAGGAAGCCCTCGCCAACGAGCTCGCGCACGACCGGGAGGTAGGTCGTCCGGAGGGTGTCGGCCTCACGCTCGGTGAGCTGCGCGACGGCGCCGAGGAGCTGACCGACGGTCAGGTCGCCGTCACAGGCACCCACGAACGCTGCCTCGATGGTGTCGGCGGTGCGGGCGCGACGGAAGCCACGCTGCTGGCGCAGCACGATGGCCTCGGGGTCCTCGGCACCGGGCCGCCCCACGGTCTCCTGCTGCACGTCCTCGCGGGCACGCAGCCTCGTGACCAGCAGGTCGTCGTCGGACAGCCCGCGCAGGTCGGTGACCGCGTCGCCCCAGGCGTGGATGGCAGGGCCGATCGGCTGCTCGACGTCGTACGGCCACTCGAGGAGGTCGTGGACACCGGCCCCTCCGAGACGGACGTTGATCCAGCCGAAGCCGACCGCCTCGATACTGGTCTCCTCGAACCACGAGAGCCAGGTGTCGTAGCGGGTGGCGTAGTCCGGGCCGCCGTGGTGGCCGCTGTCCTTGAGCCACAGCTCGACGTAGGACGCCGGGTCGAGCGTCTCGCGCTGCACGACGAGCGCATCGCAGTCCGCCCGCAGCCACGAGCCGAGCCGCTCGTCCCAGGGCTGGCCGTCGAGGATCGCCCAGTTGGCCAGCACCTGGAGCCAGCCGCCGTCGGTGAGGTGGTCGGGGCCGGTGCGGACGATGTGCTCGACGACGCGGTCGCCGGGCAGCCCGGAGTCGCGGTAGACGAGCCGCTCGCCGGTCGCCGGGGAGATCACGAAGGGCGGGTTGGTCGAGATGAGGTCGAAGCGCTCGCCCGCCACGGGCTCGAAGAAGGAGCCGTTGCGCACGTCGACCTCGACCTCGTTGACGGCGGCGTTGAGCCGGGTCATCCAGAGCGCGCGGGCGTTGACGTCGGTGGCGACGACCCGGCCGGCGTGGCCGGCGAGGTGCAGCGCCTGCACGCCGCAGCCGGTCCCGAGGTCGAGGGCACTGCCGACGGGCTCCCGCATGGTGAGCTGGGCCAGGCTGGTCGAGGCGCTGGAGATGCCGAGGACGTGGTCGGGGCCCACCGCGACCGGAGACCCGTCGAGGCCGGGCGTGAGGTCGGAGACGATCCAGAGGTCACGGTCCTCGGTGGCATAGGGCCGGCAGTCCGTCCGGGCCGCTACCTCACTCACGCTCTGCTCGAGCAGGCCGGCGTTGCACAGCCGGTCGACCAGGCCGGGGAGGGCGCGGTCAGCGTCGTCGCGGGACACCGTGGTCTGCAGCAGGAAGAGCCGCACCAGCGTGTCGAGCGGCCCGCCCGACGTCGTACGACGCAGGGCGGGGCGGGTCTCGTTGCGTCCGAGCGCGCGGTGCGCGTCCTCGCCGATCGCCTCGGCCACGCGGTCGTAGGTGAAGTCGGCGGCGAGCAGGGCCTGGCGGAGCGCGCCGGCGACGTCGGTGTCCGAGGGCATGGCACCAGCCTCGCAGACCCGCGACACCGCCGGTCAGGGGCAGAAGCCGTGGAGCGTGCCGGGCCGTCCCTCCAGCCAGATCGCGTAGCCCACCGAGGCGTCGACGAGGCGTGGCCGCTGGTCCGGCCGGGTCACCACCGCGTGATGCGGCTCGGGTGAGCCGACCGGTGCCGCGTCGGACCAGCAGTCGTGGTCCTCCAGCAGCGCCGACACCCGGGCCGCCTCCCGCTCGGCCCGGGTGTCGGCGGTGCCCGGTGCGGCACTGACGGCTGGGGCCTGCACCAGCGCCGGCGTGGCGAGGAGTGAGCTCGCCACGAGCGCAGCGCCGGCCACGGCGCAGTTCAGGCCGACCCGGACCGCCAGGCGCCGGATCACGACGCCTCGCAGGCCTCGCGCCGCTGCTGCACGGTCTCCGCGACCTGCTGGACCCGGTCGCCGTACTCCCCGGCGAGGGCGCCGTCGCGGATCGCGCGGTAGGCCGCCACCTGCTCGTCGCCGCTCAGGTCGCGCGCGTCGCGCAGGTCGACCTTGAGGTCGGCCGGCAGGAGCCGGCGCACCGCGCGGACCCGCTGCTCGCGGCGCTCGGCGAACTGCTGCACGCGGTCGCCGTAGTCGCCGTCGAGCGCGTCCTCGCGGATCGCCTGCAGCGCGTCGATCCGCTCGCCCTCGGGGAGCTGCCGGGCAGCGGTCAGGTCGGCGCGCAGGTCGGCAGGGAGCTTCGACCACACCGCCCCGCACGGGATGCGCGGGCCGTCGTCGGGACCGGAGGTGGATCCCGGGGTGGCGCCGGCGAACAGCGAGGTGGTCGTGAGCAGCCCGGCGGTGAAGAGCCCGGCGGTCTGGATGAGGGGCATGTCGATCTCCTTCTCGGGGCCGACCCGGTGCCGGCGCCTGTCCACGACGGTGGTGCGCGTGGGTGGCGGCTGTGTCAGGACTGTGTTCGGGTTGCGTAAGGGCGTCGGCCAACCGCCTGTCCGGGTGGGCCGCGGCCACTAGCGTTCGTGTCGTGGACCAGACGCGCGGACTCGTGCTCGTCGTCGAGGACGAGCCGGCGATCAGCGACCTCGTCCGCCGCTACCTCACCGCCGCGGGCTTCGGCGTGCACCTGGAGACCGACGTCGCCGGCGCGCTCGGGGCCGTACGCCGGCTCCGTCCCGCGGTCGTGCTGCTCGACGTGGGCCTGCCCGACGGTGAGGGCACCGACGTGTGCCGGGCGATGCGCGACGCCAGCGACTGGACACCCGTGCTCTTCGTGACGGCGCGCGACGACGAGGTGGAGCGGGTGCTCGGGCTCGAGCTCGGTGCCGACGACTACGTGACCAAGCCGTTCTCGCCCCGCGAGCTGGTGGCGCGGGTGAAGACGGTCGTGCGCCGCAGCAGCGCACCCACCGGCCCGCGGCCGGTGCGCGACGGCGCGGTCACCCTCGATCCCGGCTCGCGGACGCTGACCGTCGACGGCGCGACGTGCCACCTCACCGCCACCGAGTTCAACCTGCTCGAGGTGCTGATGGGCTCGCCCGGCAAGGTCTTCGACCGCGCCGAGCTGCTGTCGCGTGCATGGGGCCACGCCGACTACGGCACCAGCCGCACGGTCGACGTCTACGTCGCCCAGCTGCGGGCCAAGCTCGGCGAGCACTGCCCGGTCGAGACCGTGCGCGGCGTCGGCTACCGCGCCCGGAGCCGGTCGTGAACCGCACCGGCCTGACCGCCCGGCTCGCGCTCGCCATGGCCGCAGTAGCCGCGGTCTCGGCGCTCCTCGCCGGGCTGCTGGTCGCCCCGCTGCTCGCCGGGGCCCGCGAGGACGCCGTCCGCACCCCGCTCGCCCGCCAGGCCGACCTGCTGGCGCGGCTGCCGCGGCTCGCGCTCACCTCCGACCGGCTCGACCGCGTCACCGCTGTCTCCGGGCTGACCATCGGCGTCGTCACCGACGCCCGCGCGTCGGGCGCCGCGACCGCGCTCACCGCGGACGAGCTCGCCGAGCTCCGGGCCGGACAGCCGGTGTCCACGAGCGGCGACCTCGACGGCGTACCCGTGCTCATCGAGGGGCGTCCCTCACCCAGCGGCGGTGCGGTCGTGCTCGCCGCCGACGTGTCCAGCGCGGACGCCGCGCTCGGTGCCGTACGCCGCCGGGTGGTGCTGGCACTCGCCCTCGGGTCGCTGGTGGCCCTCGGCCTCGCCGCGTGGCTGGCGCGTCGGCTGGGATCGCCGCTGACCCAGGCGGCGAGCGCCGCGCGGCGGCTGGCGGCTGGCGAGCGCGGCGTCGAGCTGCCGACGTCCGGCCCGCCGGAGGTCGCCGACGTCGCCGCGGCGCTGGGCCAGCTCGACGGCGCGCTGCGCACCAGTGAGGAGCGGCAGCGCCGCTTCCTCCTCTCGGTCTCCCACGAGCTGCGTACGCCGCTGACGGCGGTCCGCGGCTATGCCGAGGGCCTCGCCGACGGCACCGTGCCGCCCGAGGACGCCCGCGCGGTCGGCGCGACGCTGGTCGGCGAGGCCGAGCGCCTCGAAGGCTACGTCGCCGACCTCCTCGCGCTCGCCCGCCTGCAGGCCGACGACTTCGCTATCACCCTCTCCGACATGGACGCGGGCAACCTGGTCACCACGACCGCGGAGGCCTGGGCGGCACGAGCCCGCACGGCCGGGGTCTCGCTGGTCGCCGACGCCGCGGCCGTCGTCGTACGAGCCGACCCGGCGCGGTTGCGGCAGGTGCTCGAAGGGCTGCTGGACAACGCGCTGCGGGTGACGCCCCGCGGCGGCACGATCGTGCTGGCCACGCGGGACGGCGGCGTGGTCGAGGTGCGCGACTCCGGGCCCGGCCTGGCCCCGGATGACCTCGCCGTCGCCTTCGAGCCCGGGGTGCTGCACGAGCGCTACCGCGGTCGCCGTGCCACCGGCGGCCACGGCCTCGGCCTCGCGATCGGCGCCGGGCTCGTACGCCGGATGGGCGGCACGATCACGGCCGGCTCGTCGCCCGAGGGCGGCGCGGCGTTCACGATCACCCTGCCGCACGCGGATATCTGAGGACGTGGTGAACGGGAATCGGGTCCACTCACGTCCACCACGTCCTCAGACATCCCGGGGTGTGAGGATGGTCGCGTGCTCGAGCCGCCACCCGACGTGACCGACGCCGATGTCCTCGAGGTCGTGCGGCACCACTGGGAGCCCCGGGCCGACGCGGTCGAGCACCTGGCAGTGGGGTGGGGCGCCCACCACTGGCGGGTCGACATGGCCGGGGAGCCGACGCTCTTCGCCACCCTCGACCCCGACCTGCCCCGGCACACCGCCGAGAGCCTCGAGGGTGCGTACGCCGCCGCGGCCGCGCTCGACCTCGACTTCGTGTGGCCGTCGCTCCCCGCCGTCGGCGGCAGCTTCACCGTGCCGTGCGGCCCGCGCACGGCCAGCGTGACGCGGTGGCTCGAGGGCGAGCGGCCCGCCGAGTCGGTCGCCGAGCTCCCCGACCTCCTCGCCTCCCTCCACGCGGCGGCCCCGCCCTCAGCCGCACCGGTGTGGTCGACCGAGATCGACCCGGGACTGGCAGACCACCTGCGTGACCTCCTCGTCGAGGACTGGCCCGAGCCCCTCGGCCCGGCTGCCCGCGAACTGGTCGTGACGCGCCTCGCCCAGGTCGGCGGGTGGGCGCGGGAGCACGCGCGGCTGCTCGCGCTCGCCGACCCGGCGTCGTACGTCGTCACGCACGGCGAGCCGCACGTGCGCAACCAGTGGCTGGCCCACGGACGGACCTTCCTCATCGACTGGGAGTCGCTGAAGCTGGCCCCGCGCGAGCGCGACCTCGCGACCCTGGTGCACGAGAGGCGCGACGTCGACCACGACCCGCAGATGGTGCGGCTGTTCGACCTGGAGTGGCGGCTCTCGGAGATCTGGTCGTTCGCGCAGTGGCTCCAGGGGCCGCACGCCGGCGACGCCGACGACCACACGGCGCTGGGCGGGCTCACCGAGGAGCTCACCCGCCCGCACTTCGGCGAGCACTGAGCAGGCGCATCTGCACAGCAGAAACGCACCGAGTCGGCGCATCTGCACGCCTGAAATGCACCGAGCCGGCGCATCTGCACGCGATGTGTGTGCAGATGCGCCGACTCGGCGGGTGTACGGCGCGCAGTAGCGCCGACTCGTCAGGCGGTGTGCGGTGCGAAGGACGACGAGCCGGCGTTGTCGCCGTCGTCGGCGATCGCCACCTCACGGCGCTTGGAGATGACCACCGCGACGGTGATGATCGCGACCGCGACGAGGGCGATGACGATGCGGAGGCCGTCGTTCTGGTCGTCGCCGACGCTCATCGAGACCACGGCGCTCGCGATGAGCAGCGAGACCAGGTTCATCACCTTGATGAGCGGGTTGATGGCCGGACCGGCGGTGTCCTTGAACGGGTCGCCGACCGTGTCGCCGATGACCGTCGCGGCGTGGGCCTCGGAGCCCTTGCCGCCGTGGTGGCCGTCCTCGACCAGCTTCTTGGCGTTGTCCCAGGCGCCACCGGCGTTGGCCAGGAAGACGGCCATCAGGGTGCCGGTGCCGATCGCACCGGCGAGGAAGCCCGCCAGGGCGGCGACGCCGAGGCCGAAGCCGACGGCGATCGGGGCCATCACCGCCAGGATGCCGGGCGTGACCAGCTCGCGGAGCGAGTCGCGGGTCACGATGTCGACGACCTTGCCGTACTCGGGACGACCGGTGCCCTCCATGATCCCGGGGATCTCGCGGAACTGGCGACGCACCTCGAACACGACCGCGCCGGCGGCGCGGGCCACGGCGTTGATGGCCAGGCCGGAGAAGAGGAACACCACGGCCGCACCCAGCAGCACGCCGACGAGGACGCCCGGGTTGTAGACGAGGAAGTTCAGCGCGGAGACGTCGTCGTCGCTCAGCACGCCGGCGTCACCCACGGCCTCAGCCACCGAGGTGGAGTAGGAGCCGAAGAGCGCGGTCGCGGCCAGCACGGCCGTCGCGATCGCGATGCCCTTGGTGATGGCCTTCGTGGTGTTGCCGACGGCGTCGAGCTCGGTGAGGATCTGCGCGCCGTTCTCGCTGACGTCGCCCGACATCTCGGCGATGCCCTGGGCGTTGTCGGAGACCGGGCCGAAGGTGTCCATCGCGACGATCACGCCGACGGTGGTCAGGAGGCCGCAGCCGGCGAGAGCGACGGCGAAGAGCGAGACCGTGACGGTCGCGCCGCCGAGCAGGAAGGCCCCGAACACGGCAGCGCCGATGACCAGGGTCGTGTAGACCGCCGACTCGAAGCCGACGCTCAGGCCGGAGAGGATGACGGTGGCCGGACCGGTGAGCGAGGTCTTGCCGACGTCCTTGACCGGGCGGAACTCGGTGCCGGTGTAGTAGCCGGTGAGGGCGAGGATGCCCGCGGCCATCACGATGCCGATGACGACGGCGAGGCTCGCGATGAGTCGCGGGTCGCCGGTCGCCTGGGCGATGTCGCCGCCGGTGAAGTTCTCGAACTCGGAGAACGACCCGGGCAGGTAGACGTAGGACAGGATCACCGAGGCGACCGCGCCGACGGCTGCGGAGATGTAGAACGCCCGGTTGATCGTGGTGAGGCCGTTCTCGCCGGACTTCGGCTTGGTGATGAAGACACCGAGCACGGCGGTCAGCGCACCGATCGCGGGGATCAGCAGCGGGAAGACCAGGCCCTTGTCGCCGAACGCGGCGGCGCCGAGGATGAGCGCGGCGACCAGCGTGACGGCGTACGACTCGAAGAGGTCGGCAGCCATGCCGGCGCAGTCACCGACGTTGTCACCGACGTTGTCTGCGATCGTCGCGGCGTTGCGCGGGTCGTCCTCGGGGATGTTGTTCTCGACCTTGCCCACCAGGTCGGCACCGACGTCGGCCGCCTTGGTGAAGATGCCGCCGCCGACACGCATGAACATGGCGAGCAGGGCGGCACCGAAGCCGAAGCCCTCGAGCACGTGCGGGGCCTCGTCCTTGAACAGCAGCACCACGAGGCTGGCGCCGAGGAGGCCCAGGCCGACCGTGGCCATGCCGACGAAGGCGCCGGTGCGGAAGCCGATGGTCATGGCCGGGTCGCGGCCCTCGGTCTCGGCGGCCGCGGCCACGCGCAGGTTGGCGCGGACGGCCAGGCTCATGCCGAGGTAGCCGATGGTGGCGGAGAACCCGGCACCGACGAGGAAGAAGATCGAGCGGCCGATGCGGACGGTGACGTCGTCGGCGGGAAGTGCGAACAGGACCACGAACGCCACCGCGGCGAAGATCCCGAGAGTGCGGAACTGCCGGGTCAGGTAGGCGTTGGCGCCTTCCTGCACGGCCTGGGCGATGGTCCTCATGTTGTCGGTGCCCTCGCCGGCGGCCATGACCTGGGACCGGAACATCGCGGCCATCCCGAGCGCGCCGAGCGCGATCAGGGCAACGACGACGACCAGGACCAGGTTCCCACCTGCGAGCTCCGGCTTCACGACAGCGGGCAAGATCCCCGTCATTAGCGCGTCCTCCTGTGAATGAGTCAGAACGCGCCGGAGTCTACGCAGACGTGATCCGGATCACGGAGAAGGGTGACCCACGCCACACGGGGTGTCCGTCCCGGGAGACGAAAAGCCCCTCCGGACACGTCCGGAGGGGTGAGGAGCGAGGGCGCTCAGGCGCCGGGCGCGAGGCCGACGGAGTCGTGGATGACGAACACCTTGGCGAGGCCCGTGATGCGGAAGATCTTGAGCAGGCGCTCCTGCGTGCAGACCAGGTCGAGCGACCCGTCGTGGGCGCGGACCTTCTTGAGACCACCGACCAGCACGCCGAGGCCGGTGGAGTCGAGGAACTCGACGGCCTCGAGGTCGATGATGATGTCGTAGGTGCCGGCGCCGACGAGCTCGGTGATGCAGTCACGGAGCTTGGGCGCGGTGTAGACGTCGATCTCGCCGCCCACCGACACGACGGCGCGACCATCCACCTCGCGTGTGGCAAGGGTGAGATCCACGACTGCTCCCCGGTTCCCGAAATCAGTTCGGACAGTACGCCAGCAGGACACAGGTTGTGTCCCTAGTTCATTCCGGGTGGTATCAAACCACGAGTCCCTCCCGTTGCGCAGGACTCCCCAACATCTCTGCGTCGGTCCCGTTTGCCAGACTCGGGACGTGAGTGCGCTGATCGACCGGCTGGCCGGCGTCCCCGGCCGGGAGGACAGGCTCCGGCACCTCGAGGTGCTGCCCGCCCGCGCGGCCGTCCACGAGGACTGGCCGGAGTGGGTGCCGGGCGACGTGCGGGCCGCCTTCGCCGCCCAGGGCGTGGCCCGGCCCTGGCGCCACCAGGTCGTCGCCGCCGATGCCGCACACGCCGGCGACCACGTGATCGTGGCGACCGGCACGGCCTCGGGGAAGTCGGTGGCCTACCAGGTGCCGGCCCTGTCCGCGATCCGCGCCGCACGCGGGCCGCGGGGCGAGCGGGGCGCCTCAGTGCTCTACCTCGCGCCGACCAAGGCGCTCGCGCACGACCAGCTCGCCGGGCTGTCCGCGCTCGGGCTCGACGTACGGCTCTCGGCGCACGACGGCGACAGCTCGCGGGAGGAACGCGACTGGACCCGCGACTTCGGGGAGTACGTCCTCACCAACCCCGACATGCTCCACCGCTCGCTGCTGCCCTCTCACCACCGCTGGTCGCGGCTGCTCGGCTCGCTGCAGTACGTCGTCGTCGACGAGTGCCACCACTACCGCGGGGTCTTCGGCGCGCACGTGTCCCACGTGCTGCGGCGGCTGCGTCGGGTGTGTGCGATGTACGGCGCCAACCCGACGTTCGTGCTCGCGTCGGCGACCGTGGCCGAGCCCGAGGTGACCGCCTCCCGGCTGACCGGCCTGGACGTCGTGGCGCTCACCCGGGACGACTCGCCGCGCGGGCAGGTCTCGCTGCTGCTCTGGGAGCCGCCGTTCACCTCGCATGCCGGGGAGAACGGCGCGCCGGTGCGTCGGGCCGCCTCCTCGGAGGTGGCCGACCTGCTGGCCGACCTGGTGGCCGAGGACGTGCGCACCCTGGCCTTCATCCGGTCGCGGCGCGGCGCCGAGCAGGTCGCCCTGACCGCCTCCGAGCTGCTCGCCGAGGTGGACCGGTCGCTGCCCGACAAGGTGGCGGCCTACCGCGGCGGCTACCTCCCCGAGGAGCGCCGCGCGCTCGAGGCCGCGCTGCGTCGCGGTGACCTGATGGGCCTGGCCGCCACCAACGCCCTCGAGCTCGGCATCGACATCAGTGGCCTCGACGCGGTGCTGATCGCCGGCTTCCCGGGCACGCGGGCCGCCTTCTGGCAGCAGGTCGGCAGGGCCGGCCGCGGCGCAGAGGACGCGCTCGGGATCCTCGTCGCGAAGGACGACCCGCTCGACACCTACCTCGTCACCCACCCCGAGATGCTCATCGGTGCGCCCGTCGAGGCGTCGGTCTTCGACCCGTCGAACCCGCACGTGATGGGTCCCCACCTCGCGGCCGCGGCCCAGGAGTCGCCGCTGACGGAGGCCGACCTGCCGCTCTTCGGCCCGACCGCGCGCGAGGTGGTCGACCAGCTCGTCGACCTGGGCCTGCTGCGGCGGCGCCCGCGCGGGTGGTTCTGGACCGACCGGAGCCGCGCGGCCGACCTCGCCGACATCCGGTCCGCCGGCGGCTCGCCCGTCCAGCTGATCGAGGCCGACACCGGGCGGGTCGTCGGGACGGTCGACGCCAGCGGCGCCCACAACCAGGCGCACGCCGGCGCGGTCTACGTGCACCAGGGCGAGACCTGGCTGGTCGAGGACCTCGACCTCGAGCACTCCGTGGCCACCATGCGCCGCGACGAACCGTCGTACAGCACCACGGCCCGGGAGGTCACCGACATCGGCATCGTCGCCACCCGCGAACGCCGGTCGTGGGGTGGCTGCGAGCTGTCGCTGGGCGAGGTCGACGTCTCGCACCAGGTGGTCTCCTTCCTGAAGCGGCGCCAGCCGGGCGGGGAGGTGCTCTCCGAGGAGCCGCTCGACCTCCCCGAACGCACGCTGCGGACGACGGCGGTGTGGTGGACGGTGCCGGACGACGTGGTCGCCGAGGCCGGGCTGGCCACGCTCGACGTGCCGGGCGCGGCCCACGCCGCCGAGCACTGCTCGATCGGGCTCCTTCCTCTCTTCGCGACCTGCGACCGCTGGGACATCGGCGGCGTCTCGACCGCCCGGCACGCCGACACCGGCGTGCTCACCGTGTTCGTGTACGACGGCCACCCGGGCGGCGCCGGCTTCTCCGAGCGGGGCTTCCACACCGCCGTCGAGTGGCTGACGGCCACCCGCGAGGCGATCGCCGGCTGCGAGTGCGTGAGCGGCTGCCCGTCGTGCATCCAGTCGCCGAAGTGCGGCAACCAGAACAACCCCCTCGACAAGGCCGGCGCGATCCTGCTGCTCGACGCCCTCCTCACGGGGGCACCGCCCCCGGCGTGAGGGCGCTAGATTCGAGGCATGGTCATCCTCGGACTCGCCCTCATCATCCTCGGCGGCATCGCCATCCTCTCTGCCGTGTTCGTCAGCGAGGCCGGCAACGGCGGTGAGCTGCTGGGGTTCAGCGTGACCACCCTCGAGTCGTTCCTGATCGGCGTCGCGGCGGGAGCTGCGGTCCTGTGGGGCTTCTCGATCCTCAAGTGGGGAACCAAGCGCAGCCTCGCCCACCGCCGCGAGCGCAAGGAGCTCACCGAGCTGAACCAGAAGCTCGAGCGGGTCGAGGCCGAGCGCCGTGCCGAGGGCGAGGACGAGACCCGCGCCTGACCGCCCGAATCACCCCGGCCCCGCCCGGGCCTCTGCGGTGACGTGCACCTCGCGCCAGGGCACGTGAGGACCCTGGACCATCACGGCGACCAGCACGTCGCGGCCGCGGACCTGGCAGTCGGTGAGCCTCCCATCGTTGGCAGCGGCGATCCACGCGGCGTCGGCACATGCGTCGGCCTGACTGGTCGCTCCCGCGAGCGCGGCGAGGTCGGCCGCCGCTTGGGCACGACGCTGGGCAGTGACCAGTCCGCCGGCCGCGGAGAGCCCGACCGTGACGAACAGCAGGACGCCGGCCATCGCCACGACCAGCACCGTGGCGCCGCCCTCCTCCGAAGGCCGTCTCACGACTCCTCCGCGAGGGCGACCGCCTCGTCGGACACCGTCACGCCGGGGAGCGCGGAGAGCAGGCCGCCCGGGGCACGCACGCGAGCGCTCGTGGTCACGGTGACCTGGCCGTCTCCGACCACGACGCTGACCCGGGCGCCCTCCGGCGCGATCCGCAGCGCGACCGACTCCGCCGCCGCCACGTCGTCGCCACGCGCGACGGCCCGGGCGGCTTCGCGCGAGGCGTCGACGACCCTCACCTGCGCGGCGCCGACGGCCAGCATCCAGACCAGGCCGGCCGTCAGGGCCACGAGGAGCGGGATGCCGAGCGCCAGCTCGGCGGTCGCGGCTCCACGCTCGCCCGGCCGGCCCCGCGACGACAGCCCCATCAGCCGATGCCGAGCAGGCTCATCACGTGGTCGAAGAGCCGGCCGAGCAGCTGGTCGCCGAAGCTGCCGGTCAGCAACTTGTAGAGCAGCCCGGCGAACCCGGCTCCCGCCGCGGTGCCGACGGCGTACTCCGCCGTGGTGATGCCCCGCTCGTCTCGTCGCGTGGTCGTCATCCGTCCTCCTGAGGGTCGTGCGGGACTCCCGATGAACCCCGTCCTGACGAGCCTCCGGCGCCTGGGCTGCGCCCGCACCTGGACGGCCCGCACGCTGTGGACAGACCGCGATCGACGACGTCTGTGGACGGTTCGCGGCTCGGCCGCCGGTCTTGCCGTCCGTCATACGAACCCGCACCGATGCGGTCGGATTCGTATGACGGATCGAGCCGGGCAGGAGCGGGCCCCCGCCCTCACGGCGCCACCGAGCCGAGGAGCGAGGCGACCGTCGGCACGACCCCGAGGAGGAGGAACGCCGGGAGCAGGCAGACGCCGAGGGGCACCGCGGCGGCCACGCCGACCTTCCTCGCGGCGTCCTCCGCCCGGGCGAGGCCCTCGCGCTCGAGCTCGTCGGCGAGGCGCTCGACGACCTGCACGACCGAGGCTCCGGAGGTCTGCGACCGGACCATCGCCCGCACCAGCGGCGCCAGCTCGGGATCGTCCGCCACCGACTCCCAGGCCTCGGTCGGGGACGCTCCCCACCGGGCGCGATCGACCACCGGCGCGAAGCGGTCCGCCGCCGGCCCGGGGAGGGCGGCGCACACCTGCGCCAGCCCGGCAACGGGCTCGGCACCGGCGCGCAGGGTGGAGGCCAGGAGGTCGACCAGGTGGGGCAAGGTGCGCTGGACCTCCTCGCGCTCACGTCGCCTGGCCGGCGGCTCGACCCGGGACAGCAGCCACCACGCACCCGCCGCACCAGCCGCTCCCGCGACCGGACCGGCGGACCCGCCGACGAACAGCCACGCAGCCATCGCGGCGCCGAGCACGCCGACCAGGCGGACAGGCGGCCGGGAAGGCCTCGAGGGCCGAGGCGGACGGGCAACCGGTGGGACCAGCAGGAGGATCGCCAGCGCCGCACACCCGGCGACCAGCCAGGTCACGGCGCCGCCGCCTGGTCGGCCAGCCGCTCGATCCACCACAGGCCCAGTCCGAGGAGGCCGAGTCCGGCGACGAGGCAGCCCCACCCGACCGGGGTGCCGAGCAGGAAAGCCCATGGGTCGGAGCCCGCACCCGAGCCCATCACGAGCACCGCGAGCGGAAGGCAGGCGACCAGGCGAGCCGTCGCCCGCGCCGACGCGAGCTCGGAGTCGACCAGGCGTCGGGTACGGCGCCTGGCCCGGAGGCCCGCGGACGTGCGCTCGAGGGCAGCAGCCAGTCCTCGCCCGGACTGGTGCGCGACCTGCCACGCCCCGGCCACCCATCGGAGGTCGGCCGCGCCAGGCCGTTCGCGAGCAACGGCTCGCAGGGCGTGCGGCACGTCCGCACCGAGGTGGTGGGCCTCCACCACCGGCCGCAGGGGCGGCCACCTCTCGCCGGCCACGGCCAGCGCGGATCCGGGTGGCGTGCCGGACGCGAGCTCGGCCGCGAGCAGGTCGCACACCTCCAGCACGGCTGCCTGGTCGGCGGCCTGCTCCCGGCGCCGCGGCGCCGGAGGCGCCCACCGGGGGCGTTGCTGTCGCCTCCCGGGTGCGATGCCAGCCGGCGGCACCAGCAGGGCGACCAGCGCACCGACGAGAGCGGCGGTGACCCAGGCGCTCAGCACGCAACCGCCTCCAGCCGTCGCGCGAAGGTCGCGGCCGCCGGACCACGGACGACCCGGTCGGGCTCGAAGGTCGCTGCAGTGCGCAACGACACGAGGCCAGCCTCGTCGCGCTCCGGCACCGCCAGCTCCAGGATCCGACGACGTCCGTCGCGGCCCCGACCGAGATGGATCACGACGTCGAGCGCCGCGGCGAGCTGGCTGTGCGCGGCCTCGCGGGGCAGCCCGGCGGCCAACGACAGGGCCTCGATCCGGGCCGGCACGTCGGCGGCCGAGTTGGCGTGGAGAGTGCCGCACCCTCCCCCATGACCGGTGTTGAGGGCGGCGAGCAGGTCGACGACCTCGGCCCCCCGCACCTCGCCCACCACGAGCCGGTCGGGCCGCATCCGCAACGCTTGTCGTACCAACGTCTGCAACGAGATCTCGCCGGCGCCCTCGATGTTGGCCGGGCGGCCCTCGAGCGCCACGACGTGCGGGTGCTCGGGCCGCAGCTCGCTGGCGTCCTCGACGAGCACGATGCGCTCGCTGGGGTCGACGAGGGACAGGAGTGCCGACAGGACGGACGTCTTGCCGGTGCCGGTGCCGCCGGTGACGAGGAAGGCGCAGCGGGCCTCGACGACCTCCTCCAGCAGGACGGCGCCCTCAGGCGGGAGGGCCGACGCCGCGACGAGCTCGGGCAGGGTCCACACCCGCCCGCGCGGCACCCGCAGCGAGATGACCGTGCCCGACCGCGCGACCGGCGCCAGCACGGCGTGGAACCGGGTGCCGTCCGGAAGTCGTACGTCGGCATGCGGCGTCGCGTCGTCGAGCCGCCTGCCGGCCGAGGCGGCGAGCCGTTGCGCGAGACGTCGCACGGCAGCATCGTCGGGGAAGGTCACCGACGCCCGCTCGAGCCCTCGACCGCGGTCGATCCAGACGTCGTCGGGGCCGTTGACCAGGACGTCGGTGACGTCGGGCAGGCGCAGCAGCTCCTCGAGCGGCCCGGCACCGAGCACGTCGCGCCGCAGCAGGTCGTGCACGGCCAGCACCGTCGCGTCGCCCACTGGCGAGCCGGACGCCCGCAGCGCCTCCGCCACCCGATGCGGGGTGAGGTCGCCGGAGGCGCCGGCCAGCCGGCGGCGTACGTCGTCGAGCACCGCCGCCGGCACCGGCGCGCTCATGCGGGGTCCCCGCGGCGTTGTTCGGCGGAGGAGCGGAGCGGGGGAGGCGAAGAACGTCGTGGGGTGTTCATGCCGCCTCGCCGAGCAGGTCGCGGGCGGCGCGGGCGAGCGGACCGCGGCCGGCGAGCGGCCCGAGCCCGCGGTCGACCGATGCCGCGAGCCCTCGCTGGTCGGGCAGTGCGGCGACGACCGGCAGCCCGGTCACCAGCTCGGCATCGGCGTCGCCCAGCGCACCGGGTCGCACCACGAGCCCGGCCCGCCCCTCGCGCCCGAGCTCGCCGACCAACCGCGCGGTCGCGGCCAGGCCGGGCACGCTGGCCGGGGTGACGACGAGCAGGTCGTCGCAGCGGTCGACCAGCTCGGCGAGGGCGCCACCGTGTCGCGCCAGGTCGACGACGACGAGGTCGTGGCCCCGCACCGCCGCGGGAAGGATCCGACGCACGGTTGGGAGGTCGAGGCGCCGACGCAGCCCGGACCAGGTGAGCACGCCGAGGTGGTCCCGGCGGGGCACGCCCTCGCGCAGCGCACGTGCGCCGAGGCGCCCGGAGGTCTCGCCGAGCCCCTCCCACCGCACGCCGGCGACGTCCTCCATCCCGAGCAGCCGGTCGAGACCCGGCCCGAGCGGGTCGGTGTCGACCAGCAGCGTCGGCGCACGCGCCGCATGCCACTGGGCGAGCGCGCAGGCAAGGGTCGTGGCGCCGGCACCACCCGCTCCCCCGACCACACCGACGACCCGGCTCGGCGACGCCCGCTCGCCCACGTCGGCCAGCACCTCGACCAGCCACTCGGCGCCCGTGTCGAGGTCGACCACCGACTGCGCGCCGACCGCGACGGCGGACCGGAAGGCGCCGTCCTCCGGGGCGGGCCCGACGACGAGGACCCCTTCCCGGCGCGGTGGGGAGAGCCCCGCCACCTCGGCCGCCAGGTCGGCCCCGACCAGCACGACGTCGGCCTCCGCCCAGGTCGCGAGCGCGAGCACGGGGTCGCGACAGACCTGGGCACCGACGCCGGCTGCGGCGCACAGCGGCACCACGGCGTCGTGGACGGGAGCGGACCGGGTGACGAGGAGGACGGGCATGCGGATCAGGCTCCCCGCAGACACCGACGCCACGGCGTACGGACCCCTTCGTCCTGTGGACGAACGCCCTCAGGAGCAGCCTGTGGACGCCAGAAGGCCCGAAATCCTTGCCGGATCGCCCCTACGATGGCCGCATGCCCCGCCCCACCGCGGCCTTCTTCGACCTCGACAAGACGATCATCGCCAAGTCGAGCACGCTGGCCTTCAGCCGTGAGTTCCAGGCGGGTGGACTCATCTCGCGGCGCGCGATGCTGCGCTCGGCGTACGCCCAGTTCGTGTTCTTCACCGGCGGTGCCGACCACGACCAGATGGACAAGATGCGCGCCTTCATGTCGCAGCTGTGTGCCGGGTGGGACGTCGCGACGGTGCGCGAGATCGTCACCGACACGCTGGCCAACATCGTCGAGCCCCTCGTGTACGACGAAGCCGTGACCCTGATCCAGGAGCACCGGGCCGCCGGGCGCGACATCGTCATCGTCTCCGCCAGCGGCGCCGAGGTCGTCGAGCCGATCGGGCAGCTGCTCGGCGCCGACCGGGTCGTGGCGACGCGGATGGAGATCGTCGACGGGAAGTACACCGGCAACATCGACTACTACGCCTACGCCGAGGAGAAGGCCCGCGCGATCGAGCACCTGGCCGACACCATCGGCTACGACCTCGCCGAGTCGTTCGCCTACAGCGACTCCGTCACCGACGTGCACATGCTCGAGGTCGTCGGGCACCCCTTCGCGGTCAACCCCGACAAGGAGCTGCGCCGCATCGCCACCACCCAGGAGTGGCCGATCCTGAGCTTCGTGCGCCCGGTCGCGCTGCGCCGCCACATCCCCGTACCTCCTGCCAAGCCCACGCTCGCCGCCCTCGCCGTGGGTGGCGCCGTGGCTGCCGGAGGCGTCATCTGGGCCAACCGGAAGCGCCGCGGGCCCGACGCCTGAGAAGTTTCGGCCGGATCCCCGCGCACCCACCGGCGGTGGGCAAAGTCAACCCTTGAAGGTGCTCCCGGGCAGGGGTAGGACTGACTCATCAACTCAAGACAGCACGTGTACCGGGTACCCACGCGGCGATCCACCCATCCGATGGGGTGCTGACCGATCGGGATCTGCCCGAGGCAGCGATTGAGAAGAGCACGCTTGGTAGCCACGGCATCACGTGTCAGCGGCGGCACCCGATCCACGTGAGCGGGTGCCGCTCGCATGTGGGTGTCGAGGCTCGCTGCGCTCGCACCTCAACCACCGGACACATGGCCGCGCTCACGTCGGGTAGTCCAGTGGCAGATGGTTGCGATCCCGGCCGATCGACAGCCACTCGCCACTGGACTACCGCGGACGGGCAGCCACTGGCCACTGGACTACTCGGCTGGGGCGAAGGCTCAGCCCGTGACGAGCGGCGAGGCCTCGGCACCCGCCGCGAAGGCCTCGGCGCCGTAGAGCGCCCAGGAGTGCACGCCGCTCGGCCCGCCCTCGGAGTAGCCGCGCAGGTTGGACTCGTACGCCGCCCGGTGGGCCAGGTGCCCCGCCTCGGGTACGACGAGCGACTTGGCGTCGACGCCGCGCGAGACCAGCACCAGCCGCTCGAGCGCGCGGGCCACGATGCCGTTGTGGGAGGCGAACGGCGCGGCGGTCGCCACGTCGGCGTGCGCGATCGCGGCGACGAGGAGGGCCGGGGCCGACGTGTCGGACAGCAGCAGCTCGGAGACCCCGCGCAGGCGGTCGGCGGACGCCGCATCCCGCGGCCGCCCGAGCGACTCGGCCGGGAGGGCGGCGGACGCGACGACCGTGTGGAGCCGCGCGATCGCCTGGAGCGGCGCGGTCTTCAGCAGCGGTGCCAGCGCCAGCATCGACGCCGAGAGCCGGACCGCGTCGGCGGCGATCTCGTCGGTCTCCCCGGCCCGCACCTGCTCGAGCGTGGACGCCGACCCCTCGAGCACGGCACTCGCGTGGGCGCCGCGCAGCAGTGACTCCCCCGTCAGCTCCGGCGACGTCTTGCGCAGGCCGCGGTCACGCAGCATCACGTCGATCCCGTCACGGGTGCCGGCGTAGGCCGAGCGCACCCCGTCGAGGTCGATGAGCCAGGCGAGCGGGTCGGTCATGGGGAGGAACGCTAGTCGCGCAGCGGACGGACCGGCACGTCGGGCAGCAGCGAGATCTTCTGCCAGATCTTGCGCGACATCCCGGTCGTGAGGGTCTCGAGGTCGCTGACCGTGGTGAGGACCAGCGAGTCCTGCGACTCCTCCGCGCACAGCGCCGCGACCTTCCCGACCAGCGAGAGCATCTCCGAGCAGTAGTCGAGGTAGTGCTCCATCTCGCTGCGCGTGAGGTCGAGCTCGACCGAGGCGCCGGTGGGGACGAAGTCGGGCCGCAGCCGCTCGGGGTCCTTGGTGAGCTGGTGCATGTCGACGATGTGCGCCAGCGACCGGAGCCGGTGCAGCAGCCCGAGGAGGTGGCCGCGCTCGAGCCGCTGCGGCAGCGCGTAGAGGAACCACAGCGCGAGCCCGGCGAAGACCAGGTCGTTGATCGTCGACTCGATCAGCGGCACCCACTCGAAGGAGCGGTCGGGCCCGGCACGACCGGCGTCGCGGAAGGCCAGGACCAGCACGACGACCGTGGCCAGCAGGACCGCGACCGCGGCGACCCGCGAGGCCAGGCGCACCCAGCGCAGCCGCTCGCGGATCGACGCCGACCCGGACGCGACGTCGGCGGTGAGCACGCGCAGCTCGCCGGCGACGGCGTACAGCCCGCGGTCGGGGAAGCGGGCGCCGATGCGGGACTCCAGGCGCGCCACGGTGTCCAGGACGGGCGCGGCGTCGAGGCGCTGGAGCGAGCTCACGCGCTCAGCGTAGGGATACGGTGAGCGGGATGAGCGACGAACTCCCTGCAGCCCCCGCCCCGGTCGACCGCGCACGGTCCTTCGGCTCCGTCGCCGAGGCGTACGACCGCGGCCGGCCGTCGTACCCCTCCGACGCGGTGGCGTGGCTCGCGGGCGGCGAGGCGAAGGTCGTCCTCGAGCTCGCGGCCGGCACCGGCAAGCTCACCCGCGAGCTCGTCGACCAGGGCCACGCCGTCTTCGCGACCGAGCCCGACGAGGCGATGCTCGAGGTGCTGCGCGAGCGGGTGCCCGAGGTGAGCGCGAAGCCCGCGACCGCGGAGGAGATCCCGGCCAACGACCGGTCGGTCGACGTGGTGGTCGTGGCGCAGGCCTTCCACTGGTTCGACCACGAGACGGCGCTGCCCGAGATCGCCCGCGTGCTCAAGCCCGGCGGCCACGTCGCGCTGGTGTGGAACAGCCGCGACGAGCGGATCCCGTGGGTGCGACGGATGGGCGACCTCCTCGGCCGCCAGGACCTCGACACCACCTCGGCCGAGCACCTCGTGCACAGCGACCTCTTCGGCTTCATGGAGGAGGCGAGCTTCAAGCACTGGCAGGAGGTCAACCGCGAGACCATCCTCGACATGGCGCGCTCGCGCTCGAGCTTCGCGGTGATGGACGAGGCCGAGAGGGAGCGCCACCTCGCCGAGGTGCTCGCGTTCTACGACGACTACGGCCGCGGCATGGACGGCATGCAGATCCCCTACGTCACCCGCTGCTACCGCGCCGTCGTGGTCGATCGCGACGACCAGACAACTTCCTCGCCCGACGAGCCGTCACAGGAAGGACCGGTCGTGAGCGACGGCACCGACACCGACATGTTGCTCATCGACTTCCGCTGACACTGCTCCACGGGGGAACACATGCGTCGTACGACGTTCATCGCTGCCGGCCTGCTCGGGCTGGGCCTTCTCACACCGACGAGCGCCGCGAGCGCCGCTGGCGAGACCTGCCGCGGCGAGGCGGCCACGATCGTGGGCTCCGGCCCGGACGTCACCGGCACCGAGGGCCGGGACGTCATCGTGACCGGCGACTCGCTCCGGGTCTCGGCCCTCGGCGGGGACGACCTGATCTGCGTCGTGCCCGGCCGCACCGGCTCCAACGTGCTCTACGTGGACGCCGGGGCAGGGGCGGACGTCGTCGACACCACCTCGCCGCAGCTGACCTACTACTACGTCGACACCGACCTCGGCCCCGGTGCGGACACCCTGGAGGGTGGGCCCGCCGGCGACTGGGTGGACACGGGCGACGTGGCGGGCAGCCAGGCCGAGGTGGACGTCGTACGCGGAGCCGCCGGCAACGACGACGTGACGACCCCGGGCGGGTCCGACGTGGTCGACCTCGGCCCGGGGACCAACCGGCTCGTGCTCCACGGCCCCGGCATCACCCCAGAGGGCCGGCTCACCGGCGGGGACAGCTACGACACGCTCGTGATGACGGTGGACGCCAGGGCCGTCTTCGACATGGCAGCGGGCACCTACGTCGGTACGGCGGGCTCGGCGCGGTTCACCTCCTTCGAGAGCCTCGACCTCGACGCGCGTGGCGCCGAGGTCACGTACACCGGAACGGCGACCGACGACCACCTCACCGTCGAGACCTACGGCCCCGACCCGTCCACCGTCGTCGCGGAGACCCTCGGCGGGGACGACCACGTCACCCTCGACCGGACCCTGCTGGGCCCGGGCAGCCGCATCGACGTCGGCGCCGGTCGCGACGAGCTCGTCGCGGCTCGCGCCCACGGGAGCCTGTCGCTCGACCTGAGGCGCGACCGCTCGACGGTCGCGGGCGACACCTTCACGGTGGCCGGCCTCGAGGACGCGTTCCTCATGGCCCGGACCGTCACGATGGAGGGCGACGGACAGGACAACTCGCTCGTCGCCTACGCGTGCAGGTCCTCGATCACCGGGCGCGGCGGCGACGACGAGCTCATCTGGGACGGCGACTACATCTTCGAGGAGTACCACTTCACCTGCACGCCGAGAACGGTGATGCGCGGCGGCCAGGGCAAGGACTCGTTCTACGCCAGCCGCGGTGAAGACCGCCTCTTCGGCGGTGACGGTCGCGACACCCTTCGTGGCGAAGGCGGGGACGACCGGATCCGCGGTGGCGCTGGTGCCGACGAGGTGCGGGCCGGGCGGGGCGCCGACGACGTCCGCGGCGGCACGGGCGCAGACAAGCTCTTCGGCGAGGAGGGTCGTGACGTGCTCGTCGGGGAGCGCGGGCGGGACCTCGCCGACGGCAGCGCCGGTCGCGACCGGTGCCGGGCCGAGCGCGAGCGGACGTGCGAGCGATGAGCGCGCGGCGTACGGCAACGGGTGCGGCTGCCGTGCTGGGCCTCGCCCTGCTCGTCCCGACGGCAGGCGCAGCGAGCGCGGCCGGCGAGACCTGCCGCGGTGAGGCCGCCACCATCGTCGGCGACCGCGGCACGGCGGTCGTCGGCACGGAGGGTCGCGACGTCGTGGTGACCAACCGCAGCAGCTCGGTGAAGACCCTCGGTGGCGACGACCTGGTGTGCATCACCGGACCCGACGGACGCCACGGCGTCCAGTTCGGGGTGCGGATCGAGACCGGCGACGGCAACGACGTCGTGGACGGCACTGCGGCGGACTCGTGGGGCGCGGACGTCACCCTCGGGGACGGCGCCGACCGGTTCGAGGGCGGCGACGCCGACGACTACGTGCGCGGCGGTGCGATCACGTTCGACGGCACCACCGTGGGCTATCCCGACGACGACGTCGACGTGCTGGTCGGCGGGGGTGGCGACGACCTGCTCGACGGCGGGCAGGTCGGCCTGCCGAGCTCCGACGTCCTCCTCGGCGGCGCGGGCGACGACGGCATCGACTTCCTCGGCAACGCCACCGACGCAGCGATGGTCGACGGCGGCGCGGGCCATGACAGTCTCGGCCTCCGCCTCGTCGCGGGCGCCAACGCGGTGGCCACGGCGGGCGAGCACCGTGCCGGCGGGGTCGTCGTGACCCGGTGGTCCGCGATCGAGTCGCTCTACCTCGGTGACCCGGCGACCGGAACGGCGGACGTGGTGGTCAGCGGCACCGACGGAGCGGACTCCCTGTCCACCAGCGGCCGCGGACAGGTGGTCGCCGACCTCGGCGGCGGCGACGACTCCTTCGCGGCTCCCGCCCTGCTCCCCGAGGGCAGCCGCCTCGACGGAGGCCCGGGCCGTGACGACTTCAGCTTCGGCACGGAGCACGAGGGCGTCACCTGGGACCTGCGGGTGGGCCTCGTCCGCATCGACGACGGCCGCACGATCCCGGCAGCGGGGTTCGAGGACACCTTCGTCTCGGCGCCACGGGTGCGGCTCACGGGAACCGACGGCCCGAACGCCCTCGGCATCAACAGCTGCGACGGACGCGTCGACGGACGCGACGGACGCGACTCCCTCAGCGTGCACTCCGACGCGTTGTTCGAGGTGTTCGACACCTGCATCGGCGCGGTCACCCTCCTCGGGGGCCGTGGCCACGACACGCTCGGCAGCCGTGCCGGGACGAAGGACCGGATGGTCGGCGGCCGTGGCAACGACAGGTTCTCCAGCGTCGGCGGCGACGACACGGTCTTCGGCGGTCCCGGACACGACCGCGCCGAGCTGGGGCGGGGCGACGACACGTTCTACGGCGGCCCGGGACGCGACCGGGTCGACGGCGAGCAGGGTCGTGACCTGTGTCGCGCCGAGCGTCGTAGGTCGTGCGAGCGGTAGCGGCGCGCGGTCGCGGCACCTAGGGTCACGCCATGGCGTGGAGGTGGCGGCGTACGTCGCTGGGCGGCGAGGCCGACCGCGCCGCCTTCCGCGCGCTGCACAACGCCTCCCTCGCGAGCCCGGCTCTGAGGGAGGGCCTGACGTCGTCGAGCGCCGAGCGGTCGGTCGGCCACCTGCGGGCGCTGCTCGGCACCCCGGCCGCCGGGCTGGGCGACAGCAGCGGCCTCATCGCGTGGGACGGCCTCGGCAGCCACCACCGCAGCCAGCTCGCCGCCACGATCAGCCAGGTGGCCGAGACGGGCCGCACGATGATCGTCGACGAGCGCACGCTGGTGTGCGACGACGGCGGCTGCCAGGTGCGGCAGGCGATCGTGAGCCCGCTGACCGTCGACGACGTGCTCGTCGGTGCCCTCGTCGTGGGTGCTCCGCACACCACCGGCGGCCTGGTCCGCGCGGCCGACGAGGTCGCGTCGTGGGTGAGCGGTCAGCTCGAGCTCGCCGAGCTCGACGCCTCGCGCACCCGGCTGATGGAGGCCGAGGTGCGTGCGCTGCGCGCCCAGATCAGCCCGCACTTCATCTACAACTCGCTCGGCGCGATCGCCAGCTTCGTGCGCACCGACCCCGACCGGGCGCGCGAGCTGCTGCTGGAGTTCGCCGACTTCACCCGCTACTCCTTCCGCCGCCACGGCGAGTACACGACGCTCGCCGAGGAGCTGCGCTCCGTCGAGCGCTACCTCCTCCTCGAGCAGGCCCGCTTCGGCGAGCGCCTCCACGTCACCCTGCAGATCGCGCCGGAGGTGCTGCCCGTCGCGGTGCCGTTCCTGTGCATCCAGCCGCTCGTCGAGAACGCCGTACGTCACGGGCTGGAGGCCAGCGCCGACAAGGAGGACGGCACCGGCCGGCTCTCCATCACCGCCCGCGACCTCGACCAGGAGTGCGTGCTGGAGGTCGAGGACGACGGCACCGGCGAGGACCCCGAGCGCGTACGACGAGCGCTCGCCGGCGACGCCTCGATGGACTCCGTGGGGCTGGGCAACGTCGACGCCCGGCTGCGCAATGCCTACGGTGACGACTACGGTCTGGTGGTCGAGACCGCGCCCGGCGCCGGCACCAAGGTGATCGTGCGGGTGCCCAAGTTCGCACCGGGGGTGCAGGTATGACGCAGCTCAGGGTGCTGGTCATCGACGACGAGCGCCCCGCGCTCGACGAGCTCACCTTCCTGCTCGGTCGCGACCCGCGCATCGGCGAGGTGATGGGCAGCGACTCCGCGACCGAGGCGCTGCGGGTGCTGCAGGCCGAGGAGGTCGACGCGGTCTTCCTCGACATCCAGATGCCCGGCCTCACCGGGCTCGACCTCGCCCAGGTGCTCTCGCGCTTCAAGCAGCCGCCGCCGGTGGTGTTCGTGACCGCGCACGAGGAGCACGCGGTCGCCGCGTTCGAGCTGCGCGCCGTCGACTACGTCCTCAAGCCGGTGCGCGAGGAGCGCCTCGCCGAAGCCGTACGACGCGTCGTCGAGGCCGGCGGGCCCGCGCCGTCGGGCGACGTCCAGATCCCCGTCGAGCGCGGCGGCGTCACCCGCTTCATCAACCGCTCCGAGATCACCCACGTCGAGGCGCAGGGCGACTACGCGCGGCTGCACACCGCCGAGGGCTCTCACCTGGTCCGCACCCCGCTCAGCTCGCTGGCCGAGCAGTGGGCGGACGCCGGCTTCGTCCGGATCCACCGCTCCGTGCTGGTCGCGCTCCCCCACGTCGAGGAGGTGCGCAGCGAGGGCGGGCGGGTCAGCGTGGTCATCGGCGGCACCGAGCTGCCCGTCTCCCGTCGGCACACCCGCGAGCTGCGGTCGGTGCTGACCCGACGCGAGCCGTGAGGTCGCAGCCGTGAGCGAGCAGCCGCCGCCCCGGGTGCGGGTCACCGGGCCGCCGCGGCGCCGCGCGGACGTCGTACGGTCGTCGGGGACGCGTGAGATCGACGCCGAGACCGCCCTCGGCGAGGTGTTCATGCGCTCGCTGCTGCGCGAGCAGCTGCTGCTGGCAGCGCGGGTGCTGGTCGCGCTGGCGCTGACGCTCGGGTTGCTGCCGGTGCTGTTCCACGTCGTGCCGTCCCTGGGCGAGGTGCGCGTCGGGCCGCTGCCGCTCGCGTGGCTGCTGCTCGGGGTGCTGACCTATCCGTGGTTGGTGGTGCTGGGCTGGTTCTACGTCCGCCGGTCCGAGGCCAACGAGCGCGACTTCGCCGACCTCGTCGGCACGGTGCTGCCGGAGGACGACCCGTGAGCACGGACGTGGTGCCGGGCGTCGTCGCGGTCGTCCTGGTCTCGCTGGCCACGCTCGCGATCGGCACGTGGGGACTGCGGATCTCACGCACCACGAGCGACTTCTTCGTCGCCTCGCGCACCGTCCGCCCGCGGCTCAACGCGAGCGCGATCGGCGGGGAGTACCTCTCCGCCGCGTCGTTCCTCGGCGTCGCCGGGCTGCTGCTGACCTTCGGCGCGGAGATGCTCTGGTACCCGGTCGGCTGGACCGCCGGCTACCTCGTCCTGCTCGTCCTCGTCGCCGCCCCGCTGCGTCGCTCGGGCGCCTACACGCTGCCCGACTTCGCCGAGGCGCGGCTCGGCTCGCGCGGCGTGCGCAAGCTGTGCTCGGTGCTCGTGGTCGGCATCGGCTGGCTCTACCTCCTGCCGCAGTTCCAGGGCGCCGGCGTCACGCTGCGGGCCACGATCGATGCGCCGCCGTGGGCCGGCTCGCTCGTGGTCGCGCTGGTCGTCCTGGCGTCGGTGAGCCCCGGCGGGATGCGCTCGATCACCTTCGTGCAGGCCTTCCAGTTCTGGCTCAAGCTCACGGCGCTGCTGGTCCCGGTCTTCGTGCTGCTCGCGGTCTGGGCGAGCGACGGCGCAGCCGACCCGACGACCGCCGCTCCGCAGTCGTGGTCGGTCCCGCTGGCCACGCCGGGCGGCGGCATCGGCCTCTACACGACCTACTCGCTGATCGTCGCGACGTTCCTCGGCACGATGGGGCTGCCGCACGTGGTCGTGCGGTTCTACACCAACCCCGACGGCCGCGCCGCACGTCGTACGACGCTGGCGGTGCTGGTGCTGCTCGGCATCTTCTACGTCCTGCCGCCGGTGTACGCCGCCCTCGGCAGGCTGTACGCCGCCGAGCTGGTCGACGGCCGGTCCGACGTCCTCGTCCTCGAGCTGCCGCACCTCATGGTTCCGGGCCTCGCCGGGTCGGTGCTCACCGGACTGGTCACCGCCGGCGCCTTCGCGGCGTTCCTCTCGACGAGCTCCGGCCTGACCATCGCCGTCGCCGGCGTGCTGTCGCAGGACGTCACCGGGCGGCGCTGGGGCCGCTTCCGCCTCGGCGGGGTCGCCGCCTTCCGGGTCGCTGCCGCGATCGCGGTCGTCGTACCCCTGCTGGCGTCGCTGCCGGCGCAGGACGTCGCGGTCGCGCGCACCGTCGGCCTGGCCTTCGCGGTGACCGCGTCGACCTTCGCGCCCCTGCTGATGCTGGGGATCTGGTGGCGCGGGCTGACCCCGGCGGGCGCTGTCGCGGGGCTGCTCGTCGGCGGCCTCGGGTCCGGTGCGGCGGTCGCGTGGACCCTCGCGGCCTCGCCGTCGACGGGCTGGGCGGCGGCGTTGCTGGGCCAGCCGGCGGCCTGGTCTGTACCAGCCTCGCTCGCCACGATGGTGGCCGTCTCCCGGCTCACCAAGGCCTCCGTCCCCGCTCACGCGCGCCGTTTCATGGTCCGCCTGCACACGCCCGAGGCCGTCGAGCTCGAGCGCGGATGAGCAGTTCTCCCTCCACCCTTGGGGGTGAGAAGGTACGTTCCTCGGTGGGGATGTAGGGCGACGTGGGGCGGGGACTGTGAGGATCAGGACAGCGATCTCTGCGCTGGCCGGAGTGGTGCTGGCGTCTGTGGCGGTGCTGCCGTCGACCGCTGCGCCGAGCACGGTGTCCCCTCGCGCCCAGGACCGCGTCGCGCTCTGGGGCACCACCTTCTCCGCCGGCCTCAAGGCCGACGACTGCGGTCGCTGGAAGCTCGACGACGAGGGCTTCTGCACGGCCAACGACTGGCGCAACGGGGTCGAGCTCGGCACCCGGTTCGTGACCTCCCGGCCGGTCTCCATCGTCGGCGTCCGCGTCTACCGGATCGACCCGGCCAACGTCACGGGCTCGCTCTGGGACGGCCTCGGCAACCGCATCGCCACCGGCACCTTCGAGCGGACGACGAAGAAGGGCTGGCAGGACCTGCTCTTCGCCGCGCCCGTCACGATCACGCCCGGCCAGACCTACATCGCCTCCTACTACACGCCCGCGACGAAGTACGCCTTCCAGTACAACTACTTCGAGCGCTCTGCCACCCGCGGCCCGATCACGGCCCTGCGCGCCACCGACACCTCGCCGAACGGCGTCCACTGCTACGACGTGGCGCCGTGCACGTACCCGTCCCAAGCCTTCCGCAGCTCGAACTACTGGGTGACCCCGCTGTGGCAGGAGCTGGCCGACCCGATCGCGCCGACGCCCACCCCGACGCCGACGACACCCGCCGCCCTCGTCCCCCCGGTCGTGCACACCTCCGCGCCCGGCGCAGGAGCCACGAAGGTCAACCGCGGCGCGAAGATCAAGGTGACCTTCTCCAAGAAGGTGCGTCCCGCGACCCTCACCCGGATGAGCGTCCACCTGCACCGCAAGGGCAAGGCCGCGCGCGTGCCGGTGCGGTTGTCGTACGACGCCCGGCGTGCGCGGCTCACGCTCGTGCCGAAGATGCGCCTGCGCCCGGGCACGACCTACCGCGTCGTGGTCACCTCCAAGGTGCTCGACACCTTCGGCAACCGTCTGGACCAGGATCCCGACAAGCCGGGGATCCAACGGGCGACCTGGACCTTCCGCACCCGCTGACGCGCACAATGGGCCATGGCCGTCGACACCGTCAGCTTCCGGCTCTGGCCGCCCGTCGCGATCGGCGCGCCGCTGCTGGTCGGTGGCATCGCGACCGCGACGTGGGGTGACCCCGTCGAGCCCGGCTCCTGGCGGGTGCCGGTCGGGTGGGTGCTGGTCATGCTGTTCGGGGTCTGGAACGGCTGGTCGCTCTGGCTGTTCGCCCGCCACGAGACCGGGCTGCTGCCGGGTGATGCGACCACGTCGATGATCGAGTCCGGCCCCTACCGGCTCTCCCGCAACCCGCTCTACGTCGGCCTGCTGGCCCTCTACCTCGCCATCGCGCTCCTCACCTCGACGCTCTGGGGCCTGGTACTCTTCCCCGCAGCCGTGCTGCTCGTGCTCTGGGGCGCGATCCTGCCGGAGGAGCGCTTCCTCCACGAGCGCTTCGGAGAGCCGTACGGCGCCTACCGCCGCCGGGTGCGTCGCTGGCTCTAGTCGGCTCGCCCCCGGTCGACACGTGTCCGACTTCTCGCCCTCCGAGGGTCCTCCCCGGGGCGATTTCTCGGACACGTGTACGCCGTCAGCCGCGGATGCGGAACTCGTTTCCGTCGGGATCCTTCATCTCGACCTCGTCGCCCGCCCGCTCGACCATGCGCGCGCCGAGGCCGACCAGCCGCTCGACCTCGGCCTCGAGGTCGTCGGCCGCCAGCACGAAGTGCATGCGGTTGCGGTCGTGCTGCGGGTTGAGGGGCGGCCCTCCCCAGGCGATCTTCACGCCACCCTCGGGCGACTGGATCGCGGTCTCGCCGTCCTCGTCGTGCACCAGCGGCCAGCCGGTCGCCTCGCTCCAGAAGACGCCCACCTCGCGCGTACCGTCCGCCGCGACCTCACCGAGGAAACCCGTCCCGGCGAGCCAGTTGTTCCCGGCCTCGATCACGCAGAACTCGTTGCCGTCTGGATCGGCGAGCACGACGTGATCCTCGTCGGGCAGCTGCCCGACGTCGAGGTGGGTGGCCCCGAGCTCGAGCGCCCGGGCGATCGTGTCCTCCTGGCTCGCGGCGATGCTGCTCAGGTGGAGGTGGATCTGGTTCAGCCCGTCCCTCGGTACGTCGCCCTGCTCGACGACGAGGGCGAACGGCAGCTCAGCGTTCCCCGACGGGCCGAGGAGGCCACGCCAGAACGACGCGAGCCGCTCGGGCTCGGCGGACAGGATCGTCAACGACTCCAGTCGGGCGGCCATGCCAGCACCGTAGGCAGCCGCGGGGCAGCCGGGCCACCTGTTTGCGCGCGGGACGTGTGACGATCCGGACGCTTGGACACTCGCTTCGCCACACGTCAGCCGTGCAGCCCGTCCTCGAGCTCGGCGAGCGCGTCCGCGAGGCTGACCTTCGGCACCCAGCCCCAGCCGCGCGCCCGGTCGGCGAGGATCTGGCCCGTCCAGGCGTCACCGTCGTCCCAGACCGGGTCGACGCCGAGGGCCCGGGTCACGCTGCCGACGTAGTCGCGCTGGGTGGCCGGCTCGCCGGCCACGTTGACCGGGGTGCAGCCTCCGACCACGGGACCGGAGGAGCCGTCGGTCGAGGCCGGGATCGCGCCCGTCACCACGTCGGCGACCAGGGCTGCCAGGTCGGTGGCGTGCACCCAGGCGAAGGTCTTGTCCGGCTGCGCGTGACGGGCGGACTCGCCGTCCCGGATCGCGGCGGGGACGACCGCGTTCCACACCGAGGTCCCGCCCGTGCCCAGGATCGCGGGCGGCCGGACGAGCACGCGCGTCACACCCCCGAGCCGGTCGAGTGCGGCGTCGACGTCACGCTTGATCACCGCGTAGTCACCGGCGTCGTCCCCGACGAGGGCCGAGTCCTCCGAGACGTCACCCGCAGCGGGACTGCGGTCGTACACGGCGGCCGTCGACACGTGCACCAGCAGGGGTACGCCGGCCCCGACGGCAGCCGTCGCGAGCACGAGCGTCCCGTCGAGCGCGACCCGGCGCTGGCTGTCGCGGTCGTCGTCGCCCATGGGGTAGACGGTCGTGACCACCACGTCGGCGCCGGCCACGACGGACGCCGCGAAGTCCGGGTCACCGAAGTCCCCGACGTGCTCCTCGACGCCCGGCAGGTCGGGCGCGGCCCCCGGTCGTCGTACGACGGCACGCACGGTCGCCCCGCGCTCGGCGAGGGCAGCCACCACGTGGCTGCCGACGAGCCCGTTGGCTCCGGTCACGACGACGATCGGTGAGGTCATGCCTCCACAGTGACAGCCGACCGGTCGCGCACCTCAGCCCCGGGGCTGCAGGAGTACGGCCAGCACGTGCTTGCACGGCCCGCGGGTCCCTTGGTGCTCCTCGCCCCAGCGACACGTGCAGTGCTGGTCCTCGGTCACGACGTAGGTCGATCCGCGGCTGCCGCCCACGTCCCAGGTCCCCGGCTCGGTGCCGGGCGCGACCCGACCCGCCTCGACCAGCCGCTGCGCCGAGACCAGGCGCGGGTTGCGGCGCACGACGGCGTCGCTGTCGACCGGCAGCTCCCGGTGGAACCACGCCGACTCGTCCAGGTCGCGTCCCAGCCGGCCCGACGCGGACAGCCACGCCAGCCCGGCGCGCACGTCGTCGTCCGGGAGGCCGGTCACCCGGGCGAGCTCGGCCGGGTCCACGACCGAGGACCACCCGAGCACCTCCAGGAGCCGTCGACCCACCTGCTCGGCCTCCGGGTGCGTCAGCAGCGCCAGCAGCGTGCCTTCGCCGGTGAACGCGCGGAACGGCGCCGGGCTCAAGGCGAGGGTGAGGCGGCCGCCGGGCACGTCGAACACCCAGGCCGTGCTGCCGTAGGGATGCTTGTGCACGGTCAGCCGCTCGGCGAAGCGCAGGACCCGGTCGCTGCCGCGCAGCCGCGAGGCACCGGGCAGGGGGATCGAGCCGGGCACGGCCCTGGTCGCCGTACGCCACCCGCCGCGCAGCGGGATCACGTGGAGCTCCGGCCCGGGCGGGGCGACGCGGGGCAGCCCGGCGACGAAGCGTCGGGCGCCGGCACCGTCGAGCGTGGCGACCGGCTCCATCCCGGCGAGGACCTGGGCCGCTTCGGCCAGTCCGCGCACCCAGCGGTCGGGCAGCCGGACCTTGGCCTCGACGTGGGTCGCGTCGAGCGACGACACCTGGAGCTCGTCGGCACCGACCTCGACGTGGAGCGGCTCGTCGCGGCCGACCCGGGCGAGCGCGGTGCGCAGCGGCTGGTTGACGTCGACGTTGGTCGTGCCGAAGCCGACCTCGCTGCTCCCGAGCCCCGACGGCAGCAGGTCGAAGCGCGCGTGGACGCCGTTGCAGCCCGACATGGACTCGAAGCGCAGTCGGTCACCCCCGGCCGTGACGACCGGGTCGAGGTTGGCCAGGCGCTGCGCCTGCCCGAAGTCGGCGTAGCGGGTGCCCGCCACGTCGGCGACCGCCAGCAGCCCGGCGGCGGTGATGTCGGCCCGGTCGACGAAACCGGTGAAGAAGCGACCACTCGTGACCAGGCCGCTCGGCGTCATCGCGGGCCCGGTCAGGAGGTCCAGGCTCAGTCCGTCGGACGAGGACGTCAGTGTCGATTCGTGGCTCACGGGGTCACCTTCCTGAGGGCGGTCACGAGGTCGCGCGCCGCGTGGTGCGCCTTGGTCGAGCCCTTCGCGCCGGCGAGGGCGAGAATCCCCGGAGGTACGACGGCCGCCTCCGCAGGCACCTCGTGGGCGTACGACGTCAGCAGCCGCAGCAGCTCGGCCAGGGCGGCAGGACGCCTGGCCGCCCCGCAGAGGGCATCGGCGATCGCCATCGCGAGCGGCCACAACGCGGGCAGAGCGGCCTCGAGGTCGCGCTGGATGGTGCGGGTCAGCAGCGTCAGCGACAGGGTGCCGGCCTCGTGCCGGCCGAGGGCGGCAGCGGCGATCGCGGCAGGTTCAAGGCAACCGGAGCGGGCCAGCACCAGCAACGTGGGCGAGCCCTGGAAGCTGCTCTGGTTGTGCACCGTCATCAATAGCGCCAGCAGCCGGTCGTGGAACGGCACGCCGTAGCGTCCGGCAGCCAAGCTCGGAATGTGGCGCGGGTCGAAGAGCGACCACTCCTGGAAGGCGTCCTCGAAGCACCGGTCCACCCACCGCGGGACGAGCCGGAGGGCGTCCGGCATCGGCCCCAGGCACCACGGGTCGTCCGCCAGGTCGGCCGGCCAGGCCGCGAGCCGGGTGAACGGGACGGGAGTCGTCGTACGTCCGTGCCAGCGGCCGTCGGCGGCCGCAGGGACGAGCTCCGGCAGTCCGCCGGCGGCGAACCACTCCCGCACCATCGCCGTGGCGTCCAGGCCCTCCCGGCCCTCGGGGTCGGTAAAGCGCTGATCGGTGCGCAGGCCGTCGGGCACCTCGTCGGCGAGGCGCGGGTCGGCGTCTCGCAGCCGGTGGAGCGCCTGCACCAGGTCGAGCGGGCCGACGACGCCCGTACCTCCCGCGACCAGGCGGAGCCGCTCGAGCAGGTCGCCGGCCTCGAGCGTGCCGTCGCGCCAGGTCGGCGTGCTGAGCAGCACCGGCTCGTCCTCGGCACGCAGCAGGGCCTCCGCGGCGCGGAGGAACATGAAACGGGACAGCGGCGTGTGGAGCTCGTACGGCACCACAAGAGCGCCGTGCTCGGGGGCCACCGGCTGGCCAAGCCGGTCGGCGAAGGCCGGCAGGGACGCACGCCTGGCGTTGTTGTCGTGGGGCGAACCGCCCTGCTCGCGCCATCTGTCGAGGAGGGTGCTCTCCGATACGACCGGCTCGGTCGCGACCCGCCAGAAGGCCGCGAGGTCCAGAGCGCCGACCGCCCAGCAGTCGATGGCGGCGACAACATGCACGGGGCCGTACTGGCGCGCGATCCGGCCCAGCGACTCGCGCACCTCGTCGGCTCCGTGCCGTCCGACGGCCGCCACGACGGCGGCCAGGACCCGGTCGGGTTCGGTCAGGCCGGTCAGGCTCATCGGGGCCGAGTAGCCCGTCGGCCACCAGCACACGTCGCCGAACGACTGCGCCCAGCCGTTGAAGTCCTCGGAGAGCAACGCCCTGAGGCCCTCGAGGTCAGCCGCCCGGGCCAGGATCGGGTCGTCCGTGATGCGTACGTCCTCGGGCCGGGTCGGCAGCGGGTCGCCCGCCACGTCCCACAGGCCGCGACGCCCGGGCGCGTCCGGTTCCTCCGCAGCGACCGGCCCGGGGGCGCCGAGCAACGCGGCCAGGGCGCGCGCCTCGGTCGCTGCCTTCGACGTCCCGCGCTCGGCGGCGAGAGCGGCCAGGTGGGTGGGCAACGGACCCGGTTCGCGCACCTCGGGGGCGTACCTCACCAGGACGCGCACGAGGTCGGCGAGCCGCGCCGGACGCTTGGGCGCCCCAGCGGCGAGGTCGGCGACGCGCAGCACCGTGGACCAGCCCTGGCGCAGCCCGCCGGCCAGGAAGAGCTCCTCGGCGACCGTGACCATCGTCGAGCAGAGGAACTCCTGGGAGGCGAGCCGCTCGTCGGCGGCGGTGACGATCTCGGACCCGTCGTAGGTGCCGGCTGCCATCGCCTCGAGGGTGGTCTCGACCAACCACGGACGGACGAGGTCGCGGCGGTCGAACGACGGTCGCAGCAGGTCGTGCCAGCCCGGAGTCCGTCGTGGGTAGACCAGCCAGTCGGGCGGCCGCGCGATGCCGCCCTGCGGCACGGGCTCGAGGTCCCAGAGGCCCAGCAGCGGGGCGGGCTCGGCGGGCGCCGCCGGGGCGACGCCGAGCGAGGTCCGCACCTTGTCGACCTTGGCGGCGAAGGCGGCGTCGTCCCCGGAGCCGAGGTCGCCGAGGAGCGTGCCCAGCACGTCGCCGCCGACCTGCCCGGCGCCCGCGGCCGCCTTCAGGCCAGCGAGGACCAGCTCCTTGGCCTTCTTCTCCGGGCGACCGGAGACCAGGCTGACGAGCGCCTGCCAGTCGTCGGCGTCGGTGGCCAGCTCGATGGCCATCGGCAGCAGCACCGGCTGCACCGTGCGGTGCGACGCGGCCAGCACGCCGACCAGGTAGCCGAGCCCACCCGACACCTCGTCAGGGCCTACGTCGAGGGCGGCCAGGATGCCCACGAGCACGCCCTGCGCACCCACTCGCGGCCCGCTGGTCAGCTGCACGAGGACCGACTCGACGATCGTCGCCCGGTCAACCCGACCCTGCGCCACGAGAATCGCGAGCGCCCCCGGGAGCTCGGGGTGCCGGCCGCAGTCGCCGTGGGCCAGGAAGCCCCACAGCAGGTCGGGCATCAGGTGGTCCCCGGACAGCCACTCGGCCAGTCCCTCGGGGGAGTCCGTGGCCCTGGTCCCGGCGAGCCAGTGCGCGAGGAAGGTGGCGCCCTCGGGGCAGGGAAGCCCGTGGTGGTCGATGACCCGGCGCAGCATCGCCGACATGGTCCAGGCGCCGCTGCTGTCCGAGATCGCGAGCCGGCTGCCCGCGTCGACGAACTCGGCGCCCCACTCCTCGGGCTGGCCGAGCAGTCGCTTCATCAGCAGCGGCTCGGCCGCCTCGCCTCCGCCGTACGTCCACAGCCGGTCCCACGGCATGCGGGTGATCGCCGTGCGGGGCCCGCACAGGCGGATCGCGCACAGGCCGACGATCCAGTGGACCCGGACGAACCACTGGTGCTCGTGCCGGCCGACGGAGTCGTCGACGAGACGGCGTACCGACCGCTCGTTCGCCCCGAACCACTGCTTCGCCTCGCGCAGCTCGTCGCCCGCCAGCGCCTCCAGCACGGCGTCGGCCGCCTGCACGTCACCGCTCGTCAGCACGGCACGCAGCCGCTCGACGACGGCCCCCTGTCCACCCGTCACGCGGCCAGTCTCACCCACCGGCCGTCGCCGCGGGCCGGAACGCGCGGCTCAGTCGACCGCGAGCCGGTAGCCCCGCTTGACGACCGTCAGCACCGCCTTCGTCCCGATCGCGGCGCGCAGTCGGGCGACGGCCATCTCGACCGCGTGCTCGGACCCGGCCTGGCCGCTGGGCAGCGCGGCGAGCAGCGCCCGACGCGAGACCACGAAGCCGGGATTGACCAGCAGCGCCATCAGCACCGAGGCGGGCGCCGGGGACAGGTCGACCGGCACGCCGTCGAGGATCAGCGAGTCGCCGTGCACGATGAGCGTGCGCCCGTCCGCGAGGCGTACGTCGACTCCGTCGCGCCGCGTCGGCAGCTCGGTCTCCAGCTGCTTGACCATCCCGGCCAGCCGCGAGCGCTCGGGGAAGATCGTCGGCACGCCCCACATCTCGAAGGCGGCCGCGGTCACCGGGCCGACGCACGAGGCGACGACGTCGGACTGGAAGGCGGAGATGAGGTCGTCGCGCCGCCCGACCGAGAAGGCCGCCTCCATCAGCGCACCGACGGCGGGCGCGGAGGTGAACGTGACCGCGTCGAGCTCGCGGTCGGCGATCAGGTCGATCATGTGGAACATCGGCTCCGGGTCGTCGGCCGAGGCCACCCGGTAGATCGGCACCGTGACGACCGAGGCCCCCTGGCGGCGCAAGGCGTGCGCGGCCATCGAGAGCGACTGCCCGTGCTCCTGCACCACGATCCGCTTGCCGCTGAGGTCGCGGCCGCGCAGGTGGGCGAGGACGTCCTCGAAGCACTCCGACTCCGGCGCCCAGAGCTCGCGCAGCCCGTGCCGGCGCAGCACGCCGACGCTCTTCGGGCCGCGGGCGAGGATCTCGGCGGCGTCGAGGGTGGCGACCAGGTCGTCGTAGAGACCTGCGTCCTGCGCGGCCTCCAGCCAGGTCTTCATCCCGACGCCGGTCGTCGCGAGGAAGAAGTCCACCGGCCCGGTCAGTACCTCCTTCGTCGCGGTCAGCAGCTCGGCGAGGTCGACGTGGTTGGGCTCCAGCGACAGCGCGGCCGCCCACTCCACCTTCGCGCCACGGCGCTCCAGCAGGGACACCTGCTCCTCGGCCTTGCGAGCAGCGGTGACCCCGATCCGGAAGCCGTCGAGCGGGAGTGCCGTCACGTGGCGCCCCCGACGTGGACGACGCCGTCGACCACCGTGACGTCGTACGCCGGCACGCTGGCGCTGTCGTCGTCGAGGCAGCGGCCGGTGCGGAGGTCGAAGGCCTGCTTGTACATCGGCGAGCTCACCACGGGCACGTCGCCGCGGCTGCCGACGATGCCCCGCGAGAGCACCGACGCACCGCTGAAGGGGTCGACGTTGCCGATCGCGTGCACCGAGCCGTCGTACGTCCGGAACACCGCGACCGCCTGCCCGTCGACGAGCGCGGCCACGCCGCCCTCGAGCGGGATCGCCTCGACCGCGCATACGGCCGTCCGGGCCAGCTGCGTCGCCGTCATGCCGGCGCTCCGACCGGGATCAGCGCCGGGGCGATCGGCTGGATCTGGTCGCGCTCGGTCGTGAAGGCGATCGACGGGTCGGGGGTGTCGGGCGCGTTGACGAACGACACGAAGCGAGCGAGCTTCTCCGGGTCCTCCAGCGTCGCGCGCCACTCGTCGGCGTACCCACCGACGTGCCGTGCCATCTCCGCCTCCAGGTCGGCGCCGAGGCCGAGGGCGTCGTCGACCACGACCTCGCGCACCCGGTCGAGCCCGCCCTCGAGCTGGTCGATCCAGGTCGAGGTGCGCTGGAGCCGGTCGGCGGTGCGGACGTAGTACATGAGGAAGCGGTCGAGGTACGACACCAGCGTCGCGGTGTCGAGGTCGCCGGCGAGCAGCCGTGCGTGGGCCGGGTTGGCGCCGCCGTTGCCGCCGACGTAGAGGTTCCAGCCCTTCTCGGTCGCGATGACGCCGAAGTCCTTGCCGCGCGCCTCGGCGCACTCGCGGGCGCAGCCGCTGACGCCGCCCTTGAGCTTGTGGGGGCTGCGCAGCCCGCGGTAGCGCAGCTCGAGGGCGATCGCGAGGCCGACCGAGTCCTGCACGCCGTAGCGGCACCAGGTCGAGCCGACGCACGACTTCACGGTGCGCAGCGACTTGCCGTAGGCGTGGCCGGACTCGAAGCCGGCGTCGACGAGGCGCCGCCAGATCGCAGGCAACTGCTCCATCCGGGCGCCGAAGAGGTCGATGCGCTGGCCGCCGGTGATCTTCGTGTAGAGGTCGAAGTCGCGGGCGACCTCGCCGATCACGATCAGCTTCTCCGGGGTGATCTCGCCGCCGGGGATGCGCGGGACGACCGAGTAGGTGCCGTTGCGCTGGATGTTGGCGAGGTAGGCGTCGTTGGTGTCCTGGAGCTCGGCGGTCTCCCGCTCGAGGATGTGGGTGCTGGTCTGGCTGGCCAGGATGCTGGCGATCGCGGGCTTGCAGATGTCGCAGCCGCGGCCGGTGCCGTGGGCCTCGACGATGTCGTCGAAGCGGCGGTAGCCGTGCACCGCGACGACGTCGAAGAGCTCCTGCCGGGTGAGCCGGAAGTGCTCGCAGAGGCCCTTGTCGACGACCTTCCCGACGCTGGCGAAGTGCTCCTCGATGAGGTTCTTCACCGTCGGCACGCAGGAGCCGCAGGTGCTGCCGGCGCGGGTGCACTGCTTGACCGCGGCGACGTCCTCGCAGCCCTGCTCGGCGACCGCGTGGAGGATGTCGGCCTTCGTCACGTCGTTGCACGAGCAGACCTGCGCCTCGTCGGGCATGCCCAGCTGCACCCCGCTGCTGGCCGGGAGGATCAGCTGCTCGGGGTTGTCGGGGAGGGCCAGCCCGCTGCTCACCATCGGCCGGAGCACGCCGTAGGCCGACGCGTCGCCGACCAGGATGCCGCCGAGCAGCCGGGTGCCGTCCTCGGTGAGGACGAGCTTCTTGTAGACCCCGGCGACCGCGTCGGAGTAGACGAGCTCGAGGGAGTCCGGCGTCGTGGCGAAGGCGTCGCCGAAGCTGGCCACGTCGACGCCGAGGAGCTTGAGCTTGGTGGACATGTCGGCGCCGGTGAACGTGCCCGGACCGTCGAGCAGCGCGTCGACGACGACCTCGGCCATCGCGTAGCCCGGCGCCACCAGGCCGTACATCTTGCCGCCGGGCGCCGCGCACTCGCCGATCGCGAAGATCGCCGGGTCGCTCGTGCGGCACTGCTCGTCGACCAGCACGCCGCCGCGCTCCGCGACGTCGAGGTCGCACTCGCGGGCCAGCGCGTCGCGCGGGCGGATGCCGGCCGAGAACACCACGACCTGCGCCTCGACGGTCGTCGTGGGCGCGCCCTCCTCCGTGCCGGCCTGCCTCATACGCAGTCCGGTGACGGCCTCCCCACCCTCGACCTCCTCAGTGAGTACGCCGGTGTGGGCGGTGACGCCCAGCCGCTCGATGTGGCGGACCAGGGTCGAGCCCGCCGCGCCGTCGAGCTGGACCGGCATCAACCGCGGCGCCATCTCCACGACGTGGGTGTCGAGGCCGAGCTGGACGAGCGCGTTCGCTGCCTCGAGGCCGAGCAGGCCGCCGCCGATCACGATGCCGCTGGTCGCGGTCGCGCTGGCGGCCTTGATCGCCCGGAGGTCCTCGATCGTGCGGTAGACGAAGCAGCCGGCCTTGCCGCGCCCCTCGACCGGCGGGACGAACGGTGCGGCACCGGTCGCGAGCACCAGGACGTCGTACTCGTGCACGGTGACGGCGCCGGGGTGGGCGAGCGGGTCGCCGACGGCGCTCGGCGGCGAGACGACCGTGACGGTCCGCTCGGCCCGGTCGACCTCGGTCACGACGCTGTCGAGGACCAGCCGCACGCGGGGGTCGTCGTACTCACCTCCGGGGAGGAGGGTGAGCGCCTCGTCGCCGTTGCCGTCGGCCTCGTGGCCGAACCAGCTGGTGAGCGCGACCCGGTCGTAGGCCGCCCGCGGCTCCTCGCCCACGACCAGCACGTCGTGGGTCTCGGTGAGGCCGCGCTCGACCGCGGCCTGGGCGAACCGGTGGCCCACCATGCCGTGCCCGACGACGACGATCCGCTGGCGCTTGCTCATGCCGAGGAACCTAGGTTCGCGATGTTTCCCGGTCGTCGGGCGAATGTTTCGCCTGTGAAAACTGGCCGGCACGGCCTCACTGGGGCGGCGGCTCCGAAGCCCGCGACAGGAGGACGCGCGCGACCAGGACGAGCCAGACGGTGGCGAAGACAAAGCTCGTCAGCACGTCGGTCGGGTGGTGCGCGCCCTGGTAGAGCCGCGAGGGCGCCACGACGAGCGGGACCAGGAACAGCGGCCAGGTCCACCGGCGCCAGCGGGGTGCGACGACGGCGAACCACAGGGCGATCCCGCCGTAGACCACGATCGAGGTCGCGACGTGCCCGGAGGGATAGCTGTGGTCGGGGATCAGGCCGGGATCGAGGATCTTCACCGGCGGCCGGTCGCGAGTGACGAGGTGCGTGACGATCACGTAGAGGGCGAGGTAGCCGCTGACGAGGACGGCGAAGTACGCCGCCGGGCGCCACGACCGCTGCCACCACGCGAGGAGCCCGGCCACGACCACGGCGAGCAGGACGCCGACGAGCGTGTCTGCCAGGCCGCTGCCGATGGCCGCTGCCACGTCGAGATCGGCCGTGCGCTGGGCGGCGATGCTGCGCTCGACACCGTCGTCCCACGGGTCGATGACCGACTCGAGCGGGCCGGTGAGGACCCACCCCCAGGCCAGGACGCCCACCATGAGGGCCGCCCAGACGAGGCCCAGCGTGCGGGCGGTCGCGCGGTGGTCGGGTGAGGTCACGGGCCGAGACTGCCGCACGTCGTCGCCGCCGCGTCCACCCGCAGGGAGGAGCGTCGCGGCCTATCCGCCCTCAGCGGCTGCCTTGATCGAGGCCGCTTCGGTCGCCACGTAGCGCTGCGAGAGCCGCTTGGTCATCAGCCACCCGACCGGGGCGATCCGGCCGGTCAGGCTGAGGTCGAGCGTGAGCCGGCTGCCTCCGGGAGCGGACTCGACCAGGTGGGCAGCGGTGATCTCGACCCCGGGCGACGTCGACACCCACGTGAACGAGCGACCCTCGTCGAGCTCGGTCACCGTCCACAACGCCTCGGGCAGCCGGGGCTGGCGCAGCCGGACGCGTGAGCCGACGGCGAGGGGGCCCGGGTCGAGCCGCTCGAGCGAGTCGACGGTCGGGATCCGCCGCGGCCAGTCGTCGACGTCGATGACGATCGCCCAGACCAGCTCCGGAGGAGCCGAGATGGTGACGGAGTGCTGGAGACCCGGCATGTCGCCAGCCTACGAGCGGGGCGGCATGACGACCACGACGTTGCCGACCTTGCGACCGCTGTCGACGTACGCATACGCCTCCCGCAGGTCGTCGAAGGCGTAGGTGCGATCGACGACGGGCCGGTAGGCGCCGCTCGCCATCAGCCCGGCCAGGTGGGCGGCGAGGTCGGCGTCGGCGTGCGGGAACGGGAAGCGGGCGTGCCGGCGACCGGCGGCCCGGGCGAGCGGGCCTACGGCGGCGAGCACGAGGTTCTGGGCGCCGCGACCCAGCTCGGAGGAGACGTACGTGCCGCCCGGCCGCAGCAGGGGCAGCGCCTCCCGGAACGAGAGGTGGCCGGTCGCGTCGAGCACCACGTCGAAGCCGCTGCCCACCGACGCAGGCACCCGCTCACGGCCCTGTACGACGACGTGCGCCGCGCCGATCTCGGTCAGCAGGTCGGGCCGGTCGGGCGGCAGCCGGTCGCACACCGCGGTGACCTCGACGCCCTCAGCCCGCATCAGCTGCACCGCCGCGCTGCCGATGCCTCCGGTCGCGCCGTGGACCAGCGCACGGTCGCCCCGGCCGATCCCGGTGACCCTCAGGCAGGCGTGGGCGTAGTGCGCGCCCTCCATCCCGGCCGCGGCCTCCGCCATCTCGATGCCCTCCGGGACCGGGGCGACCAGCGACCCGACCGGGACCGCGACCAGCTCGGCGTGCGCGCCCGCCCGTCCCTCGACGAACCCGAGGACCCGGTCGCCGACGGCGTACTGCTCGACGCCGCGTCCGAGCGCCGCGACCACACCGGCGTACTCCGAGCCGAGCACCTGCACCCGCGGCCTCGGCCACCCGCAGACGGCCTTGT
Source organism: Nocardioides sp. BE266 (assembly GCF_031457855.1). Classification (NCBI taxonomy): domain Bacteria; kingdom Bacillati; phylum Actinomycetota; class Actinomycetes; order Propionibacteriales; family Nocardioidaceae; genus Nocardioides; species Nocardioides sp. BE266. The sequence continues at coordinate 92,385 of NZ_JAURTI010000006.1, read as the reverse complement.
TGATCCACGGGTGGCCGGACCGGTAGGCGCAGTCGGTGCGATTGACGGTGGTGGCGTGGACGCGGACCAGGATCTCGCCGGGTCCGGGCGTGGGCTCGGGCAGGTCGACGAGGTCGACCACCTCCGGGCCGCCGTATTCGGTCCGCACCGCCGCACGCACGCGGCCAGTATGGCGGTGGTCAGCGGCTGAGGAGGAGGGCCGAGTCGCCGAACTCGTGCCAGAGGTAGCCCTCCGCCACTGCAGCGTCGTACGCCGCCTGGGTGAGGCCGCGGCCCGCGACCGCCTCCACGAGGAGGAGGTGGGAGGCCATCGGGTCGTGCCAACACGACGTGGTCGTTACGCGCGCAAGTGTCGTCCTCGCAAGGTTCGGATCTGACACAAGCGCTCATGTCGAGGTGCACCAGCAACGAGGCGCTCGCGGGGCAACTTCGGAGTCGTTTGATTCCGAGCAAGCCGTGCGATCTCTAGAATGCCCTGATCTAAGAGCCAATAGTCGCTGTGACCGTATCCACACGAGTCCGCATATTTCTCCCACCGCTGGGGCGGTCCCCCAGAGAAGCCAATTGCATCCTTCAGTTCACCAGGGTCAACTTCTCCGCGAAGCAAGCGCGCCATACGTTGCCCCGGACGGAAGAACCGCTTTAGCACAGCGTCGTCGCGAGAGAACAATATGATCTCGCGCTCTGCCAGGCGATCCGCGTATGGCCCACCCGGAGCACACAAGCCTTCAGCCGTGGCGGCAGCGAAGAGCAGCAGAGTTTCGACCTTGGGACCGTCCAGCGACTTGAGCCGCTTTGCGGCTTGAAGGGCCACACGTGACCCAAGGGAGTGAGCGACCAAATTCACCTTCAGGCCGGGATTCTCCGGCTCTATGGCAGCTAGATACGCAGCCAATGCGTCGCCCGCTTGCACCGCGGTGCGAACGTCCATGAAGTACAAGGCAGCCGAGACTCCCCGCTTGGCCGAGGATTCCCCGGGCCAGAAAAACCAAACCGTGCCTCGGAGTTGAGAATTGGACAGTTCGCGAGCGCGCGTATGCGTCTGCTCCCAAATATCGGAAATTGCATATTCGGTGTTGTTGAACCCATGAATCCATATTGTCAGCTTCGAGTAACCCTCCGGTCGCCCGAACTTCGAGTCCAGCGGCCTGAGATCGCCGCCCTCCTTCCGCTGCCGAACGGTCCACTCTAGAGGAGCCGACATCAGTGAAGCCGCCTGCGTTGTGGAATTGCACTCAGGTCTCGGGCGAAGCCAGCAAAGTACCCGCCAAACACAAACGCGCCGAGTATCACCCCAATGTTCTGCACCGCAGACATTGGAAATGCCACCAAGGAGACGCCAGCAATCAGCGCAGCTGCGCATGATGACCCGAATCCAAGCACCCAACGCCATCGAGTTCCAATTGCAACTTGCAACTCGTCCAACCAGCGTTCCAATTCAGACCTTGCTGAATTTAGTGTGCGTTCATCGATTGGGCGTTGAGTAGCGTCGCCGCTCAACATGACCAGGACGGTGTGCCCCTCCTCCGACCAGCGAATGGCGGCTGCCGGGAAACTCTCAGTGCGATCGTTCCGATCCGTCGCGCGTATCGTCTCAAGCACTTGAGCCTGAACAGCGGAAAAATGCCGCAACAATTCCGCTAGCAGACTTTCGCTGTCTGGTCCCAGCTCTACGATTCTTCTCGCCTCGTATCGCACGTGTTCGTCGAAGTCCTCCAGCCTGTTCGCTAAGTCGTCGAGGCCGCTTGCTCGAAGGACCCGTGAGAAGATCTCGTTCTCGTAGATCAATTCTTGGAGATTTCGCTCCTCAACGGGACGCCTGTAACCAATAAATACCTCTGCCAACGCGAAGTCGTGTGCCGTACCTTGCCCAGAAGCGCACCTGTTGAGCGACGCCTCCATTCCCGCACTCAACTGCGCGCACAACTGCTCAAGGGGAACGTCGAGCCGCGCAACGGTGCCAACCAACCGCGGCGCCGTCGCTTCGGGCGGATTTAGGACCGCGGCCAAATCGAGGCGGCGCCCCGAGAGGCTTGCGACCCGCTCGAACTCGCGCGCATGGAACGTTCCGCGGAGGTGCAGGAGCGATTTCGCACCTTCGAGCGCAGCCATGGCAGCAATCCCAGAGACCAACATCGCCAGCAGGAACATCGCCGACCCACGTGCAAGTTGGGCCACTTGTTCCACTCTCACGCTCGTGTCCGACGCGCGGGACGCGAGCAAGAAGGAGAGTGCGACGAAGACGCCGACTGCAACGGCGCCCCAACCCAAAGCGGTTCGATATGCCGACCAACCGCGTCGAATTATCCACTCATCAGGCCTTTGCATGCGGGCAGCCTAGAGGCGCAGATACTCGTGCGTATACAAGCATTGAAGGTTGCCAGTCCTGCCAGGAGCGGCCGGTGCTCATACAGCGCGAGTCGGGATCGAGTTCACTTTCGATCCGAGACTTGGACGAGACGTCGAGCCAGGAGAGCGGTGGTCAGCGGCCGAGGAGGAGGGCCGAGTCGCCGAACTCGTGCCAGAGGTAGCCCTCCGCCACCGCAGCGTCGTACGCCGCCTGGGTGAGGCCGCGGCCCGCGACCGCCTCCACGAGGAGGAGGTGCGAGGCCATCGGGTCGTGCCACCCGGTGATCAGGCCGTCGATGACGCGCGGCGGGTCGGCAGGAGTGATGACCCGGTCGGTCCAGCCACGGCTCGCCACGACGTGCCGGCCGCGCACGGACGACTCGACCGCGCGGGTCGCGGTGGTGCCGACAGCGATCACCCGACCTGCGTTGCTGCGGGCGCCGTTGATGACGCGCGCACTCGTCGGCGGCACCTCGAACCACTCCGGCCCCGGCGCCTCGCCAGCCTCCTGCGAGGAGACGCCGGTGTGCAGCGTGACCGGCGCGACCTGGATGCCGCTCGTCACCAACCGCGTGACGAGGGCATCGGTGAAGGGCCGCCCGGCCGACGCCATCTCCGCGCTGCCCGGCCGCGAGCCGAAGACCGTCTGGTAGGCCGACAGCGGGTAGCGGTGGTCGAGGTAGCCGTAGGCGATCGGCCGCCCGTTCCAGTCGAGCTGGCGGTCGAGGTCGCCGCGGACCGCGGCCCGCCAGAGGCGGTTCCCGTGCCCCGTCGGGGACGACGGCGCACCCGCGGGCCACGGCTCGCGCAGCACCAGGCGCGTGTCACCGACCACCACGACCGACCCCTCACGTGCGTCGAGCAGGGCGCGGACGGCATCGGGCGCCGTGCGCAGCTCGACCACGCGGTCGCCGTCCTCGAGGTGGTGGGCGACGTGCAGCACGACGGGCTCGCCGTCGAGCGTGGCGTCGACCTCGGCGTTGACGGTGGCGGAGGTGTTCACCACCAGCACGTCGCCGGCGTGGAGGTGGTCGGGCAGGTCGCGGAAGCGGACGTGGTCGATGCCGTCGGGTGTCCCGACGAGCAGCCGGACCTCGTCGCGGGCGAGCCCGCGTTCCTCGGCGGGCTGAGGTGCGAACGCGGAGGCCGTGAAGTGAGTGTGCGGTGTCTCGTGCAGCGTCGTCATCCGAGGTCGCTCCCCAGGTCGATGGCCCGGTACCGCCCCGACGTGGGCCGGGTGGCCAGCAGGGCGAGCAGGCGCGGCACCACGGTCTCCGGCAGCGGCCGGTCGGAGATGTCCTCGCCCGGGAAGGCGTCCTGGTGCATCGCCGTGCGCATGTCGCCCGGGTCGACGGCATAGCCGGTCAGCCCGGTCTCGGCGGCGTAGGTCAGCGTGACGTGGTCGAGCGCGGCCTTGCTGGCGCCGTACAGCCCCCAGGTCTCGTAGTGGTTCACCGCGGCGTCGGAGCTGATCGAGAGCAGTACGCCGTCGCCCTCGCGCAGCCACGGCAGGAGGGCCGAGGTCAGCACGAGCGGCCCGCCGATGTTGGTGCGCCAGACCTGCGTCAGGTCCGGGATGTCCACCTCGGCGAGCGGTCGCATGGGGAGCGGCCCCAGCGTGCTGGCGTTGTGGACCAGCAGGTCGAGCCGGCCGCGCGCCTCGACCTCGGCCACGAGCCGCTCGCGGTGGTCGGCGTCGGTGAGGTCGCCCACCACCACGGTCATCCCCTCCGGGAGCTCCGCCTCCTTGAACTTCTCCTCGCTCCGCCCGTCGGTCAGGACGTCCCAGCCCTCGGCGGCCAGTGCGCGGACCAGGGCCCGGCCCAGGCCTGCGGATCCCCCGGTGACGAGAGCCACCCGTGTCGTCGTCTTCGTCGTCTTTGTCGTCATGGCACCATGGTTCAAGTTCAAGTGAACTTGAGTTCAAGGGGTGAGTTCTGATGGATGCCCGAGACCTGCTTCCGATGGGCGAGATCTCGCGTCGTAGCGGCTTCGCCGCGTCGGCGATCCGCTTCTACGAGGCCGAGGGTCTGATCGAGGCGCACCGCTCGGGCGGCGGGCAGCGCCGCTTCGAGCGCAACGTGCTCCGCCGTCTCGCCTTCATCCGCGCCGCGTCCAACGTCGGACTCACCATCGAGGAGATCCGCGACGAGCTCGCCCGGCTGCCGGGCAACCGCACCCCCACCAAGGCCGACTGGCACCGCATCTCGCAGCACTGGCGCCGGCGCCTCGACGACCAGATCGCCGCGCTCGAGCGGCTCAAGGGCGGACTCGACAGCTGCATCGGCTGCGGCTGCCTGAGCCTGCGCTCGTGCGCGTTCTCCAACGCCGGCGACTGGGCCGCCCGGCAGGGGCCGGGGGCCCAGCTGCTGCCCGACACCCTGCGCAAGCCCCACCCCACGCGCCGTACGTCGGGGTAGGTCAGGCCTCGCGGAACGACGCCTCCAGCGCGTCGAGCACGACGGTCCGCTCGCGCAGCGCGATGCGCTTCATGACCGCGGTCGCGGGACCGTAGATGCCGTACGTCCTCAGCCGCGCGTGGTGGCGCACGAGCGTCTCGCGCTCGCCCACGGCCTCGAGCGTGTAGCCCGGCCAGCCCTCGGCGAGCACCGCTCCCCACGGGGCCTTCTGCCACCAGTGGTAGACCAGCCGCTCGGGCCGGTCGAACGTGACCACCTCGCCCGGCGCCTTGCCGAACAACGTCGAGTCCTCGTAGGTCGTGCCGACGCCGGTCGGACCGGACGACGTCTGGCGTGACGCGCGCCTGATGCTGCCCTTGTGCGGCATCCACGCGTCGTGGCCTTCCACGTCGGCGAGCCTGTCGAAGACGTCGGCGATCGGCGCCCTGATCGTGCGTGTCAGCTCGAGCTCCGCCTCACCCATCCGGCCATCATCGACCTCCCGGAGATCGCCGGTCCAGCACCGGATCACTGCAAGGATCTCGCGCATGAGCACCGACGGCTACGAGATCCGCACCGCCCTCGCCGACCAGGACCTCGACCTGGTCCACCGGTGGCTCAGCACCGACGCGTACTGGTCGCTCGGCCGCACCCGCGAGGCCGTCGGCACGGCCGCCGAGCACTCGCTCAACTTCGGCGCCTTCACCGCCGACGGGCAGCAGGTGGCGTACGCCCGCGTCGTCACCGACCACGCGAACTTCGCCTGGCTCTGCGACGTGTACGTCGACGCCGACCATCGCGGCCGGGGCCTGGGGAAACGCCTGGTGGCGGCCGTCGCCGAGCGGCTCGACGCGCTCGGCGTGAAGCGCACGCTCCTCGCGACCCGCGATGCCCACGAGGTCTACGCCGGCTTCGGGTTCACGCCCCTCCCCGACCCGACGATGTGGATGATCAGGACCCCTCGCCCAGCGTGAACAGCGTCAGCTGCGTGCCGTCGGGAGCGGCGACCCGGGCGTTGCGGTCACCCCAGGGCGTGTCGACCGCATGGGCGACCGCGGTGGCGCCGGCCGCGACCAGCGAGGCCGCCGCGCCGTCGGCGTCGGGCACCTGGAGGGCGAAGCGCACCTTGCCGGAGACCCGCCGCCCGACCTCGAGGTCGTCCACCATCGCGGCCTGCGCCTCGTCGAAGAGCTCGAGCGTCGCGCGCCCGGCGTCGAGCAGCAGCACCCGGCCCTGGTCGCTGCTCCAGTCAGCCACCTCGGGCAGGCCGAGCGCGTCGCGGTAGAGGCGTACGGCGGCGTCGAAGTCGTCGACGGTGAGGGTGATCCGGAACTCCCGGACATCGAGGTGGACATCGGTCATGGAGCCCATCCTCGACGAGAACCACCGCGTCACGCCAAGGTGCGTGCGCCCATCTCCTGCGCGGCGTCGCCCAGCTCGATGCTCGCGTACTCCGAGAAGTTCGCGCCGGCGTTGTAGGAGAGCCGGAGCAGCGTCAGGTGCGACGGCGACCAGAGGCGACCGAGGTGCGCGACCTCCGCGCCCGCGATCGACGCGGGGTCCTCGACGTCGGCGACCGGGCCGAGGCTGACCTCGCTGCGGAAGCCGCGGCGGTCCAGGAAGAAGCGCTGCTCCTGTGCGACCTCGTAGACGTTGCGATAGATGTCCTTCAGGGCGCCGACGTCGCCCTCGAGCTCGACCATGACGTCGTACGGCGCTTCCTCGGTCACCCGGATCCGGCTGACGCGCAGCACGGGCACGGACCAGGTCGCGGCGGCCGCCTCGTACGCGCTGGCCAGGGCCGCGGCGTCGTCGGCGGTGACGTTGCCGAACTTGGCCATCCGGATGAACACGGGCGGGGGCGCCGGCGGCAGCGACACGACCGGCGCGTGCACCTCGACGGGCACCTCCGCAGGCCGACGGCCGAGCAGCCGCGACAGCAGGCCTTGCGCGGGGGGCTCCGGCGGAGCCGGTGCCCGTGACGCGACCAGCTCGGGTACGACGTTGAGCGCCTCGCGGACCACGTCCGGGGGCAGCGCCACTCCAGCGTGCAGCTGCATCTCGACCTCCTTGTCGCCACTCCCATCGGCAGGCGGAGCCGCGACCTGAGGTCTCGCGCCGTAGGGGGTGACGCCGGTCCGGGTCAGCCGACGGCGACCGGCTCCGCGCTGCGCTCCCCCACGAGTCGTCGTACGACATCGGCGCAGCCGCCGCACCCGGTGGTCGCGCGGGTCCGGTCGACGCACTCCGACACCGAGCCGCAGGCCCGGATCGCCTCCGCCGAGACGCCGGCACAGGCGCACACCTCGGCCTCGTCGGGCAGGGGCGCGGGGGCGTCGGCGGCCTCCGGGAGCAGCAGCTGGCCCGGCTCGTCGGGGCCGAGGATCGTGCCGCGGTCGTAGAGCTGGGTGATCAGCCCGACCCGGGACAGGTCGCCGACGAGCTCGGCCGCCACGACCCGCCCGCCGTGGACGACGAGACGACGGTGCGAGCCGGCGACCGGGTTGGTCACCTCGACGACCTCGCCCGCTGCGTTCCGCGGGTCGCCGAGGACCGCGACGTCGAGGCCGGTGGCACGAAGTCGCGCCACGCTCCGGCTGCCGTCGTACGACGCCTCCTCGCCGCGCAGCACCCGGGCGAGCACCTCCGCCTGCTCCCACGCCGGTGGCACGAAGCCGGTCGTCCGGCGCCGGTGCTCCGCGCAGTCGCCGATGGCGTGGATGCGGTCGTCGGTGACGCTGGCCAGGGTGCTGTCGACCACGACCCCGCGCCCCACCATCAGCCCGGCGCGCCGCGCGAGGGCCGTCGACGGGCGGCCGCCGGCGGTCAGCACGACGAGGTCGGTGGGCAGCACCGCGCCGTTGTCGAGCACCAGCCCGGCGTCGATCAGGCGGACCGCTCGGGCGCCGGTGTAGACCTCGGTCCCGAGGCGGCGCAGGTCGCGGGCGAGCACCCGGCCGGCCGGCTGCCCGAGGTGCGTGTGCAGCAGGTGGTCGGCGCCCTCGACGACCTCGGTCAGCAGCCCGCGCACGGCCAGGGCCCGGGCGACCTGGAGCCCGAGGAGGCCACCCCCGACGACCACCGCGCGCGCAGGTTTCGAGGTTCGCTGCGCTCGCACCTCGACCAGCGAGTGATCCAGGCGTCGGCAGTCGTCGAGGCTGCGGAACGGGTGCACGCGCGGGTCGAGGGTGCCGTCGCGCCGGACGAGGCCGCGGATCGGGGGCAGGGTGGGGATCGAACCGCAGGCCAGCACGAGCCGGTCGTATGCGACTCGTTCCCCATCGACCAGCACGACCTCGCGGGCGTCGCGATCGATCTCGAGCACCCGCGCCGCGAGGCGCAGGTCGATCCCGTGTTCCGCGAACCACGACTCCGACCGCAGGGTCAGGGCATCGGCAGGGTGCGTGCCCTCGAGCACCGCCGAGAGCAGGATCCGGTTGTAGGGCGCGTGCGCCTCGTCGGCGAGCACCGTGAGGTCGACGTCGGCACCGACCAGCTGCTCGGCCAGCCGGACGGCCGCCATCCCGCCGCCGACCACGACGATCCGCTCGCTCATGACGCAGGCCCTGGTTTCGACACGCTCGTACCTCGCTGCCCAACCGGCGAGAGGCTGGCTGCACACACCTTGAACTCGGGCATCCGCGAGGCGGGGTCGAGGGCGTCGTTGGTGAGCCGGTTGGCGCCGACCCAGTGGAAGGGGACGAAGACCGTGTCGGGCCGGATCGTGGTGACGACCCGCGCAGGCGCGGTCATCGTGCCACGTCGCGTCGAGACCGTCAGCGGGTCGCCCGTTGCGACCCCGAGGCGTCCAGCCAGGAGCGGGTGCACCTCGACGAACGGACCGTCGTCGGGCAGGGCACGGACGCGACGGGTCTGGGCGCCGGACTGGTAGTGCGCGAGCACCCGTCCGGTCGTCAGGTGCACCGGGAAGTCAGCGCACGGCTGCTCGGCGGCACCGCGGTGCTCCACGACCAGCATCCGCGCGCGCCCGTCGTGGTGCGCGAACGACGACCCGAAGAGCCGCTCACCTCCCCAGAACACGCCACCCTCCGACCGGATCCGGTCGTAGGTGATGTCCGAGTAGTCAGCCACACCGCCGGCGGAGGCCCGGCCGAGCTCGGCGAAGACCTCCTCGGGCTCCGTCGCGAACGGCACGTCCGAGAGCCGCGCGGCGAGGCCGGCCATCACGTCGAGGTCGGAGCGCACGCCCGACGGCGGGGTGACCGCCCGCTGCCGCAGCACCACCCGACCCTCGAGGTTGGTCATCGTCCCGGTCTCCTCGGCCCACTGCGTCACGGGCAGCACCACGTCGGCGATGGCGGCGGTCTCCGACATCACGAAGTCGCACACCACGAGCAGGTCGAGCGACTCCAGGCGCTCGGTGACGTGGGTGGCGCGGGGCGCGCTGACCACGATGTTGGAGCCGAAGACCAGCATCGCCGAGGGCCCGGCCTCGGTGCCGAGCGCGTCCAGCAGCTCGTACGCCGACCGCCCGGGGCCGGGCAGTGCGTCGGCCTCGACGCCCCACACCTCCGCGACGTGCGCGCGGGCCGCGGGGTCGTCGATGCGGCGGTAGCCGGGCAGCTGGTCGGCCTTCTGCCCGTGCTCGCGCCCGCCCTGGCCGTTGCCCTGGCCGGTCAGGCAGCCGTAGCCCGCGCCCTTCTTCCCGACCATGCCCAGCGCGAGGGCAACGTTGATCCAGGCGAGGACGGTGTCGGACCCGGTCGAGTGCTGCTCGGCGCCGCGGGCGGTGAGGACCATGACCTTCGGCTTCTCGCCGGTTGAGGTGCGAGCGGAGCGAGCCTCGAAACCCCCGAGCAGAGAGGCCAGCGCCCGGACCTCCGACGCCTCGATCCCGGTCACCCGCTCCACGCGCTCGGGCCACCAGGAGGCGACCGACTCCTTCACCGCCGCCCAGCCGGTCGTCCGGGCGGCGAGGTAGTCCTCGTCCACCGCACCGGCGGCGACGAGCAGGTGCAGCACCCCGAGCGCGAGGGCCAGGTCGGTCCCCGGCACCGGCTGGAGGTGCAGGTCGCCGCGGTCGGCGGTCGGCGTACGCCTGGGGTCGATCACCACGACGCGGCCACCCCGCTCCCGCAGCCGGTCGAGGTGCCGCGCAGCCGGCGGCATGGTCTCGGCGAGGTTGGAGCCGACGAGCACGAGCACGTCGGCCTCCTCGACGTCGGCGAGCGGGAACGGCAGCCCGCGGTCGACGCCGAAGGCCCGGATCCCCGCGGAGGCGGCCGACGACATGCACCACCGGCCGTTGTAGTCGATCTGCGAGGTGCCGAGCGCGGCGCGCGCCAGCTTGCCGAGGGAGTACGCCTTCTCGTTGGTGAGCCCGCCACCGCCGAAGACTGCGACCCCGTCCGGTCCCTTCGCAGCCTGCGCCGCGCGGATCCCGGCCGCGACCCGGTCGAGCGCGTCGTCCCACGACACCGCCGACCACTCGCCGGTCGCCCGGTCGCGCACCAGCGGCGAGGTCAGCCGCTCGCGACTGCCGTACAACCCGGCGGCCGACCAGCCCTTGCGGCACAGCGCTCCCTGGTTGACCGGGAACTCCTCCCACGCCTCCACCTCGGGCGTACGCCGACCGGCCAGGCGCATCCCGCACTGCAGCGAGCAGTAGGGGCAGTGGGTCTCGGTCGACGTGCCGGTCATCAGATCTCCGCGGCCGCCAGCCCGTGGGCCTGGACCGGACGACGGAGGTAGAGCGCCCAGGTCAGCAGCGCGCACAGCAGGTAGTAGCCGGTGAAGACGGTGAACGCCGCCCGGGTGGCCGCCAGCGGGTCGGTCACCCACGGCGCCGCGAAGGCGAGCGGCACGAGGAAGCCGCCGACCGCACCCACCGCACCGATCACGCCGAGCGCGGAGGACGACTGCCGGGTGGCGGTCGTCAGCGCGGCGGTGCGGGACGCCGTACCGGGGGCGGTCGAGCGCTCGGCGTGGGCCTTCCAGAGCGCGGGGATCATCTTGTAGACCGAGCCGTTGCCGATGCCGGTCGCGGCGAAGATGCAGAGGAAGAAGCCGAGGAACAGCGGGAACCAGCCCGCGTTGTCGGTCGCGATCGACGGATCGGCAGTCGGGTTCGGCGTCAGCTGACTGACTGTCCAGAGCACGCCGAGCGTGAAGGCGACCATCGCGACGAAGGCGCCGAGCGTGACCCGCGCACCGCCGAGGCGGTCGGCCAGCCACCCGCCGAACGGGCGCGTCAGCGAGCCGACACCGGCGCCGAGGAAGGCGTAGAACGCGAAGTAGATGCCGGTGCCGAGCGGCGCCGGCTCCGGCACCCAGAAGTTCAGCTTGATCAGCAGCGGCATCGCGGCGGAGTAGCCGATGAACGACCCGAAGGTGCCGATGTAGAGCAGCGACAGCAGCCAAGTCTGCCTCTGCCGCACCACCTGCAGCTGCTCGCGCGGCGAGGAGGTGACGGTGCTGAGGTTGTCCATCCGCAGCCACGCGGCTGCGGTCGCGAGCAGCGCCAGCCCCGCATAGAGGTACGCCGCCCGCTCGAGGTGGATGCCGCCGTCCGAGGCCTTGACCAGGCCGAAGATCCCGGCGCCGCCGACCACCACCGGGAGAAGCAGCTGGATGAGCGAGACGCCGAGGTTGCCGCCGGCCGCGTTGAGGCCGAGCGCCGTGCCCTTCTTGTCCGAGGGGTAGAAGAAGTTGATGTTGGCCATCGAGGAGGCGAAGTTGCCACCCCCGACGCCCGCGGTGGCCGCGATCAGGCAGAAGACCCAGTAGGGCGTCGACGGGTCCTGGACGGCGTACGCGAAGAGGAGGGTGGGCACCAGCAGCATCGCGCCGCTGGCGATCGTCCAGTTGCGACCGCCGAACTTCGGCACCGCGAAGGTGTACGGCAGCCGGAGCAGCGAGCCGACGAGGTTGGGCAGCGCCACCAGCAGGAACAGCTGCTGGGGAGTGAATTCGAAGCCCTGGGCGAGCAGGAACGCCGACGAGACGCTCCAGATCAGCCAGACCGAGAAGCCGACGTGCTCGGCGAAGATCGACCAGACGAGGTTGCGGCGGGCGACGGTCCGGCCGGTGGTCTCCCAGAACTCGGCGTCCTCGGGACGCCAGTCCTCGATCCAGCGGCGGGTGTGGCGGGGGGTCTGCGTGCTCATGCCGACGAGCCTCGGTCGCGTGTGTGTCACCCGCGCTGCCGCTGCGGTGGCGGAGTCGTCACATCTTCCTCACGACCTCACACCCTCGCGGTCCTGACGCTCTGCCGACCGATGCCCGCTGACCAACGAGCCGCGCGGCTCAGTCGGCAATACGCGCATGCAGGCGCACGTGCGTGCCCGTCAGGTCGTGCCCCACGTCGACCGCAGCGCAGAGCTGCCGCGCCAACCACAGGCCGTAGCCGTGCTCGGACAGCCCGTCCGGCGGCAGGATGCCCGTCAGCGGGTCCACGAGGGCCGTGCCGCCGTCGTGGACGTGGCAGACCCAGGTCTCCTGCTCCGGGTAGAGGTGCAGCACGGCCGGGGGCGCGCCGTGCTGGAGCGCGTTGGTCAGGACCTCGGTCACGGCCAGCGCCATGTCGGCGACGGCGTCCGGCCCGAGCCCAGCGGCGGCACCGCGGTGGCGCACCAGCCGTCGCGCCTGGGCGACGTCGGCGTGGGAGACGCAGTCGAGGGTCGTCGCTCCTGGCGGCGCGGGCACCACCTCGGTCAGCCGCGTGAGCACGGCCCGCGGGTCGAGGTAGGCGGAGTTGGGTGCGGCGGCGCCGTCCACGCGGAGGTGCTCGTGGGTGTGCCGCGCGATGTCGAGGAGGTGAGCCGGCAGCGCGCCGGCGTCGTAGGGGCAGATGAGGTCGACGTCGCGGTCGGCGAACACGACGTTGGCCGCCGCCTCCTGCCGACGGTAGTCGAGCACCTCAGCCGGGACCCGGGTGGAGAGGGCCTGCTCGGCGACGACGACGGAGCGGACGTCGGGCGCCTCTGCCGCGAACTCCAGGAGCACGCGATAGGCGTTCCACTGCGGGGTGTAGGCGACCGTGTCGTCGACGTAGGTCACCTCGTCGGCGTCGCGGCCGAGCTCGTGACGGATCCACTCGACGCGGTCCGGCGGCGCCATGACCAGGCCACGGTGGCCCTGCGCGAGGCCGGCCCGGAGGAAGGAGCCGGTCTCGGCGGCGTACTGCCGCGGGCTGTCGTAGAGGAGCGCGGCGTGGGTCGCGGGGGCACTCACGGCGCGACTCGCAACCGCTCGTGGCTGATCCCGGCGACCTCCAGGATCCGGCGTACGGCGTGGGGCACCCGGTCGAGCAGCAGCCAGCCGCTGTCGGGGAGCTCGGCGGCCGCGGCCTGGAGCCGGCACATCGTGCCGATGTCGGCGAAGGTCACCTCGCCGAGGTCGAGTCGCAGCCGGGGGGTCACCGCCGCGCGCGAGAGGACCAGCTGCTTGAGCAGGTCGCGGTTGGAGACGTCGACCTCGCCGCTGACCCGCAGGCCCCACGGCTCGTCGACGGCGAGGAACGTGCCGATCGGGGGTACGTCGACCTCCGGCGCCTGGCCGTCGTGCTCGCGCGCGATCGAGGCCGCCTGCTCGGGATCGAGCCGGCTGGCGTCGTAGAGGCACACCGAGCTGACCTCGAGCTCGTGCTGGAGGTACGTCGACATCCGCTCCCAGGCGAGCACCTCCTGGTGCGACCCGAGCAGGGCGGACAGCCCGTCCATCCGGGCGGCCACGCGGAGGCCGGGGAACCCGTCCTTGCAGGCCTGCGCGGCCGCGGCGCGGAAGCCGTCGGCGACGGCGGAGAGGTCGTCGGGACGCCGGGTCCCGTAGGCGTCGGCGAAGGAGCTGATCCGCAGCTGTCCCGTGGCGAGGGCCTCGGCCACGTGCACGTGCTCGGGCAGGGCCGTGACGAGGGCCTCGGCCTGCTCGTCGGATGCGACGTAGAGCAGCCGGTCGCCCGCGGCGAGGCCCTGGCCCACGAAGGTCGCCGCGACCCGGTCCAGCTGGATCTCACCGGGCTCGAGCGCGCACAGGTGCGTGCCGGGCTCGAGCGTGCAGAGATCTGCCGCCGAGCGGTGCGCCCCGTGGATCATGCGGTCACTGTAAGTCTGCTGGACCGGTCTGGACCATCAGATCGTCAACAGTTCTCGGGCAGCGCGGGTGGCGACCGCTCGTCGTGCCACACCGACCGCTGGGCGCGCCGCCGCTCCCACCGGCCGACCGGCGCCCGTCGCCCCCTCCCGGGCGCCGTGTGACCGGTGCCACGGTGACGGCGGTCACACCTCGGTGACCCCCCGCCCGGAAGGACCCTGACGTGACCCAAGACGCCCACGACCAGGCCGCCCGCCACGACCCCGTCTACGACGAGCTGTCGGCGCGGCCCGAGTTCGCGGAGCTGCGCTCGCGCTACCGCCGCTTCGTCATCCCGGCCACTGCCGCCTTCCTGGCCTGGTACGCCCTCTACGTACTGATGTCGATGTTCGCCCACGACTTCATGAGCACCAAGGTCGCCGGCAACATCAACGTCGCGCTGGTCTTCGGCCTCCTTCAGTTCGCCACGACCTTCCTGATCGCGTGGCTCTACAGCCGCTACTCCAACACCAACCTCGACCCGCTGGCCAAGCAGCTGTCGGACGACTACTACGAGAGCCGGGAGCGCTGACATGGAAGGCCACCAGATCCTCACCACCGCGCTGTTCCTCAGCGTCGTCGCCCTCACCGTCGGCATCACCATCTGGGCGAGCCGCAACTCCTCCGGTGCGGCCGACCACTACGCCGGCGGCCGCGGCTTCTCCGGCTTCCAGAACGGTCTTGCCATCGGCGGCGACTACATGTCGGCGGCGTCGTTCCTGGGCATCTCCGGAGCGATCGCGCTGTCCGGCTACGACGGCTTCCTCTACTCGATCGGCTTCCTCGTCGCGTGGCTGGTCGCGCTGCTCCTCGTCGCCGAGGTGCTGCGCAACTCCGGGCGCTACACGATGGCCGACCAGCTGGCCTACCGGATGAAGCAGAAGCCCGTCCGCACGGCCGCGGCGACCTCGACCGTGGTCGTCTCGATCTTCTACCTGCTCGCGCAGATGGTCGGCGCGGGCGCGTTGGTCGCGCTGCTCCTCGGTGTCACCAGCGAGGGCATCAAGAACCTGACGATCTTCTTCGTCGGTGCGCTGATGATCTTCTACGTCACCGTCGGCGGCATGAAGGGCACCACGTGGGTGCAGATCGTCAAGGCGGTCCTGCTGATGGCGGGCTCCGCGCTCATCGTCGTACTGGTGCTGGCGAAGTTCGGATTCAACCTCTCCGAGCTCCTCGGCACCGCCGCGCAGAACAGCGGCAAGGGCGGCGCGTTCCTCGAGCCCGGCCTGAAGTACGGCGTCAGCACCACGTCGAAGATCGACTTCATCTCCCTCGGCATCGCCCTCGTGCTCGGCACGGCCGGCCTGCCGCACATCCTGATCCGCTTCTACACGACCCCGACGTCGAAGGACGCCCGCAAGTCCGTGCTCTGGGCGATCGGCCTGATCGGCGCGTTCTACCTGTTCACGCTGGTCCTCGGCTTCGGTGCCGCGGCCCTGCTCGACAAGGACTCGTACGCCGAGGTGGCCGCGTCCGGCGGCAACCTGGCCTCGCCGCTGCTGGCCGAGGCCGTCGGAGGTGGGCCGGGCTCGACCGGAGGTGCCGTGCTGCTGGCGCTGATCGCGGCGGTCGCCTTCGCCACGATCCTGGCGGTGGTCGCGGGCCTGACGCTGACGTCGTCGGTGTCGGTGGCGCACGACCTCTACAACTCGGTGTTCAAGGACGGCAAGGCCTCCGAGGCCGAGGAGATCCGGGTGTCCCGGATCGCCGCCGGCGTCATCGGCCTGGTCGCGATCCTGCTGGCCATCCCGGCGCAGAAGCTCAACATCGCGTTCCTGGTCGCGCTGGCCTTCGCGGTCGCGGCCTCGGCGAACCTGCCGGCGATCATCTACAACATGTTCTGGCGGCGCTTCAACACCCGCGGCGCGCTCTGGAGCATCTACGGCGGCCTCATCTCCGCCGTGGGCCTGGTGATCTTCAGCCCGATCGTGTCCGGCAAGGGCATCGACCCGGCCACCGGCAAGAACCTGTCGCTGCTGCCCGCCGACATCGACATCTCGTGGTTCCCGTTGGAGAACCCCGGCATCGTGTCGATCCCGCTCGGCTTCCTGCTCGGCTACCTCGGCACCATCTCCTCGAAGGAGCCCTCGGCCGAGGAGCGCTACACCGAGCTGGAGGTCCGCGCCCTCACCGGAGCGGGCGCCGAGCAGGCGGTCCAGCACTAGTCCAGCACTGAGGGGCAACGTTCCCGCAACGTGGTGACGGCCATCATGTGTCCGTCGTCACAGCACCACCCATGACCCCTTCGCCGAGCCGGAGTAGGTTCGGCGAAGGGGTCGCCCCATTCCCCCTGACATCGTGTCCCGCCCGAGGAGAGAGCCCCCTTGTCCGAGAAGACGCAGTCCGAGCAGACCCTGTCGAACCTGATGCACGAGGACCGGCGCTTCGAGCCTCCCGCCGGCCTGGCTGCCGACGCCAACGTGAAGGAGGAGGCCTACGCCCGGGCCGACTCCGACCGCGAGGCCTTCTGGGCCGCCGCGGCCGACCGCCTCGAGTGGGGCCAGAAGTGGGACCAGGTCCTCGACTGGTCCAATCCCCCGTTCGCCAAGTGGTTCGTCGGCGGCACCATCAACGCCTCGGTCAACTGCGTGGACCGCCACGTCGCCGCCGGCAACGGCGACAAGGTCGCGCTCCACTGGGTCGGCGAGCCCGAGGACGACACGCGCGACATCACCTACTCCCAGCTCAAGGACGAGGTGTCCAAGGCGGCCAACGCGCTGACCGGGCTCGGCGTGAAGAAGGGCGACCGGGTCGCGATCTACATGCCGATGATCCCCGAGGTCGTCGTCGCGATGCTCGCCTGCGCCCGCCTCGGCGCCCCGCACACCGTCGTCTTCGGCGGCTTCTCCGCCGACGCCCTCGCCTCGCGCATCACCGACTGCGAGGCCCACGTCGTGATCACGTCCGACGGTGGCTACCGCCGCGGCGCCGCCAGCGCGCTCAAGCCCGCCGTCGACGAGGCCGTGGAGAAGACCGGCGACCTGGTCCGCAACGTGCTCGTCGTACGGCGCACGGGGCAGGAGGTCGCGTGGGACGACAGCCGTGACGTGTGGTGGCACGACGCCGTCGACGGCGCGTCGGTCGACCACGAGCCCGAGATGCACGACGCCGAGCACCCGCTCTACGTCATGTACACCTCCGGCACGACCGGCAAGCCGAAGGGCATCCTCCACACCACCGGCGGCTACCTCACCGGCACGTCGTTCACGCACTGGGAGGTCTTCGACCTCAAGCCCGAGACCGACGTCTACTGGTGCACCGCCGACGTCGGCTGGGTGACCGGCCACAGCTACATGGTCTACGGCCCGCTCGCCAACGGCGCGACGCAGGTGATGTACGAGGGCACGCCCGAGAAGGGCCGCTGGTGGCAGATCGTGCAGGACTACAAGGTCACGATCTTCTACACCGCGCCGACCGCGATCCGGACCTTCATGAAGCAAGGCCGCGAGATCCCCGACGGCTACGACATGTCGTCGCTGCGGCTCCTCGGCTCGGTCGGCGAGCCGATCAACCCGGAGGCCTACGTCTGGTACCGCGAGGTCATCGGCGGCGACCGCTGCCCGATCGTCGACACCTGGTGGCAGACCGAGACCGGCCAGATCATGATCAGCCCCCTGCCCGGCGTGACCGCCGGCAAGCCCGGCTCGGCGATGAAGGCACTGCCCGGCATCGCGGCCGACGTCGTCGACGACGACGCGCACTCGGTCGGCAACGGCAACGGCGGCTACCTCGTGCTCAAGGAGCCGTGGCCGGCGATGCTCCGCACGCTGTGGGGCGACGACGAGCGCTTCAAGGAGACCTACTGGTCGCGCTGGCAGGGCCTCTACTTCGCCGGTGACGGCGCCAAGCTCGACGACGACGGCGACATCTGGCTGCTCGGCCGCGTCGACGACGTGATGAACGTGTCGGGCCACCGCCTGTCCACCACCGAGATCGAGTCTGCCCTGGTCTCCCACCCGAAGGTCGCCGAGGCGGCCGTGGTGGGAGCCGCCGACGAGACCACCGGCCAGGCCGTGTGCGCCTTCGTCATCCTGCGCGACTCCGCCGGCGACGGCGGTGAGGACATCGTCGAGGAGCTGCGCAAGCACGTCGCGAAGGAGATCGGCGCCATCGCCAAGCCGCGCCAGATCATGGTCGTGCCCGAGCTGCCCAAGACCCGCTCCGGCAAGATCATGCGCCGCCTGCTCAAGGACGTCGCCGAGCACCGCGAGGTCGGCGACGTGACCACCCTCGCCGACTCCACGGTCATGGACCTGATCAAGGGCAAGGAGGGCTCGGCCGCCTCCGAGGACTGATCACCCCGATATCTGAGGACGTGGTGGACGGCATTACGGTCCGCTGACGTCCACGGCGTCCTCAGACATCTGGCCAGGGGCCTCACTAGGGTTGTGGAGGTGAGCGCCTCCTCGACCGCCGAGCTCCCGCACGCCGACGTCGCCGTGATCGGCGGCTCCGGCTTCTATGCCTTCCTGCCCGACGCGACCGAGCACGAGGTCCCGACACCGTACGGCGACCCCTCGGCGCCGATCGCGGTCGGCGAGGTGGCCGGCCGGTCGGTCGCCTTCCTCCCACGCCACGGCACGCACCACGACCACCCGCCCCACGGGATCAACTACCGCGCCAACGCCTGGGCGCTGCGGTCCCTCGGCGTGCGCCAGGTCCTCGCACCCTGCGCCGTCGGCGGCCTGCGCGACACCGTCGCCCCCGGCGACCTCGTCGTGCCGGACCAGCTCGTGGACCGCACCCACCGCCGCGTCGGCTCGTTCGTCGAGGCCGGCGCCGTCCACCTGCCGTTCGCCGACCCCTACTGCCCGGGCGTCTCGGCCGCGCTGGCCGGCGCGGACCCCGACGTCACGGCCGGCGGCACGATGGTCGTGGTCGAGGGCCCGCGCTTCTCCACTCGTGCCGAGTCGCGCCACTACGCCGACCAGGGCTGGGACCTGATCAACATGACCGGCGCACCCGAGGCAGCCCTCGCCCGCGAGATGGGCCAGTGCTACGCCTCGCTCGCGCTCGTCACCGACATGGACGCCGGCGCCGAGTCGGGCGCGGGCGTGGGCCAGGAGGAGGTCTTCGCGCTGTTCCGCGCGAACCTCGAGCGACTCACCGGGCTGCTCGCCTCCGCCGTCGCCGGACTCCCGGACCCCGACGGCTGCTCCTGCGGGTCGTGGTGGGACGGGATCGACCTGACCTATGAGGTGCCCGGGATCGAGGGTGGCCGGTGAGGGTGCTGGTGACCGGTGCCGCGGGCTTCATCGGCACGGCGATCGCGTCGGCGCTCGACCGGGCGGGGCACGAGGTCGTCGGTGTGGACCTCATGCTGGACAGCGCTCACGGCAGCACCGAGCCCCCGGCCGGGATCCACCACCTCGACGTCCGCGAGGCCGCCTCCGACCAGTGGTCCGCACTGCTGCGCGGCACCGACGTGGTCTGCCACCAGGCAGCGCTGGTGGGTGCCGGCGTGCGCGTCGGCGACCTGCCGTCGTACGCCTCCCACAACGACGTGGGCACCGCCGCCCTGCTCGCAGCGATGCACGAGGAAGGCGTGGACCGGCTGGTGCTCGCCTCGTCGATGGTCGTCTACGGCGAGGGCCGTTACACCTGTCCGGCGCACGGCGACCAGCAGCCCTCCGCGCGGTCGCGCGAGGCGCTCGATACCGGCGACTTCGAGAACCACTGCCCGCACTGCGACCTGCCCCTCGACTGGGCACTGGTCCCCGAGGACGCGCGGCTCGACCCGCGCAGCAGCTATGCCGCCAGCAAGCTCGCGCAGGAGCACTACGCCTCCTCGTGGGTGCGACAGGCGGGGGCGGGAGCCGTCGCGCTGAGGTACCACAACGTCTACGGGCCCGGCATGCCGCGGGACACGCCGTACTCCGGGGTGGCGGCGATGTTCCGCTCCTCGCTCGAGCGGGGCGAGCGTCCGCAGGTCTTCGAGGACGGGGCCCAGGCGCGCGACTTCGTCCACGTCGACGACGTCGCCCGGGCGAACGTCCTCGCGATCGAGCAGGTGGCGGCCGAGCCCGCGTCGCGGTTCGCGGCGTACAACGTGTGCTCCGGCACGCCGGTCACGATCCTCGACGTCGCGCGGCAGGTCGCGATCGGATCGGGTCGCGACCTCGAGCCCGAGGTGACCGGCGGCTTCCGCCCCGGCGACGTGCGCCACGTCGTCGCCTCGCCCGAGCTGGCGGCCCGCGAGCTCGGCTTCACGGCATCCGTCGACCCGGCGGTCGGCCTCGCCGACTTCGCGACGGCTCCCCTGCGCGCCTGACCGTCCTCGCTCACCAGGAGGTGTAGAGGAGGTGCTGGACGAGCAGCGCCGTCAGCACCTGGAGCCCCAGCCCCCACCGGCGCCAGCCACCGGGCAGCAGCGCGAGCGTGAGCGTCAGCCAGGGCACGAACGGCAGCCAGATGCGCTCGACCTCGGCCTTCGACATCCGGCTGAGGTCGGCCACGGCGATCGCGAGGAGGGCCGCGAGAGCGAGCACCCCGAGCACCCGCTCCTCGCCCTCGTGCCGGCGCGCGGCGACCGCCACGCCTGCCCCCAGCAGCGGACCCGCCGAGACCAGCAGGGCGCCCACGTTGCCCCACACCCAGTACGACGCCGGGCGGGTCGCCGCGATGCCGTCCCAGTAGCGGTCCACCAGCACGGGGTAGGCGTCCCACCACGGAAAGCCGAGGGCGGCGAAGGCGAGCACCACGGCCAGTGCCGACACCGCGGCGACCGGCAGCGGCCGCCAGGAGCGGGCCAGCCACAGCACCGCCAGCGCCGGGAGGCCGAGCAGCGGCAGGCCGTAGGAGCTCATCACGCACCAGCCCAGGAGCAGCCCGGCGACCACGCCCCAGGCCACCATCCTCCTGGTCGACCGCGCCGTCGCGGACGCCGCGAGGGCCGCCAGCCCCCACGCCGCGCAGGCGGTGAACACCGCGTCCGCCGACACCGCGAGGTAGACCGCGGCGGGTGACAGCACGAGGAAGGGCGCCGCCAGCCGCGCCAGTCGGTCCACGCCGAGACGGCGCAGGGTCACCAGCGTGGCTGCGGGGATGCTCGCGGCGACGAGCACGACCGCCACCGCCACCTCGAGGTCCCCACCGAGCCCGACGCGCACCAGCGCGACGAAGAACAGCAGCGCGCCCGGCGGGTGCCCGGCCGGGTGGGTCGGCCAGTTGTCCGGGTGCGACCGCGGGATCCGGTCGACGTACTCCCGCAGCACGGCCGGGACGTCGCCCACCTCCCGGGCGCTGACGAGGTACTCGTGGTGGTTGGTCATCACCCGTGTGAGCCCGTCGACACCGTCGACCAGCGCGAGGGAGAGCAGCCACACCACCGCGATGACGTACGACGCCACCAGCAGGCGCCGCCACGACCACCGCAGGGCCCACGACTCCGCGCGCCAGGCACCGAGGCCGGCGACCACCAGGGCAGGGACCGTGCCGATGCCGACCTTCGGCTGCCAGTAGCCGTGGAGCGGCGGCAGGCCGAGCATGTCGCTGCGGGCGTCGACGTCCCATCCGGCCAGCGCCGGCACGACGAACGAGGCCAGCAGGACCACGCCTGCGACCGCCAGCCCGATGACGGGAGCGCGTCCGGGGAAGCGCCTCTCGGTCATGCCGACGAGCCTAGGTCCGTCCTACCGACGGGCCACGGGCGCACCCAGGACGTCACAGGTTCGTAAGCCGCCGAGCAGGCATGGAAACGGTCGTTCGTGGCTACGTTCGACGCATGTCCAGCAATGCCGCCATCTGCGACCTGGTCCTGCCCTGCAAGGACGAGGCACCGGCGCTGGCCGACCTGCTCAGCCGGGTGCCGGCCGAGTTCGCGGCCATCGTCGTCGACAACGGGTCGCGCGACGGCACTGCTGCAGTGGCCCAGGGGTGGGGGGCCTGCGTGGTGGTCGAGCCCGTTCCTGGGTACGGCTCGGCCGTCCACGCAGGTCTGGTCGCGGCCACCCGCGACTACGTCGCGGTGATGGACGGCGACGGATCCTTCGACCCCGCCGACCTGCTGCCGCTGCTCGCCGACGTGCGCGAGGGCCGCGCCGACATCGCCGTGGGACGCCGCCGGCCCGTCGGGCGCGGGGTGTGGCCCTGGCACGCGCGGCTCGGAAACGCGCTCATCGCCGCCTGGCTACGCCGCACGCTCCGGATGGAGGCCCACGACATCGCGCCCATGCGGGTGTTCCGGCGACAGGCGATGCTCGACCTCGACCTCCGGGACCGACGGTTCGGCTACCCCGTCGAGCTGCTCCAGGCGGTGACCCGAGGCGGCTGGCTGCTGACCGAGCACGACGTCGCCTACCACCCACGCGCCGCGGGCACCCGGTCCAAGGTGTCCGGCTCCGTGACCGGGACCCTCCGCACCGCTCGTGACTTCTGGCGGGTGCTCCGATGAGCGACCTGACCGTCCTGGTGCTCGCCAAGGCGCCCGTCCCCGGACGCGCGAAGACCCGGCTGGCGCGGGTCACCGGCGACGAGGTCGCCGCCGACCTGGCCGCTGCCGCCCTGCTCGACACCATCACTGCTGTCGCCGCGACGCCCGGCGCCCGCGGCCACCTCGCCCTCACCGGCGACCTGAGGGCCGCGACCCGCGGGCCCGCGCTGCGCGCGGCGCTCGCCGACTGGCGGGTGACCCCGCAGCGGGGACGCACGTTCGCCGAGCGGCTCGTGGCTGCCCACGCCGACGCCGGTCCCGGACCCGTGGCCCAGGTCGGCATGGACACCCCCCAGCTCACGCCCGACCTGCTGCTCGACGCCGTCGACGGGCTGTCGTCGTACGACGCGTGCCTGGGACCCGCGGACGACGGCGGCTGGTGGGTGCTGGCGCGACGCGACCCGAAGGTCGCCGGACCGCTCGCCGGGGTCGAGATGTCCACCCCGGCGACGTACGACGACTCGCGCGCCGCACTCACGGCGGCCGGACACCGGGTCTGCGCCACGACCGTGCTGCGGGACGTGGACACGGTCGACGACGCGGCCGAGGTCGCGCGCCTGGCGCCGGGCACCCATTTCGCCGCTGCCTACCGCGCGTGGGAGGCGACCCGGTGACCGACCAGTCGTTCAGCACCGTCTTCGCGAGCGCGCTCCACGGCAGCCCGACGGTCGTCGTCGGCCTGCACGACCAGCCGACCGCCCTTCCCGTCGACCTCTGGAGCCGGCCGGCCGACACGGTCGACCTGCGGCTGGTCGCGCTCTGCGACGGCCCGACCCTCGACATCGGCTGCGGCCCGGGGCGGATGACCGAGGCGCTCGCCTGCGCCGGGCACCCCGCCCTCGGCATCGACGTCGTGGGGGCAGCCGTCGCGCTCACCCGGCAGCGCGGGGTCCCGGCGCTGCGACGCGACGTCTTCCAGCGCGTGCCGGGCGAGGGCCGGTGGGAGACGGCGCTGCTGGCGGACGGCAACATCGGCATCGGCGGCGACCCCGGCGCGCTGCTGGAGCGGGTCCGGCACGTGATCGCACCGGGTGGACGGGTCGTGGTCGAGCTCGCCGCCCCCGGCGTCGGCATGCGCGACGGCTGGGCGGTGCTGGAGGGCACAGGGGGGCGCAGCCGCCCCTTCCGGTGGGCCACGCTCGGCACCGACGACGTGGCACGGGTCGCGCGGCGGGCCGGCCTGGTCGTCGCATCGGTCCACCCGTTCGGCCAGCGGTGGGCCGCCGTCCTCACGGAGGACCCGTCATGAGGGCGCCGACGCCGGACAGCTTCACCTCGCGCCTCCGGAGCCCGGCGGTCGCCGCGCGGGTGGGCCTGTGGCTCGGCATCTGCTTCGGCACCTGCTTCCTCACCGGCCTGGTCAGCCACTACGCGCAGCTGCCGTCGCACCCGATCCCCTTCCCGACCAGCCCGAGCTGGGGCTACCGGGTCACCCAGGGCCTCCACGTCGTCACCGGTGTCGCGTCGATCCCGCTGCTCCTGGTCAAGCTCTGGTCGGTCCTGCCCAACCTCTTCCAGGCGCTGCCGTCGCTGCGCGACCCCCGCGGACTCGTCCTGACCATCCTCGAGCGCGGCTCGATCGCGGTCCTCGTCGCCTCGTCGGTCTTCCAGCTCGCGACCGGCGTCGCCAACACGGCCCAGTGGTACCCGTGGACCGCGTTCTCCTTCCGCACCACCCACTACGCCCTGGCCTGGGTCGCGATCGGCGCCCTGCTCGTGCACGTCGCCGTCAAGCTACCGGTCATCCGCGACGTGCTGACCAGCGACATCGACGCCACCACGCACGACCGCCCGACGGCGACCGTGGCAGGCGCGTTGTCCCGCCGCGCCCTGGTGCGGACGACGTTCGCCGCTGCCGGCGTCGCCGTGCTCGCCACCGCGGGCAGCACCGTGCCCTGGCTGCGCCGGGTCTCGGTCCTCGCGGTGCGCACCGGCGAGGGCCCGGGCGGAGTGCCGATCAACAAGTCGGCGAAGGCGGCGCGGGTCGAGGAGGCCGCCACCTCGCCGGACTGGCGGCTCGAGGTCGTGGTCGCCGGAGAGGTCGCCCGCTCGTTGTCGTACGACGACCTGCGCGCGCTGCCGCAGCACACGGTCGACCTGCCGATCGCCTGCGTGGAGGGCTGGAGCGCCCAGGGCACCTGGTCCGGCGTCCGGCTGGTTGACCTGCTCACCGACGCCACCGACGCGGACGTGCGGGTGACCTCGCTCCAGCAGTCGGGCCCCTACCGCTCCACGTCGCTGCCCGCGAACTTCGCGCGCGACCCTCGCACCCTGCTCGCCCTCGACCTCGCCGGCGAGCCCCTGTCGCTCGACCACGGCTACCCGTGCCGGCTGATCGCCCCCGACCGGCCCGGGGTGCTCCAGACCAAGTGGGTCACCCGGCTGGAGGTGTCGGCATGAGGACCCGCGCGGCACTGGGCGCCCTCGGCGGCGTCCTGGCCCTCTACGGCGCCTGGCTCGTGCTCTCGCGCCAGGACCCCGGTCAGTGGCTCGAGATCGCCCTCTGGCTGGGCGCCGGGGTCCTCGCCCACGACGCGGTGATCTCCGGGATCGTCATCGGCCTGGGCCTGCTCGGCACGCGGGTCCTGCCGGATCCCTGGCGCGCGCCCGCAGCGGTCGCGCTGGTCGTCTGGGGCGGCCTGAGCATCGCGTCGATCCCGGTCCTGACCGGGCTCGGGGTCCGCCCGGACAACCCGACCCTGCTGGACCGGCCCTACGTCGCGACGTGGTGGACGATCAGTGCCATCGTGGTGCTCACGGTCGTGGTCGCCGGTCTCGTCCGGTCCCGCAGGGAGCACGCCGACGATCCACGCACGGAGGGGTGAGGCATGGCACGGGTGCTCGTGGTCGACGACGACGCGACGGTCCGCGAGGTGGTCGTCGACTACCTGCGCGCGGCCGGGCACGACGTCGCCGAGGCGGTCGACGGCGCGGGTGCGCTGGAGGCCGTGCGGGGCGGCGGCGCCGACCTGGTCGTGCTGGACGTGATGATGCCGGGGATCGACGGCCTGGAGGTGTGCCGCCGCCTGCGCCGGCAGGGCGACGTACCCATCGTGCTGCTCACCGCCCTCGGCAGCGAGCAGGACCGGGTCGTCGGTCTGGAGATCGGCGCCGACGACTACGTCACCAAGCCCTTCAGCCCCCGCGAGCTGGTGCTGCGGGTCGACTCGATCCTGCGCCGCAGCAGTGGCGGCGCCGACACCGACCTCCCGGCCGTCCTCGTCGACGGCGCGCTCGTCGTGGACCGCGACCGACGGCTCGTCACCCTGGGCGGCGCGGAGACACCGTTGACCGGACGCGAGTTCGACCTGCTCACCTTCTTCGTGTCGCGTCCGGGCATCGCCTTCTCCCGCGACGACCTCCTGCAGCAGGTGTGGGGCTGGTCCTTCGGCGACCAGTCGACGGTGACCGTCCACGTGCGCCGCCTCCGCGAGAAGGTCGAGGCCGACCCGACCACCCCCACGCGGTTGCTGACCGTGTGGGGCGTCGGCTACCGCTGGGAGCCGCAGCCGATCGCCGAGGGGGCGAGATGAGCGACCTGACCGAGATCTGGGTGATCGCCGCGGCGTCCGGACTGGCCGTGGGGCTGCTCGGCCTGCTCGCCGGCTGGTTCCTGCGGCACCGCTCGCTGCGCTGGCAGCTGCTGGTCGTCGGCGTGGTCACGGCGCTGACCCTGCTGGTCGGGGTGCAGGTCGTCTCGCGGCGGATGCTCATCTCCGACCACGACCTGCACGTGGTCCTCATCGTCACGAGCGCCGCGGCCGTGGTGTCGCTCGCGGTCGCCCTCCTCCTCGCCTCGGCGCTCGTCCGCTGGTCGCGCGACCTGCGCGAGGACGTACGACGTGTGGGTGCCGGCGGACTCGTGACCGCGCAACGACGGGGGCCGGCGGAGTTCCAGGAGCTCTCCAGCGAGCTGGCGGCGGCCCACGACCGGCTGGCCGAGGCGCGCGAGCGCGAGCAGCTGCTGGAGGAGTCGCGACGTGAGCTCGTGTCCTGGGTGTCGCACGACCTGCGCACACCGCTGGCCGGCATCCGGGCGATGGCCGAGGCGCTCGAGGACGAGATGGCGACCGATCCGCCGCGCTACCACCGCCAGATCCGCGGCGAGGTGGACCGGATGGTCGCGATGGTCGACGACCTCTTCGAGCTCTCGCGCATCCATGCCGGCCAGCTCGTCGTCGAGCCGCAGCTCGTCGGACTGGGAGACCTCGTCAGCGAGGCGCTCGCCGCCGCCGATCCCGTGGCCCGCGCCCGCGGGGTGAGGCTCGGCGGCGAGGTGTCCCAGGGCCTCCAGGTCGCGGGCGACCCGGCCGGGCTGACCCGGGTGCTGGCCAACCTGATCGTCAACGGCATTCGCCACACGCCGGCCGACGGCACCGTTCACGTGCGGGCCCAGCCGGTCGACGGCGGGGTCGAGCTGGCCGTCACCGACGGCTGCGGGGGCATCCCCGACGAGGCCCGCGAGCGCGTCTTCGACGTCGGCTACCGCGGCACCACCGCGCGGACTCCCGAGGGATCCACGGCTGACGTCCACTCCGCGCGGGCCGGGCTCGGGCTGGCGATCGTGAAGGGGATCGTCGAGGCGCACCGGGGCTGGGTCGAGGTCACCAACGTCGGCGCGACCGACGGTGACGGGGCCGGGTGCCGCTTCGTCGTACGCCTCCCGGAGACCCAGCCGACCGGCTGAGTCACTCCTCGGGCTCGGGCTCGGGCTCGGACTGCTCGTCGTCGTGGGGCTCGTGCCCACGGGTCGCCACCAGCAGGAGCACGACGCCCACGACCGCGGCGACGAGGGAGGCCAGCAGGATGGCGATCTTGGCCTCCTCCGTCAGCAGCTCGGCGCCCGGGAACGACAGGCCGGCGATGAACAGCGACACGGTGAAGCCGATGCCGCCGACCGCCCCGAGCCCGAGCACCATCGACCAGCCGGTCTGGTCGGGGAGCTTGCCGAGTCCGACGCGCACGGCCAGGAACGAGGCCACGAAGATGCCGATCGGCTTGCCCGCGACCAGGCCCAGCACGATCCCGAGTCCCACCGGCTCGCTGAAGACCTTGCCGATGGCGCCCAGCTCCACGCCGGCGTTGGCCAACGCGAAGATCGGGAGCACCACGTAGCTCGACACGGGGTGGAGCGCGCTCTGGAGTCGCTCGACGACGGAGACCGACTCCTTCAGCAGGAAGCGAAGCCTGGCCAGCTCGTCGGGGTCGAGGTGGTTGTCGCGCAGGGCGGCGCGGGCGTGCCCGCGGGCGAGCTCCTCCTTGAGCAGCGGCCCGGCGGGCGCGAGCAGGCCGATGGCGACGCCGGCGAGGGTCGCGTGCACGCCGGACTCCAGCAGGGCGAACCAGACGCCGACGCCGAGCACGGCGTAGACGACCACGGACCAGACGCGGAGCAGGCGGGCGACCACCATCGCGCCGAGCAGCACGAGCGCGATCGCCAGCCAGGCAAGCGACAGGTCGGCGGTGTAGAAGATCGCGATGACGAGGATCGCGCCGATGTCGTCGACGATCGCCAGCGTCAGCAGGAACAGCCGCGCCGCCGAGGGGATCCGCCGACCGAGGATGCCGAGCACCCCCACCGCGAACGCGATGTCGGTGGCCATCGGGATGCCCCAGCCGGCCCCGCCGTCGCTGCCGGGCGGGTTGAGGGCGAGGTAGAGGCCGGCCGGCACCGCCATCCCGCCGATCGCCGCGACGATCGGCAGCGCCGCCGTCCGGGGGTCGCGCAGGTCACCGTTGACCAGCTCGTACTTGATCTCCAGGCCCACCACGAAGAAGAAGATGACCATCAACGCGTCGTTCACCCAGTGCTGCAGCGACTCGTCGAGGTGCAGCGGCCCGACGTCGAGGGTCAGGTGGGTGTGCCAGAGGGAGTCGTACGACGCCGCCCAGGGGCTGTTGGCCCACAGGAGCGCGACAGCGGCCGCGGCCAGCAGGAGGAGCGAGCCGGCTGCCTCGACCCGCAGGAACTCCCGGGCCGGCCGGGCCACCAGTCGCGCCAGCGGCTTGTTGCTGGCGAGGTAGACCGGGCCGTTCTCCCAGATCTCGTCGCTGGTGCTCGGGTCGTCGTGGGGGTTGGTGGGGCGAGAGGCCATGCGGAGGCTCGTCCTTCCGGGTGGTCGGGGCAACGATCACCGCGGTTGCGCACCGCGGGCCGACCAGACTTCCCGGCTCACCTGAGGGGCCAGTCTAGAGGGTCGCGTTGGTAGGGTCGCAGCGGTCAGCAGACGACGTACGGCAAAGGACACCCGCGCATGGCAAACGAACCGGTCAAGGACACTGATCCGACGCTCGGCAAGCTCGTCATGGACGCGCAGCGCGACATCTCGTCGCTGATCTCCAAGGAGATCCAGCTCGCCAAGAGCGAGCTGACGGTGAGCATCAAGCACGGCGGTGTCGGCATCGGCCTGTTCGCGGGGGCTGCCTTCCTCGGGCTGCTCGCGATCATCATGCTGTCGGTCTCGATCGCCTACTTCATCCACTGGGCCGGCCTCGGCCTGCACTGGGCGTTCCTGATCGTCTTCGCGCTCTACGTCCTCCTCGCCGCGCTGCTCGCCTTCATCGGCGTCAAGCAGGTCAAGCAGGTCAAGGCGCCCGAGCGCGCGATCGAGCAGGGCAAGCAGATCCCCCAGGCCCTCAAGGGCAAGGGCTGAGCTCTCGCGCGTCGTACGCCGACACGCCCGACAGCGGTGGCCCACCCACATTCCCGGCCGCCGGAATGTCGCTCCACCACCGCCCGACCTGAGAGCGGTCAGCGCACGCAGGTGCCGGTGTCGACCGGCGACTCGCTGGTGACGCCCTTCGCGGCGGACTCGGAGACCTGGCCGGCGGTCAGGGCGTAGCCGGTGTCGCGGTCGCTGACCGAGGCAGCGAAGACCATGCCGGCGACGTCACCGCCCGAGGTGAGGATCGGCCCACCGGAGTTGCCGGGCCGGATCAGGCCGCGCAGCGAGTAGACCTGACGGATCACCGTGCCCTCGCCGTAGATGTCGGGCGAGCGGAGCCGCTGCTGGGAGCGGATGCGGCCGGCCTCGACGTCGTAAGGGCCGTCCTCGGGGTAGCCGACCACGGCGACGTTGTCGTCGGGCTGGGCCTCGGTGTCGAACTTCAGCAGCGGCACGCCCGGGTCGGCCATCGCGAGCACCGCGATGTCGAGGTCGGGGTCGTAGAGGACGACGGACGCGACGACGGTCGTGCCGCCGACCTCGACCTCGGGCCGGGTGACGCCGGCGACGACGTGGGCGTTGGTCATCAGCCGGCCTGGCGCGAAGAAGAAGCCGGTGCCCTCGACGCCGCTGCCGCAGCCGTTGGCGCCGCGGACCTTGACCACGCTGGACTGGGCGGCGACCACGTCGGGGTCGGTGAGCATCCGCTTGTCGCCGGGCTTGACCGCGACGATGCGCTCCGGCGCGAAGGGCTCGAGGTAGCGCGGGAAGAAGGTGGTGCCGACGACGTTGTTGAAGGTCTGCAGCACCTTGCTGGCGTCGGCGGGAAGGGTCTCGTCGACCTTGGCCAGCACGGTGGAGTCGCGCACCAGCGGGGTGATCGCGCCGATCCGGGTGCCGGACACCGCGACACCCAGCGCCCACGCGACCAGGAGCACGGCGACAGCGCTGAGCGCCGATCCGCCGATCGCATCCACGGCGCGGATCGGCTGCCAGGTGATGCGGTCGCGGATCCGGGCGCCGGCGTACTGCAGCAACGCCTGGCCGAGCGAGGCGGAGATGATCACGATGAAGAGCGCGCCGAGCGAGACCCACAACGACGGCGCGGCGTCGCCCAGGGCGAGGGGTGCGGCCCAGACGCCGAGCAGGCCGCCGACCAGCAGGCCCGCGGTGGCGAAGGCCCCGGTGATGAACCCCTGCCAGTAGCCGGAGAGGGCATAGATCCCCACGAGCGCCAGCAGGCACCAGTCGAGGACGTTCATCTCAGCTCACTCCTCGAGCGTGGTGTTGGGCGCCAGGTCGGTTCCCCTGGGCACACCTTGCAGCATGTGGTCCGGCAGGTCACGCACCCGCGCCCGGTCCCAGTCCTCGGCCCACCCGAGGTAGCCGAAGAGCCGGGCGATGATGCCGGCGGTGAAGCCCCACAGGATGACGTCCTTGTCGGGGCCGATCAGGAAGCCCGGACCCACCCAGCCGCTGGGGTGGCGGACGTTGATGCGGTGCTGGGGGTCGAGCAGGTCGGCGATGGCGACGTGGTGGATCTCGTGCACCTCGTCGGGACTGGCGATGCGGACCTCGCCGGGGTCCTTCCAGTAGCCGAGGATCGGCGTGACCGCGAAGTTGCTCGGCGGCAGCCACAGCTCGGGCAGCTCGCCGAAGACCTCCACCTCCGACGGCTCGAGCCCGATCTCCTCGTAGGCCTCGCGCAGCGCGGCCTCGACCGGGGTCTCGCCCTCGTCGAGCGAGCCGCCCGGGAACGACACCTGGCCGGGGTGGGAGCGCATGTGGTGAGCCCGCTCGGTGAGCAGGAGCTCGCCGCGGTGGGCGAGGTCGTCGGGCTCAGCCGGATCCCCGTGGCGGTCGGCGAAGACCATCAGCACCGCACCGCGCCGCGGGTCGCTGTCCTCCGGCGGCATGAAGCGGGTGAGCTCGTGGACGGTGATCGTGGAGGCGGCCTCGACGACCGGCGCGAGCCAGCCGGGGAGGCTGCTCATGCCGGGGTCCCCGCGGCGTTGTTCGGGGGAGCGCAGCGGAGGAGAAGAACGTCGTGGGGTGGGTTCATAGATCGATCCCGAGGTGCTCGGCCACGAGCTCCTTGACCTCGGCGGCGGAGTCGACGCCGCCCGAGGCCTGGCCGACGACCTTGCCGGACTCGTCGACGAAGACGAACGCCGGCAGCCCGCGTCGGGCGACCGCGAACGCCTCCTCGGTCATCAGGTCGCCGCCCGGGTCGGCGATCGAGGGATAGGTGGCGCTGGTGTCCTCGGCGAGCGCCATCGCGGCGTCGGGCAGCACGTCGTTGAAGTCGATGCCGACGACGGCCACCTGGTCGGCGTACTGCTGGTGGAAGGACTCCAGCGCGGGCATCTCCTTGCGGCAGGGGCCGCAGTTGGCCTGCCACAGGTTGATGACCATCGGCCCGCGCAGCGAGGACAGCTCGACGTCGGGACCACCACCGAGGCACGGCAGCGTCACCTCGGGCAGGCCGCCCGCGACAGGCGCCCCGGTGCCGGGCGTGCAGTCCTCCATGCCGATGCGCGCCTTGACCTTGCGCAGGGCCGGGGTGTCGACCTTCACGTCCGGAGGCCGTACGTCGATGCCCTTGCCGTCATCGCACCCGGCGAGCAGCACGACCGCGAGGACGGCGAGGAGGACCTTCCTCATGCGGGGCCCTGCGTCGTGACGAGCTTCTCCGCCTCGACCGGGTCGGTCGGGCCCGCGCCGAACGACGGGCACAGCTTCGCCAGCGGGCAGGCGCCGCAGGCGGGCTTCTTGGCGTGGCAGCGACGGCGGCCGTGCCAGATGACGTGGTGCGACAGCATCGTCCAGTCGCGCTTGGGGAACAGCGCGCCGATGGCGTGCTCGACCTTGACCGGGTCGGTCTCCTCGGTCCAGCCGAAGCGGCGGACCAGTCGGCCGAAGTGGGTGTCGACGGTGATGCCGGGCTTGCCGAAGGCGTTGCCGAGGACGACGTTGGCGGTCTTGCGGCCGACGCCGGGCAGCTTCACCAGCTCGTCGAGCTTGGCCGGCACCTCGCCGTCGTAGTTCTCGACGAGCGCCTGGCTCAGCTTGAGCAGGGAGTCGGTCTTGGCGCGGAAGAAGCCGAGCGGGCCGAGCAGCTGCTCCATGTGCTCGCGCGGGGCGGCCGCCATCGCCTCGGGCGTGGGGTAGGCCGCGAAGAGCGCGGGGCTGGCGGCGTTGACCCGGCGGTCGGTGGTCTGCGCCGAGATCACGGTCACCACGAGGCACTCGAAGGCGTTGGTGAAGTCGAGCTCGGCCGCGGCGTCGGGATAGGTCTCCCCCAGGATCCGGTCCATCCGGCGCGCCCGTCGCACGAGCGTCGTGTCGGGCTTGGGGATCTCACGGGGGTCGACCTTGGGGGCAGCAGGCACGCGCTCAGCCTACGGTCCGGCTCCGACACCGCCGAGACGGCCGCAAACCAACTCACGGGTGGGGACATTGCCGCTTGTGAGCCAGACCACGGCTAGGATCGACCCGATCCCGACCGCCCCAGGCAACGACACCGTCGGGACGCACCCCTACTGGGAGGAAAGACGTGGACAACGACGTGCTCCGGCAGGCGCCTCTGTTCAGCTCGCTCGACGACGAGGCGGCGACTGCACTGGGTAGCTCGATGGCCGAGACCACGCTGCGTCGTGGCGACGTCCTCTTCCACGAGGGCGACTCGGGCGACAAGCTCTACATCGTCACCGAGGGCAAGGTGAAGCTCGGCCGCTCGTCCTCCGACGGCCGGGAGAACCTCCTCGCGATCATGGGCCCCGGCCAGATGTTCGGCGAGCTCTCGCTCTTCGACCCGGGCCCGCGCTCGGCCACCGTCACCGCGGTCACCGACGCGACCTTCGGCTCGCTGTCCCACGACGACCTCCTCCGCTGGCTCGACGGCCGCCCGCAGGTCGCCCGCGGCCTGCTCTCCCAGCTCGCCTCGCGGCTGCGCAAGTCCAACGACGTCGTGGCCGACCTGGTCTTCTCCGACGTCCCGGGCCGCGTCGCCAAGGCGCTGCTCGACCTCGCCGACCGCTTCGGCCGCACGGCCGACGACGGCGTCCACGTCCACCACGACCTCACGCAGGAGGAGCTCGCCCAGCTGGTCGGCGCCTCCCGCGAGACGGTCAACAAGGCGCTCGCCGACTTCGCCTCGCGCGGATGGCTGCGCCTGGAGCCCCGCTCCGTGGTGATCATGGACCTCGAGCGCCTCTCCCGCCGCGCCCGCTGAAACTTCTTCGTCCCGCCTGACCCCCGCCGGGGCGCATCCGTGCGTCTGACGTGGTGAAGGGGGTCCTGATGACAGATCGATCCGGGTTCGACCAGTTCGTCCATGCGCGTGGCCCCGCCCTCGCGCGCACGGCGTACCTGCTGACGGGTGACCACCACCTGGCCGAGGACCTCGTGCAGGCCGCGCTCGTGCAGGCGGCGAAGCACTGGGAGCGCATCGAGACCTCGCCGGAGGCCTACGTCCGGCGCACGATGTACCACCAGAACATCTCCTGGTGGCGGCGCCGCAAGCTCGCCGAGACCCCGCTCGAGCAGTACGACGCCCCGGTAGCCGCAGCCGACCCGACCCTTCGGCTGACGCTCGAGCAGGCGCTGCGCCGGCTCACCCCGCGCCAGCGCACAGTGCTGGTGCTGCGCTACTTCGAGGACCTCACCGAGGTCCAGACGGCCACCGCGCTGGGCATCTCCAGCGGCGCGGTCAAGTCCATGTCGCGCGACGCCCTGCGGCGGCTGCGCGCCCTGGCCCCCGAGCTCGCCGACCTGGTGGGAGCAGACGCATGACCACTCAGCTGCGCGAGGAGCTCACCGCCCTCGCCGACACCCAGACCTTTTCCCCCGACCCCGCCGCCTGGGACCGGGGCCGCCGCGCGCGCCGGAACGCGCGAGTGATCCGCGTTGCCGCCGTGGCCGCGGTCGTCGCGATCGTCGTCGGTGTCGGCGCGGTCAGCCTCGCGCCTGACCGGGAGGCACCCCAGCCCGCCGGCGAGGTGCGTGGCGGCGCGATTCCGAGCCGCATCCCGGTGACGAAGCAGGACTTCCTCACGGACCTCGCGATCGGCAAGGCGTCGATCGCCTACGTCGACGAGAACAGCATGCCGGTCCTCGTCGACGCGAGCACCGGCGAGGCCCACCGCACGGTGCTGCCGGACTTCCCGACGCAGCAGGCCTTCAGGCTGACGAGGGACCTGCGTCGCGGGTCGTGGCTGGCGCTCTCACCGGACGGGCTCCGGCTCGCCTACCCGACCGTCGCGGTGCAGGACGACGGCACGGGCAGGCGCTCCTTCATCACCGCGTGGTACCGCGTGGTCGACCTGACGTCCGGGACCAGCGAGCTGGTGGCGCTGCCGCCCGGCACGGGCACCCCGCTGGCGATGTCGTGGACCGCCGACGGGCGGATCGCCGTCGACGTCCTCGGCACGCCGACGCGCCGGGTCACAAAGGCGAACACTCCTCCGGCGGTCGGCTGGACCGTCGACCCGGCCACGGGCGATGCGAGCACGTCGCCGCTCACCGGCATCGTGGCGCCGGGGGGCGGCATCAGCGCAGTGCTGCCGCGGGAGTCGGATCTCGTCGACGCCGTGCAGTTCCAGACCTCGTCGGACACCGACCCCGTCAGCGTGCTGCCCACTGATCGCTACCCGGAGGGTGCCGTCGTGCAGCCGCTCGGCTGGGTCGAGCCGGACGTGCTGGTCGCGTGGATCGACCCGCCGCCGAGCAAGGTCACGGAGCCCCCGCGGCTGGCGCTCGTCGCGTCACCCGAACGCCCCGGCTCGGACGTGGACTTCCGGGAGTTCCTGCCCCGGTTGCCACCTGCCCTCAGCATGAGCATCGCGGTCGACCTGATCCCCGACCTCACCGGCGACCCCGACCAGGAGCTCACGCACGACTTCAGCGCCACCTCGCCCGCGGACGAGGACCCCGACAGGCTGCCGTACGCCCTCGGCGGCCTCGCGGCGCTGGCCGCGGGTCTCGCCTTCGTCCGGATGATGCAGAAGCGCGCCTGAAGATTTCTCTGCGCGGGTGCCACCCGTCACGATGCGAGCCTGCGTCTGACGTCGTGAAGGGGGTTCCGGTGATCACAGACGACGAGGCGGGCTTCGCCGAGTTCGTGGCGGGGCGACAGGCCGCGCTGTCGCGGACGGCGTACCTCCTGACGGGCGACCACCACCTCGCCCAGGACCTTGTGCAGGCCGCGCTGCTCCAGGCGGCGAAGCACTGGAAGCGGATCCACACGTCTCCGGAGGCCTACGTCCGACGGGCGATGTACCACCAGAACATCTCGTGGTGGCGGCGTCGCCGCATCCTCGAGACCGCACTGGTCGAGCACGACAGCCCGTCCGTCGCGCCTGACACCGACCTGCGCCTCTCGCTCGACCAGGCGCTCGGCCACCTGACCCCGAGGCAGCGCACCGTGCTGGTGCTGCGCTTCTACGAGGACCTCACCGAGGCCGAGACCGCCCGCGCGCTCGGGCTCTCGACCAGCACGGTGAAGTCCACCACCCGACAGGCGCTGGCCCGGCTGCGCACCCTTGCGCCCGAGCTCGCCCAGCTGATCGGAGCAGACGCATGACCGATCTCCGCACGTCCCTGCACCGCGTCGCCGACGACGTGACCCCCCTCCCCGTGGCCGACGACCTCTGGCAGCGCGGGCAGTCCGCCCGTCGCCGCGGCAACGCCCTCGTCGTCGCCGCCGTCCTCGCGATCATCGCGTCCGTGACCTGGAGCGCGGTCCTACTCGGCGACGGCGACCGCGAGGCGCGTACGGCGTCCACGCCGGTCGTGCCGGACGGCGCGATCCCCAGCCGGATCGAGGACCCGGGAGCGCTGACCGCGTCGGACGACCTCGCCGTCGGGCAGGCTTCTGTCGCCTTCGTCGCGGAGAGCTCCGACGTGGTCGTGGTGGATGCCGCAGACGGCCGCTACCACGCGCTTGCCCTGCCCGAGGCACCACTGACCGGGCCGGTGCGGCTGAGCCCGGACGGCATCCAGCTTGCCTACGCCTACGACGCGCTCGGGCCCGAAGGCGGACCCGAGGTCGAGGTCGGCGTGGCGATCCTCGACCTGCGTAGCGGCGAGGTGCGCCGCGTGCCCGCCATCAGCGGCAGCGGTAGGCCCGTCGCCGTCTCGGGCATCGGATGGTCCAGCGACAGCGCGTACGTGGCGTGGTCAGGGCACGGGATCCGGGTGTGGACCGACAGCACGAGGGAGCTCGAGAGGGGCGGCGGCATGCTCGGGGTGATCGACCTGAGCACCGGCCTGCAGTCGACCTTGGACTCGAGCGAGGGTGCGGTCTCTGTCGACGGTGACGCGGCCGCCACCCTGGTCACCAGCACTCGCGTCACCTCCTTCACCTCCCTCTCCTCCGGCGCGACGAGGGTCCCACTGCACGAACAGCTGCCGGCCGTCGGCTCCGGGGACCGCGCCAGCACCTCACCCAGCGGGGAGCTGACCGCGGTGGACGACGGGTCGTCAGTGTCCCTGCCCTTCGTCGATGGGGAGGGTGACGTGCTCAGGCGTTCTCTCGACACGGAGCTCTACCCGGACGGCGCGAGGGTCAGTCCTCTCGGCTGGGCGGCCGACGCCCTCCTCCTCGCTCAGGTGGACGCACCTGCCGGCAGCTACGTCGAGGGCCGACACCTCGCCCTGATGAGCTCGCCCGACCGCCCGGAGTCGACCTGGACCTACCGAATCGTCATGCGCGACATCGCAGACGTCGCCGAGCTCTCGGTCGCCGTCGACCTCATCCCCGACCTGGACGGCACCTCGTCCCAGCAGCTGACCCACGACTTCGGCGACGTCCTCGCGCCCGACCAGCGCGACATCTCGTGGCTGATCGGGCTCGGCGTCGCCGCGGCGATCGCCGTGCTGATGGGGCTCCGGTGGCTCTGGCGCCGCCTGCTCGGGTAGTCCAGTGAGAAGTGGCTGTCGGCACCCCTGTCCGGCAGCCACTCGCCACTGGACTACCCCGACGGAGCGACCTCAGGCCGCCCTCCGCAGACGGTAGAACTGCGGCTCGGTCGCGCGCATCGGCTTCGGCATCCCGCTGGTGTCAGCGGCTTCCTGGGCGACGACGTCCCAGCCGGACAGCCAACGGGCGAGGTCCGCCCGCGTCGCACCGCGGGGCAGCGGTCCGCGGCCGCGGGTGAAGGCGAGGACCAGCATCGCCGCGGTCGGTGAGGCGAGTGCGGTCACCCCGTCGGCGTACCTGCTGCGTTCCTCGTCGTCGAGCCCGTGGAAGCACCCGATGTCCACGAACAGGTCGACGCCGGGCGCCACGCCGGCGTCGGCCAGCCGCGTCACGTCGCCGAGCACGAAACGCGCCTTGTCGGCGCCCGGCCGCGCCTGCGCCCGCTCGAGCGCGCGCGGCACGTTGTCGATGCCCGTGGCCTCCCAGCCCCGGCCGGCGAGGTCGATGGTGTGCGAGCCCGAGCCGCAGCCCAGGTCGACGGCGCGACCGAAGGGCGCGCTCCGCCCTGCCTGCTCCCGGTCGAGCAGCGCGTCGAGCTGCGCGCCGCCCCCTTCTCCTGCGCCCTCCCACGGCGTGATGCCGATGCGGTAGGCGACCCGATATGCCAGCGACATGCCGTCCCTCCAATTCATTCAAGTGCCACTAGAACGTATTACAGTGGACTCCTCATGGACCGCACTGTCAAGAGCCGCTCGTACGACGCCACCCGCCGCCGCGCTGCCGCCGAGGAGAACCGACGCCGGATCCTGCGCGCGGCCCACGAGCTGTTCCTCGAGCACGGCTACGCGCGCACCTCGCTGGCCACCGTCGCCAGCACGGCAGGGGTCAGCAACGACCTCGTCTACAAGGCCTTCGGCAACAAGCGGCAGCTCGTCATCGAGGTGATGAACTTCGCCGTCACGGGCGAGGTCGACAGCCCGAAGGTGCTCGACCAGGCCGGTCCGCAGGCGGTGCGCGCGGAGACCGACCAGCGGCGGCAGGTGGAGATGTTCGCCGCCGACATCGCCGGGCGGATCTCGCGCGTCCGGCCGGTGGACGACGTGATCCGCTCAGCAGCCGCCGTCGACCCCGAGCTCGCTGAGAGGCGCGCCTCGATGCAGCAGACCCGGCTGGCCAACCTCCGAGCGTTCGTCGAGTGGCTCGCCGCCAACGGCCCGCTCCGCGACGGGCTCACAATCGACGACGCGACCGCGACCGTGTGGTCGCTCGCGGGTCCGGACATGCACCGGCTGATGGTCGACGACCTCGGCTGGGACCACGAGCACTACCGCTCGTGGCTGCACGGCACCCTCGAGGCCGCACTGCTCCCGCCCCGCTGAAGGATCAGCCCCGCGGGTCGCGCCCGGCGAAGGCGGCGAGCTTGTCGTACGCCGACGCGTCCGCGCCGACCTGCACCTCGGGCCCGAAGGCGTCACCGCGGTTGTCGTCGGTCATCCCCTGCTGCATGAAGGCGAGCCCGCGCTCGGCGACCTCGTCGTCGAGGCGGTGCGGGCGACCGAGCGCCTGCACGAGGTCCCAGGTGTGGACCCCGAGCTCCGCGCTCTGCCAGTCGGCACCGGCCGCCTGGTCGTCGGACTGGTCGTGCCAGTGGTGCAGCAGGTCGTCGCCGTGGGTGCGGAAATGGCCGGCCCACTGACCGTCGGTCACGTCGGGCTCGGCGACCCAGTCGACCTCCTCGCCGCGGGCCTGCTGGAGGAAGTGCTCCGGCGCGACGGCGAGGTGGGCGGCGAGTTCGCGCACGGTCCAGTCGCCGCAGGGCGTCGGTCGGTCCCAGTCGTCGGCGTGGATCGAGGCGAGCACGTCGCCGGCCTGGTCGATCGCGCGGGAGAGGACCACGACGGCCTGATGAGGAGTTGCCATGCCTCCACCTCACTCCTGCGCGCCCGACCGCGCAAGCCCCTCAGGGGGAGGCAGGGCGCTCGGCCGACCTCAGGTGGGCGAGCACCGCGAGCACCCGTCGGTTGGTGTCGGGCTGCTGGTGCAGGCTGAGCTTGGCGAAGACCGAGCCCACGACCGGCTCCACGGTCTTGACCGAGAGGTGGAGGCGTTCGCAGATCGCAGCGTTGGACAGCCCTTCGGCCATCAGCTCCAGCACGTCGCGCTCGCGCGGTGTCAGCCGGTCGAGGTGCCCGGCCCGGCGCTCGCGCTCGACCATCTCGCCGAAGGTGAGGTGCTGGAGCACCAGCGCCGCCTGGGCGGCGAGGTCGTCGAGGAGCCGGTCCTCGCGGGGCGTCAGCTGGTCCCGGCGGTCGACCGTCAGGGCGCCGACCCGACCGGCGTCGAGGTCCACCCGTCGCGAGACGCGGGCACCCAGGTCGGCGGTCGGCAGCGGCGCCGGGTCGTCCGCCCCGGGCCACACCCCGACCGGTCGCAGCAGCTCGGCCGAACCGAGCCACAGCGTCGCGGGCGCGCCGAGCGCCTCGCCGGTCGCGCGAGCGAGGTCGGCCGGCAGGTCGTCCGCGTGGCCGCGCCGCGACATCCAGGTGAGGGCGGAGTACGCCGCAGCGTGCTCGCCGTGCACGACGGCCAGCCCGGCGACGACCGGCACGACCGTCGCGGCGAGCAGCCCCGGCGTCGGCGAGTGCCAGCCGAGCAGGCCGACGACCAGGACGAGAGCGGCGAGCGCAGCGGCCAGGAGCAGCCAGGCGAGCTGGCGACGTACCCATCCGGTCGCGCTGCGCCACCGGGCCCAGATCGCGACGGGCCACAGCACCTGGAAGAGGAGGTACGCCGGGTGCGCGAGCGCCGACCACAGAGCGGCCACGGCGTCCGGGGCCGGGCCGGCGAAGGGGTGCGGCACGGCCAGCCCCGCGGCGCCGTACTCCACCGGCCAGAGCAGGGAGAGCACTGCGCTGGCAAGGGCGAGCGCCACGACGACGGCGACCACCGGATGCCACCGCGAGGAGGGCAGCCGGCCGGTCGGGAAGCCGATCACCGCGAGGGTCACGAGCGCGATGCCGAGCGCGATCGGCCACACGCCGAGCCACGCCGCCCACTGCACCCCGGCGGACGCCGGGTCGCCCGCGTGCCCGATCTGCCGTCCCCAGAACAGCACCGCCTGGACCGCTCCGGCGACCAGCAGCAGCACGCCCTCGGGATGGTCGCGGCGCTGGTGCAGGACGTAGGCGCCGACCAGCGTGAAGGCGAGCGCGAGCAGGCCGTTGTGCAGGTTGGTCAGCCAGACGCCCTGCGCCAGCCCCCACGTGACGAGCAGGACCACGCCGCTCACGACCAGCAGCGGCACGAGGCCGCGCGGGAGCCGGGTCGTACTGCCTGTCATGCCGCTCATGGTGACACCGGGCGCGGCTCGCGGACACAGGGTTGTCCCTGGACGTGCGGTTGCAGGGTCAGCCCCGTGGTCCCCGGGTCGTCCCGAGCGGACGGTGGAC
Source organism: Nocardioides sp. BE266 (assembly GCF_031457855.1). Classification (NCBI taxonomy): domain Bacteria; kingdom Bacillati; phylum Actinomycetota; class Actinomycetes; order Propionibacteriales; family Nocardioidaceae; genus Nocardioides; species Nocardioides sp. BE266. The sequence continues at coordinate 52,078 of NZ_JAURTI010000006.1, read as the reverse complement.
GGCATGACCACCACTGACACCATCACCGATGCCACCGATGCACCCACGACCACTCCGACCGACCGCCTCCTCGACGGCTCGCTCGCGGTGGCCCCACTGCTCTACCTCGCCGCCGATACGACGTACGCCGTCCGCGGCTGGGACGACGCGACCGCCGGCGTGCTGCACGTCCTCGGCGCGATGGCGTACGCCTTCGTCGTCCTCGCCGTCGCGGGCTGGCTCCCCCGCGGCTCGCGGCTCGCGGCCGCGATCGTCCTCACCGGCGTCATCGGCGCGTGCGGCAACCTGGCCTACGGCTTCGACACGATCCACCTCTCGCTCGGCGACACGGCGCTCGTCGACCAGCCAGGTGCGGCGAACCTGATCAAGCCGCTCGGCCTCTTCTTCCCGCTGTCCTTCGCGCTCGTCGCCTGGGCGCTGGCGCGGCTCGGTCACCGCTGGCAGGCGGCCCTCGTGCTGGTCGCGATCGTCGCCTGGCCGGTCGCGCACATCGGCAACATCGCGGCCGTGGCCGTGCCGGTCAACGTCCTGCTGGTCGTCGCGTTCGGCAGCCTGCTCTGGGTCCGGCGCCCGGCTCAGCCCTCGGTGAGGTAGGCCAGCTGGGCCCGCACCGACAGCTCGGCCGCGCCCCACAGCACCGGGTCGACGTCGGCGTACACGATCTCGACGATCGCGCGCGGAAGCGTCTCGTGGGGGAACGTGCCGCCCTCGCGCTCGACCGCGTGCAGGTCGCGCAGGGCCTGGCGCACCTGGTCGAGGCGCTGCTGGCGGTGCGCGAGGTAGAAGTCGAGGGCGCCGAGCGCGTCGTCGATGACCGGTCCGTGGCCCGGCCAGACTGTCGTGATGCCCTGCTCGCCGCAGAGGGCGTGCAGCCGCTCGAGGGAGGAGAGGTACGCCCCGAGCTGGCCGTCGGGGTGCGCGACCACGGTGGTGCCGCGCCCGAGGACGGTGTCGCCGGTGAGCACCGCGCGGTCCTGCGGGACGACGAAGGAGAGCGAGTCAGAGGTGTGGCCGGGCGTCGCGACGACGTGCACCTCAAGGCCGCCGACGGCGACCACGTCGCCCTCGCCGAGGCCCTCGGAGCCCAGTCGGTAGGCGGGATCCAGTGCTCGTACGCCGCACCCGTGCCGCTCGGCGTACTCCCGGGCCGCCTCGCTGTGGTCGGCGTGGTGGTGCGTCAGCAGCACGACCGCGACGTCGCCGGCCGCCACGTCGATCGCGTCGAGGTGCGCGTCGATCGACGGCCCGGGATCGACCACGACCGACCGCGACGAGTCGGGGTCGCGCAGCACCCAGGTGTTGGTGCCGTCGAGCGTCATGATGTCGGCGTTGGGCGCCAGCACGCACTGCCCGGTCGACCCGAACGTGCCGCCGCTCCAGGTCATCGTGCCGCCATCAGTGCCGTGTAGTGGGCGGGCGTGGAGAGGATGAACTCATCCCCGTCGGCCACCACCTCGGGCATGAACATCTCGACCGTGCGGCCGCGCGCCTCCTCGAGCACCGCGGACGGGTCGGGGTGCTGCCCGACGTCGAGGCACGTCAGCCAGGTCGGCGGCAGCATGAAGATCTGCTGCTGCTCCACCTGCTCGACGGCCTCCTGCGCGTCGACCCAGAAGACGGATGACGACTCCGACGAGACGTCGCGGGTGACCTGGCCCTCGGGCAGCAGGGCGACGAAGAACCACGTGCGGTAGCGCCGCGGCTCGAAGACCGGCGTCAGCCAGCCCGACCAGGCGCCGAGCAGGTCGGTGCGCAGCACCAGCGCGCGCTTCTCGAGGAACTCGGTGAGCGAGATCTCGCGCGACTCGAGGGCGACCCGGTCGGCCTCCCAGTCGTCGCCGGTGGTGTCGGCGACGACCTCGTCGGCGCTCGGCCCGGCGAGCAGCACCGACGACTCCTCGAAGGTCTCCCGGACCGCGGCACACACGAGGGCGCGGGCCTCGGGCTCGGAGCAGCCGAGCCGCGACGCCCACTCGGCCGGCGACGGTCCGGCCCACAGCCCGCGGTCGACCAGCTCGTCGTCGAAGTCGCGCGGGTCGACGCCACCGCCGGGGAAGACGCACATCCCGCCGGCGAAGGCCATCGAGGTCTGCCGGCGCAGGAGGTAGACCTCCGGGCCGGACGCACCCGGGCGCATCAGCACGACCGTGGCCGCGTCACGCGGCTCGGCGGGCGTGGCGTCGCCGTCGGCGTACGACCTGGCCTGCGCGACGAGTGACTCCGGGAGCGGCAGTCGGTCCATCTCAGCCCTGTCCGCGGGTCGACGCCGTCGCGAGCGTCGTCAGACGGGTGTGATGGCAAGGCGGAGTACCGAAGGCGGGCCGGAGGCCCGTCGAGCGTGCGACAACGCAGCCAGCGCACCCGTATGGCGGCGCGGAGCAGGCGAGAGACACGGGGATCAGGGCTCAGACCTCGACGACGATCTCGACCTCGACCGGCACGTCGAGCGGCAGCACCGAGACGCCGACGGCGGACCGGGCGTGCTTGCCGGCGTCGCCGAAGACCTCGCCGAGCAGCTCGGAGGCGCCGTTGGCCACCTTGGGCTGGCCGGTGAAGTCGGGGGTGGAGGCGACGAAGACGACGACCTTCACGACGCGCTTCACGTCGTCGAGGGAGCCGATCTCGGCCTTCACGGCAGCGAGCGCGTTGAGGGCGCACTGGCGCGCGCACTCGTAGCCCTGCTCCTCGGTGACCTCGCCGCCGAGCTTGCCGACGGCGATCATCTCGCCGGCCCGGGCGGGCAGCTGGCCGGCGGTGAAGACGAGGTTCCCGGTGCGGGCGGTCGGCTGGTAGGCGGCGACCGGCGGGACGACCTCGGGGACGGTGATGCCCAGCTCGGCCAGGCGTGCCTCGGCGCCCATGTCAGGCCTGGCCCGGGCGCTTGAGGAAGGCGACGAGCCCACCCTGGGCGTTGGTGTGGATGGCCACCAGCTCCCAGCCGTCCTGGCCGAAGTTGTTGAGCATCAGCGCTTCGTTGTGGAGCGGAATCGGCGCCACCTGGTATTCCCACTTCGTCATGCGTCGCACCCTACTCGGGGCGGACGGGGGTCCTCCCGTGGGCGGACGTGCAGGCGGGCGGGGCCGTCTATCGTCCGCACCATGCCCACCCGGATGGACCGGCACCCCTGGCGACTCGGCCCGCGCGGCCAGCGCTGGCTCGACCGACTCCTCGTCGGCGGGCTGCTGCTCCTCGCGCTGGGGCACGTGGTCGCCGGCCAGCTCGGCTCCACGGTCTTCTCGGTCCTCGAGGTGGTGCCGCTGCTGTGGCGCCGCCGGCACGCCTGGCCGGTGTTCCTCGCGGTCGCCGCGCTCAGTGCCGCGCAGGCCTTCGTGGTCGACGAGCCGACCGTCGGCCAGCTCGCCTTCCCGGTCGCCGTCTACTCCGTGGCCCGCTGGGCGCCGCGCTGGCAGGGCGTCACCGCCCTGCTCGTGGGGTACGCCGGCGCGTTCGTCGCCGCGGTCCGCTGGATCCTCGGCTTCGGCGCCGGCGAGCTCACCGCGGGCAACCTCAGCCCCTACGTCGTCAGCATCGGCGCGATCGTCACCGCCGCATGGGCGCTCGGCTTCGCCGCGCAGTCGCGTGAGAACTACGTCGCCTCGCTGGTCGCGCGCGCCGAGCAGGCCGAGCGGATGGCGGAGCGCGAGGTCGAGCTGGCCGCCCGCGACGAGCGGTCCCGGATCGCCCGCGAGATGCACGACGTGGTCGCGCACGGGCTCTCCGTCATCGTGATCCAGGCCGACGGCGCGCGCTACGCCGCGGCCAAGGACCCCGACGTCGCGGTCGGCACGCTCGAGACGATCTCGACGACCGGACGCGAGGCGCTCACCGAGATGCGCCGATTGCTGGGGCTGCTCCGCGACGGCGACACCGGGGTGGCGCCGCAGCCCGGGCTGGACGACGTACGGCACCTGGTGGACGAGGCACGCGCGGCCGGGACCCGGGTCGAGGCCGACCTCCCCTCTGCTCCGGTGGACGTGCCCGACGGCGTCGGACTGGCGGCGTACCGCATCGTGCAGGAGGCGCTGACCAACGTGCGCAAGCACGCCGGCCCCGGCGCGACCGTGCAGGTGCGGGTCGCCGTGGGTCGCGAGGTCGAGGTGGAGGTGCGCGACGACGGACGTGGTGCGGCGGCGGACTCCGACGGCCACGGGCTCGGCCTGGTCGGCATGCGCGAGCGCGCGGCCGTGCACGGCGGGACGCTGGAGGCCGGGCCCGTGACCGGTGGCGGGTTCGCGGTGTCTGCGAGGCTGCCGCTGTGAGCGAGTCGATCCGGGTCTTCCTCGTCGACGACCAGCAGATGGTGCGCGCCGGCTTCCGGATGCTCGTCGAGAGCCAGGACGACATGGTCGTCGTCGGCGAGGCCGGCGACGGAGGCGAGGCGCTGTCGCAGCTCGCGGTCACCACGGCCGACGTGGTGCTGATGGACGTCCGGATGCCGCGGCTCGACGGCGTCGAGACGACGCGGCGGCTGCTCGCCGGCCCGACGCCGCCGCGGGTGATCGTGCTGACCACCTTCGACCTCGACGAGTACGCCTTCGCCGCGATCCGCGCGGGCGCCTCGGCGTTCCTCCTCAAGGACGCCGCCCCGCCCGACCTGCTGGGCGCGATCCGGGCGGTGCAGGCGGGCGACGCCGTGGTCGCGCCGAGCACCACCCGCCGGCTGCTCGACCACTTCGCCGCGCTCCCCGACCCCGCCGTCCCGGCGTCCTCCGACGACCGGCTCGCGCTGCTCACCGAGCGCGAGGTCGAGGTGCTCACCCTGATCGCGCGGGGACTCACCAACACAGAGATCGCCACCGACCTCGTCGTCGCCGAGACCACGGTCAAGACCCACGTCGGCCGGATCCTCGCCAAGACCGGCTCCCGCGACCGGGTCCAGCTCGTCGTCCTCGGCTACGAGTCGGGCCTCGTCACCCCCTGACGCCTGATATCTGAGGACGTGGTGAACGGATCCGGAGTCCGATCACGACCACCACGTCCTCAGATGTCCTACTGAGGTCGTACGACGACCGCGCACGTCCGCCCGCGGACGGACCCGCGGGCCGTGCCCGGGGCCGACGATCGCAGGACCGAGAACGACGAGCGTTGTCCCCATGACGACGACATTCCAGAAGACCGCCACCGCGGCCAGCGCCCGCAGCCTCACCCGCACGTACGGCGACGGTGACAGCACCGTCTACGCCCTGCGCGGCATCGACCTCGATCTCCCCGCCGGCCGGTTCACCGCGATCATGGGCCCGAGCGGCTCCGGCAAGTCCACCCTCATGCACTGCCTGGCCGGCCTCGACGCGGCCACCGCCGGCACGGTCACCGTCGCCGGGCGCGACCTCGCCGGGCTCGATGACACCGCCCTCACCCTCTTCCGCCGCGAGCACATCGGGTTCGTCTTCCAGGCCTTCAACCTGCTCCCGATGCTCACCGCCGGCCAGAACATCCTGCTCCCCCTCGAGCTCGCCGGCCGCGCCGTCGACCGCGCGCGCTACGACCAGGTCGTCGGCGTCCTCGGCCTCGCCGACCGCCTCGGCCACCTGCCGAGCGAGCTCTCCGGCGGCCAGCAGCAGCGCGTCGCGATCGCCCGCGCCCTGGTCACGCAGCCCGACATCGTCTTCGCCGACGAGCCGACCGGCAACCTCGACAGCGAGGCCAGCGCCGAGGTGCTCGGCCACCTCCGCCGCTCGGTCCGCGAGCTCGGCATGACCGTGGTGATGGTGACCCACGAGCTCGACGCGGCGTCGTACGCCGACGACGTGGTGGTCATCCACGACGGCGCCGTCAGCGCCCACCTGACCGACCCCGGCCAGGACGAGCTCGTCGCCGCGCTGCGCGGGCGGAGCGCCTGATGCGCGGCGTGCTGCTCGCCTCGCTGCGCCACCACACACGCAGGTACGTCGCCGCCGCGCTCGCCGTGGTCATCGGCGTCGCCTTCGTCGTGGTCACCGGCATGCTGACCGGTGCCACGCGGGACGGCCTGACGAAGGACATCGGTGCACCAGTCGCCGGCGTGGACACGGTGGCGACCTTCGAGGACCAGCGCGAGGCGATCCGCCTGGTCGACGCGGCTGCCGAGAAGGGGGTGCCCGCGCTGGCGCTCGGCTACGCGATGGAGCCGGTCACCCGCGACGGCGTCCAGGTGGCGTCCTCGGCCGACGTGGCCGAGGCGTCGCTCGACCCGGACCTGCAGTGGCAGGAGTTGGTGGACGGACGGTTCCCGAGCGCACCCGGAGAGGCCCTGGCCGACACCAACGCCGCGAAGACCACCGGGGTCGGGATCGGCGACGTACTGACCGTCGGGACGGGCGCCGCGGCGACCGACGTCGAGGTCGTCGGCCTCGTCGACAGCCCGCCGGCCCTCACCGCAGATCTCTACGTCCCGTGGCAGGACCTCGCCCGCTTCGACGCGACGCTCTGGCTCGACTCGGTGGCGTGGGGCGGGGCGGACGAGCTCGCCTCGTCGGTCGCCCCCGGGGCCACCCTCGAGTCGGCCGACGACTGGGTCGCCGCCCAGCAGGCGCAGGTGTCGCGCGGCGTCGACGTGCTCGCGATCATGGCGCTCGTCTTCGTGTTCATCGCACTCTTCGTCGGCGTCATGGTCATCGCCAACACCTTCGCGATCCTCTTCGCCCAGCGGATGCGCGACTTCGCCCTGCTGCGGTGCGTCGGCGTCACCCGCCGCCAGCTCCGGCGGGCGATCCGTCTCGAGGCGCTGGCGCTCGGCGTCGCCGCCTCCCTCCTCGGCATCATCGTCGGTGCCCTGCTCGGCTACGGGCTGGTCGCGCTCGTGCGCCACTGGTACGCCGACATGGGAGGCGCGGCGCTCGACCCGCTCTGGACGGGTGGCGCCTTCGCCGTCGGGATGGTCGTGACGCTGCTCGCGGCGTGGCTGCCGACCCGGGCCGCCACCAAGGTCGCGCCCCTCGCGGCGCTGCGGCCCGACACGGGCGTCGACGTACGCTCCGCCGCCGGTCGGTGGCGACTCGCCCTCGCCGGGCTCTTCCTGGCGGGTGGCACCTTCCTGCTCGTCGTCTCGGTCGCCACCCACACCGTGCCGGTGATGCTGGTCGGCGGCGGCGCGGCCTTCATCGGCGTGCTGCTGCTCGGGCCGGTCCTCGTGCCCGCTCTCATCCGCCTCGTCGGCCGAGCCGTCGGGTCGGGCCCGGTGCGCCGGCTCGCGACCGGCAACGCCGTACGCAACCCGCGACGTACGGCGACCACCGCCGCGTCGCTGCTCGTCGGCGTCACCCTCACCACCGCCGTGCTCACCGGACTGGCCTCGACGCGCACCGAGCTCGACCACGAGATGGACGAGGAGTACCCGCTCGACGCGACGATCACCGCGGTCGACGCGCCGCTCGACACCGACCTGGCCGCGCGCGCCGGAGCTGTCGACGGGGTCGCTGACGCCGTAGCGCTCGACGGCACGGTGGTCAGCATCGGCAAGGTCGAGGTGCCGCTCGTCGGGGTCCCCAAGCGGCCGGACGTGGTGCGGGGACCGGACGACCTCGCGCCGGCGGACGGCGTCCTCCTGCTGCCGTACGACGTCGTGAACGAGCTGCCGACCAAGGTCGGTGACCACGTCTGGGAGGACCGTGAGGTCACAGTGACCGTGGACGGCCGCGACCGCACCATGCCGGTGGAGCTGTCCGCCGGCTGGGGTCGCGCGGGCATCGTCTCCAGCAGCACGCTCGCTGATCTCGACGCCTCCCCGCGGCCGACGGCCGTGTGGGTGCGGGCCACGGACGGCACCGACGCCGAGGACCTCCGCGGCGACCTGGCCGCCCTCGCCGGGGCCGCAGGAGCGGGTCTCGACGGCGGCTACAGCAACCGGGCGTGGGTCACCTTCCAGGTCAACGTGATGACCGGCGCGGTCGTCGGCCTGCTCGGCATCGCGATCGTGATCGCGCTGGTCGGCATCGCGAACACGCTCGGCCTGTCCGTGCTCGAGCGCGGCCGCGAGAACGCCCTGCTGCGCGCGATGGGCCTCACCCGGACGCAGCTGCGCCGTTCGATGGCGGCCGAGGGCCTGCTGCTGTCGGGTGTGGCGACGGTGCTCGGGACCGCGCTCGGACTGGTCTTCGCCTGGATCGGGGTCGAGGTGATGATCGGCACCGTCGTCGACGACGTGGGGCTGACCGTCCCGGTGCTGCAGGTGGCCGGGGTCGCCGTTGTCGCAGCGCTCGCAGGCCTCGGCGCGTGCGTCGTACCTGCACGCCGGGCGGCACGGGTCACCCCGGCCGCCGGGCTCGCCCTCGACTGACGACGCACCACCCCGCTGGTTGAGGTGCGAGCGCCGCCCCGCCCGCCGCGACTAGCCTCCCGTCATGGAGCGCAACGAGGCCACCGAGTCCCGCGAGCAGGCCGCCAGGCCCAACCCCTTCGAGCGGTTCGTCGACGCGGTCAACGACCGCGTCAGCCGGGCGCCGTTCTTCGCGGTGATCCTGGTGGCGCTGGTGGCCTGGGCGGTGAGCTACCCGCTCTGGAAGAGCACCACGAAGTGGGAGCTCGCGCTGCACACCGGGTCGTCGATCCTGTCGCTGCTGCTCCTGGTGCTGCTGGAGAACGCCGGCCGGCGCTCGGAGGAGGCGGCGCAGGAGAAGCTCAACGTCCTCGCCGAGGCCCTCGCCGCGCTGATGGACTCACGGGCCGACGACGACCCCGACCTCCGCGAGGCGGTCGACAAGCTCCGCAAGGCCGTCGGCCTCGAGGAACGCCACTAGCCGGCGAGCAGCCGCAGGGTCGTCTCGCGGTTGGGCGAGGCCTCGACGTCGGTGCCTGCGTGGGCGCCGGCCACCGGGTGCACCATCACCTCGTCGACGTCGTACGTCGTCGCGAGCTCCTGGAGCTGCTTGCGTGCCTGGTCGGGGTCGCCGACGACCCAGCGGGCGGACATCGCGTGCCCGAAGGCCGTCTGGTCCGGCGTCATCTCGACCGCCTCGGCCTCCTCGACGAGCCGCTGCGGGTGCAGCGGGGCACCGGTCCGCAGCGCGATCATCTGCTGCACGTTGGGCAGCGCCTGGCGGCGCGCCTCCTCCTCGGTCTCGGCGACGACGGCGTTGACGGTGAGGAAGGTGCGCGGCTCCGGGTACTCCGGCGAGGGCCGGTACGACGACCGGTAGAGGTCGAGCGCGACCCCGGTGCCGTCGCCCGAGAAGTGGTGGGCGAAGACGTAGGGCAGGCCCTTCTCGGCGGCCAGGCGGGCCGAGTAGTCCGACGAGCCGAGCAGCCAGATGTCGGCGACCGAGCGGGCCGACGGGGTCGCCCGCAACGGCTGGCGGCGCGGCCCGATCTGCAGCTCGACGCCCTCGCTGGTCATCAGGGTCCGGATGTCCTCGACGTAGTCGGGGAACTTGGTGACGGCCTCGTCGGCCGACTCGGCGCTGCCGCCGCGCAGGACGTACCTCGTGAGCGGGTCGGTGCCGGGCGCGCGGCCGATGCCGAGGTCGATGCGGCCGGGGAAGGCCGCCTCGAGGAGGGCGAACTGCTCGGCCACGACCAGCGGGGCGTGGTTGGGCAGCATCACGCCACCGGAGCCGACGCGGATCCGTGACGTCGCCGCGGCGAGCATCGCGATCAGGACCGGCGGGTTGGTGGCCGCGACGGCCGGCATGTTGTGGTGCTCCGCGACCCAGTAGCGGCGGTAGCCGAGCTCGTCGGCCACCCGGGCGAGGCCCCGTGAGGCGGCGATCGCGTCACCGGTGGTCTGGTCGCTGCGGACGGGCACGAGGTCGAGCACGGAGAGAGCAGTCACTGTCGACCCAGCGTCCGCCGACCCGGAGATATTCCGATCTCGGTTGACCTCACGTGCACCTGAGGTCCTACCGTCCTGACAGTGACCACCAGCACGACCCGCGAGCCGCGCGAGCGGATCCTGTCGCCGGCCTATGCCGCCACCACGATCGCCATGTTCGGCCTGATCGCGTTCGTCGCCTTCGAGGCGATGGCCGTGGCCACCGTGATGCCGACCGTGGCGCGCGACCTCGACGGCCTCAACCTGTACGCCCTCGCCTTCGCCGCGCCGCTCGCCAGCGGCGTCGTCGGGATGGTGGCCGCCGGGATGTGGAGCGACCGCACCGGACCCGTCGTGCCGCTGCTGGCGTCGATGGCGCTCTTCTCCGCGGGCCTGCTGGTGTGCGGGCTGGCGCCGTCGATGGAGGTGCTGCTGGTCGGCCGGGTGCTGCAGGGTCTCGGCGGCGGCGCGCTCACCGTCGGGCTCTACGTGCTCGTCGGCCTCTGCTTCCCGGCAACCCTGCGTCCGGCGGTCTTCGCCTCCTTCGCCGCCGCGTGGGTGCTGCCGTCCCTCTTCGGACCTGGCCTCGCGGCCCTCGTCGCCGACGCGTGGAGCTGGCGGTGGGTCTTCCTCGGCACGGTCGCCCTGGTCGTGGTCGCGCTGGTGCTGCTCGCCCCGGCGCTGCGCGGGCTCGAGCCGCACACCGACGGCGTCGACACCCCGTCCGTACGCCTCTGGTGGGCCGCGCTCGGTGCCGTCGCCGTCCTGGTGCTGGAGCTGCTCGGCTCCGCCGACGGCCTCACCGCGCTCGGCGCCGTCGTGGCGCTCGTCGCGGTCTGGGTCTCGCTCGGCCGGCTGCTGCCTCCGGGGAGCCGGGTCCTGCGGCGCGGGCTCCCGTCGGTCATCGCGACCCGCGGCCTGCTCTCCGCCACCTTCTTCTGCGCCGAGGCCTACATCGTCTACGTCCTCCAGGACCACTGGCACCTCACGCCCGGTCGCGCGGGCATCGCGCTGACGTGCGTCGGCATCGTGTGGGCCAGTGCCAGCCAGGTCCAGTCGCGGCTCGGCGAGCGGGTCTCGCACACCCGCGCGATGGTCGTCGGCACGTGCATCGTGCTGGCCGGGCTCGTCCTTCTCGCGGCGTCGGTGCTCGCCCACGACGCCGGCCACGACCCGTCCGCCGTGCTTCCTGCAGCGGCGTACGTCCTCGCGGGGGCGGGCATGGGCTTCGCCTACCCGCGCACCGGTGTTGCGATGCTCGAGGTCTCCACCGACCGCGACCGGGGCTTCAATTCCTCCGCGCTGTCGGTGGCCGACTCGCTGGGCGCGGCGCTGGCCCTGTCGGTGGCGGGTGCGGCGTTCGCGGCGGCCGAGCGGCAGGACGCCGACCCGTTCGCGACCGTGTTCGTGCTCGCCGCCCTCGGCGGCGCCCTCGGTGTGCTGGCGGCCTCGCGCACGAGGGCGGCCGCCGCCCCACCGGCGTAGTCCAGTGCCGTATGGCTGTCACGTCTGGGTAGTCCAGTGACGATCGGTCGTCGTCATCCCCCCGGGACGACCGTTCGCCACTGGACTACCCCCGCCATCCCGAGTGGCGGTCCCCGTTCAGCGGCGGCGCAGGCGCGCCTCCACCAGGGCCGGCGGCGCGTAGCCGCGGTCGGCCTCGTTCAGCGTCGTGCCGGGCGGCACGATCTCGTCGATCCGGTCGAGCACGTCGGGGGTGAGGATCACCTTCTCCACGCCGAGCTGCGACTCGAGCTGCTCGAGGGTGCGCGGGCCGATGATGGCCGACGACACCGCCGGGTGCGCGAGCACGAAGCCGAGCGCGAGGTGGATCAGCGACAGCCCCGCCTCGTCGGCGAGCTCCTGCAGCTGGTGCACCGCCTCCAGCTTGACCTTGTTGTCGGGGTGGTTCGGGTCGTGGCGCGCGGGCTGACGCTTCAACCGGCTCGAGGTCACGGCAGGCTCCTCGCCGCGGCGGTAGCGGCCGGACAGCCAGCCACCGGCGAGCGGGCTCCACGGCAGCACTCCGAGGCCGTACTTCTGCGCCGTGGGCAGGATGTCGCGCTCCACCTCGCGGGCGAGGATCGAGTACGGCGGCTGCTCCGTCGCCGGGCGCTCGCGCTGGCGCTTCTCGGCGACCCACTGGGCCTCGACGACCTGCGAGGGCAGGAACGTCGAGGTGCCGATGTAGCGGATCTTGCCCTGGCGGACCAGGTCGGTCAGCGCGCCGAGCGTCTCGTCGATGTCGACCTCGGGCCGCGGGCGGTGCACCTGGTAGAGGTCGATGTGGTCGACCTGCAGCCGGCGCAGCGAGGCCTCGACCTCGCGGACGATCCAGCGACGCGAGTTGCCCTGCTGGTTGGGGTCCTCGTCGTGCATCGAGCCGTGGAACTTGGTCGCGAGGAACACGTCGTCGCGGCTGCCCGCGCGGGCCTGCAGCGCCTTGCCGACGATCTCCTCGGACTCACCGCGGGCATAGACGTCGGCGGTGTCGATGACGTTGATGCCGGCGTCGAGCGCGCGGTGGATGATCGCGATCGACTCGTCGTGGTCGGGGTTGCCCCAGGCGCCGAACATCATGGCGCCGAGGGTCAGCGGGCTGACCTGGACGCCGGTGCGGCCGAGGGGTCGGTAGTTCTCGAAGGTCATGCGGTTTCCTCCAGTGGAGTGACGTACTGGCTGTCGGGGCGGTCGAGGCCGTAGTGGTCGCGGAGCGTGCTTCCTGTGTACTCCGTGCGGAACAACCCGCGCGCCTGCAGGATCGGGACGACGTGGTCGACGAACGCCTCGAGCCCGGACGGCAGGGCGGGCGGCATCACGTTGAAGCCGTCGGCCGCGCCGCTGGTGAACCAGTGCTCAATGGCGTCGGCGACCTGCTCGGGCGTGCCCGAGAAGGTCCGGTGCCCGCGACCGCCGCCGAGGCGGCCGATCAGCTCACGCACCGTCAGCCCCTCGCGACGGGCGAGCGTCACGATGAGCGTGTAGCGCGACTTGGCGCCCTCGATCTGGTCCTCGGCGGGCAGGTCGTCGGGCAGCTGCTCGTCGAGCTGCAGCCGCTCCGGCGCGACCCGCAGCGTGCGGGCGAGCTGGCGCCGGGCGTACTCCGGGAGGATCAGCCGGTCGAGCTCCTCCTCCAGTGCCCGTGCCTCGGCCTCGGTCGAGCCGATGGCCGGCACGATGCCGGGCAGGACCAGCAGCTTCTCCGGGTCGCGCCCGAAGGTCGCAGCCCGCGCCTTGATGTCGGCGTAGAACTCCTGCGCGTCCTCGAGCGTCTGCTGCGCGGTGAAGATCGCCTCGGCGTACTGCGCGGCGAAGTCGCGGCCGTCCTCCGACGACCCTGCCTGCACGAGCACCGGGCGGCCCTGCGGCGAGCGCGGCAGGTTGAGCGCGCCGTGCACGCGGAAGTGCTGCCCCACGTGCTCGATCGGGTGCACCTTCTCGGTGTCGCCCCACGCGCCGGCGTCCTTGTCGGCCAGGACGGCGTCGTCCTCCCAGCTGTCCCACAGCTTGGTGGCGACCTCGACGAACTCGCGCGCCCGGCGGTAGCGGTCGGCGTGCGCCGGCAGCTCGTCGAGCCCGAAGTTGCGCGCGGCCTCCAGCGTCGCGGTGGTGACGATGTTCCACCCCGCGCGGCCGCCGCTGACGTGGTCGAGCGAGGCGAAGCGCCGGGCCAGGTTGAACGGGTCGTTGTACGACGTCGACGCCGTCGCGATCAGCCCGATGCGTGAGGTCGCAGCCCCCATTGCGGTGAGCAGCACCGTCGGCTCGAGCGTCCCGGCCGGGCGGCGCCCGACCTCGCCGAAGAGGGCCGGGGAGTCGGCGAAGAACACCGAGTCCATCAGGCCACGCTCGGCGGTCTGCGCGAGGCGTACGAAGTGGGCGACGTCGGTGTTGCTCCGCGGGTCGCTCTCCTCCAGCCGCCACGACGCCTCGTGGTGGCCGGTGCTCATCAGGAACGCGTTGAGCCGCAGCTGCCGGGTCATGAGGCGGCCCGCTCGTCGAGGCGCGTGCCCGAGTGGCGGCCGGGCGCCACGTCGTGGTCGTCCTCGACGCCGAGCTCGGACAGCAGCTGGCTGCGCAGCCGGGCGAAGCCGGGGTCGGCCTGCGAGCGCCGCGCGCCGAGGTCGATCCGCGCGTCGTGGCGTACGACGCCGCCGTCGAGCACGATGACCCGGTCGGCCAGCACGATCGCCTCGTCGACGTCGTGCGTCACCAGCAGCACGGCCGGCTGGTGCACCTCGCAGAGCTTGCGGAGCAGCGTGTGCATCCGGATCCGGGTCAGCGCGTCGAGCGCACCGAACGGCTCGTCGGCCAGCAGCAGCTGTGGGTCCCGGACGAGCGAGCGGGCCAGCGACGCGCGCTGCTGCTCGCCGCCGGACAGCTCGTGGGGCCACGCCTTCTCGCGGCCGCCGAGGCCGACCTCGGCCAGCGCCTGGGAGCCGCGCTCGGCCGCGTCGGCGGACCGGAGGCCGAAGACGACGTTGTCCAGCAGGCGCTTCCACGGCAGCAGCCGCGAGTCCTGGAAGACGACGGACACCTTCTCCGGCACGGCGATGCGGCCGGTGCCCGCCACGCCGCGGTCCAGGCCCGCGAGGGCGCGGAGGAGGGTGCTCTTGCCCGAGCCGCTGCGACCGAGGAGAGCCACGAACTCGCCGGGCGCGATCTCGAGGTCGAGGCCGTTGAGCACGCCACCCGCCTCGTTGAAGCTGCGGTGCAGGTCGGTGACCTGGACCGCCGGGGTCAGCTCGCCAGAGTACGACGCCATGACAGTGCCTTCCTTTCGATGAGCCGGACCGCCGCGTCGGCGAGGACGCCGAGCAGCGCGTAGACGACGAGCCCGACGACGATGATGTCCGTCTGCCCGTAGTTCGAGGCCAGCGTGATCATGTGGCCGATGCCGGCCGTGGAGTTGATGACCTCGACGACCACCAGCGCGAGCAGCGAGCTGGTGACGGCGAAGCGCATGCCGAGCAGGAAGCCCGGCATCGCACCGGGGAGCACGACGTGGCGGATGAACTCGCCCCGGGGCACGCCCAGGGTCTCGGCCAGCTCGGCGTACTTCCCCTCGATGGTGCGCAGGCCGTTGTGGGTGTGGATGTAGATCGGGACGAACACGGCCAGCGCGATCGTGATGACCTTGAACGGCTCGCCGATGCCGAACCACAGGAGCAGCAACGGGATCAGCGCGAGGGTCGGGATCGAGCGCTTGACCTGGATCGGGCCGTCGATCAGTGCCTCGCCGAACCGGGAGAGACCGGAGATGAGGGCGAGGATCGTGCCGGCGGCGACGCCGAATCCGAGGCCCAGTGCGGCCCGGATGCCGGAGGTGACCAGGCTCTCCTGGAGCCGGCCGTTCTCGATGAGCGTCTCGGCCGTCCTGACGACGGTCCACGGCTCGCTGAGGTTGCGCGGGTCGATCAGCCCGGTCGCCGAGCCGATGATCCAGACCGCTAGTAGCGCGGCGATGCCGATGAGCCCGCCGAAGCGGATGGGGGCGCCCGGGGCGAGCCGCCGCCGGGCGGGTCGGACGTCCTCCACGCGGGAGACGGGACGGGCGGGTGCGGTCAGCGTCGTCATGAGGATCCCTTCACGGCGGCAGCGATGGCCTTCTCGAAGCGCCGGTCGTAGATGGTGGCCACGTCGAGCGGCTCCTGGTCCTGGGCCTCGACGAGGGTGTCGACGGTCTGCTGGTGGCGGGCGATGAACTCGTCCCAGTTGGTCGGCACGGTGAACTGGCCGAGTGCCTTGACGACGTAGGCCGCGTCCTCAGGCGTCAGGCCCTCGTGGTCGACGTAGTAGGCCTCGGCGAACTCGTCGGGGTGGTCGGAGATCCACTGCTGGGCCTCGGCCCAGACGCCGACGTACTCCTTGATCGCGGCGGCCTTGTCGGCGTCCTCGAGCACGGTGGTGGGCGCGTAAAGCGTCCACGCGTCGTCGCGGACGCCCGGCGCAATCGTGGTGGCGCCGTCCCGCTCGTACTTCGCGAGGTAGGTCTTGGCCAGGCTCTGGCCGAGCGGTGCGACGTCGACCTGCTTGCCGGCGAGCGAGACCGAGAAGGCGTCGTCGACGCTCTGCATCTCGACGAGCTGGACGTCGTCCTGGGTCAGCCCGGCCTCGCGGAGCACGTTGAGCACGACCGCGCCCTGGGCCTGGCCCGGGCTGTAGGCGATCTTCTTGCCCTCGAGGTCCTCGATCGTCTTCACGTCGACGCCGGGGGCGATGCCCAGCTCGTAGGTCGGGTGGTCCTCGGGGTCGACGGTCTCGCGGGCGGCGACGATGCGGACGTCGGTGCCGGTCCAGTGCGCGAAGAGCGGCGGGATGTCGGCGACCGAGCCGATGTCGAGCGCGTCGGCCCGGAACGCCTCCAGCGTCTTGGGGCCGCCGGTGATGTTGGCCCACTCGACGTCGACGTCGAGCTCGTCGATCAGCCCGGAGGTCTCCAGGGCAACCTGGGTGGCCGGGTCCCCGACGCGGAGCGTGGTGCCGTCGGCGGGGGCGTCGGGCAGGGCCGCGGTCAGCTCGAGCTTGGGTCCGGCCTCGTCGGCGCCGCAGCCGGTCATCGCGACCAGACCGACGGTGGCCAGCAGTGCTGCGCGGATCAGGGGGCGCGTGAGCCCTCGTCGTGCCATCGGAACAACTCCTTCTCGGGGTGGAACGATCAAACTAATGTAAGTTGGTCGACAAACTGCACTAATGAGTGCGCTGTCTTTCCTTGCACCTGCTGGGCGATCCCGTCAGGCCCCGCGGAGCAGGGGCAGCAACGAGTCACCGACGCGCACGATCTCGCGCTCGTACGGCGTGTCGCTGAGGACGAAGTGGGTGATGCCGAGGTCGGCGTAGCGGCGCAGCGCCTTGGCGACGTCGTCGGGCGAGCCGACCAGCCAGGTCGTGCCGGCGCCACCGCCGCCGTACTTGCCGGGCGCGGTGTAGAGGCAGTCGTCGAGCACGTCTCCGCGCTCGGCGAGGTCGAGCAGGCGCTGCTGTCCCTCGGCCACCCGGCGGGCCGGGTCCACGAACCACTCGTCCTTGCCGGCCGCCATCTCCGCGACGCGGACCTCGGCGTCGGCCCAGGCCTCCTCGGTCGTGGCGCGCACCAGCGTGGTGATGCGCAGGCCGAACTCCAGAGGGGGCAGGTCTCGGTCGAGGTCGGCGCTCAGCTGCTTCAGGTGGTCGATGCGGGCGGCCACCCCGTCGAGCGGCTCGCCCCAGAAGAGCTGGACGTCGGCCTCGGCCGCTGCCGTGCGCTGCGCCGCCTCCGACGCGCCGCCGAAGTAGAGCTTCGGGTGCGGACGCCCCGGACGGGCCACCGGCTTGTGCTCGAGCGTCGCGCCCTCGGCGCGGTAGTGCTGGCCGTCGAAGGTGATGTCGTCCTCGGTCCAGTAGCGGCGGACCAGGCGCATGAACTCCCTCGTCCGGGCATAGCGGTTGGCCTGGTCGCCCTCGTCGTCGCCGTACTGCGCCTGGTGGTCGGGACCGCTCACGATGTTGACCTTCACCCGGCCGCCGCTGAGCTGGTCGAGCGTGGCCGCGGCCGAGGCGAAGTGCGACGGGCGCCAGTAGCCAGGACGGATCGCGATGAGCGGGTTGAACGTCGTCGTGCCCGCCACGAGCGCGGTGGAGACGGTGAAGGTGTCCGGGCGCTTCCACCCGGTGCCGACGAGGGCGCCACCCCACCCGTGCTCCTCGGTGAGCCGGGCCAGCGCCGTCAGGCGGCCGAGGCTGTTGTGGCCCTCGACCGTGTCGTCCAACCGGTGGCCGGGCTCGACCTGGTTGGGGATGTACCAGAGGAACTCCATGGAGCGATGCCTTTCCGCATGTTGTCTAGTGGGTTACTAGACATAGCACACCGAGGCCCACCCTCCCGACATCTGAGGACGCCATGGACGTGTTCGCCCTCGATCGACGACCACCACGTCCTCAGATATCCGGGGTCGCTTGCGGACACCGGCTGACCGCATCCGGTCCTACCGTCGAGCCATGGACATGAAGCTCGAGCTGGTGATGGTGCCTGTGACGGACGTCGACCGGGCCAAGGAGTTCTACGTGAAGGTCGGCTTCAACGCCGATCACGACCAGACCGTGAGCGAGGAGATTCGCTTCGTGCAGCTGACGCCTCCGGGCTCGGCGTGCTCGATCGCGATCGGCCGCGGGCTGACCGAGATGGCGCCCGGCTCGCTCGACAACCTCCAGGCGGTCATCGCCGACGCCGATGCGACGTACGCCGACCTGGTGGCGCGCGGCATCGAGGCGAGCGGGATCGACGACCAGCCGTGGGGTCGCTTCATCCAGTTCCGCGACCCCGACGGCAACCGGTGGACGCTCCAGCAGCTGCCCGCGTGGTCGTCCGGCGCGGGTGGCGACGGCGCCCAGCCCGACGCCTGATCAGGGCTGGGCCGGGGAAGCGTCCTCGAGCGCCGGGCGGCGTACGGCCCGGACGACGAGCACGACGCCGACGGCGATCAGCGGGAGCGTCAGCCACTGCCCCATGTGCAGGCCGGTGCGCTCGGCGAAACCGGCCAGCTGGGCGTCGGGCTCGCGGAAGAACTCGACCACGAACCGGGCAGCACCGATGCCGGCCAGGAAGACCCCGCCGAGCAGGCCCGGTCGCCACCGCGCACGGGTGCGCCAGAACAGCCAGAGCATCACGACGATCATCAGGGCGCCCTCGAGCGCGGCCTCGTAGAGCTGGCTGGGGTGGCGCGGCTGATCCCCGGCGCCGGGGAAGACCATCGCCCACGGCACGTCGGAGGGCTTGCCCCAGAGCTCGCCGTTCACGAAGTTGGCGATCCGGCCGAGCATCATCCCGAACGGCACGTTGACCGCGACGTAGTCGCCCACCCGCAGCAACGGGAGCCGGTGCCGCCGGGCCACGACGCCGAAGGCGATCAGCACCCCGATGAGACCACCGTGGAAGCTCATCCCGCCGTGCCACACCTGCAGCACCTCGCCGGTGCGCCACAGCTCGGGCTCGTAGAACGTCGCGTAGCCGACCCGCCCGCCGACGATGATGCCGACGGCCGCCCAGAGCACGAGGTCCTCGGCCCGCTCGCGCGTCATCGGGCTGCCGGGCTCGCGCACCATCCGCTGCAGGTGCCAGTAGCCCAGCAGGATCCCGAGGATGTAGGCGAGGGCGTAGAACCGCAGCGTGAACGGGCCCAGGTCGATCCCCGGGCGCAGCCCGAGGTCGCTCCAGTGCAGCGGGTCGGACGCCAGGACGCTCACGTCAACCGGGTCAGACGAGCGGCGGCTGGGTCTTCTCCCGCACCTCGTCCTCGGTGACGCCGGGTGCGACCTCGACCAGCTTGAGCGCGCGCTCGCCGAGGGTCCCCGAGGGGGCGACCTCGCCGGTCGCGGGGTCGATCACGTCGATGACCGCGAGGTCGGTGATGATCCGCTGCACGACGCGCTTGCCGGTGTAGGGCAGGTCGCACTCGTCCAGGATCTTCAGCGACCCGTCCTTCGCGGTGTGCTCCATCAGCACGATCACCCGCTTGGCGCCGTGGACGAGGTCCATCGCGCCGCCCATGCCCTTGACCATCTTGCCGGGGATCATCCAGTTGGCGATGTCACCGACCGCGGAGACCTGCATGGCGCCGAGGATCGCGGCGTCGATCTTGCCGCCGCGGATCATCCCGAACGACTGCGCGGAGTCGAAGAACGACGCGCCCTTGCGCAGCGTCACCGTCTCCTTGCCCGCGTTGATCAGGTCGGGGTCCTCCTCGCCTTCGAAGGGGTACGCCCCCACCCCGAGGATGCCGTTCTCCGACTGCAGCACCAGCTCGACGTCGTCGGCGACGTAGTTGGGCACCAGCGTCGGCAGCCCGATGCCGAGGTTGACGTAGGACCCGTCCTTGAGCTCGCTGGCGGCACGCGCCGCCATCTCCTCACGACTCCAGCTCATGTCAGCCTCCCAGTCCGTGAGTCGCAGCGTCGTCGGCGGGCGCAGCGTCCGTCGGACGCGGCCGTGTGGTGACCTTCTCGATCTTCTTGTCCGCGGCCTGCTCGGGCGTGAGCTCCACGACCCGCTGCACGTAGACACCCGGAGTGTGTACGTCGGCCGGGTCGAGCTCACCCGGCTCGACGAGGTGCTCCACCTCGGCGATCGTCACCCGGCCGCACATCGCGGCGAGCGGGTTGAAGTTGCGGGCAGACTGGCGGAACACGAGGTTGCCGTGGCGGTCGCCCTTCCAGGCCCGCACCAGCCCGAAGTCGGCCACGATGGCCTCCTCCAGAACGTACTCCTTCTCGACAAGACCGCCGCCCTCCCCGTCGGGGACTGAGAAGACCTTGGTCTCCTTCGGCGGCGAGGCGACGATGACGTTGCCCTCGGTGTCGTACTTCCAGGGCAGGCCGCCCTCGGCGACCTGGGTGCCGACGCCGGTGGCGGTGTAGAAGCCGGGGATGCCCGAGCCGCCGGCCCGCATCCGCTCGGCGAGTGTGCCCTGCGGGGTCAGCTCGACCTCGAGCTCGCCGGACAGGTACTGCCGCGCGAACTCCTTGTTCTCCCCGACGTAGGAGGAGATCATCCGGCGCAACCGCTTCTGGAAGAGCAGGCGGCCCAGCCCCCACTCGTCCACGCCGCAGTTGTTGGAGACCGCCTCGAGGTCGGTCGTGCCCGCCTCGAGGATCGCCTCGATGAGCACCGACGGGATGCCACACAGTCCGAAACCGCCGACGGCGATGGTCGCGCCGTCCGGGATGTCGGCGACCGCTTCAGCCGCCGAGGTGACCACTTTGTCCATGCCCGGCACCCTAGCGGCCGTGTGAGCGGCGCCACTGTGTGCCCCGGAGCCACAGTTCGCGGGTCGAGGTGTGGCTGGCCGCCCTCGCTATCCTCGCCGTGTGACCGCTCCCTACGACCGGCCGGTCGACTGGCCCCGCGTGCGGCTGCACGTGGTCACCGGCAAGGGCGGCACCGGGAAGTCGACCGTCGCCGCATCGCTCGCGATGGCACTGGCGAGCACCGGCCGCAACGTCCTGCTGTGCGAGGTCGAGGGCCGCCAGGGCATCGCCCGGATGTTCGACACCGACCCGCTCCCCTACGAGGAGCGCCGCATCGCCAAGGGCGCCCCCGACGCGGACGGCCGCGCCGGGCAGGTGCACGCGCTGCACATCGACCCGGAGTCGGCGCTGCTGGAGTACCTCGCGATGTACTACAAGCTCGGCCGCGCCGGGAAGGCGCTCGACCGCTTCGGCGTGATCGACTTCGCCACCACCATCGCCCCCGGCGTGCGCGACGTGCTGCTCACCGGCAAGGTCTACGAGGCGGTCCAGCGCCCGCGCGGCGGCCGGCACAGGGACCAGATCACGTACGACGCCGTGGTGCTCGACGCTCCCCCGACCGGCCGGATCTGCCAGTTCCTCGGCGTCAACTCCGAGCTCGCCGGCCTGGCCAAGGTCGGCCCGATCAAGAGCCAGGCCGACAAGGTGATGGAGCTGCTCCGCTCCGACCGCACGGCGGTCCACCTCGTCACGATCCTCGAGGAGATGCCCGTCCAGGAGACCCACGACGGGATCGCCGAGCTGCGCGCCGCCGGGCTCCCGGTCGGCGGGATCGTGGTCAACCTGGTCCGCCCGCAGGACCTCAGCGCCAGCGCGCTGGCCCAGGTCCGCAAGGACCGCGTCGACCCCACGGCGGTCGCCTCCGACCTGGCCCGCGCCAAGGTCGACGTCGACGCCGACCTGGTCACCTCACTCGTCGACGAGGCCCGCGACCATGCCGTACGACGTCAGCTGGAGGACGAGCAGCGCGCACTCGTCGCCGAGGAGGAGGTCCCGACCTACGAGCTGCCCCGGCTGGCCGCCGGCATCGACCGGGGCGCGCTCCTCGAGCTGGCCCAGCTCCTGCGGAAGCAAGGAATGGCATGACCACGGCTCCCCTGCTCGACGTCGACGCCCTGCTCGACGACCCGCACACCGAGATCATCGTGTGCTGCGGCTCGGGCGGCGTCGGCAAGACCACCACGTCCGCGGCGCTCGCCCTGCGCGCAGCCGAGCGGGGGCGCAAGGTCGTGGTGCTCACCATCGACCCGGCGCGACGGCTGGCGCAGTCGATGGGCATCGAGCAGCTCGACAACACCCCGCGCCCGGTCCCGGGGCTCCGCTCGCGGAAGTTGGGCGGCTCGCTCGACGCGATGATGCTCGACATGAAGCGCACCTTCGACGAGGTCGTCGAGGGCCAGGCCAGCCCGGAGAAGGCGAAGCAGATCCTGGAGAACCCGTTCTACGTCGCGCTCTCCAGCTCCTTCGCCGGCACCCAGGAGTACATGGCGATGGAGAAGCTCGGGCAGCTGCACCGGCAGGCCCGGCAGGACGACAGCTACGACCTGATCGTGGTCGACACGCCGCCCTCGCGCTCGGCGCTGGACTTCCTCGACGCCCCGGAGCGGCTCTCCAGCTTCCTCGACGGGCGGTTCATCCGGCTGTTGCTCGCCCCTGCCCGCGGCCCGGCCAAGCTGATGACGGCGGGGCTCTCGGTCGTGACCAACGCGCTCACCAAGGTGCTCGGCGCCCAGGTGCTGCGCGACATGCAGACGTTCGTGGCGGCCTTCGACACGCTCTTCGGCGGCTTCCGGCAGCGGGCCGAGCAGACCTTCGCGCTGCTGCAGGCCGACGGGACGGCGTTCCTCGTGATCGCCGCTCCGGAGCCCGACGCGCTGCGCGAGGCGGCGTACTTCGTGGACCGGCTCACCGACGACGACATGCCGCTGGCCGGCCTGGTCGTCAACCGGGTCAGCCCGTCGGCGCGCACCGAGCTGTCGGCCGAGGAGGCCATCACCGCGGCCGACCGGCTGCAGTCGGGCGACTCGTCGTCGCTGACCGCGGGCCTGCTGCGGCTGCACGCGGACCGCGTGCGGATCATCGAGCGCGAGGAGCACCTGCGCGAGCGGTTCGCTGCCTCGCACCCCGCCGTGCCGACCGCGGTCGTGCCGGCGATGGCCGGCGACGTCCACGACCTCGACGGGCTGCGCTCGATCGGCGAGCTCCTCGCCGACCAGTCCTAGCCGTGTCCCACAGCTCCGACAGGGGAGCCGAGCTGTGAGGGATCAGGCGTTGACGGTGGGCGACTCGACCTTGGTGCGAGCGGTCTCCAGGATGCTGCGCCACGAGGAACCCGGGCGGCGGCGGAGCAGCGCACGGCGCTCACGCTCGGTCATCCCGCCCCAGACGCCCCACTCGATCTGGTTGTCCAGAGCCTCGGCCAGGCACTCGGTGCGCACGGGGCACCCGGCGCAGACCTGCTTGGCCTTGTTCTGCTCCGCGCCTCGCACGAAGAGAGCGTCAGGCGTGTCGCCCTTGCATGCGGCGCGTGCTGCCCAGTCCTCGACCCACATAGTGTTTCCCCACGATCTTTGTGCGAGCCGGCCGGCCGCCCCCATAGCGGCCATCCCTGACTCGACCTGAAAAGTAAACGAATCAACGACGCCCGCGTCAGGACCAGGTGGCTCAAATCGCATAGTCCAATGTGACTAGGTGTCTGCGCGCCTGGAATTCAGGTGGTATGGCCCCCTCCACGTACTCTGGTGTCCATGTCTTCCCGCCCCGAGCGCCCCCACGGACGCCCCGAAGCCGGTCGCGTCGCCTCCCACCTCGCGGTGATGGGCGCCGTCGCGGTCGTGATGGGCGTCCTCACCGCGTGCCTCGCCATCCCGTTCGCGGGTCTGGTCGGCGTGGCCGCCAAGGACGTCAGCAAGGGGATGGTCAACCTCCCCGAGTCGCTCGAGGCCAAGGACCTCTCGCAGAAGACGCGGATCTACGACGTCAACGGCAACCTGATCGCCTCGCTCTACGACCAGAACCGGATCAACGTCCCGCTCAAGTCGATCTCGCGCCCGATGGTCAAGGCCATCGTCGCGATCGAGGACTACCGCTTCTACGACCACGGCGCGCTCGACCTCAAGGGCACGCTCCGCGCGTTCATCACCAACCAGGCCAACGGCGGCGCCGTGCAGGGTGGTTCGTCGATCACGCAGCAGATGGTGAAGCAGACCCTGCTCTACCAGGCGGAGACCGACGAGGAGAAGGCCGCGGCGACCGAGGAGACCTACGCGCGCAAGATCCGCGAGCTCCGCTACGCCATCGCGTTCGAGAAGAACCACACCAAGGACTGGATCCTCGAGCGCTACCTCAACATCGCCTACTTCGGCGACGGCGCGTTCGGCGTGCAGGCGGCGGCGGTCCACTTCTTCTCCAAGAACGCCAAGGACCTCAACCTCCTCGAGGCCGCCACGCTCGCCGGCCTGGTGAAGAACCCCGTCGGCTACGACCCGGTCGACAACCCCGAGCGGGCCGAGAGCCGCCGCAACGTCGTGCTCGACCGGCTCGCCCAGCTCGGCGTGCTGAGCGAGAAGAAGGCCGACCGGCTCAAGGGCGCGCCGATCAAGAAGACCCTCAAGGTCAAGGCGTCCCCCAACGGCTGCCAGCAGTCCAGCGCGCCGTTCTTCTGCGACTACGTCGTCAACTGGCTGCTCAAGGACCCCGTGCTCGGTGACACGCCGAAGGAGCGTCGCCGCACGCTCAACAACGGCGGTCTGACGATCAAGACCACGATCGACCTCGACATGCAGAAGGCCGCCGACGAGGCCGTCAAGGCGCACGTCTACCAGACCGACCAGGCCATCGGCGGCCTGGCGATGGTCGAGCCCGGCACCGGCGACGTACGAGCGCTGGCGCAGTCGCGCCCGATGGGCAAGGACAAGAAGGGTGGCGAGACCTATCTCAACTACACCGTCCCGAAGAAGTACGGCGACGCCAACGGCTTCCAGGCCGGCTCGACCTTCAAGCTCTTCGTCCTCGCCGCGGCCATCAACCAGGGCATCCCGCTGAGCACGAGCATCCCCTCGCCCCAGACGATGCACTTCGACGACTGGGACTTCGAGACCTGCGACGGCCCCTACGCCGGTGACCAGAAGGGCTGGGACCCCGAGAACTCGACCGGTGCCGGCACCTTCGACCTCTACTCCGGCACCCAGCACTCGGTGAACACGTTCTTCGCCCAGCTCGAGACCCGCACCGGCATGTGCGAGCCGCTCGAGCTCGCCAAGCAGATGGGCGTGAAGGTGCCCAAGGCCCAGCAGGTGCCGTCGTGGATCCTCGGCGTCTCCGACGCCGACCCGCTGACCATGGCCCAGGCCTACGCCACCTTCGCCGCCCGCGGGCTGCACTGCGACCCGCGCCCGGTGACCGAGGTGCTCGACTCCTCGGGCCAGCCGCTCAAGGACTTCAGCAGCCAGTGCGAGCAGGTCATGCCGGGCGCCACCGCCGACGCGGTGAACTCGATCCTCCGCGGTGTCATGGAGCCCGGTGGCTTCGGCCAGAACATCGCCATCGACAAGCCGTCGGCCGGCAAGACCGGCACCAACAACAGCAACATGGCGGTGTGGTTCGTCGGCTACACGCCGAAGCTCGCCACTGCCGCGATGGTCGCCGGCGCCAACGAGTTCGGCGAGTGGGTGAGCCTCAACGGGCAGACCGTCGGCGGCAGCTACATCAGCAGCGCCTTCGGCTCGACCGTCGCCGGCCCGATCTGGGGCGACGCGATGTCGGCGATCTCGGCCAAGCTCCCCGACGAGGACTTCCAGGCCCCGGCCGGTGACGAGATCGCCGGCGTGCTGACGCCCGTGCCCGACGTCTCCGGCCAGACGGTCGAGGCGGCGACCCAGCAGCTCCAGGCGGCCGGTTTCACCGTCGCCGACGGCGGCCAGGTCAACTCCGAGGTCACCGCCGGCAACGTCGCCTACAGCTCCCCCGGAGCCGGTACGTCGCTCAGCAGCGGCGACACGGTCACCCTCTACACCTCGACGGGCTACGTCCCGCCGCCCAAGAAGGGCGGCAAGGGAAAGGGCAAGGGTCGCGGCCGCGGCGGCCGCTGACCCCCCTGCGCGATCCCCGGTCAGCCGGGGATTCCTGAAGTTGTCGGCCCGTGCAGAGCCTGACAAGTTCAGTGATCCCCGGTCAGCCGGGGATCACTGAACGCGGATCACCCGAGCTGGCGTCGTACCTCCGCGGCGACGGCACCGCCGTCGGCACGACCCTTGACCTGCGGCGTCACCACGCCCATCACCTTGCCCATCGCGCGCATGCCCTCCTCGGCGGCGCCGGTCTGGACGATGGCGGCGGAGACGAGGTCGGCGATCTCCGACTCGCTGAGCTGGGCGGGGAGGTACTCGGCGATGACCACGCCCTCGGCGGCCTCCTTCGCCGCCATCTCGGCGCGGCCGCCCTCCTCGAAGGCGACGGCGGCCTCGCGGCGACGCTTCGCCTCGGTGGACAGCACGCCGATGATGTCGTCGTCGGAGAGCTCGCGGGCCTCCTTGCCGGCGACCTCGGCGTTGGTGATGGCGGTCAGCACCATCCGCAGCGTCGAGGAGCGCAGCTCGTCACGCGCTTTGATGGCGGTGGTGAGATCGGCGCGGAGACGGTCCTTCAGAGCACTCATGAGGTCCATTGTGGCAGCCTTGGCGAATGCCTTTCCTGCCCCTGCTGCGTCGCACCGCGGCGCTCGGCGCGGTCGCCGGCGCCGGGTTGGCGTCGTACGCCGCCTGGGAAGCCCGGCAGTACACGCTGCGCCAGGTCACGGTGCCGATCCTCCCCGCGGGGCGGGCGCCGCTGAAGGTGCTCCACCTCAGCGACATCCACATGGCGCCCGACCAGCGGGCCAAGCAGGAGTGGCTGCGTGGGCTCGCCGCGCTCGAGCCCGACCTGGTCGTCAACACCGGTGACAACCTCGCCCACCAGCGCTCGGTGCCGGTCGTGGCTGACGCGCTGGGCGGCCTGCTCGACCTGCCGGGCGTCTACGTCCTTGGCTCCAACGACTACTACGCACCGGGCTTCCGCAACCCCTTCGCCTACCTGCTCCCCGACACCGGCAAGCGCAACACCTCGGTGCCGCAGCTGCCGTGGCCGGAGCTCAAGGACCGGTTCGGCGAGGCCGGCTGGCTCGACCTCACCAACGGGTTCGGGGCACTGGAGGTCGGCGGCACCTCCATCGCGTTCGCCGGCGTCGACGACCCGCACCTGAAGTACGACGACCTCGACCGCGTCGCCGGCCGGGCAGACCCGGCGGCCGACCTGCGCCTCGCCGTCACCCACGCGCCGTACCTCCGGGTGCTCGACCAGTTCGCCGCCGACGGCTACGACGCGATCATCGCCGGCCACACCCACGGCGGGCAGGTGTGCCTGCCGGGCGGCCGCGCGCTGACCACCAACTGCGACCTCGAGCCCGAGCGCGCCCGCGGCCTCCATCGCCACCCCGCCGCCTCCATGCCCGGCGACGAGGGCTCGGCCTGGCTGCACGTCTCCGCCGGCCTCGGCACCAACCCCTACGTCCGCTTCCGGGTCGCCTGCCGCCCCGAGGCGACGTTGATGACGCTGACCCCCGCCACCTGAAGGAGCCGCTGTGCCACGTGTCCGGGTCACCAACTTCGCCGTCTCGCTCGACGGCTACGGCGCCGGCGAGCCGCAGTCGCTCGAGACGCCGTTCGGCCATGCCGGCATGAAGCTCCACCAGTGGCGCTTCGACACCTGGCAGGAGGGTGCGCCCGACGGCATCGACGCCCTCTACGGCCGGCAGTACGACGTCGGCTTCGGCGCCGAGATCATGGGCGCCAACAAGTTCGGCCCGCCCGGGTGGCAGGACGACCCGGACTGGCGCGGCTGGTGGGGCGAGGACCCGCCGTTCCACACCCCGACCTACGTCCTCACCCACCGGCCCCGCGAGCCGCTGGAGATGGAGGGCGGCACGACCTTCCACTTCCTCAGCACGACGCCGGAGGAGGCGCTCGCCATCGCCCGGGAGGCGGCCGGCGACCTCGACGTCCGGATCGGCGGGGGTGCGAGCACGGTCCGCGCCTTCGTGGCCGCCGACCTGGTCGACCACCTCCACGTCCCGGTCGTCCCGATCGTGCTCGGTCGCGGCACCCTGCTCTGGGACGGTCTGGAGGGCCTGGAGGACCGGTTCCTCATCGAGTCGCTCGTCGCGCCCAGCGGCGTGATCCACCTGAGCCTCTCGAGGAAGCCGTCGGCCTGAGTCCACGCAGCCGGGGCGATTTCGGGAGGCCCCGATCGCTCCGGTATGCTCGCCCGCGTTGCCCGGACCGTTCTCCGGCTCGGGCGGCGGGCTGTGGCGCAGCTTGGTAGCGCGCCTCGTTCGGGACGAGGAGGCCGCAGGTTCAAATCCTGTCAGCCCGACATCCGGAGCCCCCGGACCCACATCGCTGGGTCCGGGGGCTCTTGTCATCCCGGAACGGACGAGCATCCCTACAGTGGTCCGATGGCCCTGCTCTCGTGCAGCTTCTTCTCCGACGCCCTCGAGCGCGGGACCTCGATCACCGTGGTCCTGCCGCAGCCCTCGCAAGCGCAGATCGGCGTCAGCGGGACGGACCTGTCGGACCCGCCGCGGGTCCTCTACCTCCTGCACGGCCTGTCCGACGACCACACCGCCTGGACGCGCTACACCTCCATCGAGAGGTACGCCGCCGAGCGGGGCTTCGCGGTCGTGATGCCCGCGGTCGACCGGTCCTTCTACGCCAACGAGAAGCTCGGCCACCGGTACTGGGACTACGTGTCGGAGGAGCTGCCGCAGTTCGTCGACAGGTACTTCCGCCTGTCGCAGGATCCTGTCGACACGTTCGTGGCGGGACTGTCGATGGGCGGATACGGGGCCCTCAAGCACGCGCTCACCCACCCGGAGCGCTACGCGGGCGTGGCCTCGCTCTCCGGCGTGGCCGACATCCGTCAGCTCGCCGAACGGCTCGAGCGCGCCGAGATCGTCGAGCGGGTGTTCGGCGGAGAGTTCGGTTCGGGGGACGACCTCTTCTCCCTGCTCGCCTCGATCGACCCCGCCACCGCCCCACGGTTCTACATCGGCTGCGGCACCGACGAGGACCGGCTGATGCCGCCCAACGAACGCTTCGTCGCAGAGGCGCGGGCCCGCGGTCTCGACGTGACGACGGACTTCCGGCCCGGCACCCACGAGTGGGGGCTCTGGGACGACCAGATCCAGTCGGTGCTCACCTGGATGGCTGGATCCTAGACGGCCGCACGTGTGGCACCCTGCCCTCATGGCAGACGGCACCCGGGACGACGGTCCCTCCCTGGAGATGCCCTCCTTCTCGCTGCGGCGCCGCAAGCGCCCGCAGGAGGAGGCCGCTCCAGAGCCTGAGGCGTCCGTCCCCGAGCCCAACCCGACGCCGATCGTCCCCGAGCCGGAACCCGAGCCGGTCGTCCCGGAGCCCGAGCCGACGCCCGTGGTGCCGGAGCCCGAGCCGACACCGGTGGTCCCCGATCCCGTGCCCGACCCTGCGCCGACGCCGATCGTGCCGGAGCCCGAGCCGGCACCCGTCGTGCCCGAGCCGGAACCCGAGCCGCTGCCCGAGGAGGCCGAGGGCGGTCGTCGTCGGGCGCGCACCGCTCCCCCGCTCACCGGGCTCCCGGCCGCGCTGGTGACCGGAGTCCTCGTCGGCGCGCTGGCGGTCGGGCTCGCCTGGCTCGCTGGCGCCGGCTGCGACGTCGTACGCGGCACCACGGCGTGCGGGGGTGCGCTGGGCCTGCCGATCCTGCTCGCCGGCCTCGCGGTGCTCGCGTGGGCCGGGACGCTGCTGCTGCGGTTCTTCGGGATCACCGACGCGGGCTCCACCAGCATCCTCGCCGTGGGTGTCCTGACGGTGCTGGTGATGCTGTTCCTGCTCGACGTGCTCGACGAGTGGTCGATGCTCGTCGTGGTCCCCGTCCTGGCCGTGCTCGCCTATGGCCTCTCGTGGTGGGTCACCGCGTCGGTGGTAGGCGACGACGCCGGGACCGAGGTCCCGGAGCCGCACGACGTGCGCTGAGGGGTGGTTGTCAGGCTCTCGCTGAACTTGTCAGGCCGTGCACGGGCCGACATGTTCAGCGATCCCCGGCTGACCGGGGATCGCTGAAGAGGATGGACATCAGCGCGCGGCGGCGATCAGCTCCGCGATCTGCACCGTGTTGAGGGCCGCGCCCTTGCGCAGGTTGTCGTTGCTGACGAACAGCGCGAGCCCACGGTGGTCGGGCACGCCCTCGTCGCTGCGGAGCCGGCCGACGTAGGACGGGTCCTTGCCGGCCGCCTTGAGCGGGGTCGGCACCTCGTCTAGCGCGACACCCTCGGCCGTCGCGAGGATCTCGCGCGCCTGCTCCGGGGTCAGCGGCCGCTCGAACTCGGCGTTGATGGCGAGCGAGTGCCCGGTGAAGACCGGCACGCGCACGCAGATGCCGGAGACCGGCAGGCCGGGGATGCCGAGGATCTTGCGCGACTCGTTGCGGAGCTTCTGCTCCTCGTCGGTCTCGTTGAGCCCGTCGTCGACGATCGAGCCAGCCATCGGGAGCACGTTGTAGGCGATCGGCTCGACGTACTTCACCGGCTCGGGGAACGCGATCGCCGAGCCGTCGTACGCCAGCTCGCGGGCCTTGTCGCCCGCCTCGGCCACACCGTGGGCGAGCTCGTCGACGCCGGCGACGCCCGAGCCCGACACGGCCTGGTAGGTGGAGACGACGAGGCGCACCAGCCCGGCCGCGTCGTGCAGCGGCTTGAGGACCGGCATCGCGGCCATCGTGGTGCAGTTGGGGTTGGCGATGATGCCGCGCCCGGCCTCGATCACCGACGCCATCGCGCCGGGGTTGACCTCGGAGACGACGAGCGGGATGTCGGGGTCCTTGCGGAAGGCCGAGGAGTTGTCGACGACGATCACGCCGGCCTCGACGAACTTCGGCACGAGGGCCCGCGACGTCGTGGCACCCGCGGAGAAGAGCGCGATGTCGAGCCCGGTCGGGTCGGCGGTCTCGGCGTCCTCGACGGTGATCTCGCGGTCGCCGAACGGCAGCACCGTGCCGGCCGAGCGTGAGGACGCGAAGAAGCGGACCTGGTCGGCGGGGAAGTCGCGCTCGAGCAGGATCTGGCGCATCGCGACGCCGACCTGGCCGGTAGCGCCGACGACGCCGATGCTGACGCTCATCGCCCGGTGCCTCCGTAGACCACGGCCTCGACCTCGTCGGCGTCGAGGTCGAACGCCGAGTGGGTGGCGCGTACGGCGTCGTCGACGGCGTGCTCGTCGACGACCACCGAGATGCGGATCTCGGAGGTCGAGATCATCCCGATGTTGACGCCGGCCGAGGCCAGGGCGCCGAAGAACTTCGAGGTGATGCCCGGGTGCGAGCGCATGCCGGCGCCGATCAGCGAGACCTTGCCGATCTTGTCGTCGTAGAGCAGCTTGTCGTAGCCGACCTCGCCCTGGATCCGCGCGAGCGCGGTCATCGCGGTCTGGCCGTCGGTGCGCGGGAGCGTGAAGGAGATGTCGGTCAGGCTCGTGGCCGCGGCCGAGATGTTCTGCACGATCATGTCGAGGTTGATCTGCGCGTCGGCGAGCGCCTCGAAGATGCGGGCCGCCTCGCCCACCTTGTCGGGAACGCCGACGACGGTGATCTTGGCCTCGCTCCGGTCGTGGGCGACTCCGGCGATGATGGGCTGTTCCATGGTCTCTTCCTCGGGTGCGTCGGCACCCGGGTCGTTGACGACCCACGTGCCCTCGAGCTGGCTGAACGACGAACGGACGTGGATCGGGATGCCGTAGCGGCGGCCGTACTCCACGCAGCGCAGGTGCAGGATCTTGGCGCCGCAGGCGGCGAGCTCGAGCATCTCCTCGTAGGAGACCTTGTCGAGCTTGCGTGCGGTCGGCACGATCCGCGGGTCGGCGGTGAAGACGCCGTCGACGTCGGTGTAGATCTCGCAGACGTCGGCCTCGAGCGCGGCAGCCAGGGCGACCGCGGTCGTGTCGGTGCCGCCGCGGCCCAGGGTGGTGATCTCCTTGGTGTCGGCGGAGACACCCTGGAAGCCGGCGACGATGACGATGTGGCCGTCGCCGATGGCCTGGGTGATCCGGCCCGGCGTGATGTCGATGATCTTGGCCTTGCCGTGCACCGAGTCGGTGATCACGCCGGCCTGCGAGCCGGTGAACGACCGGGCCGTGAAGCCGAGGTCGCTGATCGCCATCGCCACGAGCGCCATCGAGATCCGCTCGCCGGCGGTCAGGAGCATGTCCATCTCGCGTGCCGGCGGCAGCGGCGAGACGCCGTTGGCGAGGTCGTAGAGGTCGTCGGTCGTGTCGCCCATGGCGGACACGGCGACGACGACGTCGTGACCGGCCTTCCTGATGTCCACGATGCGCCTCGCGACGCGCTTGATGGCGTCGGCGTCGGCGAGCGAGGAGCCGCCGTACTTCTGCACGACAATGCCCACGATTGGTCCCTCGGAGATCGATTGGCTGCTTCGGGTCCGCCGGCGCCGTCGGCGGCGGACGCAGTCGATTCTACGGCTGGGCGCCCGGTGAGCTCTCGAGCATCTCATCCGCGACGGCGAGCGCCTCCGCGTCGGCCTCGAAGTCGGTGTCGAAGCGGTCGTGCGCGACGACGGTCAGGAGCGCGTTGAGCGCAGCGCCGGCGAGGTTGCCCCAGTTGTTGACGTAGGAGAACTGCCACCACCACAGCGCCTCGTCGACGTTGCCGGCGCGGAAGTGGCGCAGGCCGTTCTCGAGGTCGATGGCGATCGAGGTCATGTCGTCGGAGAGGCGGCTCACGACCACCTCGGGGATGTAGGGGTCGAACACGAAGGTGTACGAGTCGACGCCCCCGAGCATCTCGGCCAGGCGCAGGCGCATCTCGTCGATGTCGGCCTCGGGACCCACGTCGGGCTGGAACTCCTCGACCGGGGTGAAGTCGTTCTGGGCACCCAGCCGGGCACCCGCGAGCAGCACCTGGCTGATCTCGAGCAGCAGCAGCGAGACCGCCTGCGCACCGTTGCCCTCCCGCGCGATGGCGCGCAGGGCGAGCAGGAAGCTCTCCACGGAGTCGGCGATCTGCTCACCGAACCTGGTCTGGTCGGCGTCGGTCACGGTGCCCTCCTTCACTGGGCTGATCTCCTTCCGGCGAACGCTCGTCCGAGCGTCACCTCGTCGGCGTACTCCAGGTCTCCACCCACTGGCAGTCCACTCGCCAAGCGGGTCACGCGCAACCCCATCGGGGACAGCAGGCGTGTGAGGTAGGTCGCGGTGGCCTCGCCCTCGAGGTTCGGGTCGGTGGCGAGGATGACCTCGGTGACCGTGCCGTCGGCCAGCCGCGGCATCAGCTCCTTGACGTGGAGCTGGTCGGGGCCTATGCCGTCGATCGGCGAGATCGCGCCGCCGAGGACGTGGTAGCGGCCACGGAACTCACGCGTGCGCTCGATGGCGACGACGTCCTTGTACTCCTCCACGACGCACAGCACGCTCGGGTCGCGCCGCTCGTCACGGCAGATCCGGCACTGCTCGTCCTCGCTGACGTTGAAGCAGATCGAGCAGAACTTCACCTTGGCCTTGACCTCGATGAGCACGTCGGCGAGGCGGCGCACGTCGGCGGGCTCGGCCTGCAGCAGGTGGAACGCGATGCGCTGCGCACTCTTGGGACCGACCCCGGGCAGGCGGCCCAGCTCGTCGATCAGGTCCTGGACGACTCCTTCGTACAACGAAGCCCCTCAGCCCAGGCCGGGGAAGCCGAGTCCGCCGGCCCCGCCGCCCAGACCCTCGCTCAGCGGGCCGAGCTGGTCACCGGCGAGCGCCTCAGACTTGGCCCGGGCGTCGCGGTAGGCGGCGACGATCAGGTCGGCCAGGTCGGACAGGTCGTCGGGGTCGCTGCCGTCGAACTCGCCGGCCTTGATCGAGACGCCGACGAGCTCGCCGACGCCATTGGCGGTGACGGTGACCGCCCCGCCGGCGACCGTGCCGTCGACGGTCTGCTTGGCGAGGTTGGCCTGGGCCTCCTCGAGCTGCTGCTGCATCTGCTGCGCCTGCTGGAGGAGGGCGTTCATGTCGAAGCCGCCCCCGAGGGCGTCGAACGGGTTCTGGGTCATCGGGTCTCCCACGTCGTGGATGGTGCCGGGTCGGGACGGGCCGGGCGGGTCAGTCGTGCTTGATCTCCTCGATCAGCCGCGCGCCCAGCGTCTGGCTGAGGAGGGACTCGGTGTCGAGGGCCGCCGACTCGGCGTCGGGGTCGTCGGGGTCGACGTCGTCGTCGGCGGAGCGGACCGGCTGGGCCGGCTCGGCGGCACCGCCACCGGCACGCGCGGCCTCCAGCGCCTCGCGTGCCGGCGCCGCGGACACGGGAGGCAGCGGCTCGGCCGGCGGGGCAGCCGGCTGCGCCGCGTCACCGGTCACCCACGCCGGGGGCGCCTCGGGGGCGTCCTGGGCCGGGGCCGGGGCGTCGTAGGACTCGGTGGCGGCCTTCTGCACCACGGGCTGTGCGGCGGCCGCGCCGCTCGGGTCGACGATCGACTCCACGCGCCAGTCCATGCCGACGACGTCGATCGCGGCCTGGCGCAGGATCTCGTCGCAGCCGCCGTTGACGAACGAGTCACGGGCGCCGGAGTTGGCGAAGCCGACGGTGAGCCGGGTGCCGTCGACGTCGACGACGTGGGCGTGCTGGGAGAGCACCATCCACGCCAGGCGCCGGCGGTTCTTGGTCTGCTCGAGGATGTCCGGCCACAGGCGTCGTACGTCGACCAGGCTGAGGCCGCCACGCGGACCGGCGGGCTGCTCGGCGACGGGCTGCTCGGAGGCGACCGGTGCCTCCGCGGCGACCGGAGCGGGCTCGGCCAGCGGGGCCGGCGGCGTGACAGGAGAGGCGTCGGGCATCGGCGGCGGGGGCGGCGGACCGTCGGCGCGCACCGGCTCGGCCGACGGCACAGGCGGTGGCGGAGCGGGCTCGTCGGCGCGGGCAGGGGCCTCGGGCACCGCAGGCGCCGGAGCCTCCGCGACGGGAGCGGCGGGCTCCGGGGCCGACGGCGCAGGAGCAGCCGGGGCTGGAGCAGCCGGGGCTGGCGCGGACGGAGCCGGTGCGGACGGAGCCGGTGCGGCGGCAGCGCGGGCAGCGGCCGCACCTGTCGGCACGCCGGAGACGTCGAGCCGGCGCTCGAGCCGCTCGAGACGGGCCATCACGCCGTCGGACGTGTGGTCGGCCCCCGGCAGAAGCACCCGGGCGCAGAGGAGCTCGAGCAGCAGCCGCGGCGCGGTCGCACCGCGCATCTCGATGAGGCCGGCGGCCACGATGTCGGCGGCGCGGCTCAGCTCGATGGCGCCGAAGCGGGCGGCCTGCGCGACGAGGCGCTCGCCGGCGTCCTCGGAGACGTCGATCAGGCCGGTCGCCGGGGCGTCGGGCACCGCGGTGACGATGACGAGGTCGCGCAGCCGGCGGAGCAGGTCCTCGGTGAAGCGGCGCGGGTCCTGGCCGGTCTCGACGACCTTGTCGACGACCGAGAAGACGGCGCCGCCGTCGCGGGAGGCGAACGCCTCGACCACCTCGTCGAGGAGCGAATCGGGCGTGAAGCCGAGCAGGTCGGTGGCCAGCTTGTGGGTGACGCCGTCGGGACCGGCGCCGCCGAGCAGCTGGTCGAGCACCGAGAGCGTGTCACGGGCCGACCCCGCTCCGGCGCGCACGACGAGCGGCAGCGCGGCCGACTCGATCGCGACGCCCTCCTCGGCGGCGAGCTGGGAGAGGTAGTCGCTGAGCAGCCGCGGCGGGATCAGCCGGAAGGGGTAGTGGTGGGTGCGCGAGCGGATCGTCGGCAGCACCTTGTCCGGCTCGGTCGTGGCGAAGATGAACCGCAGGTGGGGCGGCGGCTCTTCGACGAGCTTGAGCAGGGCGTTGAAGCCCTGCGTGGTGACCATGTGGGCCTCGTCGATGATGTAGACCTTGTAGCGGTCGCGCACCGGCGCGAAGAACGCCTTCTCCCGCAGGTCACGGGCGTCGTCGACACCGCCGTGCGAGGCCGCGTCGATCTCGATCACGTCGATCGAGCCCGGGCCGCCACGGGCGAGGTCGCGGCAGCTGTCGCACTCCCCGCACGGGTCGGCGACCGGCGCCTGGGCGCAGTTGAGCGCGCGGGCCAGGATGCGCGCCGACGTCGTCTTGCCGCAGCCGCGCGGGCCGGAGAAGAGGTACGCGTGGTTGACCCGGTTGGCCGCGAGCGCAGCCCGCAGCGGCTCCGTGACGTGATCCTGGCCGATGACCTCGGCGAACGTCTCGGGCCGGTAGCGGCGATAGAGCGCGAGCGGTGACTCCACGCGTGAACCCTAACCGGGCCCACCCACACTGCACACCGGCCGGGACCACCGCGCGTACGACGTCCCGACCCGCGCCGCCGATGCCAGCCGTCAGCCCTCTCGATGAACTTCCACGCACTCGGGCGAAAGTTCATCGACCGCTGAGCGTGAACGCCCGAGATCACCGCTGAACTTCCACGCGCTCGGGTGGAAGTTCATCCAGGGCTGCCGCGGCCCAGAGATGCAGAGGCCCCCCACGCACCCGTCAGAGCTCACTGACCCTTGCTGCCTTCCGGCCCTGGGGGATTGGGCGAGGTGACGCCGCGTGGGGGGTTGCGGAGGAGTCTAGGTGAGCCGTGATCGGCGACCCAAAACCGGGACCCGACCCGGCCGCCTCCGGGCGATTTCACCGGCCACGGAGCCGACGGGTACTCTCCTCCGCGGAGGTATCGCCTAGTGGCCTATGGCGCTCGCTTGGAAAGCGGGTTGGGTTAATAGCCCTCGGGGGTTCGAATCCCCCTACCTCCGCCGACGCGAAGGCCCCGCACATCAGTGCGGGGCCTTCGTCGTGTCCGGAGGTCGTACGCCGTCAGCGCACCTGGGGCTTGAGGCCGTAGCGCCACTCCTCGGAGATCAGCAGGCTCCCCTCGTCGAGGCGCCGCTCGACGGCGTCGACGAGCATCGCGGACGCCTTCTCGGGGTAGACCCGGTCCCAGGTGAGCTCCTTGCGGTGCTCGAAGACGTTGTGGACCACGGCGGTCATCAGGTCCTTGCTCACCGGCGGGGCGAGGAAGTTGCTGCCGGCGAGGAAGGTCTCGGAGCGGTCGGAGCCGAAGCGGAGCGTCACGCACGGCACCTGGAGCACGTTGGCCTCCTCCACGATGCTGCCGGAGTCGGTGACGATGACCGCGCACATCGACATGGCGGCCACGACGTCGAGGTAGCTGTCCCACACGGGCGTGGTGATCAGCGCGTCGCCGTACCTCGCCTCGAGGTCCTCCAGCCACTGGCGGCGGCCGAAGTTGTCGATGGCCGACTCGGTGCCGAGCAGGCGGATGAAGAGGACGTGGTGGCCCTGCTCGAGCAGCGACTCCATCGCGTCCATCAGCAGGTTGAAGCGCTCGCGGTTGGTGGTGTTCTCGCGGCGGTGCACGCAGAAGCGGAGGAACGAGCCGTCGCCCATCTGCGGGAACTTCTGCAGCACCTGGTTCTTGTCGCTGCCGGCGATCGCCTGCTCGAGCGCGTCGACGACCGAGTTGCCGACGACGTCGATGGCGGCCGGGGCGAAGCCCTCGTCGATGAGGAACTCGCGGTTGAGCTCGACGGGGGCGGCGTGGAAGTCCGAGCCGGCGTCACAGACGCGCGTGTTGAACTGCTCGGGCGAGGGCTCACGGCTGCCCTTGGACCAGCTGGCGCGGTCGATCGACTGCTCGCGGAACGACGCCCAGTCGAGGTCGGAGCCCTGCTCGATCCAGCCGCGCAGCACCTCGGGCCGCGGCGACAGCGTGCGCAGGCCGGCCTCGACGTGGACCAGCGCCTGGCGCTCGCCGAACGTGGCCAGCGAGCCCGCCATCGCGGTGGTGGTGTCGCCGTGGACGTAGGTGATCGGGAAGCCGCCGCGCTCGGAGAAGCCGCGCAGGTAGAGCGCGAGCTTGGCCGTGATGCCCGAGACCAGGTCGTTCACGCCACCGCGGACCTCGAGGTTGATGTCCTCACGGACGCCGAACTCGTCGAGCATCGACTGGGAGAGGTTGTGGTCGTAGTGCTGGCCGGTGTGGCAGAGCACCACGTCGTGGCCCCGGTCGCGCAGCTCGTGGTAGATCGGCGCCTGCTTGATGATGTCGGGCTTGGTCCCGACGACGACGATGTGCTGGCTGTTCTCGTGGGACATGGGTTCCTTCGATGTGCGGGCGGTTCAGGGGTTCAGAGGAGATCTTCTCGCGGGCTCGCCGCGAGCAGCGAACGGAGGTGCGCGAGCGTGCCGGGGTCCAGCGCCTTCTTCTTGTCGAGGACGTAGACCGCGTCCTCGTGGGCCACGACCACCAGGCCGGTGGCACCGAGCGTCACGACGGGCCGCCCGTCCATGCTGGCGACCAGGACGTCCTCGCTCTCGAGCTGGAGGGCGGGGCCGATGGCGCCCTCGTCGTCCTCGGCGAGGACCTGCTCGAGCCGCTTCCACGTGCCGATGTCGCTCCAGCCGAGGTGGCGGGGGACGACCAGGCACTCCATCCCGGCGGCGAGGAGCGGGTAGAGCTCGTGGCCGCCGATCGCGGCACCGTGGTAGCCGTTCACGTCGGGCCGGTCGGAGGCGAAGCGCTGGATGGAGTCGAAGACGATCGGCATCGCGGCCCGGTAGGCGTCGCACGCCTGCTGGACGCGTACGCCGTAGCAGGCGGTGTTCCAGTAGAGCGAGCCGTCGTCGCCGAGCTCGTCGATGGTCGCCGGGTCCGGCTTCTCGAAGAAGCTGGTGATGACCTCGACCGGGCCGCCCTCGCCCTTGGTGTGGATGTAGCCGAGGCTGCCGTCGAAGTGGGTGGGCTCGGCACCGAGCACGACCATCGACTCCGGGCTCGTGACGAGCTGGGCGAGCATGTCGCGCGAGGCCTGGTTGAAGGCGTCGTCCTCGGTGATGAGGTGGTCGGACGGGGCGATCAGCGCCGGCGCGTTGCCGTACTTGTGGGCGAGCGTGGCGATGCCCAGCGCGAAGGCGGTCGCCGGGCCGGCCGGGTCCTCCTCGAGGATCAGGTTCTCCGGCGGGACCGGGCCCAGCGTCGCGCGGGCGGCGTCGGCGAACCGGGCGCGGGTCGAGACGTGGATCCGCGACGGGTCGACGATCTCGGTGAGCCGCTCGATCGTGCCGGTCAGCAGCGGTCGCCCACCCACCACGGGCTGGAACTGCTTGGGACGACGGTCCCGGCTGATCGGCCACAGTCGTGACCCCTGGCCTCCGGCCAGGATGACGGCGACCGGCTCGTCCGAGGTGTCAGTCATGGCCCGATTCCATCATGTCGGGGCCGCCCGCACGCGAACTCCTCACGATCGTCGTACGAGGGGGCGGAGCATGAAGGCGAGCGCCAGGAGCGACCCGGCGACCAGGCCCGACCACAGGAGCATGGCGCGCGGGGTGCTGAGGAGGTCGGCCTGCTGCACGGGCGGCGGTGCCTGGGAGTCGGCGTGGGTCTCGCGGACCGTGGTCTCGATCTTGCCCTGACGGCCGGCCTTGACCTGGCGGGTCAGCGCGTCGTGCGCCTGCACCACGCCGGCGCCGGTCCAGGGGTTGTCGACCACGCCGTCGGTGGGCGCGCCGCCTCCCTCCGTGGTGGCCTGGAGCCGTGCGACCAGCTGGGCGTGGGTGTCGCGCGGGTAGTGCTCGCGCAGCAGCGCCACCAGGCCGCTGACCTCGGCCGCGGCCCAGGAGGTCGCGACCTCGCCGACGACGCAGACCTGCTCGGTGGCGTTGGCCGAGATCGCACCGACGGTGGGCGCCGCGACGTCCGTGTCCATGTTGGGTACGACGGACTGGCTGGGGTCGTCGTTGCCCGGCGGGGTGGCGCTGACGGCCAGCACCCCGGGGTAGTCGGCGGGGTAGACGTCGGCGTCGTTGCCCGGTGTGCCGTCAGGCCCGCCGTCGTCCTCCTCGCGGTTGCCCGACGCGGCGACGACGACCAGCGGCAGCGCCACCAGCTTGGCGACGGCCGCCTCGAGGGCGGGGTCGGAGTTGCGCACGGCGAGGGAGATGTTGACGACGTCGAAGCGCTCGCGCGGGTAGGCGTCGATGACCGCGTTGATGCCGGCGACCATGCCGGCCGACGTGAGCGCCTTCTGCCCCTGGGAGGTGTCGGCACCGTCGCCGTCGAAGACCTTCACGTCGTAGACCGTCGCGTCGGGCGCGACCCCGTGCGGGCCCGCGATCAGCCCGGCCACGATCGTGCCGTGACCGGAGAGCAGGCCGTTGGGGTCGGTGCCGGCGACGGCGGCGAGGCCGACGCGGTCGATGCCCTGGACCGACCAGACACCGCTGTCGATCACCGCGACCTTCACGTCCTTGCCGGTCGCGATGCCCTGGGCCTGCTCGACGTGCATCCGCTCGAAGGCGGCGTTGGTCTTGGTGTGGGTGTCGGCCAGCCGCTCCGAGCCCGGGACCGCGCCGACGTCGCACGGCGCCGGGTGGTCGGCCGCGGCCGGGCCCGCCCAGGCCGGCACGACCGCCGTGGCGAGCACACCGGCCGCGAGCGTCGTACGGAGGAGGCTCATGAGCCGCTGTCCGCTTCCGAGTCGTCGGGCGGCGGCGCGTCCTCGGGGACCCGGCGCGCACTGTTGGTCGACAACGGCACCCCGGACTCGAAGAACTCCAGCCACGAGCTCGGCACGAGCGGCGGCTCGACGTCGGCGTAGCCGATGTAGGTCGGCACGAGCGGCCCGATCAGGGCGTACTTCTCGCCCTTGGTGTCGATGACGTAGGGGGTGCCGTCGGCGGCCGCCTCGTCGGAGCCGGCCAGCACGTAGGCGCCCGCGCTCGGCTCGACGTCGACGTCGTGCTTGCCCACGCCGATCGGCGTCGGGGTGGTCGGGTCGGCGGCGCCGGTCGGGTTGGTGGCCAGGCTGACCTCGTTGGACCCGACGGCCGGGTGGAGCACGGCGCACAGCGCACCGTTGGGCACGGCCGTCGGCAGCTTGGTGGGCCACTCGACGGGGTAGGTGGGGTCGCCGAACTGGGCGCGCAGGTCGTCGGGCACCTCGACGGCCTGCTTGCCGACGACGTCGTAGACCATGCCCGCGAAGGGGCTCAGCTCCTCGGGCTTCTCGTCACCGAGGAGGTAGTACTTGCCGGTGCCCGACAGCAGGAGGTCGCCGACGCTGAAGTCGGAGAGGTCCTGCCCCGTGTCGCCGTACGGCACCGGCTTGCCGAGGTCGTCGATGCCGAAGGCGGTGGCCTCGAGGCCCTCGCCGAGCGGGAAGAGGTTGAGCCACTCCTCGTCGACCTCGGTGGGCGTGGCGCCGAAGTCGAGCTGGTTGCCGACGGTCGAGGCCGCGGTCGCGTCGGCGGGCATGGGGAAGCGGTAGGCGCGGCCCTGCTTGCTGCCGACGGCCGGGGCCGTGGCGATCAGCCACTGCTTCCCCTCGCTCGAGACCAGGAAGGCCGACCCGGTGAGGTCCTCGACGGTGGGGTCCTGCTGGACGGCGACCTTGATGCCGGTGTCGGCGGTCGTGCAGGCGGTCCAGCCGTCGTCGACGAGTTCGTCGGCGGACGGCAGGCCTGCCGGAGCGCCCTCGATGCCGAGGTCCTCGCCGAGCTGGACCGTGCGGATGTACTTGTCGCGGACGGTGAACGGCGTCAGGTCGGGCTCGCCGATCAGCAGCTGCGCGGAGACGTAGTTGGGCACCCGCTGGAGCAGCGGGTCGTCGCCGCCGCGGAGGACGACGTACTGCTCACCGGTGTCCTTGGAGATGACGAAGCTGGGCGCCTCGAGCCACTGCGCCGGCGGGCGGCCGAGCAGGAAGCCGGCGATCGCGGCGCCGGCGAGCAGCAGCACCGAGAGCGCTACGCCGCCGATCAGCACCCGGCCCGGGCGCACCGGCTCGACCTCGCGGCCTCCGGGGGCGCCGGAGACGAACGCCGTGACGAGGCGCCGACGGCTGAACGCGTGGGCCTCGACCAGGTCCTTCTTGGTCGCCATCGATCAGCCCGCCACCGCGGAGACGAAGCCGGCCGCGAGCACCATCAGCGGCAGCAGCGCGATCAGGGTGACGGTCTCGACGACGTCGCCCATCCGGCCGCGGCGCACCGAGGCCGACGCGGGCACGAGGGTCAGCGCGAGGAGCAGGGCACCCACCCCGGCGAGGCCGATGGCCGCGCCCGCCCGCCAGCCGTCGTGGATCAGCAGCATCGAGACGGCCACCGACACCAGGCCGAGGATGCCGGAGGTCAGGCCGGCGAGGACCTCGGCGCCGGTGCGGTACTGGCGGGTGCGGAACATGACGGCCAGGCAGCAGACCGCGGCGAGGATCGTGCCGAAGACGCCCCGGCCCACCGCGAACGGCGCGAAGAGGACGAGCAGCGTGCCGACGGTCGCGGAGACGGCCAGCAGGATCTCGTGGCCGACCCGGGCGTCGTCGGCGACCTCGTCGGGGTCGATGTCGTCGGGGTCGGCGGTGATGTCGTGCAGGGAGTAGAGCTGGTCGACCTTGGTGCCGGTGACGCCGAGCGCCATCCACGGGAAGACGCTGCCGGCGAGCACGACGAGGGTCATCAGGACGGTGAAGACCACGCTCGGCTCGAGCGGGGCGACCCGGATCAGCACCGAGCTGGCGACCAGCACGGCGCCCACGACGATGGCGGGGATGACCAGCGGGCGGCCGTCCTGCAGGCCGACCACGGCGACCAGGCCTGCGGCGAGCACGCCGAGACCGGCGAAGAGGAGGGGGTTGGTGAAGAAGGAGTCGTCGAGCGGCCAGCTCCACTCCGGCAGCTCGCCCGGCGCGAGCAGGAGGCCGGCGACCGCGGCGTAGAGGGCGGCCAGCAGCGACACGGCCACCCCGGCCTCGGGCTCGCCCTGGGCCCGGGCGAGGACGACGCCACCGACGACGAGCAGGCCGGCGATCACCGCCGCGGCGACCCCGCCGAGGATGCTCTCGCCCTGGAGCAGGAGGGCCAGCGCGCCGAGGCCGAGCAGGATGCTGCCCGCCCCGAGTGCCGTACGACGACCGGCCGAGGGCTCCCACGGCCGCAGCTCGTTCTCCACGACGTCGGCCATCGCCTCGACCACGTCGTCGTACACGCGGGGGGCGGGGTCGTCGACGCCGGCGGTGACGGTGAGCAGGCCGCCGTCCTCGATGCCCTGCATGGTGAGTCCGGCGTCGTTGGCCAGGATCCGCCCCTCCTGGGTCACCAGTCGGTAGCCGCCGTAGACGGTCGAGGCGTCGAGCAGCCCGACCGAGCGCGCGAGCTCCGGGACGAGCTCGGCGACCGGGATCGAGCCCGGCAGCACCAGGTCGACGCGACGCGACCCCGAGGCGATGGTCACCCGGACCAGGCCCGAGGCAACCGAGGACCCCTGACTCATTGGCGTTTCCCCCTGAAAAGTCCTGGACGTGCGTGGACGGGGAGCAGCCTAGGCGACCGCTGCCCCGGAAATGGCCCGAGGCCGGTCATCCCCGGAGGGACGACCGGCCTCGTAGCTGGCAGTGCGCTCAGAAGCGGTTGGCACCGCGCGCGTCGGCGGCCTTGTACTCGGCGTTGGACGAGTCGACGCCCTGGCTGGCCTGCTGGAGCAGCAGGGTCATCTCGCTCATCGCCTGGTCCCACTTGGCCTTGGCCTGGTCGTAGGCCATCTTGGCGTTACCGTTCCAGTCCGACTTGAGGGGGTTGAGCTCGTTCTCGAGCTGGTCGAGCCGGGCCTCGATGTCCTTGGCGGCCTTCATCACGTCGGCGGCACCGGTGTCGAGGTGGCCGTGCTGGACCTTGATTCCGTCGAAAGTCATTGCGATCTCCTAGATCTCGAAGTCAGTGTCGGCCGGTCAGCCGAGACGGCCCTGCAGGTTGACGTGGGCAGCGGACTGGCTCTCGTCGGTCGAGACGTTGTCGCGCTCGGTCTCCTTCATCGAGGCCGAGAGCTGGTCGAGCGCCTTCAGGATGGTCTCCTGCTTCTCGTTCCAGGCGATCATGAGGTTGTTGAAC
The DNA here is from genome assembly GCF_031457855.1 of Nocardioides sp. BE266. Classification (NCBI taxonomy): domain Bacteria; kingdom Bacillati; phylum Actinomycetota; class Actinomycetes; order Propionibacteriales; family Nocardioidaceae; genus Nocardioides; species Nocardioides sp. BE266. The sequence goes on along the minus strand of NZ_JAURTI010000006.1, from coordinate 8,591 downwards.
GCGGTGGCACCCTGGCCGCCCCATCCCGCCATCATCGTCTGGATGTTGCCGGAGAGCACGCCGCACTTGTTCTTGACGTCACCGCGGGCCTGGTCGACGAAGTCGGCACCCTTGGAGAGGGCCTTCTCTGTCTGGCCGTACATGTCGCTCATGAAAGATCCTTCTCCCTCGGCGGTCGAACCGACCGAGTTACTTGGTGGTTGGTGTCACTGGACTGGTGGTCCGGTGCTCGGGGAGACGTCCCGACCCCCCGTGCTGACGAGGCATCTACCCGAGCGATTCGGGGCTAAACCTCACGACGTCATTTCCCACAACCTGCGGAAAACTCCCGCGGCGACGACGGCTGCGGCGAAGGCGAAGCTGCCGCACAGCGACTCCGCGACCTCGGCCCGGCGCGACCACCACACCGAGCGCCAGCCGCGCCCGGTGGCGACGGCCGCGGCCAGCGCGACGAGGCCCAGCGCGACCACCACGTAGAAGAACGTGCCGAGGTGCCCCGCCCCCGGGCCGACGACGAGGTGCACGGACAGCGAGGCGAGCGCCGCGAGACCGGCGAGGCGGAGCAGGGCGCGGGCGGCCGCGTGGCGGTAGGAGCGCGCCGCCAGGAGCAGCGAGCAGCCGGCGAAGAAGACCAGGCACCGGGCACCGATGCGGTCGAGGTCGATGTGGGCGGCGTGCAGCAGCAGCGGGCTCGCGACGGTCACCGTCACCAGGATCGCCACGGAGGCGCCCGTGACGAGGCGTGAGGCCCGGTGGACCAGTCGCTCCATCGCGTCGGACGCGACGACGATCCGGCCGCGGCGCCCGCCGCGGTGGCCGTCGCGGGCCGACCACGCCGTGACCGCGAGGCGGTCGAGGTCGAGCAGCGCCTCGTCGGGCACGTCGACGGCGAGCGACGGTGCGAAGCGGGCGGCCATCATCGACAGGAAGACCAGCAGGGTCCAGGAGATCCGGGCGTCCCAGCCCAGCAGGGCGGAGAGCGCACAGCACGCGAAGAAGGTGAGCCCGCTGGCGATCCACACGGTGCTGATCTCGTCGGTGCCCACCGACATCGCCCGACCGATGCCGGCCACGACCGCCGCCGAGATCGCGGAGGCGCCGAGGATCGCAGGGAGCAGGTGGACGCCCGGCTCGTAGAGGGCGGCGAACGCGGCGGCAGCAGCGAAGGCCGGAGCGGCGGCGGCACGCTGACGGGTGTGGCGCCCGACCGGGAGGACCCCGACCAGCGCGCACGCCAGCAGCACCCCGACCGTGACGGTGCGGATCGTGTCCTCGCCCGCGCGACCGGCGTACCACCCGGCGAGCGCGGCGACCAGCGCGGCGATGGTGGCGATCATCGAGGCGAGCTCGGGGCTCTCGGGCGCGTTCTTGGCGGCCTCGCGCAGCGTCACCTTGCGGGGCCGGTGGACGCCCGAGGTCGCGACCAGCACGTCGCCGGCCTGGACGCCGGCCTCCCCCAGCGACACCGACGCGTTGAGTCGCTCGCCGAGCGCGGTCTGGAGGAGCGGGATCGCCGCGACGTCGGCCTGCTTGGCGTACTCGCGGGCGACGTCGACGGACGTGGCACCGGTGGGTACGACGAGGTCGAGCACGCCGGCAGGGCCGTGCACGCTCACGGCGATGGTCGCGCCAGCGGAGCTGGGCATCGCGACGTCCGACACGGATTCCCCCTTCGCGTGCATCGGGCGCTTCTGGGCTGCAGGGTAGTCGCGCCCGTCCGGACGCACACCTATCATCGTCGCGACTTCATCGGGCGAGGCAACGGGGGATGCGTGAGCACGACACTGCGAGGCGGGCAGCGGCTCGACGAGCCCGAGATGCCGGGCGGCCAGATCGTCCTGCAGCCGCCGCCGGAGCTGCAGGAGGGCGAGGGTGCCGGCGGCGTCCTGATGAACGCCATCCCGATGCTCGGCAGCCTCGGCTCGATCGTGCTCGTGGCGACGATGGGCGGCGCCAACAAGAGCCGGAGCTTCCTCGCAGCGGGCATGTTCCTCTTCGCCACGCTCGGCTTCATCGTGGTGCAGATCGACCGGCAGCGGAAGCAGCGCGCGCAGCAGGTGACCGGCTCGCGCACGGAATACCTCCGCTACCTCAGCAACATCCGCAAGGTCGCCCGCGAGGCCGCCGACCAGCAGCGCCGGGCACTGAACTGGCACCACCCCGAGCCCGCCGCGCTCCCCTCGCTCGCCGAGGACCGCACCCGCCTGTGGGAGCACACCGCCGCCGACGACAACTTCCTGCACGTGCGCTACGGCCTGTGCTCGCAGCCGCTGTCGCTCGAGCTGGTGCCGCCGGAGAGCGCGCCCGTCGACCAGGTCGACCCGGCCGCCGCGTCCGCGCTGCACCGGCTGCTCGTCGTGCACCGCCTCCAGCCCAACCTGCCGGCCTCGATCGACCTGCGCGCCTTCGACCGCATCGAGCTGTGCGGCGACGCCGAGGAGGTCCGCTCGACCGCCCGCGCGATGATCTGCTCGGCGACCGCCTTCCAGAACCCCGACCAGCTGGTCGTCGCGGTGCTGAGCTCCGAGCAGAACCTCACGCACTGGGACTGGGTGAAGTGGCTCCCCCACGCCCAGAGCACCCGTGAGGCCGACGCCGTCGGCCCGATGCGCCTGGTCGCCACGTCGCTCGACGACCTCGGCAACCTGCTGCCGCCCGACCTCAGCGACCGCCCGCGCTTCGGCGCCGACGAGCGCGCCGCGACGCCGCACATCCTGCTGGTGATCGACGGCGGCCACCTGCCGCCGGGCAACCACATCGTCCCGCCCGACGGCCTCCACGGCGTGACGCTGCTCGACCTGCCGGCCCGGTGGGACGAGCTCGAGGACTCCACCCGCCTGCGGCTGGAGTTCGTCGACGGCCCCGACGAGCTCGGCAAGCGCCCGGTCCGCGCACTGCGGCTGCGCGGCGAGCCGGTCAAGGCGCTGGCCGACCAGTGCGACATCGCCACCGCGGAGGCGTACGCCCGTCGCATCGCACCGTTGAAGACGGCCAGTGCGGAAGCGGCCTCGGCCGGCGGCACGGTCGACATCACCTCGACCACGCCCGACCACATGGACCTGCTCGGCCTCGGCGACATCTTCGCCTACGACCCGGCCACCGCCTGGCGGCCGCGACCCGCGCGCGACCGGCTTCGGGTGCCGATCGGCATCGGCGACTCCGGCGGCCTGATCCACCTCGACATCAAGGAGTCCGCCCAGCAGGGCATGGGCCCGCACGGCCTGGTGATCGGTGCGACCGGTTCCGGAAAGTCGGAGTTCCTCCGCACCCTCGTGCTCGGCCTGGTGATGACGCACTCCTCCGAGCAGCTCAACCTCGTGCTCGTCGACTTCAAGGGTGGTGCGACCTTCGCCGGCATGGCCGACATGCCGCACGTGTCGGCGGTCATCACCAACCTCGCCAACGAGCTCACCCTCGTCGACCGCATGCAGGACGCCCTGTCCGGCGAGATGACGCGTCGCCAGGAGCTGCTGCGCGACGCCGGCAACTACGCCTCGGTCCGCGACTACGAGAAGGCGCGCGCCAACGGCGAGCCGCTCGAGCCGATGCCGTCGCTGTTCATCGTGGTCGACGAGTTCTCCGAGATGCTCTCGGCCAAGCCGGAGTTCATCGACCTCTTCGTCGCCATCGGCCGCCTCGGCCGCTCGCTCGGCCTGCACCTGCTGCTGGCCTCGCAGCGCCTCGAGGAGGGCCGCCTCCGCGGCCTGGAGTCACACCTGTCCTACCGCGTCGGCCTCCGCACCTTCTCCGCCGGTGAGTCCCGCGCGGTGCTCGGCGTCCCGGACGCCTACGAGCTGCCCGCCGTCCCCGGCCTCGGCTACCTCAAGCCCGACCAGTCCACGCTGCTGCGGTTCAAGGCGGCGTACGTCTCCGGGCCTCCGTCGAGCCGCACCCGCGTCACCCGCGACGAGGGCGGCGCGATCCGCGGCATCCTGCCCTTCACCATCTCCGAGGTGCAGGCGCTCGAGACGACGACCGAGGAGACGCCCGAGGTCGCGCCCACGCCGCAGCAGCAGGGCGAGCAGCCCTCGCTGCTCGACGTCGCCGTGCAGCGGATGATCGGCAAGGGTCCGGAGGCGCACCAGGTCTGGCTGCCGCCGCTCGACGTGCCCGACACGCTCGACGAGCTGATGCCCGACCTGGTCGAGAGCCCCGACCTCGGCCTCACCTCGCCGCAGTGGCGCAACGTGCCGGGCCTGGTCATCCCGCTCGGCACCGTCGACCGACCGCGCGAGCAGCGCCGCGACACCATGACGCTCAACCTCACCGGTGCCGCCGGCCACGTCGCCGTCGTCGGCGGACCGCGCTCCGGCAAGAGCACCCTGCTGCGCAGCATCGTGACGAGCATGGCGCTGGTGACCACACCGCTGGAGTCGCAGTTCTTCGTCCTCGACTTCGGTGGTGGCGCGTTCGCGCCGATGACCCGGCTGCCGCACGTCTCGGGTGTCGCGACCCGCTCCGAGCCCGACGTCGTACGACGCGTGATGGCGGAGGTCGAGGGCATCGTCGACCGCCGCGAGGCCTACTTCCGCGAGAACGGCATCGACTCGATCGAGACCTACCGGTCGCGCCGCTCGCAGGGCCGCGCGGACGACGGCTGGGGCGACGTGTTCCTCGTCATCGACGGCTGGAGCACGCTGCGCGCGGAGTTCGACGACCTCGAGATCGAGATCCAGCAGCTCGCCGCGCGCGGCCTGACCTTCGGCCTCCACATCGTCACCGCCTCGACCCGCTGGGCCGACTACCGCGCCGCGATGCGTGACGTCTTCGGCTCCAAGCTCGAGCTGCGCCTCGGCGACCCGCTCGACTCCGAGGTCGACCGGAAGGTCGCGGCGCTCGTGCCGGTCGGCCGACCGGGTCGCGGCCTCGTGCCGTCGAAGCTGCACTTCCTGGGCGCCCTTCCGCGCATCGACGGCGACGGCAACGCCGACACCCTCGGCGACGGCGTCGACGACCTCATCGACCGGATGGCCGCGGCGTGGAAGGGCCCGCAGGGTCCCAAGCTGCGCCTGCTGCCGGAGCTCGTCACGCTCGACGCGATCCGCGAGGACGCCGTACGCCGGCAGCTGCCGGAGAAGCGGATCCTGCTCGGCATCAACGAGAAGGAGCTCGCCCCGATCGGCCTCGACGTCGACGCCGAGCCGCACATGCTGGTCTTCGGCGACGGGCAGTCCGGCAAGAGCGCGCTGCTGCGCAACTACGTCCACGAGATCATGCGCACCCGCACGCCGAAGGAGGCGCAGATCGTCCTCGTCGACTACCGGCGCTCACTGCTCGGCGAGGTGCCCGACGAGTACCTCCTCAACTACCTCACCTCCGCCACCCAGGCGACCCCGACGCTCAAGGACATCGCGACCTACCTCGAGGGCCGGATCCCCGGTCCCGACGTGACGCCCGACCAGCTCCGCAGCCGGTCGTGGTGGACCGGTGCCGAGGTGTTCGTGGTGGTCGACGACTACGACCTGGTCGCGACCGCGCAGTCCTCACCGGTCTCGTCGCTCCAGCCGCTGATGGCGCAGGCGCGCGACGTCGGCCTGCACGTGGTGGTGGCGCGACGTACGGGTGGTGCCTCGCGCGCGCTCTACGAGCCGGTCATCCAGTCGCTGCGCGACCTCGCGATGCCGGGCGTCATGCTCTCGGGCCCCCGCGACGAGGGCGTGCTGATCGGCAACCTCCGCCCCCAGCCCGCACCCGCCGGCCGGGCCCGCGTCGTCACCCGCGACCGCGGCACCGAGACCGCCCAGCTGGCCTGGCTCGACCCCACGATGTGAGGTCTCGGGCGGTGGTCCACCTACATTTCCGGTCCTCGAAAATGTGGCTGGATCACCGCTCGGGCGCGTGTCGTACGCCGACTCGCCGGCGGGCGGTGGTGCACCTACATTCCGAGGCTCAGGAATGTAGGTGGACCACCGCTCGGGCGACGACGGCTCAGCGCCGTCCGGAGTTGAACATCCCCCGGGCGATCTCGCGGGCGGCGGTGCGCATGAAGTCCTTGAACGCCGTGGACTTCACGACCGTCTCGACCATCGAGTCCTGCTCCTTCTCGGCCTTCTTGGTGACGCGCTCGTTCTTCTGCTCGCGCGCCATCTCCTTGACCTTGGCGTCCTCGGCCGCCTTCTTGGCGCCCTCCTCGAGCTTCTTGGCGAGGAGCTCGCGGGCGGACTCACGGTCGATGCCCTCGGCGTACTTCTCCGACAGCGGTGACGCCTTGACCGACGCCTCCATGCCGGAGGCCTCGGCGGCGTCCATCAGCGACTCGGGGGCGCGGAGCCGGGTCCACGCGACCGGCGTCGGGGCGCCGCGCTCGTTCATCACCGTCACGACCGCCTCGCCGATGCCGAGGGAGGTGATCACCTCGCCCAGGTCGTCGTACGCGCTGTTGGGGTAGGTGTTCACCGTCGCCTTGAGCGCCTTGGCGTCGTTGGGCGTGTGGGCGCGGAGCTGGTGCTGGATGCGGGAGCCGAGCTGGGCGAGGACGTCGTCAGGCACGTCGGTCGGCGACTGCGTCACGAAGAAGACGCCGACGCCCTTGGAGCGGATCAGCCGGACGGTCTGGGCGATCTGGTCGAGGAAGGCGTCGGAGGCGTCGTTGAAGAGCAGGTGCGCCTCGTCGAAGAAGAAGACCAGCTTCGGCTTGTCGAGGTCGCCCTCCTCGGGCAAGTCGTGGAAGAGGTCGGCGAGCAGCCACATGAGGAACGTGGAGAAGAGCGCCGGCCGGTCCTGGAGGTTCGGCAGCTCGAGCAGGCTGATCACGCCGCGGCCGTCGTCGGTGAGCCGGAGGAAGTCCTTGCTCTCGAACTCCGGCTCGCCGAAGAACACGTCCGCACCCTGCGCCTGGAACGACACCAGCTCGCGCAGGATCACGCCGGCCGTCTGGGGCGAGAGGCCGCCGATGCCCTTGAGCTCGGCCTTCCCGGCCTCGTCGCCGGTGAGGTACTGCAGCACCGCGCGCAGGTCGGCGAGGTCGAGCAGCGGCAGCCCGTTCTGGTCGCAGTAGTAGAAGACCAGACCGAGGGAGGACTCCTGCGTCTCGTTGAGCCCGAGGACCTTCGCCAGGAGGGTCGGGCCGAACGCGGTCATCGTGACCCGGACGGGTACGCCGATGCCCTGGCCGCCGATCGCGTAGAACTCCGTCGGGAAGCCGGTCGCCGTCCACGTCTGGCCGACGCTGGCGGTGCGCGCGGTGAGCTTGTCGCTCGGCTCGCCCGGGACGCTGAGGCCCGACAGGTCGCCCTTGATGTCGGCTGCGAACACGGGCACCCCGTTGGCGCTGAGCTGCTCGGCCAGCAGCTGCAGCGTCTTGGTCTTGCCGGTGCCGGTCGCGCCGGCGACGAGGCCGTGACGGTTGAGCATGCCGAGCGGGATCCGGATGTGGACGTCGCTGAGGTCGGTGGCGTTCAGCATCAGGCCGCCGAGCTCGAGGGCGGGACCCTCGAACTGGTAGCCCGGCGCGACGGCGGCGGAGATCGGGTCCGTCGGGGCCGGCGGCTCCGGAGGCGCGGCGGGCTCGGTGACGAGCTCGCCGGCCGCGGCGTCCGCAGGCCCGGGCTCAGGGGCCGCAGCCGTCGGCTCGGCGGGGGTGGCCTCGGGCGGCGTCGGCTGGGCCTCGGGAGTCGCCTCAGGGATCTCGGTCATGCTCGCGAGCCTAGTCAGCGGACCGGGCGGCGACGAGGGCGTCGTTATGATCCCAGCGTGATCTTCAAGCGGGTGGGCGTCGGCCGGCCCTACCCCGACCACGGGCTGACCTCACGCGCCTGGGCCGAGCTGCCCCCGCGCCAGGTCCGGCTCGACGAGCTGGTGACCACCAAGGACACGCTCCAGCTCGACGCCCTGCTCGACGAGGACTCGACGTTCTACGGCGATCTCTTCGCGCACGTCGTGCAGTGGCGCGGCGACCTCTACCTCGAGGACGGGCTGCACCGCGCGCTGCGCGCCGCCCTGCAGCAGCGCCTCGTGCTGCACGCCCGCGTCCACCAGGCCGGTGACACGTGAGCGGGGCCCTGCGCTCCGCGCTGACCCTCGCGTTCCTCGGCCTGATCGTCGTCGTCGCCACGATGTGGGGGTGGTCGGCCTTCACCGAGCCGTTCCCCGAGGACGACCCGGTCCCGATCTGCGAGAACGCCGCGATCCCCGCGGGCACCGAGGTGCGCCGCGACCAGGTCGTGGTCAGCGTCTTCAACGGCAGTGGCCGCAGTGGCCTCGCCGGGGCGACCAGCGCCCAGCTCGAGGAGCGCGGCTTCGTCGCGGGCGAGGTGGCGGACTCGCCGCAGCCCGCCGCGACCACCCAGATCTGGAGCTCCGACCCGACCAACCCCGCCGTCCAGCTCGTGCAGCAGCAGTTCAAGGGTGCGCAGGTCGTGCCCGGCGACCCGATCGGGGTCGGCGTGGTCGTGGTCATCGGCGAGAAGTTCCAGGCGCTGCGCTCCAAGCAGGTCGAGTCCGTGGTCGCCGACGGCGACTCCACGATCTGCAAGGCCACGGGCTCGGAGTAGCGCCGCTCAGACGGTATGACGTGACCGCCTCGGGGTGAGGGGGTTGCGGGCCGGGGCCTCTCACATGCATGTACGTGGGTTGTCGGGCAGGAGTGGCCT